>JAHBTL010000003.1 GCA_019638615.1 Chitinophagaceae bacterium | reverse complement strand
GGGTGCTATCCTGGAAGAATCGCATTATTATCCGTTTGGGCTTACGATGGCAGGGATAAGCTCCAAAGCACTGGCGTTCGGGAAGCCGGAGAATAAATACAAACTATTTGGTAAAGAGATACAGAACAAGGAGTTTAGTGACGGTTCAGGGTTAGAATGGTATGACTACGGTATGAGAGAATATGACCAACAAATTGGACGCTTCTTTAGAATTGATCCAATTAGTGAAAAGTTTTATTATCTATCTCCCTATCAGTATTGTTCAAACAATCCGATTACGAATGTTGATTTGGATGGAGCTGAAGGATTAGATTTTAGAATATGGGCTAAGCTTGTAGCGAATACCGTAAGTAATCCTAATGGTACTTCTGCAAAAGTAGTAGGCACAACAGCAGGCATAGGTGGAGCAGTAGAAGGCGTTGTAAAAGGCGCTGCAAACGCGGTTACTCACCCCATTGAAACTTTAAAGGGACTTGGCCACGTACTTTCCCAATCCCCCATGGAAAATGGTGTGGAATATGGACTTAATCTTTATGCTAAATATGGTAGCTCAGGAAGTGATGCGTTTACCGAATATGCAATGGGAGCACATGCTCTTACAGACATTGCAATGGCATTATCTCCAATGAAGGAAGGACTTTTTGCGAAAGAAGGAACACTTGCAAAGAATACATTTAGCGGACTTACATCAATCAATGATATAGGTGCAATGGGAGAATCTCTTACGAAAGGGGTTTTAGCAAAACAATTTAAGGGGGCAGATATATTAGAGCAGGTGTCTATAAAAATGGATGGAGCTTCTACCGTTGCAGACTTCGTTGTAGTAAAAGATGGTAAAGTAGTTGGAGTGTTTGAATCAAAAGTTAATGGCAGTAAGTTAAGTAACGGACAATCTTTGTTTCTAAAGATGGCGAAGCAGGCACTTTAACAGGTAAAAATGCAGGTACTCTTAACGGGACAAAAATTGACCCCTCAAAAATAAAAACTGGAATTTACCGGTGGGATTCAAAAACAGGTTCATATACAGTTGAATAAATTTTTTATATCGTGACACAGAAAGAAGTATTACGTAAGCTAATTGAATTACTCACAAATGAATTGAAGGCATTTGACTTTACACCTTCTTACAAAGACCAGGGTTTTATACGAAAAACCAATGATGCTGTTTTCTTATATCAATTTCTTATTTATAACAGAACAGCTATTAAAACAGGTGCAAAAGGTTTTTTGATTGAGCCTTTTATATGGGTCAATGTTAAAGGAATAGAGAAGTATTATAAGGAAATCACATTGAACACTATTATAAAAAATGATACTGATTTTATCACTATCGGTAATAGTATTGCTGGACTTTTGTCTAATCCTGATGGTTTATACAAGAACCGCAATAGAAGTTTGGATTTACATGTGTTTGAAGAAAAACATATTGTTTATGTAGCGGAACAATTACTACGACAATTTAAAGACGTGGCATTGCCTTATTGTTTGAACAATGCAACAGTAGCAATGGTTGATAAGATTATTAATAGTAAGCCGGAAGAGTATAAGGTGCATACCCAAAACGACAATTATCGTATTCTGAAAGGAATAATAGCAGCGAAACTCAATAACAATCCTCACTTAAATGAACTCGTTGGAATTTATGACAAGCAGTTAATAGAAAGAGATATGCTTGATGAAACTAAAGAAGAAATGTCCCGACTCAAAAGTATTTTACCAATGATAGGCACGAACATCACTGTTTAAAACAACAAAAGCCCCTCACGGGGCCTTTGTATTATTGAGCAAGTCTTGCCTGCGTATCTTTTTGAAAAACGTAAGCCTTCGTTCTCCACAGAGTGAGAGTTCTCCGCAGTGTCTGCCTGCGCTTAGCCATGTGTGTTAGCTGGCGACTCTGCGGTAGGCGGAGAGTAAAAGTAATGGCAGGCGATAAGATAGACATCTTTGGCAAAAGCTATTATTTTACCAACAATACAGGAGGCACCGGAGCCAACAGCGCCGTGCCCATCCTGGACATATTAACGGGATTATTAGGAGGACCCCTGGGCGGTACCGCAGCGGCTACCCACGGCGGCATTACCGCTTCGCAGCTCAATGGCATCGGTGATGTAACAAGCGGTATCAGCAGCCTGCTGACCAACCAAACCACCGATGCGGCAGGAACGCCCACAGTGCCGAAAGCGTACATCAATTGTATATTTTTTGATGAGAGGTTCCAGGTAATAAGCAGCGGGTTCAGCAGGGTTGGTGGCAACAGTGTTGTTAAAACGCATACTGACCTTACAAATAAAACAGCCCCGAAGAACGGATATGTGTATATTGCAGTTTACCCCGCATGGCGGGGAGCTATCCCTGAAGAGACACATTATTATCCGTTCGGATTGACCATGGCGGGGATATCGTCTAAAGCACTGGCGTTCGGAGAGCCGGAGAATAAATACAAGTACAATGGCATCGAGCAGAATAATGATTTTGATTTAATCGACTGCTTTTACACCTGGACTACGATTCGTTATACGGTAAAAAAATAAATGAAATACAACCAAATTTATTCTATTATCAGCTAAGCTCATATGATTTAAGCAATGGTAACTTGCAACCAGCCAAGGAATCTGAATGTTTTTTGTACACACTAAATCCTCCCCGGTATGATTTTAAATATTCATTCATTTCCGCAGATTCATCTTTTCGAGATCAAAAAATTCTCAAAAAAATTGAAAGTGAAACTCCATTTTCGACTTTTATTCTTCCTCACATAGAAAGAGGTCGATTGATTATGCTTAAACTAGATATATGATTCAATCAATGCACTTTCGGGTCATTTTTTTAAAAGAATAAGGTAAACTTTTTCCCAAACTATATCTGCGTAATTTTTTTGATAAACTCATCCCTTCTTCTTACTGATACTTCTATTTCCTCTCCGTTTGCCAGTTGAACAACCCCTCCACTCCTTCTCCAACGAGTCTCTACATGGCTTGGTTTCTCAGCGTCTGCCTGTTGATTAGCCTGTGTGTTGTTGGTACCCTATACCCTACTCCTTATCCCCTCCCACCTTATTATACGGGCAGGTTTTACGAATGAAAAATTTCATGTACGTTTGAAATAAAAATGTTTAACGTAAGAGTATACGGTTTATTGATCAATGAAGAAAAGCAGGTGTTGGTAAGCGATGAATATATAAGAGGCAGTTATTATACCAAGTTTCCCGGGGGCGGGCTTGAGTTTGGAGAAGGTACCAGGGATTGCTTAAAACGCGAGTTCATGGAGGAAATGAACCTGGATGTGGAAATAGGCAAGCATATTTATACTACTGATTTTTTCCAGATGTCGGCTTTTACACCCGATCACCAGATCATTGCTATCTATTATTTTGCCAGGGCTTTAGAGCCTATCAAAACGCCGTTACGGACCCAGCCTTTTGATTTTGATGAAAGAGAAATGGCGATCTATGAGCAAAGAGGCGAAACAGAAACCTTCCGTTTTATAAACTGGAATGAATTTTCGGAAGACAGCGTTACGCTTCCTATAGACAAGGTGGTGGCTGATATTGTTAAAGCGGGCATCGTTTAGCCTGGGCACATTTTAAGTTTTCGCTCTATATACAACGACGACCTTTTTGGTCAGCCCCTGGCGGGAATTGCTGACAGCTGATAGCTCAAACCTCCCCCAAGCTTCATAAATTGCCGGAACCGTTTTTTTATTTTAAATTTACATATGGGCTTAGCCAATAAAATATTACCACATTATACCTATAACGAGTACCAGCAATGGGAAGGACGCTGGGAACTGATTGAAGGCCACCCGATCGCGATGAGTCCTTTGCCTGTTCCTAAACATCAAAAAACTTCAGCCAGGCTGATTGTTGCATTTGGCTCAGTATTAAAAAAATGCAACCACTGCGAAGTATATGATCCTCTGGATTATAAAATATCCGAAGACACTATTATTCAACCTGATATACTGATCGTTTGTAACGAGATCAAAAAGCCTTACCTTGATTTTCCGCCGGCATTGGTGGTGGAGATATTGTCTCCTTCAACGGCATTAAGAGACCGTCATACCAAATTTGAATTATATAGAACACAGGGCGTACATTATTACCTGATAGTAGATGCGGATGAGGAAAAGATCGAGATATACGAATTGCAGAACGGCGGGTACCAGCTACGCGTAAACGCTGCCACTCCCCAATTTACTTTCCAACTGGAAGAAGGTTGCAGCGTTACCCCGGATTTTGCTGATATATGGAGTTGAAGAAGTTTCTGATTTATGGTTTGTAGTTACGGGTTACAGGGATGATCGATTTGGAATTTGAGATCTCACAGTTGCGAGTTGAGAGTTGATGGCTGTCGCACGCTTCAGATCACACGTTGCAAATTTCGGATTTATGGTTTCTCAAATATAAACTATAAATAAAACTCACTAATAGCTGATAGCTGAAGGCTGATAGCCATAAACCACAAACCCAAAACTATAAACCTCAAACTCCATACCCTTCCTTATGAATTTCACTGGTAAAATGGAATTTAATATCCGGGTTGTTTGTAATTTCTGTGTTAAGGAACCATTCGCTTTGGGCAAGATATACCAGGTGCTCATCTTTATCCAACACTACATTGGCGGTTTTAAAACGGATAAAGTCATCCAGTTTTTTCTTATCGTCCGACGTGATCCAGCAGGCTTTATAAAAAGGTAAAGTATTGAACTGTACAGAAGCCCCGTATTCCTGTAACAACCGGTATTGTATTACTTCAAACTGCAGGTCGCCCACACAGCCGATTATTTTCCTGTTTCCGCCGTGCTGTGTAAACAATTGCGCAACCCCCTCATCTGTTAGCTGAAGCAAACCTTTTTCCAGTTGTTTGGTTTTCATGGGATCCTTATTCACCACTTCCTTGAACAGCTCCGGCGAAAAGCTGGGAATGCCGGTAAAGTAAAAATCAGCGCCTTCTGTAAGTGTATCTCCTATCTTAAAATTACCGGTATCAAACAATCCTACCACATCACCCGGATAAGCTTCCTCAATTACATCTTTCTGGCGTGCCAAAAATGAATAAGGATTGCTGAAGCGCACATCCTTATCCAAACGTACATGATGATAATATTTGTTTCTTTCAAACCTGCCGGAGCATACCCGTAAAAAAGCGATCCTGTCACGATGCTTGGGATCGAGATTGGCATGTATCTTAAAAACAAAGCCGCTGAATTTTTCATCGCCGGGACATACTTCCTTTACTGATGTGGGACGGCATAACGGAGCAGGCGCAATGCGGATAAAAGTATCCAGCATTTCCTTTACTCCAAAATTATTAACCGCACTGCCAAAAAACACAGGGGCTATCTTTCCCTGCAGGTAGGCATTTACATTCAGTTCTCCGTATACCCCGTCAATTAACTCAACATCTTCCCGCAGTTGTCCGGCGTCGCGTTCCCCTACCCTGGCAATCAACGATTCGTCAGACAGGTCGGTGATATGTATCACATCCTCATCGTTTGCCTTCGTATTGGCGGAAAACAGCAAAAGATTCTTATCAAAAAGATTGTATACCCCTTTAAAGTCTTTACCGCTGTTAATGGGCCAGCTCATGGGGTGCAGTTGAATGTGCAGTTCTTTTTCAATCTCTTCCAGCAGGTCAAAAGGCATTTTGCCGTCGCGGTCCATTTTATTGATGAACACAATTACCGGGGTATCGCGCATGCGGCATACTTCCATCAGCCGGCGCGTTTGGGCTTCCACACCATTTACACTGTCAATCACCAGTATTACACTGTCAACAGCAGTCAGGGTACGGTAAGTATCTTCAGCAAAATCTTTGTGACCGGGGGTGTCTAACAGGTTAATCAGGAATCCTTCGTATTCGAAGGTCATTACGCTGGTAGCTACCGAGATACCACGCTGCTTTTCAATTTCCATGAAATCGCTGGTAGCATGCTTTTTTATCTTGTTGCTTTTTACCGCGCCGGCTGTTTGTATGGCGCCGCCAAACAACAGTAATTTTTCGGTCAGGGTGGTTTTTCCCGCATCGGGGTGCGATATAATGGCGAATGTTTTACGCTTATTGATCTCGTCTGTATATTTCATGAGCGGCGCAAAGGTAATAATATGTAGCTTATTGCCCTACCAGGAATAATGCGTTGCAAAACATAAGTTTACCGTTCTGCCAGAAATTCCGGAATAAAACATTGTCTGCCAGGTAAACAATCGTTCCCCTTCCCATATCCTCCACACCAAATATCAATCCGTCATTTAGCTTCTTTTTCAGCTTCGTCCCTACAAACCCGGTAACCCAGTTGTCTTTTTTGATCACGCCCACATTCCAGCCTTCATCAATAAATTCATAAAAATTATCATCCATTTTCAGGGTATAATAATACCCGGGATAACCAAATGCCAGCGGGTGCGTGTTGTCCAGCTGTACTTTGTAAATAGAGCCGGGCGTGGTAGAAGATATATAATCCCTTTCCTGGTTTTCAAATTTTTTCAATGCGCTGTAGGCATCCTTTTTTTCAACACTGTCTTCCTCTTTCTTAAATTTTAATCCTGATTCGGTTTTTGCCAATTGTGCGACAGCGCTTTCCAAAGCAATTACTTTTCCTCCCTTTCTAACCCAGGATCTCAACTCTTTTGACCCGTTCTCATCTGCCAGGAATTTATACCTTCCGTCCGGTATGATCAACACATCAAGATCATCCCATTGAATCCTGTCCAGGTCGTTTACATTGATCAGCGTAACAGGATAATCCAGCTCCTGTTCCAGGAAAAACCATATTTCTCCCGCAGCGTTGGAATTTGCTCCTTCACCAGACAACAATCCTATTTTAGGTGGCTTGATATAACGTACATTCTCACTTCCAAAGTCATACCCTTTATCCACAAAACCCGTATTTACAGGATATGCCTTCACATTTTCGGAATTACAAATATCAGTGGTAAGCTTCCATAGCTGGTCTATGGTAAGCATATTACTGGTTTTAAGCACCAGCACCGCTCCTCTTTTAAAGGTTTTGCCGTTTACTTCAAAATCCCTGGATGCAAACCTCAGCTTTACACCTTTTTGCATTAATTGAGTCGCCGCTTTTGCACTTTGAATACCTTCCCACGGAATTACATACCCATAGGTTTGCCCGACACTATTTACAATATTAGGAGGTTTAATATAGGGTCCGCCGCCGGTTATTTTTTCCTTTACGGCATATGCATTTACACCGTATACATAGGGTAAAGCCCAGGCCGTAATATCATACGTTGCGGTATCAACCAGTTTGGGTTGCGGCTCGAACAATACTTCAATCAAGGTCGATTTGGGCTGCAAACCACTGATCACAATATCATTTTTGCCGATAGTAAATGTTTCTTCTTTTCCATTGGCGTAATTGAACCCTTTGGCCGTGCCGCTGCCGCCGGTATATTGAATGCCGTTTTTGTCAAGCAGTTCCAGTAACGATGCAATACGCTGACCGTCTGCTTCATTGTATTTAATTACAAAGCTTTTATAACTGCCGGCGCCTTTGGAAACAGCATCATTGAAAAATTTCCTGAACTCTTTTATCAGCCTTGACGCATTCAGCGAAGAGATTTCAATAGTGCTTACACCCGTAGTATAGTGATGGATCAGCCGGTCGTACAAGGTAAGCGTGTCTCCTTCTTTTTTATATACCCCCAGCCCTGCAGATCCTCCTCCCGCCTGCTCATAAGTCATACCTATGGCGCCGTTATATATAGGGTAGGTATCTCCGTAAGAAGGATAATAAAGATCAAATACTTCCCTGGTAAAAAACAACCAGCCGTTTTCATCAAAATACTTTGCATTGTTCCGTCCTATGCTCAGTTGAAATTCCCTTTGCCAGGGAGTAATGATTTCATGATAGGGCTGTGCTGCAGGAGCAAAATAATAGGGATTATTGATGCCCTGTTCATGATAATCTACATGTATCTGGGGATACCATTGCTGGTACAGCTCAAGCCGGTGCCTCGACTCTACCTGTGTTTGCCAGGCCCAGTCGCGGTTTAAGTCAAAATTATAGTGATTCGTACGTCCGCCGGGCCAGGGCTCTCTGTGTTCCCTCGCTTCCAGACGGGGGTTAAAATTTTTGCCTGCAATGCTGTTAAACCAGTTTACATACCTGTCGCGCCCATCAGGATTCATACAGGGATCTATCACCACCACGGTATTTTTAAGCCATTCTTTTGTTTTATGGTTCTCCGGGCTAACCAGTTCATACAGGGTCAGCATAGCCGCTTCGGAAGAGGAGGTTTCATTTCCATGCACATTGTAGCTTAGCCACACAATAACAGGCGCGTTTTCATCAGGCGCCATCCTGTCTAAAGCCATATTAGCCAGGCGCAAATTGTTCTTCCGTATATTTTCGAGGTTATTGATATTTTCCGGCAATGAAACAAATGCCGCTACCAGGGTGCGCCCTTCATTGGTTGCACCATACTGCTGCAGCTTTACCATTGCCCCGGCATGAGAAGCTACGTGATTAAAATAATTGATGATCTTAAAATGGGGGGTGTACCGCTGCCCCAGCTTATATCCTAAAAATGTTTCCGGCGATTGCAACTGGGCGTACCCGACATGTATCAGAAAAAAGAAGGACAATAAGGCACATGCATGTTTTCGCATATATTAACAATTGTGCGGCAATTTAAGAAACCCCTGCCATAGAGAACCCTGCAAAGACAAATGATGTAAAAAATTCTTTAGTATATTGCCTTTTAATGGTTTTATTCATGAATAAAATAGCCACACACAGTTTTTTGATCCTGTTCCTGGCCGTTCTTTCCTGTAAGAGTCATCTTCCAGTAACCTCGTATAACCCTTATCAGTATACCATACAAAAATCATTTACCGGCAGCAATGGCGCAGTGGTATCGGCACACCCCCTGGCCAGTAAAGTTGGAGTGGAAATATTAAAACAGGGCGGCAACGCGGTTGATGCGGCCATAGCAGTGCAATTGGTATTGGCGGTAGTGTACCCGGGCGCGGGCAACCTGGGCGGCGGCGGCTTTATGATAGCACACTTACAGGATGGCTCCGATATTGCAATTGATTATCGTGAAAAAGCGCCCGGGGCCGCGCACCGGGATATGTATCTTGATAAAGAAGGGAACCCGGTGATGCAGTTGAGCCGGAGAGGACACCTGTCTGCCGGCGTACCCGGCACTGTAGCCGGTCTTTTCGCTTCCATGAAATACGCAGCACTGCCATTTGAAAAACTGGTTCAGCCCGCTATAGACCTGGCTGAATACGGGTTTGTAATTACCGAAGCCGAAGCCGGGGGATTAAATCATATTCGCCCGGATTTAGAACGGTATAACAGTTCCAAAATCGCTTTTCTTAAACCAAACGAATGGAAAAAAGGTGATACGCTGATACAGGCTGACCTCGCTGAAACGCTTAAGCGCATTCGTGATAAAGGGCAAAAAGGGTTTTATGAGGGCGAAACAGCCCGGTTAATCGTTGCCGAAATGAAAAAAGCGAATGGCATTATTTCAGAAGAAGATCTGAAAAATTACACTGCCAAAGAAAGAAAACCTGTGATCTTTAACTATAAGGGATACACCCTGGTATCTATGTCGCTGCCCAGCAGCGGTGGCATTATACTGAAGCAGTGTTTAAAAATGATAGAAGACAAAAGCATAGGCAAAATGGGATTCCAGTCTGCCAATGCCGTGCAGTTGATGGTAGAAGCAGAGCGCCGTGCTTATGCGGACAGGGCTGAATATATGGGAGATGCTGACTTTGTAAGAGTGCCGGTTGATACCTTGCTGAGTGATCATTATATACGAAAGAGAATGGAAGATTATGTACCAGGCAAAGCGGGGAGCAGCGAGCAAACAAAAGCCGGTATCCTTCCCAAAGAAAGTGAAGAAACGACCCATTTATCGGTAGCCGACCAATGGGGAAATGTAGTAGCAGTTACCACCACGCTTAACGACGGTTATGGCAGCAGAACAGTAGCAGGAGGCGCCGGTTTTTTACTGAATGATGAAATGGATGATTTTAGCGCAAAGCCTGGTGTGCCCAATATGTACGGAGCACTGGGCACAGAGGCCAATGCCATTGCGCCCGGTAAACGTATGCTAAGTTCTATGACACCTACCATTGTGCTGAAAGACGGAAGTCCGTACATAGTAGTAGGCACACCGGGCGGAACGACCATTCCTACTTCATTGTTCCAGAGTATTGTGAACGTAATTGATTTTAATCTCAGCGCCGAAAATGCGGTTAACAAACCCAAGTTCCATCATCAATGGCTGCCCGACGAGGTTTTTGTGGAAGAAGGTTTTCCGCAATCTGTATCAGACTCCTTAAGCAGCATGGGATATACCGTTACCAGGCGTTCTTCTATTGGAAGAACAGAGCTTATTAAAATAGAAAAAAGCAAGGATGGTAAATTAGTACTGGAAGCAGTAGCCGATAAACGTGGCGATGATGCCGCAGAAGGTTATTAGCGCCGGTGCCATCTGAACACAGCCGCATGCTTATACACTGCCCTGTCCCATTGCCGCTTTTTTCATTTGCATGGCAGTTTCCTTACCAATGTATCTTTCAATCCGCGACTCTGCGAAATAAATAAGAGGAGTCAGTAAGATGGCAACGGTGAACTTGTACATATAATTTACACAGCCTACAGCTATCACCTGTGCCCATGTCCAGTTGCTGCCGAATTTAAATGCAATGGTCAACACAATGAAGCTGTCTATCAGTTGCGATACCAGCGTAGAGCCCGTAGCCCTCAGCCATACCTTTTTTTCACCCGTAACCTTTTTAATGCGGTGGAAAACAAACACATCTACCATCTGGCTCACCAGGAAAGCCACCAGGCTTCCGAAAATGATCCACATGCCCTGCCCGAAAATACCGGTAAAGGCCACCTGCATATCCGGTACTCCTTCGGCTGTTTTCGAAGCCGGCCACCAGTCGGCATAGGGAATATGAATGCTGGCATAAAACATGATAAACGCATAGGATATCAGGGCAACCGCTATATAGCTGATCCTTTTTACGGCTTTGGGTCCGTAATATTCATTCACTATATCCGTCATCACAAATTCAAGCGGCCAAAGCAATACCCCGCAGGTAAGGCTGAAAGAAAGTCCGGTTTGCCCGAAAAGCGTCAGGTTCAATGGTTCAAATCCCAACAGCTTCTCCAGCGAAAAAATTTTTCCGCCGATGCATTCAGCTATTAAAGCGTTCGCTACAAAAAATGCGGCAATAACAATGAACAGCTTCGTGGGCTTATCTTTAAGAATATTCAATACCATATTTGATGCTCCCTGTAACTATGGCAGGTACATGAAGATATAACTAAGAAATTACAATCTATTTAACCACATATATTAACGAACAACATTCTTCTCTCTTTCTTAACGCGTTGATATTAGACATCAGTCCATGCATACCTGCTGCAATGTAATGAACGCTGCCGTTTTTGTATTTGCTGCTTAACATATCCACGTAAAAACTATCAAACCACATAGGCAGTTTCTTCACTACTTTTAAATTGTGTTGCTGCATCAATACTTCCATAGCATGGGGGGAAAAATGATATAAATGCCTTGGAACATCATAACCTGCCCAGTATTTTCCATATACCCGCGCATCCTGGCAGGTATAATTAGGCACTGCAATAAAAATTACTCCATCCTTCGTCAGCAATCTTTTCATCTGTGCAACATTTTCATGCAACCGGTGCACATGCTCTAACACATGCCACAGGGTTATTGCATTAAAACTATCAGCGGGCAGAGAAAATAAACAGTCAGACGACAAGGTCTCTATTCCATATAAAGCTTTAGCGGTATTCCTGGCATCAGCATCCGGCTCTAACCCTGTAACATTCCAGCGCAATTGCGCCATAGTATATATAAAAGCACCCGTACCACAACCGATATCAAGCAGGCTTCCCTCAGAAAGTTTCGTATATTTTTTTATAATTCCTGCTTTTTGTTTTACAGTGTAATTGCGAACCTTTCTATATAGCTGGCTGATGAGCCCTTTGCTGTTATGATTGTGTGAGATATAATCGGCAGATTTATAATATGCTCCTATTTCATTTTCGCCAGGAACATTTTGTGTAAGCCTTACACCGCAGGATTTACAATGCACAATTTCAAATTCCCTGCCGCTTACGGTATAATCTTTAACATAAAAAACACTTTCAAAATTTTCAGCCTTGCAGATGGGACAGCTTGTATAACTAATATTCGGCATCCATTTTACATTAACGGTAAAGGTTCATTATTAAATTAAACCTAAACCTGATAAAACTAAAGAAAAAAATAAAAATAGCATTAATTTGCCACCTTAAAACTCACTGTTTGAAAAATATTAATTTCAAGGCGTTTGTTCCGCATATTGTAGCTATCGCTATTTTTTTGATAGTCGCTATGGTATACTGCAGTCCCGCATTCCAGGGAAAGGTACTGTATCAAAACGACAACATGCATTGGAAAGGGATGGCTCAAAATTCCTTTGAATACAAAGAGCAAAAAGGGCATTTCCCTTTTTGGAATACGCATCTTTTCAGCGGCATGCCTAATTATCAGGTAGCGATGGAGGCAAAATCATTTTTACCTGATTCACATGCTATCTTTTCGCTGGGGCTGCCCAAACCGGCAGGCTTTTTCTTTTTAGCATGCATCAGCTTTTATTTGCTGTGCTGCACACTTAAGATCCGGCCTGCTATCGGTATTTTAGGAAGCCTGGCTTTTGCCTATGGTACATACAATGCGATTATAATTGCAGTGGGTCACGATACTAAGATGCTGACCATTGCTTACATGCCGGCCCTTTTAAGCGGAATACTGCTGATATATAAAAAGAGGTACTGGGCAGGACTTGTTATTGCCATTATTGCCGGTACCTGGGAGGTTGCCTTCAATCATCCCCAGATGACCTATTATTTTGCCATTGCCACGACTATTATTTCGATAGGATATATAATAACTTTTGTAAAAGAAAAAAGCTGGAAGCATATAACAATATCAATAGCACTGATAATAATTGCGGGTATTACTTCGGTTGCCAATTCGGCCATGACGCTTATGACCACTGCTGAATACGCTAAATACACGATGAGAGGCGGAAAAACGATCGAAACTTCAGGAGATGGGATAAAGAAAGTAGAAACAAAGGGATTAGATAAAGACTATGCATTTTCCTACAGTATAGGGAAAAGTGAAATTCTAACTGTATTAATGCCGGATCTGTTCGGTGAAAGTTCTGCCATGCATTTTGATGAAAATTCAGTATTGGTTCGGGAATTAACAGATAAAAACATACCGGAAAACCAGGCCATTCAGATTGCAGCTTCTTTGCCCAGGTATTGGGGAGGCATGCAGGAAGGCTCAGGCGGAACCTATTATTATGGCGCTATCATTTGCTTTCTTGCTCTTATAGCAATGGTTGTTTTAAAAAATCCGATCAAATGGTGGATCGCAGCCGCTGCTGTGTTTTTTATTTTTATATCCTGGGGCGGTAATTTTTATGCTTTCAACTCTTTTCTTATTGATTATTTTCCTTTGTACAACAAGTTCAGGGCGCCCAGCAGTGCCCTGATCCTGCCGCAGTTTTTACTTTGCCTGCTTGCCGTAATGGGCTTACAGGAGATTTTTTTCTCCGCAAAGGGAAAAGAAGCGTTACAGGCTTCCTTTAAAAAAATTTTTTATGTCTTAGGCGGATTGTTTGCCATCACCCTGCTTGTTTATTTTTTCAATGATTTCAGAGCTGCATTTGATGCACAGTTGACTTCGCCGGATCCCAATCAGCAGGCCAATCAAATGGGAAGCATTGTGTTAAGTGCGCTGAAAGCGGAACGCAAAAGCATGTTTATGGCAAGCGTTTTCAGGGCGCTCCTGTTTGCAGGTCTGGTGGTAGGATTATTATTCCTTTACGTAAGGAACAGCCTGAAGCCTCTGCCCCTGATAATAATATTTACAGTGATCAATACCGTTGATCTTTTAGTAAAGGACAGTCACTACCTTAATTCAGAGAATTACCTGGATGAAGACAGTTATCAATCACAGAGCTTTCATCCGACTGCCGCCAATACCCAGATTTTACAGGATAAAGATCCGCACTACCGTGTGTACAGCCTTTCGCCGGACAGGTTCAGCGAAGCGACCACCTCTTATTTTCATCGCTCCGTGGGAGGATATCACGCAGCCAAATTGCGTATTTACCAGGATTTGATTGAGACACAGCTCGCCAAAAGTCCCATGAACATGGATGTACTGAACATGCTGGATACAAGATATTTCATCATTCCCCCGCAACAACAGCAGCAACAATACAGTGTATATAAAAACGACAGTGCGCTGGGCGCGGTTTGGTTTGTAAAACACATTCAATATGTGAACGGCCCGGTGGAAGAAATTAAAGCGATGGACAAATTTGGTCCGAAGGACACAGCAATAATAGATGTCGGCTTTAAAAATATTGCAGGCAATGATCCTGTGTATGATACTGCGGCTGTAATCAATATGGAGAGCTATGACAATGACGAGATAAAATACAGTTCCACCAGCAGCTCGCCGCAGTTTGCTGTTTTCAGCGAGGTGTATTATCCGGCCGGCTGGAACGCTTACCTGGATGGAAAGAAAGTTGATTACGTTAAAGTGAACTACGTATTAAGAGGAATGCCCGTGCCGGCCGGGAAGCACGAGATTATTTTCAAATTTGAGCCGGCATCTTACTATACAGGACAAAAGCTGATTTATTTTGGAAACATTTTATTCTATCTTGCGCTTGCCATTGCCGCTTTTTCACTATGGAGAAACAGAGCCTTACCGAACAAAAACGTTTCTAGCTAAAAAACCTTTCCATGTAAACCACTGGGATAAAAAAAGATATCTCCCTTTTATTTCTTTTCCTTTAACCAGAAATAAAATGTATAATATGAGTGCCGCACATAATTTTGCGGAGAACTCAATGTGTTTTTTTAATAAGTCCAGCCGGTTTCCTTCACCGCCGACCCGCTTTTTTTCCTCGTTGCCTGTTTTAAGAAAAAGCCTTCGAAAGTTTTCAAAGCTCAACCGATGACTATCTACATAATGATATACATATGCAAGTGGAAGATAATAGATTGTATTACAGTAATTTTTTACTTTTAAAAATATATCCTTATCATCGCTCCTGAATGTGAGATCATTATTAAATCCTCCTATTTTTAACAATACATCCTTCCTGTATATCATATTACAGCCTGCAGGATACTTCATCGTATTATCAAACTGTTTTACAGCTTCGCCGTAATTCACCCTGCCAACAAAACCATCAAGGTATTTACTCATCCATACAGGTTCTGTTCCGCTTTCATACTTTGGAATTACTTTCCCCCCGGCGCCAACAGCATCAGTATAAGCATTGAAAAATGAAGCAACCGATTCGAGATACGTTTTACTTAATATGGCATCATCATCTATATAACATAATATACTACCTGCAGCTTCCTGAAGTCCCCTGTTACGGGCGTAACCCAATCCTTTCCTTTCTTCAAAATAATAAGCAGCATGAAATCCGGGTTGAGAAGCTATAAAATCCTTTGCAATATCGGCTGTACGATCTGTACTGTTATTGTCTATAACAATCAGCTCAAATAGTGATTTACTAAAGCTTTGCGCTGCAATACTCTCAAGCGCCTGTGGTAAATATCGGTCTCTGTTATAGGTACAAATGACTACTGAAATAACGGGGATTAAACTCATGCCAACCAATTAATCTGCATAATTAAAGAAAAAATCTAAAGCCCGGAGTAAAAATCATTGGGTGTCTTTCATGTTATCGCTTCATACACAGCATAAAGTTTGCAGGTGTTTAAAAGTATCAATAAATGGCGGTGGCGTCTATTATGGCTATATGAAAGAATTAGCTCACCGGATGGAAGACTATAGTTTTTTCATTTCGGAAGAAGACAGGCAATACGCGGTGAAAAATTTTGGGTTAAACCCGGATGCAACGACCGTCATCATCCGTGGTATTCAACAGCATACAGCCTGCACACAGGACCAAAAAAAAGAGGTAAAAAAGCTGTTTGCATACAGCACGTTATTGCTGCAAAACAATGACAACTATACTATTATTGTATGCAGAGGCCATTTACCGGAACAATACAACAGATTGGAAGCATACAAAGACAAAACATTGTTTATGCCGGCTTTGTAGAGTATATTAACCTGTATTCAGAGCTGCAGATCTGTTTTTGAACCCGATCAGCGAAGGAGGCGGCATTAAAACCAAGCTGGCAGAAGCATTGGCCGGCAACACATCCGCCGTTTCCGTTACCGGTAATAAGCTGCATATTGTAAACGACAATGACGCTCATGCCTTTGCCGGGGAAATACAATCAACAACCCGTACTATCAGGGACAATATCCCCGCCGGCGTCTTTCAGCATTTCTATTGGGGTAATATAGCAAGAAAGGCAGCAGAGAAAATGGAAGCGCTTCGTTAATTTTTTTACCGGCTTATTATCAATATTCCCTTTAAAGCTACTGTTATACTGGTAAAAGGAAGAAAAATTCAATTAATTGACAATTGATCGAAATTTAATATAAAAACATAATAATATAAACTATTTTTTGTTTATTTGCACGTTTAAAAGGCTTAAGCTATGAATATTAAATCCTTAGCCCCGTTTCTCGCAGTACTGATTATCTTATTGTGCAGTTGTGAGAAAGAAGATATCGTCAACAATAAAGTTCCTGTTGCTGAAGCTGGTGAAAGTCAGATAATACATTTACAGGAAGAGGGCGGAACAGTTTCTACCACATTAACCGGAACCGGTACAGATGCAGATGGAGATGTAGTGGCTTATATATGGAGCCAAGTATCAGGTCCTGATGCTTCAGAAATAGTTAATAATGGAGCTCCGGTTACAGATGTTAAGAAACTGATAGCCGGCACCTATCTTTATCAGTTAATGGTTGTAGACAATGAGGGCGCAACCGGTGTTGACACAGTATCTATTATAGTAAAAGGCCCTGAATATATAACAATATCCCTGCAACCTGCAGATAATCCCGATGAGGTTGTTATTTTTGGGAATTCGAGTATAGATGAAACTGGTGCTGATACCAAAGAAATTGGTGCTGCGGCATGGACAAAAAATGGTAACCCGATTGCGATACGTGGAATATTTAAATTCAATTTAAGTAGCATACCTTCAATGGCCACCATCAAAACTGCAAAATTATCTCTATACTCACATCCGGCCCCTATTAATGGACACCATTCTGATGAGGTAAGAGCAAATTCCGGTTCAGATAACGCCATGCTTATTCAAAGGGTCACCAGTACCTGGAGTCCGCAAACGCTTACGTTTTATAATCAGCCATCTTCTACTAATACCAATCAGGTTGTTATTCCTTCTACCAACAAGGCTTTTCTTGATTTGGTTGATATAGATGTTACAGAATTGGTAAAGGATATGACTGTATCAAACGCCAATTATGGCTTCTTCCTCAAGCTACAAAACGAAACATATTATAATTCAAGGATATTCGCCACAAGTGAATATTCCGATGCTGGCAAACATCCCAAATTAGTTATAGTTTATTCTAAATAATAGAAGATATTTCTATTGTGTGACCCCTGTGATAATGTAATCACAGGGGTTTGTTCATTACAGCAAAGCCGATTTATGTTACAGGAAATGTTCAACCTTAATATTATCATAAGATGTTATTCTTCCTCTAAATCATTTAGTTTTGTGCAATCAATAAAACTATGAAAGTTGTAATATTTGCAGGCGGACTTGGTACAAGGATAGCAGAGGAAACCGATACCCGCCCCAAGCCAATGGTGGAAATAGGCGGTAAACCTATTTTATGGCATATTATGAAAATTTATAGCCATTATGGTTTCAATGATTTTATTATTTGCCTTGGTTATAAAGGATATGTGATCAAAGAGTATTTCATGAATTACTTTCTCCACAATTCCGATATAAAGATTGACCTGGAAAAAAACGCCATGGAGGTTTTGGGAACCAAAAGTGAAGACTTTAAGGTTACATTGCTTGATACAGGAAGCAGTACCAAAACAGCGGGCAGATTGAAACAGGTTCAAAAGTATATAGATGAAGATAATTTTATGCTGACCTACGGTGACGGGGTAGCCGATATTAACTTGCAGAAGCTTTTAGATTTTCATCTACAAAGCAAAAAAACAGCCACAGTAACAGCCGTACAACTCGATGCGAGATTTGGCGGAATGGAGCTGAATGATCAAAGCGAGGTGGTTTCTTTCCGGGAAAAAGGCAGGGACGAAGGTAAATGGATCAATGCCGGATTTTTTGTACTGAATTCATCGGTTTTTGACTACCTGGAAGGAGATATGACGAATATAATGTGGGAAGATGCCCCGCTTGAGCAATTAACGTTCAACAATCAACTGGCAGCCTACAAACACTATGGATTTTGGAAATGCATGGATGCATTACGTGATAAGCTGGAACTGGAAGCGCTTTGGCAAAATGACCAGGCAAAATGGAAAATATGGTAAACAGGAATACGCTTGCCCTTTATTATAACAGGAAAAGAGTATTCATTACAGGGCATACCGGTTTTAAAGGTGCGTGGTTAACGCTTCTCTTAAAAGAATTGGGAGCGGAAACAAAGGGATACGCGTTACCTCCCGAATATAAAAACGGGTTATACGATGAAATATCCGGTGATATTAAACAGGGGGAAAGCATATTGGCAGACATACGCGATAAAACACAGTTGAAAAAAGAAATTGAAATATTTCAGCCGGATTATGTTTTTCACCTGGCAGCCCAACCGTTGGTTCGTCGTTCTTACAGAATTCCTGCGGAAACATTTCAAGTAAACGTTGCAGGCACTGCCAACCTGCTGGAGAGCATCAACTCATTGCAAAAAAAATGCACCGTGGTTGTTATAACTACTGACAAAGTATACGAAAACAGGGAGCAGCATACGCTTTATAAAGAAGAAGATGCGTTGGGTGGCTACGATCCATACAGTGCCAGTAAAGCATGCACCGAACTGGTAGTAAACTCATTCAGGAACAGCTTCTTTAATGTCGGCCTGTTTGATAAGCACCAAAAAGCCATTGCCAGTGCAAGAGCGGGGAATGTAATTGGCGGCGGGGATTGGAGTACCGACAGAATCATACCCGATATCATTCGCTCATTGCAATCAGGGCAGGATATCATTGTTCGCAACCCGTTATCGGTGCGACCATGGCAGCATGTGCTGGAACCATTAACCGGCTATCTGCTGCTGGGGGGATTGTTGAACGAATACCGGGAGAAATACTCTTCTGCTTTTAATTTCGGCCCTTTGCCCGGAGACCATTTAACCGTAAAAACGCTTGTTGAAAGGGCGATTAAAAGCTGGGGCAGCGGTACATGGACAGCTGCGTCCAATCCTGATCAGCCCCATGAAGCAGGATTATTACAACTGGATATCACCAAAGCTCAAACCGAACTGAAGTGGAAACCAAAATTAAATGCGGAATCTTCCATTGACTGGACCATTGACTGGTACAAGCAGCCAGGCAATAAAAAAAGAGATTTTACACTACAGCAAATCAACACGTATCTTGCCTTATGATCTTCTCCCCCACTCCATTAAAAGGCAGTTATATTATTGAAATGGAGCCGTTTGCCGATAGCCGGGGCTGGTTTGCACGATATTTTGATAAAAAGGAATTTAAAAAAATTGACCATAGCAGGGAATGGGTACAAATGAATCATTCGTTCACAGCCGCAAAGGGAACCATACGAGGTATGCATTACCAAATCGCTCCATACAAAGAAATCAAATTGATCCGGTGCATTGCAGGCGTGGTTTTCGACGTAATTACAGACATCAGGAAAGGATCTCCTACATTTTTACAATGGTTTGGAGTGGAGCTATCAGCTCAAAATAAAAAGATGCTCTATATCCCGGAAGGTTTTGCCCATGGCTTCCAGTCTTTGTCTGAAAATGCGGAATTATTGTATCATCATTCTGAATATTATACTCCGGGTGCGGAGGGCGGTATAAAATACGATGATCCCTGCATTCAAATAAATTGGCCTTTACCGGTGAGTATGATCTCTGAAAGGGATGCCGCTCATCCTGATATTGATAAAAACTTTAAAGGAATATAAATGATGCAATGCCGGTTTTGTAAAACGGAGCTTAAGCATGTTTTCATTGATCTTATCAATGCTCCTGCTTCCAATTCTTTTCTTACCAGGGAACAATTGAATGAACCGGAAACCTTTTATCCGCTTAAAGTATATACCTGTCACCATTGTTTCCTGGTGCAGATAGATGAGTATAAAAAGTCTGATGCCATTTTTAACAACGACTATGTATACTTCTCATCTTATTCAACCAGTTGGCTGAAGCATGCAAAAGCTTATTCCGAAAAAATGACCGGAAGGTTCGGCTTAAACAAAGCTTCCAGAGTAATAGAAATCGCTTCTAACGACGGCTACCTGTTACAATATTTTCATGAAAAAGGAATCCCCGTTCTGGGCATTGAGCCCACTGCAAATACGGCGCAGGTGGCCCAACAAAAGGGAATAGAAACCATTGTAGATTTTTTTGGCGTAAAGCTGGCTGAAAAATTAGCAGGCAAAAATATTAAAGCAGACTTATTGCTGGGAAACAATGTGCTGGCGCATGTTCCTGATATCATTGATTTTGTTGGAGGGATGAAACTCGTTCTTGCCCCGGGCGGAGTTATTACGATGGAGTTTCCTCACCTGGCACAGTTGGTCGAAAACAATCAATTCGATACCATCTATCACGAGCACTTCTCTTATTTATCCTTCACTACTGTACAGAAAATATTTGCTTCCCAGGAACTGGATCTGTTTGACGTGGAAGAAATTCCCACGCACGGAGGATCGTTGCGTATTTATGGTAAGCACAAAGGAGATAACAGCAACCCTATAACCAATAATGTAGCTGCATTACTTAAAAAGGAAGCAGATAAAGGGTTGAATAGCCTGGACTATTACAACGGCTTTCAATCAAAGGCATTAAAGGTAAAAGTTGATCTTATTGAATTTTTAGTTACATGCAAGAGAGCAGTTAAAAAAGTAGCAGCATACGGCGCTGCAGCCAAAGGGAACACTTTACTTAATTTTTGTGGTATTAAAAACGACCTTGTAAGCTTTGTGGCAGATGCCAATCCGCATAAGCAAACCAAGTGGCTGCCGGCAAGCCATATTCCTGTTGTTGACGAGCAGCATTTAAAAAAGGAACGACCTGATTATATAATAATACTGCCATGGAATCTGAAAGATGAAATTATCCAACAACTTTCTTACGTAAAAGAATGGGATTGTAAATTTGTTATGGCAATACCGGAACTTATAATCATATAATCAATGGATCCGTATAAAAAAAAGATACCTATTACCAGACCTTCTGTTTCTACCCTGGAAATAGAATATGTGAATGATGCCATACAAACCGGGTGGGGCAGTAAATGCTATGACTATATTCATAGGTTCGAAAAAGATTTTGCCGGTTTCCAAGGCAATCAATATGCGCTGGCTACGTCTTCCTGCACAGGCGCCATTCATCTGGCACTAATGGCTTTAGGCGTTAAAGAAGGAGATGAAGTAATTGTTCCTGATATTACATGGATAGCGTCTGTAGAACCTGTGCTATATATAGGCGCTAAGCCTGTGTTCGTTGACGTATTGCCTGATACATGGTGTATTGATCCGGCAAAAGTTGCAGCAGCGATTACCCCTAAAACAAAAGCCGTCATCGTAGTTCATTTGTATGGCAACCTCGTTGAAATGGACGCCATAATGGAAATTGCAAAAAAATACAACCTCCGGGTTCTGGAGGATGCGGCAGAAGGCTGGGGGTCGGAATACAAAGGGAAAAAGGCAGGTAGTATTGGTGATGCAGGCGTTTTCTCTTTTCATGGAACAAAAACAATTTCTACAGGAGAAGGCGGCATGTTAGTAACCAATCAAAAAGAAGTTTTTGAAAAAGCAAAAATCCTTAATGACCATGGCAGGGATCCTAAAAAAGGGAGGGCTTTTTGGATGGAAAATTACGGCTACAAATACAAAATGAGCAACCTTCAGGCTGCCATGGGTTGCGCTCAGTTGGAGCGGGCCGTCGAGCTAATCGCTAAAAAAAGAGAAATATTTTCATGGTATAAACATGAACTTACAAGCCGGCATTACATGCTGAACCCGGAATATCCACATACAAAAAACAGCTATTGGATGCCTACGGTACTGTTCGATGAAAGTGTGGCTTTAGACAGGGAAAAACTCTTTGCTTATATGAAGGAAAAGAATATTGACAGCAGGCCATTCTTTTATCCATTATCTTCTCTCCCGATGTTCAATCCCTGCAACAATGCCGTATCCTATTCAATCTATGAAAGAGGAATTAACCTGCCAAGCTATCATGATATGAAATATGAAGAAGCAAAATATGTAGTTGATACAATAACTGAATTTGTTGCACTAAATAACAATTAAGCAAATGAATGTTGTTTTTTTAGGAGCCAATAACCCGCAAATCTGCAAAACATTACAGGATATTAGAATCTCTTCTAATGAATTTAATGTATTGGGGTTTATAGACAATGATATAAGCAAACACCACCATGACTTTTTTGGTTACAAAGTATTAGGCGGTTTTGAAATAGTTAATTCCCTGATTGAAAAGAACGTTCATTTTGTAAACCTGATAACCAGAAATACTGTTCTTCGCTATGAAACATCGTTATTTTTATCACAAAAAAAAGCCCTTTTTACTAACTGCGTCCACCCTGAAGTTAATCTGAAAATGGTACAGATGGGAGTAGGAAATACAATCGAGGAGAACGTAGTGCTCCAGGCAAACGTATCCATTGGAAATAACTGTGCTATCAATACAGGCACTGTAATTGCACATGAATGTGTGATAGGGAATACCGTTTTTTTTGCTCCACGCGCATGCCTTGCGGGAAAAGTTTTAGTGAATGACGGTGCTTTTTTGGGAACCAACTGTACTGTGTTGCCAAGAATTAAAATTGGTTGCTGGGCAACAGTTGGAGCGGGGGCTGTTGTCACAAAAGATGTACCGGATTATGCGGTTGTTGCGGGAAACCCCGCAGGAATCATTAAATACAATGAAACAAAATATCAATCAGGAGATACCCTGTAATGGCCAGGAGATCGGCTATTTTATAATTTAAAACGAAAAGAAAATGGATCCAATAAAAAAATTTGAAGAAGAAAAGTTGGAAAGATTAGACAGACAGCTTCAAAACAAGAAGCTAAAAAAGCTTGCCGATGATTTTTTTCTTGAATCTGTTAAGGCTGGCTATTCCTATAATTTTAGCTGGATGGGAAGACCCATTATCCAATATCCGCAGGATATGATAGCGATGCAGGAAATAATATGGAATATTCAGCCGGACCTTATTATAGAAACAGGGATTGCACATGGAGGTTCTTTGATTTTTTACGCTTCGCTGCTTGAATTGATCGGCAAGGGAGAGATTTTGGGTATAGACATTGATATTCGTGCGCATAATAAAAAGGAGATTGAAAACCATCCTATGTTCAAACGCATAAAAATACTGGAAGGCTCTTCCATCAGCAATGAGATCATCGACAAAGTAAAGGTGCATGCAGAAGGGAAAAAGAACATTTTGGTGGTTTTAGACTCCAACCATACGCATGACCATGTATTGAAAGAACTTGAACTATACAGCCCTTTTGTGAGCAAAGGCTCGTATGCGATAGTTTTTGATACAGTAGTTGAAGATATGCCTGCCGATTACGATTGGGGAAGCAGACCCTGGGGAAAAGGTAACAGTCCCAAAACAGCAGCAGAGGCATTCTTAAAAAAGAATGCTGATTTTAAAGTAGATGAATCAATAGATGCCAAGCTAATCATAAGCGTAGCGCCTGGTGGATACCTCAAGCGGATTAGCTAAGCAAGAAAGGATCATAAGGCAGTTTTTAATATGAAGCTGAATGACAGACAAACTTACTTTACTTATACCTACACATAACAGGCACAGCTATCTTTCAAGGTCTCTTGCTTATTATAGCAAATGGGATATTCATATTATTGTGGCCGACAGCACGGCTGAGCCTTTTGAACAATTATCCCTGTATCCCAAAATTGAATATCTCCATTTCCCCGGGGCTTCCTATTCCACCAAGCTGCCATCGTCCTTGCTACATGTTAAAACACCGTATATTGTCATGTGCGCAGATGATGATTTTACCGTTGCAGACACGTTGCTGAAATGTGTTGACTTCCTCGAAAAGAATGCGGATTATAGTGTGGCGATGGGATCTGTAGTTTACTTTTCATTAATAAGTAACAATACTAAAATTGGATTGGCTCCTGTATATAAAGGCCAAGTGGAATATCATATTAATGAGGAAGATCCTTTTAACAGGGTTCGGGCATTTTTTAACAATTACAGGACTGTTTATTACGGGTTGCACAGAACAGAAGTGCTAAAAACAGCTTTTTTAAATACAGAGAAAACCCAAAATCTTTTGTTGTATGAATATATATCAGGACTGTATCCATTGATAGCCGGGAAAGTAATGGCTTTTGCAGATTTATATCAGGTACGGGAATACATTGGTATTCCACAGGCAGGTATAACAAATATTGATAAAATTTTTACCAAACAGGACATTCGTAATGAGTACGAAAATTTATTAGATCAGCAATCCTCGGTCATCGCGCAAAAAACAGGTAAAGAACATAAATTTATTAGATCCAATTTAAGTAGTGCTTTAGAAACATACGCTAGGCACTTTATACTCCCCCCCCATCTATACGTAAAAAGCCGTTTAAAAACGTGGATGGTTTGGTTTTTACTTTCTGACAAATTGAATTTCTTCCCATTCAGCTTTATAAAGTCGCATGTAAATAAATACAGGTCGAAAAAGATAGTGGCCTATAATGATAACAAAGAACAATTAAACAAAATTATCCAATTTATTCTTGAATATTACCGTAAAAAGCAATCTAACTAGGCTATGAACTTAAGCATCATCATAGTAAATTATCGAACCCCACAGCTTGTCACTGATTGCATTTCGAGCTTTTATCCAAAAAATCAACGCGTACAATTTGAGATATTGGTAATTGACAACGCTTCTGGCGATAATAGCGAAGATATGATTACCGGGGCGCATCCCTCTGTTCGCTGGATACAGATGCATTATAATAGTGGCTTTGCCAGAGCGAACAATGTGGGTATACAACTGGCAAAAGCTGATACTGTCCTGCTCTTAAACTCAGACACTTTAGATTTTCATAATGCAATTGAAAACTGTTACCTAACGTTTTCAAAATCGGAATATATCGCCTGTGGTGTACAGCTACTCAATAAAGACGGTTCTCCGCAGATTTCGGGAAATTTTGTGATCAGAGGCGGATTGAACTATTTACTCCCTTTACCTTATGTTGGAAGCTTTATACGATGGCTGGGCTATACATTAAAGACAAAAAAACCGAATATACCCGATGCAAAAAACACGGTAGAAGTAGATTGGATAAACGGGGCGTTCCTGATGGTGAAAAAGGAAGCTATCAACAAAGCCGGATTACTTGACGAAGATTTCTTTTTATATGCTGAAGAAGCCGAATGGTGCAGCAGATTAAAGAAAACCGGTAAACTCTGCATTTTCGGGCAATACAATATCATCCACTTACAGGGCGAATCGGCAAATACAACTTTTGGATCGTCGGGTTTGGGATATTATAATCTTACAGATAAAAAAGGGTTACAGATAATAGTCTCTATCTTTGTCAGAATAAGAAAACAATTTGGCATCCAGTGGTTCCTGCTGCACCTCTTCCTTTATACACTTACAGTTCCGCTCTGGCTGGCATTGTCTTTTATACATCACTTGATACGCCTGGAAAACCCATTTTCAGAATACGGGAAAATTTTCCGTTTTTCCGGTAACCTGATCAGATTGTGGCAATTAAGTCCGGTAATAATAAGGAACAAGCCGTTTTTCTATAAGCTTTTAGGATAAAGCTCCTGTTTTAACTTTTCATTTCCCCTACTCTCTCCTTGCCACCGAGCTGGTGCCGCTGCTTTTGATATTGCGGGTGATGCCTTCTCCCTTGTAGTAGATATCACTGGCGCCGCTGGCGGTAGCTGTGAGCTCTTTGGTTACGGTGATCTGTATGTCGCTGGCGCCGCTGGCTACCGCTTCGCAGTATTCGCTTACCAGGTCGTAGCCTTTCACATCACTGACCCCACTCACGTTTATGGATAGGGAACCGGTTCTGCCGCTGATCCTTGAATCGGAGCTGCCGCTTTGATCCAGTGTAAGCTTGTTTACGTCCACGGCTCCTTTAAAATCGCTGCTGCCCGACAGGGTGAGCTTTAATACATCGCCTTTGATCACTCCGTTCACATATATATCCGATGCACCGGATGCGCTTAATTTGCTGATGGCTTTGAACGATACATAAGCCTTCAGGTTCTTGCTACCGCTGCTCCATTGCAAACCTTTATCATTATAGTAAATTTTGAGGGTACCATCCACCACTTCTGCAATGATCCGGTCGCGGTATTTCGTTTCCGAAGCGCTTACCACCACCACTTCTTCGTCGCTTTGCGAGGCATACAGGTCTATAGAGCCCGAAACGGAAATGCTCAAAAAAGATCCGGAAACCTTGCGGGGCTGGGCGTTTTTATCGTTCACATACACATCCTGCGCGTTTACCAGCATTACCGCCAATGCGCTGCATATCAAAAACAATAATTTCTTCATTTGTTTATATTTAACTGATAAGCTATTGGCTGCACAGGGATTTTCTGCTGCGGCAACAATACATATTACGCCTGACAAGGACAAAAGTTACAGTATTTGGAAATTATTTTAAAACTCCCTTAACTTTGCATCTACAAACAACCGCGGTTAAAGTTTGTTTTTTAACCTCAGTGATTCCCGGGGTGTTCTCCGATCCATATCGGAGGGCTGAGATCAAACCCGTAGAACCTGATCAGGGTAATGCCTGCGCAGGGAAGGACGAGTCCTCACATCTCTCCTTTCCTGTTTTTGTAAACCCGGCCAATAACAAGTGAGTGCAGGATACATATGCACGTTGGCGGCCGACAACAAAAACAGAAATGAAACAATGGTATGCTATTGTAACAGCGTTTTTATTAACATCTGTAAGCGCATCCGCGCAATCTTTTGTCAGGGGCAAGATTATTGAAAAAGAAACCAATCTCCCCGTAGCCGGTGCCACAGTCGCTCTTTCAGCGAGCCAGGCAACTGCCAGCAATGAAACCGGTGAGTTCCGTTTTTCGGGTCTCCGGCCAGGTGCATATTCTGCTACCATATCAGCAATCGGGTACCGGCAGATCACTGTACAACTCAATACAGCAAATACGGAAATCTCCACCATCAGTCTCGAAAAATTGCAGCTTATGCTCCAGCCCATTGAAATAAAAGGGGTGAGGGCAGGTGAGCGGGCGCCTTTCACTAAAAGCAACCTCAGCAAACGGCAGATTGAAACGCTCAATACCGGCAGGGATCTGCCATTTGTTTTGAATGAACTGCCGTCGGTTGTGGTAAATTCGGATGCAGGTAACGGCATTGGCTACACGGCTATGCGCATTCGCGGCACAGATGCCACACGCATCAACGTAACGCTCAATGGCATCCCTTACAATGATGCGGAGTCGCAAGGCAGCTTTTTTGTAAATATGCCCGACTTTATATCGTCGGTAAGCAGCATACAGGTGCAGCGCGGCGTAGGTACGAGCAGCAACGGTGCCGGTGCTTTCGGCGCCACCATCAACATGAGCACCAACGAGTTTATTGAAAATGCCTACGGTGAGATCAATAACAGCTATGGTTCATTCAACACCTGGAAAAATACCGTTAAGGCGGGAACGGGACTGATAGATGGGAAATTTACGGTAGACGCGCGCCTGTCGTCTGTTACCAGCGACGGATACATTGACCGGGCAACGAGCGATTTGAAATCCTACTATGTATCTGCCGCCTGGTTTACAGGCAAAGCCTCATTAAGACTGAATGTTTTTTCAGGAAAAGAGAAAACCTATCATGCCTGGAATGGTATACCCGAAGACAAGCTGGAAACTGATCGTACTTACAACTCAGCCGGGACGGAAAAACCCGGGACGCCTTATGAAAACGAAACCGATAATTACAAGCAGGATCATTACCAATTATTTTATAACCAGGAGATCAACAGCCGGTTCAGCTTTAACACAGCCTTGTTCCTGACCCGTGGCAAAGGATACTATGAGCAGTATAAAGCCGGCAGGGATTTGGCCGAATTCGGGCTTCCTGATGTTATAATAGGCGATTCCACCATCACTGCTGCAGATATAGTGCGCCAGTTATGGCTGGATAATTATTACTATGGTAGTATCTTTTCTCTCCAGTATAAAAACAAAGGAACCCAATGGATCACAGGAGGCGGCTGGAATCAATACGATGGCAAACACTACGGTAAATTGCCCTGGGCACAGACAGGTGTTCCTAAAGATTATGAGTGGTATAACCTGAATGCGCTAAAAACCGATTTCAATATATATACCAAATTACAGCAACGCATAGCCGCAAACTGGGAACTGTTCGGAGACATTCAATACCGCAGGGCGCAGTACGATATGAACGGTTTCAGAGAACACCCGGAAATAAAAGTGAACAATACATACAATTTTATCAATCCCAAAGCGGGCATCAGCTACAGCTACAACAACTGGTCAGGATATTTGTCGTATGCCCTGGCAAATAAGGAGCCCAACAGGGATGATTTTGAAGCCGGCGCTGAACAGCAGCCCCGCCTTGAAACACTACACGATTTTGAACTGGGCATTGAGCAACGGTATCATACATTTAACTGGAACCTCGCGTTGTATTACATGAAGTACCGCAATCAACTGGTACCTACAGGAAAGATCAACGATGTAGGCGCTTATACGCGAACCAATATCCCGGAAAGCTACAGGATGGGCATTGAGCTGCAGGTAAAATGGCAACCGGTGAGCTGGTTAAACATAGCCGGCAATATTGCGCTGAGCAGGAATAAGATAAGCGATTTTACAGCATGGTTCGATGATTATGACAACGGTGGACAGAAATCTGAAAACTTCAGTTCGGTAGATATTTCCTTTTCTCCTGCCGTTGTAGCGGGTGGTAATGTAAATATAGCTCCTGCTAAAAACTGGGAACTGAGCCTGCTACCAAAGTATGTAAGCAAACAATATCTTGATAATACCGGCAACGAAAGCAGGAAGCTGAATGCCTTTTATGTACAGGATTTCAGGAGCATTTACACGATCAACAAATTTGTATTCCGTGAGATCAACCTGGTGCTGCAGGTAAATAATATTTTCAATAAACGTTATGAGCCGAACGGATATACCTTCAGCTATATTTACGGGGGGGCGTTAGTAAACGAAAATTATTATTTCCCGATGGCAGGAAGGAATTTTATGGCAGGTATTAATATAAAATTATAATACCGGTTATCGGAATATTTCCCAGCCCTGTGGGGCATAGGCGTCAACTTAAAAAGTATGAACCTCCCAATATGTGAATATGTGCCCGTGTGGTATTTTTTTGATACAACCAGGGTAGCGCCTATGGCGCATTATTGAAAATTATCCTTTTTGTCTGCAAACGGGTTGTGCCCATGGCACAGCAAATCCGGTATGCCCAACAGCATTTTATACAGTGGAGTAACTGACTAAGCGTATTTCATTCGCCCCTGGTTACGTACCTGCAATATGCCGCTTAGCGGCTACCTGTTTGTAAAAAGAATGCCGCACGTTTTATTTGCCCGCCGCGGCGGGCTACCCTTCATATAAAGTGATCAGGCTTAAGTTGACGCCTATGCGCCTTGCGGGACTGATGAAGCGTTAGTACTACTGTAAACTCAGCAACAGACCCCTGATACGTTTGCTGATAACTTAGCCGACTTAGGATACTTACAAATCAGAAAGCTGTAACAAACAAATGCAACTTGTCACGGCTCAATGATGGAGGAGCCGCCTAATTGGTAACTCAAAAGGACGATTAATGTCGCACCGGGTCTTCATTCAAAGCTAATGCGGGCAGCCATGAGCCCCTGGTGCTGAGGATTCACCGGGATCTCGCCCTTCACACAGGTGCCTGGCTGTAAAGACTCCCATAGGGCATGTGCGTCAACTTAAGCCCGAAGGGGCTTGGATTTGAATAGCCCCCAACAAAGTTGGGGGTAAAATACCTGGGTTTTTGTTGAACCCTGTAAGGGTTCAATATCAAACTGTTCAATTTGCCCACCGGTTACACCGATGGCTAATCAAATAATACCCCATTCGGGGTGTTTTATTGTCTATATTTCTTAAGTTGACACCTATGCCTGTGGGGCTGACCAAAAAGATCGTCATTGCGATCCGCCGCGGCGGAGAAGCAATCCCAAATACTTAAGCCGTTATCGCTCAATGGGATTGCTTTCCCGACACAGTCGGGATTCCTCCCTCGCAATGACGTTCAGCGACCTTTTTGGTCAGTCCCTATACAACTAACGTAAAACTATTGCGGCCAACGGGGGCAGATGCAGGTTCAATTCATACAAATTTTCTTCCTCATCCAGTGTATAGCTTTGTATATCGGGATTGTATACATCTCCTGTTCCCCAGTAAGCCCTGGCATCGCTGTTGAATATTTCCTTCCAGGATGCTTTATTGTATACTTTCACCTTCCAGTCGTTATGCACCACAGGTGTCATATTCAATACCACCAGTACATCTTTTTCGGGGTCTTTGCCTTTGCGTCTGTATACCATTACCGATTCTGCCCTGTGACTAAGATCTACCCATTCAAAGCCATACATATTAAACTGGTTTTCGTATAAAGCGGGCTCCGATCTTAGCAAATCATTCAAATCGCTTACGCATTTTTTCAGCATCCGGTGCGCATTATACTGCAGCAGGTGCCAGTCCAGGTCCGATTGATAATTCCACTCATTCGTTTGTCCAAACTCATCGCCCATAAATAATAATTTACCACCAGGATGCGTAAACATATACGAATACATCAAACGCAGGTTAGCAAATTTCTGCCATTCATCGCCCGGCATTTTATACAGCATGGGGCTTTTGCCATGCACTACTTCATCGTGACTGAGCGGCAGCATAAAATTTTCATCGTAATAATACATCATGCTGAACGAAAACTTATCCTGGTGATATTTCCTGTAAACCGGGTCCATCTTGAAATAGTCCAGTGTATCGTGCATCCAGCCCATCATCCATTTCATTCCAAAGCCCAGTCCACCCTCAAATGTTGGTTTGCTTACTCCCGGCCAGTCCGTGGCTTCTTCCGCTATGGTCTGTACGTCAGGAAAGTCTCTGAAAATGGTTTCATTCATGTCTTTAATAAACGCAATCGCTTCTATATTGCCGTCTCCCCCATATTCATTCGGTTCCCACTGCCCGGTAGTACGGGAATAATTTAATTTCAGCATGGAGCTTACCGCGTCCACACGAATACCGTCCACATGATACTTATCGAACCAGTAACGGGCAGCGCTTATCAAAAAAGACTTCACCTCTCCCCTCTTGTAATTAAAAATATAACTGTTCCAATCGGGGTGAAAGCCTTTGCGCATATCGGCATATTCATAAGTATGCGTGCCATCGAACATAAATAAGCCATGTGCGTCGTAAGGAAAGTGTGATGGCACCCAATCGAGTATCACGCCGATCTCTTCCTGGTGAAATGCTTCTACCAGGCTCATGAATCCCTGCGGATCGCCAAAGCGGGAGGTTGGAGAGAAATAACCTGTACCCTGGTATCCCCAGGAGCCGTCGAAGGGATGTTCCATTACAGGCATCAGCTCCACATGGGTGAATTTCATTTCCTTTACATAAGGAACCAGTTTTTCTTTGATCGCTTCGTAGGTGGCATACGACTCCTCATCATTTCTGTCGGGACGCATCCAGCTTGCCAGGTGCACCTCGTATACGCTCCAGGGCGCTTCCAGCGAATTATGCTGTTTCCTGTTTTGCATCCAATCAGCATCATTCCATCCAAAACCAAGCTCCCATGTTATGGAAGCGGTATCAGGTCTTTTCTCCCAAAACCAGGCAAAAGGATCGCCTTTGTCCTGCTTTCTTCCCTTATATCCATGTATATGGTATTTATATACTTCACCTTTTGCCAGTCCCGGCACAAAACCCTCCCAAATACCCGAATTGTCCTGCCGAACATACAGGGGATGCGATTCATTATTCCAGTCGTTAAAATTGCCTTTTACAGCAATAAAGGTTGCATTGGGCGCCCATACCGCGAAATAGTATCCCTGTTTTCCCAGTACCGTAGCGGGACGGGAGCCAAAGATCTCGTACAAACGGTAATGGGTACCCTGTTGAAAATTCTGTATATCTTCCTCTGTAAACAGGGAGTAATTCCACACAGGCTTTGTGCTGTCTACAAAATGCACGTCTTCGTAACGGGGCATACCAGGTTTCCAGGTTTCATTCATGGGTGAAAATCTTGTTGTGGTATTCAATTTAGTACTATTTAGGAGATTTTCATTTAAAAATTAGCAGCAGGACAGATACAGCTTTCCGGCTAAAATTACAGGATTCAAAAAAAGGAGTGCCGGATTCAACTTTTAAGATCATGAGCAATTGAAATTTATTCATCTTGCATGCTCAATACACACAATGAAACTTCATTTATTGACTATAGCCTGGATAACAGCTCCTGTATTTGTACGCTCCCAATCTCCTGGCAATACCGGAACTGCCCGGGGATTTCCCATAACCCCTGTTAACATTACTGTACAAAAGCTGGTAAAGGATAGAACATGCGACTCCTGCGCTATCGACAGGATCTATGAAACCTCTTTGTATGCAACCAACTATGTGATCATTAATGCAAAAGAGGAACCCTCAACACAAAAAGCACCCGGTAACAACAATGCCGGGAGATTCATGCCCTTTTTATCCGATCATCACATCATAAACGAAACGTTTACAATAGACTTCCTGTATCCAGCCATTAACTACCAGTATTCAGACTCTTTTTTATACAGTCCGGCAATGCAGGAGGATATGCATAAAAGCAATCCGTTGCAATTCTCTGTTTACCTGAACACCCGCATGATACAGGATTGGAAAGAAATACGAACGCTTGAGCAGGATACGATTTATAAAACAGGATATTTTTTGCAAACGCCTTTGCGAAATCCCCGGTTCATCAACCTGAATAATTATCACGTTGGGGATTTTACATTGAATGTAAATGATTCGCTGGTAATACTGGTCAGGTTTTCCAACATGGAGGAAGTATATCAATCTATATTTATTAAAAGAGTACCGGTGTCTCTTTCTTCCTTTGATTTTATTCAATTTTCTTCCGATGATGATCTGCAGGAAATCTTAAACAGGCCTGCTGTTCAGGATCATTCAAAAAACAGGGCGGAAGAGCAGCTTACCATGAAATCATCAGAAATCGCATTATTGAGGTTCAATGATTCATCTTCCATAAAAAAAGAAATAGAATACAGCTTTGATGAAGGTTCGGGAATATGGAAGAAAATCATACCAGACCCTCATTCAAACTACTCTTATATCCTTATCAATAAGCCGGCTGCCGGACAAACAATTTCGTTGTCGCTCCGGTATAGCCTGCAACGCGAAAGCATACACAGGATCAGCATACAGGTACAGCAAAACTTTCTTACCAGCATTTGGTTTAAGCTAATGGTTACTGTTTTGTCGGCGCTTATCCTTTTTGCCGGTTGGTATATGCTTAAAAAGCAGCAGCACGCCAGGCAAATACGCAAGCTTACGCTTAGTAAAGAAGAAACAGAAAGTAAGCTACAATTGCTGAGCGGCCAGCTAAACCCTCATTTCCTCTTTAACTCACTGAACTCCGTACAAAACCTTATCAATAAAAAAGATACGGAAAATGCCAATTTATACATATCAGAAGTATCATCCTTCCTCCGAACCATCATGGATACAGGCAAAAAAGAATACATATCACTGCAGGAAGAATTAAAAACCGAGCAGACTTATATGCAACTTGAGCAAAAAAGAAAAGACTTTACATATGAGCTCATCAATAACTGTGGGGACAACCTTTCGCAGGTTGAGTTCCCCCCGTTGTTATTACAACCGATTATAGAAAACAGCATCCATCACGGGTTTACACGCAATACTACAGACCCGCATTTAAAAATAAGCATTGACTGCAACAACAAACAATTGAACGTAAGCATACACGATAACGGGCAGGGATTCAACATTCATGCAATTCGTAAAGGGCATGGGCTAACAATTGTACAAAAAAGAATATTGCTGATGAACGAAAAATTAAAAGATATTGCGATCAGTATGAATATTGAATCCTCAAAAGAAGGCACATTGACCACCTTTCAATTTCAAAATTGGTTGTAATGGAAAAACTTACCTGCTACCTGGTTGATGATGAGATCAGCGCTGTTGAAAACCTGCAGGCGATGCTTGCCAGCCATTGGCCCTCGGCTGAGGTACTCGGATACAGCCATACTGTTGAGAAAGCCATCAGCTTTTTATCTGCGCACAAGCCGGATGTTTTATTTTTAGATATACGAATGCAGAATGAAACCGGCTTTGACCTGATGCGGCAACTTCCCGACTTTGAAGGAAGCCTTATTTTTGTGACCGCTTATGATGAATACGGACTGCAGGCTATCAAATTTTCCGCTACCGATTATTTGTTGAAGCCAATCAATACACATGAACTGGTGGCCGCTCTTCAAAAGGTAAGCAAGAAAAAAAAGGCCAGCCAAACACACGAACAGATCAATATGCTGCTTCAGTCGTTCGAGAACCAGAAACGATCTCAGCAAAAAAAGATCGCCCTGCCCGATGCGGATGAAATAAGATATGTGAACATAGCAGACATTGTGTGCTGCAGGTCAAATAACAGCTATACCACCTTTTATATAAACGGTAGTGTAAAAGCTACCGTTAGTAAGCCCATCTCTGAGTATGAAGAGTTATTGCAGTCTTACGACTTCATCCGTGTTCATCAGTCGTGGCTCGTGAATAAAAATAAGATACGGTCGTACCGGAAAGAAGATGGAGGCTCGCTTTACATGGAAGACGGTACAATAATACCTGTAAGCAGGCAAAGAAAACACTTACTGCGCGAATGGTAGATAAAACAGGCTGAACATACAAAAGCAGCTCTTATCGCCTTCTGAAAAAAACTTATTTCTTTTTATGGAATCACCCCGTCTCATGCATCATCCTGTTTTATTTTAACGTAAGATTAAGTGATATAAAGAATAATCTAGAAGTATTTTATTCACTTTTATCATTCTATTACTATTATCCTTAAACAATACCCATGACCAAATGCTTATCCTGCTTGCTGACTGCTTTGTTTTGCAGTATCCTGCAGTTGTGTACAGCTCAAACATCATCAGTCAAAGGAACGGTAACCGACACTGCTAACCAGAAAAAACTTTCCAACGCGGTTGTAACGCTTATTAAAAAAAGTGATTCCACCCTCATAAAATTCATCCGTGCCGACAAAAACGGCGATTTCTCTATGACGGATCTTCCTGACGGTGATTTCGCCGTAATTATTTCCTACCCCTCGTTTGCCGATTATGTAGACTATATACGACTCTCTCCCGGCAAAACACTTGAACTGGGCAGCATCAACCTGATCAACAAAGCCATATTATTAAAAGAGATCATAATAAAGCAGGACAATGCCATGCGCATGAAAGGCGACACGATGGAATATGCCGCAGACAGCTTTAAAGTGAGAGCCAATGCGAACGCGGAGGAATTATTGAAAACAATGCCGGGCATACAGGTAGATAAGGATGGGAAAATCATTGCCCAGGGGCAGGAAGTACAGAAGGTGTTGGTAGATGGTGAAGAGTTTTTTAGCGACGACCCCACCGTAGCTACCCGGAATATACGCGCCGATGCGGTGGACAAAGTGCAGGTTTTTGACAAAAAAAGCGATCAGGCTACATTTACGGGCATTGATGACGGAGAAAAAACCAAAACCATTAACCTGAAGCTGAAAGAAGACAAGAAGAACGGTTATTTCGGGAAGTTATCCGCAGGCGGAGGGTTGAAGGATAAATTCAGCAATGAGGCCATGATCAACTTTTTTAAAGGCAAAAGAAAAATGTCGGCGTTTGGAACCATGTCGAACGTTAACGGCAACGGGTTGAACTGGCAGGATAGGAGCAAATACGCGGGTTCTGAGGACAATTTTGAATACGATGACGATTATGGCGATTTTGTATACAACGGGTCTGGCGGCGATAACATGTATTTTAATGGCAACGGCTTACCCACGGTTTGGACCGCGGGGGCGCATTTTTCTAATAAATGGAACGAAAACAAGCACAATTTTAATACCAGCTACCTGTTCAAGAAAATGAATGTGGCGGGGCTGGATGAAACAAAAACACAATACATACTGCCGGATACATTGTATTACATGAACCAGAAAAACAATAATTTTTCGCAACGCATGCGGCATTCTTTAAACGGTAAATACGAAGTTCAACTGGACTCCTCCTCTACCTTAAAAATTACATTCAACGGCTACAAAGGAATATCGGAAAATATAAATGATTCCTACCAGGAATCGCTGAATGATAAAGCCGAGCCCGTGAACTATAACCGGCGTAATACCTCTTCAAAGGCAGATGAAGCCTCGCTTACGACAAGCATATTATGGAGAAAAAAATTCAAAAAAACAGGTAGAACTGTGTCTGTGAGACTGGAGGAAAACTATTCAAATACCGGTGCCGATGGCTTTTTGGACGCGAAAACAGACTATTTTAACGCGGAAGGAGATGTTTTTCAAAAAGATACCATCAACCAGCAAAAATACAATAGCAGCAAAATGCTGAGTTTAAACGGAAAAGTTACATATACCGAACCCGTAAGGAAAGATAACTTCATCATTCTTAATTACGGATATTCAAACATTCACAGCAGCTCCGACAGAAAAACCTACGACTACAATAATGGCAAATACAATGAGATAAACCCAATGCTCAGCAATGATTATGATTTTTTGATCACTACCAACGCAGGGGGGATTGCATACCGGATTGCTAAAAAGAAATACAATATTTCGTTTGGCAGCGACCTCGCTTACCAGGCTTACCGGCAAACCGATAACTACAAAGACTCTTCTTTCAATTACAACAGGGTAAATCTTTTTCCAAAAGCTAACTTTTCATACAACATCAAGCCTCAAACCCGGATAGGAATGGGCTATAACGGTCGCACCCAGCAACCCACACTACAGCAAATACAACCGGTAGCGGAAAACAACGATCCCCTGAATATTTTTATAGGGAATCCCCAGTTAGACAGGGCCTTCAATCACAACCTGTTTGTGTATTTCAACGATTACAAAGTATTAAAATCAAGAGGCTTTAACATCAATGGCAACCTGAACATTATTGACAATACGATCACTACTTCCAGCATGGTGGACACGCTCGGAAGAAGGGAATACAAGTCTGTTAATACCGGCGCTACTTACAACTACAGGACTTATATGGGTTATGGTATCAGGTTCGCTTCTATTAAAACTTCCCTGAATGTAAACCTTAACACCAATGGTGGAAAGAACATCAACTTCATTAATGGAGAAAAAAACATTACCAACAACCAAAGCTACTCCGGCGGGTTGGGCGCCTATTATTCTCAGGAGAATAAACTTGGCATCAGCCTGCGAACCAATACAGGGTATAACACATCTGTTTCCTCTATACGCAAAGATGTTAAAACCGCTTACTGGACGCAGAACTACAATCTTGAAACATGGATACAGCTACCCGCTAAATTTGATCTTGGTACGGAGCTCAATTTAAATATCCGGCAAAAAACAAGTGTTTTTGATGAAAACAGGAACGCTTTTATATGGAATGCATCCATCAGCAAACGGATGATTAAAGACAAATGCGCGTTGCGTTTTGAAATAAAGGACATCCTGAACCAGAACATAGGCTTTAACAGGAATATCAGCAGCAACTTTGTAACGGAGAATACCTATACTACCCTGCGTCGTTTCTGGCTGTTGAGCTTTACCTGGAACTTTACAAAAAACAATGCGCAAGCTGAAAATCAATAAAATCATTAGCCATGAAAAAAGCATTTTTTATATTACTGGCGGTAACGGCCTATACCTGTGCAAAGGCTCAATTTATACTGAAAGGCAAAATTGAGTTTGAAAAAACAGTGAACCAGCACAAACAAATGGAATGGGGAGATGACGGATGGGCCGCTTCACTTAAAAAGCAGATCCCAGAATACAAACACAGTTATTTTGATCTTCTATTTGTGAACGGTAAAACATTGTATAAGCCGGGCAGGGAAAGCAATGAAAAAACAGTGCCCTGGATGGGTGATGGTCCCGCTTCGAGCAACACCGTGTTTTCCGATCTGAACACACAGCAAACCGTTGCTGCCAAGCAGGTGTTTGATGAGTCTTTTTTGATCCAGGACAGTTTGCGGAAATACAAGTGGAAATTGACAGGCGACACCCGTAAGATTGCAGGATTTGAATGCAAACGTGCTACTACGGTGATCATGGATTCTGTATTTGTGGTAGCATTTTATACGGATGAGATCATTACATCCGGGGGGCCGGAATCATTTAACGGGCTGCCCGGGATGATACTGGGAGTGGTCATTCCAAGAATGTTCACCAACTGGTATGCTACCAAACTCGAATTAGAGCAGGTTACTGAAGCCAAACTCCTGCCGCCTAAAAAAGGGAAAGTCACCAATTATGAAGGAGTGGATAAGGCGATCGAAAAAAGCTTAAAGCAGTGGGGAAAATGGGGCACCAAATATATATGGCAGATCATGATTTAAGAGCCATGAGCTGTCAGCTTTGAGCTATCAGCAGTCAGCAATTAGTTTTTTGTTTACAGTTTTTTGTTTATTGTTGGAAACCATAAACCATAAACCTCAAACCCGAAACCTTTAACTCACCATCAAATCTCAAATTTCAAATCTCAAATAACCATAAACCACAAACTATAAATTATAAACTATAAACTACATATATGAAGCTGAGCATTCAGGTACTGGGCTTTATTACGCTGCTGATGTTTATAGCTGCCGGTTGCAAAAAAGAAAACGGCAATGATATCAACCCTGATATGCCGCTGGCGGAAATATCTATTATTGACACCGCTTATGGAACAGATCAACAGCAAAAAATGGATATCTACCTGCCTGCTGGCAGGAATGACCGCACCAAAACGATCGTGCTGATACACGGGGGCGGGTGGACCGGAGGCAGTAAGGCCGATCTTACCGTTGCCATACCCGAAATAAAAAAATATTTTCCCGGGTATGCCATTGCCAACATTAACTACCGGCTTGCGTCAAACGGCACTACCCATCTTTTTCCTGCACAGGAAAACGACGTAAAAGCTGCCATTAATTTTTTGGCTGAGAACAGTGACGAGTTTCATATTGCAAAAGATATGGTGCTTACAGGCTTTAGCGCAGGTGCGCACCTTGCTTTATTACATGGATACAAGAACGATCCCGAAAAGTATATAAAAGCAATTGTAGATTTTTTTGGTCCCACAGACCTTACTGTTTTTGGCAACCTGAGCGCTGTACAGCAACTGATATTGTTAAGCGTAACCGGTAAAAGCTATGAAGCCGATCCTGAGATTTACGCCCAATCGAGCCCCGTTAAATTCATCACCGCGCAAAGCCCTCCCACCATAGTACTGCAGGGCGGTGCAGATCCGTTGGTACCACCCTCGCAGGCCGATCTGCTGATTGAAAAGCTGCAGGAAAACAATGTAATCCATCAATTGGTTTTTTACCCTGGCGAAGCGCATGGATGGACAGGCGACAATCTTTTGGATTCCTTCGCCAAAATAAAAGCCTTTCTCGAAGCCAATGTGGAGTGATTAGAGCCGTGAGCTGTCAGCTTGTTTATCGTTTATTGTTTCTGGTTTATTGTTTGAAGTTAAGTTAGACCCTAAACTATAAACCTCAAACCATAGACGCATAACCTGCTCTATAGTGAATCTTTCACGGGAAAATATACATTCACCTGCGGATGCATGGTATACAAACGATATTGCTCCCCGTCGTTTACCAATATACCGCTGGATGTGTTATTACCCATAATTGGATTACCGGGGTACTTTTCCCAATGCAGCAGGTCGTTTGAAACAGCCACATTGGTAGACCACTCGCTCCAGTCTTTAAAAGCCGAAGCATGGTAATACCCGTAATATTTTCCGTTGTATTTAATTACCTGGTTCATGGCAACTGCAAACCGGTCATATGCTTCCGGTCCCATTTCAATTACAGGGTCATCCTGTACATTCGTCCATATTTTCATGTCTTGGGATGTTGCCAGCCATATGCCCAGGTCGCCGCGTTCATAAAACAAATACCAGGTATCGTTTTCCCGCCACACCGCAGGCGTTCCGTAGGGTCCTTTATCTATAGCTGCTCCGTCAACTTTTCTTATATCAATATCGCCTTGCTCTGTCCAGTGTATTTTATCGGTAGAAGTAAGGATATGCGCCACATCATCCTTTCCCTCGGCGAACATATAGTATACACCATCCACCTTAATTACACTCATATCTTCTACCCATTGGGCAGTATGAATGGGATTGCCGGGATACCGCGTCCAGTTCAGTCCATCAGGGGAAGTTGCCAGTCCGAGAAATTTCGTTTGGTCTTCGCTGTTATATCCGGTGTACCATAAATAATAAGCGCTGTCTTCTTTGAGTATATACCCCCTTTCGCGGATCAGGCTATCCCATGTAGAGGCGCCGGTACCCGCAAACACCGGATTGTTTTTCCAGGGCATGAAATGAACCAGTTCGCGGGGGAAATTGCCTGCCAGCTCTTTTTCGCTTTTCTGGGGTGTGTTGCAGGAAACAAACAAAGCAAACACAATTACAGCGCATACAAAAGCATTACCAATGGATGTACGTAAAAAGAACAACATGTTGAAACGTTATTAAAAAAGTGAACGATGATATTATCTTATTCCATCAGCTCGCTCAGCTCCAGCCAGCGCATTTCTTTTTCATCAAGCATTGAGCTTATTTCTCCAATACGGGACGAGTATTTTTGCAACTGGTCGTAAGGGAGTGTGCCATCGCCCAAAAGGATATGTATTTCCTGTTTCTCTTTTTCAAGATCCGCTATTTCTTTCTGCAATAGCTCAAACTCTCTTTTCTCCTTATAGGATGGCTTCCTTTTTTCAATCGTTTGCGTTGTTTCCGCGGCCGGCTTTACAACAGCCGTCTTTGTTTTCTCATTTTCTGTTTCCTTTTTATCCTCCTGGTCTTTTTTCGATATCCGGTACCGGGTATAGTTGCCGGGGAAATCGCGGATATTCCCGTTGCCTTCAAAAACAAAAAGGTGGTCGGTCAGCCTGTCCATAAAATACCGGTCGTGCGAAACAATGATAAGACAGCCCTGGTAATCGCCTAAAAAATTTTCCAGCACTCCTAAGGTAGGAAGATCAAGATCATTGGTTGGTTCATCCAGTATCAGGAAGTTGGGGTTGCGAAACAAAATTGACAACAACAACAAACGCTTCTTTTCCCCTCCGCTCAACTTTGATATATAGGTATACTGCTGATCGGGCTCAAATAAAAACAACTGCAAAAACTGCGCGGCGCTTAAAGATCCGCCATTTGCCAAAGGAAAATTTTCAGCAATGTTTTTCACATATTCTATCACCCGCATATCCTCCTTTACTTCCAGTCCCTGTTGAGAATAATAGCCGAACACCACGGTATCGCCGATATTGATCTTGCCGCTGCCTGCAGGCTCCCTGCCCAGTAACATGTTCAAAAAAGTAGACTTCCCTGCCCCGTTTTTTCCTACCACTCCTATCCGCTCCCCTTTTGAAAATGTATAATCAAATCCTTTCATGATAACAAGATCGCCAAATGATTTGTATACTTTTTTCAACTCCGCTACTTTACCACCCAGGCGGCTCATCTTCACCTGCAGCTGGATCTGGCTGTCGGTAATTTTTTCCTTCGCTTTCGCTTCCACATCCGTAAATGCATCTATCCTGCTCTTTGACTTGGTTGTTCTTGCTTTAGGCTGCTTGCGCATCCATTCCAGCTCTTTCCGGTAAAGATTCTTTGCCTTATCTATGCTGGATGACTCCTGTTCTATACGGGCAGCTTTCTTTTCTATATAATTTTCATAATCCCCTTTGTGAACATACAAATTACTTCCCTCAAGCTCCCATATTTCATCACACACGGCGTCCAGGAAATAACGGTCGTGGGTCACCAGCAATAAAGTCACATTTTCCTGGTTCAGGTAATGTTCCAGCCATTCCACCGTTTCCACATCCAGGTGGTTGGTAGGCTCATCCATGATCAGCAATACATGCTTATGCTCAAAGCCAATATCAATCAATGTCCGCGCAAGCGCTACCCGCTTTCTTTGGCCACCTGAAAGCGTACCCGCTTTTTGCTGAAGCTGGTGAATATTCAGCTTACCCAGTATCTGCTTTACTTTGCTGTCAAAATCCCAGGTGCCCAGCTCATCCATCTGCACAAGGGCTTTGCCCATCAGCTCCTCGTCATCCGAATCGCAGGCAGCTTCATACTGCTTGATGGCATTGATAACAGGATGATCGTGGTGAAAGATATTATCAAGTATGCTGAGGTCTTCCACAAACTCCGGTTCCTGTTCAAACAATGCAACCGTTACATCCTTATGGATCCATAGCTTTCCATCCTCCGGCACTTCTTTGCCGGCAATGATCTTTAATAAAGTAGACTTACCATAACCATTGCGGGCAACAATGGCAATTTTATCGCCTTCTTCTATATGAAAAGATAAATTTTTGAAAAGAGGTTTGATCCCATACGACTTTCCGAGATGCTCCGCTGAAACATAATGCATGGAGCAAAGATAATGACAAGCTTTTAGCTTTCAGCCGTCGGCTATCAGCTTTGAGCAATTAATGTTTGTAGTTTGTAGTTTATAGTTGAGAAAGTGATCAGCTATCGGCTGTCAGCCATGACAGGATTTTTTATTTATGGTTAACTGTGCCTGTAACCTGGAACTTGCAGCTCACAACCGCCACGAGACTTATGCATGATCCAATAAGAAATCAGCATCAATCTTTAATATTTTACGTACTCCTTTTAGAAACGAAATATCCGGCTTACGCTTACCGCTTAAAATTTCTGAAATCTTTGATTGCCCGATACCAATTTCAGGTGCCAGCTTCGCCTGTGTCATTTTATTTTCAAACATCTTCAATTCAATGGCCTCAGCAATCGTTCCTGGTACTTTCGTTGGACTAAGTCCTAACACTTCGTCTTCATATTTCTCCGCTGCAACAGACATTGCTGCGATTTTTTTTGTTCAGCAGCAAATAAGTTCGCTTCTCCTTTATCCATTAATTTATAAACAGCAGCCATCGTTTCATGATAGTCCTGCCTGGAATTGATTTTATTCTTCATGGTGTTATTATTTATTGTTTCTGGTTTGAAGTTTATAGTTCCAGAAACCTAAAACTTGTAACCTGCAACTCGCAACAGCCATCAAATCACAAATTTCCTGAAACCTGCAACTTGCAACCTGTAACTGATAGCCCACAGATGGAATTTTCCTCCCTTACGAGAAGGTCAGGAGGGGCTATTCACTACATTCCTCTTATCCCCTTTCAAAAAAGCCTCGATATTTTTGACAGATTCATCCAACAGCCTTTCCCTTGCTTCTTTCGTTGCCCAGGCAATATGCGGCATAATGATACAGTCATCAGCTTTCAATAGCGGGTTATCTGCAGCGGGAGGCTCGGCCGATAATACATCCAATGCCGCACCGGCTATGCGTTTGTTATTTAAAGCTTCCGCAAGCTCCTTTTCATTGATCAATGCGCCGCGGGCGGTATTGATGATATACGCTGAAGGCTTCATAGTATTGATCAATGAGGCATTTACCATTTGCCTCGTGTCATCAGTCAGCGGACAATGCAGGCTTAAAAAATCAGCCTGGCTAAAACATGCTTCACGGCTCACAAAGCTTACTCCTTCAATAGTGTATTTTGATGGATTGCGAACAGATGCGATAACCTTCATGCCAAATGCCATACCCAGTTTTGCAACTGCGGCTCCAATCTGGCCAAGCCCGATCAATGCAAGGGTTTTTCCCTGCAGCTCAAATAATCCGGCATGACCATAACAAAAATCTTTGCTCCTGGCCCATCCGCCTTCTCTTGCTTCATCAGAACGTTTACCGGTTTTATAGATCAGCTCAAGAATCAATGCCATGGTAAGCTGCGCAACCGATAAAGTACTATACCCCGGCACATTGCAAACAGGAATACCTCTTTCCGCCGCAGCTTTTATATCCACATTGTCAAAACCGGTAGCCAATTCGCCAATATATTTCAACGATGGCAATGCGTTGATAACAGCGGCAGTTATCTTTGTTTTATTGGTCAACAGTATTTCCGCACCGGCAGCCCGTTCGGTTACCTGCTCAACAGGCGTTCTGTCATATACCTGTAAATCGCCTAATTGTTCAAATGCCTTCCAGTTCAAATCGCCGGGATTGATGGTATACCCGTCCAGAATAACAATACGCATGTCTTATAATTTTTAAATTATCTTAGATGTCCGAAAATAAGCACGTTTACCCTAACCCTTACAAGGTAGCATGAAAAAAAGTAAAACATCGTACCGCAAGCCTGTAATATTTGCAGTGTTGCTTTTATTAATACTTCCGTTCGTTACCGGTTACCGGTACCTGTACAAAGCAGTGATATATAATTTTGCCGGGATAGATGACTATACCATTTTCGACAACAATACAGTTGCCAACGGATCACCCGTTGCATGGCGGCTGTCTGAACAGTATACCAACCATTTGCCGGACACACTGGACAATTATCTCTCAACATTAAAAACAGTTGGTTTGCTGGTTATTCAAAACCGGGAGATACTGGTTGAGAAGTACTGGAGCGGGTACAGCGACAGTTCGATTTCCAATTCGTTTTCGGTTGCCAAAAGCATTACCGCCTTGCTTATTGGCGCGGCAATACATGAGGGTAAGATCGGTTCGGTCAACGACATGGTTGGCAAATACCTTCCGGAATTTGCAGCAGGAGAAAAGGCTAAAATGCGTATTGTTGACCTGCTCACCATGAGCAGCGGCAGCGACTGGAATGAAAGTTATGCCAATCCTTTTTCGGTTACTACCCAATTGTATTACGGGTACGATGTATATAAAACAGCTACGTCTGTAAACATTATACAACCTCCGGGTACTTTACACCGCTATAAAAGCGGCGATACACAATTGCTGGGACTGGTTGTTGAAAAAGCCACCGGAAAATCGTTGAGCGAATACGCCTCTGAAAAATTATGGAAGCCGCTCGGTGCGGAACACGCCGCGCTATGGAGCATTGATCAACCCGGTGGTCACGAAAAAGCTTATTGTTGCTTCAATACCAATGCCCGGGATTTTGCACGTTTGGGACAACTGATGCTCGACAGCGGAAAAGTAAACGGTATTCCTGTAATAGACAGCGCTTATTGTAAGGCGTCCATTACCCCCTGTATGATCAATGACGATGCCGGGAAGCCCTGCAATTACTACGGCTATCAATGGTGGATCATTCCCGGTGAGCAGGAAATTTTTTATGCCCGTGGCATACTCGGGCAATACATTATCTGTATTCCGTCAAAAAATATGGTAATCGTTCGGCTTGGGGAGAAAAGGGATGAAAAGGTAAATAATATACCGTTGGAGGTATTGAAATTAATAAAGTGGGGGGAAAGCTTGTAATACAATATTTTTCCCTAATTTAACAATGCTTTTTAATGACGCTAACCCCGATCCTGTATTCAATAACAACGCTACCTTTAATTGGAATAGCGGCGAAATCTATTTCTTTGGCGCTACTTTTAATAACAATTCCGGCGCTGCCATGGCTGCTAACGGAAATAACAGCCTGGCTAACTGGACCGGAACAAACATCTTCAACAACAATGGTACATTCACTAAACAAAATGGTACAGGCATTACCACCATCACCGTACCCTCACAAAACAGTGCACTTACCAACACCGGGAAATTCAACATAGCAGCCGGCACTGCACTGGTAAACAATAATACTTTTAATTACAATACCGGCAGCCAGCTTAGCGGAAACGGCGTTTTACGCAACAACAACACATTTATTTTAAATACAGCTTTAAACCTCGCGGCTACTATCACTTTAGATCAAACAGGCGGGGAAATACGGGGCGGAAATTTACTTACCATCAGTGGAACTGTAAACTGGAGCAGTGGTAATTTAAACACCGGTTTAACCAACAACGGTACATTCAACCTTACCAATAACATAAGTATTATGGATACTGTGTATGGATAAAAAAGCAGGTACGAATTCAATGGCTTTTCACTGATATTGGACATTGTGCGTCAGGGTCAGGGGTAAAATATTTTCTTAAAACGTGGCTTCGCATTGCAGGCATCCTACGCCGTTAACCGGCCTCAATCAATTGAAACACATCTCTCTATAGCTTAGTCCGTAATTATTTAACAAGGGAACTTATGAGACGAAAGAAACAAAGCCGGCAAGGAACGGAGAAGAGGTAGGATGGATTACAGTGTGACTTCACAGGGTCTTATAAGGTTTATTATTTCACGCGCATATACTTTGACGCAGCCCGATACAGATTGGTTGCATACATACTCAAATTGTTTTCGTTTTTCTTTCCAATCACTTTGCTATGGGCTGTCGGCTATCAGCTTTCAGCAATCAGTGGTTTATAGTTACAAGCTGCAGGTTTCAGGTTGTATATTATCTCAAATATCAAATTCCAACAACGATAACCCCCAAACCTCAAACAAAAAACCATAAACCGCAAATATAGCTATCCTCGCTCCCACCATTTTGTAAAAGCCTGTGCGCTGTCTTTCAGCATAACAGGTTCCCCGATCATAGGGGTGATCAAATTAAAAGAATGCTCCCTGGAAGCCTGTTCTATTTTCTGCATCGGCTCATACCAGGAGTGTCTTCCTAAAGCAAATTTTGAATGGTGAATGGTCATTAACCGGCGGGGCTGCAGCTCTTCAATGGCTTTTACTAAATCTTCCGGCATGATGTGAATATATTTCCACTCTTCATTGTACTGCCCGTTTTCCATAATGGCAAAATCAATCGTTCCGAATTGCGCTTTGATTTTTTTGAAATGCGTATCATAGCCTGAGTCGCCCGATAAATAAATATTTCCCAGGGCGCTTTGCAGCATATATCCTGTCCAAAGCGAATGATTGGAACTCAATCCTCTTCCTGAAAAATGACGGGCAGGCAAAGCCGTGAGTGTAATGCCTCCGTTTAACCGGATGTGTTCATTCCAGTCCAGCTCGATAATGGTGGCCGGGTCAAATCCCCAATATTCCAGGTGCGCTCCTACTCCCAAAGGGCAGATCACTTTTCCCGTCCGGTTTTTCAGGTTGAGCATGGTGTTATAATCCAGGTGATCCCAATGGTCGTGTGTAAGGATGAGATAATCCGGATCGGGTAAATCTTCAGGCCGATAGATGTTCGTTCCGGCAAAGGCCTTATTCACAAAAGGAACAGGAGAAGCAGCAACCAGCACAGGGTCTATTGCTATCCGCTTACCGTTGACCTGGAGATACAGTGATGAATGTCCCATCCAGATCAAAACATCTTCACCGGGAGCCAGCTTTTTTAAATCGGTTTTGATCGCCGGAAGCCTTCCTGATGGCCTAAGGTCTTTAGCCCTGATAAAAAGAAAATCCCACAACGCCCTGGGCTTAGACTTATTGCTTATAAGCATTCGTGTGGGAGACTGGTTCTGAAATACCCCGTCCTTATAATTCGGAGATTGCTTTATGCGTTCTAATCTTGCTCCTTCAGGCAGCCTGCCGAACATCGGGTGCCGCATAAAAAGAAAACCTGCCAGCAGCAAGAGCATTACCAGTCCTGTAATTCCTAAAATCATTTTTTACTATTTGCTTTCTGTTATTTTTTATTGGTTACATATTACCCTGTCAGCTATCCTGTTCTCAGGCGCTCCTCTTCCAGGTCAAGCTTAAGCAGATAACGCCGCACGATTTCTTCATCCACTTTCGGGTTGTTTTTATTCTCCTCCCGCAGCCATTTTCGCTGCTCTTCCAGCGCCTCGAAATAAATAGCTTTGGCATTGCCGGATATTTTATGAACAGCTTCTTCTTTATCGTCCTGCTCCCAACGATCCATCAGCTTCCGGAAATATTCATTCCCGGCTTTTTTATCTTTGTAGTGTTCGTTCAGGTAAGTGAAAGCCACATGCTTCATTCCTTTTCTCAGCAAGGTTTCAGTATCTTCTTCAGACAGGTAATTTCCTCCTTTATCATGAGACAATTGCAGCTTCCTGATCAGAGCCGGCAACGTTAATCCCTGGAGGATTAAAGTTACAAGAATCACTACAAAGGTGATAAAGAGTATCAGGTCGCGATGTGGAAATGCCTGCCCGTTATCCATTTGTACGGGTATGGACAGGGCCGCTGCCAGCGAAACCACGCCCCGCATGCCCGTCCAGCCTACAAGAAGTGGCGCTTTCATCCCCGGGTTGGGATCTGCCACATTGATAAAGTTGCGCATGATTAAAGTTACCAGCACAGCTCCGAAGGCAGCCAGGAACCGTACTACTATAAGCACAGCCGTAATCAACAACCCGTAACCGATCGCTTCTGTTAAACCGATGCCTTCATTCTTCAGTCCCTGCATAATTTCGGGCAGGTCCAATCCTATCAAAAGAAATACAATCCCGTTTATCAGGAAAGCAAAGCTTTCCCAAACATTTGCTCCCCTTAACCTCGATTCGGAACTGCGGAGAAATTCATGTCTCCTGACAGATAAAAACAGGCCGCCGCTCACCACGGACAATACGCCAGAAGTGTGCACTTCTTCAGCAGCGATATACATGATATAAGGAGCAACCAGAGTAAGAATAATATCCATATTGACATCCGTAGGAAAAATGCGATGTACTTTCAGGAAAATAAATGCCAGCAAAACACCGATGCCCACACCGCCAATCACCATCCATCCGAAGCTCAGGGCTGCGTCCTGCCAGATCAGCTGACCCGTGGCAACAGCGGCCATCGCGAAGCGGAAAATAATCAGTGAAGAAGCATCGTTGAACAGGCTTTCGCCTTCCAGCAAGGTAGATACCTGTTTGGGGACTTTTACAAATTTTAAAATCGCGCCGGCGCTTACCGCATCAGGCGGCGAAACAATTCCGCCTAATACAAAACCCAGTGCCAGGGAGAACCCGGGAATGTAGCTGTTGGCTATAAACGCAACCGACATGGCCGTAAGGAAAACAACTACAAAAGCAAAATTGGTAATGATACGCCTCAGTTTCCACATCTCTTTCCACGAAACGGCAAAGGCGGCTTCGTACAACAAGGGCGGCAGGAAAATAATAAAAATAAGCTCGGGGTCTATCTTAATAGCAGGAATTCGCGGAATAAAGCTGATCGCCAAACCGGCTATGACCAGCAGTATCGGGTAAGCTACCTTTAATTTATTGGCAAGCATTATCGCCGATATAATGACCAGCACCAATGCTAAATAAAATACAAAATGCTCAACCATATTATGTTCGTTTCTTTATTGATTTGCTTATGGCATACAGATATCACTTATTTATACGATTGCTTACCTGCCAGACCTGCGCCCCGGCGTTCTGTTACATCAAAATATTATTCTTTGCCACAATCGGTTCGGGCAGCTCTTTCTCATCCAGCATATCCCGCATATCAATTTCTATCATCCGGCTGATCTGTGTAACGGGAATATCATTTGCGCCACCTTCAAACGGGTTCACAGCGCTTTCACCCACTACGTCCAGCGTATGAAAAACCCAGCAGACAACGGATGAAAGCAGGATATTGAACCAAATGGTATATCCTTCCATAAAGGTTCCATCCCCCAGCTTATCCATAGGTTCCAACAAACCAAAAGGCGCCAGCACTACAAAAATGAACATCAGGTAAGTTGCCATAGAAGCAAAGTTGCGTGGGTAAGGAAAGTTCTTGATGCGCTCTGCTTTTCCCTGATCGTCAGTAAGCCTGGTGACGACTTCCTGCAATGCTTTCCATTGAAAATCTTTGATGATGCCATTTTTATTTAATTCAGCCAGGCTTTCGGATTGTAATGCCGTAAGTTGGGTTGCCCTGTTCTTTTTGGATAAGATATACTGCAATTCGGCTTCGGGTAAATATTTTTTCAGCTCCTCTTGGAGATCGCTTTCCCATTCGGGAACGGTATAACTGCTGATCTGAAACCTTTTATTGCTTTGGCGTTGCATATTTTCCCAGTTTCGCTGCTCCCTGAGCTGAAAACGCAGAGCAGTAAGCCATGCAAAATGGCGGCGAAACATTCGTTTTACGGTTTCATCCTGTTTTCCTCCGGCAGTATCACGAAGTATATAGGCAAAGCTCCTGCTGTTGTTGATGATGGCTCCGTAGATCTGGCGCGCTTCCCAGATACGCCCATAGCTGGCATTGTTCTTAAACCCGACGATGAAGGCCAAGGCTGTGCCTAAGATACCAACGGGCTGCCACGGAATAGCCAAAAAAGTCCATCCGAACACTTCGTACAACATTGTCGGAACAGCTACCAGGACAAGCATAATCATCGTGTCTTTCAATGTCCAGGTAAAAAATTCTAACGGGGTATATCGTTTTCCGGTGTGCATATATTTATTATATCTCCTGAAATTTTAAATGTTTAAATATAATGCAAAAAAAACCTGAAACTTTGAAATCAGGCTTTCTGTTTATTTTGTCTACGAGTAGTCACCGGGTGCCTTTTCTTTTAATCGTTTTGAAGCTGATGAAGTTTGTAACGAAGCCATACCAATCCGTCATTCAGCGTTTCCGCCGACAACCATTCAAGGGCCTGGTCTTCTGCAGGAAGTTCATCGAAATTCCCACGCAAAAGCCAACCCGGCAGACAGCGCATCGCTGCTTTAATTTTTGATTTCTTCAAAAAAACATGGAAAAATTTGGGAAACCGGAAAGTTGCGCATATATTTGCAACCAATTGGTTTCCAAATTAAAAGCAATAACAAAATGAGACGTGATATTTTCCAGGCAATTGCAGACCCGACAAGACGGGCGATCATCACCCTAATTGCAATACAGGCAATGACACCCAATGCCATTGCCGAGCATTTTGACACAACACGACAAGCTGTTTCAAAGCATTTGCGCATTTTGACGGAATGTGATCTGATAAACCAGGAACACAAGGGCAGGGAAATTTATTATTCGCTTGAAATTGAAAAAATGAAAGAGATAGACAAATGGCTGGAACAGTTCCGTAAAATTTGGGAAAATCGTTTTGACAATCTCGATAAATTACTGGCAAAAATGCAAAAAAAGTAAACTATGGAAAAGACCAGTAGCAGGGAACTGAAAATGACTAGAACAGTAAAGGCGTCGATAGACCTCGTGTGGAAAGCATGGACAGAGCCCGAATACATAACTCAATGGTGGGGCCCTGATGATCATACCACTACCATTCACAAAATGGACTTCAGGGAGGGCGGCGAATGGCGACTGACATTGCACAATCACGCGAACAGGCAGGATTATCCGAACAGGAGCATTTTCAGGGAGATTATTCCGCTGAAGAAAATAGTCTTTGAGCATTTTAACCCGCATTTCCTTGCCACGGTTTTATTTGAAGCTAAGGGTGAAGAAACACAGATAGGATGGAGCTCGCTGTTTGATACCGAAGAAATGCTGGAAACGGTTGTTAATGTATTTAATGCGAAAGAAGGACAGGCGCAGAATTTTGAACGCCTCGAAAAATATTTGGAACACTTAAAATCAACAAAATGAACAGCAATTTATTATTCGACTTTACCACGGATAAAGAAAACAAAACCATTCAGGTAAAACGTGAATTTGATGCCCATCCTGAATTGGTTTGGCAGGCATGGACAACCGCCGAACTGCTCGACCAGTGGTGGGGACCCCAGCCCTGGAGAGCGGAAACCAAAACAATGGATTTCCGGGAAGGCGGATATTGGCTTTATGCAATGGTAGGCCCTGAAGGCGAAAAACATTGGGCGAAAGCGAGCTATATCTCTATCGTAAAAGAAAAATCCTTTACCGCAAAAGATGGTTTTTGTGACGAAAACGGCACGATCAACACTTCATTTCCCCAAAACTTTTGGGAAAACCAATTCAGCGCCAAAGAAGAGCGGACATTGGTAACCGTGACACTCACTTTTGATCATCTCAAAGACCTTGAACAGACCATCGCAATGGGCTTTAAAGAGGGCTTTACGATAGGTTTGAATCAATTGGATGAATTATTAAAAAAGCTTAAAAGTAAAAACCAATGACAACAATTGCTAAAGACATCCTGGAATACAATAACGCGCAAACTGCAGCAGACAAAGCAATCTGCAATTTGCTTTCCCGGGAAATCTGTAAAAACCTGCCGGAAGCTGAAAATAAAATCTGGCACAGGCATCCCGTCTGGTTCCTGGACGGCAACCCGACAGCAGGATACAGCAAGCAAAAAGCAGGTATAAGGTTGATGTTCTGGAGCGGTGCAGACTTTGAAGAAGAAAAATTAAGCGTAAGAGGAGAAAAGTTCAAAGACGCTTCGCTATTCTACAATTCGGTGGACGAAATAAACACCGAAGAATTGAAACGCTGGCTCGGAAAATCAAGAGAAATTCAATGGGATTATAAGAACATCGTAAAACGAAAAGGCATTTTGGAAAGGTTGAAATAACGCAAATAATATTCTTACCAAACGTCAGAACTATTCTTATACTTGCCGGAACTAAAACCTTTCGGGGTGGTGCCGTAATTCTTTACTGTAAACCGGAAAACCTGATATAGAAAATGAAACCAGAACAAAACTATATAGAGATAAACCGACAATCCTGGAACAACCGGACAGATATACACCTAAAATCGGAATTTTATGACCTTGATGGATTTCTGAACGGGGAAACCTCTTTAAATAACATTGAATTAAACTTACTTGGTGATGTAAATGGAAAAACCATTTTGCATTTACAGTGTCATTTCGGGCAAGATACCATTTCGTTGAGCAGACTTGGAGCAGAAGTCACGGGTGTGGACTTATCAGATAAAGCAATTGAAAGTGCGAAAAGGATCGCAAAAGACACGAACGCTAATACAAGCTTCCTCTGTTGTGATATATATGATTTGCCCAATTATTTAGAAAAAAAATTTGACATTGTTTTTACAAGTTATGGAACAATCGGCTGGTTGCCCGACCTGGACAAATGGGCAAAAGTCGTTTCCGCATTTTTAAAGCCAAACGGGCAATTTGTATTTGTTGAATTTCATCCGGTAGTTTGGATGTTTGATGACAACTTTGAAAAAATCGGATATAATTATTTTAATGCAGGTGCAATTGTAGAAACAGAAAGCGGAACTTATGCTGACAAAACTGCAGATATAACACAAGAATATGTTATGTGGAATCACAGTTTGAGCGAAGTGATTAACAGCCTTGTTCAAAACGGGCTTGAGATAAAAGCACTTGATGAATTTGATTATTCTCCTTATAATTGCTTCAATAGAACTATTGAATTTGAGCCCCAAAAATACCGAATAGAACATTTAGATAATAAAATACCAATGGTTTACTCCATAGTAGCAATAAAGAAAAATAAGAGCTAACCAGCCTTCTGACAAATGCCTGAATAACCCCGACAGTAAATCACAAACACCCTGAAAATTACTGCCATTGTTGGGTGTGTCACGAATTAAAGAAATAGGATAGTTCTTTGAATGCCGGATAAAAGATGGTAGTAGGTCTACCGCATAAGCTGTGCAGACGGCGTATGCAAACCACCTGAAGGTGCTGTAGTCAAAAGCTATGGTGCTGAACGTTCAGGTAAAGGTACTGTAATAACAGTATCAGGTGCGTGTAAAGAAGCTGAACATCAGCTATTGCAAAGAAGAAATTTATGCTCATACAATCGTTGTACGAAATACTACAGATTTTAAGTATCTCTATTTTTGAAAAAATGCCCGTAAATCAACTGTTTCAGCAAACTCAAAAACAATATTTCAAAGAACTAAATCACAACCAATTGAAAATGTTTGACTAATATCAAAACGCTAGTGATAGCTTTTATAATTTGAAGATTTGTGAATTTGAAAATTGTTTTCTAACACAAATGTAGACAGGGCTATTGCCTCAAAACCTAAACACAGTACGGGAAAATGGATACATTTTACGGATTTAATTTTATTGGTGCTTGTTACATACAACAAACGCCCATTATATTAACCCGTTCCGAAAAAAAAATTTCAAACTATTATTTTCCGTTTATGATCCCGGCAATTGCATTGACTCCTCCTGTTGGATCGGGCCTGTATTGTTGTTGCAATACAGCCCGGTGAATTATTGGATGCTTCGGCAGGTTAGTAGGGAATTTTATTTATCAAATAAATATTTATTGTTTATCAATAAATATTTATTATTTTTGATAATAAATTTAAAATATCTTCTATGTCACCAGAAAGCAACATTGTATTTATTAAAGGCCTGCAACAGGAAGGTTATGCAATCGACAATCTGAACGCATTTGGACAGCCAGCCAGGCGGCAGTTATTTATATTATTGCGGTCATTTTTAAAAGAGGGAGCAGCGCTCCGGATCGAAAATAATCTAACAGTATAACACAAAATCATTATGAAAAAAATTTCAATAGTATTTCTCCAGGCAGTCATCCTGCTCATAGGCATTGTAGCACTTGCCATTTTGATTTGGTTTCCCTTAACCGAGGGAAGAGCCGCCAACTTAGACCTGTTCAGTATTTACGCCGACCCGTTCATTTTGTATGGATATGCAGCATCCATCGCATTTTTTGTTGCGCTGTACAAGGCATTCAAATTACTTGGCTATATTGGACAAAACAGAGTGTTCTCATCCGACTCTGTTAAGGCTTTAAGGGGTATAAAGTATTGTGCAATTGCACTAGGTATTTTGATCCTGGCGGCAGGACTGTATATACGGATATTCCATAGTAAAGAAGATGACCCTGCCGGTTTCCTTGCCATTTGTATCGTAACCATCTTTGTTTCTATCGTAGTTGCAACTGCTGCGGCAATATTTGAAAAAATATTGCAAAATGCCATAGATATGAAATCTGAAAACGACTTAACAATTTAAGCTATGCCAATTATTGTAAACCTGGACGTAATGATGGCAAAGCGGAAAATGTCGCTGAACGAGCTTTCCGAAAAAGTGGGTTTAACACTTTCAAACCTCTCCATCCTGAAAACGGGTAAGGCAAAAGCCATTCGATTCAGCACTTTGGATGCTATTTGTGAAGTATTGGACTGCCAGCCCGGAGATATTCTGGAATACGTAAGCGATAAAAAGGAACAACGGACCGCTGACACGGGTTAGCGCCGGCTGGCTGAGCATACTTTTTATTTTGAACATTAAAAGCCTGATCATGAACATTAGAATATTGCTGCCGTTGTCGGGTGTTGTGCATAGCCTATCGTGCTTTGGCTTCACCAACAACATTCCGCAGTACAGGTTGCAATAATATAACAGTTTTTCAAATTCCTGTTGTTGGTACGCCACTCTCATTACCCGCCACATATACCAATTTATCTGCCGCAGGCACGACAACGGCGATGAATTGTTTTCTAAGACAAATGCAGACAGGGCTATTGCCTCAAAACCTAAACAGGTTACGGGAAGGTGGAATATATTTTACGGATTGACTCAAAAAAGATAATTTTATTATTAATTGATGAGCATGAGCGTATTCACTTATCATTTAGTAAAAACAACCTACTTTTCTGCTTTAAAAGCTATCCTATTCCCTCCGTTGCCCAAAAATATTCCAGGGTTGATGCATGCAGAATGCATGACCTGCATGACATTGGGATCTGCTATTTTTTCTCCGTCGCGTATGTTAATCAGGCAAGTCGCGGTATTTGCCCAATGGGAAAATGAAACAGCTATTGACGATTTTTTAGGCAGAAATAGTTTTGGTAAAATGGTAGCCAAAGGGTGGCACACAAGATTAACATTTATGAGGCAATGGGGAAAGATAAGCGAATTTGAAATCCCTGGTGAAAACCCCGAATCGGATACTCCTGACGCTCCTGTTGTAGCGGTAACACTTGCCCGGATGAAATTACCTGAAATTCCAAGATTCATTCGCTGGGGCAGACCTGTAGAAAAATTAGTTCGCGACCATCCGGGAACAACATTATCTCTAGCCTCTATCCGGCTTCCCCGTACTGTTTCTACCTTTTCCGTCTGGAAATCTCAAAAAGAAATGACAGATATGGTTCATGGCCACAGCGCTGTTCCCGAACCTGAGCGGCATATAAACGCCATGAAAGAAAGAGAACGAAAAGATTTTCATTTTGAGTTTACAACCTTACGATTTAAGCCAATTGCCGAATTTGGTAAATGGAATGGACGAACCAATATCATACCTGATCTCAAAAAGAATAATTGAAATGGGCTTAGCGTATCCTATGCAAAAATTCCAGGATTGGTTTACGCAGCAATGGGTGATCATTTGGGGAAGGAAAATTGACCCGAAAGATTTTCCCTGGCTAATGGGACCGTTTGGAAACCTGAATGGAATAGGTGAAGGATTCATACATCAATTAGCTGAAAAAGAAAATTTGATCATCGAAAGAGACGTAACATCACAAGGCCTGATTGCTTCAATGGATATCCTAAACCTATCAGAGACAGAGCGCTCCAATTTATCCCAACACGTTATCAAATTCTATGAAAATACGGCTAATTACAATTTAGGCTTTACTGTAAAATGGAATCCCTTTTTCAAACTATTCGGATCTTTAGTAACCAAACTATTCAGCAACAGGATCAACCAGTTAAACATTCCAACTAAAGACATAAAAAATGAGGAGCCGGTAAAGAGCGAAATCATCAGGCTTTCAGACCCCTTGTCTCATAAAGTGAAATATACAATATGGTTTAGAACTTCCTGCTTAACCGGCAAGGTAATTTATTCAGGCATTTACGGAATATGTAAATTACCATCAGGGAAAACCTGTATCAAAGCTGTATTTCCTTTGCCAAAAGGAAATGCAACTGTGATAATGTCTCCGGGTGTCGGGGCCAATGGCGAACTGGTATTAGATTCGTCGGGGAAGAAATTTGGTGACGCGGGTTTTTACTTTTTATTAAATGATTCGAAAGGGAGCTATTGGGTTCAATTCGTTCGTTCTTTTCGTGACCGGTTAACGGTCAGTACAGAAAAAGACCACATTTCAGCCGAACAGGTATTGACGCTTTGGCATCAAAGGGTAGCTAAGTTTAGCTATAGGATGGAAATAAAAAAACAAACAGCTTCGCATTAGCGAATAAATACTGTTTTTATTACTATTCCATCACACACTCTTAAAAACCTTGGGCGACATCCCTGTTTTCTTCCTGAAAAATCTTGCAAAATAATTCGGGTAATCAAAGCCTAAACTATACGATATTTCCGAAACGGATAAAGAAGCTTTTTTCAGCTTATCCTTCGCTAACTTCAATGCGAAATCCTGGATATGCTCAATAGGCGATCCTCCCGTGAAGTGTTTGATCAGGTCCCCAAAATAGTTGGGAGACAAATTGGTCTTCTGTGCAAAATAAGCTACCGACGGCATGCCTGAAACGCCATCCGCTTTGCCGTAATAATCGCTGAGATTATTGTAAAAATCCTCCACCACCTGGTGATATACGGCGCTCCGGGTGTCAAACTGCCGGTCGTAATAAATCTGTGTGTAAGACAATATCAACGCGATATAAGACAGGATAACCTCTTTTGAATAATGCGGTTTCTGAAATTCATTGCAGGCTTTTTTGAACAGATCCCACAATAAAACCTCTTCCTCTTTGGTGAGATAAAGCGCTTCGTGATTGTTATAATGAACGAAGTTATACTCTTTGGCAACGTGCCGTATCAGCCCGGCATCCACCATAATCACATAGCCCGACTCGGGTTCGTTCACATCCCAGGCCATTGTATTCTGAGGACAATCCACATATAAAAAAGAATTTGCCTGGTCTTCAAATTTTTGTTCAATGATCTGATCCTTTTCCAACGGCGGCTTTATCGCCAGCAGGTAGAAATCAATATTGATCTGTTGGGATTTACGTAAAATATCTTTTTCATTCTCAAAATTAACGATGTGCAGGCTTTCACTCTTAACCGGCGAAAACCTCGCATACTCCACAAACTCCTGTATATTAAATATTCTCTTAACCATTTTCTCCTGAAAAATAATATACAAAAATATACATTTACCCGGGTAGCATTTGGATACTTTTTAACGATAAAAGGATACTTTTTACGGAATTACTCTCACAAAAAGCAGAAGTAACACTCCATGTTCATTAAGTATCTTTCTGTATAAAGGCTTCAAAATTGTTTATACCAATCATTTTTTCGGTTCTGAAACCTTCGGCATAGGGCACGCCGATCATCTTGCCAAACATAGCCTGCCTTCCTATAATAGAATTTAAAAACTCCGGGGTAGATATATAGGTTTGAGGCTCATCGGAATTATATTGTTCAGAATGGAACTGGGATGTATACGCTTTGATGGAATCTATTTTACGGTCAAAAACAGGGGTAATATCGTAAACAAAATCAGGTTCATAATACCTGTCCTGTATATAATGAAATATATATTTAGGCCGCCAGTGCTGTTGCAGGTTCCCGGCATGGTCTGTGGTTTCTATTTTCCGCAACCCGCTTAAAAAACAGGCATCTTTAATAAGGTGCCCGGCACGTCCATGATCCGGATGCCGGTCATCCAGCGCATTGGATAACACAATTTCGGGTTGATAGGTACGGATATACCTGATCAACAAACGCTGATGCGTTTCATCGTTTTTAAAGAAGCCGTCTGCCATACCGATGTTTTCGCGCACGTCCAGTTGCATGATTTTTGCAGCATCAGCAGCTTCCTTTGCTCTTGTTTCCATACTCCCCCGTGTGCCCAGCTCGCCCCTGGTGAGATCGATAACACCAATTTTTTTCCCATTCATCTTTTCCATCATCAAAGTACCGGCGCACCCAAGTTCTACATCGTCCGGGTGCACTGCAATAGCAAGTATGTTCAGCTTCATCGGCTTATTATTCGTTTGCGAAAAGAGGTAAAATTAAGCAATTAGAAGATAGGGCGGGCAGGTCGCAGGTTACAAGTCGCAAGTTTCAGGTGAGATTTCTGATTTGTTGATTCCTGATCTGAGATTTGATAGTGGTTACAAGTTACAGGTTCCAGGTTTCGGGTTTGTAGTTTATGGTTTGAGGTTATGGTTTCCAACAATAAATACTAATAGCCCACCACCCAAAGCTCAAGGCTGACAGCTGATACCTGACAGCTAACAGCCCACTACCACAAATACCGCTTTCATCTTCAGACAAACCGTTTGGTCTTTGCTAAGCGTTGCTGTCGCTTTTATACTTCCATCGTCAGTAATATACGACACTGCTGCCGACAAGCCGGTGGTTTCCCGCGGGTCTACCATCGAAAGAAATTTGATTTGATCAGCGGTCTTTAATTGCAACGAAGATCCTGTGGCTGTTTCAAGAAGCTCCTGGATGATCTGTACCATACACACACCAGGCACTACGGGCTGACCCGGGAAATGACCTTCAAAAATGACGTGCCGGACATTCAATTCAAGTGAGGCATTGATATTTCCTGCGCCCTGCTGCAGGGCTGTTATAGTATAAAAGTTATTTCTGAGGATCATGTTCCAGTCTTTTTAAACCGATATCAAAACTAAAATTATTATGTCGTATGCCAATGGTATCGGCCATTCCATCCTTACCCCTTTCCATCACCGCTTCCATTACTTTCTTTTTTTTGCTGCCCCGTTCCATGCGTATCAAACGGGAACAGGCACTATCCGTTACATAATAGTAATGATCTTTTCCATCGGGAAACACATAATAGTATTCGCCTCCATCTTGTATTGTATAGTACGAAGCGGTATTGACATGTTTCATCAGCACCAGCTCAAAATCTTTTCGCAATGTTTTGATCACCGGCTTTTTATCCATCTGGCTTACAATATAGTGAACCTTAAAATCATCTTTATCAAAACCAAAATCGAAAAACTTAAATCCGGCTTCGTTTGAAAAGACCATCCTGGTGCTGCTGTCGGGCATTGTTTTGATAATAAGGATACCGCTGAGATGTTTACCCGTAACATTCACCTGTGTATTATACAGGGCTGTTGTAAAAACGGGTTTGAAAGATGATATACAACCTGCATCGATCCTGTTGACCCGCTGCATTTTTTTATACGACGACGAGCAGGCAGTACATACAAGCAGCCAGCAGCAACTAATGAATAGCAAATAACGCATCGGCAAGGAGAGTATTCAGTTCGCGGTTCCGGAAAGTGATCACCGTATTGTCTTCCGAAGGTTCATGCATTTCAATTTTCGATACGGCAAATTCCTTTTTATCAATGTAAATATTAATGTTCCTGAACATCGATTTCATCTGCTTATTTACAGGAGTAAGCTCCGCCAGGAAAGCGTTGGCACCTTCAAATATTTTCGCGGTAAAATCCCTGCTGTCCAGGGCGTTCCCATTTACACAATCCACTATTACTTTATTGATCTGCTGAAAGAGCTTATTGGATCTGGCAGATATCTTATTTTCCTTCTGGCTGTCTTTAATGTATACATCCGTTCCGTTGATCACCATCAGGTACTGGAAGGGCTGTGTATATTCCATGCGTACCAGGTTCTCTTTCTTAAACCAGAATTTTCCATTCGAGACGATTTTTTCAGATAACAGTGACAGGTTCTTTTCCTGCACAAAATCGCTTTTAATGGTATTTGTTTTTTGCGAAACGGCCACAAACCGGCTTTTGAAATCACTGGTTTCACTTACAGGCTTGTATCCTGCATACTGCGCCTTTACAGCAAATGCGATCATCATTATACAAATAAGAAGCACGCTACGCATAGGGCTCCAAATTAAGCAATTTGTCTAAACGCACAATTTCATATCCTTTTTCGTGTGCATATTGTATAAAGCCGGAAAGTATGTCCAGCGTGGATTTGCTGGTATCGTGAAACAAAACCACAGCTCCTGGTTTTAACGATCCGGTAACTTTTGAAAACAGCTTCCGGGTGTCTTTTATCACCGTATCCATAGACCGGATATTCCATCCTATAGATATATAATTTTCTTTTTCAATCGCTTTTTTCAGGTTGGGATTGGTTACGCCGTAAGGCGGACGAAAAAACCTGGGCTTAAGACCAATTACTTTTTGCATGGCATCGCTCATCATCCGCAGGTCTTCCGTCATTTTCCGGGAAGAAAAAAGATCGAACCACAGGTCGTGGGAATAGCTGTGATTGCCTATAATATGTCCTTCTTCGTGTACCTGCTTTAATAACATTTCATTTTCATGGATGCGCTTACCGATACAGAAAAATGTGGCTTGTACGTTGTGCTCTTTTAATACTTTTAAAATTTCCGGGGTATACGCAGGCGCAGGACCATCATCAAAACTAATGGCTATTTGTTTGCGGTTGGTTTTGGCAGATGAAATCGTTTTTACATAAAAGTTGGAGCGAACATTATAGCTGCCGTACGCCAATGCAATGGCATATAGTACGGCTAATATTACAAATACATAATAGGGAAACCCGTAAAAAACATGAATGCCGATCAGCGCAATTATCAATACAATAAAGATGGCGGTAATGGTATTAAAATTCAGCATGCCGTTAACAGGTATATTGAATGATGAATATGCTGGTAATGATTGTAGATCAGTACCCGGCGCGGTTTGGTTGCGGGAGACAGCCCCGGAACTTTCCCGGTATGCAAAATATGCACTGCCAGCCACAATGCAAAACCGGTGGCAGTAGGATATTCGCCACATAATTGCTTAAAGGATATAGCCGGTGCATTACCCCAAACACCGGTTTTCAATGCGGTATACACAGCATCGCCCGCAACATCGCCGTTCTCACCGGTAATTACAAGATCAATATCCTTAACGGCCAACCGGTTCCGCTGTAAAAAAGAAAGGATCTGCTCTTTAACAGCTCCCCTATCCGCAGGTTTGTAAAAAGTATATATATCGTCCAGCTTTGCACAATCATTGCCGGAAGGGCTGGCGGATAACGCGAAGAACAAGGCTCCTTCTCCGGCCATAGTACCTTTTCCGGGAGTATTCAGCAAAGCAGCGCTGTCGGTATGCTCTTTCCGGTACAATCCAAAACGGCTGAGTATGGCATGACTGACAGGAGTAATTTCATCTACCCCACCTACAAGAGCCGTGGAAATTTCTTCTTCCTTTATTAACGTAATTGCATCCAGTAAAGCGCTTTCAAACGAAAAGCCCCGGTGCACAAATGTATTGTTATAGTTATGACATTTGAGCAATAAGGCAATTTGCGCTCCCACCGTATTGTGTGTGGATTGAATAAAGGCAGTAGGGGTGAGCAATTCCTCTTTGTTCTCTATCATTTTAGCAAGGAACAATTCCGTATCGGCAAGACAGCCGTATGCCGTACCCGTTATAATGGCATCGGGCACTTCCCAGCCAGCTTCCCGCAAACATTCTTTTGCAGCAGCCACCCCCATTTTAATGATCCGGCTCATCCGGCGGATCATGCGTGGATCAATCAGTTGTGCATAATCGGGTTCCTGGCAACTCAGCCTGTTACCGTTGTAATTTTGCGGTTGCGTCAATATAGCTTCGAATGACCGTTGGGGTGATATGCCTGCTGCCGCCTGTATATACATTACATCTTTGAAAATATGAGTGAAGAGCAATTGCCGCCAAAACCAAACGAGTTAGACAATACATGCCTGATCGGCTGTCCTTTGCTAAAGACCGTTTCGGGTGCAAAAGGCAGCTCCTTCATTTGCGTTTCAAAACGAAGGTTGGGGTACACCATTCCATGCTGAATGGATAATACGGAAAATACCGCTTCTATTCCACCGCTGGCGCCGAGCGTATGTCCTGTGAATGATTTGGTAGAGCTCATTTTAGGGAAGCGGTCTTTAAACAGCAGCTTAATAGCGGTTCCTTCGGCTATATCGTTGTTTTGCGTGCCTGTTCCGTGCAGGTTGATATAATCTATATCCCCGGGCTGTAACCCGCTTTTTTTCATGGCTCCTTTCATGGCCAAAAAAGAACCGGTGCCATCGGGCGAAGAGGCTGTTTGATGATAGGCATCGTTGGCATTGCAATACCCGCTGAGCGTACATACCGGCGCCTTCTTTAGCGAGGATGCTACTTTTTCGGAGACCATCACAATATAACCGGCGCCTTCTCCCAGGTTCAGTCCTCTCCTGTTTTCATCAAAAGGCTGGCAATATTGCTGATCAAGTATCATTAAAGTATTAAAACCATTCAATGTAAATTTCGTCAACGCGTCGGCGCCTCCGGCTACAACAACGTCCAGTATATCCTGCCTGATCAGTCTTGCCCCAAAAAAAATGGCATTGGCGGAAGAAGAGCACGCGGTGCTAATCGTTGATACATAGTTTTTAATCCCAAGATGATTGGCTGTTATTTCCGTAGCGGCACCACACTCATGATGCACAACATTCCTGAGCCTGCCTTTACGGTTATCTTTCAAAAAATCAACAAAAAAATTTTCCGTTTTGTCCATACCGCCTACCGTATTGGCAGAAATAAAGCCGGTACGCCATGGCTGTATATCATCCATACCACTCTGCAACAAAGCTTCCTTTGCTGCAACAGATGACAATAAAGCCGTCCTGCTGATATGCGCGGGAAGTCCTGTAAGCCCTGCCAGCTCCTCATTGCTCATTTTTACTTCAGCCACAGGCAAACGATGCTTATGCGCCGATCCGAGATAAGTCATATTGCCCATGCCGGCAGTTCCGCTTTCCAATGCATGCAGGTGTTGCTGCACATTGTTACCAATGGCAGAAATGACTCCTGCGCCCGCAATGAAAACCGGTTTGATCAACATTGGAAATTTGAAATTTGAGATTTGAGATTATGTTGTGTCTGCGACATTTCAAATTTGAAACCTGTCCGCCGGGGTGGATCTCAAATCAGCAATCTTAAATCGTTTTTGGTTGATGTTCAGTTATATACTGCGCCATGGTTCTTACAGAGCGGAATACGCTCTGTCCTTCTTCGGCATTGGCAAGCTTAATTTTATATTCCTGCTGCAATAATACGATCAGCTCAAGCGCGTCTATAGAATCCAGTCCCAATCCTTCTACAAATAAAGGTTGGTCGTCACCAATATCTTCCGGCTTTACATCTTTCAGGTTCAGTTGCTCGATGATCTGTCTTTTCAGATCAGCCATTAATTTCTCCATTTGCTGTCTCGTAAATTTGATGAATATTCTTAATATCAAACTGCAAATATCGGTTACCCGGCTTATTTTCCACTAAATATATTACCGCCTTATACTTTCCCTCCAGGTATTCAACCCACCCGCATACACAAACCTTTAAACGTTCTCTTTTAAAAAGATCGGTAACATAAAACTCCAGAAATGACGGGTCGAAGCCTTCCTGCACAAAAAAAGCGTTTTCGCCTTTTAAACAATGCCGGATGCTGATCTCGCCTATTACAATATTAGGCAAAGTATATACAAACTGGGCGGGACTGGGTATGTTTTTAACCGTTTCAAAATAATGCAGGTCGGCATCGAGGCTGGCATTGGAATTACAAAATACGATGCCGGCTGCCGACGCCCCATATTCTTCTGATATATTGCGCCCCTGCAATACAAGCTCCGCTGCCAAGAAGCCTAACTGGGCAAGATGATCCATTTTATAAAATTTGGGATACTCTGCCCGGCTGCGCTTATAAAGCTCCGTGAGAAAATCCGGCGCACTGAGGATGCTCTCAGCGCTGTACCATTTTTCCCCATTCAGTACAACCGAATGGTCAGCTATAGAACAATATGAAGTAATGGAAAGTAGCAAAATGGTAGTAAGTGGTTATAGTATTCTAATTTCAAATCTCAAATCATTTTAGGCTGTCGCGCATCGTAATGATCCTTGCCAGTCTGTTCAACGCTGTTGTATGATCTTTTACATACGGATTGCTGGTGTCCCAAACATATCCTGCCAACACCGAACATATCTGGCTTTTGATCAGAGGATCCTGGTTATCGGCAAAGAAAATAGTATCCAGCGTTCCTTCGTACCATGCCATTACATAGCTCCTGAAAGTATTTACCCCCTGCATCATAATATCCATGTATTCAGCGTTCCAGTCAACGGTTTCGCCTTTCAGCTTTCTCACTACCAGTTTACCCGCTATCTGGCTGGAAACGGTAGCCAGCGTAACGCCAGATGAGAATACAGGATCCAGGAATTCCGTCACATTTCCTGTCAGCACAAATCCATCGCCATAAAACCTGTCGGTAGTGGCCGACCACGACTGCAATGTTCTCGGTTCAAATACCAGCTCAACATCTTTAAACCTTTCCGCTATATCTTTTTCGGCAGCCAGCATCGCCCTGTATTGCTGTTCGGGCGTTCCGGTAAAACGGTCAAAGAAAGATGCGTCGCCTACATAGCCTACGGAAGTAATGCCATTCGAAAAGGGTATGATCCATATCCATACTCCTTTTTCGTGCACCACTATGGTAATGCGGTTGGGTTCGTCCGCCATGCTGCGTTTGGTATCTATCGTATGGGCGAACAATGCTTTACGCGGCGGCAGGTTCGACGGCTTCTCCATATTGAATAGCCTGGGGATCACCCGCCCGTAGCCACTTCCGTCAATAATGAACCGCGCCTCTATATGCCGCTTGTTGCCATGAATATCTTCTACCGTTGTAACAGAACGCCCGTCGTCGTTGAACACAATACCTGTAACGGCGGTTTCATATTCAACAGGTACGCCCATTTTTTCTACGGTGTTCGCTAATGTAGCGTCAAAATCGGCCCGTGGCACCTGAAAGGCCCATTTCCAGCCTTTTGTATACTGGTCAGAAAACTTGTAATCGCACACCTTGCCGTTCTTAACAAACTTAGCTCCGCTCTTTTCCTGGTAGCCCCTGGCTTTTACAGCATCCAGGAACTTTGCCTCTTCCAGTGCTTCCATACAGCGGGGCAGCAGGCTTTCGCCAATCACAAACCGCGGGAATTTTTGTTTTTCAACAATTTTTACTTTATAACCGGCCTGGTGAACAATAGATGCGGCTACTGTTCCCGAAGGCCCGGCGCCTATTACCAGCACATCAACTTTTTCTGTTTGCATAATGTGAATTTATAATTGGCTATGAGCGATCAGCCGTCAGCTATCAGCTTTGGGCTATCAGCGGTCAGCCGTCAGCAATTTATGGTGTATTTGTTTATAGTTTGTGCGTTGAGAAACCCGAAACCACAACAGTCATCAAATCTCAAATTTCAAATCTCAAATCTCAAATCCCCCTGCGACCCGAAACCTGCAACTTGCAACCTGTAACCCGAAACCGCAAACTACAAACCCCAAACTATAAACTATAAATCATCTTTTCTTCCTGCATTTCAGCAAGGTATGGCTCAAACCTATGCCATTTACCTCTTCTACTATTTCAAATCCTGCGTCGTATATACACTGAATAAATACTTTTGAATCGTACATCTGGCTGTTACCATTGGCGATAGCGGTAAAATAAATAGAAGTTTGCTGCAGGCAAAACGCGGCAGTCTCGAAACGCTGCTTGTCCCAAAAGGCTTCCAGTATCAACACATAACCGTTCTCATCAATGGCATCGGCGCAGCGTTTTAATATAGATACAATTTCCTCTTCAGAAAAACAGTCGAGGAACTGGCTCATCCAAACCGCGTCAAACCCCCGTCCGCCGGGATCATCCGGGCAGGCCTTTGGAAACGGCTGCGATTCATCGAGAATATTTACAGGATGAAATGATACCCTGTCTGAAAGTCCCAACTCCTCCATCCTCTTTTTTGCCATCTTGAGCTGACCCGGCAGATCCATGATGGTAATATGCACGTCGGGCGAATATTTGGCCGATGCGATGGCCCATTTACCCGTATTACCGCCAATTTCCAGCAGGTTTGTAATACCATCTTTATACACATGCTGCAATACAACCGGAAAAGCAAGATCAGAAAAATAATGATCAAAGGCAAACCAGCTTTTTTGAATATGACCGGGCAACTGCGACAGCCCTTCGTATACGGTCGGCCAATCTCCCAGCTCTTTCAACCCTTCGGGCTTGCCTTCCCGTATGCTTTCATCCAGCCAGAAAAGGCCCTTGTAGCACACATCATGAATAAAATCCATATTCACCTTTGTAAGCGGGTCATGCAGGATGAAATAACCGGTTTTGGTAAGAGTATACTTTCCGTCGTTTAATATTACCAGCCCTATTCCCAGTGCAGACTCCAGCAGAACCCGCACACCGTAACGGGGCAATTCGGTTTCCCTGATAATTTCTTCAATTGTTAAACCTTTAGACGCGCTGTCTTCTATTGCTTTCAGTATGCCATTATCGCGCACTACTTTGGCTACCTGGAAAACCACGGGGCCAAAGGCTATAAACTGGGCCAATCCTTTTGCTTCAAGGGCTGTTTTGGTATCTGTCTTAAAAAGTCCATTCACTAATTATATATTTTAATTTTTCTGCAAAATAATGGCTGCATTGCAACCGCCAAAACCCGATGCTGTTTTCAGACAGGTTTTAACCTCTGTTTTTTTTAGTTCGCCGATGACGTTTACAGGTTGTGTAGTTCCCGGCTGCGAATAACCGGGTGTCGGCAGCAATACATTTTGTTTTAAAGAATGAATACAGGCAACGGTTTCAATTAAACCCGCGGCGCCGAGGGTATGACCATAGTATCCCTTCAGGCTGTTTACCGGTACTTCTTTCATACCGGCCAGGTTAATGGCTTTCGCTTCCATTTCGTCGTTGTACACGGTAGCGGTTCCATGAGCTGATATAAAATCTACGTCATCCTTCTTCACCCCCGTTTCCAGCATAGCGTTTGAAATAGCCTGGTACAGCTCCCCGCCGGTGCGCGAGGGGCCGGAGATATGATTGGCATCATTGCTTACCGAACCACCCAGCAATTGCACAAAGGGCCCGGCTGCCGGCTTTTGAACAGACAGGACTACCGTTGCAGCTCCTTCGCCGAGGTTGATGCCGTTCCGCTTTGCATCGAAAGGTTTGCAGGGGGCATCGCTTACCGCATGAAAGGATTGAAAGCCCGACAATACAAACTTCGTAATAATATCGGCACCTGCAACTATGGCATGATCATACTTTCCAGACTGCAGCAACCTCATACCCGTAATAATAGCCACCAGCCCCGAAATGCAGGCATGAGAAACCACCACCGGCGGTTGCATAAAATGAAAATAGCCGGTCAGCAGTTTTGCAGAATAATGAAGCGACAATCGTTTTTTCAGCAATTCATCCCGGCGTTCCGTTTCCAGCAGGCTTATATTGCCTTTGGTAGATGATACGATCAATATCGTTCTCTCATCATTGTATTGAATGCCCGACAACTGCAATGCATCTGTTACGGAAGCAATCAGCAGCTTTTCGAATTTCGTGTATCGCTCAGCGCTATTGATTGCCGCAGCAGAAAAAGCCGCATCGCCGTTAAACAACGACGCGTAAAAAGATACAGGAGAAAAAGCCGGCTGATGATGTTCCTGTACACCCGAAACATTTTTTTGAAGAAGTTCAAAATTATCTTCCGAAGTAGCGGCAATGGGAGAAGTAATATTGTCTGCAATAATGTATACCGGCTTCATCAGGTTGGAAAGTTAAAGAAATCCCTGCTCCTTTTTCCAGTTTTCAAAAAAAGGTGGGTTCGTGAGTTGAAGCAAAGAGGTTTCTTTATCGAGGAACACCTGCACAGAATCGCCGTTGGCTACCAATTGACCTGTAACGGGATTGTATAACCGGTATTCGAACATAAGCTTCGCGGCATCGCAGGGTATATACTTTGTTTCCACCCTTACCCTTTCGCCATATTTCAGCGAACGTTTGTACTCGCAATGTATGCTTACTATAGGTATGATGATACCCTGCCTGTAAAAATCGAGATACCCTATTCCATGCTCATTGCCAAAGGCCTCTCTCCCATCCTCGAAATACCGGATATAATGGCCATGCCAAACTATACCCAATGGATCCGCTTCATTAAACCGTACATTTATTTCTATACTACCCGATAAAGTTTTCTGCATTTGCTGTGTTTTCAGGAATACTACCCCTCTTTGGCTTTCCACTCTTTGTATTTTGCTTTTTTTATTTCATCAACTACCGCATTAATCGTTTTAGCCCAGTAATTACGAAAACCGATCCCTCCCGCTTTGCCGATCATCCTTTCAGTTAACAATACTTTTTTTGTTCCCATATTTATTAAAGTAACATACATGGACGCCTGTGCTGTAGCCTTGTTCATGTTTTCCATTATAAAAATCAAACCCACGCCTTTTTTATCCTTAAAATCATATCCCTTTATAATACTTTCAATATTTGATCTTTTTAGCCTCTCGGTTTCCGCATCCATCTCAATGATCTTTTCCGCATCTATTTTATTATTCTTTTCCAGGGTATGCCTGAGATCATTCGTTACATTGCTCTTAACAAATGCCTCGCCTACAGGATAGCGCTTTGGTTCATTCACAACCACCTGGTTAATGGAAGCATACAGGCGGTTTCGTATATCCAGCGTATTGGCGGTCATATCATTGTAAAGCTTAGCCTGCGTAAAATCAATACCCAGGTAAGTAAGGGACACTTCGGAAGAGTTGAAAAACTCTTTGAGCGTTTGGGCCGATACCAACTGCCCCAAAAATGTAAGCAAAAGCAAGGCGGTAAGACGCGCGGAAACAAAAGTCACTTTCATATATGTCTGGTTTATTTGTTTGCCTGTAAAAAAATTTTCATATCGCACACCGCAAGTTCTCTGCCCTTGCCGGTGATCTTTCCCGAGATAAGGGTCACATCAAATACCTGGTTTTTGATTATAATCTCTGTCTCTATCTGGTCGCCCACAGCCGGTAGCTCTTTTATTTCCAGGTTTTGAACCGCCCCGATAAACCCTACCGGAACCGGTTCATTCTTTTTATTGCAAATATAACCGATTCTGGCAGCAGCGGTTTGTGCTATATTTTCTACCAGGGCAGGTGCTGTTAAATAACCATCCTGTATAAAAATGTTATCTGCCTTTACCGCAAACCTGGTAACGCCCGAAGCGTCCTCCACGCTTACCAGTTCATCCACCATTACAAAAGGCGGGCGCTGCGGAATAAATGGTAATATGTCTTTTATACTCATTCTATGTACCAGGCAGGTTATAAGCGGGTGCAAAGTAGGGATTTATAGGTTATTGCCAAAACGGATATGGATGAACTGTTGTATCATATGAATGTAATGCTTTGCCCGATACGTAGCATCCCCCAAACCAGGAACAGCACAAAAAACAGATATCAGGCTTTCATCCCAACCAGTATCATGTGCGTTACAGGAAAATCCACAGGGATCAGCCCTCCGTTCCTCCATTCAAATAAAGCGGCTTTGCCTTTCCAGCGGTTGTTCACGATCCATGAATTGGTAAATGCCGAAGAATCGGGATGTATATGAAACCCTGCAGCCGAAAGCTGCTCCTTCCAGTCATTAAAATCCCAGAAACAAAAAGTCTCATGCATTTCACTTTGCCAGTTGTCTGTGTAGTCTTTACGGCTTAAAAATTCAGCGGCATCTTGTAATGCCAGCTTCAGGTACCACTGCCCTTCTATTTTTATCTTTTCGTATGAAAAACGATATCCTTCCGTCGCCCTGAAATCTTTGGCGAAACGCAGGAACCGGGCGTATGTAGACAAAGATTGCAGGTAATCCGAAAATGCTTCCCGGTCATTGAACACCAGGTAAGGATCGTCATTGGCGCCGTCTGTTTCAGCCAACTGCATGTATACCTGCTTATCTTTATCAAAAGGCGCCACCACATCCCTGTTCACCCAAACTCCGCCCGGCGCCAGTTCCAGGTAGCGGTTTTTAATAAATTGCAGCAGGTCTTCACGGCTTCCGTACGACTCAATTTCATGGGTAAGCGAAGAAGTATGAATGGTGTTCATCGAATCTTTATCAAACACCAGCCCGGTTACAGCGTTTTTTTGCGAAAAGAATACAAAAGGATTTTTGAACTCCCCGTTCTCTTTGCGCTGCCGGCATATTTCAAACAGGTGACGGCTCACTTCTATGCCATACAGATCGCTTTCCCGCAGGTTTTCATCCATAGCGGCCAGCTTTATCCAGCTTCCTACCGCGCATCCTATATCTCCTATCCTGCCGGGTTTTAAGAACCTCGCCGTTTCATTGTATTTCAGGCCCGCTATATCATCCATCTGCCTTACATATACATTGTAATCGCGGGTTTCCGTTAAATCGCCATCGCTGCTGATCATGTGATCTTTGAACAGCAACTGCACCCTTTCGCCCAGCCGGTATTTTTTCCAAACCTTATATGCCGCTTCATTCATTTCCTTTTTCACAAAATCATCTTCCAGCCAGTTACTGCTTCCGGCAATATGCTCCACCAGGTCCCAGGGCATCGTTTCCGTATGCTCCCAGGTATTGATATTACCCAATTCAGCAGGCAAAATGCTGAAACCAAGCGCCTCGTATAAACGAAGCACGGGCGTTGAGCATATTACCAGGGTATTCTGAGGCGTACAATTCAAAAAACCATCGCTTTCATGTTTGATCCGCTTAATAGTATATTCGGCAAACCCCGGCAGGCTGCCCACATCGTCAATGCCATACATGTATACGGGCGCCTGCAATTGCTCCGCCATGGCTTCTATAATAATAGCGCGCAGGTAAAAAGGCAAAGGGTTGCGCCGGGTATTGGAGTGATTGGCAGATGTAACCGCAAAAATGACCGCGTCTACTGGTTCCGCACACTGAACAGGATTGCCGTATATATCCCTTACCGAATGCAGGCCCTTATTGATGAGCTGTGTTAAATAGCGCTGCTGGAATTTTGTAAGCAGCGGGTGCCTTCCCGGAATTAATAAATACATAATTTTGCTTTAATTATATGCAAAATAGCGCATCCCACATAAAAGTTGCGGTAGACGCTATCGTTTTTGGATATGCTAAAAACGACGGCGTTTCCGTTTTATTGATCCAGCGTAAATATGATCCCTTTAAAAACAGTTGGGCCATACCCGGGGGATTTGTGCTGGAAAATGAATCGCTGGAAGAAGCAGTGCGCAGGGAATTGCTGGAAGAAACTGGCATTGAGGTAAATTACCTGGAGCAGTTGTATACATTCGGCGATCCCGGGCGGGATCCCCGGCAACGTATTATTGCCGTATCGTATTTCGGACTGGTTAAAGCAAGTCTGTACCAGGAGCTGAAAGCAAGCACCGACGCGGAAAATGCAAAATGGTTCAATATTAAAAAACTGCCGGCGCTCGCCTTCGACCATAAAAAAATTCTGGCCACCGCTATAGAACGCTTGCGTAATAAAGTGCGCTACCAGCCCATCGGCTTTGAATTGCTCGACAAAAAGTTCCCGTTCTCCGACCTGGAAAAATTATATACCGCCCTGCTGGACCAGGAGCTCAACCGGCGAAATTTCAGCAAAAAAATATTATCGTTCGGCTTTTTAGAAGAAACGGGCGAATTATCCAGTCCGGGAGGAAAAGGAAGACCCAGTAAGATGTTCAGATTCAACGTACAACGCTACAAAGAGCTGCTGAAAGAAGGTTTTCACTTCGAAATATAACCTGCCTCCTCTTCAGTTTTCAATCATTGTATATAACCTATTTTGCTTTATTTATAAGCAAAATTTGCATATTCCAAAACAAGTGGTTAAATTTGCTTCATAATTAAGCAAAATATATGAAAACGATCAACCTGAATACAGCCGAAGGCATCCGGTTTACGCTGTTTCCCGATAACCAGCCCCATGTGAATATACAGGGCATTGAAGAAGGCGATGAGGTGAAAGTGATTTGCTCGCTTACCGACAGCGCCAAAGTAATACAGTTACTGCAAACAGCCAACGCGCTCGACAACCTGTTCGCAGTAAAAAAATTACTGGTCATCCCCTACCTGATGGCGGCACGCTACGACAGGCTGATGCAGCACGGCGACAGCATTGATATAAAAGTGATAGCGGATCTTATCAATAGCTGCGGCTTTGCCAAAGTATGGCTGTTTGATGTACACTCGGAAGTATCCTCCTTACTGATAAAAAACGCAGTCAATATTTCCAACAGGCAAATGGTAGAGCAATACCGGCTTGAAGACGCTGTGCTGATCTGCCCCGATGCCGGTGCGGCTAAAAAAGTGGGGAAATATTTTGAGTGGAACAAAAATCTGAAAGACATTGTGTATTGCAGCAAAAACAGGGATCTTGCTACCGGCAGGCTTACCCTGGAAGTGCTGGAGCCCGGGGAATGTGAAAACAGGAATTGTGTGATCATTGATGATATATGCGACGGAGGAGCGACCTTTCTCGCGATAGCGGAAAAAATAAAGCCGGCGCATCTTACACTGATCGTAAGTCATGGTATTTTCTCCAAAGGCTTTGCCGCGCTGGAGCAAAAATTCAACCAGATCATCGTAAGCGACAGTTTCAACAAATCGTACGAATCGGGCATTGTGAAAACAATAGCTGCCATACCGGAGCCCTGACCGCATAATACAACCTGCATGTATCCTATACTATACACAAGCAATAATTAAATTAAAACTCATGAAAACAAATCCGTTTTTATTAACCGATTACTATAAGGTTGGACATATATTTCAATATCCGCCACACACTACTTTAGTGTACAGCAACCTTACCCCCCGCAAAAGCCGTTTAAAGGAAGTGGATGAAATGGTATTTTTTGGATTACAGTATTTTATCAAAGAGTACCTGGTAAAATATTTTTCGGAAAACTTTTTTGAGCAGCCGAAAGAAAAAGTGATGAATGATTATAAAAGAAGAATGCGCACTTCCATAGGGGAATTACCGGATTATTCGCACCTTGAAAAGCTGCACGACCTTGGCTATTTGCCTGTTGAAATAAAAGCGCTTCCGGAGGGCAGCCTGGTGCCAATGCGGGTGCCCTGTCTCACGGTAGTGAATACACTCCCTGAATTTTACTGGCTGACCAATTTTCTTGAAACCATTTTATCGGCTGTTACCTGGCAGGCCTGCACCAGCGCCACTATAGCTTACCAGTATAAAAAACTGCTTACTCATTACGCTCAAAAAACAGGTATGCCTGCAGATCTTATACAATGGCAGGCGCATGATTTCAGCTTCCGGGGCATGAGCAGCTTTGAAAGCGCTATCATCAGTGGTATGGGACATCTTACCTCATTTAGCGGCACCGACAGCATCCCCGCCATTGACGCGCTGGAACAATATTACAACGCCGATGCGGAAAAGGAACTGATAGGCAGCAGCGTAGCGGCTACGGAACACAGTGTGATGTGCAGCGGCAGCAAAGATGGTGAGCTGGAAACTTTCAGGCGGCTGATAACGGAAGTATATCCAACAGGCATTGTAAGCATCGTAAGCGATACCTGGGATCTGTGGAAAGTATGCACAGAATATTTACCTGCACTGAAAGATATTATACTACAACGTGACGGCAAGGTAGTGATCCGTCCCGACAGTGGCGATCCTGTAAAAATTATTTGCGGTAACCCCGATGGTAAAACAATCGCTGAGCAAAAAGGAGTAACAGAGCTGTTATGGGATGTTTTTGGAGGAACCATTACCGATAAAGGATATAAATTGCTCGACCCGCATATAGGAGCCATTTATGGCGACAGCATTAACCTGGAAAGAGCCGATGCGATATGCAGGGGCTTACAGCAAAAAGGGTTTGCCAGCCAGGTAGTACTGGGGGTAGGCAGCTACACCTATCAATACAATACCCGCGATACATTCGGGCTTGCCATGAAGGCTACCTACGTGGAAATAGGCGGTGAAAGCAGGAATATTTTTAAAAATCCCGTTACCGACGATGGCACCAAAAAATCGGCTACCGGATTGTTACAGGTAAAACAGGAAAACGGCCGCTACACATTATACGATAAAGTGAGCTGGACGGAAGAAGCGCAAAGCGAGCTGGAAACCGTATATAAAAACGGGAAGCTGGTAAAGGAATACACGCTGGAGGAGATAAGAAAAAGGTTGATGGAAAAAATTTCAATGTATGAAGACAGAGCAATATACAGTACAGAAGCAGAGATTACCCAAAACAGGTAAGCAAATAATGGGTAGCGTAGAAAACGACAATATTATTGTTTACCAGGCATACAATCATAAAATTGCGGAATACGCAGTCAGGCATCAAAGATTGGGAGGAAGTGATTATAGCTTCAACCGGATGTCATGGATTAAACCCGGCTTTTTGTGGATGATGCATCGGTCAGGATGGGCAACCAAAGAAAACCAGGAGAAGATATTGGCGATCACGCTGCCTGTTGTTCATTTTAAAACAATTTTACAGCAGGCAACCATTTCTTCTTTCGACGATAGCGTATATCCTTCGGAAGCGGCATGGAAGCTTGAGCTGGCCAAAACCGAAGTAAGGCTTCAATGGGATCCTGATCATGATCCTTTCGGAAATAAAGAAGCCAGAAAAGCGATCCAGATTGGAATGAAAGGAGACATACTTAAACAGTTTTGCTCCGAATGGAGCATTAAAATTGAAGACATCACTGAGTTTGTAAAGAATGAATACAGGAAAATACAGCAAGGCAATGTAAAACAATTGGATGTACCTTACGAAACGATCCTGCATTTAAACGACCCTGCAATTGAAAAAAGAATTGGAATCAGCTCAAATACTATTTAATGAAGACAATTACATTATATCGCCCGGTAGGACAAAAAGAATTTGATCTTATAATGGCATCCGGCTATAAAAAATTTCCACCGCGGCTGGAATGGTAACCCATTTTCTATCCTGTGCTAAACCGGCAGTATGCAGAACAAATAGCCAGGGAATGGAATGTAAAAGATGATTTTTCAGGACATGTAGGATACGTGCTGGAATTTGAAATTCAAGCGGATTTCATGAAAAAATATCCTGTACATAATGTGGGCGGAGAGATACATAATGAGCTATGGATACCTGCAGAAGAATTGGATGATTTCAATAATCATATCGTAGACAAAATACGGGTAGTAAATAAATTTACAGAAGATAAACAGATCAATCCGTAAAGAGCACATTTACCTTGTATTTGTTTGTCGCAGCTTTCAGATTTGCAAGCATCCTAAGTTGCTGAGTTATCAGCAAACGCATCAGAGTTCTGTTGCTGAATCCACAGTAGTACAAAAGCCTAATCAGGGCACTCCGGGAAATTGCGGTAATAATTTCCCGGCGGCTTTTTGCGTTACTTTTTTCCGCAAAAAAGTAACAGGAAAAGCAGAAGGCTTATAATTGAAAGGAAGACAGAATTTATACATCGAACCAAATGATGCGGCATCCCGTCGCAGGCGATATTGATTTAAACGTATATTGTGGCGGGAGAGCGTATTATTGCATCATAAGCCATCCTCGTACATCTGGCATTTACCTTTTCTTTTTATCAGCCAATCAAGTATGGCTTACAGAACAGGTGCCTGTTGAATACATTTGCAGGGAATAAAACATACATATACAACGTTAACCGGAAGATCAACACATTAACAGATGAAACGTACATTGGTGATAGGCGATATACATGGCGGACTCAGGGCATTGATGCAGGTGGTAGAACGGGCGGGAGTAACAACAGGTGACTTGCTTGTCTTTTTGGGTGATTATGTGGACGGATGGAGTGAATCGGCAGAGGTGATTGAACTGCTGATCGAACTGTCGCTAAAGCAAGACTGTATTTTTTTGAAAGGCAACCACGATGAATGGTGTGAAGAATGGCTGCGAACAGGTAAAACCAATGATCCCTGGCTATTTCACGGAGGCTCGGCAACCGTAAAAAGCTACAGCGCTTTATCTGCGAAAGAGCGCAAACAGCATCTGCATTTTTTTGAACAAATGAAGCTATACCATATTGACGGTAACAACCGGCTTTTTGTGCATGCGGGCTTTACATCCATGCACGGACCGGAGCACGAAAAGTATGCCTCTAATTTTATGTGGGACAGAACCCTGTGGGAAACCGCCTGCAGCATGAAGGATATTTCTCCCGACTCAGCGCTGTATCCCAAAAGGCTGAAACTATTCAACGAAATATACATTGGCCACACCCCTACCCTGCATTACAATGTAACTGTTCCCATGCAGGGAAGCAAGGTGTGGAATGTTGACACCGGTGCGGCCTTTAACGGAAAATTAACGGCAATGGACATTCATACCAAAGTATACTGGCAAAGCGACCCTGTAATGCATTTATACCCGGGTGAAAAAGGCAGGAACAACGACTAATCCTTATAACCTGTTTAAAATCTGGCATTGCTTTTGACTTTATGGGTATCATTAAATAAATCAAAAATAACCAACAATGAAAAAAGCGCTGTTCCTTGCTGCACTCACAGCAGTATTTGCCGCCTGTGGCAATGAATCAAAAACAGAATCAGAAGGAGCTACCGGATCTGATGTAACAGTTACTCCTGCCGAAACAAATAAAGATGAAGCACCGGCTACCGTAACGTATACCGCCGAAGAAGGTGATGTAATGTGGAAAGAGGGCAAGCTACTGGTTTACAAAGACGGAAACTGGAGCGTAGCGGAAAAAGACATTACACTGAATGATGGCACTGTCATTTCACTAAAAGGAGATATTAGTAAAGATGGTAAAACCATCAATATTAAGGAAGGAGAAACGGTGAAAAAAACAGGACAGTTTTTTGATAAGGCAGGCAATGCTGTTTCTAACGCATGGGATGCTGCAAAGGAAGCTGTTAAAGATGGGGCCGATGCAGTGAAAGAGGGTGTTAAAGATGCCGCCGGCGCAGTAAAAGAGGGAGCTCAGGACGCCGGCAAAGCAGTTAAGGAAGAAACGCAAAAGCTGAAAGACAAAGCTAAGAAAGCGGTGGAATAAAAAGTTGCAGGTTTATGGTTTGGGGTTTATGGTTTGATGGCGTCATCAGGTTGCAGGTTACAGGGATGGTAAATTTGAAATGAGTGATCACCTGATAGCTTACTGCTGATAGCTCAAAGCTATTGGTGGTTTTCAACTATAAACTACAAACCATAAACGCTGAACACCAAAGGCTACAACTAAAAACTATAAACCACAAATCCATTCAACTCCTGTAAAAAATCCCGCTGGGAACAGCAGGATCAAAATCAAGACATGAGAAACTAACGAGTTTGCATTGATACAGTATCCCATTATTTACAATTTACATTATTCAATTCTTCACCCACCATATTGCCAGTACAATATTGGCCTTCGTTTTGTGTCTATCACACGAATTTCTTTTAAATACCACTTATCCATTTTATAATTACATCAGCAACCTGCGCTTATATAGGATGGGAATGAACGTTTTGGGTCTTTTATAAGCTCCTCTCCTTTGCCTTCGGCTAACAATGATGCTGCCTGAATATATTGTGATGAGTCAATTGAAGGAGATGGATCGACTGACCCTGAAGCTAATACCAATCCAGCTACCCGAATATCCTGTTCTTCTGATTGGTATTCACGAACCGCAGCAGCGCCTGCGCTATGACCGATCAATATAATTTTTTTAAAACCCCTTGATTCGACAAAACCAATCCACGCAGAAATATCTGTTGTTTGATCGCTGGCGATACCCCAATAACCGCCTCCTCTTACCCGCCTGCCATTTTTGTAACCTTGTACATTGGCCAAATCATGCATGCGGGTATTAACCGAAATAAATGTATAACCTCTTTCTGCAAATGCTCTCCCGATGGAAATATAACTGGGTGAATAAAAATTCACACCCCAGCCATGAACCCAGATAATGGCTATTGGCCTGGTTGAATCTTTTTTGGGATGAAAAAGCATACCCGCATTGATAACGCTATCACTTGTTGCAGCATAAACCATTTCTTCAGGAAGCGTTGCTTCAGGAAAGTTAAGCCTAACCTGTCCGAATGAATTTAATGAAATTGTTATCGTGAGCGTAATAAGTATGATCTTAAAGTTCATTTTGTTTTTTGAAGAGAAAGAAATGACATACAATACATTGATTATACTTAATTCGACTGTCCGGCCCGGTTCAATTCATCAGATACGCCGGTTGACCTTTTGCGGGATGGAGCTACCGTACTTTTACCAAACCGGTATGTAAAGCTTGCCGAAACCTGTCGGCTATCCCATCGGTTGTTAATGCTAACGTCCACATCGGCATAGCGCGAACGTGCGCTAAAGCGCTGCCAGCCAAAGGGATCTCGGAAATTCAGGCGCATTGTTGATTTTCCTTTCAGGATATTTTTCTGTAAACCGATGCTCATCTGGTACATTTCGTCCATTACCAGCATCTGGTCCACTACTTTCGATCTGTAAAACCCACCTAACTCTGCTGTAAATCCTTCACTGATCGTAAAAGTATTGCTCACATTGATCATGAATGCTGTATTGGAAAGATCAATAGGCTGCTCGTTGTATTCTCCTTTATAACGATTATTGAATACATTGGCAAATACATTGGTGCTCCACCACGGCGCCCATTTGAGTGGAGCATTTACTGAGAGCCCGATGTTCCGGAAACTGGCAATATTTTCGCGGGTGGCAAAGGTTGTTTTTTCCGCAGTATTCTGCCGCAATAATTCAGATATTACATCGGTTGTTTTACTATAATTAATACTGGTAATAAATTTACTTTTAAAGGTATATCCCAGCTCTATATTATGCGAAAACTGAGGCAACAGGTATGGGTTACCCCGGCGATAGGTCAACGAATCGAGGAAATAGGTGAACGGATTCAGGTCTTCATAGTTAGGACGATTTAGCCTGCGACTATACGATACCGTTAACTGGTTGTTTTTATCAGCAGCATAACTCACAAACGCAGTGGGGAACAGGCTGGTATAATGTCTTATAAATGATGAGTCATTGGTAAGCTGCTTTCCCTTTGTATTGGTATTTTCTACTCTCAATCCGGCCTGCGCGCTCCATTTGTCATTGAATTTCTTATTGATATTAACGTAGGCGGCATTGATGTTTTCCTCGTAAATAAAATGATTGGAACGGGCATCTTTGATCCAGGCTTCATTGCTCATGCGCATATAATCTACCCGGTTGTCATTCTTCACATAATTCGCTTTTATCCCTGCCTCCAGCTTCATATTGTTCCCGAGCGGGTGTGCATAATCCGATTTAAAAGAATAGATATTAATATTGGAAGGTAAATATCCTTTAAGTTGTAACAGGTTATTGTCTGCTGTTCCGGGCTTATCTTTTGCACCGGTACCCAGTAATATATCGGATACATTGTCGTACAAAACATAGTCCAGATCAATGGTTATTTCCCGGCCGGCACTGTCAAAGCTGTGCTTGTAATTAATATTTGCAGCGTAATTCCTGAACTTCAGCTTATTATCGGAAACAGAAACCAACCCAGCCTGGTAACTGCCATCGGCATTGTAGATATCTGAAACGGTATGAGGCTCCGGTCGCCCGAAAAAGCCAAAGCCTGTTACTACAAAGCCCAACACATCTTTATTGCTGATATAATAGTCCAGTCCAAGCTTTACATTGTGATTGTTATTCTTTCCTTTGAAAAGAGTATACTGGTCGGCGTAGGAGTTGAGGCTTCCGTCTTCATTATAAAACCTGCGCACCAGGTGCAGTTGATTTCTTCCCTTATTAAAATTAGGATTGTAATTGCCAAAGAAATTGATCTTGTTTTTGCGATAATTAAAATTGATGCTGTTTTGCGAACGTGGCATTATATGCACTTTATTATTTTGCCCGAAAAAGCCTGCGCTTGCTCCCACTGTAACACTTCCGTTCCAACCCATTTTCAGGCTTTTTTTGGTTTTTATATTGATGATGCCCGAGTTGCCGGAAGCATCGTATTTCGAAGAAGGATTGGTCATGATCTCGATTTGCTCAATGGCAGAAGCGGGTGTATTTTTTAAAAGATTGGCCAAATCTGCCTGTGAAAGGTAGGTGGGTTTACCGTCCATCATCACTATTACGCCGGGCTTCCCTTTCAGGCTGATGCCGCCTTCGTTGTTCACGATAACACCCGGCGATTTTTCGAGCACTTCCATGGCAGTGGCGCCGGCATTTGTGGGCGATGCATCTACGTTTACCACAAGCTTATCAATCTTTTGTTCTATAGCAGGCCGTTTAGCCGTTACCGTTATGGTCTTCAGCTCTTTGCTTTCAACGGTCAATGCAATTGGCCCGATAGGCTTTGCTTCTCCTTCTCCCAGGTCAAAAGCGGTGATATGCTTTTCCCGGTATCCTGCCCCGCTGAATAGTAAAAGATATTGTCCGGCCTTGATATGGATGAACTCGAACCTGCCCTCCCGGTTGCTTAGTTCAACTTTGACAACAGCAGAATCCTTACCCCGCAAAAGCGACACAGTGATCGCTTCCAGCCCTTTTCCTTCATGAGTAACAATTCCCGTAATGATACTCCCGGTTTGCGATTGTGCCATGAAGCGGGCTCCCATTATCAAAACAACCAGTAGAAGTGCTATTCTTTTCATTGCAGTATATTTTGTTGTAAATATTACCTTATAAAGGTAGGTACTTTGCAATGCATAGAACATAGTTTTACCACAAACGGCAATATACGGGGATAATTGGCAATACCTAGTACTGTAAATACTGATCAGGTGTTTGCGTGGGAAGGCTTTTTAAAGGGAGGAGACATTTTTTTCACCCAGAAAAAGAGAATGATACCGGCTAATATCAATAACGAGGAGATCAGCTCAGCCTGGGTGGGATGGAAACCCAGTATATTATACCTGGTATTTACCCTGATCTTTTCAATCACAAACCTTTCCAACCCATTCAATACCAGATAAATAGCAAACATTTGCCCTGCTATTACTACCCGTTTGCGCAATGCCATCAGCACAAGGAAGAGTAAACCACAGGCAATTGTTTCATACAGCGGTGTGGGAAAAACGGGTACCGGCAGCGCATTACAATGATCGCCCGTACATCCTTCCATTTTAAAACCCTGCTCGTTTACATTATTGGGATAGGGATACGCCACTGCCCATACCGGGAGAAATCCAGGCGCTTTCACTGTTTTATGAGGAATGCTATCGGTTCCAAATTCGCTCAGATAAATGGTTTTATGGGTTTGCAGCGCCTTTTCAAAGTCGCCTGGCCCGGCTTCTACAGCTTTACCGGTTGCACTGGTAACATAGGCGCTGTTCAGTATACCCCAGTCGCCATCGCCACTCACCTGGCAACCTATGCGTCCAACGGCATAAATAAGCATCAGCATGGGGGCCGCTGCGTCTACCAGGTGACGGATGGAAATTTTCTTTTTACGTGCAAACCATAAAATAGCAATGGTAGCGCATATCAGTCCTCCATAAAAGGTAAGGCCGCTTGGCGACAACAGGTTTTCAATGGGGTTTTGAATGAAGCGATCCCAGTTTTCAAGATTGTCGAATATTTTGGCGCCTGCAAAACCAAAGATGGCCGCAAGTATGGTAATGTCTCCTACCCTTTCGTGTGGCCATACCCGTATTTTCCTTTCTTCCGGTTTGGCAAGCTTTTGCTTGTTTTTTTCCCGGTATTTCAACCATACAAAAAGCGCTCCCAGTATAACTCCTCCCAACACACTGCCCTTTGTTGAAAAAATATACACCTGCGGCGAAAGTTGTTCATCGCTCAAAAAAATACCCAATGCTTTATATCCTACTAAAAACCCCAGCAATGCATTTATAATTAATTCGCCTGCTGTTGCGGGTTTGCCCACAGTAATCAGTTCCTCCACGGGAAAAAGCAATCCCTCTCTTTCTTTCCGTTTTAATTCTTTGGTAAGCACAATGGCGCCCACAACAAATCCCACTGCCACAAAAAAGCCAAAGCTGTTTACAAACCTGGTCCATCCCCAGGGCTCAAATCCAAACGTATCTTTTAAAAAGAAATAAAGGTTGGGATACATGCCATTCAATTAATAATCCGCAATGATAGTTTAAAAATATGGTTTGAAATAAAAATGCATGGAGGATTTATACCAACAAACCCCGAACAACCGTACGATCAGGCACAGATACAAAAAACCCGTTGCCCGGAAGCAACGGGAAATAACATACCATACCCATATTAATTAGTTGCAATGCTCATCAAAAGCCGCAATAAGGTTGCCTGCGATCAATTGTGCGGGCTTTCCCTCTATCTGGTGTCTTTCGATAAAATGAACGAGTTGCCCGTCTTTAAATAGAGCAATGGCCGGAGAAGACGGAGGATAAGGAAGCAGGTGTTCTCTTAATTTTTTTACTGCATCAATATCAAAGCCGGCAAAGCTGGTAGTAAGATGATCAGGCTTTCTCTCTGAGTTGGCAACAGCCATCAATACACCCGGACGGGCGCTTCCTGCCGAACAACCACACACTGAATTGATCATTACCAGGGTGGTGCCTTTTTGTTCTAACGCGTTATCAACCTGCTCAGGAGTTAACAATTCTTCAAAGCCATAATCTGTCAGCTCCTCTTTCATTGGTATTACAATTTCTGCTGGATACATTTTTAAAGTTTTTGATACTGCAAAATTAAGGTAAAATGCAATTCACAGTAATGAAGACAGTTTGTCATTTTTAAAATTTGAATAGCGACATTTTGTCTTAAAAAATAAACCGGGGTTGTCATCATGACTTCTTCAAAACCATATAAGCGGTATGGAATATGGTTTGATTATACACCGGCGTAACAAAAAACTGTAAACTTTAAAAAATACAAACTATGACACTCTTAAAAGTTAATGGCGCCCCCGCTAAAAAACAAATTGGCTCTTTCTTCGACGATTGGTTCAACGAATTTGCCGGATGGGGAAATGATGGCGGAACCGCACAATGGACCCGTGTTCCCGTAAACATTCACGAAGCCAATGATGCTTTTCACCTTGAGGTAAGCGCACCAGGATTGAAAAAAGAAGACATTAAACTAAACGTTGAAAATGGTTTGCTGACTATTTCGTACGAAAAGAAAGAAGAAGCCAAAAATGATGATTACAAAACCGTACGCAGGGAATTCAGCTATCATGCCTTCAAACGCAGCTTTACCCTCAGTGATAAAGTAAATGCCGATGATATCCAGGCTAAGTACGAAGACGGCGTATTAAAAGTACTGGTACCTAAAAAACCCGAAGCGCAAGCTGTGAGCAAACAGATATCTGTACTGTAATCGCATTAAAAATAAGTGTGTGATGCGGTGGGATGAGGTTTTAGTGAAAGCATGTTGCCTTTGTTGTGCAACATGCTTTTTTATTCTCTTTCCTTTCGTTCGCAGATTTTTATAATCCACAAAATCTCTGCATCCTTATTTTTTATTGGATGTATCGGATTTTTTTTCAGGCGCTTTGTTAATGGCTGTAGTATCTGTTTTAGGATATACCGTGTCCGTGGGCCGGTCAAAAAAACTTTCGTTCTCTGGTAAGCTGTCTACTACTGCAGGACCTGCATTTCCTCCCCCATTACAGGCATTCAAAACAATATAGCATAACAAAAAAGGCATTATTTTTTTCATAACACTTGGATTTGTTCTTGAACTATGGGCATAACAGCAATAATGTTGCCAGCAATTTTCATTGAGAGCCGGCAGATACATACTCCCGGCCGTTGTTGCTTGCTTAGCCTTTGAACGTTCGCTTCATTGCGCGCATCATTGTTGCAGCGCTCCAGTCTCCGGGAACGATCATACGGCGAATGGTATACAACGGGTCCTCCTCATCTGTTTTGGTCGACAACTGGAAGGCGGCTATTATATGCTGTTTTTTCAGTTCTGGAATAGCCGCTTTATTCCACAACCCGAACGGGTAGGCAAAATAACGTACCGGTTTCCCTGTTATTTCTTCCAGCTTTTTGCAGGATTGGCCGATCTGTTTGTCCCAGTCCGCTTCGGTATATTTAGTTACCTTTTCATGATTCCAGGTATGACTGGCTATTACATGCCCCTCATCCGACAGCTCTTTTACCTGCGCTGCATTCATATAAATAGAACGACCCAGGGAAACAGTCATTATAAAAAAAACGCCCTTAAATCCATATTTTTTCATTTCGGGGTAAGCAATATTGTATTGATCCACATCGCCATCATCAAATGTTAGCATCACCGGTTTGGGAGGAAGCGGTGCGCCTTTGGTAAGATAATCATATACCTGGTCGGGCAATACTGTATGGTAGCCGCTGTCGGCAAGCAGTTTCATCTGGCTTCTGAATGTGGCAGGAGGCACCACTACATCTTTCGCCAATCTCGAATCCGACGATCGCCATTCCCTTATCTGGTGATAGCACAGAACGGGCACCTCAGCCCTGGCTATAATGGCGGCGGCATCTGCTTTTATTTCAGGAATATCTGCACCATTTGCTCCTGTTAAAGAACCTGGCTGGTTAAGAGAATCCGTTGCTGCTGTATCGTGTGATTGTTCAGTTGAGGACCTACAACTGAATGTTCCTACAAAAACAATAATTGCTAAAATCTTTCTCATGCTCGTAATAACGCAACCTCTTTAAAAAAGGTATACAAAGCAGGGGCAAAACTAAGCTATTTTGAATTCGTCAATATATTAAACATCCATTGTCTCTGCTTAGCTTTGCAAAAAAATCAATGATGGATCTATCGCTTGAAGGTAAAAACGCAGTCATATGTGGAAGTTCGCAAGGCATTGGACTGGCTATTGCAAAAGCGTTTGCTTTGCAGGGCGCCCGTTGTATATTAATGGCAAGGAATGCAAAAGCACTTGAAAAAGCAGTAGGACTTTTACAAACAAACAATGGTCAAATATTTCATCAATACGCAGTGGCTGATTTTGCTGACCCGGTGGCCGTACAGACCGCAATAGGCAACATCATTGCGGAGCAAAACATTCACATTCTGGTCAATAATACCGGCGGCCCCAAACCGGGTCTGATAACTGAAGCCAGCCCGTTGTTGTTCGAACAAGCATTCAGGCAACATGTTGTAAACAATCAGCAACTGGTTCAGGCTGTTTTGCCCGGAATGAAGCAGGCTTCGTGGGGAAGGATCATTAATATTGTTTCCACCTCTGTTCGCATACCCATCAATAATTTAGGCGTTTCCAATACCATACGATTGGCAGTGGCTGGATGGGCCAAAACCCTGGCAAATGAAGTGGGAGCATTTAATATAACGGTCAATAATATCCTGCCGGGATTTACCAATACACAACGGCTGGAAAGTGTAATACAGATCGCTATGACTGAAAAAAATATCAGCAGGGAAAAAGCCATTTCAATTTTGCAAAGTGAAATTCCGATGAAGCGGTTCGGAGAACCAGAAGAGATTGCTCATCTTGCCGCATTTCTTGCTTCTCCCGCAGCCTCTTATATTACAGGCACCAGCATACCGGTAGATGGTGGTAGAACAGGAGCTATTTAACAGGTAATTTTTAATTATTGCTCTTCCTTCAGACCGGTTCCTTCGGTAATGTACTTTACCAGGCTGCGTTTGGCAATGGGCAATAAAGTTTCTTCGAGCGGAAAGCTCAGTGTTGTCTCTATACTGTATACGGCTGGGTTAGGCAGGGCAGACTGGTTACGGATGAGCTCGGTTTTAATGCTCTCGTAGGTATTCACAAAATTCCTTTCCCAGCAGGCTACGAACGAGGTTTTGATACTGCGGTATTTTTCATCGTGCTTTTCAAAAATGCTCAGCCGGTAATGGTATACTTTCGTGTCGCTGTAACTTCCATCACACAAAAAGAAATATCCCTCCGTATTTTCCAGCGGAATGATCCCTACCGGTACTATACTCAGTTTTTCTTCTACGAACTCGTATATCTCTGTACCATCCTTAATAGTGGCTTTCATTTTATTCAGGGCATAATGGATAATGTCTTCCAGTTCCTGCATCAGCTCATCATCCTCCACAATTTTTTCGTACAGCAATTGTAATTTATCCAGGTTTACGTGTGTGAACCTTTTGGGAAACTGTTCCTGTAACAATTGCTTGTTATGCTTAAAATGAACAATGGTATTGTAGTGGAATATAATATCGGAAAGCTGCGGGTAGAGCTTGTTCTGATTAAATTCGCCATGAATCTGCTGAAGGTAAGCCAGCAGCGTATACTTTTTCAATTCGAAATCAATGTATCCTTCTGCAAACCAGGTCTGTGAAAGCGTTTTCATAACTGGATGGGTTAAGTTTATCTAATTTAAGAAAAAAAACGTCCAATCAGTTGAATTTGCTATAATCAAACAAAACCAGGTATCAGCTTACATAAGGTTTTGTTCCTACCACCTTGCATTTAAAATATCCCCTGCCATTATATAACGTTACCATCTGTCATCTTATTTTAGGACAAATATATACGGCAATGAGTTGAACAGTGAATTGTTAAAATATGATTGATCGTATGTCAAAAAGGAAAGAGCCTACTGTAAGTATATTAAAAACTCCCTGTAATCTAAAAGCTTAGATTCCCCTGCCTGTGTCAAAGCTTTCCAGCTCTTTTACTACTGCGCTTAAAAAAGTGGAGCCCAATGCACCATCCACAATACGATGATCATAAGTAAGTGAAAGGAACATCATATGACGGATAGCGATGCTGTCGCCCTGCTCGGTTTCCAGCACAACCGGTCGTTTTTTAATAGCGCCGATCGCTAAAATAGCCACCTGTGGCTGATTGATGATGGGCGTACCCATCAGGCTGCCGAAAGAGCCGATATTGGTTACCGTAAAAGTGCCGTCTTGCGTATCGTCCGGCTTTAGCTTACCATTCCGGGCATTGCCGGCAAGCGCGTTAATTTTTTTGGTAAGCCCTGTAAGGTTAAGATAATCCGCATTTTTTATTACAGGCACGATTAAATTGCCTGCAGGCAGGGCGGTAGCCATACCAATATTAATATCCTTTTTAATAATAATCTTATCCCCATCCACACTGGCATTTAACCAGGGATGCTTTTTAATGCATTTCACAATCGCCTCTATAAACAAAGGAGTAAAAGTAATTTTTTCACCTTCCTGCTTTTCGAAAGCGGCTTTTATTTTATCGCGCCAAAGCACAATATTGGTTACATCACACTCGGCAAAGCTGGTAACGTGCGCGCTGGTGTGCTTGCTTTCAACCATATGCTTCGCAATCATTTTGCGCATACGGTCCATCTCAATTACTTCTACGTTACCGCTATATACTACAGGAATTTCTTTGCTTTCTTCCGTTGGTTCAGGCGCTTTGTCTGCTACCGGCTGCTGCGCAATTTGTTGTTCAGCTTCCACTGTTGACGGCTCCTCTAGCCGGCCGGCAGCAATCCACTCCAGGAGGTCTTTTTTAGTTACCCTGCCCTCGTTGCCCGTTCCGGGTATCTTTTCCAGCGCTGCCAGGCTGATGCCCTCGTTCGCTGCAATATTGAGTACCAGGGGGGAATAAAATCTTGCCCCGGAAGATTTGGGTGCGGAAATGGTGTGAGATGGCTGGTAGGGTACCTCCGTTGCAAGTGCTTCTGTCTCTTTATTATCCAGGTGATCACCAGTGTTATCAATGGTGTTAACGGGCGTTTGCGCGTGGACGTTATTTTCCGAGCGGATCTTTGCTATTACAGCTCCTATTGGCACTACGTCATTCTCGTTGAACAGCAACGATTCAATAATTCCCTCTGCAGAAGAAGGGACTTCGCTATCCACCTTGTCTGTAGCAATTTCAAGTACGGTTTCATCTATATTAACGCGGTCGCCCGGCTTTTTATGCCATTTCAAAATGGTTGCTTCCATTATGCTTTCTCCCAACTTAGGCATTACCAGGTCTACTATCGCCATAGCTAATATTTAATATGAATGTACTGGTATATAACTGATTTGTAAAGGTAAGTATTGCAATTCAATTAGAGCGGGCAGTATATATATGTGAATATTTTTATAATAACTCGTTTTGCGAATGAAAAGATCATCTGCCCGGGTCTTCCGCAATGATTTTCCGCAGCATATTTAAGGCGAAGTTGGCTGTCATTTCAATATTCCTTTTCCTGTCGTACCGGAAACTGAATTTTTCTGTTACTATGTTATTTTCGTTTCCAGCAGCTACCCAAACCGTTCCCACCGGTTTATCTGGCGACCCTCCGTCAGGCCCCATTATCCCGGAGGTGGCAATGGCGTAATTTGTATTCAACTGGGTTAACGCCCCCTTCAGCATCTGCTGCACAGTTTCTTCACTTACTGCGCCTGCAGTAGAAAGTGTATGGCTGCTTACCTGTAGAAGCTTTTCTTTTATTTCATTTGCATAACTTATAATGCTCCCCTTATACCATGCAGAAGAACCCGGTATGGAGGTAAGAAGATGGGCCAGGTATCCACCGGTACAGCTTTCAGCCGTGGCAAGCGTTGCTCCCTTTTGAATCAACATATTTCCTATGGCCTGTTGCAAAGTAATGTCTTCCCCAATTACCATCCATTGTTTTACTAGCGCTTTTAAAGCGTCAAACTGTACATCCAATTCTTCCCGCAACCTTAACCGGTCGGTACCATGCCCGGTAATACGCAGCCGCACCATGCCATAGTTAGGCAGATAGGCGAGCTTAATATGAGCGGGTAACGCGTTCTCCCAGCTTTGGATCTGTTCTGCTATAAAAGACTCTCCTATCCCGGCTGTCAGTAAAGTACGGTGATCAATAAATGGCAGGGTGAAGAAACGCTGCAAATGCGGTAATACATACTCCATCATCATTCCTTTCATCTCGTGCGGCACGCCGGGCATGCTTACAAAAATTTTTCCGTCTTTCTCAAACCACATTCCCGGAGCCGTACCCCGTTTATTTTGAATAACAGTGCACACATCCGGCACTTCAGCCTGTTTAAAATTCCTTTCTATCATCGGGCGGTTTAACCTCGCAAAAATGGCTTTTACATTTGCCAATGCTCCTTCATCAATAACCAGCCTGCCCCCGAAATATTCACATAAAACAGGTTTTGTAATATCATCGGCAGTGGGCCCCAAGCCTCCCGTAATCAGAATGATGGATGCATTTTTGCATTCCTCATCAAGAGCCGATACGATCTCGGCTTTATCATCCCCCACCGATACCCGCTTCCTGAGCCAGATGCCGGCTTTATTGAGCGCTGTTGCCATCCAGGCGCTGTTCGTGTCCACCACCTGTCCTATCAATAATTCGTCGCCAATTGTAATAATAGATGCCTGTATAGAACCCCTCCTTTCAGATGCCTGTGCCATTGTAAATTTTTTGCAAGGTAAGGCTAAAGGCGATCGTTTGGATGTACAGCTCAGCACTGTTCGCGTCAAGATTTTCAAAAATCCAGGAATTGTCCGCCTGCCGGCGGGCGATTATGATATATTGCTTTACAGAATCGATCATAATATACTCCTGTAAAGAAGGGATTTCTTTATAAAAAAAGAATTTGCGCCCTTTATCCATACTACTCGTGGAAGGAGAAAGAATTTCTATGATAACAGCAGGATTCAGCAGGGTATCAAATTGATTGTCTTCCAGCTGAGGTTCGCCACAGACAATGGTTACATCGGGATACATATAGGCATCCGACGAAGGCGTGCTAACACGCATATTGGATGGCAATACCCTGCAATGACTTCCCTCCAAAAAAGAAAACAAATTTCCTACCAGGTTGCTTTCAATCATATTGTAGCTTAAGCTGGCACCTGACATGGCCAATATATGTCCGTCGTAATATTCACTTCTGTGCTGAGATGCTCTTTCAGTTTCAAGATATTCCTGCGGTGAAATATAATTGTATTTTGGCGCCGCCTCTTTAACTTCATTTTTCATACTTTAAATTTACACATTTCTGCAATCGATTTAAAATAACCTTTCATGATAAAGCTATTGGATCGTTTCCGCATGTATGCAGCATTGGTTTTTCCCTGGATCATAATATCCATGCCGGCAGCCAATGGCCAAAACGTTGCGCAACAATTAAAAAATGCCTTTGCAGCATTTGAAAAAGATCCCCAGCTTGCCCATGCCATCAGCTCTTTGTATATAATGGAGACCGGTACGGGAACTGTTGTTTTAGAAAAAAATGCTTTTACAGGATTGGCGCCGGCCTCCACACAAAAGATCATTACCAGCGCAGCAGCTTTTGAATTATTAGGCAGGTCATACCAGTATAAAACCAGCTTTATTGTAACCCCCGAATGCAGGTCGCTGAACATTATTCCTTCAGGAGATCCTACTTTTGGAAGTGAGCGATGGGAAAACACCCGGCCGGCTGCGGTCAAACAAAAACTGGTTCCCTTCCTTCGCCCTTTTATTAAAGATTTTGACAGCATTCGTATTCATAATGCCGGTTGGGATCCGCAGGATATTCCGGATGGCTGGATGTGGCAGGATATAGGCAATTACTATGGAGCAGGCGCCGGAATGCTGAACTGGCGTGAAAATCAATTTGATATTATGCTTACTTCCGGTAAAAAGATTGGCGACCCGGTAAAGATCACCAACACCTCCCCTGTTCTTTATGAATATTCCTTACAATCGCTGGCCACTTCCGCGAGCGCGGGGAGCGGAGACAATGCCTATGTATATTTCCCGGTGAACGGAAGCAGGAAAGCTGTTATTACAGGAACCATTCCGGTAAATGAAAAAAGCTTTGTGATATCCGGGGCTTTGCCAGACGGGCTCAGGCAATTCATCGGCGAGCTGAATGATTCAATCAAAGAAGGCCAGCTTACTCACCATGATATCCCGCATGCAATATCCGGTTCAATGTGTGAAACCCAACGATCTCCTCATACACTCACATTCTATTCGCCACCTCTCGATTCCATTATTTACTGGTTCAACAAAAAAAGCATCAATTTATATGGCGAGGCACTTGCAAAAACACTATCTTATCAAAAATATGCGTATGCCTCTACTGATAGTGGTATTTCTGTTATAAAAAACCTGTGGAAGAGCAAAGGACTGGACATGCTGGAGCTGAATATGGTAGACGGATCGGGGCTATCGCCGCTTAACCGGGTTACTACTCATGCCCAGGTTGAAATACTGCAATATGCCAGGAAACAACCCTGGTTCCTTTCTTTTTATCAATCATTACCGGAATACAATGGCATGAAGATGAAAAGCGGTACTATCCGGAATGTTAAAGGGTTTTGTGGTTACCATACATCGAAAACCGGGAAAGAATACGTGTTCTCCTTCCTGGTAAACAATTACAATGGCTCGCCTGCTGCGCTTGTAAGGAAAATGTATAAGGTATTAGACCATCTGAAATAAGTACCCGGATCCCTATTTTCCCATCAACCCGTCAACGCTTGCTTTGCCCGGGCCAACCATTAAAATGACAAGAAATCCGGCCAGGTATAAACCGGCTTTTTCGCCTGCACCAAACATTTCTGCATTATGCGCTTTAAAAAAAGCTACGCTCATTGCAATAATAAGAGGCATTACAGTAAACCTGGTAAATAACCCGATAATGAGGAAGATAGCGCAAAAAAACTCTGCAAAAACCGCCAGCGACAATGAAACAGTGCTGCCCAGTCCCAGGAAGCTCATAAATGTATTTTTTTTGGCTCCGAAATGAACAAGTTTGTCATAACCATGTGGCAACATCATCAGCCCAAGCGCCACCCTTAATATAAATATCGCAGCATTAAAAGCCCAATCGGCGTAACCGGTAGAAAGCAGCTTCTTCATTTACAAATTTTTGTTGCGCAAATGTAAGCGATACGAACCTTTTATCCACATGTGTTTTGGAATGGTTATTGCAAAACGGCATAGCAGTACCTTAGCGCTTGATTTTACTTTAAGAAAATTGTAACAAAAGACGATTGATCTTCGTGCAATCTGCCCATGGCGGCATCGTTGTACGATTAACCACTACAATATTTATGCAACTACGATTTTTTTTAGTTATTGGTATCACCTGCATGATGTGCGATGCATTTGCACAGGAAACCAGGATTTTTGTTGACCCGCAGGCGTCTTACAAGCAAGCAAAAGAATTTTTCCAAAACGATCAGTTCAGTCTTGCTTACCCGGTTTTCAGGGAACTGGAGCGTTCGATGCGTTCAACCGACAAAACCAATAATTCGCTGGTGCACGACGATGTATATTTTTATACCATTGCATGCGGATTGCAACAGAATGAAACTTTTGCTGCCGAAGAGGCTGTCAATTTTGTTGAGACGAATTCAAACCCGTCGTTAGGGGAAAGGCTGAGCTTTTATTTGGCAGAATACTATTTCAGGCAAAATAACATGCAGCAGGCGCTCAGCTATTATGAAAAAACAAATGCAGCCAACCTCAGCAACCGCCAGATAGCAGACATGAAATTTCACCAGGGATATGCCTATTTTACTTTACAGCAGTTTGATAAAGCAAAACCGCTTTTGGAAACAATAGCCAAAACACCCGATGATCCTAATAACAAGGATGCCAATTATTACTATGGCATCATTGAATATTCAAAAAGCAATTACAGGGAGGCGCAGACAGCCTTCCAAAAAGTGGAGAACGATCCAACATATAAAAATGTAGTTCCTTTTTATGTGGCCAACATATATTATGTGCAGGGCGATAAACAAAAGGCACTCGAATATGGCGAAGCTGCGCTCCATAAAAACAGCGGTTATTACGATGTGCCTATGAAAGAGCTGGTTGGGCACGCGTTATTTGAAAAGCAGGAATATGCCAAAGCACTGCCTTACCTGGAAGAATACGTACATAAGACACCCAAGGTAAGCCGTGAAACATTATACGAGCTCAGCTATTGTTATTACCAGGCAAACCAGTTGGATAAAGCAGTAGAAGGGCTGAAGCAATTGAGCGGCGGCCAGGACTCCTTAAGTCAGAATGCCATGTACATTTTAGGAGACGCCTATTTAAAACTGGGACAGAAAGCGAATGCAAGAAATGCTTTTTCCTTTTGCGCAGCCAATAATATCAACCAAAAGCAAAAGGAAGTATCCATATTCAACTATGCAAAACTTTCTTATGAGCTAGGTTTCCAGGACATTGCATTGACTGAATTTAAAAAATTCCTGCAGCAATATCCCAATTCGATTTACCAGAAAGAGGCTGCGGAAATATCTGCAGGTTTGCTGGCGAATACCAATAATTACAGGGAAGCGCTGGAAATAATTGAGAAGCTTCAGTCACCATCCGAAAGTATTAAAAGGATGCTCCCGAAAGTTTTATATGGCCGTTCGATGGAGCTAATAAACGACCAGGATCTGAATGGCGCAAAAGCATTGCTCGATAAAGCATTGAAAGATCCTAATAATGCATCTGTGTTGCCAATGGTGAATTTCTGGCAGGGAGAGATAGCGTACCGCCAGAATCGCCTTGATGATGCCATCCGGTTTTATAGCAGCTATATAAGCAATCCGGGATATTCAACGGAAGAGGCGAACGCAATCAACGCCAAGTACAATCTCGGCTATTGCTATTACCGGAAAGAAAACTATAAACAGGCGCTTCCTTTTTTTGAACAGGTCGTTAAAACCCCTGTTCTGAATTCAAAACCTGTAGACCAGGATGCTTACCTGAGAGCGGCTGACTGTTATTTCATGAACAAAGACTTTTCAAAAGCCAGGGCGATGTATGGCACTGTCATCAGTTACTCCTGGCCCGCCGCTGATTACGCAACCTACCAAACAGCCATGATTACCGGGATAAACAGCAGCAATGAAAAAATCAACCTGATGAAAGGGTTCGATAAAAAATTCCCTAACTCATCATTGATAGCCGATGCCGATCTTGAAATTGCCAAAACCTATCTTGCGGATGAGCGCTACAGGGAAGCTATTCCATACCTGAACAATGTAGTGAGCGCACCGGCAGCAGGCAATCTTAAGCCCGAAGCCCAGTTGAAATTGGGGCTCAGCTATTATAACCTGGATAACAATACAGAAGCGCTTGACCAGTTTAAAAAGCTGGTTTCACAATATCCCAATTCAATGGAAGCCAATGAGGCCATTGAAAATATAAAAGCCATCTACACCGCCGAAGGAAGAACCGGTGAATATGTGGATTTCATGAAAAGCATCGGTAAATCAGTAACAGTTAACGAAGAGGACAATCTTACTTATAAGGCCGCTGAAAATAAATACATTGACAAAGATTACAATGCGGCCCTGACAGGCTTTAATAATTATCTGACCAAATTTCCTGACGGGCAGCACGCTATTGACGCCTGGTTTTTAAGAAGCGAGATTTATAATATCCGCAAAGACTGGAAGAATGCTGCACCGAGTTATGCCGAAGTAGCTGAAAGAGGCCCCAGCAAATATGCAGAAAGGGCAGCTTCTCAGGCAGGCAGGATATACTATTTTGAACTGCAGCAGTACGATAAATCAGAGTTGTATTTTTCTAAATTGAAAGAACTGGCAGCAGGCGGCGAAAACCGGCTGGAAGCAATGAGGGGCTTACTTAGAAGTCAATACCAGCAAAAAAAATGGGAAGATGCTGTATCGAATGCGCAGGAGCTGCTCAAAGAAAAAAATACAAGTGTGGATGATAAAGTACTGGCGTACATGGCTACAGCCAGGGCGCAGCAAAACCAAAGGCAGTATAGTGAAGCCATTCAGAATTTCAGGAACGTTGTAAATATTAACAAAGCATCGTTTGCGGCCGAGGCTAGATATGAAATAGCTTATTGCTACTTTTTGCTTAACGACCTTAAAAACGCCGACAAAGCAGCGTTCGAAACAGTAAATAAATCGGGATCTTACGATTACTGGATTACGAAAGCATATATATTGCTGGGAGATATATTCCTGAAAGAAAAAGATTATTTCAATGCAAAAGCCACCTTGCAAAGCGTAGCGGATAATAGTAAAATAACGGAACTCAAAAATGAAGCAGAAGAAAAACTAAAAATTGTTATCAATGAAGAAAAAACCAATAGTAAGATAGGAGGTTAATTCATCGGCTCTCATTTTTTGAATATACAAAACTGTCACCATGCAACGTACATCATATATAGCAATCATCTTTTTCCAGGCAATAGTTTTAGCAGGAGGCTTGAATGCTTTTGCCCAGGAGCCCGGTAAAAAACAAACGATTGACATCACGTCTTCTTTTAAACCCGTTCTAAAGCCTGCTGCTAAAATTAATTTTGACGCGGCCCCTCCCGTACCGGACTCCGCCAAACCCAGATTCAGTTATGACATCCCGGTTACAAGCCTGTCAAGAGTATATCAGCCTTTATCTATCAGCCCGCTTGCGCTCAATATAGATTCTACCCGCAAATGGTCGGCAAGTAATTTTGTTAAGCTCGGCTATGGTAATTATCAGACGCCTTTCGCCCAGGCAGGACTTACTTTTACCAATGGCACTAATTCAACCTTAAATATACTGGGTAACTTCATTGCTTCTAAAGGCTCGGCCATTGAGCATCAAAGCTACGGAAAGGCAGGCGCCAGCGCTTATGGAAGCACAACGACAGCCGGTAAACAGGAATTATACGGAAAGTTATCTTTTGAGCATAACCTGTATTATCTCTATGGCTACGATCATAGCTTATATAATTATTCGAAAAGCTCCCTGCGCCAACGGTTCCTGAGCTTCGATGCAAATGTTGGTTTCCGCAATACCGAGCCCACCGAATTCGGGCTCAAATATCACCCGGATGTAAAACTCAATTTCTTTAATGATAATCACGATGCCAGGGAGTTTAACGGCGTGGTAAACCTGCCGTTACAAAAGTCAATTGGCGACGCGCTTACGGTAAAACTCGGGGTGAATGCCGACTATACCCAGCTCTCTAAAAAAGGAGCATCCGCTATTAATAATACAATTGTAACCATACCACTTGCTTTACAATTTAAAAACGAAATGGTGAATATCCACGGGGGAGCGATCCCGTCGTGGGACAACTCCGACTTTAAATTATTGCCTGATTTGATGGCTGATTTTAAGCTGGGTGGAGACGAGCTGATTGTTCAATTGGGCTGGCTGATGCATTACGACAAAGGCTCTTATAAAAGATTTGCTTCTGTCAATCCTTATATAAGCCAGCCCAACTTTTTATTCAACACCCGTATTAACGAAACCTATGGTGGGATAAAAGGTACATTTCTTGAGCACTTTTTTTATAACATAAAAGTAGGCCTGGCACAGTTCTACAATATGCCATTGTTCGTAAATGATACTATTCCTTTCAGCGATGGCAAAAACTTTTCAATTTTGAAAGAGGAAAAACTGAATGCATTCCAGATGCATGGTGAGGCCGGAGTGGTACAGGCAGAGGATTTTTCATTGACTGCAAAGTTTGACTGGATGCTTTTCAACAAGCAAAAAACGTATGCCGAGCCATGGGGTATTATACCGCGTGAGCTTACTATGGCAATGCGTTGGAGAGTATTAAAAGATCTATGGCTGAAAAGCGATCTGTTCTTTTTTGAAGGCGCCAAATACAGGCAAACCAATGGAAGTACGGATCAGGCGACCCACCCTGTTGATTTGAATGCAGGACTAGAGTTCAAAGTAACCAGGCAGTTTAATTTATGGCTGCAGACCAATAATATTTTCAACAACAAATACCAGCGCTGGCATCAATACCATGTGTATGGATTCAATATCCTGGGGGGCATCGTGTTCAACTTCTCAAAGTAAGCACATATATGGCATGTGGGTTGAGAGCGATTTTATTTAAAACAAAATTATTCAAAATCAATTACCTTTAGCGCTATATATTTAAAGGAAATGTTCAAGGTTCTATACCAGTATTTCATTCAGCAAAAGTCGTTAAGCCTTCCCGGCCTTGGTACATTGAAGTTGCAACATATTCCCGCCATTAATAACTTTTCTGATCATGTAATTGAACCCCCTGCCCAGAAAATAGTTTTTGATGACATGTACGACTCTCCCAATAAAAACCTGTTTCAATACATAAGCGCTCAGTTGAATATTGAAGAATGGGAAGCTATTAAAAAACTAAACGACTTTTCGTTTAACCTCAAGCATGAATTAAAGCAGGGGCATGAGATCGTTTGGGAAAAAGTAGGCATTTTGAAGGCTGATTTAAGCGGTACGGTATCGTTGGATACCCAAACAATTGCTTACGATTTTATACAGCCGGTATCTGCTAAACGTATCATACGATCCAATACAAGTCATACCATTTTAAGAGGTGATAAAGAGGTGAATGAAAGCTTTCTCCAACCAGTTGCAGACTCAATAAGGGCCGATGAAGCATACAGTACGCAGAATAAAAAGTGGCTGGTTGGATCGCTGATAGTGGCAATAATAGCAATAGCAGTACTCCTGCTTCATTTTTACAATAATGGAATTACAATAAGCAGCCTGTTTAATACACAGAAAGCGCCAGTCAAAGAAGCTGCTCCGACCTATAAATAAATTAATACTGGTAGCCGGTGGTTAACAGCAAATAAATTACAGCCATCAAAGAAGCAGCGCCTATAGCCAGCACAATCATTTCGAGCTTATTTCCCATAATACGCTGAACGGAAGGAACAGGCTGGTTAAAATAACTGCTTTTCAACAATTGCTCTTCCTGCATGGAAGATACCGGTACGGAAGGATCCATTTCCGGTGAAGCTTGCTCATCAACACCGCCAATGATAGCTGTCATATTATTGGAAGACATTGTGCCTCCACTCTTTTTCCTTACCTGCACTTTAACAACATTTGGCTGAGACGTTGATTTAATAGTTCTTATCTCAACATGATCAATTTTTGGCTTAAATGCCACAACATGATGGTTGACAATTGATGCGGCTGCTTTCGTTGCATTTTCTTTGTTTTCTCTTTTTACACCTGGCAACACTCTTGCCAGGTCATCCATATCAACAGTTAAATGTGTCAATTCCCTGCCAAGGGGTTCACCGCTGATTTCTTCCAGCGGTGGAGCAAAATCGGCCAGCTCTTTAACTTCTGAAGGATATTTCCAGGAAAAACTTTTGTTTTCAACCCAAATAAGATCATATGCTCTTAAGCCTATCGCCCGCAACTCATCGAACGTATAAGGACCGGATTGAGCATTGTTCCGCAATAACAAATATTCTTTCATGAACAAATAATTTAATCAATAGTTCAAACGAATATTTCAAAGGAACGGATATTATTAAATGCTGTTCAAAGGAGAATGGAAATAAAAATTACATTGAGTTGTGAAAGGCTGAAATAACGATTGGGATCAAGATGAAACAACATCAAGTTTACTTTAACAGTAAACCCGATGTAAATTAATATATAAAAACGCAACTTTATACAGTTACCACAAGTTTTTCATTTTTTTTACAATTTAAGATGCATAAAAGCGGCGGCCATTACAGTAATCCATCCTGCTATCCCCGGGGTGATATTTTTCTTTTTCCTGGCAAAAGGTGCGCTGCTTTCACCTTTCTTTTTTCGTTTAACCCTTACCGGCATATCCATGGTGGAAGTAAACACGCTTGCATCAGCTATTCTTTCAGGTACATCAATAAGTTGGGCGGCTCCCAATATGGTGTATTCAAATGGCTGGGACCGGTTGAGCAGTTGCTTCACTTCTGTAAGCGCTTCTTCTGTAATGATCTCTTCGATCTTGTCCTGAAATTTTACGGAATCATCTGCAATTTTATAATCCTGCGCCATTACCAGATACTCATATCCTGCAGGTACATCTGCCAGCAGGGCGTCTGGCTGATTGATAAATGATATATTTTTCGTTTTAAATTCCATTTCTTTAATATGCAACTGGAAGTACACGATTTGTTTTTCTTTCCTGGCATTCACTTTTGTTCCTTCGGTAATGTCGGCCTGAGGTGCAAAATGTTTGAACTCCCTGATTTCCGACGGATATTTCCACATAATGCTCTCTCCCTCAATCCAAATCAGGTCAAACTTTCTAAGAGTCATTTTTTGTAGACCTTCTGCAGTATAAGGTCCTGATTGTTGATTGTCCCTGAGCAATAAATACTTTTTCATAATTTTAGGCTGGCTTTTTTTAAAAGATTTGGATCAGTGCTTATTGAATTATCTGGTGTGAAGATACATACGATTGAAGTCGGCCAAAAGTGGTAATCGCCGAAATACCCTTATAATTCGATCAATGGAAATGCCGGTTGATTTAAGAAAACTTCCTGTTGCGGAATGTAAAGAATTGCAATAAAAATCCCAATAGCACTACAAGCAAAGCGCCTATTGCGTTTAACCATAAGAAGCTGAGATTGATGGTTTTATTTTCATTCAAAACAAACAATGAGATCACTGAAATTTCTCCCAGCACAGCCGCCCAGAAAACTGCATTGCCTTTAACCGGCTTACAATAAAATGCCAGGAGAAAGACCCCCAGTATTACGCCATAGAATAAAGATCCCAGTATATTCACAGCTTCTATTAAACTATTGCCGATATTATAAGCAAACTGGGCTACAATGATGCAAAAAATGCCCCATAACAGCGTATACCACCTCGACATTTTAAAATCCTCTTCTGCCGACATTTTTTTATTAACGAATTGCTTATGTATATCTACTATTGTACTGGACGCCAGAGAGTTCAAAGCCGCCGCAATACTGCCCCAACTGGAAATGAATATAACGGCAATCAGCAAACCAATCAATCCTTTGGGTAAATAATCCAGCACAAACCGGAGAAAAATATAATTGGTATCGTTGGCATCTCCTTTTATATCGGGTTTTTCAACCAGTTTTTTAAACTCTGCCCGCAAGCTGTCTCTTTGGTTGTTGATATATATCAACTCCATTTTATGTTCGTCCGAAAAATCTGCATCCCCCCCGGCCGAAAATATCCTTACAATTTCTTTTTTGCGGGAGTCCGCCTCGTTGTAATGTTCCTGTATGTTCTTGAGCGTGTTTGCGTATGTTGTCTGGCTTACTTTATTTACCTGGGTCTGGTTAAAAAACAACGGGGCGTCATGAAACTGGTAAAAGGCAAACACAAGGATACCGAGCAATAAGATCAGGAACTGCATCGGCACTTTAACCAGTCCGTTCATTAGCAAACCTAACCTGCTTTCTTTGATTGATCTGGCAGTCAGGTACCGCCCTACCTGGCTTTGATCGGTTCCAAAATAAGAAAGCGCCAGGAAAAAGCCGCCGATGATGCCACTCCATAAATTATACCTGTCTCTCCAATCGAAGCCATTTTCACCTACACCTGTTGTAATCACATTGATCTTTCCCATAGCTCCTCCCACCTTTAATGCGTCAAAAAAGCCAATGTCTTCCGGTAAATACTTTACCACCAGATACCCCGCGAGAAACATGCTGGTAAAAATAATGATGAGCTGCAATTGCTGTGTATAAGCAACCGCTCTGGCGCCGCCTGCTACTGTATATATAATCAATAGCCCTCCCATAAAAATATTCGTCCAGTAAATATTCCAGCCCAGCAGCGACGACAGGATGATTGCAGGTGCATAAATGCTGATGCCGGTTGACAAACCCCGCTGCAACAAAAAAAGGAATGAAGTAAGCGTTCTTGTTTTTACATCAAACCGTCTTTCGAGAAATTCATAAGCCGTGTATAAGCGGTATTTGTGAAAAATAGGAACAAATGTGATACACAATACAATCATTGCCAGCGGCAACCCAAAGTAATATTGCACGAAACGCATTCCGTCGGTATACGCCTGTCCGGGAGCCGATAAAAAAGTAATGGCGCTTGCCTGCGTACCCATGATACTGAACAATACAACATACCAGGGCATTTCACGGTTGCTCAAAAAATACCCGTCAAGGTTTTTGGTAGTACGGCTTTTAAATACGCCATATATAATAATAGCAGCAAGCGTTAGTATAAGTACAATCCAATCGGGATAACTCATGAAAAATATTTCGTAAAATAAATGAACAGTATAATTTGCGCAACCAATACTGTTATGACCATTATATACCAGCCATTCCAGGTTTTAAATACGGGGGGGCGTTCATTTGTTTCCTCCATAATCATTGTGTTTATTTAAATGATCGTCGCAACAGCAATGCAACAATAATCCCCAACAATATTCCCAAGCCTATTTTTTTGAATATCAATGTAACCAGTATACCTATTCCAACGCCGATAATGACGCCTGCCGCCGGTCCTTTATTAATGTCATTTCTGTTTTGCTGTGCCATTTACTTTCTTATAGTTTGGATTAGCTACCAAATTAGCGAATAATCTGTAAGCACCCCCTACACCGGCCGGCAATTGCCTGAAAAAAACCAGCCCGGTATAGATAAACCGCCCCTTACCGTGGTTTGTAACGATCAAGCTGCCAGTGGCCGGCTCTTCGCCCGGGTCGTTCATAGCCAAAATACTTTTATATGCTTCCGCCACCTGCCCGGCAAAATAAATGCCTCGTTCCTGTATCCAGTTATCAAAATCTTTAACGCTTATCTTATTTGGCCAATTCAATACCAGGTCATCTTTTTGAAGGAAGCTTACCTGTGCATTTTCATCGGTTACCCGTGTACGTGATATGTCAAACGGGTAGGGCCCCATTTTGGCTTTTACGGGTCCTATATAGCTGCTTGTATTATATTGAACCACCAGATTGCCACCGTTACTTACATATTGCATCAATATTTCATGCACGTTATTCAGCCAGTCGTGAACATTATAAGCTCTTACACCTGTTACAATGGCATCATATTGTGTAAGGTCGCCTGTAAGGAGCTCCACCTCTGTGAGAAAAGTAACGTCATACCCCATATCTTTTAATGCCTCGGGTATTTTATCGCCTGCACCACTGATATAACCTATCTTTTTTCCAACAGTGATGATTTCGTCGTCAATTACTTTTACTTTATTAAGGTATAAGTAAGAGATAGACGGAATATGCGGGTACTCAATCCTGCGTATGGTATAGCTCTGGTAACGCTCTTTATACTTCGCCGAGAGATATGAAAAAAACTGCAGTTGCTTTTCTTTTGTATTTTTTAAGATCTGTTGTGTATTAAGCGTATAATTGGTTACCCCTGTTTTAGGCAACGAGAGGCTTGTATCTTTCCATACAGCCTGCTTAACAAGCTCCTCCCCTTTATACTCATATTGATAATACTCGGCTTTTGCATTTTTTAGATTGCTTAAAGCTGTTACACCCAGCCTTATAGGAGCGGGCGGGCGTTTATTAAGGCGGGTGAAAACAAATGTAGGGGATTCGTTAATCGATAGTGCCGGCACTACTGCCAGGGGCTGGTATATTTCCCCATTCACAGGATCTGTATGCTTGTAGCGTACCGGCTTTGAGAAAGTAAAAGGCTGCCCGTTTATTTTAACGGATAAATTAATATTATAATGAGCCGGCCCCTCAGGTAACCCTATCATGTTTTGATCGTCCACAGCAAAATGTCCTCCATTCAACCCTTTTTCCAACCAGTATGGTTGGGTATAGTTCATATTTACCAGCACGAACAGGCTTTTTGAAAAAGTGATGGCTTCGTTGGCGGGCAACGGGGAGGGTATAGACTGATCGAAAAGATTAACAGAAGGCGATTGAATATCCAATCCGCCCCTGTTTACTATGGTTACATTTATTAATAATGAATCTCCGGCAGCTACATAAGGCACATGAGTGGTAGCCTCAAAGAACAGACCTGAGCATATTTCAATCAGGCGATGTACCTGCGCTAACTTTTGTCCTTTCCAGTAATTGTTCATGGAGCTTGCCCTAATACCGGCATACAATTGCGTTAACCCCTTTACGGATCTTTCGGGATGTTCGTAAGAAAAATTACCGATCAAGCTATCAATGGATCGTTCCATTTCAACTTCAGAAAACTCCTGGGTTCTTACCCGCCTGATCGTGATCTCTATTCCATCCATCAAATCGTTTTGGGGAGCGCTGCCGGCCGTAGTAACGAAATATTCATAGCCTGCGCCACGCTGCGCCGGAACGCCAAAGCCCTGGCTTTTATGTTGCGTACGACTTTCAGCGGCAATCTCGCCATAGCTTTTTCCCAGCAATGCATTGTATCCGCCTACATTGATTTTAAACTGGTCTTCGCTTTGTGTATTGGCTGAACCAAAATTGTAGGTATTCCATAATATCCTTTCCGCCTTCCAGGGCTTCACTCCAAATTTAAACTGTTCGGGAAATTTGGCGGGGTCAGCGGCCGCCAAAAAAGCTTCATGCGCCAGCACGGCAGACGCGGAATGATGCCCATGCCCTGCCCTGCTATCTTCCGGGAAACGGGTTATAATTACATCGGGACGAAATCTGCGGATGACCCATACCACGTCGCTTAATATCAATTCTCTATTCCATTTTTCCAGCGCCTCTTCCGTGCGCTTACAAAAACCAAAATCGTACGCCCGCGAAAAAAACTGTTCAGCACCATCTATCCTGCGCGCTGCCAAAAGCTCCTGGGTTCGTATTAAACCCAGTTCAGTTCCCTGCTCATCCCCGATAAGATTCTGTCCTCCATCCCCCCGGGTCAGGCTCAGGTAGCCGGTACGGTATAATTTTTCATTGGCCAGGTAAGCGAGCAGGCGTGTATTTTCATCATCGGGATGAGCGGCAATATACAATACGCTTCCAAATACCTTCAATTTTTTCAATTGCAACAAAATTTCGGCGCTGTTTAATGAAACAGGCTTTTGTGCGTAAATAGCAAAAGAGAGAATGGAGAAAAGCAGGGTAAAGCTTTTTTTCATGCCTTGCTGGTCTTTGTATTTGCAATATAAATGAAATAATGAACTCGGCTTATTTTAAAACAACATAGCTATTTGTATCTATATATATTGTTAAAAATACATCCGGCTGTCTGCCATAATAATGTTACTGTGCCGCCAGAAAATACATTAAAGCAATCCATCTTATTAACAGGAGCCACATGAATGGTTATTATAAGAACGGATAGCGCTCGGAGAGATAACCCTCCCTGTTTACGGAATTACCTCTCATTGTATTTGAATCGTATTCAAATCAGTAAGTGGTATAATGGTTTTGATGCAAACGTTTACTCTCCGCTCGTGAGGTCATAAATTTCCTGGATATCGTGAAGTATCTTATCGAAATCAAGCTTGAGATCTTTCAATAAACCTGTTTTCAGGTCGAACACCCAACCGTATACACGGGGATAGCCGCTGACGATAAACTCCTGCTGCACACTGGCTAACTTAATCACATTCACACATTGCTCCTGCACATTCAGCTCAACCAGGCGGTTGTACCGTTCGTGTTCATCTGTTATGGCATTTAATTCATCTTTATGCAGACGGTACACATCGCGTATATTTCTTAACCAGGGATTCAGTATGCCGAGATCTTTTGCCTGCATGGCGGCTTTTACACCACCGCAGTTATAATGGCCGCAAACAATAACATATTTTACTTTCAGATGTCTTACAGCATAATTGATCACAGACATCACATTCAAGTCGATGGAGCAAACCAGGTTGGCTACATTGCGATGCACAAATACTTCTCCGGGCTCCAGTCCCATGATTTCATTGGCCGGAACACGGCTGTCGCTGCAGCCAATATATAAGTATTCGGGTGTTTGATCGCCTGACAGCTTCTCCAGGAAATTGGCGTCACTCGCGATTTTAGATGCCACCCATTGCCTGTTGTTTTCAAATATCTGTTCGTAAGAAGTATGAGTATCCACAGGCGAAAAATTTTAATGTGATGAATCTGACTTACTGTAAATTATAAAATACTTTTTGCACATCTTCGTCCTGCTCAAGCCGGTCGATCAATTTTAATACTTCCTGCGCTTGGTCTTCCGGTAATTCAACCGTAGTAGAAGGGATCCATTCTACTTCAGAACTGATAGGTGTGATATTTTTTTCTTCAAGGGCCTTTTGCATATTACCAAAATCGGTAAAGCCACAGCGTATCACCAACACTTCTTCTCCATTCTCGCCGGTTCCTTCACCCAACTCCTCCAAACCAAAGTCAATCAATTCCAGCTCCAGATCGTCAGCATTCAAACCTTCCGGCCTTAATTTGAACACGCCCATCTTCTTAAACTGGAAAGCCACACTTCCGCTGTTGCCCAATGAACCGCCTCCTTTATTGAAATGGCTTTTTACATTGGCTACTGTTCTTACATGATTATCGGTAGCTGTTTCCACCAGCACGGCAACACCATGCGGTGCATAACCTTCGTACAATATCTCATCATAATTTTCCATTTCCTTGCCCTGCGCTCTTTTAATAGCGGCTTCTACCCTGTCTTTAGGCATGTTCACGCTCTTGGCATTCTGCATGCAGCGCCTCAATGCAGGATTGGTATTAGGATCGGGACCGCCAGCTTTTACGGCTATGGCTATTTCTTTACCTATCCGGCTGAATTGCTTGGCCATTTTATCCCAGCGGGCAAACATGGTCGACTTGCGTACTTCAAATATTCTTCCCATATTTATTATAAATTCCTGGTAACAATGCAGGTAAATTCCGGAGGCACCACTGATATTGATGCCCCGACGGAGGCTGCAAATGTAAGGCAATGGAATGAAATTGCTAACTTTACACAAAGCCGCGTTATGGTGACAAGTTTGAATCAACTGGATACTAAAAAGAAATATTCATATGCCGATTATCTGACCTGGTGGTTTGAAGAACGGGTAGAGCTCATCAAAGGAAAGATATTTAAGATGAGCCCCGCGCCATCGTCCAGACACCAGCGCATTTCCTTTGAGCTATCGGGCATTATTAGAAATTTTTTACACGGAAAGGAGTATAAAGCTTTCTCAGCGCCGATCCGCGAAAAATTGATGAAAAAGGCTGTATAGGCGCGCCCGACTGGATCATAGAAATACTGAGCAATGCCAATACCAAGCACTAGCTGCAAACCAAGTTCTCGTTGTACGAAGAGAATAAAGTAAAAGAATACTGGATGGTTTCTCCCTTTACAAAATCAGTACAGGTATTTGACTATAATGATAAAAAAGGCAAATACGAATTCAGGAAAAACTACGCGGAAGACGACAAAGTTCCTGTAGGTATTTTTAAAAATTTTAAAGTAACCCTAGAAGAAGTATTTGCAGAGTAATAAGCAGTACCGTCTACCCGAACAAATCACTGCTCAAATACCTGTCGCCCCTGTCGCAGGCAATGAACACAATTATGCCCGATGTGAGCTCCCTGCTTAACCTGAGCGCTGCCGATGCGGCGCCTCCGCTGCTCATCCCTGCAAATATGCCCTCCACCCTTGCCAGCTTCCTTGTCATATCAACGGCTTCTGCCTGGGAAATATCCATTACACGATCCACCCGTTTTGCATCAAATATCTTAGGTACATATTCTGCGGGCCACCTGCGTATACCGGGTATGGATGAATCATCTGTTGGCTGACAACCTACAATTTGTATCCGGGGATTCTTTTCTTTCAAATACATGGAACAGCCCATGATGGTACCGGTGGTTCCCATGGAGCTTACAAAATGGGTGATGGCGCCGTTTGTATCTTTCCATATCTCCGGCCCCGTTGTTTTGTAATGTGCCAGGCTGTTGTCAGGATTAGCAAACTGGTTCAGCATATAATATTGTCCTGTAGCAGCTTTTTCTTCGGCGTAATCTCGGCAGGCCTCAATGCTTTCCAGCAGCGTAACTTTTGCTCCGTACGCCTCCATCGTTAACACACGTTCACGGGTAGAGCTGGCAGGCATTACCAATTCTACCTTCAGGTTAAAAAGATTGGCTGCCAGCGCCATGGCAATGCCGGTATTACCGCTGGTCGCTTCGATCAGGGTAGTGCCGCTGTTAATATCTCCCCGCTCCAGCGCACTTTGGATCATATTAAAAGCCGGACGGTCTTTTACACTTCCCCCGGGGTTATTGCCTTCGAGCTTGGCATATATTTTAACCGATGGATGATTATTCAAACGTTGTAACTCAACAAGAGGAGTATTGCCGATCAGGTCCGCTATGCCAGCCATAATCAATAATTTTGTATTTTTCTTTCTTCAATTATTATTTCCGAATTGTGATATACCACCGACCCGGGCGGAACACTATGGGTAAGCCACACATTTCCCCCGATAATACAATTATGCCCTATCACAGTATCGCCCCCCAGCACGGTTGCATTGGAATACAGTATCACGTTGTCTTCAATAGTGGGATGCCTTTTTATGGAAGCCATGCTTTTGTCTACGCTTAAAGCACCCAGGGTTACCCCCTGGTATATCTTTACATAATTTCCTATAACAGCGGTTTCACCCACTACAATCCCTGTACCGTGATCTACATAACAATACTCTCCGATCTCTGCCGCAGGATGAATATCAATACCGGTTTTAGAGTGCGCGTATTCCGTGAGTATGCGTGGTAAAAGAGGCACTTCCAGTTCATACAGCAGGTGCGCTATCCGGTAAAAGCACAAGGCATAAAAGCCGGGGTAGGCCCTTATCACCTCGAACTCGCTTTTCGCCGCCGGATCGCCGTTTAAAATGGCATCCACATCGGTATTCAATACCCTGTACAGTTCGGGCACCGCTTTGAAGAATTTCCGGGAGATCGCATCTATATCGCAGTCGCAACAGGCTTTTGTAGCGCGCATCATAGCAGTAAGCTCTTTCTGCAATGCCTCAAAAGCCGCCTCTATCTCTTCGGTAGATTGATAATTACATTGTGACAGCTCGGGAAACAATAAGCAAATAAGACCGGAAGCCCATCGGGCAATTTCTTTATTGGGTGGAACATCTTCTAAAAGCTGCTGTTTATCAAAAATTTTTTGAGTCAGGTCTTTGGTCATGTAAAGGCGTTTCGTTTAAACCGGCAGAACCGGCCAATGGACAAAATTACTTGAAAAGATTAATTCAGACTGAATTAAGCAAGGTTATAACAATATTCCGTCAGTGTACAATCCACCCATAGTAAAATTTTGTTAGAAATCAGCTTTTACCCCGTATTGCCCTCCCCACATAACAGGTTTTTATAAACAAGCCACTGCACATGCAATGGCTTGTTTATAAGAAGACCGATAAATCTCAAAGAGATTCAATTATTGGATCACCCCGCAACCTATTCTTGAACCGGCGTTACCCGTTGGCTGGGTAGTATAATCATCTACTCCCCCGTGCACGATCAGCGCTTTTGCAAGGATGTTTTTGGCTGCTGTTCCGCCAAGTGTCCACAAGTCTGTTTCCAGCGTAATGGTTCCTTTGCCTGATTTATCCAGTTCTACGTTGCCAATGTCTCCTGAATGAAAACTGGCGCTGCCCCATTTACCGTGCTGGGCATTGGTTGGATTCCAGTGTCCATGAGAGGCTTTGCCATTATCGCCGCAGTCTCCATGCTCGTGAAGATGAACCGCAACGCTTTTACCTGCTTTGGCAGGTACAGTGATCTCTAATTCCAGCTTTACCTTGCCGTTATCCAACGCGTCAAATTTTGCTATACCGGTTACAGAAGTATCAGGATAGGTGCCTGTTAACGCGGCCTCGGCATGTTTTACCAATGGTACAGAAGAGGTATCCGGCCCATGCCCTGTATGCATATCAGTAACCGGGGCAGTGGCAGCGGTATCTTTATCAGCCGATTCGCCGGACTGATTGCCGCAGGACGAACAAAACAGCAAAACAGGTACTGCTATAAAAGCAGCCATTAATTGCTTTGATGATGAGAAAGTCATACTTGATTAATTTTTATTATTCTGAATAGATATGCAAGCTACAAAAACCTTACCTATCCTTTTCAACTTGCAAACAGAAATATCCAAATTGGTAAACCGGGGAATTTTGTCTTCATATCGGGGAAAGATATAATAGACCTGGTTGAATCGCCCTGCTCCAACCCGCTTTTGCACGGAAAGGGTAGCACCTATGGTGCATAGAGTCTATCGTTTAAAAACAACAGACAAAGACGGCAGCGTTGCCTATTCATCCATTGCCCGGCTGTTTTTTGAGAATATAAGCCAGGTAAGCCTGTTTCCGAACCCGGCTTCTTCCGCCATAACGCTTAGCATGAATGCCGCCCGCGCCGGAAAAGACTTGTATACCATTGTTGATATGACGGGCAAAAAGCTGATGGAAAAAACGATTGTATTGGAGAGAGGCGCCAACCGCATTACGATTGACCTGAGCACACTGAGATCCGGTACATACATTTTGTACACGCAGAGCGGGTTTGCGGGTAAACTGGTTAAGCCATAAGGGTAACCATATTTCTTCATACCGGTAGAGAATGATCTATACACAGGCCCGCTTACACCCCCATCCCATTGTTGATGTTGTGAAAGGATTTCGCCAACAAAGAGGTGTTTGCACTGATTTATAATATGCGGCTCATGCCTTTTTGTTTATTTTGATGTATTATTATTTCATCATGAAGTCATTCTTTATCCTTCTTTTATTGAGCCTGTATTTTCATTCGCTGCTTCCCGCACAGGTAACGCTTGTAAAAAACAGGAAGCCGGCCGGCAGGATCATCCTCACTTCCGATAACAGCACCGATGCAGCAGCGGCCCGTTTACTGCAGGATTTCGTAGAACGGATCACCCAATCCAAACTATCGATCCAAAAAACAAATCAGGTCAAACCGAACGATGTCATCATAGGAAATGAAGGCATTAATAAAAACGTACGGAAAGAGCAGCTTTCAGAGGACGGGTTCAGGGTAGTATGTAATAACCATATATTACAGATTATTACCGGTGGCGGGAACGGATCGATATATGCTGTTGTAAGCCTACTGGAACGTTATTGTGGTGTTTCCTACTGGGGAGAAAAGGAATACAGTGTAACCCCGGCCGCTACCCTGCAGCTACCCGCAGCTGATCTCACTGAAATACCATCGTTCCGGTACAGGCAAAGCCAGCATTATGCCATGGCTACGGATACCGTTTACCGCAACTGGATGCGCCTGAAAACACCCGCAGATATTTTCGCGGGCAACCTGTGGGTGCATACTTTCGATTTTCTTCTGCCATCGGCGGTATATGGCGATGCGCACCCTGAATACTATTCCTATTTTAACGGTAAACGCCATCCCGGCAAAGCCAGCCAATGGTGCTTATCCAATCCTGAAGTGCTGGAAATTGTAACGCGGCGGCTGGATTCCGTATTTAAGGCCAATCCCGGCAAACGCATGATCTCTGTAAGCCAGAATGATGGAAATTATACTTTTTGCCAGTGTGAAAAATGCAAGACGGTCGATGAGCTTGAAGGCGCTCATTCGGGCAGTCTGATCCATTTCATGAACAAGCTGGCGGCGCGCTTTCCGGATAAAGAGATCTCAACACTGGCATATTTATATTCCATGCAGCCACCCCGCCACGTAAAGCCTGCCAAAAACGTGAATATCATGTTGTGCAGCATTGACTGCGACCGGGAAGTTTCATTAAAGGAAAATGCTTCCGGAAGAGCCTTTGCGGAAGCGCTGGAAGGATGGAGCGCCATTACAAAGAATATATTCATCTGGGATTACGGTATCAACTTCGACAATTACCTGGTACCCTTTCCGAACTTTCATATACTGGGAGAAAATATGCGGCTGTTTTACAGGAACCATACCTCCATGCATTTTTCCCAGATAGCTGGCAGCCGCGGAGGAGATTTTGCTGAATTAAGAACCTGGCTGGTATCGAAGCTGATGTGGAACGTAAACAGCAACGAAGACTCTCTTGTACAAACTTTCCTGAAAGGATATTACGGCGCGGCCGCACCTTATTTGTATCAGTATATCAAGCTGATGGAAGGCGCGCTGCTGGGCAGCGGCAAACGGTTATGGATATACGATTCCCCCGTATCGCATAAAGACGGCATGCTTAAAAAAGAATTGATGCGCCGGTACAACGGACTGTTTGACCAGGCCGAAACTGCCATTGCCGCAGATTCAGTTTTACTGAAAAGAGTATGGCGCACGCGTTTGCCATTGCAGTATTCCGAACTGGATATTGCCCGTACAAATAAAAACATGGATGCTGCCGATATCAACCGCAAACTGGATCTGTTTGAAGAAAGGGTAAAATTGTTTTCTGTTCCAACCCTGAATGAAAGGAATAACAATCCCATCGATTATTGCACATTGTACAGAAAAAGATATATGCCATCGGGTAAAAATGCCATACCGGTTACCAATATTACTTTTTTAATACCGCCCGGCGAAAAGTACGCGGCAATGGGACATGAGCTTACAGACGGACTGTATGGGGGAATGACATTTGCAGAAGGATGGGTTGGCTGGAAAGGCGTGGATACGGAGCTTGTTCTTGACTTAGGCAGCGAAAAAGAATTCAGAAACATTCATACTGATTTTTTACATCAGTTGGGAGCCTGGATTTTAACACCTATCAATGTTACCTACTCGGTTTCTACTGACGGTAATAACTATACACTACTGCAATCCATTGATCATCCCGAAGACAGGGATCCGCAGGTAAAATTCGTAGATATCGGTTATACAGGCAGTACTGCAACCAAAGCGCGTTACATTAAAGTGAATATAACAGGTACCAAAACCTGTCCGCACTGGCATTATGGCGTAGGCCATCCCTGCTGGTTTTTTATAGATGAAGCATGGGTTGAATGATTGATCTTCTCCTTTAACCGGAAGTCATTCTGATTTTTCTATTCACCTATTCTGCTTTATTTTCGCCAAAATCTTTTATACATGAACCTTCATGAATACCAGGCAAAAGAGCTGTTGAAAAAATTTAATGTTCCTGTTCAGGATGGCATACCCGTTGATACACCTGAAAAAGCCGAGGAAGCGTACAAACAGTTAAAAGTACAATATGGAAATAATTTCGCGGTAGTAAAAGCCCAGATACATGCCGGTGGTCGTGGTAAAGGAAAAATACAGGGATCGGAGCAGCGCGGCGTAGCGGTTGGCAAAAACGCGGAAGAAATAAAAACAATCGCGGGGAACATCATTGGCAGAACCCTGGTAACGATACAAACCGGGCCCACGGGAAAGCTTGTAAGCAAAGTATTGGTGGCGCAGGATGTTTATTATCCCGGACCTAACCCAGTAAAAGAATTTTATCTTTCTATCCTGCTCGATCGTACCAAAGGGCAAAATGTGATCATGTACAGCACCGAAGGCGGAATGGATATTGAACAGGTGGCGCATGATACTCCCGAAAAAATATTTAAGGAATGGGTTCATCCCGCCGGCGGGCTGCTTCCTTTCCAGGCGCGTAAAATAGCCTTCAACCTCGGTTTAAGCGGCGAGGCATTTAAGAACTGTGTAAAATTCGTGACCAATCTTTATAAAGCCTATGTAGAACTTGATTGCAGCATGCTGGAAATAAACCCTTTGTTTAAGACCAGCGATGAAAAAATAATTGCGGTAGATTGTAAAATGAACCTTGATGACAACGCTTTGATGCGTCATAGTGATCTGGAAGCGTTGAGAGATATCAGCGAAGAAGACCCTACCGAAGTAGAAGCCCATAAATACAACCTTAACTTTATTAAGCTCGACGGCGATGTAGGCTGTATGGTGAACGGGGCGGGGCTTGCAATGGCAAGCATGGACATGATCAAATTAAGTGGGGGTGAACCGGCCAACTTCCTGGATGTAGGCGGTACAGCCAATGCGCAAACGGTGGAAGCCGGCTTCAGGATCATTTTAAAGGACCCCAAGGTGAAAGCCATCCTGATCAATATTTTTGGCGGTATTGTGCGTTGCGATCGTGTGGCACAGGGGGTAATTGACGCGTATAATTCTATCGGCAATATCAAAGTCCCCATTATAGTACGCCTGCAGGGCACCAATGCCGGGGAAGCTAAAAAGCTGATTGAGGAAAGTGGATTGAAAGTACAATCCGCTATCTTGCTCAGTGAAGCCGCAGCACTTGTAAACAAAGCGGTAAGCGCTTAACAAACCTGTAAAATCAACCACCAGTCAGGTGGCAGTTGACAATGGACGAAGGACAATGGATCGCTGACAATGGACAGTGATCAACTATAAACCACAAACCATTAACCATAAATTTGCAACCTGCTGTCAGCTTTCAGCAGTCAGCTAATAGTGTGTAGTTTGTGGTTTGTGGTTTTAAATTGTTGTGACCATAAACGATAAACCTCAAACCATAAACCCCTAACCCATAACTTGAAACCTGCAACCTGTAACCCTTTTCTTCTGACAGGAAAATAATTATCTTCAGGGCTAAAAAGTTATCCGACAGGGTGCGCAACGATGCTTCCATACACGACAATTTTATCCGCAGCATTTTATCTAACAAAAAGATGGCGTCAGATTATTTCAAAAACTACCTGCCCGCGGCTATCAGCAGGCAATTGGATTTTACCAGCCTGGAACAACTGCCGGATACTTATTTGTCCGGGGAGTTGAAGAAAACCATGTCAGATATTGTTTACTCCTGCCTCAGGAAGGACGGCAAAGGCGCTGTAAAGGTAAGCCTGCTCATAGAACATAAAAGTTACCCTGATAAATACACCCCGGTACAAATTGGCAGTTATATTTTTTCTGCCCTGCAAAAGCAGGCGACTGCCAAAGAACCCCTGTCGCTTGTTATCCCTGTGCTGCTGTATCATGGCAAAGACAAGCGGTAAATTTATTGATATTGGCAGCAGCAGGCCCCAAAGAATTGCAAAAAGGTTTTATCATTTACTTATACAGCAGGGGTGATCTGAAAGAAGAAAATATATTAAATTCGCTACCGGAACCCATAAAGAAAACGATCATGAGCACATTAGACATTTATATAGAAAAAGGACGAAAAAAAGGCATTGAAGAAGGCATCGAAAAAGGCATCGAAAAAGCGAAACAGGATGTCATTGAAAATCTGATACTAAGGTTAGGTCTTTCAGATAAGCAGGCAGCCGATATAGCTGAAGTGCCTGTCAGCTTCATAAAAAAAGTCCGCGCCTCATTGAAAAAGAAAAAATGACCGTATTGAAATGTAAAGGTAAATGCTCCGGATCCGGGGCATTTTTTTTGGCACAGAGGGCTGTGAGCCGTCGGCTATCAGCTTTCAGCAGTCAGTGGACAATGACAAATGGAGAATGAAGAGATATACCATAAATTATAAACTTCAAACCCCAAACCCCAAACCACTCTTTTCAGTCAGCTCCTTTCTTTCTATCTTTAGCGAAAGCTGCCCCTTCATGAAAGTCACTCCTTATACCCTGTTTTCATCCATACTTAAATTTTGTTTGCTCGGCTTATTGTTTACAGCCTGTAAAAAGGGAGTACAGGAGCAAACAGATGAATTGTATTCCAGGCATCTGCAACGCCATGTTAAGCTCACCATCATTCATACCCCCATACCAGGAGATAAAGCTGATGTCAATTTGCTGGTATTGAACGATGGAGAACAATCAGCCAACCTGAGACTGACAACTGTTATTGACAGCTTATACAAGGCCGGGCAAATACAGCCGCTGGCAGTGGTAGCCATCCATGCGGGAAACCGGAAGGAAGAATTTGGAATTGCCGATACAAAAGGGAATAATGGCAGAGGCGGAAAAGCTGATCACTACGACAGCTTTTTTAATAACGAGCTATACCCGTTCGCCAAAAAGAAAGCCGGGGTACGAAAATTTAAATCCGTTACAGTGGCGGGGTTTGGAGCCGGGGCATTGTCCGCGCTGGATATAGCCTGGAATCATCCTGATAAAATAAGCAAGGCAGGCATTTTTTCCGGGGCTTTTAACAGAACTGCCGATGGAGATAGAACCCAGAGCGATACGGCATGCTATGGCATGATGTATGAAAAAGTAAAATCATCGCGCAAACGTCCCGTCCTTCAGTTCTGGATATATGCCGGGCAAAATGGCACAACAGCGTTACCCAACGATGATGCAGACCATATACTGAACAGCACAACCTGTTTTGTGGAACTGTTATCAGCCAAAAAATTTATCACGGAAGGCGACATCGTATATGAAAAAGGAATTGCCAACAATGCAGCAGCATGGCAGCAACGGTTACCGGATTTTTTGAAATGGGCCGTTGGAAAATAAAAATGGAGCTGCTTTACACAGCCCCATTACAAAAATGAAAAAACAGGTTATTATAAAGTAAGGTTCCAGCCTTCGCGGTATTGACGTTTTACGAACTGGTTGGCTTCATCAAAGTTTGTGATCTTCATGTTCCTGGCATCCCATAGCAGTTTCTTACGCCCGGTAAATTTGTTCTTGCCCCAGCCGGAAACTGTAGGATCAATGTATAAAGCGCTTCGGATGGCCAGGTTACCCATCAGTATACTTTCCGTAAACGGACCGGCATACTCAAATGGCGAGCTGGTTTTGCCTTTTCCATATCCGTCTAAACATGCGTTTACCCATTGCAGGTAGTGATCTTCATTGGGTACACGTGCTATGGTTTGTTTTACTGCTTTTGCACTTTCGTTTTTAGACAATGGTAATAATCGTGGATTCGCGCCGTAGCAGTCGGCCAATAATTTACCTTTTGTTCCAATAAACAATACACCGCCATCCCAGTTACCGAAATCCTCTTCAGGCTTTAATTCATCGGGTCTTTTCGGCAATAAACCGCCATCGTACCAGGAAACTTTCAACGTGCCTTTTCCATCTTTCCTGGGATACTCCAGGTGAATGATAGAAGCCACAGGGCAACTGTCGCTGAAATTTGACTCCTGGTTCATGCCGCTCCACTGGTTAGCGATGCTGCATTCAGCGGAAGATGGGTAATCTATTGGCAATATGCGGTAAATAGGATCCATGATATGGCAGGCCATATCTCCCAATGCACCGGTACCGTAGTTCCACCATCCCCTCCAGTTAAATGGAAGATATGCAGGGTTGAATTCTTCCCTGGGTGCAGTACCTAACCACAGATCCCAATCCAGTTCAGCGGGTATAGGGTGATTGCCGGTTGGTTTTGCAACACCCTGCGGCCAAATAGGACGGTTGGTCCAGGCCTGCGCCTCTACAATATCACCTATTAATCCCGCATCATATAATTCTTTCATTCTTCTTACCCCATCGCCGGAACCGCCCTGGTTGCCCATTTGGGTTACCACTTTGTATTTTTTTGCAGCTTCCGCAAGAATACGGGCTTCATAAATATCGTGCGTGAGGGGTTTTTGAGTATACACATGTTTGCCTAATTGCATAGCCGCTAAAGTGGCAACCGCATGTGTATGATCGGGTGTAGAAATAGAGCACGCATCAATATTGTTTTTCTCTTTGGCAAGCATCTCCCTGAAATCCTTATAATAGTTTGCTTTCGGAAAATTCTCTCTTGATTTTACCGCCTGGCGATCATCCACATCGCACATTGCCACTATATTTACTTTAGGGCTTTTGGCAAACGAAGAAAGATCGCTTGTTCCTTTACCTCCGGCGCCAATGCCGGCAATATTCAGCTTATCGCTCGGCGCTACAAATCCTTTACCGAGCACATGACGGGGAACTATAAAATAGCCTGCAGCGGCCAGGGAAGAATTACGCAGGAATTTTCTGCGCGAACCATTTGATTTTGACTTTGACTTTTGGCTCATCGTTTTTAAAATTTTGCATTAAGGTAAGAACATCTGCCGAAATCGAATGTAAATACATATAAAATTTCTCTGCTTTACCATCTCATCAATGCATTTGTACCAAAAGTCCACTCCGGCGTTACAACAGGGCGGTTCCCATCGGCTGAATACCAGGGACTTTGTCCTTCGCTAGCCGGATTTACCAAAAGATGTATATCCTGTGCCGGCATATAGCTTTGAGCCAGCATATATATTTTCTTCCCGTATTTGTTAACCGCAACATCCATTACCATTACAGCGTGCCCGGGCGCCCCGCCCTTAATAAATACATCCCCCGGCAGCAACCTGTTCATATCAGGTACCGGGTGCAATTGTTTGGCCAGCGACAGGGTTCCACACCATGCAAAAACCTTTTCAAGGTATTTTTCAAATTGCAACGAATCAGCATTGTCTGTAAAACGATAATGTGTACCGGCATTGTCTGAAAATGAAATTTCCCCATACCTTTTGTGATCGAACAGGTATTGGGCCCTTAGCCGCATCACTGCATCGGCGCATTGCTGCAGGTCTTTTTGCCCTAAGGGGATATCCAGTACCGCGAATTGTGCCGACTGGTTCCTTTTTCGTTCGCCATTATACAGGTAAACCGTTTTGTCTTCTTTTAATCTTATATTCCGCAGCCAGCTGGCAAATGAACGAGCAGTATCTTCAACCCGTTCGTACCCATGAGGCAATATTAGATCTCCAATCCTTGCTATATAATTTTCCCTGGCCTTGCCGGGGTCTGGCATGAAATTGGTCTTATCAGAACCCGAGTTGACCTGGCATGTTGCAAATAACAACCCTGTTAAAAAAAATCGCAAGATCATAATTTCTTATTTTTGAAATAGGATATTGCCTTAGATGCACAACCGGAATAGTACACATATTTAAAGAGTTAAAAATTTTATAATAAAAACAGCTTGGTAAAGCAGTCAGCATTATGTCGAATATTTTGATTATAGATGATGAAAAAGCGATACGCAAAACCCTGGGAGAAATTTTGTCGTATGAAGGTTATAAAATTGATGAAGCCGGTGACGGCGATGAAGGGCTGAAAAAGTTCAGGGAAAAAAGCTATGATGTTGTATTGTGCGACATCAAAATGCCTAAAACAGATGGCATTGAGTTCCTCGACAAAGTAAGAGAAATCAATCCGGACATTCCTATCATAATGATCTCTGGGCATGGTACCATTGAAACGGCTGTTGAGGCTGTTAAGAAAGGAGCCTATGATTATATTTCCAAGCCGCCGGATCTTAACAGGCTGCTGATCACCATCCGGAACGCCATGGATAAAACCGACCTGGTAACAGAAACCAAGGTGCTGCGTCGTAAAGTAACCAAGGTGGAAGAAATGATAGGGGGGTCGGCGCCGATCGTTAAAATAAAAGAAACCATTGAAAAAGTAGCGCCTACCGACGCCCGTGTCATGATCATGGGGGAAAACGGTGTAGGAAAGGAGCTGGTAGCGAGGTGGATACATGAAAAAAGTAACCGGTCAAAAAGCCCCTTGATAGAAGTTAACTGCGCAGCCATTCCGGGAGAACTGATAGAAAGTGAATTGTTCGGTCATGAAAAAGGATCCTTTACCTCTGCCGTCAAGCAAAGAATAGGCAAGTTTGAGCAGGCGCATGGTGGTACTTTGTTCCTGGATGAAATAGGCGACATGAGCCTGAATGCACAAGCCAAAGTACTGAGGGCATTACAGGAAGGAAAAATTACACGGGTGGGTGGCGATAAAGATATTAGTGTAGACGTTAGGGTGATTGCCGCTACCAATAAAGACCTGTTACAGGAAGTAGAAGAAAAGCAGTTCAGGCTGGATCTATACCATCGGTTAAGCGTGATCATTATACATGTACCGTCGCTAAACGACCGTAAAGACGATATTCCCCTGCTGGTCGATAAATTTTTATCGGATATATGCACAGAATACGGAATCCCCAAAAAAGAAATTGATGAAGATGCATTGAAATCGTTGCAGAACTATAACTGGACAGGGAACATCCGGGAACTCAGGAACGTGGTGGAACGACTGGTCATTCTTTCCGGCAAGTCGATCGTTAAAACCGATATAGACAGCTATGTAGTACCTAAAAAGTAGTTCGCATGAAAGTAGTGTATTGTATGTGCGGCTTAGGATCTGATGAGCGTATATTCAGTAAGCTTGAATGGAGCGACCATACGGAAGTCCACTACCTGAAATGGCTGATTCCTGAAAAAAATGAAAATTTATCGCATTATGCCGGGCGCATGACAACCCAGATCAGGCATCCTGAGCCGGTATTAATAGGCGTTTCTTTTGGTGGCATGATGAGCCTGGAAATAACCAAACTGCTTTCGGTAGACAAATTAATTTTAATTTCCAGTATCCGCAACAGCAGGGAAGTGCCCGGGTGGATGCGTTTTTCCGGTAAGCTGAAGCTTGATTATCTTATTCCCAAAGGGAAATTGCATGACCTGCGTCCGCTGAAACTGTTTTCGCCTGTAGAAAACTATTTTTTAGGGGCTGCAACTCCCGAAGAAAAACAGTTGGCGCATGAATACAGGGAAAAAGTAAATCCTGATTACCTTAAATGGTCTATCCATCATATTTTAAACTGGCAAAACAACTGGCAGCCCCCGGCTGTTTATCATCTGCATGGTGCCAACGATAAAATATTTCCGGTAACCAACCTCTCTCCTACCCATATTATCCAGAATGCAGGACATTTCATGGTATTTCAGCGTGCAGCCGAAGTATCGAAAATTTTAAAGGAAATTATTTAGCCGCCGGCTAATGATAAAATACGCTGAAACAGATTTAACAAATTCTCCGGCTCATTCCTGTAACAATTCTCCCGGCAGACCGACATATCGGCATAATCAACGATTTTATCCTATTTTTGGCAACTTTTAAACCTAACGAATGGGCTGGATAATTTTTATTGTATGCGCTATTGGCTTTCATATCGGGCTGTATGGCATGTTTAAGAAAGCGGGCATCGAACCCTGGAAAGCATTGATCCCTTATTATAATACCTGGGAGATGATAGAAAAAATGCCATTGAAAAAATATTGGTTTTTTCTTCAGTTTATTCCCATCATAGGACAATTCATTACCATCTGGATTTATATCCGCTTTGTAGAACATTTTGGCAGGTTCTCTTTATTGCACCATGCCGCTGCCGTATTTGTTCCCTTCCTGTATTTTCCGTACCTGGGCTATTCAAAAAATGAAAGATATTCAGGCAATGCGGTGGTAAAAAATTACAAGAAATCTCCCGCCCGCGAGTGGATTGATGCAGGTGTGTTTGCAGTGGTAGCGGCAACCATTATCCGTACTTTTATTTTTGAAGCTTATGTAATTCCCACAGGCAGTATGGAAAAAACCCTGCTGGTGAACGATTTCTTATTTGTAAGCAAGCTAAGTTACGGGCCTCGGTTGCCCAATACTCCGCTTGCCATTCCATTTGTGCATCACACGGCGCCCGTTATAGGAACCAAATCTTATCTTGAATGGATCAAGCTTCCCTACAGGCGGCTATGGTCGAGCGATGTACAAAGAAACGATGTGGTTGTATTTAACTACCCTGTGGGAGATACGGTAGTGGGAGCATTTCAGTCGGAAAAGAATTATTACGATATACTCCGTGAAGATTACGGAGGCGACCGCCCATCGCTGCTTGACCGCGATGATATTATTGTGCGCCCGGTAGACAAGCGGGAGAATTTTATTAAACGCTGTATAGGCATACCGGGAGACAGTATACAGATAAAAAGCGGTATCGTATATGTTAACGGGCAACCAGGGTATCATCCCCCACATCTGGCAAACCGCTATGTTGTTGAAACCAAAGGCCAGTTTTTAGATGATGATGAATTATACGAGGAGTTCAATGTAGAAACCGACCCGCAGCGTGGCCAGTTCTATATGGAAAATCTTATGAAATACTGGATCATCCTTACCGATGAGGAAGCCGCGCGAATGGCCAAGCTGCCAATGGTCGTAAAAGTGGAAAAAGAAGTGATTCCTTACACTCCCAAAGTATTTCCCAACGATACTGCCCATTATAAATGGAGTGAAGATTTTTACGGCCCCATCTGGATACCCAAAAAAGGAGTGACCATTACGCTTACACCCGAAAACATTGCTTTTTACCGTAGGATTATTGAAGTATATGAAGGCAATTCTTTCCAGGAAACCAACGGCAGGTTTATTATCAACGGGAAGGAGACCAACCAGTATACTTTTGCCATGAACTATTACTGGATGATGGGAGATAACAGGCACAATTCGCAGGACTCAAGATTCTGGGGATATGTTCCTGAAGACCATGTAGTGGGACGCGCCTCGCTGATATGGTTCAGTTGGAACAAAGGGCCCCGCTGGAGCAGGATATTCAGATCCATCAAATAGATTTTTGTATGGATGTTATATGCAGGATGCTTAAATCTGAAGATTGAAAACCGGGATCATCAACTTTTCTTACCAGGCTTTTAACAGTGCAGCCGAATTACCTGTTCATTACAGAACGCTGCTTGAAAAAGCCCGGGCTGCTACGGTCAACGCCTATGCGCCTTATTCGCTTTTTTTTGTAGGCGCTGCCGCAATGTTTGAAAACGGTGAAACTATAACGGCTACCAACCAGGAAAACGCGTCTTCCCCGGTCGGAATATGTGCGGAAAGGGTATTGTTGTCCGCGGCATCATCTGTTTATCCCGGCACCGGCATAACAACCATTGCGATCAGCTATAGCAACCAAAAAACCGGATGGAGCAGGCAACCCGTTTTTCCCTGCGGCATTTGCCGGCAAAGCTTACTGGAACAGCAGATCCGTCAAAACACTCCCATACAGCTTGTTTTAGGAGGACTGGAAGGACAGGTTTTTGTGATAAACAATGCGGCCGACCTGTTACCGTTCGCGTTTACCGGGAAAGATATGGAATAAGTCTCCTGCCGTATATAAACAACAGGAAGAAAAGCAGCATCCCGGCGAACAGCGCAATGCCTCTATTTTCCCTGCTGAAATTCCAGTTCAACATCTGTTGCTGCATACCCCACACAGGTCAGTACAAGGCCTTCTTTCAGGTCTTTTTCAGTAAGCACATCGTTCATGCTCATCACTACTTTTCCCTGTATACACCTGGCAGCACAGGCAGAGCATCTGCCTCCTTTGCAACTGTAAGGCAGTTGAATCCCTTTGTTCAGCGCAGATTGCAAAATGGTTGCAGGATATTGGGTTTCAAACCGGATGGTATCGTTCACCGAGTAAATGGTTACCGATCTTGGTTGCGGGTTTTCAATAACAGGCGGTGAAGGAGGGGTATCAATCACAAAATATTCTTTCTTAATTTGCGCTTCTTCAAACCCCATCAGCATAATAGTATACTGGCACATCCGCATAAACGAAACCGGGCCACAAATAAAAAATTTTGCGTTCCGCTTGGAGTACCTGGTATGTCCAGGAATGATCTTCTCTAACCGGTCGTTGGTAAGCTTTCTGTTACGGGTGCGATGTGCAGGCGCCTGGCTTTCAAAATTGATCCAGGTAAACGTATGGGGAAATCCTGCTGCCAGGCGTTCCAGTTCCTTGCGGAATATGGTAGAAGTAGCTGTTTGATTCTGGTAAATTAAGATCACATTCCCGGAACCTTCTTTCAATAATACTTCTTTCAATAAAGAGAAAACGGGAGTAATGCCGCTTCCTGCGGCCAGGAAGAATATATCCCGCGGCGCTTCATCCGTCTCTTCATTTACAAACCTGCCGGAGGGAGGAAGCGCTGTCAATTCATCTCCTGTTTTATAACGATCAAGTAAGAGGCGGGAAATTTCTCCGTTATGAACTCTTTTAACGGTGATCTGCAGCCGGCTGTCAATGCCCGGAGTGGAAGAAATTGAATAAGATCTTCTTATTTCACGATCGTTGACAAAGAAGATAAAAGTCAGGAACTGCCCGGCTTTATACAGCACCGGTTTTCCATCCGCTTTTTCCAGCACAAAAGTGGCTGCTTCCGGGGTTTCCTGTACAATAGCTGCTATACGAAGCGTGAGTAACGATTCAGGCATTAACAATTAGTTTGCTCAGCATTGCGAAAATAAAAACAATCAGGACAAAGAAGCGATAAAAAAGCTTTTACAAAAACGCAGCCCGATTAACAAAATGCACTTTCATATCCTTATTTTTGCAGCCCTTTTACAAATGAATGTGTCTGTTATTTCTACCATAGAAAAAGCCGTAACGGAAGCGCTGGGCGAATTGTACCGGCAGGAGTTTACCGGCAACCATTTCCAGATCAATCAAACGCGACCGGAGTTTGAAGGTGATTATACCATTGTGCTGTTTAATTTATTGAAGCCATTGAAACTATCGCCCGATACACTCGGCAGCGCATTGGGTGATCACCTGCTGAAAACACATCCCGGTCTTTTTCAATCCTATAATATTATCAAAGGTTTTTTGAACCTCGTGATCGCCGACAACTGCTGGACGGGTATACTCAATACGCATTATACCGACAAAGCCTTTGGCAGAAAGCCTTCGAATGGCAAAAAGGTAGTGGTTGAATATGCTTCACCCAATACCAACAAACCTTTGCACCTGGGGCATTTGCGGAATATTTTTTTGGGTTGGAGCATCGCTGAAATTCTAAAAGCCGAGGGATACGACATCGTAAAAACCTGCATTGCCAACGACAGGGGTATTCATATCTGTAAGAGCATGATAGCCTGGCAACTGTTTGCCAATGGCGCTACACCCGAAAGCACAGGCATCAAAGGAGATCATTTTGTAGGGGATTATTATGTGATGTTTGGCAATGAGCACAAAAAGCAGGCAACCGAGCTGATTGCATCGGGCATGAGTAAAGAAGAGGCTGAGAAAAATACTCCCATCATGTTGGCCGCACAGCAGATGCTGGTGGATTGGGAAGCAGGGAAACCGGATGTAATAGCGCTTTGGAAAACCATGAACAGTTGGGTATATGAAGGCTTTGACGTAACCTACAAACGGATAGGCGCCGGCTTTGATAAAATGTACTATGAAAGCAATACTTACCTGCTTGGCAAACAACTGGTAGAAGAAGGATTGAAAAAAGGGGTGTTTTACCGGAATGAAGATGGCAGCGTTTGGGTAGACCTTACAAAAGAAGGCCTGGATGAAAAGATTGTACAAAGGAAAGACGGTACCGCGGTTTATATCACGCAGGATATAGGGCTGGCAGTAGAAAAATACGAGGAGTTCAGATACGACAGCAGCATATACGTGGTAGGCGATGAGCAGAACTATCATTTCAAAGTATTGAAGCTGATATGTGAAAAGCTGGGGCTCCCCTCGTCTGAAGGCATTTACCATTTGAGCTATGGCATGGTGGAATTACCTACCGGCAGGATGAAAACCCGCGAGGGCACTGTGGTTGACGCGGATGATATTATGGATGAGATGGTAGCTGTAGCACAACAAAAAACAGAAGAGCTGGGCAAGGTAAATGATTTTACACCTGGTGAACTACAGCAGCTTTACAATACCATTGGCTTAGGCGCGCTGAAGTTTTTCATTTTAAGGGTGGATCCTAAAAAACGGATGATCTTTAACCCGGAAGAAAGCATAGACTTCCACGGCTTTACCGCTTCGTTCGTCCAGTTTTCGCATGCAAGGGCGAAAGCCATATTAAGGAATAAAGCTGTTAATGATAACTATATATTCCAGGGAAATGAAAGCCTGCTGAAGCTTGAAAGAGAACTGATCATCCTGCTTGAGCAGTATCCCGCTATGATCCGGCAGGCAGCCGATGAGCACAATCCCTCTGCCATCGTGAATTACTGTTACGATCTTGCCAAAACATTCAATTCATTTGTAACCGAACACCGGGTTTTAAAAGCGGAAACCGAAGATAAAAAACAACTAAGGCTGCGGCTTTGTCAAATGACGGCTAACGTCATCGCTTCGGGTATGCAACTGGTGGGGGTGACCGTTCCGGAACGAATGTAGGGGATTGGAGATTTGAAATTGGAATGCAGTATTTCATATCTGTCACCATACAAGAAGGGGAGCAAGGAATAAGGTGCGGAGAGCAGGTTGATCTAATTTCAAATCTCAAATATCAAATCAGAAATCGCTCATTCCTCTTTATCAAAACAATTATTCCAGCCCTGCTTTTTAAGATTGCCTGCTTTTTTTACAACTTCTTCTTCCAGCGATTTTTTATAGGCGGCTACTTTATTGCCAATGGCAGGATCAAAAGCGCCGATAATGGAAGCGGCGAGTATGCCAGCGTTTTTAGCAGCATTCAGGGCAACCGTTGCAACGGGTATACCATTTGGCATTTGCAGTATGGATAAAACAGAATCCCAGCCGTCAATAGAATTGGATGATTTTACGGGCACACCTATTACAGGTAACGGAGTAAGCGAAGCTACCATGCCGGGTAAATGCGCCGCCCCTCCGGCTCCGGCAATGATCACTTTCAGTCCTCTTTGCTGCGCTTCCGAGGCATACGATACCATGCGCAATGGAGTTCGATGCGCCGATACCACTGTCAGTTCAAAAGGAATATCAAACGCTTTCAGTATATCGGCGGCGGCCTGCATTACATTCAGGTCGCTGTCGCTGCCCATAATAATTCCAACCATCGGGTTCATGTGTGATTTGAAATTTGAGATTTGAGATTCAAGATCGGTCATGGTGCTCAATCCTGAATTTTGATTTTGAACCCTGCCTATGCCGGCAGGCACAAAGACACCAAGACACAGTGTTACACAAAGCGCTTTTCATTTTTTCATTAATGGCCTTACACCCTATACCTTATACCCTACACCTTATCACTTACCACTTTCAGCAAACTCTTTATCCTGTTTTTTTTATAGATCAGATCCTGCTTGTCTTTGTTGATAATGGTAACATGTCCCATCTTCCTTCCGGGTTTGGTTTGGCGTTTGCCATAAATATGTACAAAAACATTGTCCAGCCGCAACACTTCATCCAGTCCTTCGTATACCGCATCACCGCTGTGCTTGTCTTCACCCAGAAGATTTACGATGGCGCCTGGTAAAATAGCATCCGTGTTCCCCAACGGATAACGAAGTATAATACGCCACAACATATCAAACTGCGAGCTGTAATTGGCTTCTATGGTATGATGTCCGCTGTTGTGCACCCTGGGCGCAGTTTCATTCACATATACTTCTCCCTCCTTATCAATAAAAAGCTCTACGGCAAAAATACCGGGACTTTGCAGCTCTTTTACCACTTTCAGCGCAATGGCTTCTACTTTCCATAATATCGTTTCGGTTAAATCAGCCGGGCTGATCTGGTAATCGAGCAGGTTCAATAGCGGGTCAAACACCATATCAACCGGTGGATACAATGCAGTCTGTCCTGCATCGTTTACCGCTACAATCATCGCAATTTCCTTATTAAGGCTGATCTTCTTTTCCAGCACACCTGGTTCACTAAAACCTTTGTCAAGGTCGTCTTTTGTATTGATCACCTGCACTCCTCTCCCATCGTACCCGCCGGTTGCAAGTTTATGCACAGCCGGCAAAAACTGCTCCTGTGCCAGCAGCTCGTCTTTTGTTTGCGTAATTACAAATGGCGCCGTACGTATGCTGTGTGATGTGTAAAATTCCTTTTGCCTTATTTTGTTTTTTATGATGCGCAATGTAGCCGGGCGCGGGTATACTTTTACGCCTTCCTGCTCTAATTTTTCCAGTGCATCTTCATTAACCGATTCAATTTCTATAGTCAATGCATCCAACCCTCTTCCAAAATTGTATACATCATCAAAGTTGCGGATGTCTCCTTTCACAAAATGATGACACAAATGCGCTGCAGGACAGTCCGGGTCATTTTCAAGAACAAATGTTTCTACAGGATAATTGGCTGCAGCCTGTAACAGCATACGCCCCAATTGTCCTCCTCCTAATATACCAGCTTTCAACATATAATCTTATATCAAATACGGCGTGAAGATAATAAACGGATCGATAAGGAGCTTAACAGCTTTTACAACAAATAACAGCGGCCGTAAAATAGTAGCAATGCTTTGACGTTTACAGAAACAGTGCCGGGCTATTAACACCTGCATACAACAGCTTAAAGCGACAAATGTTATATGCAAGCCAAAAATAACATGTAATATCAGTAATTTGAATAATTTTACCTGAATATGCATGATATTTGCATAGCCTGAGGCACTATTGAAAAGCTTTATCATAAGATAACTAAGGATCTTTATAAGCACAATCAATATGATGAAGACATTTAAATCCATCCTTGTAATTTCTTTTTTTATTGCGCAAACAACGGCGCTGCTGGCGCAAAGTTCTTTCGTCGATTACCAAAAATCTTTTGGTAAAGTTGCCGATGTATTCCGCCGTAAAGAAGATACCCTCCGCCGCCAGTTTGAAGCCAAAGGATTGCAATGGCCGGCAAAGTATGTATACCTCCGTTCTTTTAAGCTGGACAGTCAATTGGAAGTATGGGTAAAGAACAATAAAAAAGATCAGTTTAAGCTTTTCAAAACTTTTAAGATATGCGCCATGGCAGGTTCACTGGGCCCTAAAAGGATGCAGGGCGATTACCAGGTTCCCGAAGGGTTTTATTATATCACCGAGTTTAAACCCAACAGCGCATACCACCTGTCGTTAGGATTGAATTATCCCAATGCATCCGACAGAATGTTGAGCGACTCGTTGTATCCGGGTGGAGATATTTTTATACACGGCTCCTGCGTAACCGAAGGCTGCATACCCATTACCAACGACCAGATAGAAGACCTGTATGTAATTACCAGCTATGCACGCGCCAATGGCCAGGAATTTATTCCCGTACATATTTTCCCGGTGCAGTTCAACAATGTCCGCAGCGTAAGCTATCTTGATCGTTTCGTGCAAACGTATCAATCGTATAAACCGCTTGTCGCCAGTCTCAGATCTGCTTACGATTATTTCGATAAAAACAAGCAGGTGCCTGTGGTCGTATTGAACCCGCGGGGACAATATATACTGGAAGAACAGCCTAAAGCGACCCAGCAGGTGGCAGTTGCCAAACCCCGTCCGCTCACCAACCGTGAAAAAGTGGTTCCGATTCCTGAAAACGAGCTGGCAAGATTCGTAAACAACCAGCCGGTATACCCAGGCGGGGCCAAAGCTTTCCAGACTTTCCTTGATGAAACCAGTAAAGAACTGGCCCCATTGCTGGATGAAGGCAAAAGAGCCGCTTACGTGGTGGTTGATTACATTATAGACAAAGACGGCAAGCCTGTTTACGCAAAAGTAGTGAAAGGCGGCAATGACGATATGAATGAACAGCTCGAAAAGAAATTCGAAAGCATGCCACAATGGAAACCGGCGCTTCGCCAGGAAATGCCTGTGGCCATCCGCCTGAAACAAACCGTTGTGGTAGAAGCGTTACAATAGGCAGATGCCTCATTTTTATTCAGAAACTTTGACCTGTTTATCCCTCACAAAACCTCTTATTCCCCGCCACTTATCGCTAATCAGCGTATATTGCAGGCATGTCTACAGTTAACATTCATAATAGTTCTGCAGGACTGCGTTTCCGGCAGGCAATGGTCGCCGAGAATCCTTTACAAATTGTGGGAACCATTAATGCCAGCCATGCTTTATTGGCTACACAGGCAGGCTTCAAAGCCATTTATCTTTCCGGGGGAGGTGTGGCAGCAGGGTCATTGGGTATTCCGGACCTGGGCATTACCACGCTTGATGATGTATTGACAGATATTTATCGCATTACCAATGTAACCAGTACTCCTTTGCTGGTGGATGTGGATACCGGCTTTGGCCCTTCGGCTTTTAATGTTGCCCGTACCGTTAAATCAGTGATCAAAGCAGGCGCAGGCGCTTTGCATATTGAAGACCAGGTAGGCGCCAAACGCTGCGGTCATCGTCCCGGCAAAGAAATTGTTAGTAAAGAGGAAATGGCAGACCGTATTAAAGCAGCCGCAGATGCCCGGACAGACGAACAATTTGTAATTGGCGCCAGAACGGATGCCCTGGCAAATGAAGGACTGGAAAAAGCATTGGAAAGAGCCATTGCTTATAAAGAAGCAGGCGCGGATTTTATATTTGCGGAAGCGGTAAAAGAGTTATCGCAGTATACTGCTTTTAAACATGCGACCGGGCTGCCTGTACTGGCTAATATCACCGAATTTGGCATGACGCCCTTGTGGACAAAAGAAGAACTAGGCAATGCCGGTGTTGAGCTTATATTATACCCGCTTTCTGCTTTTCGCGCCGCCAATAAGGCTGCGCTGAATGTGTTCCATACCATACGCAGTGAAGGAACGCAGAAAAATGTAATCGATACCATGCAAACAAGAGCGGAACTGTACGAAAGCATTGGCTATCACACATTCGAACAAAAACTGGATGATCTCTTTAACAAGCAAAAATAACCTCCTGCCATGAGCACTGAAACCAATACCATTCCGGGTTTTAAGCCGAAGAAAAGTGTGGCTTTGTCGGGCGTAACTGCTGGCAATACCGCTTTGTGTACCGTAGGCAAAAGCGGCAATGACCTGCATTATCGCGGATACGATATTCTTGACCTGGCAGAAGGCGCAGCTTTTGAAGAAACAGCCTACCTTCTCATTCACGGGGCGCTGCCGCCTGGTAAAGCGCAGCTTAATGCTTATATTACCAGGCTTAAAGCATTAAGGGGCTTGCCCGCAGTAGTAAAAAACGTATTAGAACAAATTCCTGCCGCCGCTCATCCTATGGATATTCTACGCACTTATACATCAGTGCTGGGTGCTGTTTTACCAGAAAAAGAAGATCATAACCTGGCAGGCGCAAGAGCAATCGCCGATAAGCTGCTGGCTTCTTTCAGTTCTGCATTATTATACTGGTATCATTTTTCACATAACGGGCGACGCATTGAAGTAGAAACAGACGATGAGAGTATCGGCGGCCATTTCCTGCATCTGCTGCATGGTCAAAAAGCTTCCGCATCCTGGGAAAAAGCCATGCAGGTCTCCCTGAATTTATACGCGGAGCATGAGTTCAATGCATCCACTTTTACAGCGCGTGTCATTGCCGGAACCGGGTCAGACATCTACTCAGGCATAACCGGAGCCATTGGTGCATTGCGGGGGCCCAAGCACGGGGGAGCGAATGAAGTGGCTTACGATATTCAAAGCAGGTATGCGTCACCGGAAGAAGCCGAAGCGGATATTAAAGCAAGACTGGAAAAGAAAGAAGTAATTATAGGGTTCGGACATCCTGTATATACGGTATCCGATCCCAGGAACAAAGTAATAAAAGAAGTAGCCAGGAAACTTTCTGCTGAAGCCGGAGATATGTTATTGTTTGACATTGCCGAGCGCCTGGAAACCCTGATGTGGAATGAAAAGAAAATGTTCCCCAATCTCGATTGGTTTTCTGCTGTATCCTATCACCTGATGGGTGTTCCTACTTTATTCTTTACGCCATTGTTTGTTGTATCGAGGGTAACCGGCTGGAGCGCGCATATAATGGAACAAAGACAGGATGGTAAGATCATTCGTCCCAGCGCCAACTATACCGGGCCGGAGAACAGGGAGTTTGTACCGATTGAAAAAAGATAGATCTCAAATTTGAGATTTGAAATTTGAAATTTGAGATTTGAAATTTTTACCAGGAACATCCTGTTTTATAACAAATCTTCAGCATCTTTTTTTATTTCCAATCTTTTCAATACTAAAAAGGCCAGATATTCTAAAACATCTTGCAACAGCATCAATCATTTCAAATTTTAAATATCAAATCATGTCTTCCCATCTCTCCAACGAACGCCCTCCCGTAGATAAAGTAATAGCCGATATAGCCGATTATACGCTGAATTATGAAATAAACAGTGAACTTGCATGGAGCACTGCCCACTATTGCCTGCTGGATACTTTAGGCTGCGGTTTGGAAGCGCTCACCTACCCTGCCTGTACCAAATTATTAGGCCCCATAGTGCCCGGTACCATAGTACCCAACGGGGCCAAAGTGCCCGGTACCCCTTACCAGTTAGATCCTGTGCAGGCAGCGTTTAATATTGGCGCCATCATCCGCTGGCTCGATTTTAACGATACATGGCTGGCAGCGGAGTGGGGACATCCCTCCGACAACCTGGGTGGCATACTGGCAACAGCCGATTGGTTAAGCAGAACCGCGGTAGCAGGCGGCAAAGCCCCTCTTACCATGAAAGCCGTATTAGACGCCATGATCCGTGCGCATGAAATACAGGGGATAATGGCACTCGAAAATTCGTTTAACCGTGTAGGACTGGATCATGTGCTATTGGTAAAACTGGCGTCTACCGCTGTGGCAGGCAGGCTGCTGGGCCTGTCAAGAGATGAATTGATCAACGCTATATCACTGGCGTTCGTGGATGGTCATTCGCTAAGAACTTATCGCCACTCTCCCAATACCGGCAGCCGCAAATCGTGGGCAGCGGGTGATGCTACCTCCAGGGGAGTACGCCTGGCCCTGATAGCTAAAACGGGCGAAATGGGTTACCCTTCAGTGCTTACTGCAAAAACATGGGGATTCTATGACGTATTGTTTAAGGGCAATGAGTTTACTTTTCAGCGCCCTTATGGATCGTATGTAATGGAAAACGTATTGTTCAAGATATCATTCCCGGCCGAATTTCATTCACAAACAGCAGTAGAAGCTGCTATGACCCTGCATCACACATTGAAGTCGCTGGGAAAAACACCAGACGATATTAAGAAGCTAAGCATCCGTACACACGAGGCAGCTATCAGGATCATCGATAAAAAAGGACCGTTGCACAACCCTGCCGACCGTGACCATTGTATACAATATATGATTGCGGTGCCGTTGATATTTGGCAGGCTGACCGCAGCCGATTATGAAGACAATGTGGCATCCGACCTGCGCATTGATATTTTACGCGACAAGATGGTTACACAGGAAGATGTGCAATTCACAAAAGACTACCATGATCCTGAAAAAAGATCGATCGCCAATGCGCTTACGCTGGAATTGAATGATGGTACGGTACTGGAAGAAGTAATGGTCGAATATCCCATTGGACATAAACGCCGCAGGAAAGAAGGCATACCGGTGCTGATTGAAAAATACAAAACCAACCTCGCCCGCATCTTTGCTTCCAAGCAACAAAAAACAGTGCTAAACGCTTCGCTGAACTTTGAAAAACTGGTACAGCTTCCGGTAAACGAATTTGTGGATATGATGGCGATGTGAGAGGTATTGGAGATTTGAAATTTGAGATTGAAGGATTTATTGTTTATGGTTTGAAGTCTATGGTTTAAAGTTTCGGCACCACAAGCATCAAACCCAAAACCAGTAACTCGAAACTTGCAACCTGAAACTAAAGCAAGATGACAGATATTAGATACTGCATTACAATTTCAAATATCTAATCTCAAATCTCCCATCCACAACCTGCACCCCTGCAGTCAACGGCTGAAAGTTCGTCGACCAAAGCTCATATCCACCCGGCAGATTCTTCGCTCACGAAAATGTTTCACTTTATCCGGCAGCTATTTGTTCGTTCAGAATGACAAGAGAAAAAGAGTTGACAATGGACGATTGGCAATTAATAATGATTTGTTGATTTATGATTTGAGATGACTATAAACTACAAACCACAAACGATAAACATTTGTGATCTTCCCACTTCCATTCTCCACTGTCAACTATCCACTGTCCATTGCCTCACAGCTCATCGTCCATAGCTGAAGGCTCATAGCTGACAGCCCATAGCCCACCTCAAATCCCATACATACGTTTAACTTCCTGCACAAAGCCTTCTATTTCGGCGTCCTCGTTCTGAGCATCGTAGGTTTGTTTTAAGCTGCTGCCGAAAACCCAGGCAACGCTTTGCCAGAAGCCGGCGGAAAAGCTCCCTTTGTATTCGTGGATGATATTATAACAGGTATTCCCTGTTTCGCGGGTAATCAGCTTCATCAGCACTTTACCCTGGTAAACAGATAAATCGGTAAGCGGCTTGGTAAACTCTTTCCTTAGATCCTTTTCCCTGCTTTTAATGTAATCTTTACGTTTCTGTTTGTCGGGGATGCTATTGAGGTGCATTTGTATATCGTTAAATACAATTCCCGCCCGTTTGGCGTAAGGATAAGTAACATATACCGCATTGCGCAAACGGGTCCACTCTTTTAAAGCTTTGCGTTGCGCCCTGGTCAACTCCAGGTATACATATACCGGGGAAAGCTCTTTATACGACATCGTATCTCCATTGTATACGATAGCAGGTACAACAATGGTATCGTTTGCCCCGTACAGGCTTTGCGCCTGTGCTTTAAATATAAAAAGCAACCCACAGAGTACGGAAACCAGTATTTTACAATATGCAACTTTCCCGAAATTCATCTTGCTGTACAATGTTAACGGAAATTCTCGTGTTTTAATACGAAAAGACAGCACAAGTAACCCGGCCGCTGCGGCAGGGGTTACAATTTTAACTGACTTATGTCAATTTTTTGAAAACCGGTGCCACATACTGAGCAGGAAACCAAAAGTTGTAACAAGCACCCCTATCCAGAGAATGTTAATAAAAGGAAACTGAAAAGCTTTCAATGTAATATATTTCATTATGCCTTTCGACTCTTTTATTCCCAATTCAATGCCCTTTTCAGTTTTATCCACCTGCAAAACAAGACTCTCCGCTATCACTGTATCTCTTTTCGGGATCCCCATATTGTCTTTGGCAAATAAAGCGGGCTGCACCTTGTAAGACATGCCATTATTGGCATATACAGTTACATCCGCCAGCCAGGCGCTGTCTACCAGGGGCAGATCTTTATTGGTATCTTTATTGGCTTCTATCAACTGGTCCACTACAATATAACCGGATGAATAGAAAATTGTATCCCCCGCAACTACGGGTTTATTTTTAAAACGTGCTGTATCCTTGCTACCTTCTGGATCGGGCATGGATGTGACAAATGTAAAAATATCTTTATGCCAGTAATGGCGCGAGTCGGGATTGGCCGATAGCTGTGTCCTGCCACCCTCTCCCTTCACCAAAAAGGCATCGGGATATAAATTAAACTCTTCCAGCACCTTGCCTGTGGCTGAATCTTTGCGCAGGTAATTTACCCTGAAATATAGCTTTTCATCTTCAGGGTGAGTAGAATCTGCCTGGTAAGTAACAACATACTTACCCATAGGAGTAGGGATACCCTGTATCAACGTAACATTTTCTAACCCGCTATCATCTCTTCCTTTAGGGTCTTTTAAGCCGGGTATCACAATACCGGTCCGGTTGATGGAAATCACTTCACGCTTTGAAGAAGAAATGAGAATGCCCAACAGCACAAGACCAAATCCCACATGGGCAACAGACCCTCCTGCAGCGCTGAATTTTCCTTTCAAACCCACCCATATATACGCGGCATTGGCGATTACAGCATATACAGCCGCAAAAATGGCAAAGTGTATGGCGCCAAGGTAGCCCAGTCCATAATTTTTATAATTAATATTCCCAAAAATACTGATCAATAAAGACAGGATGACGGATATAACAGCAGGAGCAATGATCTTCTTCACCCAAAAAGAGCGGGGTGTGTTTTTATACCGCAGGAACTGGGTAACAGCAGTAAGCAGTCCCAGTACTACGGCAATCAGTATCATTACCCTATTGTATACATATTCAGGGTCTTCGCCGATCGCTTTATGTGTACCAAAAATTTTATTGATGAGCGGCAGGGAAGTATAAAACGTAATATAAACCGAGGAGATCACAAATATCAGGGCGCCCACAAACATCCAGAACTCTCTCGAAGAAATATCTTCTTCTTTTTTAATCACCGGGATGTGTTTGCTGTTCTTAAAATACATTACAAAAAACAACACAGAAAACACAAACATCAGCACAAGAAAATGCCAGAACAGCGAATTACCCTCTCCTGTAAATGAATGCACGGAAGTATCGCCCAAAACGCCCGTCCTGGTCAGAAAAGTGGAATATATCAAACTTAAAAAAGACAGGAATATAAACCAGTACAGCGATTTGGAAGAATGCCCTGTGGATTTATTCAATACCATGATATGCACAGCGGCAACAATGATCAGCCAGGGAACGAGGGAGGCGTTTTCAACAGGATCCCATGCCCAGTAGCCGCCAAAAGTAAGTGATTCATAAGCCCATGCCGCTCCCATCATGATACCAATGCCCAGGAAAGCGGCATTAAACAAAGCCCAGGGTAAAGCAGGCTTTATCCATTCCCTGTATTTTTTTGTCCATAACCCTGCAATAGCAAAAGCAAACGGCAGGGTGCTGGAAGCAAAGCCTATGAATACAATTGGGGGGTGTATAGCCATCCAGTAATTCTGTAAAAGGATATTCAATCCGTTACCATCAGCAAAAGCGCGTGTTTGCATATAGTTGGGATTGCTAAAGATCGGCCATTCCGCATGTTCATTCCGCATCAGCATAAAGGGAGTACTACCTACTTTAATATCAAAAAAGTAGATGCCCAGCAGGAAGGTAGACATAAACACCTGTGCAAGCGAAAGTACCGTCATTACGGGCGCCTCCCAGGTTTTGGCCGTTCTCATCACAACCAGCCCCATGATGCAATGCCAGAAATTCCAGAGCATAAAGCTCCCTTCCTGCCCTTCCCAGAAACAACTGATCAGGTATTTTACAGGAAGACTGCGCTTGGAATGCTGATAGGCGTATTTGTATTCGAAGTAATGATTGTAAATAATGATATACAGCGTTACCAAAATGCCGATTACTGCAATCGTTTCAATAATAAAAGCGGTTCGGGCAAGCTTTTTCCACGATACATGCTCTTCGGCAATGGCTGCTTTTTGTGTAGCTTTAAAGTAGGCGAATGTGGCAACAACAGAAGCGACAAACGACAATACCGCGGCAAAATGACCCAACTGGCCAACCAATAAATGTTCTCCCTGATACTCCATGAAAATTTAATTCTGCATTTTGTTTTCAAAGTCCCTTTTCTGATGCTCCGGGTCGTCTTTGTATTTGGAAGGACATTTCAGCAAAATTTCTTTGCATTCAAATACTTCTCCGTTCATTTTACCCTTTAAAACAAGGCGTTCGCTCATTTCCAGTTCCGGCGGCTTGGTGCTGTGATAAATTACTTTGGTATTTCCACCCAGGGAATCTACCGCATAAAAAGCCAGGAAATTAGGATCTGTTACAGGATCATATTCAATATCTTTAGAACGGTCGAGTTTCGCGATCAGGTGAATGAATTTTCCTTGCTTTTGTTTTGCAGAAGCAATGGTATCATAAGTAGTAAGATCTTTAGACATGGTAACCAGCATATAAGCAATTGCCGCGGCTATCAGTACAAGCGTTACAATGTGAATTTTTTTCATGATAGGGAAAATCCTTGGATGAACTCCCGCAAAATTAGCTCAAAAAGCAAAGCATTGTATCATTGTTTTTACCTGAACGGATGACTTTTATCAGCTAAATTGCTCAAACTGCGGCAAATAACAGATTTTAACGTTTATTAAACTTTCCCGGAGACCGTGTTGCATGTTACAGGTTTCAATAGATTTATTGTTTGTAGTTTATGGTTTATTAGTTTAGGCACAAACCTGAAACCTGCGACCTGAAACCTGTAACCCTCTCTTTTTTTACACTGCTGCAACTTTATTCTACCCAATTTCGTTTATCCGGCAGGTGCATGTTGCAGGCATTAAAAAAACAGTGTAACTTGCACCGCTTTTGAACTAAAGCATATCATGGATATCTCTACATTCGACCCCAATGGTTCAGGTAATCCGGAATACAACATTTTTGGACTGCCTTTTTCTGAAAACGATGCAAGGCTGGTAATCCTGCCTGTTCCATGGGAAGTTACTGTAAGTTATCTTGCAGGCACAGCCAGGGCGCCCGAGCGCATACAAAAAGCAAGTTTGCATGTTGACATCATGGATGCAGATGTAAGTGATGGCTGGAAACAGGGATTTTTTCTGCGTGAACCGGATAAAAAGGTACTTGCTAAAAGTGATTATCTCCGCAAAGAATCGGAGTTGTTTATTGACTATATTTCCCGGGGGCAGGAAATCAGCGAGAACAGGTTTATGTGCAAAACCCTTAAGGAAGTAAATGAAGGCGGCGCATTTCTCAATAACTGGGTATACGATCAAACCAGGGAATTACTGAACCAGGGAAAACTGGTAGGGCTGCTGGGCGGAGATCACAGCATACCTCTTGGTTTTTATAAGGCCATTGCTGAAAAATATCCCGAATACGGCATATTACAGGTAGATGCGCATTGCGATTTAAGAGAATCATATATGCAGTTTAAATATTCGCATGCGTCTATCATGTTTAACGCATTATCGGAAATACCTCAAATTAAAAAGCTGGTGCAGGTGGGAGTAAGGGATTATTGCCAGAGTGAGCGCCAGTATATTGATAACAGTAACCGGCGTGTAGTAACGTTCTTCGACAAACAGCTTAAGGAAAGGCTATATGAAGGGGAGACATGGAAAGACATTGCAGGAGAAATAATAACGAACCTGCCTCAAAACGTTTACATAAGCTTTGATATTGATGGATTGAACAGGACCTTATGCCCACACACGGGCATGCCTGTTCCGGGAGGTTTTGAAACGGAGCAACTGTTTTATTTATTCCGTAAAATACTGGAAAGCGGTCGCAAAATCATTGGCTTCGACTTATGTGAAACGGGGGTAAGCAGTAATGAATGGGATGAAAATGTAGGCGCCCGAGTGCTGTTTAAATTATGTAACCTAATGGTAGCAAATAACTAATGCCGGGGCGTTCAAATAAGCCGGCTCTTTTCCAGTATGTGCTGATCGTAAGAAAAGAGAAATCAGGAAATATTGATTATATCAGCTTCTTGCTATGCTTTACCTGCTGGGTGTTCTTCCTTTTTTTTGCAATACTTACAAATCGTACCAGTTCTGTTTTTTTCTGGATTTCGTTTCTTATTCCTGTTGCGCTGATCCGCAACTGGTGGATCAGGAAAAAACACGATCCCCGCATCACTTATAAGCATCCTCTTTTTGTTACAGGTATAGTATGGCTGTTTGTACCAGGCATGAGGTGGATATTCATTTTATTTATCCTTTTCGTACTCTTCGATCACCAGGCAAGGCAAAATCTTGAAATTGGCGTATCAGATGAGCAGGTGGTGATCAATACCTTTTTCAGGAAACGGTTTCAATGGGATGAGCTTTCGAATGTTGTGCTCAAAGATAATTTGCTGACGCTCGATTTTAAGAACAACAAGATACTGCAACGTGAAATAGACCCGCACCTGAATGAAGTGGAAGAAAAAGAGTTTAATGAATTCTGCGAGGAGCAGGTTTTGACGAATGGGAAATTAGAAATTTGAGATTCGATATTTGAGATTAGAATCCGGTATTTAATATCGATTATCTCACAATGTTAGGAATAAGGTATAGAGAAGATTGACTTAAATTTCAAATCAGCAATCCTCAAATCAGCATTCTTTGTTTCATTGCCTCGTACAAAATGATCCCGGCGGCAACAGAAACATTGTAAGAATCAAAATCGCCCGCTATAGGGATGGTGAAGTGATCGTCTGCCGCTTTGCTGAGAAAATGCTGTATGCCTTTTTCTTCATTTCCCATGATGATGCAAACCGGTTGGGTAAAATCTGCTTCGTATACTTTAAGCGAAGCTTTCATTTCTGCGCAAGCCACTTTTATACCGTTCAAATGCAAGGTATCTACGGCATGTGCAAGACTGTTCACCCTTGATACATGCATTTTTTCAAGCGCTCCGGCCGATGATTTAAGCGTTTCTTCATTCAGCGCGCCTACCCCCTTATCCGGAATAATGATACACTGGGCTCCGCAACATACTCCTGTCCTGGCTATGGCGCCGATATTGCGTACATCCGTCACGCCATCGAGCATTATAAAAAGCGGGGTAGCGCCACTGCCTACTACATGATCAATTACCTGCTGCAGGTCAATGTACTGTACCATAGCGGCAATAGCTACCATGCCCTGGTGATTGGCTTTGGTAAAACTGTTCAGCTTTTCTACCGGCACCATTTGTACCGGCACATTCCTTTCACGCGCCAGTTGCCGGATCATTTGTACATTTTCGCCGCTGATGTTCTTAAACATAAATATTTTATCAATGGCCCTGCCGCTTTCCAATGCTTCGATCAATGGCTGCCTTCCTATAATCAACGACGATTTTTTCACAACTATACCAATTAAACAAGATGATTCTTTAAAAGATATTCCAGCTTTAAAATGGCAGCTACCGACAAAGAGTCTGTAATCTCTCCTCGCAAAACCATTTGAAAAGCTCCTTCGAACTTTACTTTTTTTATTACAAGCTGCTCCGTTTCCTCGGGCTGGGCTTCATGCTGCGACAGTTCTCGTGCAAGATATACAACGCCGGTTTCATTAGTGACAGAATTAGAAAGATGCATATCTAAAATCTTATCCCATTTCCGTGCCTTTAAGCCGGTTTCTTCCAAAAGTTCGCGCTGCGCCGAAACCACAGGATCAATACCCGGCGCTCCTCCGCCTTCCGGAATTTCCCAGCTATACGCATCGATGGGAAACCTGTACTGTCCTACCAACCAGGTATATCCCTCCTCATTCAGAGGCACCACGCCCACTGCCAGGTTTTTAAACGATACCTTACCGTAAATTCCTTCTCCACCCGATGGATTAATCACATCATACTCCGTTACTGCAATCCACGGATTATCATAAACAGGCTTTTGCTTTACTACTTTCCATGGATTGATGTGCTCGCTCATCATCATTAATTGAATTAAATCTATTAACACAAAACCCGCAGATCGTATCTCACTGCGGGTTTGTTGATATATTATTTATAGCATGAAAATCACTTTATTCCAAACGCCTTTTTTACTTCTTTTACCTTGTCCAGCTTTTCCCAGGTAAACAACTCTACTTTCATTGTTTTGGTTTTGCCATCCGGGGATATGAAGGTTTTGGTAATCACCTCAGGCTTGCGCCCCATGTGTCCATACGCTGCAGTTTCTGAGTATATAGGACTGCGCAGCTTCAACCTTTTTTCAATGAAATAAGGGCGCATATCAAAAATGCCTTCAACGATCTTTCCGATTTGCCCGTCGGTAAGGTTCACCTTGGCAGTGCCAAAAGTTTTTACATTGATGCTGGTGGGCTTGGCCACTCCTATAGCATACGATACCTGCACCAGCACTTCCTTTGCTACTCCCGCTGCTACCAGGTTTTTGGCAATATGCCGTGTTGCATACGCGGCAGAGCGGTCAACTTTTGAAGGATCCTTGCCGCTGAATGCGCCACCGCCATGCGCGCCTTTTCCACCGTATGTATCAACTATAATTTTACGGCCTGTTAAACCTGTATCGCCGTGCGGACCGCCAATCACAAACTTACCCGTAGGGTTGATGTGATATTTAATGTCTTTATTGAACAGCCTGGCGTATTTTTTATATTTGGCTTTTACACGCGGAATAAGAATACTGATCACATCATTTTTGATCTTCTCCAGCATCTTAGGCTCTTTATCAAAATCATCGTGCTGGGTAGAAACCACGATCGCATCAATGCGCACAGGATTATTATTGTCGTCGTATTCGAGCGTTACCTGGCTTTTTGCATCAGGGCGCAGGTATTTTATTTGTTTGTTTTCCCTTCTCAGCGCCGAAAGCTCGATCAGTATTTTATGCGCCAGGTCTAAAGCAAGCGGCATGTAATCATCTGTTTCATCGGTAGCATATCCGAACATCATTCCCTGGTCGCCGGCGCCCTGCTCTTCCTTCTTTTTACGATCAACACCCTGGTTAATATCGGCAGATTGCTCATGAATGGCAGATAACACACCGCAGGAATGCGCTTCAAACATATATTCGCTCTTGGTATATCCTATTTTACGGATAACACCCCTTGCTATTTCCTGCACATCCAGGTAGGCTTTCGACTTTACTTCGCCGGCAAGCACTACCTGGCCGGTAGTAACAAGGGTTTCGCACGCTACTTTGCTTTCTGGATCAAAAGCCAAAAAATGATCTATCAGGGCATCAGATATCTGGTCGGCTACTTTATCAGGATGTCCCTCAGACACACTTTCCGAAGTAAACAAATAAGACATGGAAGAAAATTTAATAAGTTTAGTATAGGTTTATTCAACTCCTTGTTAAAGAAGTGGCGCAAAGATAAGCGGACTGATTAAATTTTTGAATAAATTATGCGCAGTACCATCGCTTTAGGTTTTAAAGCAGGATCTCCTCCCCCATTCAGCACGACCCGTCCTTTTGCAATGTTGGGATTTACGCCAATAGACTCTAACTCATACGGAACATTACCATATTCTTTGGGATATACGTAATAATCAAGCGTTGCTTTTGGAGCATACAAACGGAATGAAAAAATGGTATCCTTGTTCGTAACGATATTTTGAACATACCGGGTGAGATTAAAAAAGTATTTATCGTTCTTAATAAATCCCCCAAAAGTTTGATAATCGTAAGAAGCGGTACTTGAATTATAAACAAAGTCATCCCGTATAGTAAGAGACCGGTTGTTGTTCGCACTGTCAATAAGATTAAGATAAAGCAAATCAGGTCCCAGATAGATATCGTTTCCTGCAGCATCATTATCGCGGTACATAGACAATTCCGCCCTATGTATCAGCCTGTTGTCAAGCCCTTTTAGCCCGGGAATGGTTAAAATGGCATAAGAGCCCGGTGTAGATTGAATATATATTTTTTCAGGATCCGTAACAGGCGTGGATAGATCCAGGTTCGCATAGTTGTGCGCCGGGGTACGGTTTATTGTGTTCGCACTAACGGAATAAGCTTTACCGCCGAGTGTCAGCACTTTTGCAAAAACAAAGTCTGTAGCGAGCGTATCAATTACGCCATTATTCTTAACCCGGAAATAGAAAGTAAGTTTGGTATTCTCATTTTCAAGATCATAATAAGTAATGGCCGATTTGGATGGAGAAGTTTCATCTACTTTAACAGCAATCCCGTTAAATACTTTCTGGAAAGCAGAGTCGCGCCTTGAAGCAGGATAAACGGTACCGGTATCATAGGCAGCAAAACGTAAACCCAGCGCCGGATCTACAGGGATCCTTAAAACATTCGAAACAGTTTGAGTATCCCGCTTCACCACTATGGTCTTTGCATCATCAATGGTATTAAGTGTTACCTGGCCGCCACCTATGGGCGTACCTGTTGTTGTGAAATCCGGCCGCACAACAACACGGTTGAAAGTATCCAGAAACTGGGGATCGCTTATCTCATAAACGGTAAATTTCTGAACCGAGTTGCTATCCCCAAAAACAGCACCGGCATACGACAGATTCAAGAAGGCTGAATCAATACCAATAATGCTATCACTGGAAATAAAGGGGTTTTTATTAGTGGAATTCGGCACTAAAGACATATATATCCGCGCATCTGTTTTTCCAAATTCAGGATCGTCTTCTATCAGCCCCAGGGCATGATTATCATAGTAAGGCATGCGAGTGGAGTCGTCAAATAAATAGTTGGCGGTATATACCCTTAAAACAGTGTCAAAGGTATGTACATTATCTACGGTCGGTAAAAGATCTGTACCTATATCGGTAGGATTGATTTTTGTACAACGCACATTGAAAATAACAGCCAGTATAACTATTCCGGTTGCGTACAGCAAAGACATCAACTTCACCTGTTGTAAATTTTAATAGAGGGTTATTATAAGGTACAGTTATTTTTAAAAGCAGCTCTTGATGCACAGCAATGATTCATTCTCAACACTAATATGCCCTGGCTCCCACTACTTGTCCGCAAGGTCGTTATACAATTGTAAATAGTCTGTTAAATCTGAATCTGCTTTAAAGGGAAGTACTTTTTTGCCTTTTACTTTAGAAAATTCGTCCGCCAGTTTCTTCTCTACCTTTGCAGCTCCAAACGTAATGGCATCTGCATAGGTAGCGCCCCCCCGGAACATGGCAGTATTATTATTGTCTTTGAACGGCTCCATATCTTTTTCCTTAATAGAAGCATGGATAATGGCTTTTTTAACAAAGTCAACGCCTATTTTCTCTTTAAAGGTATTTTGCCCGATCGTATATATTGTTTTGCTGTTGCCAAAAACCGGGTCTTTTTTATAAGCTGTCTTCAGGTAAAGAGGGATCAATCCTGTCATCCAGCCGCTGCAGTGAATAATATCAGGAGGCCATCCGAACTTCTTTACTGTTTCCAGCGCGCCCTTGCAATAAAATATGGTACGAAGCCAGTTATCATCAAACCAGTTTTCCTGCTCGTCAGTAAAAACAAATTTTCTTTTAAACAAATCTTCGTTTTCAAGAAAATAAACCTGTAATCTTGCATTAGGTAAAGAAGCCACTTTAATTTGCAGAGGAAAATCTTCGCTATCCACGGAAACATTAATACCCGACAATCTTACAACTTCATGCAACCTGTGCCTTCTTTCATTAATAACACCAAAACGGGGCATAATGCAACGAACTTCAAAACCACTGTCGTTTGATTTTATCGCCAGCCTGTTCACAATCTCCGAGAACTCAGTTAGCTCAAGATAGGGAGACATTTCATTGGCAATAAATAGAACTCGCTTTTTTGTAGACATTTTCCGCTTTTGTTAAGTTAATATTAAGGAAAAATATAAGGTGTGCAAAGGTAAGATTTTTTTAGCGAACCTGAGTTCTAAAGCTTTGCATTTACTACTTTTAACGCTACTATGTTTATCATTAAGCTGGCAAAAGATGTTGAACGTTACCTGCAAAAGCAACGGTTGAAAGGTAATATTATAGGTTTTGTACCTACGATGGGAGCGCTTCACCGGGGGCATTTATCGCTTATCGAAGCCTCAAAAAAGGAGAACAGCATTACGGTATGCAGCATATTTATTAATCCTGCACAATTCAATGATTCCGAAGACTTTCAGAAATACCCGGTTACGTTGGACAAGGATATTTACGAGCTTGAAAAAACGGGTTGTGAGGTACTGTTTCTGCCTTCGGTAAGCGAAATATATCCGGATGGGGTTGAAGGGAATGTCCCGGTATATGACCTGGGTTACCTTGAAACCATACTCGAAGGAAAATACCGGCCCGGGCATTTCCAGGGTGTGTGCCGGGTAATGGACAGGTTAATGCATATCATCGACCCGCACCACCTGTACCTCGGGCAAAAAGATTACCAGCAATGCATGGTAATTACAAAACTCCTCTCGCTCATTGATGCACGGGCACGCATCCATGTATGCACTACATTACGGGAGCCGGACGGACTGGCTATGAGCAGCAGGAACATGAGGCTAAATGAAGAAGAAAGAAAACTGGCAACCGGTTTATATGAATCGCTCACATTTATCAAACAAAATATACAGCCCGGCCCGTTAAGCAATTTGCTGAAAGAAGCGCGTAAAATATTAGAACAAAAGAAACTGGTACCTGATTATATTGAAATAGCCACAGTTGATACGCTTTCATTATTAGATGACTGGGATGGACAAACTAAAATAATTGCGCTTATTGCGGCCTTTATGGGCAACGTTCGCCTGATCGATAATATGATTTTACCGTTTAATTTTGCAGGCAATGAAAATTGAAATACTGAAATCAAAAATACACAGGGCTGTTATTACGGAAGCCAATCTCCACTATGTGGGCAGCCTCACACTGGACGCTGATTTAATGGACGCGGCCAACCTGATAGAAAACGAAAAAATACAGGTTGTAAATGTGAACAATGGCTCACGCATTGAAACATATCTTATCAGGGGGCGCGCCGGTTCGGGAGTATGCTGCCTGAACGGTCCGGCGGCCAGGCAGGGCACTGTAGGCGATACCGTTATCATCATTTCATATGCCAGTATGGATTTTGAAGAAGCCAAAGCTTTTAAGCCCCGTATCATATTTCCAAAAGAAGGGAACCGGTTGTAAATGCTCATCACCTGCATATGACGAGAAAAAAACTGTTAAACGCCCTGCAATATGCTTTCTTCCTGGGACTTGGGATATTTTTATTGTGGCTGAGCGCCAGCAACCTTTCGCACGAAAACAAACAGCAATTAATAAGCTCTTTAAAAGCGGCGGATTACCTGCTCGTTGCATTTCCCATGCTCATACTGCTGCTGGCGCATTATATCCGCGCGTTAAGATGGAAAATATTGATACAACCATTGGGTTATGCCCCTTCTTCCGCCAATTCCTTTTTTGCCACCATGCTTGGCTATTTTTTTAATATGCTTGTTCCCCGCCTGGGCGAAGTGATGAAATGTACCATGCTGGCCAAATACGAAAAAATCCCGGCTGATAAGCTAATAGGCACCATGGTAACCGAACGCATTGTTGATGCTCTGTGCCTGCTGATCGTATTTGCTATCACCATTGTTACGCAATTTGATATCATAAGCGGCTTTGCTTCCGCAAAACTCAGCATTTTACTGTACGATGCCGATGGCAATGTAAAGTTCTTCAGGGTTGCGTTTATACTGTTGGTACTGGGCACATTGGTTTTACTATTTATATGGATCCTGAAAAGAAACGCCTCCTCTCCTGCTGTAAAAAAAATTACCGCTGTGCTCAAAGGCATCTGGGCCGGTATAACCAGTATCATTCATCTTAAAAACAAATGGCTTTTTATTATGCAATCCGTGCTGATATGGCTATTGTATATTCTTAGCGTAAAAGCGGGGTTTTATACGATGAAAGAAGTAAGCCAGCTCGATCTAGGAGCAGGACTTTCCATTATAAGCCTCGGCAGCGTGGCAATGATAGCAACCCCGGGCGGAATAGGCGCCTATCAATATTTTATACAGGAACTTTTACCATTGTATGGAATAGCCAGGGGCCCTGCTTTAGGTTTTGGCTGGGTTTTATGGCTGGCTCAAACCAGCATTGCCATAGTTGGAGGATTAATATGCCTAATTTTGCTACCAATAGTAAACCGGAATAAATATGAAATATCCAGGGCTGATCAAAAATAAAATATTAACGCAGGATGGCGTAAAGCACCAGGTAAAACGCTGGAGGCTGGTAGGTAAGAAAATTGTATTTACCAACGGCTGCTTTGACATACTGCACATGGGGCATATTGAAATTCTTTCGAAAGCTGCGGAAGCTGGCGATATTTTGATTGTAGGAATTAATACCGATGCTTCGGTAAAAAGACTGAAAGGGCCTTCCCGCCCGGTGAATGATCAATCTTTCCGTGCGCTCATGCTTGCTTCCCTTACCATTGTTGACGCTGTTGTTTTATTTGATGAAGATACCCCGCTGGAGCTCATAAAAGAAATAGAGCCCGACGTATTACTGAAAGGCGGAGATTATCAGTTGAGCCAGATCGTTGGCGCAGAAGAAGTGGTGAAAAACGGAGGTGAAGTAAAGATAGTTCCGCTCGTGAAAGGCTTTTCTACCTCCTCGCTCATTCAAAAAATACAGGAGCTTTAAGTTCTCTTTTCCTCTCCGTTCTATACAGCCTGCTCAAAAACTTAATATTGGGTTCTGTGCACGTTATTTATTTTTACAAATAACAAAATAAACATGGCACGAGAGAAGAAAAAAATGATCACCCGCGATATCAGCTGGCTGGCATTTAACGCAAGGGTATTACAGGAAGCGGCGGATAACACGGTACCATTAAAAGAAAGGATTAAATTCTTGGGCATATTCTCTAATAACCTTGATGAATTTTTCAGGGTTAGGGTGGCTGCACTCAAACGGATGCTGGAACTGGGAAAGAAAGCAAGAATGCATCTTGAGCAGGAACCTCAAAAAATCCTCGATCAGATCCAATCCATTGTTCTGGAGCAACAAAACGAATTCGACAGAATATGGAAAAACATTTCAGGCGAGTTAAAAAGGCAGAATATCCACCTCATTACCGAAAAACAGCTCAACAGGGAACAACAAAAGTTTGTCCGTACATTTTTTGATGAAGAAGTAGCGTCCTCTGTCATTCCCCTGATGATTGAAAGCATTGAGCATTTTCCTTACCTGCGTGAAAAAGCCATTTTACTGGCAGTTGTCATGTCTAAAAAGGATTCCGCCTATAAAAAAAAGTACGCATTGGTAGAGGTGCCTACCCGGCTGATGTCGCGTTTTGTAATCTTACCCTCACAGGCGGGACAGCATTATATTATCCTGCTTGAAGATGTCATTCGTTTTTGCCTGCCGCAAATATTTTCTTTTTTAGGTTACGATAAATACACAGCGCATGTTTTTAAGGTAACGCGCGATGCAGAGTTTGACCTTGATACGGACTTAAGCATTCCTTATACACAAAAAATCGCAAAAGGAATTAAGACCCGGAAAAGAGGTAAGCCCGTAAGATTTGTATATGACAAACAAATGGATTCAGGCATTCTCGAATACCTCATCAAACGGCTCCACCTCAAGCGCAAGGATGCCATCATTCCCGGAGGGCGAATTCATAATTTCAGGCATTTTATGGATTTCCCGGATTCGGTATTTGCCCAAAAAAGCGTGCGGCGCAAGCCGCTTGTTCATCCGGCCCTTAAAAATACCAACCGCGTTACGGAAGTCATCCTTGAAAAGGATATTATGCTGCATTTTCCTTATCAGTCTTTTAACCCTGTAATATCGCTCTTGCGCGAGGCCGCCACGGATCCCGATGTGATGGAAATCAAAATAACCGCTTACCGCCTGGCCCCGGCTTCCAAAATCATCAATGCGTTGATCAATGCTAAAAGAAATGGCAAAAAAGTAATAGTAATGCTGGAGCTGAGAGCAAGGTTTGATGAAGAAGCCAACCTGGAATGGAAAGAACGTTTGGAAGACGAAGGCATTATAGTATTAACGGGCGTTCCCAATATGAAAATTCATGCAAAAATTTGCGTAATCAAGAAAAGACAGGGCACTAAAGCCATCGAATATGGGTTTGTCAGCACCGGCAATCTCAACGAAAAAACCGCTACTATATACGGAGATCACTGCCTGCTGACCAGCAACAGGAACATTATGCTGGATATTAACAGGGTATTTAATTACCTCCTGCAACCCAAAACCGGCGCCCCTTTTTTAAAAGCCTGCCAAACCTTACTGGTGAGCCCGGTATATATGCGCCGGAAACTCATTGCCCTGGTAAACCAGGAAATAAAAAATGCGCGGAATAAAAAGCCCGCAGGTATTGTATTAAAGCTTAATTCGTTATCAGACGAAGGTTTCATCAACAAATTGTACGAAGCAGCTGCCGCGGGGGTAGACATTAAAATGGTGGTAAGAGGAATTTTCTGCATGTATACAGAAAACAAAAAGTTTAAAAAAGAAGTGCGTGCGGTAAGTATTGTAGATGAATACCTGGAACATGCCAGGGTGCTGGTTTTTCAAAGTGGCGGAAAAGAAAAGGTATTTATCTCCTCGGCCGATTTAATGGTAAGGAATTTAGATCATCGCATAGAAGCTGCGGTACAGGTTACCGACCCCGCTATTTGTAAAGAATTAAAAGACATCCTCCAGATACAGCTGAAAGACAATGTAAAAGCCCGCATACTCGACAACGAGTTAAGCAATACGTATGTAACATCCAAAGGAAGAAAAGTAAGATCACAAATAGAAACCTACCAATACCTGCATCACAAAGCATACACAGACCCTTCTTTAAAAACGGCGGATACCGCCGGTGAATAGTTTTTAGCACCTTTCAATGAATTATTTAATAATATTGACCTTTTAATAATCTATACAAAAGTCAATCATTGAAATTAGCCGCCATTGATATAGGAAGTAATGCCGCCCGCCTTTTGATCAGTGAAGTAAAAGTAAACAACGAAGGAACACCCTATTTCAGCAAGCTAAACCTGGTAAGAGTTCCTTTGAGGCTGGGTTTTGATGTATTTGAAAACAACGCAATTTCCGCCCCCAAAATTGCCATGATCCTTGAAACCATGAAAGCTTATAAACATCTGGTAAATGCATACCAGGTAAAATACATAAAAGCATGCGCTACATCGGCCATGCGCGATGCACAAAACGCCTCCGACATTATCAGGCAGGTAAAAATGGAAACGGGTATCACAATAGAAGTAATTTCCGGGGAAACAGAAGCCAACCTGATTTATGAGAATCACATTGCCGAAAACATGTCGAAAGATGACTCTTATTTATATATAGATGTCGGCGGCGGGAGCACTGAGCTCACTTTTTTCAGCAATGACAAGCTGGTATTCAAGGAATCATTCAATATTGGTACCATCAGGATCTTAAAGAACATGGTTACCAGCAGCCAGTGGGATGCAATGAAAGATTATATTAAAAGCAAAACAAAAGATTATAAGTCGGTAATAGCCATCGGATCGGGCGGAAATATCAATAAGATATTTTCATTATCCAAGAAAAAAGAAGGCAAACCCCTAAACGCAGAACTGCTGAAGGACTATTATAAGGAGCTGAGTATATTTACCATTGAAGAAAGGATACGCATTTATAAATTAAAAGAAGACCGGGCAGATGTAATTGTGCCCGCTCTTTTAATTTATATTAATGTAATGCGTTGGGCAAATGCCGAAGAAATATACGTTCCGCGGATAGGGCTGGCAGACGGTCTGATCCAACATTTATACAAGGAGGCTTCTTCTTATTAGCTAATTATAATTAAACAGATATGAGCGTTAATAAAGAAATAAAAAAAATTACAACCCATACCATCCAAAAAATGAAGGAGAGTGGCGAAAAAATAGCCATGCTTACCTCCTATGATTATTCTTTTGCAAAACTGATAGACGGCGCTGGGATAGATATTATTCTGGTAGGTGATTCTGCCAGCAATGTAATGGCAGGGCATGAAACCACCCTGCCCATTACCTTAGATCAAATGATTTATCATGCCGCATCGGTAGTACGGGGCGCCAAACGATGCCTGGTGGTAGTAGACCTTCCCTTTGGAGCATACCAGGGCAATTCCAAAGAAGCGCTCAGCTCAACCATACGCATCATGAAAGAAACGGGTGCCCATGCCGTTAAGCTCGAAGGCGGGGAAGAAGTGATTGAATCTATCAAAAGGATCATCTCCGCCGGCGTGCCTGTAATGGGTCACCTGGGATTAACGCCCCAGTCGATCTACAAGTTTGGCACCTATACTGTGAGGGCTAAAGAAGAAGCGGAAGCCGAAAAGCTCCAGCGTGACGCCCGCCTGCTGGAAGAAGCCGGGTGCTTTGCTCTCGTACTGGAAAAGATCCCCGCTGTTTTGGCTAAGAACGTAAGCACAAGCCTGCATATTCCTACTATTGGCATTGGTGCGGGCGGCTATTGCGATGGGCAAGTATTGGTGATGCATGATATGTTAGGTATTACTTCTGAATTCAAACCTCGTTTCTTAAGACAATATCTGAACTTAAGCGAAACTGTTTCAGGAGCGGTTCAACAATATATTAATGATGTAAAAGGTGGTGCTTTCCCAAGCGCAACAGAACAGTATTAAGCTACTATGAATCAACTATTTAGCGGATGATCTTGCATCTGCATCCAGGATATCATATATCTTTAAGCCATTGCTGTCCTGACGAAGTTTTATGTACAGGCTAAGACAATCGGTAGCAACGGCTATTTTGGTACTTACTTTCACTTCGTCAAAAAACATGGCTTTCATTTGTTTTTTCTCTTTCGCTATTTCTCTTTCCGCTATTTTATACCCTTTTCCCATATCGCCGTTATTAAGCTTTTCTGCAAAAACAGCTACATCTGTAAATGCTGCATTGTTATTTTGCAATTCTACGATTTCGCATACACAGATCCTGTCGGCTCTTTTTGCTTTCAGGTTTTCCAGCATAGCGTCAGCTTTGGAAGATGTACCTTCCAGAAAATTCACAGAAGCTTTTACAAAAGCGTTCAGGTTAAACTGGGCAGGGTGAACCGCCCCTCCATCTGCTTTGGCAGCCAGGGCAATTACAGAAAAAACAATAAGCAAAGAACAAAACCGGGTACGTAAAGAAGTTTTCATTTCTGTTGATTTAATCAAGTTAACAATACTCGGTTTCATAGAAGGTTGGAACCTGATTAAACTTCGGTACGGCTGTTCAAAGTGATATATAGAGGATGGTTGAACGAAGAGGATTACACTGGAAATAAAAAAACCTGTTGTTGACAGGTTTATCGCGGATATTTTTGAGTGATTTAGTAATGCAAAGTAGGTGAATTAATTTCGCACCTCATAATTTTTCATCGACAAATCCGGGCTTTACAACGTTTAGTATCATACATCAAGCAGTCATACACCCTGCAGTTAATGTATATCAATAGTTATGGCCTCCTGTCTTTTAAAATGGCGCACTATATGGTGTATATTGCGGTAAATAAATGAAACCAGCATGAGTGATTTTATTGAAAAACTCAGGATCAGTTCCGTAAACCAGGGCATCTCAACCGGTCAAAACTGGGTGGGATCATCGGGCGCTATCATTCCGTCGCACTCGCCGGTAGACGGGGCGCTGATTGCAAGTATTTTCAGTGCCGACAACGATGGTTATGAAACAGTAGTGAGAAAAGCCAATGAAGCTTTTTTAAGCTGGAGAAAATGGCCGGCACCCAAACGTGGAGAAATTGTCAGGCAAATCGGGGAAAAGCTACGTTCGTATAAAGATGCACTAGGTAAACTGGTATCGTACGAAATGGGCAAAAGCCTGCAGGAAGGGCTGGGGGAAGTGCAGGAAATGATTGATATATGCGATTTTGCTGTGGGTTTATCCAGGCAGTTGTACGGACTAAGCATGCACAGCGAAAGACCCGCCCACCGGATGTACGAACAATGGCATCCCCTGGGAACAGTGGGAATCATCTCCGCCTTTAATTTTCCCGTGGCGGTATGGAGCTGGAATGCCGCACTTGCCTGGGTATGTGGCAATACATGCATCTGGAAACCTTCGGAAAAAACCCCTTTATGCGCCATAGCAGTCCAACACCTGGTTGCCGACGTGTTTTCGCAAAACAACGTCCCTGAAGGAGTTGGATGTCTTATCATTGGCGCCAAACAAACAGGCGAAAGGATCGCATCGGACCCCCGGATTCCGCTGGTTTCTGCTACCGGTTCTACCCGTATGGGAAAGGCTGTAGCCGGGGCAGTGGCTGAACGACTGGGCAGGAGCCTGCTTGAGCTGGGGGGCAATAATGCCATTATCATATCAAAAGACGCCGACCTTGACATTGCATTGATCGCCAGTGTATTTGGGGCAGTGGGCACTGCAGGACAAAGGTGCACCAGCACCAGGCGCCTCATCATTCATGAAAGTATATATGAGCAGTTTAAAGAAAAATTAATTAAAGCCTACAGGCAATTGAGAATAGGTGACCCGCTGGATGAAGCAAACCATGTTGGCCCGTTGATTGACCAGGCTGCGGTGAAAATGTATCTTGAAGCAATTGACAAATGCAAAGCCGAAGGCGGGAAATTTATAGTAGAAGGCGGCATATTAGAAGGCGAACCCTACAAAAGCGGCTGCTATGTGCAACCCTGCATAGCGGAAGTGCTTCCCGGATACAATATTGTTCAGCAGGAAACCTTTGCACCCATCCTGTATATCATGCCCTATCAAACCATTGAGGAAGCCATCGCTATTCACAACAGTGTGCCCCAGGGGCTTTCTTCTTCCATCATGACCTTAAACATCCGGGAATCTGAATTATTCCTGTCTGCAGAAGGGAGCGATTGCGGCATTGCCAATGTAAATATCGGCACAAGCGGGGCTGAGATAGGCGGAGCCTTCGGGGGAGAAAAGGAAACCGGGGGCGGAAGAGAAAGCGGAAGCGACGCCTGGAAAAATTACATGCGCCGGCAAACCAATACGATCAACTGGTCGCCGAATCTTCCCCTGGCACAGGGCATTAACTTTCATATTTAAAACCACTGTCATTGCGCTGAAGCCCCGGGTCTGAAAAGCCGGGGTTTTTATCGAAGCAAATCTTATAATAGTGTTATAAATGAAAAGGTTATCCACATGTTCCCCGTGAAACGTGAATATTTTTTTTTGGAAATTTGAGATTGAACGGTTTGAAGTTTGCTGTTTGTTGTTTATAGTCGGACTAAACCCGGAACCAGAAACAATAAACCATAAACCCCAAACCTGAAACCTGCAACTTGTAACCTGCAACATCTCTTTTAACAGAATCAACTGAATGCCAATAATATTACAGCCCGTTAAGCGTTATTTGAATTAAAGAAGTCATCATTATCCTTTGAACTAACCCGTAAGTATGAAAAAAGTATATCTACTCCTATCGTTCAATCTATTGTTTTTCAATACTATATACGCCCAATTTAAATTTGGAGTGGGTGGTGGTGTACACAACGCTGCGGTAACAGAAAAAAATAATTTACCCAACTGGAACCAGCAGTTTGAAAGTTATTACACACCCTCCGCAGGTTTCCATGGTGGATTATATTCAGAGTTCGCGCTTGATAAAAAAGCAAACTGGGCTGTTCAGGCTTCTTTATTGTATACAACAAAAGGCAGAAATTTTGCAAAGGCGTACGACTCTACCAAATCATTTCATTCCGATACCTCATCGATCACTTCATCGTGGAAGCTGGGTTATGCAGAACTTCCCGTATATCTTGTATACCGTATTCCATTATCTCCTAAAGTAAGGTTCATACTGGGTGCAGGTGGGTATGCCGGCTACAATCTTACCCAAAAAACGAAATACGAATATTATAATGCTTCAGGCGAGCTAACGACATATGATAACAAATTAGCGACCGGGGACAATGTTCATAAATACAATAAACTTGATTATGGTGTAAATGCATTGGCGGGATTTGATTTCAACGACCGCATCATGCTAACGGCAAACTATAGCCGCGGTTTATCTGATTTTTATACTGCCGAATATGGCGGATCATTTAAACACCAGGCATACGGCGCTACGCTGGTAGTATGGGTTACCAAATCGAAATCGGCAAAACTGAAAGCCGAGGCCAAAGACAGCGATGGAGACGGCGTACCTGATAAAATTGATAAATGCAATGGCGAAAACGGTACTGCTGCAACCGGAGGATGTCCCGATACAGACGGAGATGGCATTCCTGACATCCAGGATAAATGCCCCGACGTTGCCGGTATCAGCAAATTGCTGGGCTGCCCTGCTCCCGACCAAGACAAAGATGGTGTAAGCGATGAAGAAGACAAATGCCCGGATACAGCCGGCTCCCCAAGATACAACGGCTGCCCTGTACCTGACACCGATAAAGATGGTATAAATGATGAGGAAGACAAATGCCCTGATATTGTGGGCAGCAGCAAGTACAATGGATGTCCTGCACCAGATACCGATATGGACGGTATAAACGACGATGAAGATAAATGTCCTATTAAACCTGGACCAAAAGCGAACAACGGATGTCCTGAGATAGAGAAACACATGGTGGATGATATCAACAAAGCGGCACGCAGCATCCTGTTTGATGTAAACAGCGATAATATCAAGGCAACATCTAACGTATCGCTCGACCGGATTGCCGCCATCCTTCTCGATAACCCTGAAATAAAACTGGACATTGAAGGACATACCGATAACACGGGGGCAGTTAGACACAACCAGATATTATCGGGTAAACGCGCCCTGGCAATTAAGATATACCTGGTAAATAAAGGCATCGCTCCGGAAAGATTGACTGCTTCAGGATTCGGCTCTGATCATCCAATTGCAGACAATAATACAGAAGCCGGACGTGCTAAAAACAGGCGTGTAGCTTTCAAAGTAAGATACTAACAGTATTGGATAACCGAAAATATAAAAGCTTCTCCTGAGTGGGAGAAGCTTTTATTTATACCATTAATATATAAGGTAAGCGCTGCCTTATCATGTGATAATATCCGGTCATGCGTCTTGCAAATAACACTTAGACGATGTACTTTTACGTTATTAATACTCCTGTGAATTTCTAATTGTTACTTTCACTTTTGATAATGAAAATTTTTCCGGCAGTGCCATGACCACTGTGAAAAAATTGAATCATTCCAGTTACAATATCCTGTTTTCAGTTTACAATATCCTAGCGGGAAATAACGAGCTAAGTGTTTCCCAACAATATCAGTAAGTGTTTATGCGTTTTTAGGATAGTAAATCTTCTATCCGCCCTTTGTAAACTAAAAAGAGAATTTTATGAGAAAGATAGATGCCATACTTCTGTCTGCACTGATTATCTACGACTACAGCGCTCAGTCACTCGTTGATAGTGATGCATACAGCCTGGGGCAGGCTTTGACTTCTGAAACAAACACCTCAAAAGAACACAGCCCGGCAAATGCATTGTTTTCCGAATTACCTGAAGGGGAAAACAATACAGTGCGCTCAATCAAACACATCTATTCGCTTCCGGCTTCTACCACCAGTGAAAATACGATAACATATCATGAATTAGCAAAGATCAATCCGGTAGCAGTGAATCATACAGTTGCAACAGTTCAACCTGATGCAGCTCAGCCTGAAACAGTTTTATCCGGGGAAAATATTATTGAAGGAGAGAATGTTATTGAAGAAGAGGATGTTATTGAAAATGCTGAGGCAATTGCTGTAACGGAAGCCGTTCCCGAAAATGCACCTGTAGCTGAACCGATTGCGGATGAAACAGAAGCCAATCAGAGTACAGTTACCTATACTATTGAAACAGTAAGTATAGATAAGCAGGCAATCGCTGAAGATCCGGCTTCGTTGGATACAGATGGTGACGGAATATATGATTACGAAGATAAATGCCAGGGCATTGCAGGCGTAGCAAGGTTTGAGGGTTGTCCTGTTCCCGATGGTGACGGAGACGGAGTAAACGATGAAGAAGACAGGTGCCCGGCAGAAGCAGGTGCCATTGAAAACAGCGGATGTCCTTTGACTGTACAGCAAGAGATTCAACCGGCTGCAGTTGAAGAAACAGCTACGGTTGTTAACAGCGAGGTAAGAAATGAGAAAAAAGACATTAAACGCTTCAGCAACGAAGTTAGCCTGGGCTTTAACGGAACAGTTTTAACAACCGAAGATTTTAATATTGTGCTGCAATTTGCTGATATATTGATCAGGCAGCAGGAAGTAAAAGTAGAAGTAAGTGCGGCGAAAGACAATACCAACATCAATTACCTTGTAACATATCTCAAAGATCTGGGAGTGAATACCAAACAGGTAGTAGTTTCAAACAAAGGGAACGATATGAATGCAGACCGGGATAAAGTTTATATGCAGCTGAAATTCTAAAATCGTTAATATTATAATAAAATGTCAGGGCAATACACCCTGACATTTTTTTTATCGTCTAATCCTTAACAATTGGGAAACAAACACTAAGTGTTTGCGAAAATGTGTTGACCGGTATCCATAAGTAAAATATTTTATTCAAATTTGCTATTCAAAAAAATCAAACATGAAGAAAACCAGCTTACTTATTTTTCTCGCTTTATCTGTTTATTCCTTTGGCTGGGCTCAAACAGCAGTAAAAGATGTACCACAAGGTTGGCACCTGCTTAACTATGAAAAAGATGGCGTATACGGAATTGGCGTTGAAAAGGCCTACAACGAACTCTTAAAGGGCAGGAAAAGCGTGCCCGTTATTGTAGCTGTAATAGATTCGGGGGTAGATACCCTGCATGAAGATTTAAAACCGGTATTATGGAGAAATCCGGGGGAAATTCCGGGCAATGGTATAGATGATGACAAAAATGGATATGTGGATGATGTATACGGCTGGAACTTCCTGGGTGGAAAAGACGGGCGCAACGTAAATAAAGATTCTTACGAAGCAGCCAGGGTATATTATAAGTTAAAGAAAAAATACGGAGACTCTATCCCGGCAGATTCTACTGCCACTCCCGAGCAGCTCAAAGAGATACAGCTTTACCAGAAAGTAAAACTGTTGATAGAAGGCGATGCCAAAGAAGCGTCGCTGAATGTGATGTTCCTTAAAAACATCGTGGAAAAAATGCCCTGGGCGGATAGTATTTTGCAAACAGCTCTGCAAAAACAGGAATACAATGGTGACGAGTTGCAGCGCTTTAAACCCAATTCCACTGATGAAAGCAAGGCTAAAAGTACCCTGATGGCATTGTTCCTGGGCTTCCAGGCATTGGAAAAAACCAATAAAATGCTGCTGGACATGACCAGTGAATTTTACAGCGGTGAAAAATCAAAGGCCGAAGCGGCATTGAAGGAACCCGAAGACTACAGGGGAGAAGTAGTAAAAGATAATTACGACGATATTAACGACCGGTATTACGGCAACAATGATGTTATGGCGGGTACGCCTATGCACGGAACCCACGTATCAGGCATCATCGGCGCTGTGCGCAGCAACGATCTTGGAGGCAATGGTGTGGCCGATAATGTAAAAATTATGACTCTTCGCGCGGTACCCGATGGCGATGAACACGATAAAGATATTGCAAATGCCATCCGCTACGCTGTAGACAATGGTGCAAAAGTAGTGAACATGAGCTTTGGTAAAAGCGTATCGCCGGAAAAGAACTGGGTGGATGACGCAGTGAAATATGCCGAATCAAAGGGCGTATTGCTCGTGCATGCGGCAGGCAATGATTCAAAAGACATTGACATCTACGATAACTTTCCCAACCCCTATTACGACAACGATACGGCCAGCAAAGCCGGCCACTGGCTCACTATCGGCGCCAGTGGCGATCCCGGCACAGGTGGTGTAATCGGCGCTTTTTCAAATTATGGAAAAAACGGGGTTGATGTTTTTGCTCCTGGCGTTAAGATCTATTCAACTTTACCTGGCGGCAACAAGTATGGCAACCTGCAGGGTACCAGCATGGCAAGCCCTGTAGCAGCGGGTGTTGCAGCTATGCTGATGTCATACTTCCCCGAGCTGAGCGTGCAGCAGGTCAAAGAAGCGATTGAAAAGTCTGCCACTCAATTGAATAACACCAAAGTAAGAAAACCGGGTACCGATGAAGAAGTAAACATCTCAGATTTGAGCAAATGGAGCGGTATCATAAACGCTTACGAAGCTGTAAAATACGCACAGAAATTAACAGGCGAAAAGGTCCCCGAGCCCAAGCCATTGCCTAAATCAAAAATGAAAAAATCGGCTAAGGGATAATGCACGGTTTTTAATATGATTGCTGGGCTGATTAAAAATGCCTTCATTGGGCTGTCTCAAAAGTATGAGGCAGCCTTTTTTTATTCGGATACCTGATGGGAACTGGTAATCGTTTAAACCATTCTTAGCGCCTGCATTTATTTTGATACAACTCCGGGCCGCTAACAATGGTATTGAATTAAGCACATATTGCAACAGAGAAGTAGTTGCCGCGAACAGGGAACACATTACTGCAATCTGCTCATCCTAAAGATAATAATACCTGGAACATCTCCGTAAGCGTTACGGCGCAACTGCGTGGGTGCCTGCAATCGCCTCTGTTTTCTTAAACAGCATTACATAGCCGCAAAGATTCTTCTTTTGAAGGTTGTTGTACTGCACTGGTTTTATCATATGATATTCCGACATGCGGGCAGTATAGGAATAGCTGATGATATTACTGCCCGACCTGCCCGCTTCTTTCTTTTGCGTCACTACCTGCTTTTCCTGGTAATCGTACATTTTTACTTCATAACCGGTGGATTTGGTATCACCTATAAATACGAACTGGTAGGCTGTCCCTTTGCTCATTGGAACAATAATGGGGATTTCATATTCACTTTCCATGGTCATAGCGGCTTCGCGCAATATCTGGAAACCGTCTCCGGCATATAAATGCTTCAGGCTATCTGCCAGCCTTTGAATGGATTGATCGTCGCATGGACTTACCCGAATGGTATTATCGTCCTGGGCATTTGAATGCAATACCGCGGATATGAATACATTGCACAGTATGATCCGGTAAAGGATACTTTTCATAGCATTTTTGTTTTAACAGGGAACGAACTGTTTTACCGGATATGGTACTGACATTACCATATAGCCGGTCCTTTATCAACGCAAAATGGCTGCCTGAAATTATTTTTTATGAAAATAAATAGCGTCTGCCTGTTGTAAAGGTGTTAAAACAAGATCATTGATGCAAACATGAGCCGGCAGCGTAGCGCAGTAATATATCACATCTGCCACATCCTCAGCGCTTAACGGTTTAAATCCCTTGTATACTTCCGACGCCCTGGCAGCATCTCCTTTAAAGCGCACCAGTGAAAATTCGGTTTCCGCAGCTCCGGGATGAATAGCGGTTACTTTTATACAATGACGCAATAAATCAATGCGCATGCTTTTGCTTATCGCGTCTACCGCAAATTTGCTTCCGCAATATACATTGCCGCGTTCGTATACTTCTTTACCCGCAACAGATCCCAGGTTGATAATATGGCCCTGCAGCCGCTCCACCATAAATGGCAGCACTGCCCTTGATACATACAGCAATCCTTTTACATTGGTATCGATCATCGTATCCCATTCATCCAGGTCAGCCTCGTCAAACAGGTCGCGCCCCAGCGCCAGCCCGGCATTGTTTATAAGTATATCTATAGCCTGCCATTCTTTGGGGATGTTTTTGATCGCGTTAAAAACCTCGCTTCGTTTACTCACGTCAAAAGGCAATGCCAATACTTTTGCGTGGAACTCGTTTTCAATCCTTTGTTTAAGAGTGGTCAACCGTTCTTTCCTTCTTCCATTAATCATTACACTATAACCATTTGCGGCAAACTTACAGGCACAAGCCTCGCCGAAACCGGAAGTGGCGCCTGTTATAAATACAATTCCTTTCATGATACTGCTGTTATGCTAATTATAAAATGTCCTGCACTGGCTGCCCAGGTACGTGAGATTAACACAGTAAAGTTACGCGGAGAAATGGAAAACATGTAAGAGAGAGTGCAAGACTGTAAGAAAGTAAACCGTAAGATTGTAAGATTGTAAGGTTGCAAGACCGTAAGATTGCAAAACTGTAAGAGATGAATGCGAGAGGATTTTTGTGCTTCTACCCTCTTACCTGTCTTACGGTCTTACCCATCTTACCTGTCTTACTATCTTACCTCAACGTATCAACACCATCGTGCCTTTTTTAAGAATAGTCCGACCAAGATAATCAGTACCTTTTACAGTCCATACAAATGTATCGCTTGCCTGTTCTACTCCTTTGTATTTTCCATCCCAGCCTTCTTCAGAATCTGAAGTGGAGAACATGAGTTGGCCCCAGCGATTGTAAATTTTCAGGTAATCAAACTGTTGAATGCCTACCGGCATTGCCCGGAAATAATCATTCAGCCCGTCATTATTGGGTGTAAAGGCAGTAGCTACAAATATATCAGGCGCGGTTCTGAAAATTCTTATCGACACTGTATCGTATGCAAAACATCCTTCAGGGGTGCTCACTTTTACAGAATAAGTAACATTGTCTGCCACATCCGAAACAAAAGTGGCAATAGGATCCGCTATATCAGTATTGCTTAGAAATGAACCCGGCGACCATTTATAAAATTCAGCCCCGGTGGCCTGCAATTGCAATGGCTGATCCAATACAGCTACTGTATCATTTCCTGCAAAGGCTGGTACAGGTGGAATCACCCTTACCTCAATCTCCCTGTTCGTAGGTTTCGGGCAACCCAGCGTATCGGTAACACTCACTGTGTATATTGTTGTTACCCCGGGGGAAACAACCGGATCAGGAACGGTGTAATTATTGATGCCGGTTACGGGAGACCATCTGTAATAGGCGCCCCCATCGGCGAACAACTGCACCTTTTCACCGTAACAAATTACTGTATCACCTGAAACCCTTGCATCAGGGTAAGGCACCGCCCGGATGCGGATATTATCCCTGGCAAAGCACTTTCCTATATAGGACGTAACGGTATAGGTAGTAAATGCGTCCGCCGGCGTAGCTACGGGTTGTTTTACAAAAGGATCGTCTAACGTGGAAACCGGATCCCAGGAGTATCTCAGTCCGTTACTGAAGGGATTTAATTGAACCGAATCGGTAAGACACATGGTAAAGTCGGGACCGGCATCGAGCGTTACAAAACTGACCACGTTTACCCGCACAGTATCTGTGGATGTGCAGCCCGGCACTGTGGTAAGGCTTACGGAATACGTAGTAGTAATATCCGGACTTATTTGTACTACCGGGCCGCTCAATGCGCTGATATTATAACCCGGCGACCAGGTATAGGTTCCCAGCGGACCGCTTGCCACCAACGATATTGTATCCACATCGCACATTAAAGTATCATGCGGAACGCTCAACAAAGGCTTGTCCCGAACCACCAGTTGATTAGTAACCGTACTTTTGCAGCCTTTGCTATTGCTTACGGTAAGCGCAACGGTATAGGTACCGGCAGATGTATACGTATAAGGAGCGTTCCGCCTGGTAGAGGTGTCGTTCACAGAAATGCCATCGCCAAAATCCCAGCTCCAGGTATCCACAAAGCCATAACGGGTTTTGGTAGTATCAGTAAAAAAGATCGGTACATCTTTGCATCCTTCGCTGTAAACAAATCCGGGGAAGAACCCGGGGTATACCTTAACTATTGAAAGGGCCGTATCTGAACACTCCTCTCCCCTGTTAGTAACCAGCGTCACCCTGTAAACACCCGTATCGGGGAACGTAAATGAAGGACGCGCCACAGTAGACGTATCATCGTTTCTTCCTTCCACTCCAAAATCCCAGTAATAAGTCCTGATCAGCGAACTGCTGCTCCTGTTCTGAAAATTCACGGTAAAGCTGTCGCAGCTTACATATTCAGGCGGCAGCGATGCGGCGGCGATTGAGCAGGAAGCCACCTTGATCTGAATGTCTTTACGATGCACATTAATGAGCATGCCTTTCCGGTATTCGCTTACGGCTACTGTAACAACATATATCCCACCGGAAGGCGCTACCCCTGAAACCATCCCGGTTTTTCTGTCAATGGTAACATTGGCACCCATAGGAGACATAGCGCCAAAACCGAATGAATAAGGCACTGATGTATACGGAGGGCCGGCAGGAACGGGCTGCGGGTTTCCGGGAGAACCTCCAACATACGCTGCGGCAAAATTATAAGAAAGCGAATCGCCGTCTTTGTCAAAAGCCCCGAAATCATACATAAAAAAATTGTCCTCACAAACGATCACCGTATCCCTGGTTGAATAAACGGCACTGCTGTTTTTGGGAGCATCATCCAGAACAATGTTACCAGGAATATCAGCCGTATAAGTAGCTCCTGTTTGCCCCGACGCACTTACATTCGACATGTTCTCTATACGGCAACATCGTTGATAAGTAATTGTGTAACCATAGGGAGTAGCAGGCAGGTTGGCTGTGAAAATATACACACCTACTTCATAACAAACTGCAGGTGGATTATCAATGCACTTTCCGGGAGCCTCCAAACGCAGGGTTTCCCGGCGAGTCATATTAATGGTAAAGTTTTCGACATTTGAAGACGCGCCGGAAGCATTTTTTGTAAAAATGGAGATCATTGCTGCAGGATCAAGCTGGGCGCCGGTTGAAAAGCAGTCGCGGTATAGTCTGAGTGTGATCTGATAACTGTGAGTATTGCCCGAAGACCCGGTATATATATACGATAACTCACCGCCGGTTATATGCCTTGCCTGTAACGTACAACAACCGAGCAAAGCAATAACCAATACAAACCAATATTTTCTTACCTCAGGCATCAGTTACATAGTTGAGGAATTTCATTAAGGTTATATTCGTATGGTCTTTCTTTTCCCACATACTCATATGAGCAACGCCGGGAAGGATATCAATAAGAGACAATAGAGGAGTGTAACATTGATTCAGGCTGTCTTGTAAATATACACTTTTATCCTCCTCGCCGATAATAAATAATACAGGTTTTGAAATTTTTTTTAGTACGCTTATCCGGTCCGGCCGCTCTATCATGGCATCGTAATATTGTACGAGTGCTTCGCTGCTAAAGTTGCCTGCCCTGTCCACCAGTTTTTGTACTTCCTCAGTATGTTGTTCAGAAAATGCTTTGCCAAACAAATTAGGAATAGATTGTTTTAAAAACTCCTGAGCGCCATATTTTTGAATGAAGCTGATTCCCTTTCTGCGGGTTTCTATACGTTCTGCCGTATCTGCATAGGCTGTTGAATGAACCAGCCCCAGTCCATTTAAGCAATCCGGAAAGTGGTCTGCCAGTGCAAGCGCTGTATAACCTCCCATACTATGACCTATTACGGTACAACGATTTGCCTTCTCTTCTTCCAGGATACATTTCATCATCGTGGCATAGGCATCCATCACCTGTGGTTGTTGCGCAAGGTTAATATATGGAGATTTTCCACTGCCGGGAATATCAGGCAAAATCAACCTGAAAGACTTTTTTAAATACGCAACCTGGTGTTCCCACACCCTGCTGTCTTCTCCAAAACCATGTATCAGCATCACTGCAGGTCCTTTCCCCCCAACCGTATATGCAACAGGGCTATTTTTATACTGAATGACTTTTTCCTGCATACATTTCTTTTTTAAACAGATAAAATACAAGGAGTTGATTTTAACTCAACTATTTTTAGAAGCTTTACCCCTGTAGAATACCCAGCTTCTCCAGCCCAATAAAATAACCATTGGTAACAATCCTGTATTTAAATGCTGGGGGAGGAAAAACCAGCTTAGCAATAAAATACCATACAGGATGGCAGATGCCAGCCAGTATTTTTTTAACCATTGCTTTTTACTGATAAGCGAGAAAGCTGCAATGGCATGAAAAGGGATCGCCCACATCAAATTAAAATTATTCCGGCAGAGCTGATGATCGGTACCCGTCCACATGAAAATAAGAAGTATTCCCAGCAATCCTGTAACAAAGAACAATAAGAAATCAAGCACACGAACAATGACAGCCAGGGCTTTTGACTTACTAACGCTGAATAGGATCCATACAAGCAGCAAAAAGGTAAACACTACAAAGGGTGTGAACAATGAAGCAGGAGGCTGTGTTTCATTCCCTGCATAGATTACACTCTTTTTACCTACCAGTTTCTTATTTCCGTTCAGGGAACTATCAAACCCTTTATATAAGTATTCAGGCAAAAACATGCTTTGTTCATTCAGAACAATTTTCTCCAGGCCGCTCCCTAATAAAATATCTATCCCCAGCTTGCTCCAGTAAGAATGATTGAGATTCAGATCATGATAGATCATTTGCCTGAAAGTGACCTTACCGGGAAGAATATTACTTACAGCCAGGCCGGAATCGGTATTGATCCGGATAATATCGCGTACCCGTGTAGCGCAATTATCAAAAAGAAAATCGTAGCGGTAAAATTTATTTTCCTCCTTTGCATTCTCTTTCAAAGCATAGAGCAACCGAAGCTTTTCCTCCCCGGTAAGATTTAATTCCTGTTCAATAATCCTCCTTTGTTCAAGCCGGTAGCTATCCACAAAGCCCATATAACTTTCCACACCTAAATAATAAAGCAACTTTCCTTTGATGAAGTTGATATAAAAATCAGGATCATAAAAATCAAAAGTCCCGTAATTATATACCCGGTCAGAATGAGTAGTGGTATCTGTAACGCGGATCGCGCTATGCCCCCAGGTAGAATAAAGGTCCTCACCGGAGCCGCAGGTGAGTATACTAATACGGACATGCGAAGAATCCTGCTGCGAAAAGCCTGTCAACGAAAAGAAAACAGTAATAATAATGAAGCCGATCTTTTTCAACAATAAAAATTTCCGGGAAGTTCGGGGAAAAAAACTAAACAGGATACTGCCTTTCAAAACAACCGTACATCCGCAGGTAATTTATTTTCTTACACGCCGGATAAACGGTTCTGAAGCAACCCTTAATTTTACAGGATCGAATAGTTTTATGAGTAAAAAACCGGCGATAAAGCCACCAATATGTGCAGCATAAGCCACTCCGCCGGTTTCTTCTCCTCCCAACATGCCCAACCCGCTTATTACCTGGAAAAAGATCCAGACTCCCAGGGCAAGTACTGCAGGAATAGAGATGATAAACCATAGCAGGAAAGCATGCACCTTACGCCCGGGGAAGAGTAAAAGATACGCGCCCAATACCCCACTGATGGCACCCGACGCACCCAGGCTTGGGATCAATGAATTCTGGTGAAGCATTACCGTAGAAAATACATGGCTTAAAGAGGCTATGATGCCACATACAAAATAGAAGACGAGGTATCTGAAATGTCCCAGCCTGTTCTCGATATTATCGCCAAAAATGGCAAGGTACAGCATGTTGCCACCGAGGTGCGCCCAGCCGCCATGCATGAACATGGAGGTTATTAATGTAAAGTAAACCGGTATGGGAGTGGGTTGCAGCCCGGGCACGCTAAATGTTATCCCGGTATTTGCATCTACCTCCAGGTGTGGTTGTGTTACAATATCCAGACCTGTAATAATTTCGGCAGGCACCGTAGAAAAAGCATAGGTAAATACCTCATTGCCTCCAAAGCCCTGAAAAAAAATAAAAACGAAAATATTGACAGCGATTAAAATGTAGTTTACATACGGCGTTCTTGTCCGGTCAGAATTATCGTCACCTATTGGTAGCAGCATACAGAAATATTATACCGGGAAGATAGGGAATTTCTGATGGATGGCGGATTTGAGATCTGAGATTTGAAATGAGCTTTCAGCAATCCAATTTCAAATATCAAATTTCAAATATCCAAACCTGTAGCCTGCAACCTGCAACTTGTAACTTACAGAATCTTCTTATCGTCCGTCATAAATACGCGGGTACTCACGGTGTAAGTGCCGCCATTCACATCTTTGTACTTCAGGTCTACATAAAATGCCCTGTAGCCATTGGCTGGAAGCGATTCAGTTATTTTGAGCTTTTTCTTATTGGAAATATTTAAATCCGAGCTGGTCCATTTATCGTTGCGAAAATCCGTATCAGGTGAATCTGCATGCCATACAATTACATCAGTAAGCTCATCTTTTGTAGCCTTTATTTTTAGTTTTATACCCTTTTTGCTGACCGAAGTAGTCCAGGAACATTCGGGGTAAGCATGATTGGTGAGTGTAGCTCCAAAAAACGCCCCGAGCGCTTCAAAAGCCTGCTTACCATCGCCAAGATTGTGCCCGGCATTAGGAACATAATGCAACAGGTTTTTGCCTGGTATATCATTCAGATAATTTTTGATATTATCCACCACCCAATACTCGTCATTGGTTCCCATAAAGATCAATTTAGGCATGGTAAGCGTTGCCCTGTACGAATAAGGATCTACCATGGTAGTAACCGCTGCGCCACTTTCTGTTTTTGCTCCCTGCGGAATACCCAGCCTTACATAATCTTCAATCTGCACGCTGTAATCTCCCAGGGCTTTGATCTGGTAGTCAAGGCTCACCGGCATATTCAATACATCTATCACCATGGGAGCTATGGCTTGCGCACGGCTGTCATTCGCGCCGGTCAACCAGGTGGTCCAACCGCGCTTGGATGCACCGGATACCACAAACCTGTTGATCGCATGATTTAACTGCTGCTTAGAAAACTCCTGCACCGCATCCATTGCTTTTACGGCGCTTTTTACCATAGGAAATAATAACGGCCAACTATAATCGCCGTCTTTTTTAAAATTATGCAGTGTAAACGAAATCAAAGCATCTTCCGTTAAACCATCATACAATGGCTGATTGGGTGTTTGACGAAGCACTGCTACAATAGCGCTGTTTTTTTCTGCCAGCGCGCTGATGCTTTTATTGAACTTGTCGTCACGTCCATTCCAGTTCGGCAGTCCATCTTTTATTGATCCGCCTGTTATAAACAATAAGGCGCCATCGTATTTATTTTCTTTGGGAACGAGTAAAGTCAACTGGTGAGTCCAGATATGTTCCCTCCATTTCTGGGAAGTCAGTAATAAAGCATAGGCTTTTACATTGCCAATATCATAGCTGTCTTTTAACTCCCATTTATAGGTATTGTCTCCATTGTTCAGATAGCTTTTCAATGCAGTAGAAGGAGTAACCTGCGCAAACAAACAGGCGGAAGCAAACAGGAGGACGGCAAAAATTACAAAAACTCTTTTCATTTGTATTTTTTAAATTATTAAGGTATTAGCTGGTGGCTGTCAGCTATCAGCCGTCAGCTTTGGGCAATGAGTTACAAGTCGCAGGTTTCAGGTCACTGGTTTTTGGTTTATGGTTACGTCGCAGGTAACTGAAGACTGATGCATCAAACTATGCACAATCGAGAATTGACGGTTGACAATGATTGATTCTTCTCATTGTCCATTCTCCATCGTTAACTATCCATTGCTAAGGCTGATTGATAGCCTTATTTCAAATCTCAAATAACCCGAAACTATAAACTACAAAATATAAACCACAAACTAATACCCCGCTGATGCAGGACTGTCCTTTACCAGTTGTAAAGCCTGCTCTATATACAGTTCGCCGGTCATTTCACCCAAACTGGTTCGACTGACATATTCATATCTTTTAAAGCTATTAAAATCCACTTTAGTCAACATATACCCAAAAGCATCGTTGGTTAAACCAAACAAAAAAGGGTGCTTGGTTTTCATATGCCTTTTTACATAGTACCCGATATTAGGCAACGCCTCTCCCGGAATAGTAAGCACCTGCGCGGTTCCTATATTCAGCAGGTTGAGCTGTGTTTCTGCATAATCCGTATTGGGATTTTCGCCTGCAAGCTTCAGCGGCGAATGACTCAGAATATATTTCATGATATCCGAGTCAATAGGAAATTTTATGCTGCGCGCGGTACAAAACAACGCAGGGTTGGTTTGAACGGGAGCATCGGCAATGATACGCAGCGCTTCATCAGCCAGTAAATTGCCTATCCTTCCGCATTCTGCCCAATGGTTGGCTTCTGTTTTTTCATCAATACGGGTATCGGCAGTTACCATACCCCCCTGTGCTCCATTCATAAAAATAGCTATACCTCCACTTTTTGATTCTATCCTGTCGTACAAAGGTCCGCATAAATCAGGACTTAAGATGCCTTGTTTGGAGCCTATCACTTCCGGGTGAATGGCATAGTTTACCAGGGTAGCTATTGGCTTATCTTTATTTTTGCCGGCAGTGGCTATAGCCTGTATGACCCCGCAGCGGGGATCGTATAAATCGGGAGCATAATAGTTATAAGCAATTTTGCCTTTGGCCTCCCCTACCGCAATTTTCAGTGAAGCAGGTTCCAGCTTTTTCAGCGCCTCATTTACAGCATCGGCTACCTGCCGCACACACCAGTCAAGATATTTGAGGTCGGCAAATGATTCTCCTTTTTCATTCGGAAAACCATACGCGTCGGGAGCACTGTGCGTATGGGTGGCGCCGATCAATATATTTTCCGGAGGAATGCCTTTTATAAGCGCTCTTGATTGATTACCTAACACCGATGGCCATCCTAAATTATCTATGTTCACGATGGCCACTCTTGTATTGCCTTTCTCAAGCACAAGCGCACGAACAAACAGATCGCCCTGTTTAACAGTGGCAGGCTTTGGAGTTCCTATTCCCCCGGAAACCGGCAGTAAAGGGTCAGGGGTAATGACCCTTACTGCGGCACCGGCTTTAAAGGTTTGGGTGTAGGTATTAGGAGTGAAACTAATTATACAAAGAAAAAAAACAAATACTCTTATATGCATCTTCCAAATGATTATACGGTAGAAGGTAGAAGGTGAAAGGTGAAAGGAAGAAGATGGAGTACATAGGTGGTTTTACCTCATACCCTGCACCTTATGCCCTATACCTTCTCCCTACCACGGCTTTCCTGTTCCCTGCACGATCCATGGTCTGGACCATGGACTGTTCTTTGCTCCGTTTCCACCAAAGTTGGAATACGGGGTAGATTCCAGGTTGCTATTGGCAGCTTCTACATTGGTTCCGTTCAGGTTTCTCTCTCCCAGCGGGTAGTAAAAACGCAAAGGAAGCTCCGGCGCTTTGGTAAACCCGGTTACACCGTGTAATTCAGGATAACCTGTTCTGCGCCAGTCGAACCAGGCTTCAGCCGCCATGCTCCAGCTCGCTATCCATTTCTGGGTAATGATCTGTTCAATGGTTCCGTTATAAGCTACTTCAGGCTGGGCAATATAGGCCGGGGCATCAGCACCCAATCCCCACACCGAGAAAGAAGCGGTAATTCCCTGATTATAGTGCCCTTCCGCATCGCCCGCATTCCAGCCCTTGGCAGCAGCTTCTGCCAGAATGAAATGAACTTCTGCCGCGGTTATCAGCCTTACCCTGGTGCCCCCTGCATTTCCCTTAGCAAAATTTTTGTTCACCCACGACACATGCGTATTGTGAGATGCCTGCTGAACATCAGGGCTCAGGTTATAGGTTTGCGGGGCATTTAACGCTACAGGCAATCCCACATAATAAGGATCCTGATTGATATCATTTAAGGTTATTCCCTTCGCAGCAAGAAATTCATTGGTTATGATCATTACTCTTGGGCGGAGTACCCCATTGATCACAGTATCGTACACCACTTTACTTATATTCCCCGAAAGATCCGGATCAACATATATAGATTCAGTAACAGGCTCAGCCCATGCCTTGATCCTCGGATCATTTTTACTCAACAACTCCGTTACTAAGGTATTGCACATTTTGATCCTTATATAATTGGTGCTGTCTGACTGTGGAACGGCATACGCTGGCCAGGAATCCGCATCGCTGTTTCCGGGGAAACCCATTGACGGCTCATCTGCAACAGCAGTGATAACGGGATATTTTGACGGATCTCCTGCTATTTTTTCAATACCCTGCTGTGCTACCGCAGGAAGTTTTTCCGAAAGGCGCATGTAATAACGCAAAGCCAGCGAATTGGCAAACTTTCTCCATTTAAGCGCATTTCCTTCGTAATAAATATCTGCCGGCCCGGTTGTACTGTTAAAGGAAGATTCCTCTAAAAGCGCATTTGCTTTTTCGAGATTGGACAGGATACTATCATATATGCTTTGCTGTTTATCAAATTTTGGAAAAGTGTTTTCAGCACCTCCCAGGTTTCCCTTTAATGCGTTGCTGTAGGGAGCATCACCCCATAAGTCAGTGATCAAACCAAAAACAAGGCTCTTCATCACCAGCGCTATGCCCTGGTGCAATGGATAGTTGAGCTCTACCGCCTTGTCATATACAAACTGATTATTTCTCAGGATACCGTAATAACCGCTCCAGTCATTAGAATTTCCCCAGTCATAATTATTGTGTCCGCCTGCCCAGCCGTCTTTCTGTGTATGCTGCATTACGCCTGCTACATCAAGATAACCCAGATTAACAAACGCCCTTCCCGATTCTGTTAATACGGTAGACAGCACTAAATTCGGATTGGCGGTGGCAGGGTCTGCACCATTAGGATTTTTATTAAGCTCCACCAGGTGTTTTTGGCACGATAGCCCGGCAACTACCATAGATACTATCGTTAACAATATTACATAATTTTTTTTCATATAAAAGAAGGTATAAATGTCTTAGAATGTTATATTAAGTTTCACTCCTACCGGTATAGACCATGGTGTTACATTGTATCGTTCAATGCCCTGCTTGAATTGTATTCCACCCTGCACACCTGTTGTGGGTTGAAATGCGTTTTCAGGGTCAATACCGATCTTGGCCTTGGTCCACAAAATCACGTTCCTTGTGTACACGCCAAAACTGGCATCCTGTATTCGCAATGATTTTATCAACGACTGTGGCAAACCATAAGTAAGTGATAATTCTCTTAACTTAATATAAGAAGCGGAGAATAAAGTGGGTTCCATGAAATCCCAGCCATTACTTACCGCATACAGCAACGGAACAGTTCCTATATAATTACCGTCATTGTCCTTCTGAAGAATATTTTCTCCCAGGTTTTCTATATATCCTGTAGGGTTACCGTTGGCATCATACCCAGACGGATAAACCCCGGGAGCGATCAAACCACCATAAGGCAGGTTAAATCCGGCTATAGATACCGGGTAACTTGCTCTTTCCGGTGTGGGCCAACCCACTCTTATAAATTTTTGACCATGAGGTATTATCAACTCATCCGCATGAGCAACCAGGTAGTCACGCAACTCTTTACCGCTCATGGTACCCGGATCCCAGAAATTATCAAATTGCAGCGCGGCCCTGCCGTCCTCCACTCCATAACGATAGGTTTGAGAAACAAACTGGCCGCCATTCCTCCAGTCAAACGTAGCGCTCAACGTCCAGTTTTTCCATGAAACCGAAGTTTGCGCACCCAGTATAAAACGGGGATTAAAATTGCCAATTTTGTTTCTGGTTTGAAGTCCGTCCAACGCTACCCATTTGGCGCCATCTTCATTATTCCCATCCAATAAAGGCCATCCATAATAAGGGGAGGATTTGTCTTCCACTACCCTTAATTTAGGGCCATAAATATCTCCTACCTCTTCACCCAAAAATGTATAAGCGCCTCCTTTGGCATCTTCCCAGTAGGTGAAATAAGGCATCTCATCGGCCAGTTCCATTACTTTCGTACGGTTGCGGGTAAGGTTAAAATTGACATCCCAGCGCCAGTTCCGGCTTTGAACAGGGGTACCTCCTACAGTAAGTTCATAGCCGTAACTACGAAGTAAACCGGCATTGATATTTTTTGAACTATACCCTGTAGAAGATGGCAAACCGGTGCTGAATATCTGGTTCTTATTATCTACCAGGTAATAGGTAGCCGCCAGGCGGAAACGGTTCCTGAACAGGTTTACATCAATACCTGCTTCATAAGAAGTAGCCAGCTCCGGTTTAAGGTTTTCATTGAGCAGGGTTCCTGAAGTAGTCAACCTGGGTACATCTCCCCAGGTGCCGGCATTCGCCAATACACTGTATAACATATGAGGACTGGCATCATTACCCGCAAGGGCGTAACCACCTCTCAGCTTGATCAGGTTTATATTCTCCGATGTAACACCTAATGCTTCATTCAGCAGTACGCTTAAAGAGGCAGAGGGGTAATAATAAGGTGCTGCGTCGGGTAAGGTGCTTGAAAAATCACTGCGACTGGTCAGATCAAGATAGATCATATCCTTAAATCCAACTGTTGCCATTGCGTACAGGCTGTTTACCCCTTTCTCAAAGCGGCTGTTGTTGTAATTAAGATTGGCCGGGAGGATATTCTGGATGGTGAATACACCCGGAACAACCAGGCCTGTACCATTTTTAGTAGCAATACTTTCAGCAGAACCGTTCAGATAGCGCACATTTCCTCCGGCCGAAACAGAAACATGAAATGCATTCAGATTTTTCTTATAAGTAAGAAGAAAATCCGCGTTGCTTTCAAAATTCCTGATATTGGTAATGCCATAAGCACCACGGGGATCATTGGTATAACCATTCGCTATTTTAGTCTCTCTCTTTTCATTAAAGTTATCCAGTCCATAGCGGAGCATCAGGCTGAGGTCACGGGTAATCTGCCAGTCTGCCTTTAAATTACCATACACCCTGTCTCTCACAAATGAATTATTCACCTCGTAGGCCAGGAAATAAGGGTTATTGGCCGAAGGATGTGTAGATACTACCGCAAGCCCTTCCTGTCCCGGTACCCAGTAATTTTTCAAATCCCGGATATCATTATTGGGAGAGACCGCATAAGCCCATTGTAAAGGGTTGGCGCCTCTTTCACCTGCCGGCCGGTTGTTCGACCTGTTCCTGCTGAAATCTATATTGGTGCTCAGCCGGAAATTTTTGCTTACTTTAAGTGAAGAATTAATATTTAATGTATTACGGAAAAGGTCCGAATTAGGTACGATCCCCCTGTTACGCATATCCGACAGGGAAACACGGTAATTTATCTTTTCCGTGCTATTGGCAACGGATACGCCATTGGTTGTAGTTATGCCGGTTTGAACAAAGTTCTTGACGTTGTTAGGATGAGAAACCAAAGGAAGCGGAATAGGTTTACCATTTTCATCCAGGGGACTGTTCCACTGGATCGCCATATACCCTCTGTCTAATTCCGGGCCACCGGAGCCTCCCGATTCATCTATAATTACATAATCCGGGTTAAAACGCGGATCCGATACTCCCAAAGGATCAGTAAACAGATTACCCGATATGCCTACCGGAATAGCCGGGAAAATACCACTTGCATATTTCGTTTGCCATTTTAAAAACTTATAGGGCTTGTCAAAAACGGTATTAGAAATAAAATTAACAGTGGTTTTTCCAAGGCCCTTACCACTTTTAGTAGTGATCAGCACCACGCCATTACCTGCCCGTGAGCCATACAGTGCAGCGGCACTGGGCCCTTTAAGAACGGTTACGCTTTCAATATCATCGGGATTAAGTCCGCCAATGGAATTACCATAGTCCACCCGGTTATCATTTCCCACCTGGCTTATATTATTGAGGGTATTGGCAATGGGTACGCCATCTACCACAAACAAAGGCTGGTTATCGCTGCTGAGGGAGGTAGCACCGCGGATAACCATACTTACGGAAGAACCGGCAGCACCGGTTTGATTAATAGTTACACCGGCTATTTTCCCCGACATCGCATTCAGCACATTTTCCTGAGCCACTCTGTTCATTTCTTTGCCGGCTACTTCTTCTACTGAATAACCCAGTGACTTTTTTTCACGGGTAATGCCCAGCGCCGTTACAACCACGCCGGAAAGCTCCCGGGCCGAACTTTCAATGGTAGCATTCACTAGTGAGCGGCCCGACACAGCTGCTTCTACTGTTTTATACCCTACAAAGGTAAATACCAGCACACTATTGGCGTTTCTAACGGTAATAGCATAATTACCATTGTTATCGGTAGTGGTGGCATTGGAGGTGCCCTTTTCCGTAACCGTTACGCCTGCTACAGGCCCATTCTCATCTTTCACCGAGCCACGCACCGGAAAGTCTGCCGCAACAGCAGCGAGATTAAAAAATAACACCAGGTTAAGGACGAATAACCTGGCCATATAACAGCAATTCCTCATAACAATTGATTGGTTTAATAAAAGAAATTTGTTTTCAAAGTTAGAATCACAATCCCGGCCTATTACTTTTCAAGTATTAGTTTCATGGGAACATCTCCCAGCCCGGGGAGCTTTACAGATATGGCAAGATTTAGCCTGGCTGCCGTAATATCATTGATCCAGTGCGGATCTCTTTTATCCTTTTCAGGAAATAACGCCAGCACTGAGCTATACACTTCTGTATCCCAGGTACCCGATCCGCCAGCCAAAATCTTTGCGCCACCGCCAAAATCAACAACCCCGTCTACTTTATAATTACCATCACCATTGAAGTCATATTTATTGTTCCGGGTATATACAAATGGATTTGCTCCGGCTGCCGCTGTTAAGAGTGCATTAATGGTAGGATCATCCAGCATGCTCATCCCTTCTGTCAGCTTTATTTTCCCAAGGGGGGTGTTAACACTGGTAGACACGCCCAGTTGAATGTCTTTCTGCTTCCAACTGCCGGTCACCCATTCTTTTTTGGCCGCGGCAAGGTCCACTTTGGGCTCCTCATCTTTTTTACAACCACTGAAAAAAAGAACAACCGCCAGCGTTAGCATGCTTGTAATAATGGAATACTTTCTTTTCATAAGCACATAAATTAGTGGTGAAGTTTGTTTAGGATCAATGATTATTTGAGTTTGCAAATTTGGAGGCGCTATTCATAAGGTAGAGAGTTCAGAAGCGCATTTCATAAAAAGTTAACACACGTTCGTTATAAAGCATAAAAAAAGTTCCTTCCTGTTAAAATAATTTTCAATTTTATTCAAATTCCTGCCCCCGGCAAATGTTATTTTTTACAAAAAGAATAGCTTAAATTACTATACTGTTTTCGGCAACCTCTTTTCATACCCATCGGCACAAAGCACCGGCATTTACCAATTATACATGGCAACATGTAAAACCATAATGCTGCATTTAACTGAAAAAGGCCACCACAACTAATGTGGCAGTATACATTTGGCGGCGCAGGTTGATCATAGCCCGAAATGCCAGGTTGTTGACTGACTGGTAATTCATACAAAGCCGGGCTGCAATCTGTTCATAGGTCAACCCTTCAAAAAAGCGAAGCCGTACCACCTGCTTCTGGCGGGAAGTGAGTTGCCCGAGCGCCTTATCGAGTTTGCTTTTTTGTTCGGAAGCCATGTCCGACGAAATGATAATGTCTTCTATATTCTGCTCCTGGTGTATTCCTAAATGATTATCCATCAATTCATTGATAACCATTTTGGTTTTTACCTTCTTAAGTATAATACTTTTAAGCACCTTCACAAGGTACCCATAGGAATGATTTACATCGCCTATGCTGGCGCGATAATGCCAGATTTCAATAAAAATTTCCTGGAGTGCATCTTTTGCAAGTTCCCGGTTATCCGTCATTTTCAGGGCAGCATGAAAAAGCCGGTCAATATAGGTATCATACAAATAACCAAGGGCTTCGGATTGCCCTTCTTTTAGCTGTTTCCAGCAAGCAGCATCATTTTGGTAAAGAGTTTCAGGCATAACAGGTGAATAAGGCAGGTAAAAGAATTTATTTTATTAAAACCTTTCTGTAATTCTGCTATTATTTCAATATTCAATGTTATTCCAATTCGCTAAAGTGATCAATGGTAATTCTTATGAAAAAAATAGCAGAAATTATGATGAACATTTTAACTGAATCAACAAAACATAAAATAAACGGCAGAATAAAAGTCAAAAATATTACAACAGCCGGATGCTTATACGCCGTAATGCATTGTTAACCTGCATTTCATATACGCTTAAAAAACTTACGGAAACAGATAGCTGCTACAGAATAAATTTTCCGTTACAGAGAAAGATGGCTTAAAATATACCGCAGTAAGCCGGGCAATAAAAAGCCGTAGCCTTGCTGCAAAGCTACGGCATGTGTATTATTAAAGCAGGCTTAAAACGTATACCTGACAGAAGCACCCACGTTGCCAAGATAAAAACTGTTGTAATAAGAATAGGGCTTGATGACTCCAATAGTCGGCCGGATATCTGCAGACACATTTAAAGGAATATTACTGAATTTATAATCTGCGCCTCCGGTAGGAAACAAACCTAACCCAAATCCCTTGTAGTCGCTGTATTTGGAAAAAGTATTATAGGCTACTGCACCTCCTCCGATAAACCATCTCAATCCTTCTACGTTTCCTATAGGGAAATGATGCTGGTAAGTAGCAGATACCGAAAGATTAAACCAACTGTATGAGCCATACCCATAAGGCCTAAATCCAAGATTCAATTCAATTGCACCAGGTTCGGTAACAAACGTTTTAAACGACCCTGCAACAATATCGTAATAACCGCCTCCTGCACGAATACCTATCCCTCTTTTATAATTACCGCTATCCTGGGCATTGACTGTAACCATAGTACATACAATTATAAAAGCAGTTAAGAATAGTCTTTTCATTTATCATACATTTTAAATAGTGAACAAATCAGACGATCGGTCGCAAATGTAAAATATAAGCAGTTCTTTTGCAAGTCAAATGACTTTTTTATATACAACTCACTGCCTGTAATATTCAGTTTAACGGAAAAATCTTCATTATGATTTATTAACATAATGTGTTTGTATATGCTGCCGAATTTTACAATCTTTGGATAAATGAAAGAAAAAGGGATTACATTCTGAATAAGCAATATTAAAGCATGATCAAAAAAACAGCTATATGGGTTTCAATGGTTTTTATAACCTGCGCTATACACGCCCAGGAAACTAAAGAAATAGAGGGAGGATATTTCCTGGAAGGCGTTAAAGATATAAAAAGCGGGTTTCAGTTAAGCTCCAATTTTACTTTTAAATTTTTTTTCACTCAAAACGGCATCGATCGTTATGGGTCGGGCAGATGGGAATTAGATAAAAATACCGTTATCTTTTCCGGCAGGCTTCAACCCGCCCGGAGCTATAAATTGCTTTCAGCCAGGCGGGTGAATGACAACTTTATAACAGTAAAATTTACCGACGATAATCCAACTATTGTAAAAAATATTGAATGCAATCTTTTTACCGCCCGGGGAAGGCAAAAACTTTTTACGAACGCCGAGGGAATCGTTAAGTTCAATAAATTCGAGGTGGATTCCATACAAATCCGGTCTCAGGTGTTTCCCGATCATCCTTTTACATTTATCTGCACCAACAAAATCCAGAACAATTTTGAATTCGCTTTTGAGAAGTCGGTGTATGAAGTATTTTTCGACAATTTTATTTTACTCTATGCCAACAATATGCTGGCAGGTCGGCATCCCTTGCTCAAAGGCAACCAGTTCAGGTTTGTTAAGAGCAGTGAATAAAGAAAAGGTACCGGAAATCCTGTTTATCGAATTGATCCGGTACCTGTTATTATTTCATTTTCCGTTATTGCGCTGAACGGCGTGGAGCAGCAGCAGGAACTGACTTCTCTATGGATCTTGTTTCAGGCTTTTGAGCCCCGGGCTGCGCCTGCCTTACTGCAGGCCTTACTGTTTGGGCTGATGCACGTTCCGGCATTACCGGCTGGGAAGCTTTTGCTGCAGACCTGGAATCAACTGCCGGCGCAACCGGTTGCTGTGTGGCAGGCCTGGATGACTTTGAAACAGCGTTTCCGTAGTTGTTGTCAGGTTGCCTGTTTGCCGGGCGTATATTGGTTTTGTCCTCCACCACCCGTGGACGGGCTTCTGTTTTCCTGGTAACCTCGGGACGATATATGGTCACCCTGTTGTTAATAATCCTGTCGGCCGAAGGGTTGCCTGCATTGGCAATATCCATCGTACGCACACGGCTATTCGTAGCCCGTTCAACATCCCTGGGTTCCGGTCCACGCATCCAGGACGAAGCTGTTTTCCCCGACCGGTGGTCGTCGTTATATACATTGTTGATGATGGTGATATTATTGACGGCAATGTTCCGGTTATTCTGGACTGCATAACGACTCCAGTGGTGATCACCAAAACGATTGCCGGGCACAAAAGTCCACCATCCCGAAGGCGGGCGCCAGCCGAAACCGACATGAATATTGATACCGGGAGCCAGCGGAGCCCATCCGTAATTGCCCCCGTACGATCCCCAGGCTACCCATGCGGGTGCCCAATCATAGCCAGGGACCCAAAGCCATCCGCGCCAGTCGTCAAATATCCATCTTCCATAGTGAAAAGGCGCCCATCCCCATGAATAATCCGATACCCATGTCCAGCCGTATTGGGTGTACATCCAGTTACCATCGGAAGCATAAGGCTTGAAATACCTGTGTGCTGCAGGTGCCCAAACGTACCCGTATTGTTGCGAATACATCCAGGTACCATAAGGACTCAGCTCATCATAAAAAGTTTGAAAGGAAATATACCCTCTGTCATATTGCGCTTCTGTTTTTGAATGCAGCACTACAAAAAATGAAAAAACGAGTAGAAACTTTTTCATTGTATTTGAATTTACTGTTCGGATATGCTGATATAACATACACCTCTTTGACAAGCAGTAAAACCCGGGGTTTAGTAAAAGAAAAACAGAAAATGTTAAATAAGGATTATATATGCCTATAGAGAAAATGCCGCAGACCTGTCCGCCGTAGCAGATGCGCTGATTAAATCTGCGAATCTGTGGCTAAAAAACCCAGGGTATATCTTATGTTTTGCAGGTATCCCTGCTCCAATAATTTGAAATACGCCCTAATTGATTTTGTGATGGCAATTTTCTTTATTAACTTTTGCCCTCAAAATATTTCATTGAATATGATAAAGAAAACTGCGGTTGCTTTCGTTACAACATTATTTACAACCATCAATGCGGTTATTTGTTTTGCCGAAATAAGGTTGCCTGCTGTTTTTTCCGACAATATGGTGCTGCAGCAGCAATCCAATGTAACCATCTGGGGATGGTCTTCTCCCGGAGAAAACATCTTTATTACAACATCATGGAACAATCATACGGATTCGGTTAAAGCTACCGCAAGCGCTTCCTGGAAATTATCTGTTGCTACACCCGCTGCCGGCGGCCCATATACTATTACGTTAAAAGCAGGCAATACCGTTGTGCTGAAAAATGTATTAATAGGTGAAGTATGGGTGTGTTCAGGTCAGTCAAATATGCAATGGAGCAGCCTGAACGGGTTGCCCGAGATGGACAGGGAACTACCCAACAGCGCCAACCCGAACATACGGCTTTTCCAGATACCCCAAACCACTTCGGCTTATCCTCAGGATAACTGTGCGGGTACCTGGCAGGAATGTACTGCCGACAACCTGAAAAGCTTTAGCGCTGTAGCATATTTTTTTGGGAAAAAGCTACAGGCACAACTCAATGTACCCATCGGTTTGATTAACACAAGCTGGGGCGGAACACCCGCCGAGGTATGGACACCCAGGGAAGCGATTGAATCATCTCCTATATTAAAATCGGCGGCAGACCAACAGGTGCGGAATGACTGGTGGCCGGTAGAGCCCGGAGCCACCTACAACGCCATGATAGCCCCCATCACTTCTTTTAACATTGCAGGCGCTATATGGTACCAGGGCGAAAGCAACACCAACAGTGCGTCGACCTACGACCGGTTAATGCGTACGATGATCAACAGTTGGCGAAAAGCATGGAATAAAGAAATCCCTTTTTATTATGTACAAATAGCTCCATTTAAATACGGCTGGAAAAATGTCGGTATTTTAATAAGAGAAGCGCAAACCAAAACAATGGAACATCCTAAAACAGGAATGGTGGTAATTACCGATCTGGTTGAAAATGTGAAAGATATTCACCCGAGACAAAAACAGGAGGTAGGCAACCGCCTGGCAGCCTGGGCTTTGGCCGACACGTATCACAAAGAAGGAATTGCTTACAAAAGCCCCATGTACAAAAATATGCAGATCAATAAAAATAAAGCAACCGTATATTTTGACAACGCCGAAGACGGGCTGATGCTTAAAGAGGGCGACAAAAAAGCAACGGAGTTTTATATAGCCGGGGAAAATAAAAATTTTTTACCGGCGGATGTAAAAATTGAAAACGACCATGTGATCCTCAGCAATAAAAAGATCAAAACACCTGCAGCAGTCCGGTTTGCTTTCAGCAATACTGCTATTGGGAATCTTTTCAACAAAGCAGGGTTACCGGTAAACCCGTTCAGAACAGATGACTGGGTGATTGACACTGAAAAAGAATAAAGCGGTAAATTTTGAGCGACCGATTGTTTACCTGAAGAATTTTGAGTAAATAAGCCCTACCCCAAAAGAAAGCATCACGATCGTTACAAAATAAATCAACAAGCCGAGCAAATAGGCACCCAGCGCCTTAAAAAGGCCCCGAATCGTTTTTTCTTTAAAAAACTGCATGCATACACCGGCCTGGTACGCAACGGAAATGATTAAAATCAAAAGGAAGATCGTGTTACGGAACAGGACATTATCTGATAGCCACGGAGCAAACATTAACAACATCAATACTGTAGTGATCAATGTTATCTGCGCAGCAATAAATGTGTGAAGGGTTAAATGTTCCGCGTAATTAAGCCGATATTTTTTATATATCCAGAAAGTAGCAAGTGAAAAAAAAGGCAGTTGCAGCAGTATGGAAAAATTATAATACCGGCTCTGAAATTCGTTGACCTTTTGCATGATCCGGGCCTGCTTATCGTTACCGTTATGTGCTTCCATGCCAACCGCCTGCATACTGCTTTCCATAAAATGAGTATTTACTACCACAAAAGTAGCGATGGCTCCAATGATGAGCAGATACTGAATAGGAGGAAAATAGCGTTTGCGCTTGCTTTCAATGATATATGCTCTTATTACCTCGCCAGGTTTGCGGAAGAGCTCAATCATCAGGTGAAAAAAACCTCTGTCGGCGTGTATAAAGGCATGGGCCATTTCGTGGCCGATATGCTGCATTGTAATCCTATGAGCAAGCTTCTGACCGCAGTTGCTGCAATAATTCCCGGAAAACGTGGTGTTACAATTGGGGCAAACATGTGTATTCATATAGTCTTTATTCGATGCCCAAATTAGTATAATTTCAGCAGCTATTGGCTTGAAATGCTATTTTTCGCAGGCGGGTGGAGACCTGCCCGACTGCGTCCTACAGGCGGGCACCCGCCTGTAGGACGCACTACCGGTCGGTGTCTCACCATAGCCGTCAACTTAAGCCCGAAGGGCTTGAATTTGAATAGCCCCAACTTTGTTGGGGGACAACAATGCCGAAGTTTTGTTGAACCCCTACGGGGTTCAATGTAAAATTGTCGCAAATATACCACCGGTTACACCGATGGCTATTCAAATTAAACCCCATTCGGGGTATTTAAGCGCCAGATTTCCTAAGTTGACGGCTATGGTGTCTCACCGACAAAATTTGCATAGCGCGAAAACTTGAAATGCCCCCATTGTTCTGAGAGGCTATTTGCGCAGGCTTACCTCATTTTCTGAAGGGAAATCCGCCGGTATTTTTTGCGTTACCTTACCACTACATACCCACTCGGTACCCCGCTGCAGGAAAGTAATAAAGCCTGCACATTGCTGCGATTCATTTGCATGCCCGAGTGTGGTATGAAATATCCTTCCCTTGCCGTACTGAATGATCATCATCATCGGCTCATCCCTGCCGGTGCCACTCTGCTCTTTGGCGCTATATGCTGTAGCAAGCACTTCCATGTTTTCGGCAGGCCCGCGCAAACGGTCGTACAATTCATCTTTGTTATGCATCCATACTTCAGGCACTCCCTTCATGATGGGATGCTTCCTGTTACGGGTTTTTACCTGGAAAGCATGAAATTTTCCATGACTTCCCCCAATGCCGGGCGTATGATCCTTCACCAGCTTATTACCGGCATCATAATATATATACGGGCCATCCTTTTCGCTGCGATTACCCCAGCCACCAATGCCAATCATTGTATTATACGCTTTCCATTCAGGAAAAGCATTGTCAGCCGCATGAACAGATACAACTCCTCCTCCCTGCTCTACGAACGACTCAAAAGCAGCCTGTGTTGCCGGCGGCCACACATCTCCGTTATAATTCAAAACAACGGCATTGTATTTTTTAAACTCAGGAGTAAAACCACTCATGTCCTGCTTTTCGCCAGGCGTTGTAGCAATATCCACGGTAAACAGCCCGGTCTCCTCCAGGTATCCTTTCATTAATTGTGTTGTTTGCGGCCAATTGCCGTGGTTATTCTGGCCATCTATGATCAGCACGCTGAATTTCTTTTTGGATGGCTGCGCATGCAATACCTGTATATGCATCACACATAACAACAGCAGCAGCACCCCTATTCTTCCATACAATTGCTTCATTGGTATTTTTTTGTAAAGATCAATAATATTTTATTTAGTTACTTTCAGTAAGCCACGCATCAGAACATAATGCCCGGGGTAAGTGCATACGTACTGGTAATCGCCCGGCTGTGAAGGGGCGGTAAAATAAATCGTTTCCTTTTCGGTGGGCCCCAGCAGTTTTGTATGAAACAACACATCGGGCAGGGCCGGCACATACCATGCCTTCTCGCCATTCAACCCCAGCTTCGTGGCGGCAGCACCAACATTATCGGCAGCGCCCGGTTTGGTGATCACCAGGTTGTGCAGCATATCATCGTCATTGTTAAAAACCAGTTTGATTTTTGCTCCGGCTTTTACAACAATCGTTTCCAGGTCGAACTTTAGCCCGGGTTTTGTTCCAATGGTAATCGTCCTGTCGGTGCCCTTCATCCAGTCTGCCGGCTGTTTTGTCTGATGTTTAATAGCAGAAGTTACTTTCGCAGCATTTTTTGCCGGTGCAGCCGCTGCATCCATATGCTGGTGTTGAGGTGCGGGCGGTATCACTTTGTTTGCTTCCGTAATCACCACCCTGTCTCCGTCAGGAAATTGATTCAGCGTATAAAAACCATAATCGTGCAACAAAGCAAAACGTTGTTCAGATAATACGCCCTCTGCCCGTATTTCATGAATGTATCCCAGGCGCAAACTGTCCAACACCAGCCGGACCTTCATCCGGTCGGGTGAAACCACAATGGCTTTCAGCGGGCAGGTTCCCTGGTTGATAACCGGGCTGCCGTAATTGTGATGGTATTTATAGTTAAAGCTTGAAACATGGTACGATGCAGCATCTTTTGCTGATTGCTCGTTTACCGGGCCGGTAAATTCAATTTCAAAACCATCCGGTCGGGCCTGGATTGATTTCATCTCGAAAGGAATTTTTCCATTCCATTGTAAACGCTGCAACCCGAACGGCTTTTTCCCCGTAGAACCCCATCCTCTGGATGTCATTCCAACAAACATGCTTCCATCCGATCCCCAGTTCATTCGCAAAATACCCGAAGAAAATCCTTCCCTGAACGGAAATACAGCCCCCTGGTATACACCTTTTACTTTTTCAAGATATACCCGCATGATTTTACTTTGCCCCTGGTCGCCGACAAATAGCTGATCCTTAAAAGGGCCCATTTTTCCCTGGTCATTATAGTTCAGTATACCCGATGTTGAAATACCCAGTATAGTGTGCGGGAACCACACTGCAGGAGGTTTCAATCCGGGCACTCTTTTAGCTACATCATACTTAGGCTCGCCTGTATCGGGAATATCTTCTTTTTTCAATTTTACAGTAGACCCGGGCAATTGAGACCATACAAGGCTTGCAGGATTACCCGCAAAATCACCTTCAGCAACATGAGTAATATATCCTGATCCTACCCAGTCGCCCTGGTTTTCCGAATAAAAAATATCACCGGCGCTGTTCAATCCAAAACCGGCAGGCGAGCGCATGCCGGCCGCAAAGGGCTTCAGTTGGCCATCGGGTGTTATTTTCAGCATCCAGCCATGCCATTTTGATAAGCTTTCTCCATGATCGCCTACCCACGCAAGATTCAGGGTAAGTATCATATTGCCTTCTTTATCCAGCACCGGCCCGTACGAAAACTCATGATAATTGGCAGCTAACGGCCATGAATACACGGTTTCATATTCATCTGCTTCACCATCTCCATCCAGGTCGCGCAAACGGGTAAGCTCCGAACGCTGCACCGCATAGATATCGCCCCTGATATAATTTATCCCCAGCACTTCATGCATGCCCTGCGCAAACAAACGATACGCCGGGCGGGTGCCACTACGCATGTACGGATTGCTGATGATCCATACTTCTCCCCTTCGGGTGGATACGGCAAGCGCATCATCAGGCAAAAAAGTCATTCCGCCTACTTCCAGTAATATGCCTTCGGGTATAGGAATGGTTTGGATATTGTAGAAGTCTTCTTCCTTTTGCACATGAACAGTTGTGTCCATGCTTTGGGCCGTAACTGTTCTTAGCGGTAATACACTTATTATCGCCAGTACCAGCAGCTTTGTTTTATTAAGGAACCAATTATTGTACAGTAAGATACTCATGATAGTTATAATTACCAGATAAGGGAATAGGTGACAGTTGCGTTAGGATTACCAAGAGGAAGCAGCAATTCCCGGGAATCGCCTATAGTGCGTACAATGGGTCTTAGCTTTTCGTTTACCCTGATATAAATTGATTTATCTTCTGCCAGGTATAATCCTTTTTTTACCTGCCTGATGATTTTAGCTGAAACAATACGATGATAGAACCCGGGCGGGGCATTCGTTACATTCAATGTTCTGGTTATGCCGGATGACCCTTCAATAACAACTTTATCTGAAATATCTGCACCCTGCAGGGAATACCGGAAAGTTGGCATTCTTTCTCCATCCAACGTATATCCCCTGGCAGGCACTTCATCGAAAGAAGCATATTCAGGCCAATCGGTTGATTGCTCATCCTGCAGCACAGTCATTGAAGGAGCATCTGACAATTGAACCACACTCCCCAGCGGAACAATGCGCTGGTAAGGCTCTCCGCGTTCGTACCAGAGATCTGTGGCATCTGCAAACCGGCCTCTCCATACCTGTAATAAAGCGCCCCGCTTAAGATCGTAAGAATAATTTAACTGACCGGGTGTGCCTACCGAAATAGCATGGGTAATCATTGCTTTTCCATAACTCAAAAAACTACGCAACAGGTAAGGCTTGTTCCCGGGATCGACAATGATAGGATCTACCATCCGTTTTTTTTCAGTGGCGTTACTATCCGGAGTTGCAGCTCTGTACCTGATGTTCCTGATGGCCACATTGCCATGATCGCCCTGTATCATTACAGGGCCCACAGGCTTTTCATCTTCAAAGTAGGCCGACCGGGTAGGACCGGTAACGGCAGCCTGTTGCTGCACCAGCACGCCATTCAGGTAAACTTCTTCAAATATGGCATTTTCGGTTTTTATACCCTGCCCGTTAAAACGCGGGGCCCGGAACTTTATCCTGAGATGCTGCCACAAGCCCGGTGCACGGGCTACATTTACCAGCGGGGCAATCCCCTCGTAACCACTGTTCGTTGCATTATTCCAGCGTTGGTATATACCGCCGCAGTCTACATAAGTTGGATTGGTTCTCGCCCAACTGTCAAACAATTGTATTTCATAACGCCCCAACAGGTATATTCCTGAGTTGGATCCCTTCGACATCATAAAATCCAGCTCGAGTTCCACATCACCGAAATTTTCTTTGGTTACCAGGTGCGCTTTGCTCTTTTTTGAAATATTATTCACCAGCACTCCGCTCCCTGCTACCGGTTTCATGGCTCCTTCAATATCCATGTCTGCCTCCGCGTCAGACGCAACAATCCAGTTTGGCCCCGATACTGAAAAAGCTTCCAGGCTATTAAGTGGAATGGTTGTAAAGTCCGGCTTATCCTGTGCATAACTGTTGCACAACAATATTGCACCCGACAAAACACTCATCAGTTTTTCTTTAATCATTACCAGTTTGTATTACGTGATTTAAGGTTTTTGGGCGTTGAAGTTAAACAGAATACGACGAACAATAAAAGATTTTTAAGAAACGTATATCGTCAGTCCGATCAAAATAAAGCCCTTTTAATGTATTGGTGATACCCATTTGTATTATAAGTTTGCTGCCATGAATATATTGGAGCGCTTTAAGCATATTACCACCTTCATTTTTGATGTGGACGGTGTAATGACCGATGGATCAATAGGCATAGTAACGGGGAATGAATATATAAGAACGATGAATACGAAAGATGGATATGCATTACAACTGGCCGTAAAAAGAGGCTACAGGGTGGCAGTCATTACCGGCGGATATGTACCGGCTGTGGTAGAACGCATGGCCAGCCTGGGTGTGCGCGAAGTATATCACAAAGTGCACAATAAAATAGAATATTTCAATGAGTACTGCAAGCAATATAATATTGTAAAAGATGAAATACTGTACATGGGCGACGATATCCCGGACCGGGATGTAATGCAGGCTTCGGGGTTGGCCTGTTGTCCGGCCGACGCTGTACCCGAAATAAAAAGTATAGCGCACTATATTTCGCCTTTTAACGGAGGCAAAGGTTGCGTGCGCGATGTAATTGAAAAGGTTTTGAAGATCAAAGGCAACTGGGATCTGAGTACAGCTATCAGTAGCATATAGCCTGCCAGCCGCAGGCAGATACACAATTTAATCTGCGCATCTGCGGCGAACAGGTCTGCAGCCAATCAGCACGACTTCCTATATCGCCTGCCGGGCTTTTAATTCTATATATTTATTAATGGCATTTACAGTAACGTCTCCGGGGGTAGACAATACAGACAGGATGCCCTGCTGCTGTAATTCTTTTACAATTAATCTTTTTTCAAACGCAAATTTATCTGCAATGGTTTTAATATAAATATCTTCCAGCGTTTGCGCCGATTGCTCACGCAGCGCTTTCAGCTCTGTATTTTCAAAGAAGACAACCAGCAATAAATGATGCCTGGCAATTTGTTTTAAATAGGGCAACTGGCGCTGAAATCCATATATAGATTCAAAATTAGTGAACAGCACAAGCAACGACCTGTTTTTGATACGGCCCCGCACCTGTGCATACAATGCTTCAAAATCGGAATCAGAAAAATGCGTTTGCTGCCGGTAAAGATTTTCAAGGATCAGTTCCATTTGTATCCCTTTTTTGTCGGCAGGTACAAATGTTTCCGGCTTACTGGCAAAAGTAATCAGCCCGGCTTTATCGTGTTTGAGCAGCGCAACATTGCACAATACAAGCGATGCATTGATGGCATAATCCAGCAATGTCATTCCTTCAAAAGGCATTTTCATATTCCTGCCTTTATCGATCATACAATAAATATGCTGGCTCTTTTCATCCGTAAAAGTATTCACCATAATATCTCCCTTACGGGCTGTGGCTTTCCAGTTCACGTTGCGGTGATCATCGCCGTGAACATACTCTTTGATTTGTTCAAACTCCATGCTGCTGCCCAGCTTTCTCAAACGCCTGCTTCCTGTTTCATTCAACCGGTTGGATATTGCCATTAGCTGGTAACGCTTCAATTGCTGAAAGGAAGGATACACCGGCACCGCCTGTTTTTGTTGGCTCACAAAACGGCGTTCCACCAAACGCAAAGGACTTGTTATAAAAATATTGATATCACCGAAAATATATTCGCCTCTTTGCAAGGGGCGAAGCTGGTATTGAATCCTGTAATCCTGGCCTCCTTTCAATACTGCTTCGCGTTTCCATTTAAACTGCTGAAACTGGAATGGCAGCTCATCAATAACGATGCAACGTATAACAAACGGATACCCGTTTGCCAGATGTATTTCAATATTATTTATATCACCGTTACTGAAACGCTCTGCCGCAAAGCGTTGTGCCAATACTGCTTTCTTACGGGCAAACAATACTAAAAAATCCACCAATACCATTCCGCATAGCACCAGCAGCAATATCATCGCTATTTCATACAATGCAGGAATAAAAAAAGAAAGTATAAAGAAAAGCACGATCCCCCCCAGCAGAATGTAAGTTCGCGGGGTAAGCATGAATGAATTATATAACCAGGCAATTTTTTTCAATCAACGCGGTATTTCCAGTGAATGAATAATTTCTTTTATCACAGCATCTTCCGTAATACCTTCCATTTCTTTTTCGGGTGTAAGGATAATACGGTGGCGCAATACAGGCGCAGCCATTTCAACAATATCTTCCGGCGTAACAAAATCGCGTCCCTGCATGGCAGCTATTGATTTTGCGGCCATCATAATGGCAAGCGACGCACGGGGCGACGCTCCCAGATAAATTGACTTATGCGACCGGGTAGAAGTAACAATTTTGGCAATGAACTCCAGCAATTTTTCTTCAATAACAACCATTCTTACCAGCCGCCTGAGCTCTGCAATTTGAGCGGCGGACAAAACAGCTTCGAGGCTGGCAGTCATCTCTTCACCGGTTGCCTGGTGAAAACGGCTCAGGATGGCTACTTCCTGCTCCTGCGTTGGATAAGGAACATTGATCTTGAAAAGAAACCTGTCGAGCTGGGCTTCCGGAAGCCTGTAGGTACCTTCCTGCTCAACCGGGTTTTGCGTGGCAAGCACCATAAAAGGTTTCTCCATCTGGTGCGAGTAGCCATCCACAGTTACCTGTTTCTCTTCCATTACCTCAAAAAGAGCGGCTTGTGTTTTAGCCGGGGCACGGTTGATTTCGTCTACCAAAACAATATTGCCGAAAATAGGACCCCGCTTAAACTGGAAGCCGCCTTCTTTAGGATTGAAAATGGAAGTTCCCAATACATCAGAAGGCATAAGATCGGGCGTAAACTGGATGCGGGAAAAACTCAGGGCGATACATTTGGCAACCAGCCTTGCACTCAGCGTTTTGGCAACACCAGGCACTCCTTCAATCAGCACATGTCCGTCTGCAAGCAAAGCGGCAGTTATCAGCTTAATCATTTCATCCTGCCCGACTATCACTTTATTTATCTCCGTTCTCATCCGCATTACAGCGTCGTGTAATGGCGAGAGATCTGTCCGCGGCTGAAAAATATTGTCTTCCATATCTAACTGGTTTTATAAAATTTATTGAGTGATGTATAAAATTCAGACAATTGCTGATCGTGTAAAGCGGAATTTTCCTGTACGAACTTTATACAGTCTGTTATCAATTGTATCGTTTTTTCGTCACAACCTGATTTTTGCGATAGTCTTACTACAAAATCATTATCCATATTATCTGTGGGTATGTGATAATGGTTATGCACATATTCAGTAAAATAGGCTGTCATTTTCTGCGCGAGGTTCCTGTTGTCTTTCTTTTGAAAATAAAGCCTGCCAATGGTTTTAACAAAATCAAGCGAATCATTTGCCGGGGACTTAATAACAGGTATCATCCGCTGGCGGCGTTTTAAGCCCAGCGCCATAAATAATATCAGCCCCACCAGGGCAGTGAGCAGCCCTGTCCTAAATGATCTTTGCGCAAGCAACACGCGCAGAGGAGATGGATCTTTGGGTTGATCGTAGGCAGGTTTATGTATAAAATATTCATCCCATATTACATTGGTTGTGGCAGGATCGAGGGCAGACAACAGGTTATTATAGTAACTTATATTTTGCTTATGCAGTAAAAAATAATTGCTAAAAGCCAGTGGCGCGGTATGTATAAAAAAGCTGCCGTTTCCTGCACGCATACGCAAACACACCACAGCGCTATCGATGGTTCTGCTCATTACATACGACATGGAAGTATCAAAACTGTCGAAGAAAGAATAAAATTTTCTGCCGGGATATTTGAACTGCGAAGGTTCCTTAGTAAAAGGCGATGAAGACAGGGAGAGTTCCAACGTATCCAGGCTTGGAATAAAATCATCGATCTGGTATCCCGCATCGGCATAGCTAAGATTCATATGAAAGAAAAGCCGGGCATCCAAACTGAAATCATAAGCGGCGATCAATACGTCATTTCCCCTGCTGACAAAATGGAAAAGCTCGGTGAGTTCCTGCCGGGTGGCATTAAATTCTTTAGTAACAATAAACATGGTCTGGTTACCTGTATCATATTTCACGATCTCATCCTCCCAGTATCCCGGTTCTTTTTTGTTTACATTTAACGATGCTTCCGGGAAAATATATTTCAGGTTATTGTACGCCACATAAGTTCCGTATGGAATTTTGTCTTTCCGGTTGAGCGTAACCCGGTGGTCAAACTGATCCTTTTTGCCTCCCCATATCAATGCCAGCAGCAACAGGAGCAATATCATTCCGGCTATATATGGTAATGCTTTTTTCAATTTAACTGTTCCGCTTTTGTGTAAAGATTGGTAAAATCCGCCTGCACCCGGTCGTATACCGGCCTGGTTACAGGCATTTCTCCATACCAGGCATATTCATAGTTGCGTGTAACAGTAAAAAACTCCCTGTAAAAAGGCTGCGTATACACCTGCTGCAGATATTCCATATTGGTTGTATCGTCTTTATATTTGATCAGGTCCTCCTCTGAAAACTTTTTCAGCAGCAATAGGTAACTTAAACGAATTGCAAGCCGGTAATCTTCCTTCTTTTCCGCATTTTCAATAGCAGACTGCAAATCGGCGGTAAATATATTGTCAGGCTCTCCTTCCACAGCCTGTCCGGGTGCCGCTATGGTACCCTTACCACGCCCGAATAAGTTCATCTTGTTTTTTACCAGGAACCAAATGACAGCCACCGCAAATAATACCAGGATGAAAATAAAAATGACCTGCCGCACTGCATAACTCCCCAGCAGTTCGGAAAGGAAATCCCATCCTCCCGTATCGTTTTCATCGTCCTGCTTTTTCTTCTTTTCCGTTCTATCCTTATTGGCATACAAAAAATTCTTATCATTTTTTAATGCCAGGATGGTGGTATCCGGAACCGTTCTCCATTCAATTACAGAAGAATCATATAATGAAAGGGAATCTTCTTTGCCGGAAAAATAAAGTGTTTCATCCTCCCGGCTGGTATCGCTTTCGTCTTGCGGATAAATTGAATCGGATACTGCTACCTGTTCAGAAATACTGTCCAGCATCCTTTCCATACTGTCAGGTACCGCTACAATAACCGAATCTTCCTGCTGCGCACCGGCGCGGATGGCAGGAAGTATAAAAAAAAGCGAAATCAAAAACCTGGTTATCAGTTTACGCACGCGACAAGGTTTCTTTTTTTAACCTGACACGTTTTTGCACCTGTACAGGATAAATAATATAATACCAAATAATATAGGATGCTGACGAAAGCAAAATTAAGCCACTTAACCATTGGGGCATGGTATAATACCGGGTAATAAATCCTTCGAAAAAGGCGGCCACCATAAAAACAGGGACAAGGCTTATCAAAATCACCACGCCTTCTTTTGCGCCACGCATAAAAGCCGTTAACCGGTTACCGGTTCCGGGGAACATCCACCCTTTGCCTAACACCACCCCGGCAGCGGCTGCTATTACGATAGCGGAAATCTCGAGCGTTCCGTGTATAAATACGGTAAGCACCGATTGAAGTCCTAATCCTTTGGCAAAAAACATTTGCTCAAAGGCCCCTAATCTTACAGCTTCGTTCACCAGGGCAAACAGTACCGGGAAACAGAAAAGAAGGCCCTTTGCAAAATAAGAGAAGGCAACAAAGATATTATTGATCATGATACCCAGCCACATTAGTATTTCGCCGCCCTCGGCATATACGCCGAAGGGCTGCCCTTTTTCAATATTTTCCTCTGTCATGTTTACGTAATCATCGCCCATCATTTCCCGCAAAAAGCTTTCGTCGTTGGCAGAAGAATAAAAGCCCACTATAAAAAAAGTAATAAAAAGCAAAGCACAAAACAAGAGGATGCTCTGGTGTTTGCGCACCGTTAAAGGCACTGTATATTTCCAGAATTCGGCTATCCGATTCCTGTCTTCTTTACGATTCTGGTATATGCTCATGTAAGTTTGCGAAGCCCTGGCATTCAGGAAACGCGTTACCCGGCTATGCGGGTAAAAGGTTTTGGCATATGATAAATCGTCAACCAGTTGGGTGAATTCCATAGCCGTTTCGTCGGGATCTTCTGCAGGCATATGCTGGGCTTTTAACCACCTGTCTTTATGCCTCTTGATGAACAATGCTTCGCGCAATAGAAATTAAATTTGTGTCAATATAAATAATTAGTATAACATCGTTATAGAACCGGGTAAAAAAATTATTATTGTGCAGTTATGGGTAAAATTAATATCCCTACCAGCTTTAACATCGATATTGAGTTTGAAACGGCGCCTTTTCATGTACGCATGTTTGCATGGATCATAGATTTCTTTTTACTGGTATTTTATATCATAGTAGCATATAATATATATGACGCCGTTGCCGGCAAACAAGACTTTTCTCCCCGCAACGCTTACGACAGATGGTCTATAGACCTGCTCATTATGCTGCCGGTGCTTACCTATCATTTGTTTTGCGAGCTATTGTGGAACGGCCAAAGCATAGGGAAAAAGTTGCTGGGCCTGCGGGTAGTAAACGATAACGGCGGTAAAGCATCCCCGGGGCAATATATCATACGATGGCTTCTGCGCTCGGCCGACCTCACCATTCCTATTATTGTAATAGCAATGCTGCTGGGCATTGTATGGATACTAAAAGCGCTCCTGGTTACTTCGCTGATGTTTGTTGCAGATGTTATTTTAATGGCAGTGCACAAAGCCTCCAAAAGGCTGGGCGACCTTGCAGCCGGTACCATGCTGATCAAAACCAACCCGAAAGGCAACCTGGAGGACACTATTTTTATGGAAGTGGCGGACAATTATGTACCCGTATTCCCGCAGGTAATGCGTTTAAGCGACCGGGACGTAAATACCATCAAGGGAATCCTTGATTCAGGAAGGAAAATGGGGCATTACCAGATGGTAGAAAGCGCATCGGAACGTGTTAAAAATGTACTGGCCATAGAATCCACCATGCCGGCATTTGATTTCCTGGATACGCTTTTGAAAGACTATAATTATATATCAACTCAAAATTAAACAGCTAAACCAGGTCCGCTACGGTCTTTTTTTCAAGGATTCTGAGAGTGGCATCCCTCACAGATATAAGCGTATCCCGCAGCCCGCAGTTTTTTTCATCGCAGTTTTTACATCGCTCATAAAAATTCAGGCTTACACAGGGCAGCAAGGCGATAGGCCCGTCCAGTAAACGCATGATCTTTGCAAGCGGTATTTTAGCGGGATCTTCTTTAAAAAAATAGCCTCCCCCCTTTCCCTTTTTGCTGTCGAGAACGCCTTCATTCTTTAATTCCAGCAAAATATTTTCCAGGAACTTCAATGGGATCTTTTTCTTTCTGGAGATCTCAGCAATCAGTATAGGCCCTTCTTTTTCCACCTGGGCCATGTACATCAGGGCTTTAAAGGCGTATTGAGTTTTTTTTGACAGCATGTTGATCGAGCTTGGTAAAAGTGCCAAGATGACTTCCCTCAGGCACAAACAGTTGTATTAACAGGCTCAAATGTAGCCTTATATATTTATTTAATGTAACCAAATTGGCTTTCTTACAAACCCAGCACGTCGCTCATACTAAATATCCCTTTGCGCTCATATATAAACTCAGCAGCCAATACGGCGCCTAAAGCAAACCCGTAGCGGTTATGGGCCGTATGCACAATTTCTATATCATCAATATCTGATGTATACCGGATGATGTGGGTGCCGGGCGCCGGATCCTGCCTTCTACTCAGCACCAGCAAGTCTCCTTTATTGCTGCTGGGTTGGTTTACCCATTGTTTTTTAAAAGGATTAACCTCCAGTATCTGCTCTGCCAGGGTAATGGCTGTGCCGCTGGGGGCGTCTTTTTTCTGGGTATGATGCACTTCCTCAATTGTAACATCATACTCTTTTTGCGAAGCCATTAATTGGGCCAGGCGCTTATTCACCTCAAAAAAGATATTGACTCCTATGCTAAAGTTGCTTGCATACAACAGGGCGCCATTTTGTTCATTGCAATTCCAAACTGCTTCCTGGTAGCGGTCGAGCCAGCCGGTAGACCCGCATACAACAGGCACTTTGGCTTCCAGGCATTTGTTTACATTTTCAAACGCGCTTTCCGGGCCCGTAAATTCTATCGCTACATCCGCCTTTCTTATATTTTCAACCGTATTATCCTCTACGTTTTCTATTGACACTGCCAACTCGATCGTATGTCCTCTTTTTAATGCAATTTCTTCAATGGCATGCCCCATTTTACCGTATCCTATCAACGCAATTTTCATGTAATCAGTTTAAATTTTAGCTTTTGGAAATGTGCAAAGGTAAGATTTTAACGACCTGGATTTAACCTGTTTATGTGGTTTTTGCCAATATTTAGCACGATCCCTACCCCCGTGGTATTGGCAATAGGCATGTACCCCGGCTTCACCTGGATGCTCAGGTCGTCGGAAATATTGAAATCCCGTAAATGTCCATCCACGGCGGCGTCTACCACATTCAGACCCCAAAGCGCTAAAAAGCCCAGTACAGAATAATCAACATTGCGGCGAAATTCATTCCGGTAATTCTTTAACCCGTTTAAATCGCCCCTGTTAACCATAGGAATAAGCTTGGGCTCTATCTGATCGTAACCTGTAGAATCTTTGTAATTCGACTGAACGATCCTGGTTAATGTATTAAAGGCAAACCGCGTTTTTTTAAACCAGTTCAGGTTGTCCACAAAAGTATAGGTGGGAAAAGCCAGCGCTCCGTATACCAGAGGCAGCTTCCAGTATTTTTTGTTGTATACCTGGCCTGCCCCGGGAAAGATAGCTGAATAAACAGCAGCCCGTTTACCGGGGCTCCATTTGGTAGTGTCGGTATCTTTAACCTTAACAACCGGCGTATCTGATTTTTCAGCTTTAATATGCCTGTTTACAGCATCAACAGCTACCTGCTTCAGGCTGTCTGCCTGCGCCACGAGCAAAAAAGGCAATACCAGTAAAAAAAATATAAGCAGGGAGTGTTTGAACATGTGCGTGTACATTATCCCGCAGATACATTCATTTTTTCCAGGATAGCGTTCAGCTCCTGGATGGAAAAATACTCAATCGTAATGGCGCCATGCCCTTTTTTGTTATGCTGCATCTTTACGCGGGTAGCATAATAAGAGGCCAAGTTATCCTCAATTTTTTTGAATGTGGGCGGCAGTGTGGCTTTTACCGATTTTTTAACAGCCGCGCCTTTATACATTTTTCTTACCAGGTCTTCGGTTTGCCGTACCGAGAGTCCCTTGTTTTTTATTTCATTGAAAATAAAAAGCTGCTGGTCTACCGTATCCACATTGATAATGGCCCTTGCATGGCCCATACTCAACGCATTGGTACGAACAGCTACCTGTATATCGGGCGGCAGTTTTAATAACCTGATGTAATTGGTAACAGTGCTGCGCTCTTTGCCCATTCTTTCAGCCACCTGCTCCTGGGTATAGTCCAGCTCTTCCATCATGCGTTTGTAGCTGAGCGCCACTTCGATGGAATTAAGGTTTTCGCGCTGTAAATTTTCCAGCAACGCCAGTTCCAGCAATTGCTGGTCGTTTGCCTGCCGCATGTAAACAGGCACATCCTTCAAGCCGGCCAGTTTGGCCGCCCGCCAGCGTCGTTCACCGGCAATGAGCCTGTATTTATCGCCGCCGGCTATTTTAGCAACCGTTAACGGCTGTATGATATCATGCAGCTTAATGGATCTCGCCAGCTCATTCAGGGCCTGTTCGTCAAAATCGTGCCGGGGTTGCCTGGGATTGGGCTCAATTTGCTCTACAGGTATCCGGGTGCTGGTGGTCGCTTTGTCTACCACTCCGGCTTTCAGGTGTTCGCCCGTGGTTGTTTTTAAATCGGCGTCAATGCTCTTTAAAAGAGAGCGGATCCCTTTACCCAGGGCGTCTTTTTTATTATTCGGCGTGCTGCTCATTGTCAGGGGTTAATATTCTTTCTTCCTGCGATATTTTTGTCATGTTGTTGCGTTGCAGAATTTCTTTGGCAAGATTAAGGTAATTGATCGACCCCTTGCTTTCGGCATCGTATAAAATAGCAGGTTTGCCCACGCTGGGCGCTTCGCTTAAGCGGGTATTGCGGTGAATGATGGTGTCGAAAACCATTTCTTCAAAATGCTGCCTTACTTCGTTTACTACCTGGTTACACAAACGCAGCCTTCCATCGTACATGGTCATTAAAATGCCTTCAATCACCAGTTCAGGATTCAGCCGGCTTTGTACTATTTTTATTGTATTCAACAGCTTTCCCAATCCCTCCAGCGCAAAAAATTCTGTTTGCACGGGCACTACCACACTGTCGGCAGCAGTAAGCGCGTTTACGGTTATTAACCCCAGCGAAGGAGAGCAGTCTATAATAATAAAATCATACTCCTCACGCACCGGATCAAGAATGTATTTGAGCACATTTTCTCTGTTGGGGTAATTGATCATCTCTATTTCAGCGCCCACCAAATCAATATGTGAGGGAATTACATCCAGATTGGGTATTTCTGTTTTCAATATCACCTCACTCGCCGGCGTATCATTTACCATGCAATCGTACAGGCTTTTTTGCACATTATGCAAATCGAACCCTGTACCGGTGGTGCTGTTTGCCTGTGGATCCGCGTCTACCAGCAGGGTCTTCTTTTCAAGCACAGCCAGGCTTGCCGCCAGGTTAATGGCTGTTGTGGTTTTTCCTACACCGCCTTTCTGATTGGCTATACCAATAATTCTTGCCATGAGTTGTTCGTAAATAATTACTGATTCAAACTTTTAGTCGGTTTATTGCCAAAGTGGCAAATGTAGACTATTATTCTCCCCTTTTCAAATGTCTGTTGTTTCCCCGGGCTGCAGCAACAAAAGTTTCATTCCCTGCTCTGCAAACAAGTGAACGGCTTTCTCATGGTCAATTTTAATAAAACCAAATGTATCGTAATGCACCCCGATTATTTTGTGACACTGAACGAACCTCGCGGCCTGCACAGCATCCTTTGCATCCATCGTAAAATTGTCGCCTATAGGAAGCACAGCGAAATTTAGCGCCGCGTATTGAGGTATCAATTGCATATCCAGCGACAGAGAGGTATCGCCGGCATAATAAAAATTGCCCTGCTCACTGGTAAAAACAAAACCCATGGGGCTGCCACCGTAACTGCCATCCGGTAAGCCGCTTGAATGGTGGGCTACCACGCATTTTACCGTGCCAAAGTCAAACGACCATTTTCCTCCCGTATTCATGGGATGTGTATTGCTGATGCCCTGCTTATTCAGCCATGTATGAATTTCCCAGCTGCAAACCACCTTCGCACCCGTTCTTTTGGCTATGCTTAAGCAGTCGGCTATGTGATCTTCATGCCCGTGCGACAAGAAAATGTAATCAGCCTCTAGGCTGTTAACATCCACGTTTTTAGCCAGTTCATTATAGGTAACAAAGGGGTCAAAAAGGATTTTCTTTCCCTTTATTTCCACTGCAAAACAGGAGTGCCCGTAATATGTAAAATGCATGTGAAATAGTTCTGTTCGTTCACAAATTACTTTTCCCGAAGGAAAACACATTTATCTTTGTGCCCGGTTTCATCCGGATATGTTAACAAAAATACAGTTTCGGTAGAACAATTCATTCACACAGGATGCATTTCAATTTTTCGCGCTATGCAAATTTACCGTTCAGTGAGACCTGCCCCTGCCCGATTGTGTCGTTCGGGCGGGCACCAACCGGTAGTGGGCCCTACAGGCGGGTGTCGTTGCCTGTCTGCGAAAAATTAAACTTCCTCACCGAAGGTAAATGCACCCTTCATATAGTTAGTATACAATATGTCTTCAGATATATACACTGTCATTTCAGGCACTAACCGACCCGGGAGCAATACCATCAGAGTGGCAAAGCTGTATTACCGGTTGCTGCTGGAAAAAGGCATGGATGCCCGTTTTGTTTCGCTCGAAGGAATGGATGTAAACAGCCGGAATGACGCATTAAGGCAACTGGAGAATGAAATACTGATCCCTACAAAAAAATTTATATTTGTTACGCCTGAATACAACGGAAGTTTTCCCGGGGTATTAAAAGCCATGATGGATCACACCGATATTGAGAAGGTATGGTGGGGCAAAAAAGCATTGCTTACAGGTATTTCTACGGGCAGGGCAGGTAATTTAAGAGGAATGGAGCATTTAACTGGCGTATTGCATTATTTAAAAATGAATGTGCACCATAACAAACTGCCCATATCGGTAGTGAACAAATTACTCACGGTAGATAGTACGATAGAAGATGCCGCAACGCTTAAAGTAATCAATGAACAACTGGATGAGTTTATAAAATTTTAAACAGGTATGCTTTAAATATCAAATTTAATATGCGTCGCTTTACAGGCTCGTGGATACTTATAATAATAATGCTGCTGATTGATCTGTACGTTTTCCAGGCAGTAAAGATCGCTGTTCAGTCTGCTTCGCCCAAAATACGTTTTACCGTATTTGGAATTTATTGGGTAACGAGTGCAGTTGCTGTCATTATTATGGCAGTGTTTCCCTATACTTCTCTTGAGAACTGGCCCAAAACTTTCCGTACTTATTTATTTGCTGTACTAATAGGCTTTTTTCTTTCAAAAGCTATTACTGTTATATTCCTGGTGGTAGATGATCTGCGGCGTGTATTGCAATGGGCAGGTGGAAAATTGTTCTATCAATATATTCATGGAGAACCTTTTAAAGCTGCAGGCATATCGCGTTCGGTATTTATGAGCTGGCTGGGGCTGGCAATTGGGGGTGGCTTAATGGCCGCCATGTTGTACGGCTTTACCAACAAATACCGCTACCAAGTAAAAAAGATCAGGCTTAACTTTCCCAATCTGCCCAAAGCCTTCAGGGGGCTGAAAATGGTACATATTTCTGATATGCACTTAGGAAGCTTTACCGATAAAAGCGCGGTAGCGCAGGGTATAAAGCTGATCATGGATCAGCAGGCAGATATTATATTGTTTACAGGCGACCTCGTGAATGATCATACCAGCGAAGTAGATCATTACACCAGCATTTTTTCTAAGCTGAATGCCCCCATGGGTGTATTCAGCACGCTCGGCAACCACGATTACGGCGACTACCGTACCTGGCCCAGCCCCGAAGCAAAAGCCGAAAACCTGGAGCGATTGATACAGGTTCAGAAAGAAATGGGCTGGCGCCTGCTGATGAACGAACATGTAGTACTTGAAAAGGAGGGTGAACAAATTGCGTTGCTGGGCATTGAAAACTGGGGGGCAAAAGCCAACTTTCCCAAATATGGCAGGCTGAGTGAAGCGTATGCAGGTACCGAAAAATACCCTTTTAAAATATTAATGAGTCACGACCCAAGCCATTGGGATGCGGAAGTACGGCCTTTGTACGGCGATATAGATCTAATGCTGAGCGGTCATACCCACGGTATGCAGTTTGGAGTTGAATTGCCGGGATTTAAATGGAGCCCGGTACAGTATGTATACAAGCAGTGGGCAGGACTGTATGAGGAAGGATCACAACGTTTATATGTAAACAGGGGATATGGATTTATAGGTTACCCAGGGCGGGTAGGCATCCTGCCCGAGATCACAGTAATTGAACTGGCCTGATAAAAAGATGATCACGGGCGGGGTAACAATAACATTTCCATGTGTTTTGCTTAACAAATTACTCTGAAACATTTGGGTGACATGGCATCAAATTCGATTATTTTCAGCGTATTAAAACCCCTTGCAAAATGAAACGTATCTTTTCAACTTTGGCATTTGTCTGCCTCCTCTTCATGATTTCATCCTCCTCTTTTGCCCAGGGCTTCAAACTTGCATTGCATGCAGGAGCCAACATGGGAAAATTGGATGGAAAATCATTTAAAGACGAATTTCAACTTGGGTATCATTTGGGCGTTGCACCCGAAATTATGCTCACTAAAAAATGGGGCATTCAGCCGGAGGTACTGTTCAGCCAGAGCAATACCACTACCTCCACAGAATTTGAAGACATTTACAAAATTTCCTCTCACGAGCTAAAGGATGTAAAATTAAATTACCTGAGCATCCCCCTTATGCTTTCTTTCCGGCCCGTTTCTTTCTTCACCCTGCAGGCTGGCCCGCAGTTCAGCGTGCTGATGAATAAACAAAGAACCTTGCTGGAAAATGGCGGGGACGCTTTTAAAAAAGGAGATTTTGCCATGGTAGGCGGCGCACAGATCAATTTGTTACGGCTGAGGATATATGGAAGATACGCCATCGGACTTGCTGAATTGAATGATATTGATCAGCAGGATAGCTGGAAAAGCCAAACCATACAATTAGGTGTGGGCTTTGCGCTTTAATAAATAGAAAAAAAAGATTATAAAACCGGGTGTAAATGCACCCGGTTTTTATTTTTTACTGGCATTATACTTGACGAATATATAGCTCTATCTTTTTTTCTTTTTAAAATAGAAAAAAGATGTCATATTGACCTTGAATAAAGATTATGAAAAGAAGTGATTTGTTTTTAAAGCCCGAAGATGAAATGGAGTTCATGCCCATTATACCCTTAAACGAAGAAGAGAACGAAAATGCAGAAGAGAATAGCATTCCAACCGATCTACCCTTACTGCCGCTGAGGAATACGGTACTGTTTCCCGGGGTTGTGTTACCTATTACCGTAGGCAGAGACCGCTCTATTAAGGCTGTTAACGATGCTTATAAAACTGACAAATTGGTAGGTGTAGTGACGCAAAAAGACAGTACTGTGGAAGATCCTGCCACCAATGATTTAGAAAATACAGGCACAGCCGCAAAAATCATCAAGCTTATAAAAATGCCCGATGGTGGTACTACCATTATTATACAGGGCAAAAAAAGGTTCATTATCAATGCCATTACTGCCGAAGAGCCTTATTTCCGGGCATCTATACAATTGCTGGAAGAAGAAAAGATAAGCATTGAAAGCGACCAGCATTTTGCTGCCACAGTAAGTTCCATTAAAGATCTTGCCGGACAAATCATATTGCTTTCGCCCAATATGCCGTCTGAGGCATCTGTTATCCTGAAAAATATAGAAAACCCATCCTTCCTTATTCACTTTGTAAGCAGCAATGTAAACAGCGAAATAAAAGAAAAACAGGAGCTGCTTGAAATAAACGATATAAAGGTGAGAGCAGAAAAGCTGTTGCATATCCTGAACAGGGAATTACAGTTCGCCGAACTGAAAAACCAGCTTACCACCAAAACTAAAACAGAGCTGGATAAACAACAGAAAGAATACTTTTTACAGCAGCAGTTAAAAAGCATTAAAGAGGAATTGGGAGGGGATACCAACGAGCGCCAGATCAGGGAGATGATCAAAAAATCGGAGAACAAGAAATGGCCCGAAGCAGCTAAAGAGATGTTCCTGAAGGGAATAGAAAAGCTGGAGCGCATGCATATTTCCACCCCGGATTATTCGGTGGTTTACAATCACCTCGACCTGATGCTGGAACTTCCATGGGGTGACGGCACGATAGACTCTTACGACCTGGTAAAAGCTAAAAAAATACTGGATCACGATCACTACGGGATGAACAAGATAAAGGAACGCTTGCTGGAATACCTGGCTGTATTAAAACTGAAGGGCGATATGAAGAGCCCGATCCTTTGTTTTGTAGGTCCCCCGGGTATTGGTAAAACTTCATTAGGCAGAAGTATTGCTTCTGCTTTAAATAGAAAATACGTGAGACTGAGCTTAGGCGGCATGCACGATGAAAGTGAAATAAGGGGACATCGTAAAACATATATAGGCGCCATGCCCGGAAGAATTCTGCAATCCATCCGGAAGATAAAGTCGTCTAACCCCGTTATTATACTCGATGAAATAGACAAGGTAGGCAATGATTTCAGGGGAGATCCTTCTTCAGCATTACTGGAGGTACTGGATCCGGAGCAAAACCATACATTTTACGACAATTACCTGGAACTGGAGTACGACCTGAGCAAAGTACTGTTTATAGCTACCGCGAACGATATTCAGCATATACAACCTGCATTAAGAGACCGGCTGGAGATCATTGAACTGAATGGTTATGCCGTGGAAGAAAAGATCCAGATCGCCAAACGCCATCTTGTGCCCAAGCAAAAAGAAATGCATGGCTTAAAGCAGGCGAATTTTAAAATCGGCGATGCTGTTTTAGAAAAAATCATTGAAGAATATACCCGTGAAAGCGGGGTACGCGAGTTAGACAGGCAACTTGCATCCATCATGCGCTCGCAGGCAAAAGAATATGCTTTAAAAAATAAACTGAAGCCTACACTTACAATAAAAGATGTAGAGAGAATTTTAGGTAAACCGCGCTATAGCAACGAGTTATACAAAATAGCCAATATGCCGGGCGTAGCTGTGGGGCTTGCATGGACCTATGTGGGCGGCGATATATTATTCATTGAGACCACGCAAAGCGAGGGAAAAGGGGAATTGCGCTTGACGGGCAACCTTGGAAATGTGATGAAGGAAAGCGCTACCACTGCCTTTACTTACCTGCAGGCCAATGCCAAAAAGTATGGTATTGATCCGGAAGCATTCCAGAAAAAAAACATTCATATACATGTGCCGGAAGGGGCAACTCCTAAAGACGGACCCAGCGCCGGGATTACTATGATGACAGCCATTGCTTCAGCGTTAACCGGGCGCAAAGTGAAACCTTACCTGGCAATGACCGGGGAAATAACTTTGCGCGGACAGGTATTGCCCGTAGGAGGAATAAAAGAAAAAGTACTTGCTGCTAAGCGGGCAGGAATGAAAGAAGTGATACTATGCTGGCAAAACGAAAAGGATGTAAGAGAAATTAACTCAGACTTTATCAAGGGAATTAAATTTCATTTTGTAAAAACGATGCAGCAGGTGCTGGACATTGCCCTTGCTTAATTATTGTTGACATTGGTTAATTAATTGACAGGTTCAGCAATTTTCTTATTGTGATCAGGGATTTTTACTCGTATTTCTACGAATATTGCATAGTAAATACCGCAAATTCGTACCCATGATAAGAGTAATGATTGCAGATGATCATCCTGAAGTGAGAAATGCCTGGTCGCTGTTTCTGGGTGCACAAAAAGATATTGAAGTAGTGGCTGTTTGTACAGATGGAGATGAAGCCATTAAGGCGGTCGCCACATTTCTCCCGGACATTGTACTGATGGATATAAATATGAAAAAAACATCAGGTATAGACACCACCCGGAAAATAGCCACGGAATATCCCTCGGTAAAGGTGATTGGATTGTCTTTTCACAGTTCTGTACTTTATATAAAGAAAATGATAGATGCGGGGGCAAAGGGATATGTCATTAAACACAATGTGGCCGAAGAGTTGCTCCCCGCCATACAGCAGGTAAACGAAGGGAAAATATACCTTGATAAAGAGGCCAGCGAAGCGTTCAAAAACTAATTTTTTCTTTTATTTGAAAAGAACACGGTTTATACCATACGATTCCCGCTATATGTTCTTTCCTGACGGACGATTGGTCTGATTTTTGTTAAAAGATGCCGGACAGTAATTTCTATTTTAATTCGACCCTTATCTTCTGAAAATCTTCTTGACTTTTTTGAACACCCAGAAAATTATTGTTTGCCACTGTTTTAACCAGTTATTGTAATAAGAATGGCATCACTAAATCCATCTACCGGTGTATTGGGTACCCGAAAAGCTGCTCATTTACTACGCAGAACAACTTTTGGACCTACGCGTAAACAAATCGAAAACTTTGCTATTAAAACAGCAAATGAAGCTGTCAATATTCTGCTTGATGTTATACCAATCACATCTAAACCTATAGACCCCGCAACAGGGGAGACATGGGTAGTTGACTTCAGAAAACCGAATAATTCTGAAGACTATCTTCTTCAAAAATATTTAATCGGCTGGTGGCTCGACAATGCACGGAGGGATGATACTATCCTGCACAAAATGATATTTTTCTTACATCAGAACTGGGTTACCAATTATGATAATAAAATTTCAGAGATATTCTATGATTATTTGAAGCTCCTGGAGTATTACGCTATAGGAAACTATAAAACACTTGCGTATAAAATGAGTTTAAATAATTCAATGCTTATTCAACTGGATGGGAATACCAGCAGTGCAAGCAACCCTAACGAAAATTACGCTAGAGAATTTCTTGAATTGTTTACAATAGGGAGAGAATCGGACTCTGCTTTTGAAACATATACCGAAAACGACATAAAAGAAGCTGCAAAAATCTTTACAGGGTTTCGCTATTCAAAAAATAACAGTTTGATCGATCCGGATACAGGCATCAGGAGATGTACGGAAGTGCCTTATACTCATAGTTTTGGAACAAAGTATTTCAGCGATTCTTTTCAAAAAAGAACAATTACCAGTACTGCGGGAGTTGAAGACATGTACACAGAAGTAAGCGACTTTGTGGACCTGGTATTTGAGCAAACGGCTACGGCCAAAAATATTTGCAGAAAGCTATACAGATATTTTTTATATCCCCATATCAGCGAAGAAGCAGAATCGGATATTATCACACCACTTTCTGAAATCTTAATGAACAATAACTATGAGTTACGTCCTGTACTGGAAACCCTTCTTGTAAGCAAGCATTTTTATGATGAAGACGACAGCGTACAAACAGATGAATTCATAGGTGCAAAAATTAAATCCCCTCTTGACCTGTTACTCGGAACAATGCGTTTTTTTAACATTCTACCGCCGGATCCAATTGCGAACAGTTTTGACTATTACGATAATTTTTATAGAAGCACAATCCAGATATTTTTTCTCCCGGGAGGGGGGATGGATACGTTTAGCCCATCGACTATTGCCGGATACAAACCTTATTACCAGGCCCCCGATTATGACCGATTATGGATGAATTCATCTACCATTATATACCGCTACATGTTAGGCCGAATGCTCGTAGAAAATAAAAAAGTATTAGTATGGGGACCTTTCTTTGCCCCATTTGATATACTTGCATGGGTAGATACCCCTGAAAACATTTCAGACCCACGCGACGGAATTAAAGTGGTAGACGAACTGCTAACCTTTTTATTCCCTGAAAACCCTAAAAATTCTTCCAGATTTGACTTTTTTCTCAATGACCTTCTTCTAGGTTCACTAAGTCTTATGAACTGGCAAATGGATTGGGATAATTATAAAACTACAGGAGATAGCACTTCAGTTGTTTTACGTCTGCAAAATCTTTTTAAAGGAATTCTTTCTTCTCAAGAATATCAACTATTATAAATTAAAAATGGCTGCATGAACAGAAGGAATTTTATCAGGAATACAATGGGGCTGGGTTTTACGCCAATTTTTTTAAATAACTCATTCATTAAAGCATATAATAATCTTCCGGCATTCAACGATTTTACGTGCGGAGATATACAAGGTAGATCACTGGTATTCATTGATTTATTCGGTGGTAATGATGGTATCAATACAGTTATTCCTGTACAGCAATCAAAATACGATTTATATGCTCAGAATAGACCTACTATTGCAATTCCGCGTACGGGTAACGTCAATGGAGCGATTCTGTTGGATTCCACCATTACAGAATCGAGACAAATCAGTCTTCATCCTGCAATGACAGGATTGAAAGAACTTTATGACAATGGCAAACTGAATGTAGTGAACGGAGTAGGTTATCTGAATAACAATAAATCTCACTTTGCGGCAAACAGCCATTGGCTTAGTGGCGGAGATTCCACCCCCGAATTTAACAAACTCAATTCGGGATGGATAGGACGATACTTAGGCAGCGTTTATCCTTCAAATATTGGAGGTCCTACAGCCGATTTCCCCGATCCCCTAGGACTCGAATTTGGAGCAAATTCTTCATCATTTCTGTTTAATACATCTGAGGGAAGTTCAGCCAGCATCATTCTCCGTTCCAACCCATCAACTTTTTATAATCAGGTAGCAGGGTTAGGAGTACCATTACCTACCAACTATAGTCCCTCACACTTTAAAGACGAAATAGAATATATCAATTCCATTGAAAGGTCAACCAATGCATTTTCCGAACGGGTTACAAATGTTTTTAACAATGGTACAAATGCTGTTTCTTATCCTGATACAGTTATTGCCAATCAGTTAAAAACAGTGGTAAGAATGATTAGCGGAGGATCAAAAACCAAGATATTTCTCGTACATCTTACCGGATTCGATAATCATACCAACCAGGTAGTTGCAGGTACCCCTACTACAGGCATACATGCAAATCTTTTGAAACTCTTATCCGACGCCATAAAAGTTTTTCAATCCGACTTGGAAGCTCTTGGATTAGAAGACAGAGTCATAACCAGCACCTATTCTGAATTTGGAAGATCCATCGATCAAAATGCGAGTTCAGGCACTGACCATGGCGGTGTAAATCCCATGTTCATCATCGGCAAAGGAGTAAAACCCGGAGTTACAGGCAACCCCATTGATCTTACAAAAGTTGTAGACAGGGGATGTACAGATTTGCAATTTGACTACAGAAGCATTTATGCCACCTTACTGCAGGATTTTTTGGCTGTGGACGATGCTGTGCTGGCAGCCGCCCTGCCCCCCCAGTTCGTTGAAAATAAAACCGCTGTATTGAATCCCACTTATGTGGCCCCAGCCTCCTGCTACAGCACTTTCAGCGCTTTACCAATCGTGTTAACGGATTTTACAGCCACACCCATAGGCAATGAAGCAGTACGGATAAACTGGAGTACCTCGCAGGAAACAAATACCAGGGATTTCGTTCTGGAAAGAAGCAACGATGCCGTAAACTTTACTCCCATTGCCCGCATTCCGGCGGCTGGCAATTCCTATGGCCCGCAACAATACGAATGGCTTGACTACGACGCTGCAGAAGGAGTAAATTACTACCGTTTGCTGCAAAGCGATTTTGACGACAAATACGAATACTTTGGGCCGGTGCGCGTTACACTTAGAAAAACCAGGATTACAAATATCAAAAGCTACCCTAATCCTTCGGTAAATGAATTTACATTATCGATAAGCAGCGCCTCCAGGCAAAAAGCTGATATTGTTATTATGGATATGGAAGGACATCCGCTTTATAAAATGCCTGCACAATTAACCGCAGGATCCAATACGTTTCAATTCAATCATCTCCAGTTCAGAGGTACCAACCAATTACTGATAGCAGTACGCCTTGAAAACGGGAAGCTGGAAACACTGAAACACCTGATGCAATAATTAACTATATATTTCTCCTTGCAGAAAACGTAACAGGCGTACAGATTTAATCTGCGCATCTGCGGCTACGTAAAATAAAGTTGATTCAAGTATCTTTGCGTCCTTATGTCGTTACCGAAAACTGTGGCATTTCATACATTAGGGTGCAAACTCAATTTTTCAGAAACCTCTACCCTTTCGAGGCTGCTTGAAAATGACGGATTTGTAAAAAAGGACTTTGATGACGTAGCGGATGTATATGTAATTAATACCTGCTCTGTTACAGACAATGCAGACAAAGAATGCCGCCAGTTGGTCCGGCGTATACAACGGCGCTCACCTGAGAGCCTGGTAATAATCACCGGGTGTTATGCCCAATTAAAACCCAGAGAAATTGCTGAAATACAGGGAGTAGACCTGGTGTTGGGCGCTGCCGAAAAATTTAATATTACTTCCCATCTCAAAGAGCTGACCAAAGGCAATTCTGCCAAAATCTCCAGTTGCGACATTGAAGAAGTACAGGGCTTCAACGGCTCCTGGTCGGTAAACGACCGTACCCGTACTTTTTTAAAAGTGCAGGATGGCTGTGATTACAGCTGCTCTTTTTGCACCATCCCGATGGCAAGGGGCAAAAGCAGAAGCGATACCATTAGCAATGTGGTAAAAAATGCGGAGCTGCTGGCTGCCTCCGGGGTAAAGGAAATTGTATTAACCGGTGTGAACCTGGGAGATTTTGGTATCAATGAGCAACCCGGACAACTGGGATGGAAAAGGAACGAAAACTTCTTTCAACTCATCCGGGAGCTTGAAAAAGTGCAGGGAATTGAGCGGTTCAGGATTTCATCTATAGAACCTAATCTTTTAAGCAACCATATCATACAATTTGTAGCGGAAAGTAAAAAATTCATGCCGCATTTTCATATTCCGTTGCAAAGCGGCAGCAATCATATATTGGGCCTGATGAAGCGCAGATACAGGAGAGAGCTCTACGAAGAAAGAGTAAACAGCATAAAAACACTCATGCCGCATTGTTGTATAGGTGTTGACGTAATTGTTGGATTTCCGGGCGAAAGCGATGAAGAATTTGATGCTACCACCCGGTTTCTTCACGATTTAGATATTTCCTACCTGCATGTTTTTACTTATTCAGAAAGAGCAAATACCCATGCGCTCGGTATACAACCGGTCATACCAGTTAATCTACGCCATACCCGCAATAAAATACTCCGCAATCTTTCTTACAAAAAAATGCAGTATTTTACCGAACAGCATGCAGGACAATACCGGAAAGTTTTATTTGAAGCAAACAATAAAAGCGGCATGATGGAAGGATATACCGATAATTATATTAAAGTGACAGCTCCTTTTATGCAGGAGTGGGTAAATACGATACAGGAGTGGAAAATTTAACAGTCCGTCTTAACATACTTTTGCTAACATTGTTACGTACATATAGTGTAAAGGAGTTGCATCCAAAGGAGGTTTCACTGAAATGAAAAAGTACCAGGTCACAATAAAGTTCAATATGGATGATGAATTTATGTCGCTTGTTCCCCGGCACAGGGAATATATTAATTCATTGATTGAAAGCAATGCAATAGATCAATACGTCGTAACAATGGAATCGCAGAAGATATGGATCACCATTTCCGCTGAAAATAAAAAACAGGTGAAAAAATATCTTACCGGCTCTCCTATATTCAAATACTGGAAATTTGAAATTGAAGAACTGATAGTAGTAGACGGACAATTACACAGGCTACCTGCCGTACAATTGAACTGATCCCCTGTTTTTACACCTTTTACCCTCATCTTCACCCTCTATTTCACAAAATGGAATCAATTTTACCTGATAGCAGCAGCAATGTGTTTGAAGAAGGCAGTGTTGTATTGATCGATAAACCCCTGGAATGGACTTCATTTGACGTGATCAGGAAAATGCGTTCGGCATTGCGCATAAAGAAGATTGGTCATGCCGGTACGCTCGATCCGCTGGCTACAGGTTTACTCATTGTATGTACAGGCAGGTTTACTAAAAAGATCAATGAATTCATGGCACAGGAAAAAGAATACACCGGCACTTTTACCCTGGGCGCTACCACCCCTACTTATGATCTTGAAAGCGAACCCGGGCATTTTTTAGATTACAACCATCTTACGGCCGAACAATTGCTGCAGGCAACCCTGCCATTTACCGGCAATATCAGGCAGGTTCCTCCCGCACACTCAGCTATTAAAAAAGACGGAAAACGCGTATATGAGCTGGCGCGCAAAGGTATTGAGGTAAAGCTCGATCCTCGTCCGGTTACCATAAAAACATTTGAGATTACTCATATTGATTTACCGGCTGTACAATTTCGCGTAGTTTGTTCAACAGGTACCTACATCCGGAGCCTGGCAAACGACTATGGGAAAGAGCTGGGATGCGGAGCATACCTCAGCAGCCTGAGGCGTACCAGGATCGGAAGCTTTACAGTAGCCGATGCCATGAAGATGGAACAGTTCGTCAGCAAAGTGACAAAGGGAGATAAGTAAAGTACTTATCAGCTATTTCACTGCATAGAACGCAGTATATTTTCCTTCTCAAGCATTTTTTTAAGCAATACTACCTGGTTACATGCCCGGATATAATTGTGTCCCGGATATTTTGAACCATAATAGGCATCATCATTCAGGTAATCGGCTAAAAAGCGGAGCGCCTGCATGTAAATAAGATAACAGCCTGCATCAAAAAAACCTGATTTTTCCGCTTCACTCAGCTCATTTTCCATTCCTGCAGTATACCCTTCCACGATTGCCTTATAATATTCGTTTCTTACATGAATTTTACTAAAATCCTTTTCCTCTTCACTTACGGGGGGCAGGCATGTACGCATCATATCTCCTGCATCACTTATGAAATAACCGGGCATTACCGTATCAAGGTCAATTACACAAAGGCCTTTATCATTGCTATTGAATAGTACGTTACTGATCTTGGTATCGTGATGTGTAACCCGTAACCGGAAATCAGGGTTATGCTTCATGGCATCAAAGCGTTTTACAATATAGTCCTGCTCTTTCAGCCATTGTATTTCGGCGGCCGATTCTTTGATCCGGCTTACATTTCCATTTTGTACCGCCTGCAAAAATTGATTATACCTGAGGGTCAGATTATGAAAATCGGGAATTGTAACTTTCAATTTTTCAACCGGGAAATCTTTCAGCAAAAAAGTAAACCTTCCAAATTGCCGGGCTGCTTCATAAGCCTGTCCCGGAGTTTGCACCACATCTACCGTGTGCGAGTCTTTTACAAAAGGAACTAGCCTGAAATACCCCTCGCCTTCTACAAAATGAATGTCGTCGCCAGACCGCGTATTCATTGTTCTTACAAACAAATAATCAGGATGGTGTTCGGCCAGGTAATTACCAATCAAACGGGTATTATAAGCTATATTTTCAGGTGATTTAAATACCTGGTGATTGATCCTTTGCAATATGTAAGCTTCATCGCTGTTATACCGGCTTACTTTCCAGGTATTATTAATCAGCCCGGATCCGAATGATTTTACATCCAGTTCCGACATTTGCAGGCCATATACCGCTAATACTTGTTGTAGCATGTTATTACAGAAATTAGCTAAAGGTATATGAAAACAAAATCGACTCATTGGTTTTGCCGTTGAATCTTAAAATTTCACACAAACGTTTTCGTAAATTCATTTTTAAATTGACAAAGAAATGAATATCCGGGAGGCATTGCTGCAGGAGCATTCTAAACAACAATGTGAAAAAATTGTCCGTTATATCGGTAGCTCGCAAATTCGGTTTAATGAACTGGTACAATTGTTTTTAAACGATGAATACCGAGTAACACAAAGAGCAGCCTGGCCGCTGAGCTACAGCGCCATTACTCATCCGGAACTCATACGAAAACATTTGAGGAGCCTTGTTAAAAACCTGGAAATTCCAGGTATTCATGACGCTGTAAAACGGAATACTGTAAGGATGCTCCAGGCAATAGATATTCCCACAGCATTACAAGGTGAAGTGATGGATATATGTTTCAGGTTCGTAGAAGATCCGAATGAAAAAGTAGCTGTCAAAGCCTTTTCGCTTACCGTTCTTTATAATTTGTCAAGGAAACATCCGGATATCATACCTGAAGTAAAACTGTTGATTGAACAACAAATGCCACATCAAACAGCAGGCTTCAAAAGCAGGGCAAAAAAGATACTTAAAGAAATGGAAAAATAAACGAGCATCGGGAGCAGCCCCCGATATATATTCGTCGATAAAATGCAGCCGTTCTTCAGTTGAACTAAAAGAATGCTTTTATTTCCTTTAAAATCCTGTCTTTTTCTTCTTGTGTAAGATTAGAACCCGAAGGAAGGCACAACCCTTTCTCGAATATTGTTTCCGATGTGCCATCGCCGTAAAACGGGGCGTCGGCAAAAACCGGTTGTTTGTGCATAGGCTTCCACAAGGGCCGGCTTTCTATATTTACCGCCTCCAGTGCAAGCCTTAATTTTTCACGCGTAACATTATGATCGTTTACAATCACGGTCGTAAGCCAATGGTTGGAATAATAACCCTCAGGGTCAACAGGAAATTCAAAAGCCGAAATTTCCTTCAGTTCGTTTTTATACCATTCAAAATTCGCCCTTCTCTGCATTATTCTTTCCTGTAATACTTCCATCTGCCCCCTTCCTATTCCTGCACATATATTGCTCATCCTGTAATTATATCCAATATGCGAATGCTGGTAATGCGGAGCAGTATCCCGCGCCTGCGTCGACAAAAACCTTGCCTTTTCTGCTATTTTTGCATCATGCGCCACCAGGGCGCCGCCTCCTGAAGTTGTAATGATCTTATTGCCGTTAAAAGAAAGCGCTGATATTACTCCAAAAGTACCGCACATTTTTCCGTTAATATGGCTCCCCAGCGCCTCAGCCGCATCTTCCAAAACAGGGATCTCGTAATTGCCTGCTATCTGCATAATAGCATCCATTTTAGCAGGCATGCCATATAAATGCACAGGAATGATCGCCTTAGGCTTGCGGCCTTTTGCAATTCTGTCTTTTATCGCTTCTTCCAGAAATGCTGGCGACATGTTCCATGTATCAGCTTCACTGTCTACAAAAACGGGAGCTGCTCCCTGGTAAGCAATAGGATTGGCTGAAGCAGAGAAGGTCATACTTTGACATATCACCTCATCGCCCGGTTTTACTCCCAGCAATATCAATCCCAGGTGTATTGCTGCCGTTCCCGAACTGAGGGCGGCTACATGCATTTCATTTTTGTTTCCTGCTGAAAGAAAAGTACTGATATCCTTTTCAAACCCGTTTACATGCGGACCCAAAGGAGCCACCCAGTTGGTATCGAACGCTTCCGTAACATAATTCCTTTCTTTTCCTCCCATATGAGGAGATGATAGCCAGATTTTCTTATCCATATTTTCTTTTTCTAATAAATCATCTGCATTGAAATAGCTGATGCAGGAAGCTGTTTTAGTTATTTTTCGCTTTAATTACCCGGGCGGGTACTCCCACTGCTGTTATTGAATCAGGTAAATCTGAAATGACCATTGCAAGACCTCCTATAATAGAATTATTGCCAATCTTCACAAATTGCCGCGTAGCAGCATTTATTCCTATATCTACGCATTCTCCTATAGAGGTGAACCCTCCTAACGATACACCAGGAGCCAGCGTGCTAAAACGCTGAATATGGCAGTCGTGACCAATAGCCGAATTCATATTAATAATAACATAGTCCTCAATACGCGTGTGATAGTTGACTGAAACACCGGGATAAACGATTACGCCATTCCCCACAAAAACATTTTTAGATATCCAGGAGTACCGCGAGATCAGCGAAGGAAATACAATATTTTTATTGGGTAGTAATTTGCTGATTACTTTCTTTTTATCGTACGGATTAGAAATGGTAACAACCACTGCAGTCTTTTGCTGCAGATGCATGATCTCGTCAACTCCGCCAAGAACAGGATAACCGAAAAAAGTTTTACCCCATTTTTTTGTTTCATCATCAATAAAACCGTGCATTTCAAAATCAGAAAGTTGAAAATCTTCAAAATTATAGGCAACAAATGCACCCACATTTCCACATCCGATTATAAACAATTTTATCTTATCCATTATCTAAAATTAGGCATTCATATAAATAAAACCAATGCCTCTAAATCTGTTACTGAGAATTTTAAATTAAGTTAAAGAGTCTGACGTGTATTGCAAAAACTCCTTTCGCAACCCTCTGTTTCCCATAAGCTGTGATAAATAATTCCAATTATGATTTCCTTCAATCAAAACAGGTCCCTGATTGGTAACTGCAACATCCCATCCAACAGATCGATTCTGAGGAGTATGATTCGCAGCCTTTTTAGCTAAATCAATGCTTTCATTCCAAAGGGGGATCTGAAATCCTACCAAACTAACTTTTGTAACCGGATGATAATATTCATCAGCTTTTGTAACGTCTATATACATACCCGGCCCGGATATTTTACCAGATTTTAAATCAATAGGAGCGCCAAAGTTCGCCCCATAGTTGCCCGCTGATAAGTTATCTATACTCAAATTTACACTTACCCTTATAAAGGCAAGTAACACTTCCGCCTGCCCGTCATTATATTGTGTAACAATTCTAACCGTATTTAAAGCAGCAGGCGACAATCTCATCAGATCGTCATGCTGAACAACATATGCTTCTAACAGATTGAAACCATTCTTTTCCATGAGATCAACGACTTGTTCAACATTCAGGTTCGATGTATCTATGACCCGCACCTGCTTACCGGCCTGCCCGGTGGCATTTTTTATAACTACCTTATTTTCCGGATTGCGAATAAGCTCCTCAGCCAAAGTCCTGTCTTCTTTAAGCATTTTTATAGTCGCCCATTTACGGCCCGAGAAGTCTTTGAAGTGGATCAGGAACGCGATTTTATCCTGCAAAACGGATCTGTCTTTAAGGGGATTCATTTTTAACTGGTACTCATACATAAATCCTGTACAGGCAAATAATGCACGCTCTTTTGGAGGAAGATCAAATAAACGAAGCGTAAAATAATCCAAAGGGGCAGCGTTGTATTTTAAAGCATTTTTGAATAAATCCGTAAACAACTGAATGCCGGAAATTTCTTTTTTCTTCTTTACAAAAGAAAAAAAAGTAAAGAAGAGTCCCCAGGGAGTCCTTAACAAATAATAAGGTAAATAAATAAAACGTCGTAGTTCCATCCTTTCTCAATAAAATAAATAATTAATGGACTGTCGTTAAAAGCAGGTTCACAAAATTGGATTAAAAAACAAAGAGCCAGCTATTCGTTTCGGGCAATTTTTGACATTGGTTCAAGGGCCGTACACAGAATAAGTACAGTCAAAGTTAATTTTTTTTTTATTTTTTTAAACTTATTTCTGTTTTAGATATCATACATTAATATTTTTCAACATCTTAAAGTGCTGGCCACAACAATTAATCATTATTCTTAACCTTATCAAAATTACGAACCGGAACCTGTAAAAGGTTCCATTGTTACTATTTTACCCGCGTTTACTCCTTCACTTCTGAATACTTTAAGAACAGTTAGAAAAAGGATTTTAACATCCAGGGAAAAGGAATAATGGTCAACATACCAAACATCATACTCAAACTTTTGTTCCCAGCTAATAGCGTTTCTCCCGTTTACCTGGGCCCATCCGGTAATGCCCGGTCTTATTTCGTGGCGTCTTTTCTGTTTTTCGTTATACAATGGTAAATAAGATACAAGCAGTGGGCGGGGCCCCACCAGGCTCATGTCGCCTTTTATTACATTTAATAACTGAGGTATTTCATCAAGCGATGTTTTCCTGGCAAAGTTCCCAACCCTGGTGATCCGCAGTTCTCCGGGCAGGAGCTTCCCGTCTTCACCAGTTCTATCGTTCATTGTTTTAAACTTAACCACCCTGAATATTTTACCATTCCTGCCGGGCCGGTCCTGAAAAAAGAAGGGCTTACCCGAATTTGCAATCAATAACAAAAGCGTTATGATCAGGAATACCGGGAACAAAATCAGAAAAGCAATCGTAGCAACAAGTAAATCCAACCCTCTTTTAAAAAATCTTTTATACATACTTAAATTCCAACAAAAAGGTATAATTACTTAAAAATATAAAACTGTCCCTCCCCAGGAATAGCCTACTCCAAAACCTGCGATCAGTACTTTATGTCCTTTTTTAATATTATTATTTTTGATAGCCTGGTAAATAGCAATGGGTATTGTACTGGAAACTGTGTTGCCGCAGGTTTCCATCCATATAAAAAACTTTTCAACAGGAATTTTTATTTTTTTTCTTAAATATTCAAGCATGAATTTATTGGCCTGGTGGAAAATAAAAACGTCTATTTCGTCTTGCATCAGGTTATTCTTTTCAAGTATCTGACGTACGAGGGACGGAACAGACTCAAGTGTGAAATTAAATACCTCTGCACCATTCATGAAAAGGTAATTATCATTATAGAAATTCCCGTTTTCATCTGTATGCAAATCAACATCTGCCGATTTGGGAGATCGCATCGCCCCGTTTTTTACAATCAGGTTGGAGGCGCCACTACCATCCGTTCCAAAAATCATTTTTCCTACTGCTGCTCCTGCACCGTTCGAGGAGACCAGTGTTGCAGCAGCCGCATCGCCAAAAATAGACCGGTTTCCTTTATCAAGGGGGTGAAGAAATTTGCTGTATGTATCGGCTGTAATTAAAAGGACATTCGTGGCATCCCCGGCAGCAATCATTCCCTTTGCTAACCCCAAGCCATATACAAAGCCAGAGCAGCCCTGGTTGATATCTATTGCTCCTGCTTTTGCAGGCAAATGCAACTGTTGATGAACAATACAGGCAGTAGCAGGTAAAAAATAATCAGGACTTTGGGTACATACTATCAGATAATCAATAATGACGGGATCAACATTATTGTCTGCAAACAGCTTTTGAGCGGCTTTTACGGCAAGGTCCGAGGCAAATTCATCCTGAGCAGCTATCCGCCGGTTGCTTACACCCACTTTAGCCATGATTTTTTCAACACTCCATTCCGGGAATTCAACATTAAGATGTTCATTCGTAAGCTCACCGGATGGAAAATAATAAGCTACTGCGGATATGGTTGCAATATCAACCGGCATAATAATATCAATAATTTTTATAACTCAACCAGTTCAGAAAGAAAGAGATTGCCAAGAGTCGTATAGGCTGTTCCCCACGATAAGCCTACTCCAAACCCGCATAAAATAACACTGGAACTTTTCTTATGTAATTGTTCACGCAATGCCGTTACAATTGTAAGCGGGATAGACGCGGAACTGGTGTTGCCAAACTTTTTTAAAGAATAGGGCACCTTGTCTTCCGGGAGCGCAAGTTTCTTTCTTATTTTCTCATTCATCATTTTGTTCGCCTGGTGAAAAACAGCAAAATCAATATGGTCGTTCGTAATACCAAGATGCTCAGTCAATTTTTTAACCGTTTTAGGCGCTTCAGTAATGCCAAAAGAAAAAACATCAAACCCATCCAGATGAACATTGATCCCACACCTCGTCAACCCTTCCGCATCGGTCTTTTCAATAAGCGATTCGTGCGAAAACCTGTTTCTGAATCCCCCCTCCGGAACAATGATTGCTTTGTACCCGGATCCATCGGTTGCCAGATGAAAATGAATACCGCTTGCGTTAGGATCGTACTCAAGCATAGTGGCTGCACCGGCATCGCCAAAAAGAAGGGCGCTGCTTTTGTCTTTAGCATTGGTAGTTTTCGATCCGGTATCTCCTACTAACAACAAACCCTTTTTTATTTGTCCGGAAGAAAGATAAGAGGCAATCATATTCAATCCATATACATAACCACTGCAGCCCAGAGGCACATCAAAAGCAAGCGTTTCCTTGCTAAGATGCAACCTGTGCTGGATAATGCAGGCAGTATTAGGCAGGAAGTAGTAATCCGGCGACTGGGACACAAATACGACTATCCCAATATCTTCCTTATTGATGCCCATATCTTCTATAAGCTTTTCTGCCGCGGCCACACACAAATCGGAAGCGCATATCCCCGGGCCGCTGGCACGGTATTCTTCAATCCCCACGTTACTGATAAACGACTTTATATCATTCTCTGCAAACACGCCGTTATCCTGGTTCCTCACAACTTCCCTGGGAACACAGGCACTGATACCGGTGACAGAAACATTTTTATTATACAGTAGCGCCATATACTTGTTATTATACTAAATTAAGCCATCCGCCATCCAATATAAAGGATTGACCTGTTATCCATTTTGAAGCATCAGAAAGCAAAAATACGGTTGTATTGGCCACATCTTCTGGTGTACCGTATCCAAAGGGATAGCTCTCTTTATCTTTATCAATTGTTTCTTTGGAAAGAAGATCCTGCACATCCGAAGCCAGATCCGTGTCCACCATAGCCGGCTTGATCGTATTGACCCGTATCTTCTGACCAGCCAGTTCATTTGCTATAACACGGCTTGCCGAAGACATGGCACCTTTACTTCCGGCATACATCAGGTTCGACTTGGAACCAACAAGCGCATTAATAGAAGATATCAGAACAATGGAAGAATAAGCCTGTTTTTTTATTTTCTTCTTCTTCGTCATTTCTGCAAGCGTAAGAACCATTGAAAAATAGTTCACATTCATTATCTCTTCCAGCGTTTCACGCTTCAAAAATTTCAATGGCGATAATTTAATTATACCGGTAGCATGCACATAACCATTTACTTCAGGTATTTGATCCACTACATGTGTAATGTCTTCATCTTTTGATAAATCAGCTTTTATATACGAGGCGTTTTCCTTACCTAATTCATTAACCATGGCCTGTAATCTTTCTTCTCTTCTTGCCAATCCTATTACTTTACCGCCGGCTTTTACAATGCTATGGCATATGGCCAATCCAATACCTGAAGAAGCTCCTGCTACAACAAATATTTTACCGGATAACGAAAAAGGAGAACTTTGATCCATATGAAAACCGTCTTGAATTATTAAAGTTATATTACCATTACCGGAAAATTCATGCATTATCTTTTAGTAAACTATCTATTTTAAACTTCCGCTTTACCGCTGTAAACTTTCCATTTGCAGACAAAGGAATGTCATTCATCAGGTTAATTGTAATCCGGATATCATCCCCCAACCTGTTTTTAAGGTTTGCTATGAGCTTTGTTTCATACTCCGTTGAATATTTTTCATCCACCACATTATTAACGATCAGACTGTCCGGACTTTCCTGGATTAGCTGCGATTTGACTATTCCTTCCAATCCTTTATACGCCGTATCCATTCTCCCCACATACCCTTTTTGCTTTGTCCATAATATATCATCTTCTCTGCCGGTAATTTTTTCTATTATCGGCATTTTACATCCGCAATTGCAGCTTATCTGCTTTTCGGGTAAAAGAACAGTGTCACCGATTCTATAGCGAAGAAGGGGAGTCTTGAAATTCCTGAAGCTGGTCATTACTAACTGTGCAATTTCGCCAGGAGCAGCCGGCTCATTATTGAGGTTCAGAAATTCAAAAATACCGGTATCGGTATTTACATGCAGTTTACCTTCTTTACATTCAGTAATAAAAGCTCCGCCTTCGCTGCTCGCATACTGGTTATACACTTTGCAGCCAAAGGCTTTTTCCATTGACGCACGTTGATAGTCATGCAATGTTTCAGCGGTAGTAGCAATAGCCGTTGGTTTAAAATTCAATGAAAGCTTATTCTTATTAATAAATTCTGCCAGTACATAAATAGCAGACGGGTAGCCATCGATCAGCACAGGTTTAAACGAATTCAGCTTTTTTACATAGGAACCCATGTTCTGTTCTGTAAGATGATACGTTGAAAAGTAAATTTGTTTTTCAAAGTAATTATAAACCCAAAAAGGCGGTTTCGCCGCTTTGGGATGCACAATAATCCTGCCTGAAAAGCGTGCAGTGCGGGGATTAAGAGGCAATCCGATGGCCCAGTGAAACCGTTTCCATAATGCAAATGACAAATTCACTGATTCTTTATCCAGGTAATTGATGGTAGGAGAACCGGAAGTACCGCTGGTAAAGCCTACAGCTACTGTGGGCCTGCCCGGGTTATTATTTCTTATTGATTCTGCAAACTGACGCCTCTCCTGCTTTTCTAACAACGGAAGCTGGTAAAGTACTTTGAACGGATCATCATTGATATCTGCCTCAGATACCGATAATGCCTCAAACTTCTTTTTGTACCATTCTGAATACCTGTAGCATTCGAGCAATAATTTTTTTAATTCCCCGCTCCTGTACTCTTCCAGTTCCTCACCACTTTTTGTCCAGAGACTTTTAAACAGTTCGAAATAAGAATCAAAAAGCTTTCCGTATCGCCCTTTGGCGTTTTTATATCCCTGGAAGTTTACGAGCAGCCTTTTAATGAAATAAGGGCTGTTGCTATAGATAGCATCTTTATTCATTTATTAAAAATTTTCTTCAGCCGGATATGTCCCGGCAAGAGGCATGAGCCATTACTACTGTGTTATACAATTTTGAAATCCCTTAGGGCTGACCAAAAGGTCGTTGAACGTATTCTAGGGAGGAATCCCGACTGTGTCGGGAAAGCAATCTCATTGACTGATAAAGATTTAAATATTTGGGACTGCTTCTTCCCCCGAACGTTCGGGGCGGTCGGGACCGCAATGACGACCTTTTGGGTCAGCCCCATTACCTGGAGCTGATCCTTTCATACAATTGCCCGATGGTGCCTGATTCCCTCAAATCGGCGCCGGTTATTTTTTTATTGTAATTTTCGTCCGCCATAGCAATGATCATCAGGGCTACCATAGAACTCCATTCTTCAAGTTCTTTGAATTTCGTATCTAAAGTAATCGAAGCCGGATCAGTATCATCAAACTGATCGGCAAAAGACTTAAGAAATGCATCTTTATCCATAAAAAATTGATTTGAACAAAAAATCGACTGAAATATTTTACCTTTCGACTTTACAGCAGGATATCCGATTGTTTATATACCTGTAGGCAAAGCCGGCACACCTAAGTAATGTCCATTATCACGAATGCTTTTAAATAAGATTGACAACGGACCTATTGTGTTACCATTTCCTACCTTTTTATATTGGAGAATCCCGGAATTAATCCCAAAATTGTTTTGATCTCCTATTTCAACACCGCCGGAAATCAGCGTTCCCGTTGCAAATGTATTATAATTACCAATGATGGCATCATGCCCTACTTTTACAGATGCATTAAATATATTGTATTTTCCAATCCGGTTATCTGCCGAAAAAGATGATCCGGACTGAATGATGTTACCCTCTCCCACTGTAAGGGTTTCAAAATGAAGAAAGACAGATGGATGGATTATGTTTGGGAAAAAAATTTTGGGCGAGGTTAACTTATTAACTATAGCAATAATCTTGTCGGACCTTCCTGCAGCAACTGCAACATATATATCCTCATTAGTATTATTTAAATCCTGCATATTCCCCAACACTTCAAAATCCATAAAAAACTTTCCCCTGGGAACTTTATCGTCGAAAAACCCGACAAAATCCCAAGTAGGTGCAATTTTGTTGATTGCTTCTATTATAAGATACACCTCTTTGGAAAATCCGCCTGCTCCTGCAATTGCAATTTTATTTCCCATACTTAATAATTGCTTTACAATTAGGCAATAAAAATATACCAGAAACGAATAGATTCATCATCTAATCCCGGCCAGCTTGTTTTCTGTACTCGACCAGCAATTGTTCCCAAATATACTGCTGATTATACCTGCTTACAATCATTTGACGTGACAAGCCTGCCATTCTTTTGCGTTCTGCTTCGTTTTCAATAAGATAGATCATCGCATCCTTTAATTCATCCACATTTTTAGCTTCCACGATCCATCCGTTTTTCTTATGCTCAATTATCTCATTACACCCGTTGATATTACTTACAATGCAGGGTACCCCCATTGCGCCTGCCTGCATTACCACATTAGGAAAGCCTTCCCGGTAACTTGGAAAAACAAATACATCACAAATTGCAAGGTAAGGTCTTACATCTTTTTGAAATCCAACAAACAATATATCCGGCTCAGTAGAGATCAAATCCTCAGTTTCTTTACCCAAAGGGTCAAGATGCTTTTCAAACGATCCTACCAGTAAAAGCTTTACAGACGAATCTCCTTTCTTCATACGACAAAAAGCCTCAACCAGTTCCTGTATACCCTTATCTCTGACAATCCTTCCAATGAAGCAAAAAACCTTATCCGACACTTTGATACCAAGTTCATCCCGCAATGTTTGCCTGTTTTCTTCCGTTACCTGTCCCGGATCAAAAAAAGAGATATCAATTCCATTAGAACTTCCGTTACCAATGACAGACAGCTTCTCCTTTTTACAAAATTTGTTCTGAAGAATAATATCTCTTAAAGCAAACGAATTGGGATACACCATAGTGGCGCAGGAATATGTTATTTTTTCAATGATGCCCAGAAGCTTTCTTTTATTTCCCCTGGCCTCAAGTAAAGGCAAGCCTGCAACAGTATGCATACGAACAGGAACCCCGGCAATTTTTGCAGCAATCATGCCTAAGGTTCCGGCCTTGGGCGTATGGCTATGTACAATTGCAGGGCACAATTTTCGCATAACTTTTACCAGCTTTATTAAAGCTACCAAATCTTTCCATGGAGAAATAGTACGTGTCATTAATACGCTGTGTATTTCCACTCCTTCCCTTTCTCTTACCTCTTCTAATGATTTACCGGAGCTTGAGACTGCATGAACCTCATAAAACCGGTTCATAAATTTCAACTGGTTTTTTAACAAAAATGCTAATGAGCCCGGAATCGTTGTAATTCGTATAAGCCTTTGTTTATCCATCTTCATTGATCCGTTTATCATGCACTTAACATACCATAAAGGTACGCAGCCAAAATCGCGACAATCATTACAAATATTTTCTTATCAAATAAAAATTTCTTTACATAATCACCGAGCAGGTTCTCATGATTCAATTGCAGGAGATTAATAACAATGGTAGACAACAGGTTACCGTAAACAATTCCCCTGATCCCAAAAAAATAATATACGCTTAAAGAAAACAGGAGGTTTGAAACCAGCGCGAGGGCACTGTATAAGGTAATATACTTTGTTTTACCGGATGCAACAATCAAAGAACCATAAAAATTATTCCTGAAAAGTCCTATCAAAAGAAAAGTCTGAAATAAGATAACTGACTCCTGGTAGTCAGTTGTATAAATAAGATAGATAAGCGGTTTTGCCAATACCATTAACACCAATAACAACGGATAAGTAATATAGGAAACCTTTTTTGTTGTGTTAATCCAAAGCTTTTTTGCTTTATCCTTTTCATTGTTGTGAATATGTTTTACAAGTTGAGGATATATATTCTGGGAAAAAGAAGCACTTAACATTGCAAAAATGGGTATTTCCAACGCCCCTACAGAAAAAATAGCAAATGTTTCTTTCGACTCAAGAAATGAAACAACCGCCTTATTCAGGTTAACATTAATTACGCCAATAAAAGAAGCACAGTATAAGGGAAATCCGATGGCAAACATTTTTTTTATATGAGACATATCTACCAGGCTTCTGCTTACAGTTAATCCCGAATTAATATATAAAGTATAGATCGGCAATCCAAACGTCAATATATACAACGCTACACCCAATGCCATAAAGTACGACTTATGCGAACTAACAAGCCATCCCGACAAAACTATAAAAACAATTGTTACCAATAATGCAATAAGAGTAGTTTTGGTAAACTCAAAAACCCTTTGGTTATTAATATATGTGTATTTTAAAGTTTGATTGACCCCATAAGAAAGAAATGCAAGTGGAAACAACAAACTCACCAGGAAATAAATATTTATATCTATCCAGCCTGCAAAATGAAAGAGGTTTAAACAAACGATGATTAAAAACTCAATGCAGGCAATGGTTAAAAATGTAAAAAGAAAATTGGAAAAGAATAAGGGTTTATTATTTTCTTTAGCAATATAAAATTTAAATCCTTCAGGAAAACCAAAAGATAACAAGGGGGTTACCAACTGTATAATAAAATACATCTGCTTCCACGATCCAAACTCAACAACACTGAGTTTTTTTGAATAAATGTAATCAATGAATATAAAAACCAGGGCAAGTGAACTCTGTGATATAGCCAATAAAATTCCCGAACCATAATGTGTATTTTTATACTTATCAACCAGAGTGATTAATTTCCTGTTTAGTCCCGCTAACATAACATTTTATCGTATTATACCAGTATCGTCTAATTTTAATTAGGTCAAGCCACCGCTATTCACTTTCGGTACTTTCCATCACCGAATCAATTTTATTTTCATTTTTCATAAAGCTGTTAATAATAAGAATAAGGGAAAGCATGATCCAGAATTCTCTTTTCCGGAGATGATACGTGTAAGCCCAGCTTATCACACATCCTAAATATAATGGCAAAAAAATCTTTTTATACTCCCAAAGCTGCTCCTGAAAAAAGTTTCTGTTCAACGGCTTATAGCGAATCTGCCTTATTATGTAAATAAAGAAAATAGTATAGCCTATGATTCCGAGTGTACCGGTTTCTCCTACCATTTTAAAATAGGTGCTATGCACTTCATGGGTTGAATATTCAGGAGTAAAAGCTCCGATACCAGACCCTGAAAGAGGGTTATCAACAAAAGCTTTAATAGAACTGCGTATATTATCAGCGATGAATCCTTGTTCCGTAATATCATTGGTGCCATCAATATTATGAGTAATACGGGTTTCTACCTTTTCTTGGATGCGCTTGTTCATCTCCGGCGAAATGTCCTCCAGATTATCATAAATAGCATAAAAGATACCTGCTGCTAAAATTGTAGCAAGCAATGCTCTTAGATTCCTTTGCACTACATTCAAAAAAACAATGCCCATAAAAAAACCAGCATAAGCAGCCACTTTTCCGCTAATAACCAAAAATACGACGGCGCTTATAATGCCTCCGTTTATCAGTACCATCTCTCTTGCGCTAAAACTATTTCTTAAAGAACTTAGGCGTACCGGAAGAAGAATAGTCAACATTACCAATATATATGCACCGGCCTGCCCTGCATTTCTGAAAGCAGATACAATTTCTCCGGGAGCGCGGGTTGGGAACAGGCGCGGCAGTCCAACTTTGTTTGAAAAATAATCTGACAGTCCGATTAAAAGTGATAAAATAACAGCCCTCGAAATATCCAGAAATAATAATCTTAAATTATTATAGTACGTGTTATAGGTTACAAACATACATAGCATGAGAAAAAAAAGAATGAGCACCTCAACAAGGCTTGACGCCGGTTTAAGACTGAAAATAGAAGTTGCCAGAAATGAAACAACGAGTATCATGGAAATACTCAGCCCGGGGCTGAATATCTGTTTGCGCACCAGCAGGATGGCCAGTGCTGCTGCAAGAATTACATCCGGGAGAGTAATCCTCATCATTATCCCGGATTCACTGAACGGAACAATAATGAAAGATAGTACGACAAACAATCTTCCAGGTGCATAAAGTTTCATGCTCTTCTTCATGTATGGCAGATAGTTTGAAAAATGTTGTGCAATTGACTTGCCTGCCCTTGACGAAGATAAAGTTGCACCTTCGCTGTATCTAAAGTCAATGGAGCAGAAAGTTCATTTGTTTTAAATTTATTATAAAGATGAAGAAATTTTTCTGCGTTTATTGCTATTTCCTCTTCTTTTACCGACAGGTTAAAAAAGGTACCTGCGTCAAGATATTCCACAATTGTTTTTGCTTCAGCTTCCGGCGGCGAAAACAATAAAATATGTCTTTTGCATCCTACATATTCAAATCCCTTTACCGGAAAGGTCATATAGTGCGCCTTTATATTAGCTACGATTAACCATAGCAAATGGGCATTTGTCATTTTGTCAAGGGCAGTTTTCCTATCTACTAACCCAAGATAATTTACACAAACGGAAGACTTATATCGTTTAATTATATCTTTGATCAGATCAGGAATATTTCCAGCAACCTCTACCCGTATTGCATCCAGGTTAATTAATTTTTTTTCGTGTAAAGCATCAAGCATGGCAAACAAAGGCGCCGGATCCCTGGCCCCATCGTAAAATGAACCTGCATAAAATATCTTTAAAACATCTGATTCTAAATGCAACTCGGCAGCAGGGTATTCATCCGGCTCATAACCATTATAAATAACCGAGCTTTTAGCATCCAGGAAATGGTAACGATTTTTATATACTTCGTGCATGCTTTTAGTAACAAACGTAACATAGTCAGCCCTTTTCAAAACATTCATCTGCATCATGGAGTTAATCATGCTACGCATTCCTTTTTTTTGCTCCATATCCCCATTAATATGATGAAAGTCTCTTATATCCACCACCCATTTTGCCTTTTTCTTTTTTGCAAGCCTTCTGGCTACAAGGTGATTGGTAAAAAGAGGAGAAGTGCTGTATACCACATCAACCGGACCAATTTTGCGGGAATCGAATTTTACAAGCTCTTTTAACCATACAATCCCCCTGTCGGGAATAATAAAAAAACGGGCAATTTTTTTAAACCAGCTCAGCTTACCGGAATTAACCCAAACAGAGATAGTAGTTTTTGTATCATTTACTCTTTCCTGTTCAACGAAACCATTTTTGGCGGTATCCCAAATAGCTACATTGGGCAGAGACTTTGCCCAATTGCTTTTTCCCAGCGAACTGATGGCGTTGCTGCTGGTGAGAACAGTAATCTGGTGCCCCATATCACAAAGATATTTTGCCATAAAATAGGGGCGATGTGCCGCCGGGGAGTTAGCAGGTGGATAACTATATGTTACAATCAGTATTTTCATATCAATAACAGAAATTAATAACAGATCAGTTCATTTTAAAAAGTCTGCGTCCCAAATTAATTGCAAGATGGGGAATACTTTTAACTTCTCTGTACTGGTAAACTAAAAGATAGGAGGGAAAGCCTGCAAAATGCCTGTATTTGTGGAAAAGCTGCCATGCCCACTTGTATTCTCCTTTGAGAATATAGTATAGTACTTGTCGCCTTATATACCGTTTATAATACAATTTCATTTCTTTGCTGTCAATCTTATCTGTATTTATATAATAAGTCCAATGCTTTTCAGGTACAGGTATCTTTGCCATCGCCCTGTTTTCAGTATCAGTATTATACCATGCCTTTGTTAAGGGAGAAGCAGCAATCGTACTGTATCTGCCTAGCCTGTTCCACATTTCATAATCTTCACCAAAAGAAATCCGCTCATCGAACATTCCTACATTAATAAATGCAGATTTTTTAATACACACAGACGAAGAATGCATTACCGGGTAATGGAGCATTGTTTTGAAGAAGTTCTTTATGATACCTTTTTCATCAACAGCAAGAGAATGAATTGTTTTGCCCCCATACTTGCACAAATAACCAGTTGTATATACTCCTGCATCGGGGTACTCTTTTATCAACTCATGAATTACTTCAAGAAAATCCGGCTCCCAGAAATCGTCACCATCCAGCAAAGCTATGTATTCATATTTTGCTGCCTTTATTCCCGCATTCCTGGCGCTGGAAACTCCTCCATTGACCTTATCAATAATTGAAATCCTTTTATCTTTTATGCCGGCCACTACTTCCCTGCTTCCGTCGGTAGAACTGTCATTTACTACTAACAATTCAAAATTTTGAATTGTTTGCGATAAAACAGAAGATATTGTATTATATATACTAATCTCCTTATTATAAAGAGGAATGACCACCGAAAACATAAATCAGATTACAAATTTGAGGTGAAGCCTACCTTTTGAAAAGGGATTTCCATTTGCTTTTCTTTTCAGGAGCATCAAAATATTCAGCATACCCGTAACCGTAATTTCTATAAACTCCGTATCGACTCCGTTCGTCAACTCTGTTCAGTATGGTATACATGTGCTGATCGGGGTTATCATTTATCTTCTTATTGATTTCCTGCAATACCCATTTAAAAGTAAATCCATTTCGTAATACAATAATGCTGATATCTGAGTGTACAGCCAGCAAAGAGGAATCGGTTACAAGAGTATATGGTGGAGTATCAAAAATGATATAATCAAATTGCTCCTTTAGCTCATCTACAAGGTCAGTCATCTTAGGACCTAAGATCAATTCTGCCGGATTAGGAGGAATAGGTCCCGAAGGCATTAACCAGAAATTCCCGTCAAAGCCGGGTACCTCTTTCAACATGTTTTTAAGAGCACCGGAATTATTCAGGTAGTTGCTAATGCCTATGTCAGACTTAATATTGAGGTTCTGGCTTAAACGTGGTTTACGCAAATCGAACTCCAGCACGACCACCCTTTTATTCAATAACGCATAACTTGCGGCAAGATTTAAACTGGTAAATGACTTACCTTCTTCAGGACGATGAGAGGTTACCAGTATCACTCCGCCTTGTTTTCCCCTGCTTGTAAAACTAATATTGGTTCGTATTACCCTAAGCTGCTCTGCAATAATCGACCTGCTTCCTTTGGTAATAACAATGGGCGAATCCGTTTTTTTTGAATAAGAAATCTCTCCCAGCAAAGGAGCCTGGCATTTTTGTTCAACCTCTGCCTTGCCCTCAATTTTATTGTTCAATGCGTCTACCAGGTATATAATACCTATGGGTATCAATAAACCAAGCACTACTCCCATCAACATAACAACAGATGCTTTTGGACTCACAATTCCCATACTGCGGGGAGCTTCAATAAGCCTGCTGTCTACGGTAGTAGAGGCCAATGAAATAGCTGTTTCTTCACGGCGTTGCAATAAAATAAAATAGAGCTGCTGTTTTACATTCTGATCCCTGTTGATCTGTAAAAGGCTCTTTTCTATCTTGGGTATTGTTCTTATCCTGGCAGACAAAGCAGCTTCCCGCTTGTTTATATCAGCCAGGGCTGTATTATATGCGCTCTTCAGGTTAGCAATGTTTGAAAGGATACTTTGCCTTACATTGGCTATATCTCTTTCCATATCCACATTCAATGGGTTTTTAGGGCCATAAATCTGCAATTTCCTGTCTCTTTCATGAATCAGTTCGTTGTGATTTTGAATAAGCCCTGAAAGAGTCGGCTCCGTAATACCGACAGTAGAAGGTACTAACTTAGGGTCACTTTGATTATCCCTGATATTTTTCTCAAGTCCTTCCAGTATGTTTAACTGGCTTTGCTGTTGCGCTTTTTGTTCGTCTACTGCCTGCGAAACCTGCTGGTATTGCATCCCCTCTGCACTCACATCTGTAATTTTATTGCCGCTTTTAAAACTTTCCACTCTGTTTTCCACCAACTGTAATTCCCTTTCTACCATTGCCACACGCTCTTCAAGAAAATCCAGCGTATTTTCATTTTCCTTCCTTTTGTCATCTAATCCCTGTTTATTGTAAATAGTGATCAGAGCATTTAAAGCTGCTACTGCCTTCTGTTTATTGTAATCTGTATATTCAAGCGCTACAATGCTGGAGGCTTTTCCTGTTGCCTGAACGGAAAGATTTTTAATAAAACTATTAATGGCTAAAGACAAAGGCCGTATGGTAATGGTATATTCATTCCCTTCATTTTTGTCTTGCATCTTCTCTTTTTCGTGTAAAGGATTAACAACCGTTCTAAAGGCCAGCCCATTAATCCGATACCATTTGCCCGGAGTCAGATGCAAAGGTTCATTTTCGCTATGATGAATTAAAGTCCACTCTCCCGATGGTGTTTCCTTCAATGTCCATTTCAGTACAGTTTCTATTGTATCGGGATTTGCAAACGTGATGAACAATGGCCCGTCATCTCCGTATATAGTTCGCTCAACTATACGTCCTTTTGTTTTTATATCTACAAATAACTGTTCCCTTTGTACCACAGATTCAATAAGGTCGTAACTCTTTAATACCTCCATTTCATTATCAAGCGACTGAGATGTGGGCTCGATATTCAAGCCCTTCAGGAGCTGATTATCCAGGGGACTTCCGCCTTTCTGATTATCCCTTATCATCAAACTTGCCTTGGCCTTATAAACAGGCGGGGTATACCTGAGATAAGTATATGCAGCCAGAAGAGAGATTAAAAGGCATAAAATAATCCACGGCCACCTGTTAAGAATCTTTACAAAAATGCTTTGCATGTTTACAGACTCATCCTGTGTTATGTTATTGATCCGTTGCGGATGCTTGGTAGAAGATGTTTGCACTTAAAATCTTTTAAATGATGTACGAACTAGAGAAATATATTATCTGGTGTATCTGAATATCAGTAAGCCCAATGTAGCAATGCTTATCACTGTAGGCAAAATACCTAAGGATGTTTCAGCCGCAAATCCTTTACGTTTTACGGGTTCTACATACACTATATCATTTTGCTTTAAATTATAGAAAGGTGAGCGCATTACTTTACTATTGTTAAGATTAAGATGAGCTACTTCAACCTTATCGCCTGCTTTTCGTATTACCTTAACATTGTTTCGTTTTCCAAATACAGTTAAATCTCCAGCCATACCCAAAGCTTCCAGCACATTTACTTTTTCACCGGCCACCTGCAATGTGGTGGGACGTGCTACCTCTCCCATAACAGTAACTCTGAAATTCATCAGGCTTAATCCGACCATTGCATCTTTAACATATTCAACAGCTTCTTTCTGAACAACTTCCCTGGCTTGTTCAGTTGTAAGACCGGCTATTGCCAGTTCTCCAAGCAAAGGGATGGTAATGTTGCCTTTGGAAGTAATGGTATATACATTCTGCACCAACTGGTTGCTTGTGCCGGATGTAATATTTGTACCCATCATTGCAAACAAGGCGGCACCCTCCTGCGACCTGCTTGTGATCGTTACCTGAACCTGGTCATCGGGTTGCAGTTTGAGCGGTTCGTAGGCAGCAATACGCACATCCTGTATCCTGGTGGTATCGGTTAAATCCTGTAAATAAGCCAGTTGCTTACCCACACCACACGAAAAAAGAGCTACAGAAACAGCAAACAGTCCGATTATTAATTTTACATTACGCATATATATACTTTAATTCCGATTTGATTAGCGGGTGATCATAGAGAAAATTGGAAAAAGGGAAGAGTTAATATACCGGTTAATTGAGCTTTATTTTAAAAATTAGCATTTTTTTGATTTGTTTACATGGCTTCGCCCTCTCAGTCACAATCCTTTAGTGCACTGGTAATCAAAATAATAATGTCCATAGGATATTGACACGATATATCTTATGCAGGATATTTTAAAACTTATAGGAATTGGTACTAAAAGAAAGGACATATTCAGAATTTAACTTAAAGCCTCCCGGCGCCAGGCTGGATCAATTTAATTTTATCCATCTCCGGTATAAAATTCAGAAATTGACAAATATTGATTGTCCTGATAGATTGCTTCCATAATTTATGAAGCATTTCGTCCGCAAATATAAACACAATTTCCATTTTTAAAATAGTGTTTTGTAAATCAGCCCGGTATAGCAACAATTAGTTAATGTATATCAAAAAAATAACATGAAAGTTACCTGTTTAAGGCAATTAGGCTAAGCATTGAACCACCTTCTTCTACAATAAAAAAGGCGCCTAACGGCGCCAAAGGGGGTGGTTCATCATTCAGGAATTCGTTTTATCTACTGCTTTACTATCATCTGTCATTTTTTTGCGGCTTTTACTCCTGTATTCCCACCTCCGTCTAATGTAAGACTAACAGGCTTATTTGTTTTCCAGTTTCCCCTGGTAAAATCGGGAATATCAACAGTTCTGGATTTATTGGCAACCGACTGTTCACTCAAAGGAGCTATTACACTCCACAGTGCCCCGTCGTAAACATCCTGATCGAGCGGTAACCCATTACGGAGGCAATCTATCAAACGCCAGTCCATCATAAAATCCATACCACCATGACCGCCTATTTCCTTTGCAATAGCACCCACGTGTTTTACTATTTGGGGTGTATATTTATCATACAAAGCTTTAAGCTCCTCAGGTTTTATCCACTCATGACCAAAGGCAATTCTTTCCGGCTCGGGATACTTGCTGGCAACCCCTTTGGTACCACTGATGAGATGAATGCGGGAATAGGGCCTTGGCGAGGTTACATCGTGCTGCAGCATGATGGTTTTACCTTTCTGGGTACGGATCATCGTGGTATTCATGTTGCCGCGATAAGGCTTATCCACATATTCCTTATAAAAAGAGTCTGTAGCGGCTTTTTCCTTTGCCAAAGCATTCATCATAAAATCATTCGATGACATGGATACCAGGTGCTCCATCTTATCGCCGCGGTTGATATCGAGGCATTGCGCAATAGGGCCTAAACCATGCGTGGGATATAAATTCCCGTTTCTGCCAATGTTTTCCTTCAATCGCCACATATCGGAATAGCTCGTTTTTCCGAAATTCGACTGAATTAAATCGTGTATATATGCGCCTTCTGCGTGAATGAGCTCGCCAAACATGCCATTACGGGCCATGTTAAGAGTAAGCAGCTCAAAGAAATCATAACAGCAGTTTTCCAGCATCATACAATGTTTCCTGGTTTTTTCCGAAGTTTCCACCAGTTGCCAGCATTCATCTACGGTAACTGCAATAGGAACCTCCGAAGCGGCATGTTTTCCATGATTCATAGCATATACAGCCATCGGCGTGTGCAATTTCCATGGAGTGGCAATATATACAAGGTCAATATCCCTGCTCTCGCATAATGCTTTCCAGCCTTCTTCTCCTGTATATTCGGTTGCCGTTGGCAAGCCGTTTTTAGCAAGTATTTTTTGGGCGTTCGCGATCCGCTCCGGACGTTTGTCGCAAAGCGCTTTGATCTGAACCCCTTCAATGTGGGAGATGCGCTCTACGGCTCCCGGTCCCCTGTTCCCCAGGCCAATAAAACCGATCCTAACCGTTTCAATTTTGGGAGCAGCATAGCCACACATATTAAAACCATCGGCAGCATGACGCCTGGTTATTCCATTAACCAACAGATCCCCTTCTTCTCGGGCAAATGTGGGTAATCCTGTAGCGAGCGCACCTGTTCCAAGTGTAACATTGCGCAAAAAATTTCTTCGGTTGGAAGTCATAGCAAGTAAGTTGAATTAATAAAAATAGTATTTGCTAATTTCATCAATTTAAACGAATAAAAGCCAGTATATAAAAAATTAAGCAAACGATTGTTTTATTATTAAGGCATTTTTACACATGGTGATCCGTAACGTCGTTTTATTAAACCTTTTAGTATGAACTATACATTAGAAGTAATTGCATTCAACATAGAATCGGTACTGGCGGCAGGAACAGCAGGAGCGCATAGGATAGAGCTTTGCGACAACCCCGCGGAGGGCGGTACCACGGCATCGTACGGCATGATCAAAACTGCCAGGGAAAAAACTTCATTGCAATTATTTCCTATTATACGACCAAGAGGTGGTGACTTTTTGTACAGCAATGACGAATTTGAAATAATGAAAAGAGATATCCTGTTATGCAAAGAAACAGGATGCGACGGTGTGGTTATCGGGCTGCTGCAACCGGATGGGAACGTAGATAAAATACGTACAGCCCAACTGGTGGAGGCTGCTTACCCGCTCGGTGTCACCTTTCACCGGGCGTTCGACAGGGTATCCAACCCATTTGAAGCCCTGGAAGACGTTATAGCCTCGGGTTGTGAGCGCATACTCACGAGCGGGTTAAAGCCTGCCGCTCCCGAAGGGATACCCCTGATTGCAGACCTGGTAAGACAAGCCAACGATCGCATTATAATAATGCCTGGATCGGGCGTAAGATCAGATAATATTGTATCGCTTGCCCGGCAAACTCAGGCTACCGAATTTCACTCATCGGCCAGAAAAACAATTGCTTCGGCAATGCAGTATACGAATGATGGGATGCAGGAAACATTGGATACTGTACAATTGAATACCGAAGAAGTAAAAAAAATGCTGGAAGCCTTGCAACAATACCAGCAAAGTGCTGAATAGCCTTTTCTGAAAGAATTTGCTTCTCTGTATCTTGCGCAAAATTTTTGTCTTATTACATGAACAATTCATCTTTTGACATTGTTGTTATTGGCGGAGGTTGCGTAGGCCTTGCAACAGCATATAAACTTAACAGCCGGTATCCTCATCTTACTATAGCGGTGCTTGAAAAAGAAGGCCGGGTATCGGCGCATCAAACCGGCCGGAATTCGGGAGTAATACATTCGGGCATTTATTACAAACCAGGATCATACAAGGCAAAAAATTGCGTGGATGGGAGAAGAGAACTGGTAGCTTTTGCAAAGGAATATAGCGTACAGCACGACATTTGCGGAAAAGTAATTGTAGCCACGGATGAAAGTGAACTGCCCCATATGAATAAAGTGTTCCAGAACGGACAGGCGAATGGTGTGGAAAATATCAGGATGATCACTTCACGGGAAATTAAAGACATTGAGCCTTACTGCGAAGGCATAAGCGGAATATGGGTAGGCTGTACAGGTATTATTGATTATGTGGGTTTCACTGAAAAACTGGCTGAGTTAGTGGAACAAAAATTTGACGGCAGCAAAGTTTTTTTAAATACCGAAGTAAAAGATTTTATTAAAGAAGGAGAACAAACCATTGTAGTAACCAGCCGTGGAAATTTTACGGCAAAATACATTGTAGCCTGCGCCGGGTTGCAAAGCGATCGCATAGCCAAAAAAGAAGGTACGGGAACCGAAACAGCTATTGTAGGTTTCCGGGGGGATTATTATGATTTGAGCGAAAAGGGCATGAGCAAGGTGCGCAATCTTATTTACCCGGTTCCCAATCCGCAGTTTCCGTTTTTGGGCGTACATTTTACACGTATGATCAAAGGCGGCGTGGAATGCGGTCCCAACGCCGTTTTTGTTTTTAAAAGGGAAGGGTATCATAAAACAGATTTCAGCCTGAAGGATACTGCGCAGGCGCTTTCGTATGGCGGCACCTGGAAATTTTTTGCAAAGCACTGGCGTTTTGGGCTGGATGAATACAGGGGAGCATTTTCAAAAGCATATTTCCTGAAACGGCTGCAAAAGCTGATCCCTTCGCTGGAAGCAGATGACATAGTACCCGCCCGCGCGGGAGTAAGAGCCATGGCGCTGTCGAGGGAGGGAACGATGATAGATGATTTTAAAATTGAGTCCAGGCAAAATGCCATACATGTTTTAAACGCCCCCTCTCCTGCCGCCACAGCAGCGCTTGCTATTGGCAAAGCGGTAGAAGAAATGGCTACGAAACAGTTTAATTTAAGCTAAACTACCTGTCGTTCCGTGGCTTTATTGGGTTAATGCTGTTAATCCGGCCCGGTTTAGCAACGCCATATCCTTACCGTTCGTTTTAATAAAGCCCGCTTCGCTGAAATCGACCAACAATTTATATACTGTTTCGTAAGTAGTACCTGTGTAGGAAGCAATATCCTGCCGGTTGAAGGTGAAGGCGATAAATCCATCTTTATCCACGCCAAACTTTTTTTCAATGGACAGCAATGCTTTGGCTACACGACCTTTTACCTGCATATGAGCCAGGTCGCGCATCCGCTGTTCCGACAACTGCAGTTCATCAGCCATAAACATCAAAAAGTCATAAGCAAATCCCTGGTTAACGGCAAGGGTTGAACGAAAAAAATCAATAGTAATAAAACATACAGCAGCATCTGCCAGCACGGTTGCGCTGATAGGATAAGTATGGTTGTGTGTAGAAAGCCCTCTATGCCCAATAATATCCGATTGCCGGGCAAAACGTATGATCAGTTCTTTATCGTCTGTCCATTGTTTGTGTACTTTTACCACCCCGTCTACCATAAAAAACACACCTTGCACCACGTCGCCCTCTTTAAAAATAATTTCCCCTTTTTTATAACGGAATACCTGCCTGTGCGCATCCAGCGCAGGCCACCATTCCTTCAGGCAACGCTGATACAAAAAAGTACAGCCGGCATCAAAATCCCTTTTCTCTTTTTTCATAGCCCCATTTATAGTTTATGGTTTATGATCTATGGTTTGTTACAGGTTTCAGGTTACAAGTTGGCCCAATCTCCAAGCTGTCCGCCGTGGTGGATCTCAAATCTCAAATCCGCCAACTCCAAACAACAAACTCTTTTTCCGCTTACCTGGAATTCTTCATGGCCAACCTTACAGCTCTGCCGTCAGCTGCGCTATTTTTACTTCTATTATGTTTTGTACAAAGATTCACCACCTCTCCTATAATAATAATGGCAGGATTGCTTAACTGCGCATGCTGCGCCCTGTAAAAAATATCCTTTACTTTTCCTGTAACCATTTTTACAGCAGGGGTAGTACCATCTTGTATAACAGCAGCGGCTGTTTCAGCTTTCCCGTACTGAGAAAATATTTCTGTAACGGCTTCAAGCTTGCTCATGGCCATTAATATTACAACCGTAGCAGTTGACTGCGCAGCCAGGTACAGGTCGTTTGAAATAGCGCCGGTGCTGGTAGTGCCGGTTACCACCCAAAAACTTTCGTTGATTCCCCTGCAGGTAACCGGTATCATTTGCGAAGCTGGTACTGCCAGTGCGCTGGAAATACCGGGAATCACCTCCACTTCCATACCTGCTTCTGTAGCAGCATCTATTTCTTCATGGGCTCTGCCAAAAACAAAAGGATCTCCGCCTTTTAACCGTACAATATGATCATACCGGCCTGCACATTCAATAATCAGGTCATTGATTTCCGATTGACTTAACGCGTGACAACCATATCTTTTGCCTACAAATTTTTTCAGTTGAGCCTTTTCTGCATAATTCAACAGCGCTTCATTAACAAGCGCATCGTACAATATCACATCTGCCTGCAGCAGGCATTTAATAGCTTTTACAGTAATTAAATCGGGGTCTCCCGGGCCGGCTCCTATTAAAAAAAGTTTCGTCATTATTTATATTATTATTATAAATATGTAATATTATTTACTATAAAATTAAATTTTTAATACAAATAGTATTAAATTTATCATATAAATATTTGTATAATTTTATTTTTTATATAAAATATAAGATAATTATATAGATATTATTTTTTATTATTCGATTGTTTGCCATCTTCCGAACACTTAAAAATCAGACTTATGAGAGTTGTAGTTGTTGGAAATGGCATGGTGGGATATAAATTTTGTGAAAAACTTGTAACCAAAAACCTGCCCAACCTCCACATTACCGTTTTTGGTGAAGAACAATATCCCGCATACGACAGGGTGCATCTCAGCGAATTTTTCAACGGAAAAAATGTAAGCGATCTTAGCCTGGCTCCCTTAGCGTGGTACAAGGAAAAAAATATTGAGCTGCACCTTGGAGACCCGGTGCAGTATATAAAGCCTTCCGTTAAACTGCTTCATACTTTTAAGGGTTATATCAAGCATTATGATATCCTGGTACTGGCTACAGGCTCATCGGCTTTCGTTCCTAAAATTGAGGGTATTGAAAAAGACGGCGTATTCCTCTATCGTACCGTTGAGGATCTGCATCTGATCCGATCTTACGCTCCAAAGGCTAAGAAAGGAACGGTAATTGGCGGTGGATTACTGGGACTGGAAGCCGCAAAAGCTTTATTAGATCTGGGTATACAGGATACACATGTGATTGAATTTGCCCCCCGGTTAATGCCCAGGCAATTAGACGAGACTGGATCTGAAATGCTAATGACAACCCTCACACAACTCGGTTTAACTATTCATACCAGTACCAATACATCCCGGATTGTTGGCGATGAGTGCATAACAGGTTTGGAATTCGCAGACGGGAGCTCCATTGAAACAGATATACTGGTGATTTCAGCAGGTATCAGGCCAAGGGGTGAACTGGCCATTGATTGCGGGCTGGAAACCGGCATGAACGAAGGCATTGTAGTAAACAGCCGGATGCAAACGTCCGACAGCTCTGTGTATGCTATTGGTGAATGTGCTTTATACAATGAAATGATCTACGGACTGGTAGCTCCGGGGTATGAAATGGCTGAAGTAGTGGTGGGTGAAATTTGCAAAATGTTTGATGCATCTGCCACTGCAAAATTGTTTACGGGTTTTGATATGAGCACCAAACTAAAGCTGGTAGGAACAGATGTAGCAAGTTTTGGCGATCCGTTCGCCAATGGCGAGAACATACGCAATATCGTTTTAAAGGATACAGTAAAAGGCGTATATAAAAGGATCAATGTTTCTGCCGATGGCAAATACCTGTTGGGGGGTGTGCTGGTAGGCGATGCGTCGCAATACAATATGCTTTTACAAACCTGCAGGAATAAAATTCTGCTTCCTCCTCATCCCGAAGACCTGATATTACCCGCACGCGAAGCCCAAAAAGAGGAAGGTGCCGGAGTACAGGCATTGCCAGGCGATGCTTTGATATGCAGTTGCGAAGGAGTTACCAAAGATGCGATTTGTCAGTCGGTAACTGAACATGGATGCGAAACAGTAGACGCTGTAAAAAAATGCACCAAAGCCGGTACTGGCTGCGGCGGATGCCTGCCCATGGTAAAAGACCTGATGGTATATACCATGAAGCAACAGGGAAAATACATCCGCAATGTACTATGCGAACATTTTAACTACAGCCGCCAGGAACTTTTTGACCTCATCAGGTTGCACGAACTGAAAACGTATGATGCTGTGTTGGATCAACTGGGCAAAGGCGATGGCTGTGAAGTTTGCAAACCGGCAGTATCTTCTCTTCTGGCAAGCTTGTGGAATGAAATGGTATTAAAAAAAGGCAACGATACTGCACAGGACAGCAACGATCGTTTTCTGGCCAACATACAAAAAGGAGGCACTTATTCTGTTGTGCCCCGTATACCCGGTGGCGAAATAACACCCGAAAAGCTGATTGCAATCGGGCAGGTAGCACAGAAGTATGGATTGTATACCAAAATTACCGGCGGGCAGCGTATAGATATGTTTGGTGCGCATGTAAGCGATTTACCTTTGATATGGAGTGAACTGATTGCTGCGGGCTTTGAAAGCGGCCACGCATATGGTAAGGCACTGCGCACCGTTAAAAGTTGCGTAGGCAGTACCTGGTGCAGGTTTGGATTACAGGATAGCGTGAGCTTTGCCATTAGAGTGGAGGAGCGCTACCGTGGTTTAAGAGCACCGCATAAGATCAAGTCGGCCGTTTCGGGCTGCATAAGAGAATGCGCTGAAGCGCAGAGTAAAGACTTTGGTATCATAGCAACGGAAAAAGGATGGAATTTATATGTATGCGGAAATGGCGGCAGCAAACCGCAGCATGCCCTGCTATTAGCAACCGACCTTGACGATGCAACCTGTCTTCGCTACATTGACCGTTTCCTGATGTTTTATATCCGCACGGCAGACCCGCTCACCCGTACTGCCACCTGGCTTAATAAAATGGAAGGTGGCATAAACTACCTGCGCAACGTGGTGATAAACGACAGCCTGGGCATGGCAACCCAATGGGAGGAGGAAATGCAGGCATTGGTAGACGCTTACCGGTGCGAATGGAAAACGGCTATTGAAACTCCTGAAATAAAAAAACGCTTTGTTCATTTTATAAATGCTCCGGAAGAAAAAGACCCTACTGTACAGTTTGAAATATTAAGAGAGCAGAAAAAAGCTGCCAACTGGAAATAACCTGCTTGTTCCTTATTATATTATACTACTTCAGCGATTGCCTGCTTTTTTTTAACACTTATAAATCGGTACGAATGATTACACAGAATGAAACTGCTGTAAAGAGCAGTCAATGGTTTACTGCATGCAAAGTGGAAGATGTGGTTGAAAATGGTGGCGTATGTGTGAAATATGGCAATGAACAGATAGCGCTGTTTTATTTTACCCGCCGCAACGAATGGTATGCCACACAAAACGAATGCCCGCACAAAAAGCAAATGGCATTGAGCCGGGGTATGATAGGAACAAAAAATGAAGAGCCCAAAGTAGCCTGTCCTTTTCACAAAAAAACGTTTTCCCTAGTAACGGGTCAATGCCTGAGCGGCGATGCATGCAGCATTAAAACATACCCGGTAAAGGTTGAAAACGGTTTTGTTTATATAGACGTAAGCCATTAACCTACCATAAAAAAATTTCAATAAATGCATCCCTGACCGGATAGCACACACGTATCAAACCAACCATTAACGCTTAAAATCACTCTGTATGGATTATGTAACTCCCAAAGAAGTAGCAGGCAACATGATGAATGCCGCCCTTACAAAAGCTTCCTTACCCGTGAAGGACCTGCTGATACGCAGTATACTTTCAGGCGCATTGCTTGCCATATCTGTTACCCTTGCTTATGCCGCCGTTACACAAACCAAAATACCGCTGATCGGCGCTATTGTATTTCCGGTGGGATTTGTGATCATTGTTATACTGGCGCTGGAGTTGGTTACAGGTAGCTTCTCGCTTATTCCACTTGCTTACTTCGAAAAAAAGATAGGTGCGGGTGTAATGTTGAAAAACCTGTTCTGGGTTTTTACCGGCAATCTCATCGGAAGCATGTTATACGCGTTCCTTTATTGGGCGGCCACTTCGGAAATGGGTACCTCCGCCAACCCTGGCGCCATTGAGCAAATGCTGATAGCGGTTTCGGAAAAGAAAACGACCGGGTATGCGCAACATGGAGCCGCCGGTTTGCTGAGCGCTTTTATAAAAGCCATTTTATGCAACTGGATGGTTTGCATGGGCGTGGTAATGGCAATGACATCAAAATCTACCCTGGGTAAACTTTTGGCAGCAGGTATTCCTATTTTTATATTTTTCGCTTTGGGATACGAGCATGCGGTAGTAAATATGTTTGTCATTCCTGCCGGTATGTTATTCGGTGCAAAAGTTTCTGTAGGTGACTGGTGGTTGTACAATCAGCTGATCGTTACAGCAGGCAATATTGTGGGAGGCTTGTTGTTTACCGGGATGGCTATTTATTACACGTACGGCAAACAAAAAGAAACCGACCTTTCTTTATTACAGAAAGCAGCCTGATCGTCATTGAAATTTATTACCCGCTTACGCACCTGCAAAAGCGCGGGGGGTGTTTTATCCAAACATTACAACAATGAAACCAGCTTTAGCAATCATATCATTATCGGCAATCATTTTTCTTACCTGCAATTTTGCAAACGCCCAGTTCAGCCTTTCCGCACAACTGCGTACCCGTACAGAGTTACGCGATGGACAGGGCACTCCGTTGCCCAAAGATGCCGATCCGGCTTTTTTCACTTCTCAACGTACACGGCTAACCGCAGTATATAGCACCTACAGGTTGAAATTTGGCTTAACAGTACAGGATGTGCGTGTTTGGGGACAGGATGTTTCTACCATTAACAGGAACAGCACCCAGGACAATAACGGCTTACTATTGCATGAAGCATGGGCCGAAATAGGCCTCACCGATACCAGCAGTAAAGTATATGCGCTTTCTTTAAAGCTGGGGCGGCAGGAGCTGATATACGACGATCAGCGGTTGATCGGCAATCTCGACTGGCTGCAGCAGGCACGCAGGCATGATGCCGCAATACTACAGTTTAATACTTCACAATGGGCGATACACGGGGGATTCGCCTATAACCAGAATAAGGAAAGTGCCAGCAGTACAAAGTATAATGAAACCCCTGCAGGAAACTATGCAGGGAATACGAATGGCGGCGTTAACTATAAAAGCTTTGAATACCTGCATGCAGACAGAAAGTATAAACAGGGAAATATTTCCTTCCTGTTCTTTGCAGACCAGTTTAATAAATACCACACAAATATTGAAAATAATGTTCCCGTAAAAGTATGGGATAAAGGCACCTGGAACAGGATGACAACCGGGCTGTATGCAACCCATACCTTTGGTAAAGTCATGCTTACTGCATCAGCATATTACCAGGCTGGCAAAAATTCATCAGGACAGCAGGTATCTGCTGCATTGTTATCAGCCAATATATCACTCAATACAGGTAAAAAGCTCAGTGTCGGGACGGGCATTGACTATACTACCGGCGGTGTGAGCGGCAACACCAGCAATGCGTTTGATCCGCTGTATGGAACACCACACAAGTTCTGGGGATTCATGGATTATTTTTATGCGGGCAGCGGATTTGGCAGTAAAGGACTGGCAGATTATTATGTCAGGGCGAAGTACCAAGCATCCGGAAAATTCCTCCTGTCGGCAGACCTGCACTGCTTCAGCAGCGCAAGTGCTGTGTACGATGCTTCCGGCAATAAGCTCAGCAGTAATTTTGGCACTGAAGCGGATATAACCGCCACATACACACTCACAAAAATCATCAGCCTTGAAGCAGGATACAGTCATTTTCTCAGTACGGCAACTTTGACTTCTTCTTCCGTTAAAAACATCCCGCATGCACAAAAAAGTAATAACTGGGCGTATGTAATGATCAGGATACAGCCGGAGCTCCTGGTAAAATAGAGGCACTTCTCTATTTTCTCTTATCTTACACCTATAAACACCCAATACCGTGCGACACATTTATCTTATACCCGGCTTTCTTTTATTGTCAATTTTTACAAATGCGCAAAAGCTCCATTCAACTGAAAAGAAAATAATAGCAAGTGTAAACAAACAAATGCCCGAAACATTCGCGCTGCTTGAGCAACTCGTGAACATCAACAGTGGTACAATGAACAGCGCGGGTGTAAGACAAAGCGGGGAACTGGTAAGAAAATCCTTTGATAAAATAGGGTTTGCCACGGAATGGGTCGCCATGCCCGATTCAATTAGAACCGCCGGGCATCTCACAGCCACTATCAAAGGAAAAAAAGGAAAAAAAATACTGGCGTTGGCACACCTTGACACCGTATTTGAGCCGGATATGCCGGCCAATCCATATACCATTATCAACGACTCTACCATTACCGGTCAGGGAATACTCGACGATAAGGGAGGCGTGATCGTTTTGCTGGCTGCTTTACAGGCTTTGCACGAAAATGGATTATTAAAGGACGCGATCATCACTGTATATCTTACCGGCGATGAGGAAATCGGCGGCATTCCTTCTGCCGTCACCCGCGCAGATCTGATAGAAAGAGCAAAGCAACACACAGCAGGGTTAAGCTTTGAAGCAGGAATGATCAATAAGGTAACTACTTCAAGAAGGGGCGCCGACACCTGGAATATGTATGTATATGGCACACAGGCGCATTCGTCGGGCATATTCAGTGAAAAAGCCGGCTACGGCGCTGTCTACGAAGCAGCCCGGATACTGGATTCTTTCAGAACCACGCTGGGCGGTGAAGAATATCTCACGTTCAACCCCGGGTTGATCGCAGGCGGTACAACCCTCTTGGATTCTACTGATAACATCCATGTATTTGGAAAGGACAATATCATCGCATCCAAAGCTACTGTAATGGGCGACCTGCGCTTTTTAGGTGAAAGACAAAGACGGGAAGCCCGTGAAAAAATGAAAAGCATCGTACGCACCGGCAACCTTGCGGGCACTTCGGCAACGATCACTTTCGAAGATGGCATGCCTTCCATGGCTCCTGCGGAAGGAAATAACGCTTTGCTGGCCGAGATCAATAAGATAAATTCTGATATGAATTTAGGTACTGTTACCGCGTATCACCCCATGGAAAGAGGCGCCGGCGATATTTCGTTCATAGCAGACTACCTGCCCTGTATTGATGGATTGGGACCGAGCGGTAAAGGATCGCACGCACCGGGAGAGACCATCAACAGCAAAGAATTGCCCATACTTATACAACGGACAGCCATATTTATTTACCGGCTGACACAAATGCGGGAATGATGGTTATTTCCGACACTTCTCCAATTACTTACTTTTTTGCAAAATCAACCAAATCGGAAGTCATTGTTTTGATAAAGGAATTGAACACAGATGCAATTTTGATTGATGAGGAAACAAGACAATAAAAAAGGCTGCCTCAACTTACGAGACAGCCTCTTTTAACAATTAACTTTAAAGAATTATGACAATTTGATCGAATCTGAAAATGCAGGCACAAACAATACTTTCTTTTTGGGCTTGGCCTCATCCAGTTTTGCGAATTCGGAATTGTTGCTGATAAATTCGGGAACAATCGCCTTCATTTTACCTACCAGCTTAAAGTGATCGCCCTGCTTGCAGAGATCGGTAAGATTTTCTATATCATTCAATACTTCCTTGTAAGCCCTTGATACCACCTTGGCAATTTTGATCTTTTCGTGGTGGGTTGGCAGGGTCTTTTCTTTTTCATTCAACAACTCTTCATACAGCTTCTCTCCAGGACGCAACCCTGTATATACAACATTAATATCTTTATCGGGAACCAACCCTGCCAGCTTAATCATATTCACAGCCAGATCAGCGATCTTAACCGGCTCTCCCATATCAAACACATATATTTCACCACCATTACCCATTATGGCAGCTTCCAGCACCAATTGTACTGCTTCCGGAATTGTCATGAAATAACGCGTAATTTCTGGGTGTGTAACAGTAATGGGGCCTCCTTGCTGTATCTGTTGGCGAAAACGGGGTATCACAGAACCATTCGAACCTAATACATTTCCAAAACGGGTTGTAATAAATTTGGTTTTGATGTTAGCCGATATGGTCAATGACTCATCGTCATCGTCCTGTATTAAACGGGAAAGAAAATCAGATGCGGGAGGATTGTTAGACACATGGTTAAGCGACTGAACATAGGTTTCAGCAATGCGTTTTGAAGCCCCCATGATATTGGTTGGGTTCACAGCTTTGTCTGTTGAAATCATCACAAATTTTTCAACACCAAAGCAAACTGAAAGATCAGCCATGTTCCGGGTCCCCATTACATTGGTTAAAATTGCTTCTTCGGGGTGTTTTTCCATCATGGGAACATGCTTATACGCTGCAGCATGGAATACGATATGCGGACGATGTTCCTTGAACGGGATCAGCATTCTTCTGAGATTCCTGATACTGGCAATGAAAACTTTTATTTTACCCGAAGGGTATTTTTCTTCCATTTCCAGTTGAATTTCATGCAATGGCGATTCAGCCTGGTCACACAATATTACCATTTCAGGGTTGTAAGACATTACCTGCCTTACAATTTCCGAACCTATTGAACCTGCAGCGCCGGTGATCAGTACGCGCTTTCCGAAAATTTCCTGAGAAACAAGCTGGTTATTGATTTGTATAGGCTTACGGGGCAACAGGTCTTCGATCTTTAAATCCTGCATCTGTCCCAAAGCTAATTTTCCACTGATCCATTGTTCGGATGGCGGAACTGTTTGTATTTTGATGCCGAGGTTAAGGCAAAAATCAATTACATCCCTGAATTCAGACTTGCCGGGTTTTTCAGCCGGCAGGATCAGCTTATCAATTTTTAATTTTTTATGCAGGTCTGCAATTTCACGAAAATGAAATACACGTTTCTGCTCAATAGTACTGTTGATCTTTTTACCTCCTGACTGTACAAAACCGCTAACCATTACTTTACCATTTCCCGCCGCCTCGATAGCCTGTTTTAAAAGTATGGCCTGCTTATCTGAACCATATATCAACACCCGCTTTACATCAGACATGGCGTATCCTTTTGCAAGAATATATACCTCTTTAATAGAAGTACGCAACATGATGAGTAAAGAAGAAGATATAAAAAAGTTCAATACAAGCAAAGTGGGCATATCAATAGCAGGGATCTTAAAAACCCTGCTGCCTATTAATTCCGCCAGGAAAGGATACAAAAGACTTACGGCAAGCACAGCCGAAAATATCCTGAACATGTCTTTGGTATTCGAATAGCGGATCAAACCGGTATGTATACGCATTAAATAAAAAACGCTCAGCGCCAACAAACTGAACAATCCTGCATGTATAAAAAAGTGCCCTCTCACTAAAACAGGGAAGCGAAATTCCATTAAAATGAAATACGAAAGGGCAAATGATGCTGTAACAATGGCAGTGTCAATAATTAAAATGATCCAGCGGGGAACGATAAAAGGTCTGTTGTAAAAAATTTTCATACTTCAGTACAGTATTATTTTTCAAATGGCCTACAATTACAATAATCTTTAGGTTTTTATATGAGGACTTGGAGTTTAATTTAAAACTTTGAAGATTTCATACACATACAGATTACACCTGTTGAAAACCTAAATGTGGTAAGACATGTGAATACTGGAAGAATCGATCTTGTTATACTCCGGATTAAATCCTGAGAATAGGAAATTGGGGATAATTTGTAGAGAGCAAAAGAAAATAATTCGTTGCAAAGATGCTAAAAAAAATTCAATTGCAATAGTTTTCTCGACATTTTATCTTTCCTTAATAATATACTGGCGATGCAATTTAGAGCAATATATTATAAACAAATTATTTTCAAATAAATATATAGTTAAAAAAACAAAATACAAATTGAAATCTTTGCACATCCACAGCATGCACTGTCCACTGACTAATCAGGTAACGAATGGCTTTGTTACCCTTCAATTATTCAAAATTTCAATTTCGGTTCATTTATCGGCTTCACTTTATTTAAAAGCCTCTCTCCAGGCCAGTATTCCTCCAACTAGATTTTTAGCATTAGAAAAGCCAAATGCCTCCAGTAACTGGCATGCCTGAGCGCTGCGATTGCCGCTTCTGCAATAGCATATGACTTCTTTGTCTTTTAAGGACTCGATTGGATCAATGCCCATCGTCCTTATCTCGCTCAATGGTAAAAGCACTCCTCCAATATTGAATTCTGCATTTTCATGCGGCTCACGCACATCGATCAAATTCAGCTCTTCCCCTGCATCCAGCCTTTGCTTCAGCTCTTCAATGGTTATAAGTTGCATTTTATATGGTTTAAAAATGATGAAATCAGGATCAGTATTCGTTAGCGCCGGTAGCGGCTTTTGCAGTACTGTCTGCTATTTTCCTGACAGGCTTAACCGCTGTAATACGTACATCCATCATTTGCCCTTTGCGGATCCTGTTGATGCTGCCGTCGGGGTTCACCCTGTCTGGTTGTTGCCAAAAAACAAACGCCCCTCCGGTATCTGTTATATTCCCGTCGGGCACCACACTGCTTAACACAATACCATTTGCTTCCAGTAAAGCAGCGGCTTCTTCAAAATTCATCCCAAACAAATCAGGTACCGGCATATCTTCACTGCTCACACCTGCACCTAAAACCAGTGAAATGGTTGTGCCCATCGTGATTTTTGTTCCCGGCTTAACAGTTTGATTCTTTATCAACTGGTCTAACACTGCGTTTTTTGCTATATCCGGTTTATACGAGGTATCGCCCAGTTTAAGGCCTCTTGTTCTTATTTCAAGCTCTGCATTTCTGAAGCTCATGCCCACCAGGTTGGGCATTTCGATGATAGGAGGAACAGCGCGGTTTATAGTAAGATACACCACCCTGTTTACTTTCACAGTGGCATCAGGCTCGGGAAACTGTTTTACAACAGACCGGGGAGCCAGTGTGTCATAATATACTGAATCCAGCACCTGTACATCAAACCCCTGCCCGTTCAGCAAAGCAGTGGCATCCTTGATGTCTTTATTATATACATCCGGAACTTTTAGATAAGAACCATGATGCGTAAAAAAACGCAATGATTGCAAAAAAAGAACAATGATCAGGAAAATGATCCCAATTATTAATACTAAACTAACCCAAAAAGGACGCTTCTTTATGAATTTGAACATATATTATGCAAAATCTGAATTTCAAATATCCTTGCTCTTTGCTTTCCTGGAAAGCGCCTCCTCAATTAATGCAGAATAAAAGGCTTTCAGGGTCCACCCCATGGCTTTTACCTGTTGCGGCACAATGCTTGCCTCGCTCTGTCCCGGCACCGTATTGATCTCGAGCAGGTAAGGCGTCTTGCTCTCTTCATTGAAAATAAAATCCATCCTTACTATCCCGCTGCAATTAAAAATTTTATATACCCGGGTGGCAGTAGTCCGTATTTGTCCGGCTATTGTTTCTTCTACCTGGGCCGGGGTAATTTCTGCAGACCGTCCTGCGGTATACTTCGCTTCATAATCAAAAAAATCATTTTTACTTATCACTTCGGTAATGGGAAGCGTGATGATCTTTCCTTCTTTTTTAAAAACGCCTATTGTAAACTCCCTCCCTTTAATAAATTCCTCAACGAGTACCTGGTCATCTTCCTTAAATGCTTTGGCAATCGCGTTCCCCAACTCCTCCGAGGGGTGGTCTACCTTGGACATCCCGATGCTGGAGCCTCCATTATTGGGTTTTACAAATACAGGAAACTTCAATCCATTCACAATTTCATCTGCACTCTCAAACTGGTTTTTAATCAACAGCACAGATTTGGCCACCGGTATACCGCTGAATGCAGCTACAGATACGGTATATCGTTTATTGAACGTCAGGGCGGAGGTTGCAGCGTCGCAGGAACTGTAAGGCAAGCCCAGCATATCAAAATAACCCTGGAGCTTTCCGTCTTCGCCCGGCGTGCCATGAATGCCGATCAAAACCCCGTCAAACTTAATGCGTGTACCATTCAGTGTAATTGTAAAGTCATTGCGGTCAACAGGCACAACCGTATCGCCGGCACGGTAAAACCATCCGTCTGTTCTGATATCGATCGTATAAACATTGTATTTATCTTTATCAATATTGTCTTCGATGGTAACCGCGCTTTTATATGAAATCACTGATTCTCCTGAATAACCACCGGTAACAAACGCAATATTAGGTTTCATGAATTTTGTAATATTTGCCTGCAAAGAAACGATATTTGAATTCAAATATGATACGCAAAAAGCTAAATTTCAGGCTTTCAGCTACCTGTTTTATCTGTTGCCGTTTTTTATTGCCCTGGAAGGGAACCGCCTGATGCACCGATTCCCTCATTTCCGCTGTCGAGCACAAACTTCCAGTCGCCATTGCTTTGCTTTTCCCATATTGTTACATACGTCCCTTTGTGTGTGGAATCTTCTACCTGCATCTCGTATATTCCATAAGTATACCCCATATCATAAGAACGGGAGACATTTCCACCTTCAGGTTTCCAGGTAAGCTCAAACGTTGAATCGTTGACCGACGTTATAAAATCCACGGCATCTGCCCCAACAATAGGCATCCTCCCCGGGCGCAGCAGTATCCCTTCATCATTTATAAACTCCAAAAAGGCCTTACGCATGCCCACTTCTTTAGACCGGTTGGAAAAATCAACGTCTGCCTGCAATATGGCATTTAAGGCGTTCACCCTTTCCTTTTCTTCACGAAACTCAAGCATACAGCCATACAGCGTTAAAATTAAAACAACACAAAACAGGTAGCGTGCCATACATGCCAGTTGAACAGGTAGTAAAAACAAGGGTGAAGGTATCATTACTTTCCTTCACCCTCAAAACGGGAAATATCACCCGCTTGTACTATGATGCCGAAGCATCATTATTCAAGAATTTACAATTTCCGGCTTCAAACGTGCAACTTACTTTTCTTTTCCATCAGTTCTTCTACTGTTTCCTGGTACATTTCGTCCGGCACGCAACAATCTACCGGACATACTGCCGCACATTGCGGCTCCTCATGAAAACCCTGGCATTCTGTGCACTTATTGGGTGCTATATAATAAGTGTCCACGCTTATTGGCACCAGCCGCTCGTCCGCATCCACCACAGTTCCATCCATCAGTACATAAGAACCTTTTATAGTGGTACCGTCTGAAATTGACCACTCTACTCCTCCCTCGTAAATGGCATTGTTTGGACATTCCGGCTCACAGGCTCCGCAATTTATGCATTCGTCTGTTATTTTTATAGCCATACTAATTTACAATTTTACAGATCATTTTTTGCATTTAGATTTGCACATCAAAGATAGTTACATCCGAATTAATAATCAATGCTGAATTTACAGGAGCGGATAGAAATAGCGGCCCGCCTTAAAGATTATATACTAAGCGACGACATCCATTGGAAGAATATTCAGCAAAGAGCGGCTGAAAATAATGCATGGTTTATTCCTGAATTTATTGCTCACGCAGTCCGCCAGATTGCCTGCAACTACCTTGATGAAGCAAAACTGGAAGAGTGGGCGCAATACTATGCCATACCTCCTCTGCCCTCAAAAGTATACAATGTAGGCGTGGTGATGGCCGGCAATATTCCCCTGGTAGGGTTCTTTGACTTTTTGTGCGTTTTTATAAACGGGCATACGCAAACAATCAAATGTTCTTCAAAAGACAATATACTGCTGAAGCACCTCGTGGACAGGATGACGGAATGGAATGAAAAAGTATCGGAATGCGTAAAATTCGAAGAGAGGCTAAAAGGTTGCGACGCTTACATTGCAACAGGGTCGAACAACACTGCCCGGTATTTTGATTATTACTTTGGGAAGTATCCGCACATCATACGAAAAAACCGGACATCGGTTGCCATTGTCAGGGGAAATGAAACAACCGCTGAATTAGAAAAGCTTTCGGATGATGTGTACATGTATTTTGGGATGGGGTGCAGGAATGTGACAAAAATATACGTGCCGCAGCAATACGATTTCGTGTCCCTATTAGATGCTTTTCGCAGGTATGATTACCTGATCGAAAATCATAAATACAAGCACAATTATGATTTTAACCTGGCTATGCATATCGTGAATCAAAAGTTTTATATGACCAATGGTTCCATACTGCTGTCCGAAAATCAATCCCCGTTCTCCCCCATCAGCCAGTTGAACTACGAGTTTTATGTTAACCCCGGCGATATATATGCCCATCTTAATCCTGATGAAATACAGTGCATAACCGGTATTGAAAAGCTCCCTTTGGGACAGGCACAGGCGCCCACCCTGTATGATTATGCAGATGGCATAGACACGATGGCTTTTCTAAAAAACCTCGGGAACAATTAAAGATTCCGTTGATGCCTCATCCCTCTCTGTTTTCTTTATTTTCACCCCATAATCATTAACATTTTAATTACGTATTCCTTCGTAATTTCACTCTCGCCATTAAATAAAACGAACACAGGCTCTTCCAAGTCATTTGCTGAAGGATGGATAAGACTAAATGTCACCCCGATCATGCTCCCTTTCCGCTCAGCCCTGAAAGGCATGGCATTTGATGAAGAATAGAGAAGTATGTTTACATTTGACCAGGAAATTAAATGCTCATAAACGATGAAAATCAAACAAGTTCTATTCACTGTAATCATAAGCGCCATTACCGCGTTTGGAGTAATGTATGCTTATAACTCCTATGTTACAAAACCGGCAGCCGTTCAGGAAGGCATAAAAATACCTGCCAATTATGCGGGTTTATTTGATGGGAATAATATACCCGGGCCTGTGGATTTTGAACAGCCGGCCAAAACAGCCGTTCCGGCGGTTGTGCATATCACAACGGTTATTGGCAAAGAACAGGCAAGCAACAACCTCCCCCGCAGGAGCAATCCGTTCCGGGGCCTGGTTCCCGACGATTTTTTCGATGATTTCTTCGGCGATGCCCCCCAGATGCGCAGTATTCCCCAAAGAGCTTCCGGCTCAGGCGTAATTGTAAGCCAGGACGGATATATTATTACCAATAACCACGTAATAGATGGCGCCAGCGAAATAAAAGTAGGGTTAAGCGACAAAAGAAGCTTTACTGCCAAGGTGATCGGAGCCGATCCCAGCAGCGATCTCGCGGTGCTGAAGATAGATGCCAAGAGTCTTCCGTTCCTTTTATATGGTAACTCAGACAATGTGCAGATAGGTCAATGGGTGCTTGCCATAGGCTACCCCCTGAACCTTGAAACTACTGTTACCGCCGGTATTATCAGCGCCAAAGGAAGAAACCTGGGTTTAAATGCCCGCAGGAGCCAAACGCCTATCGAGGCCTTCCTGCAAACCGATGCGGCAGTAAACCAGGGTAACAGCGGCGGGGCACTGGTAAATACCAACGGGGAGCTGATCGGCATCAACTCCGCGATAGCCTCACCCACCGGATCTTATGCAGGTTATTCGTATGCCATTCCGGTGAACATTGCTAAAAAAATTGTGAACGATCTGATACAGTTCGGTACAGTGCAGCGCGCTTACCTGGGCATCAGCTACCTGCCCGATGAAGCCCCTGATTCACAAAAAGAAAAAGTGGGATATAAAACCGGTATGGGCGTATATGTAACAGATGTTGCCAAAGACGGAGCCGCTGTGTCCGCAGGCATTAAAGCCGGCGATTATATCACTAAAGTAAGCGGCGTACCCGTTACATCGGGCAATGAAATGGTAGAACAGATCGCCAGGCTGAAACCAGGCGACAAGATCTCCGTAACATACCAAAGGGAAGGTAAGGAACGTACCGTGGATGTTACCTTAAAAAATAAATCAGGCACTTACGATGTAGTAAAAACTTCCGTACTCGATGAATTTGGGGCCGATTTCGTCGCGCTCGACAAAAAGAAAGCCTCTGAATATGGTCAAACGGGCGGTGTAATAGTGAAAAAGATCAATCAGAACGGATTAATTGACGGGCAGACAAGGATGAAGGACGGATTTGTTATACTTCGCGTCAATGACAAACCGGTAGCCAATGTTGAAGAACTTGCCAGCCAGATCCAGAAAGCAGGATCTAATATTAAACTGGATGGTTTTTACCCGGGATTTGAAGGACTGTATACTTACAGCATCAGCAGGGATCCCCAGTAATAAAATATAGTACATGATTATAAGGCCGGGTACAAATAAATGCCCGGCTTTTATTTTACATATATTTTATACCCCCACTGGGGCAGTTCAAACCAGCTATCGCCCGAACATTGTTTTACTTCCCCGCTGAAAAGTTCTTTGCAGGGCTCATTCACATCCAGCGATTGGATCCTGAACCTTGCCGGGTAAGGCGAAAGATTAAGGATGACCAGCACCAGGTCGTTACCGGAAGAACGATAATACGCCAGTATATGCCCGTCGGACGGGATGTTTAATATTTTTACAGGCGCCGTAACAGAGAGCGCAGGGTTAGCTGTATGCAACTGTAATAATTTGCTATAAAACGCCTGCATGGCAAAACCGCCCTTCCATTCAATCACATCTTTATCAAAAAATTTGAGTCGCTTTAAATTAGGCAACTCCTGCCCGCTATACAACAGGGGCATCCCTTTCCATGTAAAACCAAGTACAGCCAGTGCATTTGCCATATCGCCATATTTTTCAAACTCGGTCCCGTTCCAACTGTTTTCATCATGATTGGAAGTAAAAAACAAGGCGGCTTTCCCATCAACACAAATGCTATTATACTGGTTGAGCAGGTCAGTGAGCAATGCTACCCTCCTGTCTTTCTTATAAAATGTTTCGGTGGTATGCATCCATTGCCAGGCATAGGCCACATCAAAAACATCCAGGTATTCTTTGCTTTCGATGGCATCCATTTCTCCCAACCAGAAAAGCGGCTTTACCGCATCTAATTCAGGACGGGCTTTTTTCCAGAAATGAAGCGGTACCCATGAAGCCAGATCGCACCTGAATCCGTCTATATCACACGCTTTTACCCAAAACTGCATAGCGTCGATCATTGCCCTGACCAGGGATGGATTTTCATAATCCAGTTCAATAATATCATCCATGCCCGATGCTGCTTTAAAAACGCCTGAAGCGTCCCGCTTGTAAAACTCCGGATTGGAGTCCGTCCACACATGATCCCAGCCCGTATGATTGGCAACCCAGTCGATAATTACTTTAAAACCCAACTCATGTGCAACATTGACCAGCTTTTTAAAATCGTTCAATGTGCCAAATTCAGGATTGACAGAAGTATAATCCGAACAGGCGTAATAACTCCCCAAGGTTCCCTTCATTCTTTGCCGGGCTATGGGGGTAAGGGGCATAAACCACAAAGTATGCACTCCCATTTCCTTCAGTCGGGGCAAAGCCTCTGTAAATGCTTCAAAATTTCCCTGTTCCGTATATTGACGAAGATTTACTTCGTAAAGGTTGGTATGAAGTCTCCAGTCTACTCTTTGGGATTGAGTGGTTACCTGCACATGCTGCATAATAAAATAGCTCGTTGTGGTTATATATTGATTCAGATACCGGCGATGGACGCATTGAAAAAGTTCAATTTCTTGCTCACTCACAACTTTCCGGTCGGTGTGACACCATAGCCGTCAACTTAAGCCCGAAGGGCTTGAATTTGAATAGCCCCCAACAAAGTTGGGGGACAGCAATGCCGAAGTTTTGTTGAACCCCTACGGGGTTCAATGTAAAATTGTCGCAAATATACCACCGGTTACACCGATGGCTATTCAAATTAAACCCCATTCGGGGTATTTAAGCACCAGATTTCCTAAGTTGACGGCTATGGTGTCACACCGACCGGTAGTGCGTTCTCCAAACGGGTGCCCGCCCGGATGATCGGTCGGACGGGTCACCACCCGCCTGCAAAAAAATCAGATACCGGCAATTCGGCCGGTAAGATAATGTATAATTACATATACCTCATATAGAAATTACCGCAGATCTGTAAATCTAATCTGCGAATCTGCGGCTAAAAACCCATCTTTTGCAGGAGTGATTGCCCGGGCTAATCTGAACTTTATTGCAGTATTTGTACCTTTGCGGTTGCACAGCAGTTATGAAACAATTTAATGTCCCTATTATTTATCGGAGTCCGCTTATTTCCGCTATCAAACAGCACCGTAAGCAACTGGATAAGATGAAAAAAGACTTTACACCCACATTGCTCAACCTGGGGGCTGTGCATATTTACCTGGCCCGTCATTTCGGATTTTGCTACGGGGTAGAGAACGCCATTGAAATTGCCTTCCGCACAGTAGACGAAAACCCGGGCAAACGCATTTTTTTGCTAAGCGAAATGATCCACAACCCGCACGTAAACGAAGACCTGCAGGAAAGAGGAGTTCATTTTTTACAGGATACTTATGGAAAACAATTAATGCCATTTGAAGAACTGACTCCCGAAGACATTGTGATCACTCCCGCATTTGGAACTACGCTGGCTATTGAGGAGAAATTACATGGACTGGGGCTGGAAACCAAACAGTATAACACCACCTGCCCGTTTGTTGAAAAAGTGTGGAACCGTTCGGAACAGATTGCCCTGAAAGGATATAGCATTGTTATACACGGCAAGCCCCGGCATGAAGAAACAAGGGCTACTTTTTCGCACAGCGCTTACTCGGCTCCTGCAGTGATAGTGAACGACATGCAGGAAACCATTGAGCTTGGCAGGTATATTACGGGGGAAAAAGATCCCAACCGGTTTAAGGAAGAATTTAAAGGAAGATTTTCAGACGGCTTTGATCTGGCACTGCATCTTCAGCGCATAGGCGTGGTGAACCAAACTACCATGCTGTCGAGCGATACGCAGGCTATTGCAGATTATCTTAAAAAGGTAATGATGGCACATTACGGTTTAAATGAAACCAATATCGAAGAACGCTTTGCCGACACCCGTGATACTTTATGTTACGCCACCAACGACAACCAGTCTGCCGTACTGGGTATGCTTGCTACCAGTGCGCAACTGGCAATTGTAATCGGGGGATACAACAGCTCCAACACGTCTCATCTTGTGGAATTATGCGAAGAAAAGCTCCCTACTTATTTCATAAGCGGTGAAAATAAGATCCTTTCAGAAAAGGAGATCCTGCATTATAATTTCCATACAAAAGAAGAAATACTTACCCATGATTTTCTTCCGTTGGAAGAACCGGTCAAAATACTTATCACCAGCGGAGCGTCGTGCCCTGATGCACTGGTTGAGAACGTAATCCGCAAGATTGCCGGCTTTTATAATGCAGGAAGCAAGATAGAAGAGCTGATTGCTTCGTTTACCCGTCAATGATAGATACCATATAGCTTTGCTTTCCCTTTTGAATTGATTTCAAAAGTGGGTGCGGGGAACTTGAATGACTTCAGCATATAGGTAGCGGCATCAACCGGCGCGGCCGATCGAACCCTGAACAGATCTGCATCGGGGGATATCATAAACCTGCGCGTACGTTCAAATGACGGAACGGACACGCCTTTAACGGCGGGAGGGTTTTCATGCCCTCCGATCATACCGTCTGCGCCATATCCCAACGATATAGCGGGCCATGCAGGGAAGCCGGAGGATGCAGGCAGGAAAGACTTTATATTGAATGACAGCCAATAGCTTTGCCCGTTGTAATCCTTTAATATACGCGATGCAAAACTTTTACCTAATTCCCCGCCATGGTACTGCGCATAGGGTGAAAGATGAGCAGAAAATTTCATGGATATGCGTTGCTGATCCCACCAGCGCTGCTGCGATGCGAATATGGCCGTGCCTACCAGATTGGCAAGCATATCGCCTTTTGAAAACCCCCAATGCGTCGAAAAACCATCCAGCAACTCAATTATAGTAAGCCCCCCTAACGCGGTAGCCGATCCGATAACGATCGCATCGTTCTTTTTTACACCGCACCATCGCATCATATCGTATTGTAGAACGCCAATGTTATATGCCGTAGTAGCATGCCCTATTTTATCCATTTGCAGCCACTCCCGGTTGTCGTTAAAAAAATGGAATTTACTCCTCGGAAATTTCTTATACCACAAATAATACAATCCCACGCTCACTGCCGTACTGATCGCCACCTCAGTGATCACTACTTTTTTAAGACGGTCGGGCCGGTAGGTATCTGAAGGTGGAAGAAAATACTGGGCGTTTGCCGACACCAGCAGGCAGCTCAATCCCCAGATAAGGAACAGCTTATATATAGCGGCTTTGATACCCTGCATGCGGGTGTTAAACAATTAATTTAATATGACGAAATAACAAAAACTTTATGCTAATATAAGAACGCTGCATGAGTAAAAAGATTTTGAAAAATGATAAATCCCCATTGATTGATAACATAATACGCAATGGATGCCCTGTTAGGCCGTTTATGTGCCGGTTGCCGGATAACAATCTAAACCCGGTAATGTCTTATTAAAACCCAAATCAAATGAAAAAAACGTTTGTATTGATGACGGCGCTGGCTATCAGCTGCGCTACAGTTAAAGCCCAGAAGGCAAGTTTCGGTATTAAGGCAGGCGCCCAGCAAAACACCATCAGCATGAAGCAGGAAGGAGATGGCGAATGGAACAGATATCTTTCCTCAGGAGCAGGTTTCCATGTTGGAGGGCTCGCAGACATTTCTTTAACAAAAAATATTTCTGTTCAGCCTGCGCTTCTCTTTAATTCAAAAAGCGCTTTACTAAATTCCGAAGTATCATTCAAGTTATATGCACTTGACGTGCCGGTAAATTTTTTGTATAAAACAGGAGGATTTTTCCTGGGATTGGGCCCCAATCTTTCTTACGGCTTATCTGCCAAAATAGCAACTGGCGAAAATGACCAGGACTTATACAAAAAACAACCTGTTGGCGAGGGCGATGAAGAAAAAACCATTTTAAAACGCTTCGAGGTGGGTGCCAATGTAACAATGGGTTACCAATTTAAAAACAACCTGTTGATCAGCACAAACTATACCCAGGGCCTCAGCAATTTATCGAATATCGAAGGTGAATTGGGTAAAATGCGCACAAGGCAGATAGGTATTTCTGTCGGCTATATGCTGGGCAAATAACCTTCTTTACCTGGTAAATATACAGCAGGACGTTGATACACCGTTATAACGGGAACGTATCAACGTCTTTTTTTGTTTTATGATTTCGACGCTTTTGCAATAGCTGCTTCCACGATTGCCAGCGCCTCTTTCAATTGAGCCCTTGTAATGATAAGCGGCGGTGAAAGCTGTAAAACATTTCCCTGCGATATCTTGAAACTAAGCCCGTTTTTCAGGCATTCGTACAATATCATTTCACACGCATCAATTGCTTTTTCTTTGCTTTGCCGGTCCTTAACCAGCTCTATACCCCATAATAAGCCTATGCCCCGTACATCACCTACCAGCTCATATTTACTTTTTAATGCGTTCAGCTCCTGTTGCATAAAGGCTTCATCTTCCTTCACTTTTGCAAGCAGGTTTTCCTTTTCTATATATTCCAGCATACCCAGCGCTGCAACAGCCCCCAGGGGGCTTTTTTCATGGGTATAATGCCCCAGCGATACTTCTGTGGCAACATTGTACGCATCACGGGTAACCATAGCCGCCAGCGGCATAATGCCTGCCCCCAGCCCTTTCCCCAGGCACACAATATCCGGCTCAATATCATAATGCTCAAAAGCGAACATCTTACCCGTTCTGCCAAAAGCAATCGGTATTTCATCCAGTATCAGCAATACGCCATGCCGGGTACATATTTCCCTGACTTTTTTCCAATAGGTTTTAGAAGGTATCTGCACATCCGTATTCCGGATGGTTTCTATGATAAATGCCCCGATATCTCCTTCTTTTTCTATCACATATTCAAGGTATTCGGCATATTTGATATCGTTGCCATCATCTCCAAAAATTCCCCTGTAGGTTGTCGGCGGCGGAATACGTTCTATTCCGGGCAGCAAAGGTCCCATTCCTTTCCGGAACACCTGTTCTCCTCCTGCTGCTATAGCGTCTATAGAAGCACCGTGAAACGAATCCCACAGCGATACTACTTTGTATTTACCGGTAACCATTCTCGCCAGCTTTAATGCCATCCCTACAGCCGAAGTGCCCCCGGGAGCAAACAATACCCGGTTCAAATCTCCCGGAAACAAGCCCGTTAATTTTTTTGCCAGCTCAATGGCGGGTATATTGGTATAACGCCGGGGGCTGAATGGCAGCACATCCAACTGTGCTTTTACTTTCTGTAATACATATTCATTTCTATATCCTACCTGATGTACATTATTGCCATGAAAATCCATGTAACGTTTGCCAGTAAGATCAGTTATATAAATCCCTTCGCATGATTGCAAAACATCCAGGCAGGGAGTAGACATGGATTGATGCAGAAAATACCTGGCATCCTCGTCAAGATAATATTGAGTATCGGGATGGTTTATTATCCTGTACCATTCTTTCCTGGAATCAGAGAGATTGATATCGCCTTCTGTGCGATGAAAAATATCATTCATACCATAAAATTAAATGTTTAGTAATTGTAAACAACTGTAAATTTTCATAAACAAAAGGTGCTTGTGTGAAAATTCCCGCTATATCGGCACATTTTTGGAAATTCGCCGGCGGATATGTCGTTCAAAAACTATTATGCTGTTCTTGGAGTGGCTCCTGATGCTTCAGCAGACGATATCAAAAAAAAGTTCAGGAAACTTGCACTGCTGTATCATCCTGACAGGAATGCGGAAAGCGAGTTCGCAGCCATACGTTTCAGGGAGATCCAGGAAGCATACGAAACTTTAAGCGATTCAGCCAGGAGGATTATTTACAACAGAACCTGGCGGGATCATTATCCTAAAGTGAATTTGTCTGTTGCGGAAGAAACCGGCCCGGAAAGCGTTTTGCTGAAATGTAAAAAATTGCAGCAGGAAGTTCGCGATATGGATATCTTCAGGATAAATCAGTCCTATATACAATCGGAACTGAATAAAGTATTGTCAGGTGATGCCATTGCGCTTTTATTGTTCCACAACGATAAAGCGATCAACAAAAGCATTATCATGTGTATACTTGAAATATGCGTTGTACTTCCCGCAAAAAGCCTTTCATCCATACAAGACACTTTGAATAAGCTGGCAGGGGACCAGCAGGACATATCAGCCGTTATTCAACAAAAAATAAAACAACTCATCTACAAGAAACTTTGGGAGCAGTACTACCCGGTATTGGCTTTTATTATTGCAATAGCCGCGTGTATAATAATTTATTTCTTAAGCAGGTGAACGTAAGAGAGGAAGTTTAAAATGAGTTGCTCCCTGCTTCGCGATACCGCTGAATATAACCTCAAGCAATAATCTTCTTCCCTATTTATTTAACAGCAATTCTACAATATGTATATACTCTTCTCTCTGCTTATTGTATTCTTCCTCACCGGTTCCCGGCCCGCTGAATCCTGCATGAATCTTTTCAATCTCTCCCTTCCGGTTTACAAAAACAGAAGTAGGGAATGCCGTTATCCTTTCAAGCTGGGGCAAGGTCTTTTCGGCCCTTTGCGGGTCGCCGGCAGCAACAGGCGTGATCAGTACCTCGTATTGTACATTCAACCTTTTCATAAAATTCTTTACCGCTGCCTGCGAACGGGTAAAATCTTCTGTTCTTTCATAAGCGAGTGATATAATTTCCAATCCCTGCTGTTTGTACTTTGCATACAGCTCATTCAGGAACCTTGTTTCATCTATACAATTAGGGCACCATGTGCCCGTTATCTGCAAAATGACGACCTTGTTTTTAAACTTTTTATCAGAAAATGATACAGGTTTTCCGTTCATATCTTTAAACGTAAAGCTCACCTTTGGTGACATGTCCTGCTTCAAAAGGGAACCGCTTTCCGACAAAGCCGCATCAGGGCTTTTTTCGGCTACCCATACCTGTGGGGCTGGTCCTGCGCCGGAATAAAACCTCCCACCTGTAATTGTTTTATCGCTGCTTATTTTTGCCGTAAACAATAAAGCATACCCGCCATCAAAGCCTGAAAGCTTTAAAGAATCGCCGTCCACCACGCCTTCCAGGTAGCGATAGTCTCCATAAGGTGTAAGAAATGAGCCCGTCAGCCTGTTTCCCTTTTGCTCAAACACCCCCACTTTCTCATTCATTTTTTTAGAAATGGTATCGGTAAATATTGATTTCCACCGTCCGCTGATATTGATATTGGCACTTTCATTTGCTGCGTTAAAGCGATAAGTTTGATTATATACCGCTTCAAAAGGAATTACTACATCCCGATCGGCAAGATGTTTGATCCAGTTTCCCATGAGCCGGTCATGTTGAACTGCCACGCGAAATTCAGAATCAAAAAAAGGCAATGTTATCAATGCAGAGTCATTTTTAATAACAATATCATCTGCCGCAAGTCTTTCAGATGCATTAATTATAAATATTGTTTTCTTTTGCAGTGAATCTTTTACCTCGAAATTAAAAACGATCTCTTTGCCGTCTGTTCTTTTTAAAACGCCCCTCCAGATGCCGTTTGTTAAAGATGGCATTTGCTGGGCATTCACAATACCGCAGAAAACTGATGCAATTACAATCAATACTATTTCTTTCATGATGGATGCAAAAATAGCAGGTAAAGTTGAATACCTCAGAACCAGCGTATTTACTTTCGGTGATAAAGTTCAATTTTTCGCAGGCGGTGTCTCACTATGACCGTCAACTTATGCCGGGCGGGTTTTAACCGCGCCTGTGGCAGGCAGGTTTGAATAGTTATTTTAGGCTTGGCAAAGACTTGGTAGTGCTCACATTGAGATGAAATATTTTCCGGTACTTCCTGATCACTTTACGTGAAGGGTAGTCCACCGCGGCGGAGAAGCAATCCCAAATACTTAAGCCGTTATCGTTCAATAGGATTGCCTCGGTCGTTTCTATATCCTAGAATACGGCTATGGTGTCTTACCAACAGATGAATTTGCATAGCGTAAAAAATTAAGCTTTTTTCATTGAAGATAAATGCGCCCTCAAGACCGCAGATTGTTTAACATATCCTCAGTCATCCTGCCAATATCATACTCATGTTTCCAACCCCAATCCTGTCTCGCCACGCTGTCGTCAATGCTTTGCGGCCAGCTATCTGCTATCTGCTGCCTGTAATCGGGTTGATAGTCAATCGCAAAACCAGGAATATGCTTCTTTATTTCCGTGGCAATTTCTTCAGGGGAAAAGCTAATGCCTGCAATATTATATGAAGTCCGTACAGATATCTTCTTTGCATCGGCTTCCATTAATTCGATGGTTGCCCTGATGGCATCCGGCATATACATCATAGGCAGGTAAGTATCTTTTGCAAGAAAACTGGTATATTTTTTTTCTTCCAGCGCTTCATGAAAAATCTCAACCGCGTAGTCCGTCGTTCCCCCGCCGGGAGATGATTTGTAGCTGATCAAACCGGGGTACCTGATGCTCCTTACATCTACTCCATACCGCTGATGATAATACTTGCACCAGAACTCACCGGCATATTTGCTTATGCCGTATACAGTGGTAGGTTCAATAATGGTTTGCTGGGGACAGTTGATACGAGGCGATGTAGGTCCGAACACCGCTATACTGCTGGGCCAATATACTTTATGAAGATGCTCCTCCCTGGCAATGTCCAGCACATTTAATAAGCTTTGTGTGTTAAGATGCCAGGCCAGCCCCGGATTTTTTTCGCCTGTTGCAGAAAGAATGGCGGCAAGCAGGTATATCTGCGTAATATTTTGCCTTATCACCTGCACATGCAGCATTTCTTTGTTCATTACATCCAGCGAAACATAGGGCCCAGTGCCATGCAGGAGATTATTTTCCTCCCTGAGGTCAGAGGCCACGACCTGTGTATTTCCGTATATTTTTCTTAATGCCAGCGTTAATTCAACGCCAATCTGTCCCGAAGCCCCGATTACCAATATTTTTTCCTTAGCCATAGATTTTTAAAATAAGCATTACAATCGCAAACCTAAATAAAAGTTGCCTACAAGATGCTTTGATTTTTCAATCAGCAACGGGCGCATTTCGAAAAAAAATTGGTATGTATATAAGAATACCATATTTTAACATCTTAATTCCACTTCTATGCTTCGTACAAACAAAAACAAAATTTTTGTAGGGATGGTATTGTTTGCCATCCTGATGACAGGTGTAGCCGCCACTACAGCCGAAGGTCCAAAACCCAATCTTAAAGTACTTCCCAAAAACATTGATCACGAGGAACTGGTAAAAATAATGAAGGGGTTCAACGTTTCACTGGGAGTAAAATGCAATTTTTGTCATGTTCCTTCTAAAACCGATCCGAAAAAGCTGGACTTTCAAAGCGATGAAAAGCCTGAAAAGGATATAGCTCGTTCTATGATGAAAATGACGGCCAAGATCAATAAAAAATATTTCAAAAGCGAAAGCGGCGCTTCATCGGCCATAACATGCATTACCTGCCACAACGGAAAGGAACATCCTGCAAGTAAAATCGATATACCCGAATAGCCGTTCCGGCATACTCAATGAAAATGGTCGTGTAAAACATATTACATTGCCATTTTCATTATCATTTCCTTCATCAGAGACGCGTCTTCAGTGCCCGGGCTATTGATGCCTATGCTTTTCAGGTTGTATTGATGTAAAAGCAGCAATATTTTTTCAACCCCCTCGTACCCATAATTTTTTACCGCAACAAGGTAGTCTTTTACAAAAAAGGGATTTACTCCTATTAATGAAGCGGCAGCTTTTTCATCTTTTGTCTGCGCTGAAGAAAGGATATACGCTTTGCTGAAAAAATTATAGAGCGAAGGTAATACCAGTTGTATAGGCGCTACTTTGGGATTGGATTCAAAGTATTGAATGATGCGCATCGCCTTGGACATATCTTTCCGTAAAAGAGCATTCTGCAACTCGAAAACATTGTACTCTTTGCTCACCCCCACATACAGCTCTATGTCCTCTTCCGTAATATTTTTTCTATTACCTAAATTCATCAGCAGCTTATCTACTTCATTGTTAATGCGGCTTAGATCATTGCCTATATGATCTACCAGCAACATCAATGCTTTGGGAGAGATTGTATAGCCTTTCGCGGCAACCAGTTCATTTGTCCATTCCGGCAACTGGTTGTCATACATTTTTTTTGTGGATACCAGAACGGATTTATCTTTTAAAAGCCTGGCCATCCGGCTTCTGCCATCTATCTTTTTCTCCTTATGCGCTACCACGAAGATCGTTGAGTCGAGGGGATGTTCTATATAGCTTTCCAGCTTTTCCAGGTCGCGCATCTGCTGCGCTTCTTTCAATATTACAACCTGCTTATCGGAAAACATAGGGTAACGCCTGCAGGCATTCACTACGTCCGACCAACTGGCATCCTTTCCGTAAAAAACAGTCAGGTTAAACCCGGCTTCTTCCTCCGATAATACTGAACGTTCGGCATATTCAACCACCCGATCGATATAATAAGCTTCTTCCCCCTCCAGCCAGTAAACGGGCTTAAACTTTTTTTGCTTCCAGTCGGCAATGATTTTCTCTGTACTCATATTGAAGATGCAAAGCTATTTGAAATTTGAGATTTGAGATTTTATGGCTCGTAACAGTTACAGGCAGCGAACATTTGTTATTCTGTAATCGTAATATTCTCCTTTTCCAGGTACGGTAAATTCTTAAATCTTAAAATGATATTGGCCACCGTAACCACGTCTTTCTGGCAATAGGTAACGATCCGTGTGAGGTTTTGCTCTCCGTAATAGACGTCCCGCACCATACTGCCGTCAATGTCGTCTTTGGGAGTTGCGATGCCTAAAACAGCCGCTAACAATTTTAAAGAAACATAATTTTTATAATCTCCGAATTTCCATAACTCCATTGTATCTACAATATTGGTTTCCCAGGGGCGTTTACCACTCAATTGAAGATAATCGGGCAGCGGTATATTATTAATAAGCATGCGCCGGCATATATACGGAACATCAAATTCTTTGACATTGTGCCCCGTTACCGAGAATATGCCCCGCTTGTCGCGGTATTTATTTAATAAATCAACAAATGAGTGTAAAATAGCCGTTTCATCATCCCCGCTAAAGGATTTTATCTTAAAACAGGTTTTTCCGGTTGCATCATGATAAAAAAAGCCGGTAGAAATACAAATAATTTTACCAAATTCTGCCAGAATACCGGCCCTTTGGAGGTAAGATTCTTCCAGGGAAAAATTTTCTGGCATGGTTTTGGAAATCTTGTCCTCCCAGAGTACCTTCCATTCTTCATCTAAGTGTTGAAAATCAGGTACTGATGGAACAGTTTCAATATCAATAACCAATAAATTTGTCAGGTTTATCTGATGTATCATAGTATATAATCATTGCTTTAATCAAAAAAAATAAACATTTATGAGCGCTTCTAATTATCCCTCGGCAACCAGCCCTTCACAACCACCAAGAAAAGATAACCGCGGTATCATATACGGTGTATTAATAGCCGCGTTATTAGGTACATGGGGTTATATAATTTATGATAAAAGTAAAACCAAGGAAGTTATCCAGCAAAAGGATGTTCAGTATGCATCTTTGGATTCAGTAAGAAACCAATTGCTTACCGATTACCAGGCTGCAGAAATCCGTCTGGATAAGATGACTTCTGAAAATACCAAGTTAGACAGCCTTGTTAAAACACGCGACAAGGATGTATCTGACATGAGATCAAGGATTAAATCGCTTATCGGCAAATCAAATGCTACCGCTGCCGACCTTGCAGAAGCGCGTAAGCTTATTAATTCTCTGAATGGTAAAATCGAAGAATACATCAAAGAAGTTGAACGGCTTACCGGCGAAAATATTAAGCTGACAGCAGACAACCAGCAGTTGACTACCGAAAAAGCACAACTGACAGATACACTCAACCTGAAGGTAACCGAAAACAAGGACCTTACCAGCAAAGTGGACGTGGGATCTACTTTAAACGCAAGTAATTTCCACATTGCCGCTATTGATGAGAAAAAAAGCGGAAAAGAGAAAGAAACCAGCAAAGCCAAAAAAGCAGACAAATTCAGGATATCTTTTGATGTTGAAAACAGGTTATCAACAACCGGCACAAAAGACCTGTATGTGATAGTAACCACGCCTGAAGGAGTTGTAGTGAAAGAGGACGGATTGGGTTCAGGAACCGTTACAACAAGAGAAGATGGCGATAAAGAGTTTACCAATAAAGTTTCCATAGATTATGAACAAGGCAAACTCAAAGGGGTGAGCTTTGATCTGAAACAAACCGATAAATACAAACCTGGTACTTACAAAGTTGAAGTTTACCAGAACGGCTTTAAAATAGGCGAAGGAGCCGTTACACTGAAAAAAGGCGGCATATTCGGATAATCAAAAATTTCTACGAACAAAAAGCCGGGTAAGATCCCGGCTTTTTGTTTTATACCGTCTGCTTTTCTCTGATCTCTAAGACTTTCCCGACTTCATGGTTTGGCATAATCAAAAACGATATTACAAAAAGCCCTCACGCCGGTATCCAGCATACTGTCGTCTATAAAAAAATCAGGTGTATGATGAGGAGCCGCTTTTTTGGGATCCTGCCCCGCCGGCATACCGCCTAAAAAGAAAAAGAAAGCAGGCGCTTTTTTACCAAAAAAAGAAAAATCTTCCGCTCCTGTTGTCCACTCAGTTTCATACACTTTATCCTTACCTACAGCCATTTCCAGCGAAGGGAGCATTTTCTTTACAAGCGCGGGATCATTGTATGTTACTTCTGTTTTAGTATCAATGCTCACTTCTGCCGTAGCCCCACCCGCTTCAGCAATATGGCTGGCGGTTTTCTTTATTCGTTCATGCACATCTTTATGCATATCGCTGTTCAGCGTTCTGATCGTACCCTCCATAACAAGCTCTTCGGGAATAATATTGCTCCGCACGCCTGCATGTATCTTGCCCACAGTAATCACTACAGGCGCTTTTGTAAGATCCTGCTGCCGGCTTACAATGGTTTGCAACCCCTGTATGATCTGGGCGGCAATCACTACCGGATCTACTCCGCTCCAGGGCTGCGAACCGTGCGATTGCTTTCCCCGTACTTTAATGGTAAACCAATCACTTGCCGCCATTTCGGCACCCGGCTTGTATTTGATCTCCCCTACGGGTGTTTGCGCATTAATATGCAACCCGAAAATCGCCTCTACCTTTGGATTGTCCATTACACCTTCTTTGATCATCAGGGGAGCTCCTCCTTCCTCATCACCTGGCGGACCTTCTTCGGCAGGCTGAAATATAAATTTAACGGTACCCGGAACCTCTTTTTTCATGGCGCTCAGCACCGATGCCGTCCCCATTAATATTGCCATATGAGTGTCGTGCCCGCAGGCATGCATTACCGGAACTGTTTGCCCCAGGTATTCAGCTTCGGCCTTTGATGCGAACGGTACATTTACCCGCTCTTTCACAGGAAGCGCATCCATATCTGCCCGAAGGGCAATTACAGGACCGGGTTTGCCCCCTCTTAAAATTCCAACCACGCCTGTTTTTGCAATATTGGCAGAAACCTCCATCCCAAGCTTACGCAAATGCGCTTCAACATAAGCAGCCGTTTTTACTTCTCGGTTCGATAGCTCAGGATGCTCATGCAAATACCTTCTCCATTCGGTTAACTGCGGTGCTAAGGCGCCTGCCCGTTCACGGATCTGCTGGTATATTTTCTGCGCGTTCAGCGCATCAACGGCAGTTATCAAAATGATCGCTGCCAGAAAATACTTTTTCATTGTTTAACCTATTTTAATAATGAATGTAAGATTTTTTCGAAGAGTAATTACGGGGAATTAATTTTGCCGGAATATGAGTTCAATATCCAACCCCTCCCTGTTACTTACAGAAGAACAAATAAGAAAGATCCGGAGCCTTTCGTTTGCTTCTGAAAAAGCCGGACAGCTTGTACCGGAGCAGTTGCAGTTTATTTACGATAACAATTGGTTGAACATTTTTATACCTGCACTTTTAGGCGGACTGGAAATGAACCTGCCTGATGCAGTAAGACTGGAGGAAAGCATTGCAAAAGCTGACGGGAGCCTGGGCTGGACTGTTACGCTATGCGCAGGAGCCAATTGGTTTGCTGGCTTTTTAGACCCGGAATTGTGCAGGGAAGTTTTTGCTGACCCGCTGTCGGTTTGCCTTTCAGGAAGCGGCGCCGTTACGGGTAAAGCTGAAATTACAAATGACGGGTATATTGTTTCCGGCTCATGGAAATATGCTACGGGCGCCCCGCACGCTACTCATTTTACAGCCAACTGTTCTATTGTAAAAGACGGCATTCCATTGATTGATGAAGCAGGTAACGGAAAAATATCTTCTTTTCTGTTTAAAAGAGAGGAAGTAAAAATTATCAACGACTGGAACTGTATAGGAATGAAAGCGACTGCGAGTCATTCTTTTCTTGTAGACAAGTTACACATACCTTCCAACAGGGCATTCTCAATCAATCCTTCTTCTGCTTACTTACCTCATCCCGCTTTTTCTTTTCCGTTTGCACAGTTTGCAGAACTGACCATTGCCTCTAATTTTTCGGGCATCACCGCTCATTTCATCGATTTGTGTCAGTTGCTTTTTCACCGAAGAGTAAAACAAAAAGGTTATACTACAGAACAGGCATGCGACGTATTTGAATGTCTTGGAAGAAGCAAAACCATATTTGAAGCGGAAAGATTCCGGTTCTACGAAACAATGGACACTGCCTGGAAAAAAGGAGTTGAAAAAAAGCAATGGCCGGAAGATGATATGAATTCCATCACAGCAGCCTGCCATTCATTGGTAAAAACAGCACGCAATACAGTGAATGCTTTATTTCCCCTTTGCGGAATGATTGCAGCCGACCCCACTTCAGAAATCAATCTTGTATGGCGGGATTTCAGCACAGCCAGCCAGCACAGCCTGTTTACTGTGGGATGTATATGATGTGTAAGCACTTTGCTAATTATATTTATGCTCATGTAGAAAATGCCGCAGATACACAGATTTAATCTGCGCATCTGCGGCAGACTGGCTTCCGACTATTACTGATGTCCTATGCAAAAAATTATTTGGTCATTCTCCAGCAGTACCTTTTTAGTTTGCCTGCAAAATCGAAAGGAGTGGTCGCCCGGGTAATATCTCTTACAATTGAACATGCAAGGGCTGCTTCATTCAATACAAATTTTGTAAAATTGGTGCTGAAATACAGGATGCCACCCTCCGGCATAGCATACAGTGCCCGGTTGATCAGCTCAACATGATCGCGCTGAATATCCAGGAAATCATCTTTCATTTTTTTACTGTTGCTAAAAGTCGGCGGGTCCATAATGACCAGGTCAAAACTACCAGGTTTAACTTCCTGCAAATATTGTTTAACATCCGCGTTTACAAACCTAAACCGGGGACCTGAAAAATCATTCAACCGGAAATTCTCTTCTGCCCAGTGCAGGTATGTTTTGGAGAGATCTACCGTTTCAACCAGCAAAGCTTCTCCTGCTGCCGCATGTACACTGAACGAACCGGTATAGGCAAATAAGTTAAGCACTCTTTTATCCTTTGCTTCATTCCTCACCATTTCACGGGTAATCCGATGATCCAGGAACAGCCCGGTATCAAGATAATCAGAAAGATTGATCTGAAATTTTAATCCCGCTTCAGTTACAGTAAAATATGCTTTCCCTTCATTTATTTTTTGATACTGGCCCAGCCGCCCCTGCTTGCGCTGGCGTTGCTTCACATAAATATTCTCCTGTGGTATCTGCAAAATTTTTTCTACCACCTCCAGCGTATCATTCAGCCATCTTTCATGCTCCTGCTCTTCCATGCCATGCCTACGCAGGTATTCGGCAATGTACAATTTATCCTCATACACATCAATGCTTAAAGGGAACTCAGGAAGATCATGATCATACACCCGGTAGCAACGGATATGCTGTCGCTCCGCCTGTTTACGAATATGCCTGAAAACTTTATTCAGCCTGTTCTCAAACATTTGCAATTTATCGTTAGGGGTTGCGATGTTCATGATCAAAAGTACCGATTAAAAATAAGCTTCTGCAGGCGCAGGTTAAGGGGGTGTATTCCAAATTTTCGCTTCATATTGGTTTGCCTCACTCCCTTTTTCCCCTCTCCCTCCGAATGTTCGGAGCGTGACGAGGAGAATAATTGTGCGAAAATTTGGAATGCCCCGACTAAGGGGCACATTTAAAAGCAGTATTGTCCTGTAAAATATAAAGGGAGGTCGGCCTCGGAAAAATGGCGTTAAGAAAATTGGCTTGGATGGCGCTAAAAGAAAAACACCATATGCCACAGTTAGGAAGTGCAATTAGCTTAAAAGTCGCACCACTACTGGCTTTGATCTACACCTGGAACTTGTTTTTCTTAGCCGGGAAAGATAATTTTTAGCCATTTTTCCGAAGCCTTGATTTTTTGCTTCACTTTTTTATCAAGAAAAAAGTGGAATACCCAGTGGTAAGTGGGTCATGCCGTAAACTTTAATGAAATTCAGTACAGTGCTGGCTTTGGCCGTTTCGGTTAACATTTTAACCAGACAACAATGATTTAAAAGTCAAAAGTTTCGCAGAAGTTCTACCTTTAATATTACTTAACTTTTTGATTAGTATTTATTAACTTTAAATTTATTCGGTAATTCCATTTTTGTATCAACTACTAAATATTCTTTATGAAAATTTTTATTTCTCTTTTTGTTTTTCCGCTTTTTATATGTGCAGGCTATAAAAACGATGCAGCCGGTCCCTATCCTCCAGGCATAGAACACATTATTGTGATTGGAGTGGACGGCTTAAGTCCGGATGGCATTAAAAAAGCAAAGACGCCTGTGATGGACAGCATGATCCGCAATGGCGCCGTTAAATGGAACGTACGCACGGTGTTAACAACCGCCAGCAGCCAGAACTGGGCATCGATGATTATGGGTACAGGACCGGAAGCGCATGGGGTGATAGACAACGACTGGGAAAGAGATAAACATTCCCTGCCTCCAATTGTTGCCGGCGAGGAAGGTATTTTTCCAACCATCTTCGGGCGCATACGCGAAGCCAAGCCCAATGCTGAAATAGGCACAGTGTACAACTGGAAAGGATTTGGAAGGTTGTTTGAAAAAAAGGCAGTGAACTATGACGAGACTTTTTCAACTGAAGACTCTACTGCCACTGATTTTACAAAATACATACGGGAAAAGAAACCCGCTTTCGGCTTCGTTCACTTTGATCATGTAGACCATGCCGGTCATCATGACGGACATGGCACACCTGTTTATTACGCAGCGGTAGCCAAAACAGATTCTCTGGTGGGAGAAGTACTGAAAAGCATCAAAGACGCCGGCATTGACAAAACCACACTTGTTATCATTACTGCCGATCATGGCGGCAAGGGCAAAGGCCATGGCGGTGCCACACCAGAAGAAGGAGAAATTGCCATGATCCTTTTTGGTAAGGATATTAAAAAAGGCTACGAGATACAGCAGCAGGTATACACCTACGACCTGGCGGCCACGATCGCCTTCGCGTTCCATATTACTCCTCCTTACGCCTGGACAGGCCGTCCCATAAAACCAGCATTTGAAGGGTATAGCGAGCCTGCTAACCTGTGGAAGGGGAAGAAGTAATTGGCGCCCGGAAAATTTTATTTTTATACCTAATCCGGTAATAGGTGAAGCTTGTACATTGAAGAGCAAAAAGTAGCGGATAATGACGGAGGTGGGTATTGGGTGGATGTTTTTTGCAAACAGAAACTACCTATATATAAGTTTAATTTAAAACAGCAATATATTATTTTTTACCTGATATTGTTTTACATTTCCTGAACAATTCTCCAGAATGAATTTTGATAATATCAGAAAAAGTCAGGTAATTGTAATCCTTGCCTTGGCATTTTTATTTGCCGTGATATTACGTATCCCCAATCTTATGCGCCCTCTCTCAAAACACCATGAATATTTACCGGCGGTTGTTTTAATGAATACAGAATCATGGAATGAAGCGGGAGGAGGGCATAAATTTCATTACACGCCCGTTATGAATTATCAAAATACAGGTGATAAATATGTAAAGGGGGATATTGTTACACAAAATGGAAATATTGTGTATTTGTCAATCGGACCCGGATGGTATATAATTCCTTATTCTGTTTTTAAAATCCTCAATATACATCCGTCTGTAACAGGACTACGAATATTAAATCTCTTTTTCGGTCTTTTAACAATGTTTCTTTTTATTATTATAATTTATAAAATTTTACCAGATAACAATAATCAAGGGAATATAATCATAGCTTTTGCCGGACTAAGCATGCTCTTTTTACCAGCCATATTATGGTATTTTGGTAATGGCTATACACATACAGGCATTATGCTTCCATTCGCTTTAGCCTTAGCAGTCCTGCTTCTTTCAATGATTAATGATTCTACCAAAATTAAATCTATACGGCTGGTATATGTAATTATGCTTTTAGCATTAGGAATATACATAGATTGGTTTGCCCTGTTCCTGGGAATAAGTTCTATCCTCATTTGCCTTAGTAAATTAAGAGAAAGCAAAAAATATATAACCTTTATTATTACAATTATTGCCGGAATTTTTTTGGGTATTTCCCTTATTTTTCTTCAGTTCTCATCATATGCAGGAATTGATAATCTTCAACAATACTGGACCGGGCGCTTTTTCGCCAGGGCCAATTTACCCTTGATCGAAAAAACAGGCTTACTGTTACGCCACTACTGTACATCCTATCTTCCCTTGCTGATTGGGGTATTGATAAGCATGTTTATAACTAAAAGAAATAGGATAAGAATCGTTTTCTACAAAAAGGAAATCTTATTTATCTTTTTATGGGGTACAGCAATAATACTATATCATATCGTTCTATTCAATTGGTCTTTTGTGCATGAGTTTTCAGTTTTACCATCATTTGTATTATTAATTTTTATACTTTCAAAATATTTATCCGGGATTTTCAGTTTTGATAAACCCAAACTGGCTTGTTCAATATTAACTGCTATATCAATCATTAGTATATTACAATACTATTATATCAATCCTCCAGGAAAAAGATCTTTAAATGGAACACCTTATGACTTATATGAAAAGTTAGGAAATAAACTTCGGCAAATCAATGGAGAACATAAAATATTCATGCATATGCCAGAAGCTAATCCTATGATAGAATATTATGCGAAACGGAACATTACAAATGCTACTGACACAATTGAAGTAAAACAATTAATGAAAGCATGGCAACTGAAAGAAGCTGTATGGATAGAGGCGCCCGATTTCAATTTTCAACAGATAATATATATCCACGATCAATGATGCTGCTCCGGTTTGTGCTTATCTATTTTTTAAACTTATGCAATATTTATTCCAAATAAAAAATTAATTTTATGAGTAACGATATATTCGGTGATGTTGATCGGTTTATCAACCAGCGCTTTGTAAAAGAAGACAACGCATTATTACAGACTAAACAAACTATTATAGCAGGCAATCTGCCTCCTATCAGCATTTCAGAAAACCAGGGGAAATTTTTATACATGCTTGCCAGGCTCAACAAGCCGCAAAAAATTCTTGAAATAGGAACATTGGGTGGATACAGTACTATCTGGCTGGCAAGAGCGCTTCAGCCCGGGGGTAAGCTGATCACACTTGAACTGGACCAGCACCATGCAGATATAGCTACTTCTAATCTTCAGGTTGCAGGATTGGGTGATTGTGCGACTATAAGAGTAGGCAATGCAATTGAGGAACTACCTAAACTGAAAGCTAAAGGTGGTAGCCCCTTTGATGTTATTTTTATCGATGCCGATAAAGAACCCTACGCTGAATATTTTCAATGGGCGTTGCAACTTTCCCACCCGGGCACATTGATCATTACAGACAATGTAGTACGAGAAGCCAGGATACTGGATGAAAATACAACCGACCCTGAAGTAAAGGGAGTGCAACGCTTCATCGAACTTCTTTCGAACAGCAAAGAAGTAACTGCCACTATTATTCAAACAGTAGGCAGCAAATACCACGATGGCATAGCCCTGGCAATCGTAAACTGAAAACAGCACCGCTCAGGAAGTCAGGAGAATTTGATTTGGGCAGAAATTGCAAAGCTTGCTATCTTTAATCAATATACATTCCAAGTAAAATTATTTGTCGTATGAGTCAGCACAATTTCAACCGCCGCCAGTTTATTCGTGGTACGTCTGCAGCTTTAGCACTTGCCTCTCTTAAAGTGAATGGAATGGATTTCTCCACACCTCCTTCTCCAAGAAGGGTAGCGCTGATCGGTACAGGCTGGTACGGCAAAAGCGACCTGTTCAGGTTAATACAGGTTGCCCCGGTAGAAGTGGTAGGCGTATGCGATCCCGACAAAAACCAGTTGGAAAATGCTGCCACTATGGTAAGCCAGCGCCAGCAAAACAAGAAAAAGCCGGCGCAATATGGAGATTACAGGAAAATGCTGTCGGAACAAAAACCTGAAATAGTACTGATAGGCTCTCCTGATCACTGGCATGCCCTGCAGGCCATTGATTCTATAAAAGCCGGCGCGCATGTATATGTACAAAAGCCCATCAGCGTGGATGTAACAGAGGGCGAAGCAATGGTTTCCGCCGCCAGGAAATACAACAAAGTAGTGCAGGTAGGTACGCAACGCAAAAGCACTCCTCACTTAATTGACGCTAAAAAGAATATTATAGATGCGGGTTTGCTGGGAAAAATATCGCACGTGGAAATGTGTTGTTACTATCACATGCGCAACAACGGCAATCCGCCGGAACAACCTGTGCCCGATTTTTTTGATTATGAAATGTGGACAGGTCCCGCCCCAATGCGTCCCTATGATGGATTACCCCATATACGCTGGTGGCGTACTTTTATGGAATATGGCAACGGTATTATGGGCGACATGTGCATTCACATGCTCGACACCGTCAGGTGGATGCTGAAACTCGGCTGGCCAAAGCTTATTACTTCAACCGGCGGTATATATGTTAACAAAACAGGAAAAAGCAATATTGCTGATACGCAATCGGCGATTTTTGAATACGATGGATTAAACTGTGTATGGCAGCACAGGAGTTGGGGCACTCCCGCAGACCCGGAATATCCCTGGTCTTTTAAATTATACGGCGACAAGGGAACGCTTTGCGGCAGTACCATGCAATATGATTTTATTCCGGTTGGCAAGGGTGAAAAGATCCACAAAGATGTAGTATACGAAAAGGAAAAATATCCGGAGGATGTAAACGAGCCTGCGATTGAATTGAACGCTGCCCCCGCTACCCGTTTGCACATGCTCGACTTCCTGAAAGCGATAGACAATAAAACCAGGCCAATAGCGGATATAGAAGAAGGTCATATATCTACTGCAAGCTGTATCATTGCCAACCTTTCCATGCAGCTTGGGCGTTCTCTGAAGTATGATCCCGTTAAAAGAGAAATTGTGGGCGACCCGGAAGCAACAAAACTGTTACAGCGTCCCTACAGGGGATCGTGGGTGCATCCTACACCAGGCAATGTGTAAGAAAAGACATCGTTGCAAGTTGCAGGTTACAAGGAATACCATTCACCATCTGAAATAAATGAACCAACGCACTCAGCGCATGATATCCCCATAATCCAAATATCGCAGCACGTAAGGGTACACCGGCTGTTTGTTGTCTTATGATAAAACAACAAACAATGGATGAATTACTCCTCAAATTCCTCGAGCAAAAAGCTACATTGTCTGAAGAAACAACTATAAGGTTGTGGCTTGAAAGCAGCGACGATCACCTGTATTATTTCCGGTATTTTGCCTCCAGTTGGAATCAGTACTGCACCCTGGGTAATAGCCTTCTTTTTAAAAGCATTGCCGCAATACAATGACTGAAAAGATTTGCTATGATAATCAACCACCTGATTTTTTTTAAAGAACCGGTAAGGGTAAGCGTTCCAATGATTGTCTTACTACAAAGTGGTATTGGCTGGAAGCGATTATCTTTGATACAGGAATTAAGCAAGCAACGGTGGAACGAATAAAAACCGACAGCGCAGATATTGTAACAACCGTAACAACCTCTTCATTTGAAACGATCTTTAAAAAATTTTATGAAGAATTGTACCGGTACGCTTATACCCTGATCAAAAATGAATTTGCCGCCGAAGGAATAGTGCAACAGGTTTTTTTAAAATTATGGGAGAAAAAAGACGAATTATCTATTGGCATATCTGCTAAAGCATACCTGTACAAATCGATTTATAATCATTGTCTTAATTATATCAAGCACCAGCAGATAAAATCAGTTCACGAAAAATATATAACCAGGCAACCGCCCTCTTTTGCAGAAAATGCAGAGCATAAAATTCTGGGTAAAGAACTGCAGGAACATATACGGGTGGCATTGGACGATTTACCTGAGCAATGTGGCATCATATTCAGGCTGAGCAGGTTCGAGGGACTAAAATACCAGGAGATAGCCCTGCAGCTTGGGCTTTCGGTAAAAACAATAGAGGCTCAAATGGGCAAGGCTTTGAGACTTTTGCGCTTAAAACTGGCAGCATATTTACCGGCAACAACGGTGTTGTATCTGCTGCTACCATAAACAGACAAGGGTGGGTGCATTCCAAATTGTCGCACCGCTTTTCCTTCGCCGCTGCGGGGAGGGAATAAAAAGCCTGCCTGTCGGCAGACAGGGGTGAGGGCAATTAAATATGCAGCGATAATTTGGAATACACCTGCAATAGCTCATCTAACCCAATAAAAGGTATACTTTGGAATACGCTGCAAACGATAAAATAGATCAACTGCTGGTAAAGTTTCTCGCGGGAGAAGCTTCACCTGCCGAAGAGAAGGAAATGCTTTCGTGGGTAGAAAGCAGCGAACAAAACCTTCATTACTTTCACCAGCTTTCGCTGCTATGGAATGAGAGCAACCCCGCCGGTATTAATACCCCGGATGAAAATGCAGCCTGGGCAAAGTTCCAGGCAGCAATTTCGGAAAACCCTCCCGGCACCCGCATTATAAAATTTAGCTGGTTCAGAATGGTGGCAGCTATCCTCATTATTGCCGCAGGTGTTTTGCTTACTTATTCCATCTACCAGCCGGGTGAAATAACTCCTGAACAGATTGTATCCCGTTCAGGAAATGAAGTAAAGACTGACACATTACCGGATCACTCTGTTGTTACCCTCAACAAAAAAGCGGTGCTCTCCTACCCGTCTTCTTTTCAAAAACAGAGGCATGTGAAGCTGAGCGGAGAAGCTTTTTTTAATATCATGCCTGATAAAACAAAACCCTTCACCATTGATGTTGATAATATCAGGGTAAAAGTGATAGGTACTTCCTTCAATATTAAAAACAACAACAGCGCTACGGAAATTGTAGTAAGCACAGGCATTGTACGGGTAACCAGGGAAAACGAAACGATTGAATTGAGGGCAGGAGAGCAAACAACAATAACAGCTTTGACCAATAAACTGGAAAAAGGCAGTAATACAGACAAGCTTTTCAACTATTATGTAAGCCGTACTTTTGTTTGCGATAACACTCCGCTGTGGAAGCTGGTTGACAAATTGAACGAAGCCTATGACGTTCATATCACGATAGCAAAAAAAGAATTACGCGCCCTGCCGCTTACAGTAACGTTTAACGAAGAATCATTAGATACCATTTTTGAAATCCTGTCGCAAACGCTCATGATCAAAGTAACAAGGAACGGCGACGATATTGTTTTACAATAATTTTACAGACCGGATATGACGATTAAAAGAAACAGGCAATACCTGGCACTGCTCATTCTATGCCTTTTGGGATACAACAGCTTTGCTCAGAACATACTTGGCAGATCAGTATCTGTTGACATCAGGCAGCAAAGGCTGGATGATGCATTATCCATCATCAGCAACCGGGCAAATTTCAGCTTTTCCTATAACAGCAATATACTCAAGCGCGACAGCCTGGTAAGCCTGCCGGCAGGAGACTATACCATCCGCCAGGCACTGAAACAATTGCTGGGAACCGGGTACGAATACAAGGAAAGCGGCAATTATATTATACTAAGACGCGTGGCAATCAGGCTTACATCGGTAGTACAGCAAAGCCCGGCCACCGACAATACCATTACCATTACCGGCTACATCGTAAACGGGGAAACGGGAGAAAAAATAGCCAATGCCAGCATCTATGAGCCTGCACACCTGGCATCAACGCTCACCAACGAAGAAGGAAAGTTTACCATTAAGCTCAAAAGCAGGCGCCGGTCGGCCTCCCTGTCTATCAGCAAAGATGCTTTTGAAGATACGACTGTTATCATACAACCCGCTTATAATATGCAACTGGAAATATCGCTAGTGCCGGTGATCAATGCGAGGATCCAATCTACAGCAAACATTTACCAGCTTGCAGACAGCGGACTGACCATTCCGATAATAGATACATCGAGCATTCCGCCGATGAACAGACCCGGGACAGTGGAACAAACCCGGTTGGCAAAGCTCTTTTTAACTGCCCGTCAAAAAGCCCAGAGCCTTAATATCAGGAAATTTTTTACCGAAAAATCTGTACAGGTGTCAGTAGTGCCCGGATTAAGTACGAATGGCAGCCTGAGCAGCCAGGTCATCAGTAAGTTTTCTTTCAACGTGCTGGGTGGCTATACCGGTGGTGTTGAAGTGGTTGAAGCAGGCGGTATCTTTAATATTAACCGCAAAAACACACAGTTTGCACAGGTGGCAGGCGTATTTAATCTTACCGGCGGAGAAGTCAAAGGGGTGCAGGTGGCAGGTGTACACAATACTGTACTGCAGCAGATAAATGGTATGCAGGTTGCCGGCGTATCAAACCATGTAAGACAGCATGTTACAGGTACGCAGGTTGCCGGAATTTCAAATGTAAGCGGCGGCGATTTTAAAGGCGCTCAGTTTTCGGGCATTGTTAACTATCATACAGGCTCCTTCAAAGGATTGCAAACAGCCGGTATTATCAACTACAATAAAAAAAATATAAAAGGAGTGCAGGTAAGTGGAATTGTAAACTATACCAAAAAATTACAGGGCGTGCAGGTGGGATTGATCAATATTGCTGACAGCTCAGATGGTTACAGTATCGGGTTGGTGAATATTGTTATAAAGGGCTATCACAAAGTATCAGTTTCCACTAACGAAACAACCAATTTTAACCTGGCTTTTAAAACCGGCAGCACAAAATTGTATAGCATTCTGCAGGCCGGAGCCAATGCAGGAAACAGGAATAGAAAATTATATACGGCAGGATACGGACTGGGCACTGAAATCAAAATGCTGAACTGGCTTACCGTGAATCCCGAGCTCAGCTCCTCATTTGCCTATCTGGGCGATTGGGATCACTCAAACCTTTTAAACAGGCTTAATATTCAATTTAATTTTAACCTGAGTAAAAAATTCTCTGTATTTGCCGGACCATCGTTCACCTTGTATTACAGCGACCAAAAAACAGCAATTGACGGATACAAATTCCCGATAGTAGCATCATCGTCCGCAAAAAGAATGTTCAATAACGATAGACTGAGTGGCTGGATCGGCTGGAATGCAGGTATCAATTTGTTTTAATGGAAGAAGCCTGTAAAGTAAATGTTAAAAGCAGCATCTTCTTTAACATTTTTTTACCCCGGAGTTGAATAAGGGTGCATGCTATTTGAATTGTCTTATAATAAACCTATTTACAATAATAAAAAGAGTAACATGAAAAGAATCCTCCTGTTAGTGACAGCAGCCTGTGTATTTATTTTGGCTTCCTGCGACAAAGAAAAAGTAGTATCACCCAATGATTTACCTGCCACAAGTACCAGTTACATCAATACACACTTTGCAGGACAGCAGATTTTACAGGTTGTAAAAGAAAGAGATGATCTTAAAACAACCTATAAAGCCTACCTGAAAGGCGGTACGAAGCTTGAGTTCAATAGCGATGGGGAAATTATAGACATTGAAAGCAACGAAGCATTACCGGAAAGTGTAATACCTGCACCCATTCTCAGTTATGTTACTACCAATTATCCTGGTTTATTTATTAAAGAATGGGAACTGAATAAAACCACCCAGGACGTAAAATTATCTAACGGGTTAACGCTTGAGTTCGACAAAAACGGGACCTTTTTAAGGATAGATGATTAGCAGCGCACAATACCGCACTTTGTTCATGCCATGTAACACAACGAAGCAGTTGTACCTATAGCGCTTTAAATACTACAGTTTTTCATACATAAGAAATGGAGCAACAGTACACCATAAGAGTGTACTGTTTGTTTACCTCCGCCAAACGGAAACCCCGCACCCGGATTTTTCTACCAACTGAATTGATTCCATTTTAGCCTCATTTTTTAATATCAAAAAAATGAACATAATTTCTATTGCCAAAAGGCAGCTTGGCATGTTATTGATATTATTGTCAGTAACACCCGTCTTTTCACAGCAAATTACCCAGGTCATCAGGGGTAAGATCGTTGATGCTGAATCACAGTCACCGCTCGCCGGCGCCAGCATAACGGTAATGGATACTGCTCCGCTACTTGGATCGGTATCCAGCGATGATGGCAATTTCCGTATTGCTAATATTCCCCTGGGAAGACAAACACTGTTTGTAAGCCTGGCAGGATATGAACCGGTTTCGGTTCCCGAGATACTTGTAACCAGTAGCAAAGAGTTGATACTGTTCATTGAACTCAAACAGTCCGTTAGAAGTCTTGATGAAATTGTGATTAAAGCCGGGCTGCAAAAGCATAAGCCGCTCAACATGATGGCAACAGTGAGCGCCCGTTCTTTTTCAGTAGAAGAGACAAGACGGTATGCCGGCGGCCTGGATGACCCCGCCCGCATGGCATCTGCTTTTGCCGGTGTTACGCCTGGTAATATGCAGGACAACGCCATCATCATCCGGGGGAACGCCCCTAAAGGCGTATTATGGAGACTGGAGGGTATTGAGATCCCCAATCCCAATCATTTTGCAGGTGGAAATGTGGCAGGAGGCGGAGTAGTAACTATATTCAGCAGTCAAATGCTCGCCCACTCAGATTTTTTAACCGGCGCTTTTCCGGCGGAATACGGCAACGCCATGGCCGGAGTATTCGACATGAAATTACGCAATGGGAATAATGAGCAACGAGAAAGCTCGGTACAGGTGGGTTTACTCGGTATCGACCTTTCATCAGAAGGCCCTTTTAAAAAAGGGAAGCAGGCAGCTTACCTGTTTAACTACCGCTATTCTACACTCAGCCTGCTGGCAGGGTTGGGGCTTTTCAACCAATCTCAGGTACCCGCGTTTCAGGATTTTTCGTTCAAGCTGAATTTCCCAACTCAAAAAGCAGGTACGCTTTCAGTATGGGGTATCGGAGCAATGGATCATGCGCTCGAAAAAGAAAGTACAGATTCCGCCAGATGGGAAACGAATTGGGACCGGGTAAGAAATGACTGGAGATTAAGTATGGGGGCAATGGGCATTTCACACAAAATACTCCTGGGATCCGGCACTTATTTGAATACTACACTGGCAGCTTCCGGTGTCAGCAACGTTGCAGATATTCAAAGAGTCGATGATCAGCTTACACTGCAGCCCGATGCGAAGATTTCTGACCAGTCCTGGCGGGCCACATTAAGCAGTGTGCTTAATCATAAATTCAATGCGTCCTTTTCATTAAGAACAGGCGTAAATTATCATCGGTTGTTTTACAACCTTGATGTTAACAGTACAGTCAATAATATACCCGGTACTTTCCGCAACATTACCAGCAGCAATGGAGAAACTGGTTTTGCTGAATACTTTATGCAGACCAGGTATCATATCAATCCCGCCATTTCGATAAACGCAGGTATAAATGTCAGTTATTACGATATGAATCATGCTTTTTCAATTGACCCGCGGCTGGGCATACAATATAAACTTACAAGCAGGCATATTGTAGGATTGGGATATGGAAGGCACCGGCAGATGGAAGATCTCCGCATTTACATGGTAGAAAAAAAGATAAATAACCAAACTTACTACCCTAATAAAAACTTGGATATTGCCCGTGCCCATCATTTCATTTTTTCATACGACTGGCTGATTTCGTCCAGCCTGCGTCTTAAAATAGAACCTTACTACCAGTTACTGCAGAAAGTTCCAGGTATTGCCGACAGCTCTTACAGTATGATCAATTTCAGGCAGGACTGGACTTTTAGCGATTCGCTGGGCAATAACAGCAGGGGTCGTAATGTAGGTATTGATTTTACGCTGGAACGGTTTTTACAAAAGAATTATTACTTCCTTATTACCGGCTCTCTTTTTGATTCAAAGTATAAAGCGCCGGACGGACGGTGGCGAAACACACGATACAATAAGTCTTACGCTATTAACCTGCTGGGAGGGAAAGAATTTATTACACAGAAAGGGCATGTGTGGGGAGTAAACCTGCGTTTTAATTATATTGGAGGTGAACGATACAGCCCCGTTGACAAGGAAAAAACTTTAGCTGAGAAAAAAATATATTACGATGAGAGGAAGGCTTTTGAAAAACAGGCAGGTCCTATGTATTATTTTGATGCTACGATCACCTACCGTGTTAACAGAAAAAACTATTCAGGTGCGTTGGCATTACAGTTAAAGAATGCTCTTGGAAGTCCTGCTTTTTATGGCTATGATTATTATTACCGGACGGGCGAAATTGTAAAAGAAGAAGACAGGATCATGCTGCCGGTGCTAAGCTATAAAATTGAATTTTAGAAAAAGGTGGGTTAATATTGCATATTATGCTGTCATTTAAAAAAGCCGGTACAAATGATATTCCTTTGATAAGAGAGCTGACCTTTCAAATATGGCCAGTCACTTATAAATCCATTCTTTCTCCACAGCAAATGGAGTATATGCTGGAAAGGATGTACAGCGTTCCATCGCTCGAGCATCAGATGCGAACATTAGAGCACCGGTTTATTATAGGCTGCTATATGGAAGAACCTGCTGCTTTCGCTTCGTATTCACCACAGAGCAGGGAAGCGGGTATATACCGGCTGCACAAAATTTACATACTGCCTTCCATGCAGGGTAAAGGTGCAGGCAGGGAGATCATCAATCACATTACAGATGAAATACTGCAGGACGGGGCTACGATCCTGGAGCTGAATGTAAACAGGTTTAACAATGCTAAAAGCTTCTACGAAAAAATGGGGTTTGAAGTATATCGTACCGAAGATAAAGATATTGGAAATGGTTATTTCATGAATGATTATGTTATGCGCAGGCAATTATAGCTTCATTTCTTTCATCAGCAGGTTTACCTGTTGCTTAAACGTCTTTAAATCTTTTCGCTGCATGGCAATAAAGCTGTTGTCTTCCAGCTTGCCTACCACCTGGTCCATTTCCTGCTGGTTATCGTACACCATTTGCCGGAAAGCATTGGAGTAATCTTTTGCCCGTGATTCGAAGATGCCTTCCGTCAGCCAGGCTTTGGTTTCAACCGCTTTCTGCAAAAGCGCTTTAAATACAGTCGCGGAAAATGCCGGTGCGGAAATATTGAGCACCTGCAGTAAAGCGGCAAATGCATGTTCAAACTTATACCTTTCATAGTCAGCAGCCTGGGCGGCATAAAACGCATGTACATCGTCCCAGCTTTTTACTTTTCCCGTGTGCAGATTTTTCCTGAATTTTTCAACCGCGTCTGCAGGAATAAGCTGCCCTCCTACATTCAGCCAGGCGCCACGCCTGGGTTTTGCAGGCAAATGCCGGGTTAGCCCTGTAAGTGATTTTATTCCGAAGGTTTTGATGCATTGCATACACCGGAGTGCGCCATAATACATCACCAGCTCTTTGAAAATATCGTAAGCCTGCTGTACTTTAATGATCACAACCTTTCTTTCGCTGTTCTCAAAACCATCCGCCAGCACTTCCAGCGCTGCCACTACCGGGTCGTGACCATCCAGCAACATTTTGCCGGTTTTAATGTATTCCTTATCAGTTAACGCGCTGATAGTATTTTTCAGTGCAAAAGCCTTCCCGGTAAACAGGCGCAATAATTCCAACGACTCTACTATTTCATTGATCGTATCCGGTGCAAGCGCCTCAAACTCTATATGCTGCAGCTTTTCGATCCTTGCGTCCCTGTCCTGGTACTTCCATTCGTTGCGGGCAATAGCATACAGGTTGTACATAAACCAATAGGCAGGCATTACCACCAACTGATCTTTGGATACATCGTTGCTTATTAAAGCAAAAGGAACGGGTATATCCAGTTCGGCAGGATAGTCGCCTTTGGCAAGGATATTAAAAGAAGCAAACCTCGAATTGTGCTTCAGGCTTACACACAGCCCCGGCCAAAAACCACGGCCGGCTATCAGCTCACCATCAGGGCTCCTGGAATTGTGATTGGATCCGATTGTTGCTCCCGCAGCCATATTACTTTGCCCCATTACGGTTGCCGCGCACAAAAAAGAATTGTTATGGTGTTGCTCGTGCGATGGAAATATCAACGAGTTCAGCACTTCGCAACAGGAGATGGTAGCATTATTGCCTAAATACGAGTTAATAAGCCTGGCGCCGTATTTTAACTGGGAATGAGAAGCCATAATGAAACGGATGGCCTTAACACCATAAAAAGCCTTACATCCCAGCCCCATAATGCCGTTCACCATTTCGCACCCTTCTCCTATTTGCGAGGGCGCTTCTGCGGAAGAGCTAACGGTCAGGTTCTTCAGCTTATTGGCGCCTTTGATGTAGGCGTCTGTTCCGATCCATGCGTCTTTGATAATGCTGGTATTTTTTATAATGGTCCTGTCGCCGATCTTTCCATAATATCCCCGCCGGGTATCGTACTCCTTTTGGGTAAACATTTTGAATTTTTCCTGCATTACCTCATCATCCCTGTACTTCGACCATAACCACGCATCGCCAGGCAGCATGCGGGTAAAAGGAATGACCTTCCGTCCCCCGTTTTCATTGCATATTTCCAGCCATATTCGTATATTCTCATTTTCACCCTCTTTGATAATCCCATTGCCGAACTTAGCCGCGCTGGTAGTGGAAAGTTCATTAATATTCACGAGGATCACTTCGCTTCCGATAATATAATGCGAGAGATAATTAACACTGTCCACCACAATATTATCGCCAAAGTCGCAGCTTATGATGGTGCTGTTATACAATCCGACAGGCATGCGGAGATTGTGGAACTCCAGGAAGCATGGCTCAAGCTTACCTATTCGTACCAAGCCAAAGAATTTACAGTTTTTAACCAGCTCGGGATTGAAAGCATCCGATACCAGCAGCTTGTTCCAGTCGTCTGACGTATTCCTGTTCCTTACCAGCACTTCAATTTCCCACGCGGTCAACCCCCGGTACTGTATGCCATTCCTGTTCTGGATATTACGCAGGTAATATTCATCTTTTCCTTCGGGCAGATAGTCGGAAGCTACAAAATTGTAACCCAGCGAGTCAATGCTTCTTTTGTTGATAATATTCACGGTTAAATTAGAAATTAGAAATTTGAGATTTGAGATGTTTATTGTTTGAAGTTTATTGTTTCTAGTTGAATGTTTTCAAATTTCTAATCTCAAATTTCAGATCCATCAACCAAAAACTCCAAACCAAAAACCTATTCCACCGTTACACTTTTGGCCAGGTTACGGGGTTTATCCACATCGTATCCTTTGGCTACCCCGATATAATAGGAAAGCAATTGCAATGGTATGGTGCTGATGATAGGTGCGATCAGCTCATCCGCTTCCGGTACCGGAAGTACATCATCCGCCATAGCGGTAATGATCTCGTCTCCTTCGGTAATTACAGCAATCACTTTGCCTTTCCGGGCCTTTATCTCCTGGATATTGCTGATGATCTTTTCGTGATAGGTATCGCGCGTAGCAACAAATACTACAGGCAGTGATTCATCCACCAACGCAATAGGGCCGTGCTTCATTTCGGCTGCAGGGTATCCTTCCGCATGTATGTAAGAAATTTCTTTCAGCTTCAATGCTCCTTCCAGCGCAACCGGGAAATTATATCCGCGACCCAGGTATAAGGCATCGCTTACATCCTTGTATTTCAATGCAAGCTTTTGAATATGTTCCGCTGCTTCCAGCGCCTTTTTCACTTTTTCAGGTACTTCATTCAACTCATTCAGTAAATGAAGATAACGATCGCGGGTGATGGTATTCCTTTCCTTCGCAATCATCAGCGCTACCATGGTAAGCACCGTAAGCTGTGCCGTAAAAGCCTTGGTGCTGGCTACTCCTATTTCAGGACCGGCATGGGTATAAGCGCCGGCATGCGATAAGCGGGCGATGGAAGAACCTACCACATTCACGACCCCCAGGATCACAGCGCCCTGTTCTTTCGCGTTTTCAAGCGCTACCAATGTATCTGCCGTTTCACCACTTTGGGAGATCGCGATGATCATATCCCCTTTATGAATGATAGGATTCCTGTACCTGAATTCAGACGCGTATTCCACTTCAACCGGTATGCGGCACAATTCTTCAATGACATATTCGGCTATTAACCCGGCATGCCACGATGTTCCACAGGCCACAATCAATATACGGTTGGCATTTTTTATTTTATCCATATTGTTCCGGATGCCCGACATGGTAATGGTTCCCTGGATAACATCCAGTCTTCCTCTCAAACAATCATAAATGGTAGAGGGTTGCTCAAAGATCTCCTTGAGCATAAAATGATCATACCCCCCTTTTTCAATTGCGGCCAGCTCCAGGTCAAGCTTTTGAATAAAAGGGGTTTGCCTTTCATTGCCCAGGTTTTTCAGAATAAGCTCATCAGGTTTAATGATCGCGATTTCATAATCATTTACATATACCACCTCTTTGGTATACTCAACGATCGGCGATGCATCGCTGGCAAGAAAATGCTCGCCCTTACCAATACCAATCACCAGCGGACTGCCTTTACGGGCGGCTATTAAGGTATCCGGATTATCCTTGTCTATCAATACAATCACATAAGCGCCCACTACCCGTTTGAGCGCTATGCGCAATGCTTCTTCCAGCGTGCTTCCGTTATTTTCCTGAATATCTTCAATGAAATTGAGCAGCACTTCGGTATCGGTGTCGCTGTGAAACCTATATCCTTTTTTAATTAGCTCCTGTTTCAGTAAGGCGTAGTTTTCAATGATGCCATTATGGATCATTGCCAGCTTGCCATTGGCAGATAAATGAGGATGGGCATTCCTGTCGCTTGGCTCCCCATGGGTGGCCCAACGGGTATGTCCAATACCAATATGACCATCCAGGTCTTTTCCCAATGTTGTTTCTTCCAGGGCAGCAACCTTTCCTTTTTTCTTATACAGCTTTACGCCATGATTCAACAATGCTACCCCGGCGCTGTCATACCCCCGGTATTCCAATCTTTTTAATCCTTTGACAATCACCGGGTATGCCTGCCGATGTCCTATGTAAGCAACAATTCCGCACATATATAAATAACCTGTTTAAATATTGTTTAATATATAACGCAAACGTTTGCGCAATAGTACGAAAAATTCATGATCTATTTATTTTCTTAAACCGCTTGGTGTATTTCAAATTGGTCAAGCAGTCGCCCCTGCAAAACATGAGATATACCTTTGAAGGCTGGCTAGAGAATGAATTATTTGTAAACTTGAGTCATCGTGAAAGTTACAAAATCACCAGTTCCCTGCACGTCCTGGCGAAGCGCATGGGTGATTGTCCAGACACATGGCTCCGCCTCTTGCGCTGAAGCCATCTTCGTGCATCTACCGAACAGGGCTTTGTGCAGGTGAGGAAATAGTATTCCGTCTGCCCGTAACCGCTACCCGGTTTTATTTTTTGTTGAAGTTAAGTACAAAAGCCTATAGATATTCGTCCAGTTGGAACTGCTGCTGGGATTTGCAATTAGCTGATGTTACAATGTCAAGCCCCACTTGTACAAAACCCCATGTTGTGCGTTCGTGCTTTCAATCACAAATAAAAATTTGACAAAAAGTAATGTATATATTACATTTGGTAGCATAAACATTACTTTTATGAAGCAAAATTCGTTTCCATATGCATATTGGGTAAAAATTTTAGGCGTACTAATAATTCTCGCATGCATTGTCATTTTTTCAATGAAATACTATTACAAAGGAATTTTTGATTTTAATGAGTTAGCTGTTGGACTTAGTTGGGGATTTGTATTTTTCTTTTTTTCAAAAGAAAAAACGGACGACGAAATGATGCGAGGGCTCAAATTTAGGTCATTGTCTAATGCAATTATTATAGCATTTTCAATTACTCAACTGTATAATTATTTTTTTCTAAACTTAAGCTTTAATCGAGAACATGATGATATTCTTTCAATTTCTGCCTATCAATTTTTGGCATTAACATTAATTATTGCCACGGTTAATTTTTATTATCTCAAGCATCGGTTATCTATAAATGAGGTAGAATGAAAAATCTTATAAAAGTTGAACGGGCAAGATGTAATGTAACTCAAGCTGAGCTGGCAGAAAAAGTGAAAGTCGCCCGACAAACTATTATTGCAATTGAAGCAGGAAAATTTATTCCTTCTACAGTGTTGGCTTTTAAAATTGCCAATGTACTTAATTGTAAAGCAGACGAAATTTTTATGCTTGAAGAAAAGGACTGGAAGTAAGCGCATGACGCACAACGCGGAGACTTATTTGTTATCGCACTATAAAACTAACCTGCCTGTCGCAGGCAGGATTTGGCGGCGCAGCATTTTTGGATGCTGCATGACCGCAACAACTGCACTATGCTTTTCTTACATAATTACTGCTTCCCGCCCCGGCGGGCAGGCTCCCGCCGCAACATTCATTTAATTTAAATCTTCACGCTGGCGGGATCGCAGAATACGATGCAAGAGTGTTGGGTTTTTTGTAACTGGCGTTTTTTGCAGGGAAGAGGTATATATATAATTAGCAAAGCAGGTGTACCTGCAAAACACAGTATATATAGCAAAGTGTCTAACCAAACATCGCAACATCATAGAGGATAGACCCGGCTTAAAAAGCCTCAGTAACATATAACTGAATGTAGGACTACCTTATTAGCCTCATAGAAGTGAATTTTATGCCTGCAGATGTTTAAGCTATCTCCTCTTTATCGAAACAAGATATAATAATAATGTAATAAGGTTGGCCCGGGTTTCAGCGTTTTGTTATTAAGGTCATAAAGTTTGGCATCTTTAAGCAGGAGGATATCTCCTGATTTGAAATATGCGCCCAACGGCTCATTACTTCGCTTGCGGAAAAGCAGCAGGGAGATTATGTAATCCTGTAAAAATGTACGACGTGCATTTATAGCAGGTTTTTACAGGGCTTTGATCACAGCACCACCACTATAACTTAATGAAAACCTTACGCCGGTAGAGGATATAAACAGGAATAAAATTAACGGCAACAAAAAACAGGGCGTATAACAAGCTTGCCAGTTCCGGCTGTACCCCCCCATTGATCAAAGCTGTTACTACTTTTTCATTGAGCGGCACTCCTCCGAACCAGGCCCTGTAAAAAAACAATGCAAGTATATCTGCCATTACATACGCCGTAATGGCATTGGCCCCGAAAATAATACCCACTCGTGTCCATCTGGTATATCCTTTAATATCTACCAGCAAATACATGGCGCCTAACAACAAACAGGCAAAACCCGATGTAACCAGCACAAAAGAACTGGTCCACAGGTTTTCATTTACTGGGAATATCAATCCCCAGAAGTAACCGGCAATGGAAGATAACATTCCTGCAGTCATAAGATAGCTTATCTTTTGGTAAGGAGCATAAGCACTGATCATTAACCTGCCGGCCAGCATCCCGGTGATACCACTCACTACCGAAGGTATGGTACTCAAAATACTCTCAGGATCCCAGGTTCCCTGCCACATTTTCCCGGGAAGAAATTTGTTGTCCACCCATGCTACAATATTTACGCCCGGCTCCAGCATTACCTTACCTGTACCGGGTGTAGGCACACAGGTAAGCAGCAGCCAATAGCCAATCAGCAACAAGGCAGCCATCCAGGCCTGCTGTTTCCAACCGGTATTCAAAAAAATAACAGCGCAGAAAAAAAACACAAAAGCAATCCGGTGCAATGTGCCTGTCCACCTTACATCGCCGAAATCAAAGCCGGGCATCAGGTTTAAAAACATACCTACCGCAAAAATTTTAACCGACCGGATGATTATTTTTTTATAAAGATTTTTTTTAGAAGTACCATCGGCGAGCCTTTTATTATAGGCAAAAACAATGGAAACCCCGATCACAAAAAGAAAAACAGGGGCTATATTATCCGTAAATGAAAGCCCGTTCCATTTGGTATGCCGCAATGTAAAATATACATGCTCCTCCATGCCGGGAAAGTTCACCATAATCATGGCAGCAATGGTAAAACCCCGCAGGGCATCCAGGGAAATAAGGCGACCAGAGAGAGGGGGCATACAAAAGGCTTTGACCTGATGTGTAGAGCAGCAATTCAGCTACAGATACTATATGCTTCTCTGTTTTTTAAATACCCGGCGCAAAATGCAAAAAAGCCGCAGCAATAATACTACGGCTTATAACTGATAAAGAACGTTATTAGTAAGGGTATACAAAACTGATGCTGTTCCCGTTAGGGCCTGTGTAAACCAGCTTAAAATAATAATTTCCTTCGGGGCAGGATACCGGTTCTCCCTGTGCATTCAATCCAAATGTGGCTGTGGCAGTAATGCCCGCTACTGCATGTTTTACCGTTCCGCCGGTTACCCGGAAATTACAATCCTGGCGCACTATTACCGGCTCAACTGTTGAAGTGGTGAAAGACAGGCCCAAACGGTTGGTTCCCCATTCGACTACATTTGTTTCATTGCCTTCTGTGTGCATTCCGCTGACAGCTAAAACAGCACCGTTATTGTAAGTATAGGTATGCTTTTTAGCCACCTGCCAGGTTCTTGCAGCACCATTGTCAAATACAACAGAAAGTCCATTGCTGGATACAGAATGTATGATAGATTCTTTTGAAGCAAGGTCTTTCAGTAACCCGCCGCTTACATTGGTATACGTTTGGGTACCATTGATGGTGATGCTTTTGTTATCGCTTAAACGGGTAACTTTAAAATTCTGAAAAGTTACGCTGGCAGCAGCGCCTTCATCACTCCATTTGGTATTTTTAGGAAACGCTACAATAACAACACCAGACCTGGATCTGTTGCCACGGCAGTTTTCGCCATTGTAGGTAACAGTAATGGTTTGAGGATCACTTTGTGAATCAAAATCTACCTCTGCATCGCAAATGTACACAGGATGTTCCTGGTTACGGCTGTTGTATAAAACAGTAAAAGCGGAAAGCACGGCATCTGCATCCTGGTTGGCCGCATCCAGCTCAGATGAAAACAATGCCTGGTCATCGGAATGAGCGATTACCTCTGTACTGTTTTCTTTGGGGGTATCATTATTTTTTTTACAGGATGTAAAGCCGATAATCGCTGAAAAAGCAACAAGGCCTAAGATGGGAATTTTTAGTTTCATAAAGAACGATTGATTATTGTAATGCAGGCATAGACTTTCTGCGAATAGCCCGGTTTAATATAGGATCAGGCTTTTTGTGCCTGTTTCTTAATTTTTATCAACGGTGAAATAAACCGGTTTATTTTACTTACCTGAACGGCTGCACTGCATTTAACTTATATTAACAGAAAGAGCTGGGAGTGATGATAGGATGATAGCGGTTAATAGTATTTACCCCGGATGATCCCATTATTATATTATATATACACTTCCATGCAGCTCAATCATTGAGCTGTAACAAGTTGTATTCTTATTTGCAGTTTTCGCATACGTCCTGGTTTGGGAGAAAATGTATCAGGTTCTGTTGCTGAGTTCACAGTAGTACCAAAGCTTAATCGATCCCGCATTTGCGGGACCCGAAATCGGCCGTAGTCCCTGCCCGTCCGACAGGTGGGGATTTCGGGCGCCCGCCCGAACGACGTTCAAGTCGGGCGGGGCTTTTTGGTTACTTTCTTCCGCAAAAAAGTAACAGAAGAAACTGAAAGCCTGCAATGAAGAAGTAGCCCGGCTGATTTGGAAATACATACCGGCCAGTATCAACAAAACATGTAAATTTGCAATATTATTTTTTAAGACCATTTTCCCGCTTTTGGGCAGGTTTTTAAAAAAAATGGACAGTTTTCCACATTATTTTCAGGATTGTGGAAAATCAACGCAGAAAAACAGGTTACTTTTTTGAACTAACTGTATTAATCCGCGAACCCGTCCCTGAACGATTTGCCACGACAGTGTGAACAGTATTTATTATCAATAATTTAAACGAAAGCAAATGGTACAGAAGACCTATTTCAAAACCAAGGATTACTGTAAGGTAAAATTCTCTTTTAAGCCCGAAAATGCAGAGACAGTAGAAATACTTGGTTTAAACAGTGATTGGGAGAACTCAGTGATCATGAGTCGCAAGAAAGACGGATCTTTCAGCGCTGATGTCAATCTACCCAAAGATTCCCAACACGAATTCAGATACCTGGTGGATGAAAAAGAGTGGTTAAACGAGCCCGAAGCCGATCATCAGATCCCGAATATATACGGAAGCACCAATAGCTTGATTACAGTTTAGTAAAAAGGCCCGGGCAGGCATTTCAAGCCGAAATTCATTTTTAGCAGATTATAATCAGCAAAGCCATCGCGTGGGCGATGGTTTGTTGTTTTAATTCTTGCCGGGTTGAAACAGGCTCCTTATAGAGAATGTGATTTCCCCTGACTTTTCCAAAAATAAAACAACGTTTTTTATACCGTTTTTTAACGGGAGGCGTCTACCGTAGTTAACCCTACGCTCAGCCGTTCACACAGTCTAACCGAAGGAATGGTAACGGGGCAATGGGATAAAACCAGCCCCGGCTTGCTTACCGCTTACTTTTATGATAATAAGGGACGGGTGATACAAACAAAACACTATAACCAAACTTCCGGAACAGACATAACAACCACTCAGTATAACTTTTCAGGACAGGCATTAAAAACGGTGCTCAGCCATCAAAATGCCAATGGTACCCTGCAAACTTATATTCTCGTAACGACGATGACCTATGATAACCTGGGCTGGATAACTTCAATAAAAAAGAAAATCAACGCAGACGAAGAGAAGCTAATTGTCAGCAATGAATACGGTGCCCTGGGACAACTCAGGAAAAAAATACTGGCTCCCGGATATAACACAGATGGGCTGGAGTCGCTGGATTATACGTATAATATCAGGGAATGGCTGCTGGCCATGAACAGGGATTATCTAAACAGCCATACATCGTATAAACAGAAATATGTTGGATTTGAAATCGGGTACGACCGGAACAATCCTGAAGCCAGTTTCGGACAAAGTTTGAGGCATCAGATCCCAATGTGATCAAAGAATTTATGGATGATTATTTTGCAAAAGACCACCTGGGGCACTTCCGAATACTTTTCCGAGCGCCCGGATCTATTAAAAATCAAACATCCTGAGCTTTACGCAATGCCGGAAAAAATTTCACAGGAAAAAAAATCTACACAGCAACCATACATCAGTTAAACAAATACCTGTGCGATACCGGGTATACTGCTTTTTCAGGAATGACCAGCAGCATTAAAACAGCAATGCCCATAATAAACAGAAGTGATACTTCAAGATAGGCCTGCAGCACAGTGCTGCTGATAAGATTGTGTGAGTCAATTTGTAAACGCGCACCTTCCTCTGTTTGTATGTCATTTAATTCGTTAAGGGATATTAAAGCACTTTTAAAATTCGATTGAATTGCTTTTTCTTTCCGGGGGTCGCGTCCCCGGGCAGCAATGAAGGTCGCTTCGGCTTTATTATAATTGTCAAGATGGAGTAAAAAGCCATTCCATTGACTTTCTTCGGCGCTTGTGAGATAGGTTTTATGATAGTCTGCTATAATGCTGTCAATTTTAGCATTGTGCTGCTTTAGCTCGGCCAGCATGAGGTCTTTCGGAATATCTTCCTGCTCAAGCAACAGTTTTTTCTGGTATAAATGATCGCTTATTTTAAACAGGTAGCTCGCCGGCATTAAACGATCCTTGTATATAGAAGACATGTTTTTGTCGAGGCTGCTATAATATCTGCGACTGAAATAATTGTTGATCAGACCCAGCAATAATACGATCAGCAGGAACGCTACTATCTTCCTTTTTTCGCCTAATACTGCATGCCATTTCATATGACTTCTTTTTTCATTGTCTGAAAAATCGTTACTATTCAATTTACGACAAAACAAAGGAATAACTGTCTCTAATCAAATGTCTTCGCAATCCAAAAAGTTAAAATAACCCCTGCCGAAGCGGTTGTATAAACTTTTTTGATATTACGTAGTCAATCCGTCAGGTTCACTTAAAACATACAGTTATGAAAACAATCAGCTTTAACATCCTGATGCCGGCAATACTCATATTGCTCCTTTCATCCTGCGCTTCACAGTCGCGTGTATACGTATCCGAAAGACACCCCGCAGCAGTTGCAGCGCCCCCTCCGCCTCCCTTTGCCGGTGCTATCTGGATAGGTCCCGAATACAGGTGGCACCGCGGGCAATATGTTTACGTAGCTCCTCATTATGCTCGCCCGCGCCATGGCTATACATGGACTCCCGGATATTGGAAACAACAACATCACGGAAGAAAGGTATGGGTAAAAGGTCAATGGAGAAGATAAAACAGGCTGCATCTGATGATAAAAAGGTCGCCTCAAAATAAGAGACGACCTTTTTATTATAGATTTAATTGTATAAGATCAGCGCTACACAATTTTTTCAACCTGCATATAGTTCAGTTCCACGGGGGTAGCTCTTCCAAATATTTTTACATTCACTTTCAGCTTCTTCTTTTCATCGTTCACTTCTTCTATCACACCGTTAAAATCATTGAATGGTCCATCAATGATCTTAATAGTCTCGCCCACAATAAAGGGTTCACTCATGGTAACACCTATATCGCTCATCTCATCCACCTTGCCCAGCATTTTATTCACTTCAGCTCTGCGCAAGGCAATCGGATTTTCCTTACCCAAAAAGTGAATAACACTATTGGTATTTTTAATGGTCGTTACAATCTCATCATTCAATTTACCGGGCTCTACCTCTATCATTACATAACCGGGGTAGAAGTTCCGTTCACGCATTACCTTTTTACCGTTCTGCACTTTATATACCTTTTCTACAGGAAGAAAAACCTGCTTTACCACCTTGCCCCAGTCGCTGCGCGAAATTTCCTTATCAAGGTATTCTTTTACCTTTCTTTCCTTTCCGCTTACTACGCGCAACACATACCATTTGGTTTCCTGCGCATTTACTACTTCTTCGTTCATTATGATTTAAATAAGGAGTAAATAAATTTCAACAAACTGTTGCTCACAAAATCCATACCCCACACCAATGCGGTAATAAGCAGGGTTGCTACCAGTACGATCATGGTAGATTGCTGCAATTGCTGCCAGGTAGGCCAGGTTACTTTTTCAAGCAACTCGCGATATGAATCTTTAAAGTATGCACTTATCTTATTCATCCGTACGTTTTTATTAAATATATTAGCACGGGCACTAGGATTCGAACCCAGATCAAAGGTTTTGGAGACCCGTATGCTACCGTTGCACCATGCCCGTAAGAAAACTAAAAGCTATTAGCGGTCAGCTAACAGCTTTTAGTTTATTTGCCTCAAAGATAGTAATTATCTTTTACTTGAGAGCCACTTTTGGCTAACAGCTAAAAGCTATCGGCTAAAAGCTTATTTTATAATTTCAGTAACCTGACCGGCACCTACTGTACGTCCACCTTCGCGGATAGCGAATTTAAGACCTTTTTCCATCGCGATCGGCTGGATCAGTTTTACAGTAAGCGAGGTATTATCGCCAGGCATAACCATTTCAGTACCAGCAGGTAATTCAACTTCACCTGTTACGTCTGTAGTACGGAAATAGAACTGGGGACGATATTTGTTAAAGAATGGAGTGTGACGTCCACCTTCTTCTTTGCTGAGTACGTATACTTCCCCTTTGAATTCGGTATGCGGAGTGATAGAACCGGGCTTACAAATAACCATACCGCGGCGGATCTGGGTTTTTTCAATACCGCGGAGCAGTAAACCGGCGTTATCACCAGCTTCACCCTCATCCAGCAGTTTGCGGAACATTTCCACCCCTGTTACGGTAGAAGTCAATGGTTTTTCCATCAAACCTACGATCTCAACCGCTTCACCTACTTTCACGCGACCTCTCTCTATACGACCTGTAGCCACCGTACCACGACCCGTGATGGAGAATACGTCCTCAACACTCATCAGGAACGGAAGATCAACCGGACGGGGAGGCAGAGGAATGTATTCATCTACAGCATTCATCAGCTCATCGATAGCAGCCACCCATTTTTCGTCGCCGGCCAATGCACCGGTAGCAGAACCTTTAATAATGGGTGTATTATCCCCATCAAAACCGTAAGAGCTTAATAACTCGCGAATCTCCATTTCAACGAGTTCCAATAATTCAGGATCATCAACAAGGTCAACCTTGTTCATGAAAACAACTATACGGGGTACACCCACCTGGCGGGCCAGAAGGATGTGCTCTTTTGTTTGGGGCATGGGTCCGTCGGTAGACGCCACCACCAGGATAGCGCCATCCATCTGGGCAGCACCCGTAATCATATTTTTTACATAGTCAGCGTGACCAGGGCAATCTACGTGTGCATAGTGCCTGCTAGCTGTCTGATATTCCACGTGTGCAGTATTGATGGTGATACCCCTTTCCTTTTCTTCAGGAGCACCGTCAATTTCATCGTACTTTTTCGCCTGCGCCAAGCCTCTTTTAGAAAGGATCTCGGTGATAGCGGCGGTAAGAGTGGTTTTGCCATGGTCAACGTGACCGATAGTACCAACGTTTACGTGGGGTTTGTCCCTT
>JAHBTL010000029.1 GCA_019638615.1 Chitinophagaceae bacterium | reverse complement strand
GTTTGAGGTTTATAGTTGTTCAAAGCTTCAAACCAGAGACCACAAACAAGAAACTACAACCCCGGTAACCTGCTAAACTCATTCTTCAGCGCCTGGTAGAGCGATCTGAAGACAGCAAACTTTCGCAGGTAAACCGTATGTTTTTCCTGATCCGGTTTAAAAACAGTTCCTGCACCGGTTACTGCATCCATCTCCTCCAGCGTTCCGATAGCCCCCACAGCATACAAGCCAACAATAGCTGCCCCTGTTGCAGAAGCATCTGCCACATCGGTCACTACTATGTCTTTATTAAAAATATCTGCGATCATTTGCACCCATTCCGCCGATTGTACAAACCCGCCGCTCACGAATATCCTTTCAATACGATCCTCTTTTTCCGTCATTGAATTAAATACATCGTACAAAGCATAATTAATACCTTCCATTACGGCCCGCACCAGGTGCTCCTTCCTGTGCAGGGTGTTCAATCCAAAGAATACACCGCGTGCATGGGCATCCCATACCGGCGCTCTTTCACCCCGCAGGTATGGCAGAAAGATCAGCGAATCCGCACCCGCACTAACAGCAAATGCGCTTTTCACAAAAGCTGCATAGTCTTCATCCGATGACAATGGGATATCCATGAACAATTCAGCAAGCCATTGCAATACGTATCCTCCATTATTTACAGCCCCTCCGCGGATGTATACCCCTTTTGTAAGCGGGTAACAAAAAAGCGAAGGCTTGTCATTGATCAATACACGATTTCCCGTAGTTCTTACCGCTCCGCTTGTGCCAATAGTGAGCGCCGCTTCCGTTGCATGAAAAACACCGGTTCCTATATTGGCAAGACAGCCGTCGCTGGAACCAATAATAAAAGGAACAGGTTTATCCAATTGAAAAAAATCGGCATATTCCTTTTTCAGCTTTGATTCAGCATGGGTAACATCTACAACCTCCGAAAGCTGACCGGACTTTATTCCGCATACACTCATGGCCCTTTCACTCCAGGACAAATTATGAATGTTCAAAAAGCCCGATGCCGCCGCAATAGAATGATCAACCACATATACCCCAAACAAATGATAATATATGTATTCTTTAAGCGATATAAATTTAGCGGCCCGCCTGAATAAATCCGGATCATTCTTTTTTAACCAAACCATTTTACAAACGGGGAGCGAAGGATGCATGGGAACACCTGTTTCTTTGTATAGCTCATCTGCCATTCCGTTTTCCCTTAATTGAATATCTTCCGCAGCGCTTCGAGTGTCACCCCACAGCCATGCATTGGTTAAACAATTGCCTTCATCATCCATTGCAATCATACTATGCATGGCTGAGCTGAAACAAACCCCTGCTATTTTATTTTGATCAACTGCAGCAAAAGCCTTTTTCAGCAAATGGTTAACCGATTGTAAAACAACCCGGGGATCCTGCTCTGCTTTTTCCGGTGAGGTTTCAATGAGGGCGCATGCTTCGGCATCCTTGTGTAACACTTCCTTGCTACTACTGTAAGCCACTACTTTTACGCTTGATGTACCTATATCAACTCCTATTATTACACCCATAATTTGATTTAAGATTTTAAAATTAAGCGCTATCGGATCAAGGAACGATTTTTTATCGCGTAAAAACAAAAAAACCGGCTCCGTTTTAGATAAAATCTTACATTTAGGCACACTTTTAAAGAACAACAATTCTTAGATCATTATGGGAGATTTCCAGATTAAAACCAACCCCACAAAGTACGATGTTATTATTGTTGGATCGGGAGCTGGTGGCGGTATGGCTGCTTATATGCTTGCCAAGGCAGGGGTAAAAGTTTGTTTGCTTGAAGCAGGCCCGCTGTTTGACCCCAAAAAGAATGTAACCCAGTTTAAGTGGCCGTATGAATCTCCGCGCCGCGGATCAAGCACCAAATACAGGCCTTTTGGTGATTTTGACGCCTGCTATGGCGGATGGGATATTGAAGGGGAGCCGTATACCAGGGCCTCCGGTACGGAATGGGACTGGTTCAGGGCAAGGATGATGGGCGGAAGGACCAACCACTGGGGAAGGATTTCCCTGCGCTGGGGACCGAAGGATTTTAAAAGAAAGAGTATAGATGGACTTGGGGAAGACTGGCCTATCAGTTACGCTGATATCAAGCCTTACTACGACAGGGTAGACCAGCTAATTGGCGTGTTTGGCACCAATGAAGGACTGGAAGATGAACCGGACGGATACTTCCTGCCACCTCCCAAGCCGCGCCTGCACGAGCTGTTCATAAAAAATGCTGCCAATAAGATCGGCATACCCGTTATTCCCGGCAGACTGTCGATGCTAACCAAGCCGATCAACAACGAAAGAGGCAGTTGTGTGTACTGTGGTCAGTGCGGCAGATCCTGCCAGTTTTATGCTGATTTTACTTCCGGCTCTGTGCTGGTAAATCCTGCCCTGGCCACCGGCAATATAGACGTTATAGCCAATGCCATGGCAAGAGAGGTATTAACAAACGAAAACGGGTTGGCTACCGGCATATCCTATATTAATAAAGAGGATATGAATGAATACGAGGTGAAAGGAAAAGTGGTGATCCTGGCGGCCAGCGCCTGCGAAAGCTCCCGCCTGATGCTCAACTCAAAATCAAAAGCCCATCCGAACGGACTGGCCAATTCCAGCGATGTGGTTGGGCGCTACCTGCACGACTCTACCGGCGTATCGCTCGGCGGCTACCTGCCCCAGCTATTCGGAAGAAAAAGATACAACGAAGACGGTGTAGGCGGCATGCACGTGTACACTCCCTGGTGGTTACAGGGCAATAAAAAACTGAACTTTACCCGCGGCTACCACATAGAGTATTGGGGAGGAATGGGGATGCCGGGTTACGGTTTTGGCATGGGCATCCAGGGCATGAACGGCAAACATGAAGTAAATGGCAAAAAGAAAGAAGCCGGCGGCTATGGCGCTTCATTAAAAGAAGACCAGCGTTTCTTTTATGGCGCCAGTGTAGGCATGGGCGGAAGAGGCGAAGCCCTTGCCATGCACGATAACCGTTGCTTTATTGATCCCAACGTGGTAGATAAATATGGTATACCGGTGTTGAAGTTTGATGTGAAATGGACGCAGCATGAAATTGCCCAGGCAAAACATATGAAAGAAACATTCCTGGAAATAATGCATGCGATGGGCGCTGTGGTAACCTGGGGCGGTGATGTGGATCCTAAAAACAACTATGGACTGGAAGCGCCCGGAAAAATCATTCATGAAGCAGGAACTGCCAGGATGGGAAACAATCCCAAAACATCTGCATTGAATAAGTGGAACCAGGCACACGACTGTAAAAATCTTTTCGTGGTAGATGGCGCTGCCTTTACATCGCAGGCGGATAAAAATATTACCTGGACCATCCTGGCATTGTCTATGCGGGCATCCGAGTATATCATTGATGAACTGAAAAAACAAAACCTGTAAGCTCCTGACATTTTAATAAATTTATTGCTATGGACAGAAGAAAATCCCTTAAAATATTAGGTGTAGGTTCACTGGCAACTTCTGTGCTGCTGGATGCCTGCAAGCCCGCCGATAAGAAAACCGATGTTACGGATACAAAGCCCGCTGCCGGGACAGCGGCAGGTCCCGACAGGCAGCCGGAGGAAATAGAACATTACAAAAATGTAACTTCCTATACCTTCTTTACAACACATGAAATGGGCACTATCACCATTTTAGGAGACATTATTATTCCTAAAGATGAGGTAAGCGGCAGCGCATCTGATGCGAAAGTGCCGGAATTCATCGAGTTTATTGTAAAAGACATGCCGCACTACCAGGTACCTGTGCGTGGCGGCTTAAGATGGCTGGACAGGGAATCGTTCAGCCGTTTTAAGAAATCATTTAAAGACCTGGACGATGCCCAAAGAATACAGATCGTAGATGATATTGCATACCCGTTAAAAGCAAAACCCGAAATGTCACAGGGGGTTTCATTTTTTAATTTAATGCGCGACCTTGTATGCACAGGCTTCTATACTGCTAAAATTGGTATTGAAGACATTGGTTATGCGGGCAACCAGCCTAATCAATGGAACGGCGTTCCGGATGACGTGCTGAAACAATACAGTTTAGCATATACAGAAAAAGAGCTGAAGGAATGCGCAAGCTATAGTTAATTTTTTCACCAAACATCATGATTTCCATGCTGACGCGTATTTTTTTAAATGTTTTATTTTTTATTTTACTGATCGCTGCCTGTACGCCTAAATACAATCCGGCCAACACACCTTTCGCCGTTTATCACCCGATTAAAGAAGACGATGTAAGAAAACTGGAGAAAGGAATTACCTCACCCGGGGAAACCGTAAAGCTGTTTGGCGAACCTACAAGGAAGAATATCAGTGACCAGGGTGAAAAATATGTATATGGCTACCTTGGCGATACGTTGTATGTAAACTTCGACAGCAGCAAAACAGTGAGCAGCTTTTTGTTCCGCCCCACCAACTGGGAGCCCCTAACCGGTAATACCGATTATATTACCCGCAGCATCAGCGAAAGCAAGGTCCTTAAAATCAAGATATACGACAATAACATTCACGACCTGGAAAAATGGTTTAAAAAAGCCAACAAAAAAGAAACCAGCATCAACAGGAACAGGTATACTTTCAACCGGCGCAACGGTATATTGATTGCGTATACCCTTGCAAACTATGAAGAGCGTATTTTAGATTTTCAGTTTACGCCTAAATAACGATATAAGGGTAAATAAATATTCCCTGTATTAATATCACCCAAACACAGCTATTCTTATGCAATTATGGGCAGGAGTCGCGGCAATTGTGTTATGTGTATGCGCGGGCTTGCCGTCAGGGGCGCAGCCGGGCGGTAAAGTAGTAGAGGAAGCAAAGGTGAGCAGCAGTATTCTGAAGAGAAATGTAAGATACTCCGTCTATCTTCCTGCAGATTACGATCATTCGCAGCGATGGTACCCTGTCGTATACCTGCTGCACGGCTATACAGAGGACAACACGGCATGGCTGCAGTTTGGCGAAGTAAACCGCTATGCCGATAAAGCAATTGCCGATGGAACGATTCCGCCCATGATTATAGTAATGCCGGATGCGGATTCAAGCTGGTACATTAACTCATATGATGGCAAAGAGCGTTATGAAGATTTTTTCATACAGGAATTCATACCTGCAATAGAAAAGACATACCGCATCAGGCGTGAAAAAATATTCCGGGGTGTAGCCGGGCTTTCGATGGGTGGATATGGCACGCTGATCTATGCCTTGAAATATCCCGATTTGTTTGTTGCTGCAGCGCCGCTAAGTTCGGGTGTATTCAGCGATGAAGAAATGGCAACGATGCCCGACGACCAATGGGACTGGGTAATGGCTCCCTTATATGGAAGAGGCCTGAAAGGAAAAAACCGCCTGAGCAAAGCATGGTATGATAATTCTATTCTTAAGATAATCGATGAAAAGTCGGGGGATGACTTAAACAAAGTACGTTACTGGATAGACTGTGGCGATGACGACTTTTTATTCAACGGTAATGCCCTGCTGCATATAGCGCTTCGCAAAAAAATGGTGAAGCATGAATACCGCGTTCGCGAAGGCGACCACAACTGGCTGTACTGGCGCACCGGCATTACCGATGCCCTGGCATTTATTGGAGAAAGCTTCAGGTAAGCTTTTATAAATATTTTTACTTTACTTCCCCTTTTATGCCCCGTATCATTATTTTTTTGCTGTGTTCGATGCTCGCGCATCCCGTATCTACCGATGATGACATTAAAAAAATAGAAATTACGGGATTCGCGCAGGGCACTACTTATCATATTACTTATTATGCCACAGACAGTACGGTAAAAAAATACCAGGTTGACAGCATTCTGCAGGTAATAGATAACTCCATGTCGTTGTATAAGCCAGGCTCCAATATCAATCGTTTTAACCAGTCGCCGGGAGGTATTGAAATTGATACTCACTTTGTGCAGGTAATTAATAAGTCGGTGGAAGTATGGAAAGAATCGGGCGGTATTTTCGATATTACAATCCAGCCGCTGGTAAAAGCCTGGGGATTCGGAGCTCAGTCCGTCAAAAAATATCCGGGCAAACGTGCTGTTAAAAAGCTATTGAAATGTGTAGGCACGGATAGCATTTTACTTACCGGGAACTTTCTTTCAAAAACAAAACCCTGTATTACCGTAGATGTAAACGGCATTGCGCAGGGATACAGCGTAGATGTGATTGCCGGCTTTTTGAAAGCGCATGCCATCACAAGCTATGTTGTTGAAATAGGCGGAGAAATAAAAACGGAGGGTAAAAAGCCTGACGGCTCAAAAATGAAGATAGGTATTGAAGCACCGGGCAATTACGAAAATGAGCCTGCGGTAATGCAGAAGGTAATAACACTGGAAAATGCAGCGGTCACTACTTCGGGCAGCTATAGGAAGTTTCATGAGAACAGGGGAAAAAAATTCAGCCACACCATTGACGCCAAAACAGGACTTCCTGTACAAAATGAAATGATCAGCGTAACCGTCATGGCAAAAGATGCGATGACCGCAGACGCGTACGACAATGTATTGATGGCCTTAGGCGTAAAGAGAGGCTTAGAATTTATAGAAGCCAGGAAAGACATGGCAGCTTACTTTATTTATAAAACCAACGATGGCACAATTGCCGATACTGCCAGTACCCGGTTTCTTTCACTGATCACTGATTAAGGGGCGCTCCGGCACATCCGGCAAAATAACTTTTAGTGCCCGCTAAATACCAAACAAAAAGAGGTTGCTTATATTTGTCGCATGATCTCACTTACAGAAGAGAATTATCTTAAAGCCTTGTACAGGTTATCGCAGCAGAACAAGGAAATAACGGTAAAGGACATTGCCGATAGCCTGAATATAAAAATGCCGACTGTAAACAGTATGGTAAAAAAACTGGATGAAAAAAAATTCATTCGCTACGAAAAATACAAAGCTATTGAGCTGACGGAAAAAGGCAGGAAGCAGGCTTTACACATTTTACGCAAGCACCGGCTTACAGAACTTTTCCTGTCGCAGGTGATGGGACTGGGTTGGGAAGAAGTGCATGACATAGCCGAGCAGATAGAACACATACAGTCAGATCGCTTTTTTAACCGCATTGATGAAATGCTGGGATACCCGCAATTCGACCCCCATGGAGAACCCATACCCGATGTTAACGGGAAGCTACCGGTTTATAAATCCTTTCCACTCTCGGAAGGGGCGCTTAATAAAACTTACAAACTTACAGGTGTAGCCAACCACGATCCTGCTTTTTTGCAGTTCCTCGACTCGATCGGACTTACATTAGGTTCCTCTATTGAAATAAAAGAAATACAGAACTTTGATAAATCGATGAGCGTAAAACTGAACCACAAAACAAAAACCATTTTCAGCAATACTGTTTGCAGGAACCTGTTGGTATTTTAGCAGAAAAAGAGGCTGATCAAAAAGGTCGTCCATCATCTTTCGCCAGATTGTCTATAACGACCTTTTTGATCAGCCCCTGAGATCCCTGTGTATTAACCGCCCCGATTGTTTTTTATTATTCATTTCGCTCCTTTTACACCCGCCACAACCATGCTCTTTTCTGATGATCTAATTTATGACATATCCTCTTTTTACGATCATCATTTTGAGCATACGGCATTTTTTTTGAGTATCTGGCATGGCAATAAAAAATCCCCGCACCAGGCAGGGACTTTTTAAACTACCCGTATTGACACATTTTAAAACCTGGAAAAGAGTTCCATAAACTCCTGTCTTCTGCTCCGGGAAATATTAATAGTTGCATCGTTGTCCATTACAATGTACCCACCATCGCCACGAACAAATTTTTTAATGCGGTTAATGTTAATAAGAAATGAACTATGCACCCTGTAAAAATCGGGGCCGCTCAACGCCTCATCAATGTCCTTCAATACTTTCGATACCAGGATTTTTTTACCTCCTGTTAACACTACATGCGTATAATTACTTTCCGCCTCGCAATATAAGATATCAGAAGTAGGCACAAATATCAAACCATCATTGGTAGTAAGCGCTATGCGCTGGGGTGTAGCTTTGCCTGCATGCTGAATGTTCTGCAACAACAAATCAAATTGCTCCCGGGTTGGAAGTGTTTTCCTTTCCTCCAGTCGCCTGATGGTTGCTTTCAGATCGTCGGGATCTACAGGCTTTAAGAGGTAATTGAGTGCGCTGTACCGGAAAGCCTTGATAGCAAACTGGTCGTAGGCAGTGCAAAAAACCACATCGAAAAACAATTTCTCAAACTGCTCCAGCATATCAAACCCATTCATTTTGGGCATTTCAATATCCAGGAAAACTACATCGGGTTTGTAGCGGTTAATGGCCTCTATGCCCTGCTCTGCGGAATTGCACATTGCCAGTATTTGCACCTGGGGGGCATAGGTTTTAAGCAACCACTCCATCATTTCGAGTGCATTCCGCTCGTCGTCAATCAAAATACATTTAATCATACACGTGTTTTTAATCAGGAATCAACAGGAATTTTTATTATCACTTTCGTTCCGGCGGCACAGCCGTCGTTCGTTTTTAAATCTTTTACTTCTACCGAAGCCTCCATCTGAGCCTGCTTACCCAATAATGCCAGCCGGTCTTCGGTAAGCTTCATACCCAACGATTTTTTTGCGGAAGCTGATTTACTGCGCAACTCTTTAGCACGCGCCCTACCCACACCATTGTCTTCAATAACACATAATAACATACCTGCCGACTGCATGCTTACAGTGATAGTCAATTCACCGGAAGATTCTTTATGCAATAAACCATGCCAGATAGCATTTTCCACATAGGGTTGAATGATCATCGGCGGAACAAATAAATGATCAGCCTGTATGTCATCATCTACCTCGATCGTATACGAAAACTGCTTTTCAAACCGTATGCTCTCCATTTCAATATACAACCGCAACGCTTCCAGCTCATTTGCCAGGGTAACGGATTTGCTGTTGGAGTTATCCAGTATAAGCCTGATCAGCTTGGCGAACCGGGTTAAATACAGCGAGGCGGTCGCCTGGTCGCTTTTAACGATATACCTGTTTATCGAGTTAAGGCAATTAAATATAAAATGCGGGTTCATCTGCGCTCTTAACGCCTGCATTTCAACATCCGCCATTTTTCTTTGTGTATCCATCAAAATCTTCTCCGCCAGTTGCTTCTCCTTTTCCGCCCTGGCTTTTACAATTTTATTTGCGCACAAGGACGCGATTGTTTTGAGTATAGACAAATGTTTTTGAGTAAAAAACCCCTTTTTTGAGTGTTCACAATCAATTATACCCAAAACCCTGCCATCATAAACAATAGGTACCGTAATTTCCGAATAACGGAACTGATCGTCAACAATATAACGCGCATCCCGGGTAGTGTCCGGAATGATTTCTGCTTTGCCGGTCAGCGCCACATGCCCTGTTATACCCTGACCAAAGGGAATAATCAAAGGCTCTTTTATTTCGTACGATGCCGGACTTTTAGGACCGTAAGCCGCTTTTTGAATAAGCACTTTCTTTTTATAATCGGCAATGTATATCACGCAATCTTCAAAATGAAGCCTGCCTATACAGTTTTTAGCTACATCCCACAATATATCCTTTACCGAACTGGTTTCCTGTAAGCTGGCTGCAAAATAATTAACAGCCTGCTCGGCCTCCAACTCTTCTCTTTGCTCCAATATCTTCTTATTTCTCGCTTTTATTATTTGCCATATAATGGCGCCTGCAATCAGCAATACAGATACGATAAACCACCAGTTAAACCAAAAAGGCGGTTTAATATAAAATGAAAAACTATTTTTCGCAGAAATCCAATCCACCCCGTTGACGCTTGCCTGCACCAGCAGGGTATAGCTTCCCGGAGGTAAAGAGGTAAATTGCAGTGTATTGGTATTATCCAGGTTTTTCCATTCATGATCGAACCCTTCCAGGCGGTAACGGTATTTTACCTTATCGGGATTGTTAAAGTAAGGAGCCAGCAGCTCTATTTCAAGCGAGCTCTGAAAAGAATAATCAAGCGCCACATTTTTTGATTGCAATAAAGAATCATTCTCTCCTGTTTTTACCCTGCTGATATATACCTGCAGCTTTTCTTCAGAAGCTTTAAAGCTTTCGGGCTGAAAATAATTAACGCCATTGATGCCTCCTAAAAAAACAATGCCATCTTTATTCCGGAAGCTGCTGTTATTATTAAAACCATAGCCCTGCACATTGTCGGAGTGATCGAACAAATTCAGCTTATGGCTTACAGGATCAAAACTGTAAATACCATTTTCGGAAGCAGCCCATATGATTCCGTTTGTATCCTGGAAAACAGTAGTAAGGAAAACATTATCAAAAACAGGTGTAAACTTTTCAAGCTTAACCTCTTTATTTGTACAGGACACCGTATACAATCCATCGGCACAATGAAAAAGAAGCCGGTCGTCGGGCAGTATAAAGCCGCAACTGATGTATTTATTGCTGAAAGGAAGTTCCACTTCTTTCAGGAGCCTGAAGGTTGAATCAAGATAATACAACCCCGTGTTGGTGGTAAGCCATATATTTCCATTTTTTGCCTGGTATACATAATTGTTATTTCCCTTCGCAGGTTCTATATTGATGGTGTCAATCCTATAGGTTTTTCCGTCAAGTAAATACAAAGCGTCGCGCCCCGTTATTACATGATTGCCATTGCTGAGCGTTACCATATCATCCACAAAATCACGTTCGCTTATTTTTTTTACAAATGCATTGGCATACAAAGGCCGGGTGTAAGTATGGCGTACGGGGTCAAAGAGCCATATTCCAAGATCGGTAGGCCCCAGGATCAGGTAACGCCCGTCGTATACCATTCCCCGGATGGAAGGATGCTCCAACTTGTCTTTTTTCCCTTGTGCGGGAAGAAACACCGACCATTTCTTTTTACTCGTTTCCCAGCATACTATCCCGTTTCCTGTAGCCATCCACAAATTTTCCTGCCGGTCGGTAACTATTTTTCTTACATCATCAATGGCAACAGGTAAATCATCATTCAACTGGCGGATGCGCATGAGGCCTATCTCCGGGCGACTGAACGAAAAACGAACAATACCGTCAATGGTAGCCATCCAGGCAAAACCATCATCATCTGCATATATGCAATTGGAATAGTCGTTCGTGGCTACCGTCCGTCCATTCATAAAAAACCGGAGGCGTTTATATGCTTTTGTCCGGGTGTCGTATTCGAATATCCCTTCGCGCGAAGCCATAAAAAAGCGCCCGGGAGCAAACTCAACCATGCTTTTTACATCAAAGGAAGTAGTACCGGGCTCCTTTAACCCGGCAGGCGGAGTAGCCGGTAATATGGTAGCTGTCGGAAAATTATACCAGTAACACCTGTTTGTCCACGAGCTTACCAGCACGCTGTCTTCGTTCACGGGATATAACCTGTACACTTCACGGTTGGGCAAACTATCGGTTACGCGGGTGAGAACATTGTACCTGTAAACCTGTGTTTCGCTGCGTAAAAAAACAATATTACCATGATGACTCAATATCCTGGTGCTGAACTTTGTTGCAGGAAGCGCATAACCGGATTGTAAAAAAGAGTCCGATGGATCATCGTATTGAAATAATCCGCGGTCGGTAATTGCCAGTATGGCTTTACCGGGCAGTTGCACCAGCGGACCTATGCGGAGAACTCTCCTGGTCTGCTCAAAAGGAACCACCTTAAAGTCTTTCATATCAGGCGACAGGTACAATACTTTTTCCTGCGAAGAAATCCATACCCCGGCGCTGCTGTCGCACAGCATATTTTGAAATGAGCCCGGTAACCTGATCGTTTTGATGTGCTTGCCGTCAAACCGCTGTATCTGCCTTGGGTAAAGTATCCAGAGAAAGCCTTTGGAATCCTTTGCTACCGAAAGTATATTGCCCGGGCGTATGCCGGATGTATAATCGAATAACTGTAGGTGATAATCAGGCAGTTGGGCGCGTACCGTCTGTAACAGACAGCATGGGATGAATATCGAAAAAAAAAGGACGATATGGCAACGGTTCAACAAGGCCTGACATGGTTATGATGAATGACACCGTACGGATAAAGGTTGTATGTCATTCAGGTCAAAATTGACATGTTAGCGCATTATTTGGGCCAAAAACTTAGTAGTTAGCGGGAATATTTAGTGAATTGCGCCCCCGCTTTCAATAAAAAGCAAAACAGCAGGCAAAAGGTTCGTTCAGGTACCCTTGTTTTCTTTACACAACCGCAAAAATGCTTCAAACCGGGACAGGGAAAAGCTGCTGAGATTGTTCAGAGCCTGTACTCCGGCTTTTTGAGCTGCCAGCACCCCGTAGCGGATGTCGTTAAAGCCATCTACTGAATGGGCATCCGGGTCAATGGAAATCAATGCCCCTTTACCAAGCGCGTAGCGGATCTGGCGCCAGTCTATATCCAGCCGGCGGGGATGCGCGTTCAATTCAATGACCACGTTGTTGGCTATACAGGCATCTATCACCGCTTTATGATCTACGGGGTATCCTTCGCGGCTCAGCAAAAGCCGCCCGGTCATGTGTCCCAGAATGGTGGTATATGGATGACTGATCGCGTTAAGCAAACGCATCATCGCTTTTTCCTCAGTCATTTTTAAGTTGGAGTGAACAGAAGCAATTACCAGGTCGAAAGTAGCCAGCACCTCGTTGCTGTAATCCAGGCTGCCGTCATTCAGTATATCCGCTTCAATACTTTTAAAAATCTTAAACGGCTTTAGCTTTTCATTCAGGAAGTCGATATGCAAATGTTGCTCCTTCAGCCTGTCTTCCTGCAAGCCGTTGGCATAAAATGCCGATTTGCTGTGATCGCTGATCACCAGGTATTCGTACCCTTTTTGAATAGCGGCAGCAGCCATTTCCTCTATCGTATTCGCGCCATCGCTCCAGTTGCTGTGTGTGTGAATAATGCCTTTGATATCGGCAGGATCGATCAGTTGAGGCAGTTTTTGCTCTGCGGCTTCGCTTATAATATATCCTTCCTCACGCAGGCAGGGAACAATGCAGGGCAGGCCCGCCGATTCAAAAATGTCTTTTTCACCGGGACATACCTGTGCCGACGGATACCTCTTTTCCCATTCATTAAGGAAGGCAGCAGAGCAGGAGGTTTGAAACAAAATGCTGCCCAGGTTTCCTTTATCGGCAAAATAAAATTTCAGCTTTATATTTTCTTCCGCGCTGAACCGAATGCTTATTTCATCCTGCTCTGTTACCCTGAAATTTTCCCGTTGCAGAAAACTTGCCAGGGCATCCGCATCAAGCGTCGTTACCCATTCCAGCACGTCGATCGTTTCCATTTGCCGCCTGAAAGCGCCGGTAAGTTCAAATGCTTCCGCAGGAAAGGCTTTTTTCAGCATATCATTCAGCGCAAGCGCTACACTTTCTATTTGCGCATATAGGTAGCTGCCCCGGCTGCGAAGGTAAAATTCGATGTATGATTTTACATTCAGTTGTGTTTTTTCACCAAACCCCTTATACAACAACAAACGGTTTTCATTACAGGCATACAAAAGCTCGCCTATCGACTCCAATGCCATTTCTTTCCAGATAACCGCTATTTTTTTTGGCCCCAGTCCTTTGATCTGCAACATTTCTATTACACCCGCCGGCGTTTTCTGAATATAGTCGTCAAGGGTTTTTAGCCTGCCCGTTTCCAGTATCTCCATCACTTTTTTCCCCAGGTTATCTCCTATCCCTTTCAAAGCAAACAGTTGATCGGCAGGCAATTCTGCAAGTTTTACGGGCAGCTTTTCAATATTAAAAGCCGCTACCGAATACGATTTCGACTTAAAACTGTTTTCGCCGTGGATGTCCATCAGCTTTGAAAGCAGTGAAAAGATATCGGCTACCTGTGAGTTGTCTATCATAATAAGTAAGTTCAGGCGCTAAATTACTATGCGCAGGGGAAAGCAGGGACATAAAAAAAAGTCCCGTTTTGCGGGACTTTGTATTTTTTGCTCTATTAAAAATAGCGTACGCTTATTTTTTCTTAGCAGCTTTCTTAGCAGCTTTTTTAGGAGCAGCTTTCTTAGCAGCTTTTTTAGGAGCAGCTTTCTTAGCAGCTTTTTTTGCAGTTGCCATGTTTTTAGAATTTAATGGTTAGATAATAAATGGATTAACGCCATAAAAGTAAAAACATTTTTTAAACTGCAAAATTTTTTTTTAAGCAGAAGCTTCTGCTGCAGAGACAGATACAAATGTTTTATTGTTTTTACCCTTGCGGAACTCAACAACTCCGTCTGCTAATGCGTATAAAGTATAGTCTCTGCCAACACCTACGTTTTTACCGGGATGATAACTGGTACCACGTTGGCGTACGAGGATGCTGCCAGCCAGTGCAGGCTGGCCTCCGAATATTTTAACACCGAGGCGTTTGCTCTGCGAATCACGACCATTTTTTACACTGCCTTCACCTTTTTTATGTGCCATGGTTTCTTGTTTTAGGATTGTTTATGCGATGTCGGTTACCTTAATTTGGGTGTATAAAGTACGATGTCCGTGTTTTTTACGAAATCCTTTTCTTCTTTTCATTTTAAACGCAATCACCTTATCTCCCTGCACTTCTTTCACTATTTCAGCTTTTACTGTCAGCTTTACATCGCTTCCAACCGATAATGCGCCATCTTTATCAACCAGCAACACATCAGAGAACTCAACAGTATCCCCTGCTTTTCCGGTTATATGAGGAATATACAAATTCTGGCCCTGCTGAACTTTGAACTGCTGACCGGCTATTTTAACAACTGCGAACATGAGGTAAAATTTAAGGAGTGCAAAGGTAGGGGTAATTTTTGTTCCTGCAAACAATTGAATGAAAAATTCTTAGGGGCTTTAACGCCCCCGTTTGCAGGGGTAAAGCTATCTTTGCTGCCTCAACTACACTTGCTGTAAAATCATGAAGATCAAATCGTTTTTTGCAAAGCCATTTGCAGGATATGTCCATAAACAAATCAAAAAATCAATGCTCACTGCCCTTGAGGACCAGGAGCGGATTTTTAAGGAATTGCTTAAAACCGGGCGTAAAACGGAATTTGGCAAAGAACATAACTATAATAGTATCAACAGCTACGCGGAATTCAGCCAGGCTGTACCCCTGCGCGACTACGAGGGCTTTAAGCCCTATATTGAACTTATCAAGCAGGGCAAACATAATATATTATGGAAGGGCCTGCCTATTTATTTTGCCAAAACTTCCGGCACCACCAGCGGCGCCAAATACATACCCATTACCAAAGACTCTGTAGACAACCATTTTGACAGCGCCCGCAATGCTTTTTTCTGCTATATGTCGGAAACCGGCAATTATTCGAGCGCCGATGGCAAAATGATCTTTTTAAGCGGAAGCCCGGTGCTGGAGCGGATGGGCGGCATCCCGACCGGGCGCCTGAGCGGTATATCAAACCACCTCATTCCCAGGTACTTACGAACCAATCAGCTACCATCATACGAAACCAATTGCATTGAAGACTGGGAAACAAAGCTGGAAAAAATAGTAGACGAAACCATTGACCAGGACATGCGCATGATCAGCGGAATTCCACCCTGGATACAGATGTATTTTGACCGGCTGATTGAAAGAAGCGGTAAAAAAATAAAAGAGCTGTTCCCCAATTTTAACGTAATGGTGCACGGCGGGGTAAATTTCGAGCCTTACAAAGCCAAATTGTTTGAAAGCATAGGGACTAAAATCGACACCATTGAAACCTTTCCTGCTTCCGAAGGTTTTTTTGCCTTCCAGGATTCGCAGGAACAGGAAGGATTGCTGCTCAATACCAATTTTGGTGTTTTTTACGAGTTTGTGCCTATCCAGCAAATGTTTGAGGCAAATCCCCGCCGCATCGGCCTGAAAGACGTAAAAGTGGGTGAAAATTATGCCCTGGTCATTAACAGCAACGCCGGCTTATGGGGTTACAACCTGGGCGATACCGTTAAGTTTGTTTCGGTAAATCCTTATCGCATTGTAGTAACCGGGCGCATCAAACATTATATATCTGCCTTTGGCGAGCATGTAATTGGCGAAGAAGTGGAATACAGCTTAATGAAAGCCGCGGAAAAGGAAGGATTGAAAATAACAGAATTTACCGTAGCGCCCATGGTAGAGCAGGGCAAAGGCAAAAGTTACCATGAATGGTTCGTGGAATTTGAAGACAAACCTGATGACCTGCGCAGGTTTTCGTTATTGGTTGATGAAAATCTCCGTAAAAAAAATATTTATTACGACGATCTTATTGCAGGCAATATACTCCAAACCCTGCAGATCCGTTCCATACGCAAAAACGGGTTCATCGATTATATGAAAAGCATCGGCAAACTGGGCGGTCAAAACAAGGTGCCCAGGCTGAGCAATGACAGGAAAATAGCAGATGAGCTTACAAAATATGTACAAAATACCTGAGATGCCTGTTATTGCGGCGAACTGAATGAATAATATAATTTCCCACATTGATGCTAACTCAGTATCTTGAACACGGTATACCGTAAAACAATTGAATGAAAAAAAGGATAGCAATATTTGGATCCACCGGTTCCATTGGCACACAGGCGCTGGATGTAATAGCCAATAATGCCGATAAATTTGAAGTAGAGATACTCACTGCTTATTCAAATGAAACACTGTTGATTGAGCAGGCAAAAAAATTCAATCCCAATGCAGTAGTAATTGTTAACGAGAATAAATACAACGCCGTTAAGGATGCGCTCGCCTCTACCCACACAAAAGTTTTCGCAGGCGAGAAAGCCCTGGAAGAAGTGGCCTGCTTTGATACCTACGATATGATGCTGGCGGCCATCGTAGGATTTGCAGGTTTGAAATCAACGTTAAAAGCCATTGAAACCGGCAAAGCAATCGCCCTGGCCAATAAGGAAACGCTGGTAGTGGCCGGAGATATTGTGATGCAGAAAGCCGTGGAAAAGAGGGTGCCCGTAATACCGGTCGACTCTGAGCATTCGGCGATTTTTCAATGCCTGGTAGGAGAAACAAGGAACAAAATTGAAAAAGTGGTGCTCACCGCTTCCGGCGGGCCTTTTTTGGGTAAAAAGCCCAACTTTTTGGTGAATGTAAAAAAGGAGCACGCACTTCAGCACCCCAACTGGAACATGGGGGCAAAAATTTCAGTGGATTCCGCTACGCTGATGAATAAAGGCCTGGAGATGATTGAAGCCAAATGGCTGTTTAATCTTCAGCCGGCGCAAATACAGGTCATCATTCATCCGCAAAGCGTTATACATTCCATGGTTCAGTTTGAAGACGGAAGTATAAAAGCACAGATGGGGTTGCCCGACATGAAACTGCCTATACAATACGCGCTGGCTTTTCCGCAACGCATTCCCAGCAGCTTTCCAAGATACGATTTTACACGCTCTTCCTCTTTGCATTTCGAGCAACCCGATATAAAGACTTTCCGCAACCTGGCACTTGCCGGAGAAGCGCTGCACAGAGGAGGTAATACAGCTTGTGTAATGAATGCAGCCAATGAAATTGCAGTATATGGCTTTTTGAGAAACAGGATAGGATTTCTCGATATGACTGAACTGGTGGAAAGAGCCATGCATAAAATCCATTTTATTGAAAACCCTACATTAGAAGAATATTTTGAGAGCGATGCGGAGGCGCGTAATTTTGCCGCTTCATTGATCAACCTTTAAAAAATAATATAATTACACTTTAACAGCACCATGAATAACATCATGGATATACTACCTAAATAATATGAGTTTATTAGCGATTAACTGGGGACAGGTGGGTTTGCAGGCAGCACAATTGATTCTGTCTCTCTCTATACTGGTTATCATTCACGAGTTAGGACATTATCTTACCGCCAAATGGTTTAAATGCAGGGTTGAAAAATTTTACCTGTTTTTCGATCCCTGGTTTTCATTGTTCAAAAAGAAAGTAGGCGAAACAGAGTATGGAATAGGCTGGCTGCCGCTGGGGGGATATGTTAAAATATCAGGAATGATCGATGAAAGCATGGACAAGGAGCAGATGAACAAGCCTCCCCAGCCCTGGGAATTCAGAAGTAAACCTGCCTGGCAGCGCTTGATCATAATGGTTGCCGGTGTTACGATGAATATTCTGCTGGCCTTTGTTATTTACGCGATGATCCTGTTTGTTTGGGGTGATACCAAAACCCCTAACGCCTCATTAAAAAACGGCTTATGGGTTACAGACTCGCTCATGCTTGATATCGGCTTTCGGTCCGGGGACAAAATTGTATCAGTAAACGGGCAGGAAATAACCTATTTTGATGATATACCCAAGAAGATACTTTTCAACAGCGGCAGCACCGTTAAAATAATCCGCGATGGAAAAGAAGAAACCATCAACGTTCCGATAAAGCTGATCGGCGATCTTGTTGAAAGACGAAGAGCAAGAGTCCCTTTATTCATTGAACGCGTACCTGCTATTGTGGGAGAATTTGGACCCAATGATACCACCAACGGACAAAAAGCCGGGCTGCAGTATTGGGATAAAGTGGTAGCCGTGGATGACGCCCCGGTTGAGTTCATGGATCAGATCGTTGCCTACACCAATACTAAAAAGAACCAGCCGGTTACGGTAAAGGTTATGCGTGGAAACGACACGGTTGCGCTTGCAGCCAATGTTCCGGAAAGCGGAAAGCTGGGTATTCCCTTACTCACGGAAGCACAATACGACAGCCTGGGCGTTTTCGCACTTGAAAAAAAGAGTTACAGCTTTTTTGGATCGTTTCCAGCGGGCGTAACACTGGCCATAACTACGCTGAGCGATTATATCGACCAGTTTAAGCTGATCTTAAAACCGTCTACCGGCGCCTACAAAGGCGTAGGCGGCTTTAAAGCAATGGGGTCTATCTTCTCACCCATAAGCTGGAACTGGGAAAGCTTCTGGAAAATTACAGCTCTTTTCAGCATAGTGCTTGCATTCATGAACCTGCTGCCCATACCCGCGCTGGACGGAGGACATGTTTTGTTTACCTTATTTGAAATGATCACGGGCCGTAAACCCAGCGATAAATTCCTGGAATACGCACAAATAGTAGGTATGATCATTCTTTTCAGCCTGCTCATTTATGCCAATGGCAACGACTGGTTTGGCTGGGGGAGAGGGAAGTAATTTGAGAATTTGGAAATGTGAGAATGTAAACGTGGATTTATTCTATCGATGATGGGGTAGAGATATCATTTGGAATTGTTCTGCAGCACCATCCCTCTCTCCCGAATTTTCGGGACGAGGAGAGGGAAAGAGCCTGCCCGACTGAACGTCGTTCAGGCGGGGGTGAGGTTAAGCCGTTAAATTGTTTCCGTTAATCTAAAAGAAATTTTCATGAGATATATATTCACCCTGGTGATGATCGCATTGTGCGCCGCCCTGTATGCGCAAACCCCTGTCAAAGGAAAATGGAAACAGCTTTTTAACGGGAAAAACCTGAAGGGATGGACACCTAAGATAAGAGGATACGAGCCTGGAGAGAATTATGGAAATACATTCAGGGTGCAGGATAGAAAAATGGTAGTGTCGTACGATCAGTACGAAGCCTTTGACGAGAAATTCGGTCATATTTTTTATAAAACGCCTTATTCACATTATATCATAGCCGTAGAATATCGCTTTGTGGGTAAGCAGGCCAAAAACGGGCCTGGCTGGGCATATAAAAACAGCGGTATTATGGTGCATTGCCAGCCTCCTTCAACCATGCACAAAAACCAGGATTTCCCGGTCTCCATTGAAGTACAACTGCTGGGCGGTGATTCAACCGGCGAAAGAACCACCTGTAATTTATGTACGCCCGGCACCAACGTAGAGATGGATGGCAAGCTGGTTACGCAACACTGTGTCAACTCCACTTCCAAAACTTTCCGCAACGAGGAATGGGTCCGGGCAGAAGTATTGGTTTTAGGAGACTCGGTTATAAAGCACATAGCGAACGGCGATACGGTATTGGTCTACCAGAAACCGCAAACAGGAGGCGGATCGGTAACAGACTTTGATCCGGCTTATAAAACAGAAGGAAAGCTTCTTTCATCGGGCTATATCTCTTTACAAAGTGAAAGCCATCCTGTAGAATTCAGAAAAGTGGAAATAATGAACCTGGAAAAACAGTATAAAAAGAAATAAAGCAACCCATTCGCTGCAACCATTCATACAAAACGGCATTTTACCAAATTGATCTGGTTTGGTATGACAAGTATCCGTTAATTTAAGTATCAAAAAAATTTCACTAAGCGCATTACAATCATTAAATTGTGTGTGCATCATTTAATCAATCAATTGCTTATTATGAAAAAAAAATTACGTAGTGCCATTACGTTATTGCTTGCACTTATTTCAACCCATTTATCCGCGCAAACTGTAACGGTGTCCGGAACCGTAAAAAACGGTTCTACCGATGAGCCTGTAGGCGCCGTTTCGGTGCTGGTAAAAGGTTCTACCGCAGGCACATTTACCGACCCCAAAGGGTTCTATAAACTAAATGTTTCTCAAACAGCTCCTTTTACACTTGTGTTTTCCTCTATCGGATTTGAATCCAGAGAGATAGAAGTAAGCGGGCCGGGAGAAGTTAATATAACACTATCTCCCGTGGCGGTGCTCGGCGAAGAAGTGGTAGTAGCCGCCACACGTACCGCCACCCGGGTGATGGAATCGCCCGTAACCATTGAAAGAGTAAGCTCTGCTAATATCCGTACCTCGCCCGCTACCAGCTACTACGATATGGTAGCGCAATTAAAGGGAGTGGATATTACTACTTCCTCTCTTACTTTTAAAACACCCAGTACAAGAGGATTTAATTTTTCCGGCAACACACGTATGAACCAACTGGTAGACGGTATGGACAACCAGGCGCCGGGACTTAATTTTTCGCTGGGGAATTTTGTGGGACTAACAGAGCTGGATGTAGACAATATGGAACTGTTGCCGGGAGCATCTTCCGCATTGTATGGATCGGGCGGTACAAACGGTACCCTGCTGATCAACAGCAAAGATCCTTTCAAATACCAGGGGCTCAGCTTCCAGATCAAAACAGGTATGAATCATGTAGATAAAAAACAACGTGATCAGCCAGGGTGGTACAACGACTGGTCGCTCCGCTGGGCGAAAGCATTCAATAACAAATTCGCATTTAAAGTAGGCTTACAGCTTATACAAGCCAAAGACTGGATTGCCAACAGCACACAAAACTATGATCGCCGCACCCGCCAGTTGAAACCGGGCAATCATCAAACAGATCCCAATTATGACGGAGTGAATGTATACGGAGATGAGACCAATATGCGGGACAACGGGTTCAGTATGCAAAGCCTCGCGCAACTGGTGCAGGACGTAACGCGCCAACGTATACTGGACGGCACAGGAGGCACGGTAGACATTGTACAGGCCATGAATGCTTTGCTGCCTGCCAATGCTACCCCTCAGCAAATCGGGGCTTTTATTACAGGCTTACCTGCCCCTATTCAGGAAGGAGTAACCAATATGGTTCCTTTTTATTTTGGGTTAAGAAACGGGATCATACCGGAGCAGAGCGTATCGCGCACCGGCTACGCCGAAAATGAAATGGTCAATCCCAACACTATAAATTTCAAATTATCAGGTAGTCTGCATTACAAAATCACGTCTAACCTCGAAGCAGCCTTAACGGCTTATTTTGGTACGGGAAGCACGGTATATACAGGAAGCGACCGGTATGCGCTGAAAGATGCAAAAATCGGGCAGTACAAACTGGAACTGAAAAGCAAAAACTGGTTTTTACGCGGATATACAACACAGGAAAACGCGGGACAGGCCTATAATGCTACCATTACGGCACGCCGCTTAAACGAAGCATGGAAGCCGAGCGCGGATTGGTTCCAGCAATACGTGGCAGCTTTTTCGCAGGCAAGACTTATGGGTGCAGATGAAACGAATGCCCATAATGCCGCCCGCGGCTTTGCAGACCGGGACCGTCCGCTGGCAGGTTCGACAGCATTCAAGCAGTTGTTCGACCAGGTGCGCAATACACCTATTCCCGCGGGTGGATTGTTCCTCGACCGCACCGACCTTTGGATGACGGAAGGACAATACAACTTTAGGGATGTGATACCTTTTGTTGAGCTTGTAGTGGGAGCTTCCTGGAAACAATATATACTGAACTCGCAGGGCACTTTATTTATAGATTATGACGGACCGATCAAGATCAATGAATATGGGGCCTACGGTCAGCTCACCAAAAAACTGTTCAGCGATCGCTTAACCTTAAGCGTTAGCGGGCGATATGACAAGAACGATAATTTCAAGGGAAGGTTTACGCCGCGCGCTACCGCGCTGGTAAAGCTGGCAGAGGATCACAATGTAAGATTGAGCTATCAAACCGCTTATCGTTTCCCTTCTACCCAGCAACAATATATCAATCTTGAAATTGGCGGCGGTCAGTTCCTGGTGGGAGGATTGCCCTGGATACAACAGGCGACATTGCCCGGGGGTAAACCAGGCCCCAACCTGGGAACCCAGCCTGTATATCGCCTTAACAGCAGCGTCGAGCCAATTGGTGCTTATACGCCACGGGAACTGAAGCCCGAAAGTGTTACCTCTTATGAAATTGGATACAAAGGGTTGATCGCGAAAAAGCTTTTGATAGATGTTTATTACTATACCGGGGAGTACCAGAACTTTATAGGGCGCACACTGGTAGCCAAACCTTCTGCACTGGTGCCTACCAGCAATACTATTTATTCTATTGTTGAAAATGCATCAACCATGTCGGGCGATGGAAGCGGCAATGTAAAAATCGATCCCATCAAAGTAAAAAATTCAGGATATGGTATAGGACTCGATTACCGGCTGACCAGCGGGTTATCATTTTTTGTCAATTACTTTCATGATGAGCTCGGCAATGTTCCATCTGACTTCATCGCGCAGTTCAATACACCCGGCCACAGGCTGAATGCAGGAATAGGACATTCAGGCTTCGGAAAAACAAAACGCGTGGTATTTAATGTTACAGGCCGCTGGCAGAACGAGTTTTTATGGGAAGCGGAGTTTGCCACAGGCACTGTTCCTTCATTTTTTACTATGGATGCCATGATCGGTTATCGTTTCCCTTCTATTGGTTCGCTGATGAAACTGGGCGCCACGAATGTATTGAACAAGTATTATATGAACGGATATGGAAACCCGCAAATCGGTGGATTGTACTATGTAAGCTTTGCATACAATATTTTCTAAACGATTCCGTTTTTTAAAAAAACACACTAAACACAAGTCCCGGTGCCACAAAAAAACAAGGCATCGGGACTTATTTTTTATTGATATATGCTAAAGCTTCCGGAACTTTGGCTGCAACATATTCCTCTTTCACGAAATTGCTTCACACGCCGCAATGATTACAAAATCAGGAATGATCAAAAAAACAATATTGATATGGCTGCAATTATGCACGGTATGGATATATGCGCAGCAAAAGCCGAATGTAGTATTTATTTATGCAGATGATCTTGGTTATGGAGATCTGAGCTGTTACGGGGCCTCCGCAATACAAACACCCAATATAGACAGGCTGGCAAGCCAGGGGCTGCTGTTAACCAACGCCCATGCAACGTCGGCAACCTGCACGCCATCAAGATTTTCACTGATGACAGGTACTTATGCCTGGAGAAAAACAGGAACGGGTATAGCGCCCGGTAATGCTTCCTTAATCATTCCGCAGGAAAAAATAAACGTAGCAAGCGTTTTTAAAAGCGCCGGCTATACATCTGCAGTGGTAGGCAAATGGCACCTGGGGTTAGGCGCCGCCGGCGGCCCAAACTGGAACGGTGAAATTAAACCCGGCCCGCTGGAACTGGGCTTTGACTATTCCTTTATTATTCCTGCTACCGTAGACAGAGTACCATGCATATATGTTGAGAATCATCGCGTATACAACTACAATGCGGCAGACCCCATTGAAGTAAACTACAGCAACCCGGTTGGCAACAACCCCACCGGTAAAAGCAATCCCGGGCTGCTGAAAGTAAAACCTTCTCACGGTCACGATCAAACGATTGTGAACGGCATCAGCAGGATCGGGTACATGAGCGGCGGGAAAGATGCATTGTGGAAAGATGAAGAGATTGCCGATGTACTGGTTCAAAAGGCGCGAACTTTTATTACAGATAATAAAAACAATCGTTTTTTTCTTTTTTTAAATACGCACGATGTTCATGTTCCCCGAACGCCTCATGAACGGTTTGCAGGCAAAAGCAGCATGGGGTTGCGGGGAGACGTCATCCTTCAACTGGACGCCACCGTGGGAGCAGTGATGAAAATACTGGACAGCCTCCGGTTATCAGAAAATACAATGGTTATTTTCAGCAGTGATAACGGCCCGGTTGTGGACGACGGCTACCAGGAACAGGCAGTAGAAAGATTAAACGGGCATACCCCGGGCGGCCTGCTGCGTGGAGGAAAATACAGCGCTTTTGAAGCAGGCACCAGGGTGCCATTCATTGTGCGATGGCCAGGAGTTATACAGCCCGGCATCACCTCCGATGCATTGTTCAGCCAGGTAGATATGCTTGCCAGCTTTGCAAAGCTTACCGGGCAGCAGCTTCCTGAAAATGAAGCTACAGACAGCTTTGATCAGTTAGCGGTATTAACCGGGCAATCTAAGCAAAACCGTATTTATATTATTGAGCACGCCGGAGTACTAAGCGTTGTGAAAGACCACTGGAAATACATTGAGCCGGGCGCGGGACCGGCAAAAAATAATGATGTGAATATTGAGCTGGGCAACGCGCTTCAACCCCAGTTGTATAATTTATCGGCCGACATAGGAGAGCGCAACAACGTTGCCGGTAAACACCCGGCAGTATTAAAAGAATTGCAGGCGCTGCTGGAAAAAATAAGGAACAGCCACAATGAGCGAAAGAACTACTCAGCCCCTGCTTTGCGGCAATAAGGTATGCGACGATTCGGAGATGGAAAAAAGTATTTCTACCTCATGTGCTTTACCATCATTCTCTAAACAAATATACTCCCCGTTGCCTTCCTGATCATCCGTTATTATTTTTACTTCGCTATCCGTGTTCTTTACCTTTACATGAATGTTATAAAAGGTATCAATATACCGGTAGGTGATCCCGAAGCCGGTCCAATGCACGGGTATGTTTGGCCTGATATACAGCTTATCTCCCTTTTTTTGCAGGCCCAGGAAATATTCCACAATCAGCTGATACATCCATCCCGCAGATCCCGTATACCAGGTCCAGCCGCCCCGGCCCGCATTTAACGGCTCTGTATATACGTCGGCGGCCATTACATAAGGTTCCACCTTATACCTCGCTATGTTTTCGGGTGTTTTTCCACGGTTTACCGGGTTGATCATCTGCAGCATCTCCCAGCCAAGCGACCTGTTTCCCTGCTTCAATAATGCCATTACAAACCAGATGGCCGCATGCGTATACTGTCCCCCGTTTTCCCTCACTCCGGGCACATATCCTTTGATATACCCGGGATTTACATCCGATCTGTCAAAGGGAGGATCAAGCAATTGTATTAACCCCGCATCACGCCGGATTAATTTTCCGGCCGCCGCATCCATGGCGGTTTTTACCCGCGAACCCTTTCCTGCTCCGGATAGCACGCTCCAGCTTTGAGCAATGGAATCAATACGGCACTCCTCATTTTGCGCAGAGCCCAGCGGCGTGCCATCGTCAAAGTAAGCCCTGCGGTACCATTCGCCATCCCAGGCAGAAGTTTCAATATTGTTCTGCAACTGCTTTGCATCGGCTCTGCATTCACCGGCAAATTCACTCTCGCCCCGTGCTTCAGCAAAGGATGCAAATGAAACAAGGATTTCATATAAAAAGAATGCGAGCCACACGCTTTCACCCTTTCCTTTTTCCCCCACTTTATCCATTCCGTCATTCCAGTCTCCCGAACCGATCAAAGGCAACCCGTGCGGGCCATACCGGCCTGCATGTTTTATTGCCCTGGCACAATGATCGTACAGGGAGGTCCTGAGATTAGAACTTACAGGAAGATCATAATAAGATTCTTCTCCATTGTTCAGCGGTCTTCCTTCAATAAACGTAACCTGTTCATTGAGTATGCCGGTATCGCCGGTATGATTTACATACTTAATCACGGCGTAAGGAAGCCATAAAAAATCATCGGAGCAGGTAGTTCGTACTCCCCTGCCGACAGGAGGATGCCACCAATGCTGCACATCGCCTTCTTTAAACTGGCGTGAGGCATGTAACAACAACTGGTTGCGGGCAATAAGAGGCTGTGCGTGCAGCAACGATAATACATCCTGCAACTGGTCTCTGAAGCCAAACGCACCACCCGATTGATAATATCCGCTGCGTCCCCATACCCGGCAGGCAAGCGCCTGGTAAGTAAGCCAGTTGTTTGCTAAAAGGTTTACCGCGGTATCCGGGGTATTAATAATAATAGCGGACGAGGTATGCGTCCAGTAATCTTTTACGCGCTGTAATGCATGGTATACGCCCTCCAATGTTTTATACTCCTGTAATATGGCAGCAGCCTCCTGTAAATCTTTCCCGGCGCCCAGCTTAAAAATAACTTCATGCGATTCATTTTCCGCCAGTTCAAACATCAACTGCAAAGCAGCGCAGGGATCAAGGGCGGCACCTGATCTCCCCGAAAGCCTTACCCTGCTCATCGCTTCGGGGTTGCGCAGTGACCCGTTGCGCCCGATAAACTCTTTTCTGTCGCAGGTGTACGATGCAGGACTTTCATTCGCATCAAAAAAAGCTGTCCTGTTTGCGAAATCGGTATTATACGCATTCGATGCATATACCGCTGCGCTTTCCGCATCAACCCTGGTTACCACATGCATCTGGGTTTTGGTACGGAATTCACCTAATACCCATTCAATATAACCTGTAACCGATAGCTTTCTCAAACGTGCCGATCGATTGCTGAACGAGAGTATCGTAAACTTAACTCCTGTTTCAAGCTCAACAAAAGCCGTCATTACGGAATAAATGCCATCTTCCATATGCTCAAATACGCTGTAGCCCAAACCATGCCTGGTAATATAAGGCGAATTACTGTGAACAGGCAAAGGTGCAGGCGACCAGAATTTACCGCTTTCTTCATCGCGCACATAATAACATTCACCTTCAAGATCACCCACCGGGTCGTTATTCCAGGGCGTTAGCCTGTATTCATGCGCATTTTCGCGCCAGCTATAGGCCTGCCCGCTTTCGGAAACAACAGAGCCAAAACAGGGGTTCGCCAATACATTACACCACGGTACAGGCGTAAACCCGGAGTGATCTGTTTGTATAACATATTCTTTTCCATCCTTCGAAAATCCGCCCGTGCCATTAAAGAACAGGAGCTCTTCCGACAGCCGGAGCGCAGATGGCTGCGATGGATAAAATTTCAGCGGAGTAAAATAAGGAATGACCGTTTTGCCTTTTACTGCTTTACTCAACTGCTCTTCAAGCGCGCCGTCCTTATCCGACAGTACGATCCTGGCAACCGCCTCGAATAATAATCTGTCCTCGTGTGAAAGCTGGTCGGCGGAACGGATAAAAACACCGCCGGGATTTTCATTTATATGCGCGCCTACCAATGGAGCTACCAGCGACATAATTTGATTCTGTAAAGTATGCCTGTAATTGCCGTGATCCTCATTCCATATTACAAGATCTACCGTCAACCCCTTCAGGCGCCAGTAAGCATGCGCCTGTATAAGCTGCTTTACCAGCTCGATGTTTTCAGGGTTTTCTATTTTCACCAATACCACCGGCAGGTCGCCGGAAACAGAATGTCCCCACAATCCCGATTGCCCGCGATGATTTTGTACAATGATGTCCGGCGAGGCCCGCAACGACTGGTTGAGGTATATAACGGCACCTGCCAGCTTGCTGTAGAGCTGCGCATCACTTTCGGAGGCGTTGATTTGCTGTAAAATTATCTGGCTGTGCGTCCATGATAATTCAAAGCCCCTGTCCACTAAAAATTTATCCTGGTATTTATCTACCAGCACAAGACATTCCTGCCGCGTATCGGCAATACCGGTTACCATATCCACGATTACGGTACTTTGCGGCTCCACTTCTATCACATACCTCACGGCTACAACAGGATCGAGCACAGACCCTTGTGTACAGGACAATGCATCCTGACTGCGCAATGCAACAGGATGCTGGCTGTTATTACCTCTTCCTGTAAATTTCATGCGATCTGTTTCATACGATACCTGCTTTACCGTTGCCTGGTGCACTTTCATGAGATGAAACATCGAAGGCGCCTGCTCCTTTTCGGAGCGGGGACGCCGCGTACAAACAATGGTGTTCTTTTCCTGCAATAATTCCGTTTGCACAAACAAATTACTGAATGCCGGATGCGCCATATCTGCAGCCTGCGTGGTTAAAACAACTTCGGCGTAACTGGTTATTTCAATGCTACGCTTTTTCCGCAACCTGTTGGCTATATGCAACCTCCGCAATTCTACGTCATCTTCCGGCGATACCACTATTTCCGTATGCGTTTCCAAACCATGATCCCGCCTCCTGAACTCCGCTCTTCCCTGTGAAAAAACAGCTTCGTAATGATCTCCTGTTGTAAGGGAAGGCTGAAAAGCTGAAGACCAGTATTCCCCGGAGTCCATATCGCGTATATAACAGAAGCTTCCCCAGTTGTCGCGCGTGCCATCCTCCCGCCAACGCGTAACCGACAAATCCTTCCACCGGCTATAGCCGCCGCCCGCATTGGTGATCATTACATGATAACGTCCGTTGGACAATAGCTGAACGTCCGGAACCGGCGTATGCGGCGTATTGATTACCCTGATAGGCGTTTCTGTTTCCTGGCCGGTTTGTCCTGTGTCTGAAATATGCTTGCTATGCAAATCGAGCACTGAAACGCGCGGTATCCGTTCCTGCAACAGCAACAGGGTTGCCTGGAAGCGGACATCGGATGCAAATCTTTTTTGAAGGGGCTGGTTGAGTAACAGGTGCGACAGCGACAAAAATGACATTCCCTGGTGATGCGCCATAAAAGAGCGGAGAATAGCGTATCCCTGTCCGCGCGGCAACCTCGACGAAGTGTAATCGATGGCTTCGTAAAAACCATATTCGCCGGCAAAGCCCATCTTTTCCATTTCCTGCAAATTGGCACAGGCTTCGGCGGGCATTACCATTAGCGACATAACGGCTGAATAGGGCGCTATGACCAGGTCTTCTGCCAAACCCCTTTTCAAACCCAAACCCGGAACGCCAAAGGCCCGGTACTGAAAATTAAGTGCGGCATCCACCATGTTATAGCCCGATTCCGACATTCCCCATGGAATGCCTCTCTTCCTGCCATATTCTATTTGTTTCTGAACAACAGACTTGTGTGTTTGATCAAGCAAGGTATTTTCATACGAAGGCATCACCAGTAATGGCATCAGGTATTCAAACATCGACCCGCTCCACGATAAAAGCACAGGCGTACCGCCCACATTGGTAAGCTGCCGGCCCAAAGCGAACCAGCTTTCCTGGGGCAGCTTATCCTGGGCAATTGCCACAAAATCGGCCAGCCTTGCTTCCGAAGCCAGCAAATCATAATAGCTGTTATCCCGGCGATGTTCCTCTGCATTGTACCCGATGGAAAGCAGGTGACGGCTTTTACTATACAGGAAATCGTATTCAACCATTGCGTTCGCAGCACACAGCTCAGCCAGTTCGTCTATTAATACCACCCTTTCTTTTGCCCTTGCTGAAGCATTAATAACAGATGATACGAACACATCCAGCCATTCATTTTCAACCGGTGTATTATCGTGCCTGTAATAGGCTCTTATTTTGTGCATCGCTTCGCCCTGTATAGCACTTAACCCGTGCAAATCAGGTATATTATCTACTTCATCGTATACATGCTTCAACCTGGCAGAAGGCGCACGAAACAGCAGCCAGGGCGCCATTGTAGCCAGGTCGGAATATATATCTTCTGCCTGTACGGCCAGCAGGTTGAACCATTCATTTGTATTTCCAGGGTCACGCTGCTCGTTTTTGCTGCGACCTGCCGCAAGCGATGCAATCGCTGCTTTTATCCGCTCCATCCCATCCATGGCTTCCTGCAACAATTGAGGCGGATCCTGGTGTATGATATCAATTTCTTTCCGCAACGCAATGAACCCGGCATGATCACTTTCTTTTTCAAGCAATATATCCATCGTGTCAAGCAGCCCGCGGAAAGCATTGGTATTAATAATTTTTGCCGACTTCAGATGAAGCAATCCCTGCCGGAAAGTAAGGATATGCCCCACAAAATTTCCGCTGTCAACGGTTGAGATATATCTCGGGTACAGGCAGGCCAGCGTGGTTGTATCATACCAGTTATACAGGTGTCCCCTGTATTTTTCAAGCGCCTGTATTGTATTCAGCGTTCTTGAAGTTCTGTCAAGCAGCCTGCCGGCTGAAATATAACCAAAATCAAAGGCCGTTAAGTTGGCAAGCAATGACAAGCCGATATTGGTGGGAGATGTACGATGCGCGATTTTAGGTCCCGGCTTCTCCTGGTAATTATCCGGCGGAAGCCAGTTGTCTTCGGCAGTCACAAATTTTTCAAAAAAGCTCCAGGTTCTTCTTGCCAGTTTCTGCAAAAAAACATGTTGCGAGCTGCTCAGCATTTTTTTTATACGCCTGCCGGGTCTTCCAACAATCCAGGCAATGGCAGGGGACATTAACCATGTAACCGCCAACAGCAGCGCCGCTATCTTTTCGGACGATGGAATATACCACAGGTATGCGCCCAATGCCATAGAAAAAAAAGGGGCTATCCACATAGTTGCGTACGAGGAAGCAAGAGAAGATGTGTTATAACGGGAAGAGGATGACCGGTACGGATTCCATTCCAGTAATCTTTTCTTCGAAATAAACATACGCCATACAGTAAGCAGGATAGCATGCGCGTTCAGATATGCTTCATAAGGTATAAACACAAAGTCCAGTAATGACCGGTAAAAGGTATCGCGTGTATTTTGCAGTGTATAGAGGATATGCCGGTAAAAATCGATATCAGCCGGCTTGTTGCATAATTCATACAGCAGCCTTACCAAAACCGGTAGCATCAAAAGGAATACAGTAATACATGTCCACCACAAACCCCTACCGGTAACCCAGCCATTGATCAATAATAACAACAATGCTATGGGTGCCAGGCTGCGCCTGAGATTATCGAAGATTTTCCACTTTGACAGGGCGGACAATGGATTTTTCCTGAATTGTTTTTCTGGCGCCGGCACTTGGGGAAATAGCCATGCTGCAATCTGCCAATCACCCCTTATCCACCTGTGGCGGCGTTTCATATCAGTAAAATAAGACCCGGGGTATTCTTCATACAATTGTACATCGCTTAAAAAGCCGGCACGCGCATAAGCCCCTTCAATAAGGTCATGGCTTAAAATCCTGTTCTCAGGAAATCTTTTTTCCAGCGCCTTACTGAACATGTCTATCTCGTAAATGCCTTTGCCAATAAATGACCCTTCGGCAAAAAGATCCTGGTATACATCTGATGTGATCCGGGTATATGGATCAATGCCGGGCTCATTGCCATGGATACGCGCATAAAAAGATGCAGTAGCGCCAGGCAGGCTGTTTGACACCCGGGGCTGAAGGATCGTATAACCTTCCGTGACTCTTTTCTTGTTATCATTGTATACTGCTTTATTCAGCGGATGGGCAAGCGTTGCAGCCATCTTCCAGGCAGCTTCCCTGGGAAGCCTGGTATCCGAATCTAGAGTAATGATATATTTAATAAGGGAAAAGATTGCCTGATCGCCTATCACTGTCATAAAGTGGGAAGCATCTCCTCTCAGCAAGGCATTTAACTGTTCAAGCTTGCCACGCTTTCTTTCATATCCCATCCATTTTTTTTCACGGGCATTCCATACACGCGGGCGATGGAAAAACATAAAAGCCCCAGGCGCCGCTTCAGCGTATTTATTACATAACTCCTCTATCCTTTTTATGGCGTGTTCCAGCAACACCTCATCTGCCGGCGTGTTTTGCGTACCGGCATCAGTAAAATCACTCAATAACGCAAAGTGAATATTTTTACCCCGGTTGGCTACGAAGCGAACTTCCAGCGCTTCGGTTAATTCGTCAATCTCCTTAATGCCCGAAAGCATTGCCGGTACAACTACCAGCGTCCTGCAGCTTTCAGGAATTCCTGCTGCAAAGTTCATCCTTGGCAAAGGATTGGGGCGTATGAACAAAGTACATACCCAGTTTACCATTACGGTTACGGACTGGCTTACAGCCAGGATACACACTATTACAAACAACACTAACTGCCATGTATACGCGTAATTTGCAAAGCTTATTAAAGGCCATACGAGCAAAGATGTTCCCGCAGCAATTGCCAGGATGTAATTCAGCAATGCGGTACCGGAAGCTTTTTTTCGCAAACGCTTTGTAAAAGGTAAACGTACATCTGCAGCCGTCTCCACTTTTTCTATCCCTTTATCAATAAGATAATACCCTACATGTCCAAGCCGGCCGTCGCCCCGGGAAAATTCAATCGCCAGGCGCGCCACCTGTTCTTCCGTTAATGTGCTGTATTTAGATACCTGCTCAACAACATGACGGTAACGATCCTTTGTGTAAAAATCCATTTCCGCATATACATGGGAAGGATCTTCCGAAAGGATTTTTTCAACGATGCTTTCCCGTTCTACAAATCCTCTCCAGTCGGTATTATTAAGGAAGCGCATGCTGCCAATGCTGTTGCTTACCGATACCTGCTGTACTGCCTGTTTTTGGTTTTCTATGTTTACGATTTCATTGCTTGTAATGCCCGTGTCCTGCAATTGCTGCTCAATCCAACTCAGGGGCAATGCCAACGATGCACCCCTGCCCTGCAATCTTCGGATCAGCTCTGCTACAAACGAGCCCTCAACAGGGGGATTCGACTTTGCCATATCCGCAATGATTACTACCAGGTCTCTTGGTTTTTTCTCAGCCGTTTCTATCATCCGGTCTGCCCAGTAATCCGCCTGGTTCTTATGCAGGATATCGATTGCTATTTGTGTAGAAAGGCGACGAAGGTTTTCAATCAATGCAAGCCTGAGCATAATGGGAATAGCCCACAGCTCGCCCAGTTGAAGCGATATTACAGACTGGTATGCACGAATAAATTCACTCAGGCTTTCCATATCCACCCTCCCATCACTGTGCGATATGAGCTCAACGATCATATCATAAACGCGGGGCAGTCCGGCTGATGAACCATTTGCGAGCTGGGGCAACCCTTTGCTGTATTTTTTGGGGAGATGTTTTTTTCCTGTATAAATCTGCTCTTCTATAAGATAAAAATTATCGAGCAGCCACTCACCCGCAGGGACAATTCGTCTGTTTATTTTTACCGTTTCTGTAAGTAACTGGTGCACTTCTACCAGCACGGCCTCATTTTCATTTAATCTTTTCAGCATTCGTTCGGAAGGTTGTCCTTTTATAAGGATATGCTGCCTGGCCATGGAACGGGCAAGCTGTTCCATTTGCTGCTGGGTAAAAAGTTCCGAACGCAGGGGTGCCTTTTCATCCGAATACCTGTCGAAAACATTATGAGAAAACAAAGGTGTAAGCAGGTTCCTTGTAAAAGAAGATATGGCCTGTGGTAATGATTCTGATAATCTTTCCTTACGCGCTTTTTTATTATATAACTTCATCTTATTACTGCTTCATTTCCATGTTTTTGGCTTTACTCCTGATTCAGCGCCAATAATCATGCCTTGCAAATACAGGCAGGCATACCCGAACGAATCAGGAAAAATATTCCGTAAGAAAAACTTTTATTATCCGGGGTGTGGAAAATTCTCCGCATTACCGGCTTTATACGGTGACCTCATTCAGCCTCATCCAATGAGTGAGAACTATGCAAATCACTTTCCTTTTTGGCCTTTTGCGAGAGTTTTACATAAAACTTCTTTAATACTTTAAGCTCATCCTCTGTGAGATCTTCAATATCAACCAGCCTGTTGCTGGCATTTTCATTACATGCAATTAACTCATTTAATTTAAGCTGAATAGCGGCTGTATCCTTGTTTTGAGACTGCTGTATAATAAACACCATTAAAAAAGTGATGATGGTGGTACCGGTATTAATAATAAGCTGCCATGTATCTGAAAAGCCAAAGAGAGGACCCGAAATCAGCCACAGGAATATAAGTGACAATGCAATGATAAATGCGGCAGGAGTACCGGTTTTTTGAGTAACCCATATTGCAATACGGTTAAACACCACCTGTATACGATTCTTTTCAGCGGGTAATTTTTTATTGTTCATATAATAAATGCCTGTTTTTTATCTCAATATTTTCTGAAGCAGCTTTAAGGAGTCGAGGTGAAGCTTCAGTTGCGGCAATCCGTTATCTATAAAAGATTTTACATCGGCATTGTTTACTTTTTTGGAAGCGCTGTTGAATAAACCCAGCTCATCTTCATGTATGTGTACCATCGCGTCTGTCAACTCCCTGTCAAAATCCCTGGTATCCTTTGCTTTTAATTCCTGTATTCTCTTTTGATTATTATCACCTGGTTCATGGGGCACGGTCACCTGCAGCCTCTCTGCAAGTTTTTTAATTGATTCATTCATGAGGCTATGATCGTGCATCATTTTGCCTGCAAAACTTTTCAGTTGCTGGTTCAATCCTTTTTGAAAAGCCAGCTCACTCATCTGCGATTGCAGAACAGATGATTCGGCAGCTTCTACCAGAAAGTTTGCTGTTTCTTTATCCGCCTGCAAAAGTTCCCGGGGCATAGCATTGCGGAAGGCTGCATTTGCTGAATCCGCCTTTTCAACCGGGTCTTTCCCGGAATGATTGCATGCCGAAAGAATCATTAAGACTGCTATGACCGAAGCTGTTTTTTTCATGGCTCAGTTAAATTTTCGTATGATATTCATTTAAAATTTCATGCCAGGAAAAATATGCCGGAAGAGGAATGAATGTTGTCAATGACATATTATTCAGTTATATGTTTACCACTGAAGTATGAACTACAGGTTTGTTGCTTATAAAACTCGTTTTCTTTTTAAGCAATGCTGGGTGCTAGTTTCTTTGTTACTTTTTTGCGGAAAAAAGTAACCAAAAAGCCGCCCGAAATCGACTACGGCCGATTTCGGGAGCGCCCTGATCAAACTTTAGTACTACTGTGAACTCAGCAACAGAACCCTGATATATTTTTCTCCGGAAAAACTTGCATCCTTACTTATGGTTTGCCCGCTCTGTTAAAACCGGCTGCTCTTTTTTATATATTTCCGTCCAGATAGCCTTCCGCAATCCGGGCGTTCCTTCCAGCTTATCGGGTAATGCTTCATTAAACGCTCCGTCCACAAAACTAAACTGCTGGGGATTTTTCAAAGGAGCTATGTCCCTGTTAATATGAGCGTAATAAACAATTTCCTCCGGCGATTGCCGCTTTATCACCAAAGCAACTATATCTTCCTCATCGATTTTGAATGTTATACCAAAGTATTCCATGCAAGAAACTGGTTTTATGTTATGCCATAAGGATGTAACAGGCGCCGTGAGCCATTACGCATTCAAACTATTGATCTCTGTTTACAACTGCATAAACCCTGCCGTAATATTCAAACGGGAAAAAGCAATCATATCAACCTGCTTTACCTGTTAACCGTAGAAATAACTCTACGGCCTCACATTCCTAAAAGCGACTTTTATAAACCGGCGCATGGCTGGTAAATTTTACACAGGTATAGCAGTTTTTGTTGTTTTCCATTGTATATTTCAGGTTTTATGAAACACAACGTTAGTGAAGACGCCCTTGAAGTAAAAGTATCGGGGCTTCCCAATGCTGGGAAAGGATTGTTTACGCGTGTATTTATTCCCGCAGGAACAGATATAGTAGAATATACCGGAGTGATCACTACCTGGAATGAAGCCAAAAATGACTGGAACAACGGTTATATTTATTATGTATCACGGAACAGGGTGATCAATGCCCAGCCGCATTTACATGCGCTTGCAAGATATGCCAACGACGCCGCCGGGCTGGAAAAAGTAAAACATTTAAAAAACAATTGTGTGTATAAAGTAAAGGGGAAAAAAGTTTTTATTCATGCCGTAAAAAACATCCGGCCGGGTGAAGAAATACTGGTGGAATATGGAAAAGAATACTGGGATACGATCCGCGAAAATATACGCATAGAAAATAGGAGAGGGTAAATCAAAACAAGGTAAGCTATTGTACAGCAATGGGGAAGCTGCGCAGGGCAGCAGGTGCAGGACGCTGCGGCTTGCCATCAATACAATAAACCGCGGTTTCCCTGTACCGCGACGCTACCACCACTTCCGTTTCCCCGGCGGCTTCTTTAAACATTGTTTCCACCAGCTCGGGCCGGTTATTATTCTTAGACAGGTGGGAAAGAATAAGATGGGAAAGCCCCGCGCTTCTGTGCCGGATGAATAGCTCAAGCGCCTGCTTATTGGACAGATGACCATTACCACCGCTGATCCTTTTTTTCAGATGCCAGGGGTAAGAACCTTGCATCAGCATATCCTCGCAATAATTACTCTCCAGAAAAACACAATTACACTGTGAGAAATAGTGAACTACTTTTTTGCAAATGTTGCCGATATCGGTAAATACACCAACCCGTGTATCACCTGCCGTTATCATAAAGCTATGAGGGTCCTGTGCATCGTGCAGCTTAACAAAAGGAATGACATCAAGCGCTCCCACGGTAACCGGCACATCCGGTATAAATTCCCGCACCAGCTCTTTTTCAACGGGTATCCCCGCTGCCTGCAGGGTGGAATGCGTAATGTAAACGGGCAGCCTGTATTTCTTTGACAATCCGGGCACACCTGTTATGTGGTCGCCATGCTCATGACTTACAAAAATAGCTTTCACCTTGTTCATGGAAAGCCCAAGCCGGTTCATGCGTTTTTCAGTTTCCCTGCACGAAATGCCGGCATCAATGAGTATGGCCTCATTGCTGTTGCCAACATAATAACAGTTACCATTACTACCCGAATTTAAAGATGCGATGTAAAGCGGCATAACATCTCAAAAATAAGGAATCATCCTACATCAATGCAGACTCTTTTATATCTATGACATATGTTTTTGTCCACTTGTCGTGCCAGGGATAACAGGGAGAGCCCAGGGCGCTAAATGCCTCGAATGGTACCATTCTGATAAACCCACGCGCAAATGCTTCTGACGCAGTAATCGGATTCCCGTCCTGTTGTATAGCCTTTGTACCCGTGATTAATTTCCCCGGCGACCTGCCTTTGGTGATCGTTTCAATTAATCCCATAAGACTTCCGAAAAGCACAGCGTCTATAAGCCAGTTGATCACCCGGGCTAACACCTGGTCAGCCTCCATCCATGTCCACATATCGGGATCGACCAATGCAATTGCCGTATAAATAAGCCCCATTATAAAGTACAACACAATGGTGTCTATCAGAAAATTGGCAAATCTTTTACCGGTAGATGCTTTTACAAGGTGCATTTCTATGCCTGTGAGTAAGTCCTCATTGGTTTCATTCATAATTTTAAGTTTTGAGTGCAGGGATCATGATTTGTAGTGGAAGTGTATCATTGCTTTTTTGAGTATTCATCCAGTATTTCGCGCTCGCGCTGGGTAAGGCTCTTCATTCCCTTTTGGTGTATCTTCTCTAATATTTTATCAACGCGTTTCTGCACATCCATTTTTTGAGCATTGTATGAGTGATCTATTGAATAAAAGTTGCGGTTGGTACGATGAAAGTAATTATCGATATATAACATTTGCGGCTTTGTAAGAATGATGTATATGAATGCGGCAGAAGGTACAAAAATGAGCAGGATGGTAATGTAATTGGTAAGTAATGCAGAAGGCTCCATGAGTATGGCGATGATCAGACCTGCCAAAGCCCCGCCGAGGTGCGCCTCGTGCCCGATATTTTCTTTGCGCGAACGAATGGCATATATGGAATAGAGCACAAACACAATCCCATAGATCCATGCAGGTATCGGAATAAAGAACAGTCCTATATTAAGCCCGGGAAACAAGGCTATGGCAGCGAATATAATGCCGCATACGGCTCCCGATGCTCCTACAGAACTATAGCTGTCGTGCTTTTTGTGAACGAATAATGAAAAAAGATTGCCGCACACCAGGCTTCCGAAATAGATGACCAGGAATTTAAAAACGCCGAGGTAGGATTCGAGTCCCCCGCTGAAAAAATAAAGCGAAAGCATATTGAAAATGAGATGCATCCAGCTTACATGCAAAAACCCGGACGTAATGATGCGTTTATAATCTTTATAGATCAGTATTTTATCGACCTCAAAGGAATACCGGGCAAAAAAAGCGGGATCTTTAAAGCCCGTGTAGGATACGATGATATTAGCAGCAATGAGCATCCAGGTTACAATTTCCATCAGTATGCGCTTTTAGGGTACATCCTATCTTAATTTTTGAAGCAGAACCAATTTAGTAATTATTTCACAAAAACAAAACGGGAACTGACTGTTTTTAAGATTTGATATTTTAGATTTGTTGCAGCCCCGTTCACTGTATGATCAATATTAAAGACTTGCATTTTAAGGAAGATATACTTCCCTTGCTGGATTTTCTGAACAATGACCACTCGCTGGACGTAATGATATCTGTTTTTACCACGATCCCCTCTACCCTGGAGGAAATAAAGGAAAGACAGGGTATTTTAAAAGGATTGATCGCGCAAGCTAAAATGCCTGTTTTACCCGCTTATGGAAGAGCCGAATTCAATGAAGTGTACAGCTATATCAACCACTTCAACAACCTTTCCTCCACCGGGCATACCTGGTTTGGTTTTCTTCTGAATAAAAAAAAGCGATACGCCGAAGCGGGCAGGTTAACACAAGCAGTGCTCTTGCTGAATAAAATTCGAAAAAGTTATTTTGGTTTACTCAACCCATCGTCTTTTCCAGTGGGCTTCGGGCAAAAGATCAGGAGCCTGTCTTCTTTTCTTTCAGGCCTGCAACTGGAAACCTATGAGCACCTGTCGAGAGAAAAAGGATTGTCGATAAAAGATATCCTGCACCTTACAACGGTTATCCATAGCAATGCCGGCAATGGCAATTGGGAGAACTTCTGGAATGATTTATTTCTGCTGGAAGCATATATGTCTGTCGCGACAGGCATACAGAAAAAAGGATTTCAGTTCCCTGAATTTTCAGACAACGAATTTGAGATACAGGGACTTTATCATCCGCTGCTGAAAGATCCGGTAAAAAATGACCTTCCTCTGAACAAGAATATATCGCTTCTCACAGGCCCCAATATGTCGGGCAAGTCTACGCTTCTCAAAGCTGTGGGACTTTGTGTGTATATGGCTCATCTTGGATTAGGAGTGCCGGCAGACTATTGTAAAATCCCCTGGTTCCATACCATTTCGGTCGCCATTCATCATACAGATGATATCGGGAATGGATACAGCCATTTTATGACTGAAATAAAAACCTTAAAACAGGTATTGACGGACGCCGTTGAAGGGAAAAGCTGCTTTGCCGTTTTTGATGAATTGTTCTCCGGAACCAATATCGAAGATGCCATAGACCTGTCTCACCGGACTTTAAAAGGAATGACCCGGTTTAAAAAATCATATTTCATCGTATCCACACACCTGCACCAGCTCCGGGATATTGCCCCGGGTATCGACGGGGATATTCATGCCTTATATATAGACTACAGGCTGGACGAGGGGAAACCGGGCTATACCTATCAATTAAAGCAGGGCTGGTGCGATCTTAAGCTGGGTAAAATTATTTTTGAGCAGGAAGGGCTGGATAAGCTGCTGGACTGATATTAATTTTTGTATAAGGATGGGCACGATGCAGATACGCTCCATCTGCTTCCTATCTTTGCCTATGACTTTGCAGGAGGCATACCATTTTATACGTACTACTTTAATCACGCTGTATGATGACCGGGAATCGGCAAACATAGCCAACCTGGTAATGGAAAATATTACAGGGCACAGCAGGATGGAGAGGCTGGTTCACAGGCAAACAACGCTTACCCCCTTGCAGCAGCAGCAACTGGAAAATTATATTTCCCGTCTTGGCAAAAATGTTCCTGTGCAGTACGTATTGCAGGAAGCATGGTTCTATAATATTCCATTTTATGTAAACGAGCATGTGCTGATTCCCCGGCCGGAAACCGAGGAACTGGTAAGCTGGATCATACAGGATGAAAAAAACAAAACGGAAGCCCGGCCTGTCCGCATACTCGATATCGGTACCGGTAGCGGCTGCATACCGGTCACGCTAAAGAAAAATCTGCCCTCATCTGAAATACATGCATTGGATATCAGTGCCAACGCACTGGAAGTTGCCCGCAAAAATGCTGATCAGCAAAATACATCCATCCATTTTCATACAGCGGATATCCTGCAACTGCAGCAGGAATCTTCGCTGCCATTGTTCGACATTATAATAAGTAATCCGCCGTATATACCTGTCAAGGAAAAAGCGGGAATGCAGAAGAATGTGCTGGATCATGAGCCTCATCTTGCATTGTTTGTAAACGACAACGATCCGCTGCTGTTTTACCGGGCCATTTCAAATTTTGCCAGGCATTCGCTCGCTAAGAACGGATCGATCTATCTTGAGCTGCACGAACAGATGGCGCAACCTGTGGCCGGTCTTTTCGTATCCTCAGGATTTTCTCATACCACCCTCAGGAAAGACATGCAGGGGAAAGACAGGATGTTAAAAGTAAGTTTGTAGTTTGAGGTTTGTAGTTTATGCTATCAGCTATCAGCAATTAGTTCAACCTGAAACTGTTAACCCGCAATATGCAAATATCACAACTAAACACCTCAAACCCTTTGTGTAACTTCGTGTCCTTGTGACTTCGTGCCTGCCTGCCGGCATAGGCAGGGTTCAAAAAAGCTGAAAGCCCATAACTGATAGCCAACAGCCATCCACACAGATTCTTCGCTCACGAAAATTATTTATTATTACCCAACAGTTATTTGTTCACTCTGAATGACAAGAAACAAAATAGTTGACAGTTTGAGGTTTATAGTTTATGATTCACCACTTCAAACAATAAACAATAAACTAAAAACCCCTCACCTCCCAACCCTTCCGGTATTTTCTTTTAATGTACCGGTCAGCGGCAGGATGATTGGGAAACTTCATATTTTTCGCATCCCATTCCAGCACAATACCCGGCTCCCTGATGGCTACGGTACCCAAAAGGATCGCTTCCGTCATAGGGCCCGTTTGCGCAAAATGCGATTCATTCTGTACCCGTTTTAAACAGGCATCTACAAAATGATGATAGTGGTTCCGCTCTTCCAGTTGCGGAAGCGGGTGACTGGCAAACTTTTCCTGCGGCAATAATACCGGCATAACGGTATGAGGAATCAGCAATGCGCCTTCGGTACCCACCAGCATCGCACATTCCTCCGGGTATTTTTCTTTATACAATGCCTGCACTTCTGCAGGAGGATAATATTCCCCGTCGAACCATTCTATTTGTAATGTATTTCCTGCCGTGAACTCGTTACCAGGGAATATCCATGTAATATGATCTCCCTGTGGCCAGGTATCTGCCCGCCGGGCCGGGCTGTTTTGCCAGGAAGATTGTACTTCAGCAGTTACTGATAAAGGAGCTTTTAAATTCATTCCTTTCCACACTGCATCGAAGATATGACAGCCGATGTCACCTGACCAGCCCGTTCCAAAATCCTGCCAGGTACGCCATTTGGCAGGATGATATATTTCCGGAGCATAAGAACGAACAGGCGCAGTTCCTATCCAAACGTCCCAGTTAAGCCCGTCAGGCACAGGAATTGCTCCGGAAGGTCTCGGCCCTTCTAACCGGTAACCTGCTATGCCGCTCCTGTTGGAACAGAGATAAACATTTTTTATCTTACCAATCACACCTTCCCTGATCCATTGCACAGCCGTACGGTCGCCTTTGCCCGAAGCATGCTGCGTACCCAATTGTGTTACTACTCCTTTTGTAATGGCGGCGTTTGTAAGTGCGCGTACTTCAGCTACATCATGGCACATCGGCTTCTGGCAATATACATGTTTGCCCAACCTGATGGCATTGACGGCGATGATAAAATGATTATGATCAGGTACGGTTACATTTACCGAATCAATATTGTTCTTTTCTTTTGCAAGCAGTTCTCTCCAGTCGCTGTACGTACGCGCTTCGGGAAACAATTCCGCAGCTTTTTTCAGTACGCCGGCATCTGTATCGCACAATGCAACAATTTTTACATCAGGATGCTGCTTAAAGTTTTGCAGGTCGTACCCGCCCATGCCCCCTACCCCAATGCAGGCATGCCTGAGCTGGGCGTTGGACAAATCAATACCGGCAGTATGGCTCATTAACAGTGGCAATGACAGGGCGGCAGCTGTCGATACAAATTCCCTCCGGGAGATAGATCTTTTTTCATTCATGGCAATCATCAGTTTAAAAGAGAAGTTGGGGGAAGATAAGCCAAAATCGGCAATTGAACTTTGGAGTTTTTTAAAAGCTTTTTTAAAACGGCTCTCCGTGGGTTTGACGTATTAATTTATCTATAAGAGACGGAAAAGGCGACAAAACACTAATAAAGTAATTGGTTACCCAATCTTTACCAAACAGTCCCTGGATAAAACGCCCGGCTTTAAGGCGGCGGCTAAAAGTGGCATCCCATTGCTGCTGGTAATTGTATTCCATTTCATAACGGCTTATCCTGTCCCGGAGAAAGGCGTTGATTTGTTCAAAAGCCAGCTTACTGCCATGCATGGCCATGCTCATCCCATTCCCGCACAAAGGAGCTATCATCCCGGCGGCATCACCCACCATCATCAAATGATGTTCCAGTTGTGTCTTTTTATCGAAGCTGATTTGGGCGATGGTTACAGGATCCCGGCTTATAAATTCAGCTTTATCAAAGATTGCATTTAAGTGGGGGTTCCTGCTTAATATTTTTTCCTCCATCTCTCTGATGGAATTACCCGAACGCTGAAGGTTAAACGCAGTGGTAAGATAACAGAGACAATATTTTCCTTCTTCTACCTGCGATATACCGCAATAACCGTTATCAAAATTATGCAGGGCTATTTGATCAGGCGGGAAATCTGTTTGAATGTGATACTTTACCCCGATATAATTGTTCAGCTTGTTTTGCTTTTTCCGGATAAAGCCTCTCTTCAGCTTAATATCAAGATTACTGCGTTTACCATATGTACCGACGGCCAGCTTCGCTTTACACATTTTTGTTCCGTACTGTATATGAAAATGCCCGTTGCTGTACCAAACATGGTCTACACGTGTTTCCTCCAGTATGGTTGCGCCTGCGCTGCGGCTAAGGCTGGCGAGGAAAGCATCCAGCTTGTAACGGCTGAGGCCAAAACCGCCCAGGTCTAATTTATGCCGGATGGTCTTCCCCGACGGAGCCGACACAATCAATTGCCTGATTTGCGGAAGATCCCAATCGCTCAGCGGCACACCCAGCTCTTCCAAAAAATTCCAGCACTCAAAACTTATATATTCGCCGCATACCTTATGAAAAGGATATTTTTCCTTTTCAAACAAAATCACGTTAAACCCGGCGCGCGACAATTGAACGGAAAGACATAAGCCTGCCAGTCCTCCACCTATAATAGCTGCATCATATGTTTGTTCCAGTGTAGTCATGCTGCTGTTATAAGCCACCGGAAGGCCCACTTCCACCGGATTGAGTATTGTTGTATGCCGGCACGTTGCATGATCATTTCCCAATCTTCTTTTTTAAATCCGCGTGAAACCGAAAGGGGCGCATCGTTTTTAACGAGATAGCTTTTTGAGAACAAAAAAGTTAACCATTTAATGGAATAGTAAGCCAGCGGATGCCGGTGAAGATCATTGATAAAAAACCCCAAACGGCTGTTCCTCTGCATCCATGTCATCATATATTCAAGATCTTTTTCGGAAAAATGATGACAGAAAAGGGAAGAAAATATCACATCGGGTACAGGGTGTTCAAAATGAACGGATTTATAATCCGCCACCACCCACCGGTATAAAGGATCCCGGAACTGCCGCCCGGCAAAATCAATGCATTCTTTTTTTTTGTCAATGCCCGTTAATATTACTTTCAGCTTGTTGCGGCTGCACCATTTTTCAATCGCCCGTAAATTATCGCCGCCGCCACACCCGATTTCGCAAATGTGCAGGCTCCGGGGCTGCCCGGCATTCAGCCATATTTTCTTCAAGCCTGCAATGCTGATGCGGTGTCCGCCCAACCAGGTATTGATAAAGTTAAGTTCCTTCATGTTCTGCCTGATATCTTCAAAAGGAATATCCTCGTTATCTAGTAACTCTTCCTGGTATGAGCGGCTGGAAAGAAACATGCAACAATTTACGGAACTTGTTAAAAACTTCGGGGCGCATTTTAAATTTTCGCGCTATGCAAATTTTCCGGTCGGTGTCTCACCATAGCCGTCTTAAGCCCGGAGGGCCCGTCCGTACCGGCACGGGCGGACTTGAATTTGAATAGCCCCCAACAAAGTTGGGGGACAAAAATGCCGAATTTTTTGTTGAACCCCATTCGGAGTAGGTTTCTTAATTTGACGGCTATGGAGAGACACCACCCGCCTGCTAAAATTATATATACCCCATCGGAAAAGGGTTTCCAATCTTCCGAATGTTCGGAAGAAAGTTGGAAACCCTGTGGCTGAAAAGCGAGGGTATATCCCGTGTTTTGCAGGCCTGCTTTATTTTGTTCAGTCAGGCATTCATTTCCGCAATAAAAGTTTCCATTGTTAATCCCGGCCCAAAAGCGGCACCCATTATTTTTTGCGAACGTTGAGCCTTTTGAAAAATTTCTTTTAAAACAAATAATACTGTTGGCGACGACATATTTCCATACCGTTCCAATATATTAAAAGAAGGATCAAGTGCATGATCATGGAGATGAAGACTTCTTTGCACCGCCTCCAGTATGCGTTTACCCCCCGGATGTATGCACCAGCTATCCATATCTTCTTTTTTTAATCCCGCGGCGGCAATGGCCCGGGCAATCAACTGATCAAAATCCTGTTCTATCAGCTCCGGTATGTAACCGCTCAATGTCATCAAAAAACCGGAAGAAGATAATTCCCATGCCATATCCTTCCTGCCTTTGGGTATGATTTCCGCGTAAAAATTTTTCAGTTCCAGCCCCGGGCGCGCAAAATGGCTATGGGTAACCAATGCGGCAGCGGCACCATCGGCAAATAACATACTGGAAGCTATATTGTCCATTGTTGCTTCCCGCTGAAAATGCAGAGTACATAATTCCGTACACACAATCATCACCCGCGCATTTTCATCTGTTTTACAAATGGCATCTGCCATTTTTAAAGCATGAATAGCTGCATAACATCCCATAAAATTTACGGAAGTCCTGTAAAGGGTAGAGGGCAAATCCATCATGTCTACAATCTGCAGATCAAGCCCGGGCGCGCTCATCCCGGTGCAACTCACTGTTATCAGGTGCGTAATGTCTGAAGCAGGTATCATCCCGTCTATGCAATTCCTGATAGCATCTACAGACAGGGGCGCTGCGTATTTATGATACAAATACATGCGTTGCTCAAGCGATGGAAAAGGCTCCAGGTTTTCACTCTTCGGATAAAATTTCCATTCCTGCACCGGGCGACTGTAGTCGGGTATAACAGAATAACGGCTTTTGATGCCGCTCTGATGATACAGGTATTTCATCTTGCGCATGTCCGTTGTATCGGCAGCATATACCTTCTGCATAAAGCCAAGTATGTCGTCCTGCCAGTGTTTATAAGCAGGTACTGCTGTATCTATGGAAATAATTTTACTCAAAATGATTGATTAAAAAAATGACAATAAACGTGGTGTTGATGCATATGGAAGCTATTGAATTCATGCGCATGGTATGCGTGTAATCTGCATTCAAAGAATTACGCCATACTTTTTTTGCCCACACAAAGAAATATATTAAAACAGGCAGCATGCCCGCAGAAAAAATATAAAACGCCGTTTGTTGCAACGTATAAAAAAAGTAGTACGAAAGCAACACAAAAGCAATACCGTATACGAGTCCACAATATAAAAAAGTGCCCTTATATCCTAACAGGTAACTCATTGTGGTTACCCCGTCCTTCCTGTCGTCATCGTATTGATATATTTGGGTTAACGGGTAAAATCCTCCTATCAGCAGGCTGGCAACAATCATGGGAATGTATGGAACATCCAGTGTTTTATTGGCGCTGCAGCCATGATATACCAGCCAAAAAGTTACTGCTCCCTGGAAAATAATGACGGAAAGATATCCCCAAACAGGGTATTTCTTTAACCGGATCCCCCGGTAGCTATAGGCTTTAGATACTAAAATATACGCCAGGATGCCGGCAGCAAAATAATAGCTGATCCACAATCCTGCTATTACGGCAACAACATCCAGCGCCACAGTAACATATAGCAATTGCCGGGTAGGCTCCATCGGTTTTTTAACGCCGCCTATGCTACCTGTATCCCTGTCCATGAAACTGTTATAGCCGTTGCTTGCGGGATATACCAGCAGGTGCAAAATAAAAAACACCCATAGGGCATCACTCACATTCAGGTATACCAGTTGGCTTACTGCAAACCAAAATACCGGCATTAAAAAAAATGAGAAATGAAAACGAAGCAATTGAACAGTAGATGGTAGCAGGAACCTTGTGTTTTTTGCCGGCATAAATACTAAAATAGATTTATAACTTAATCACGTTGTGGTAACTGTAGCTTTTGTAAGTTAAACCTTTTTATTGGTAATTATTGCAAGCGCGGAACACTATGGCGCATTTGCCTGAGGTGAGAAAAAGTTGCTTTCGGTGAGAACTGTTTTCATTGCAAAATCAGAAATAAAAACATACCGCAATAAAGTTTAAATTTTCGCTTCAAAGCAGGAATACAAATATTGCTTGCTTTGTCCTGTTTTTCATGGTTAGCTTGTATAAGGTAAGAAGGTGTGATCATGATTGATTACCGGTTACTAAGGTAAGAAGGTTTAGTTTTAATGATCTTCCCCTTATTGCCTCTGTGTCCGATGCAAATAATGTAAGTCGGCTAAGTTATCAACAAACACATCAGGGTTCTGTTGCTGAGTTCACAGCAGCACTAAAGCTAAATCGAAGCTCCTCCCGGAAACATGGGAGTAATATGTTTCCGGCGGCTTTTTGGTTACTTTTTTCCGCAAAAAAGTAACAAAGAAACCAGCACCAGGCATTCTGGTTTAAAAGAAAGCGAGTTTTATAAACAACAAACCCGCAGTTCATACTTCATTGATAAACAGTGAACAGAATAACATAACATTGGCAACCCGACCGAAGGTTGGGTGAGGCAGTCCACAGTTAGACAATTGCCTCTTTTTCTGCGAGGATGGCTTCTCCCGCAAAGCAAACTGATATTCCAGGATTTGTTTAAGCGGGCTCGCCATGACTGCGCAAGTGGTTGATGATTTTGTAACCTTCGCGATAATTCAGGTTTACAAACAACCTATTTCCTCACCGATCTCCGAAAGTATATCCCATGTTTTGCTTGTATAAGGCAAGAAGGTTTAGTTTTAATGGTCTTCACCTTATTAGACCTTAGTAACACGCCCGTACCAGACATATCCTACCCTATTACCTTCAATGATGAGAAAGTGCTGCATCGTTGAACAAATTTTTTATGGAAGATCTTCAATGCCGATGCAAATAAAATGCGCACGGAACACGATCAATTATAAGAGACAGCGCAGCTAGGATTTCTTTTTAAACAACTGAACAGTTTTATTGGTAATAACAGGTTTTGCCCATACTCCCACACTGAGTATATAACCCATGGTTAAATAAAGGAAACAATATGCTGCTTTCAGTCCCCATGTATCGCCTATCCACCCTGTAATTAACGGAACTACTGCTCCACCGGTAATGCCCGTTAACAGTATCCCTGCAAATACGCCATAATTTTGTGTAACGGAATTCAAAGCCAGTGAAAAAATTACAGGATACATAACAGAAGCAAAAAAACCGGTAAGAGGCAGCGCTATAAGGGCTACTTCACCGGAAAACAACAGTGCTGCCGTAAGCGACAATATTGCCAGGAATGTGAACAGGATCAATACTTTGCGGCTGTCCATTATTTTTACCATCAGCAACCCTAATACTCCCCCGGCCGTCATCAATCCCCAGAAATATGCAACAGCCCGCGCGCCTGTGGTTTGGGGATCGTACCCAAAATACACGCTGAGGTATTGCGACATCCAGTTGGCAATAACCTGTTCCGTTCCCACATAACAAAATATACCAAAGAAAAAGGCGAGCACCATCGGGCGCTTTATGAGCTGCAGGTAAGCTTTCAGGTTGCCCGCTTTCTCATCGCTTTTCAGCTCCATTTTCGGGAACCTGAAACTAAGCGTTACAATGATCATCAGCACACAAATGATCGCAAAAAGAAAATAGATCGATATCCACGGGAATGCTTCGGGCGTCATGGAAAATATTTTCGAAGCAATTGAATCGCTGTTGCCAACATTGAGTACCAGGTAGGAATATACCAACGGGCTTACAAAAGAAGCCAATCCGAATACCAACTGCCCAAGAACAGAAGTAAAAGCATAGTTTTCCTCGCCACCGGCTATACGCAGCAGCGGGTTGATGATTACCTGGAGCATAGCCATGCCCGCCCCAATAATAAACAACGATACAATGGCAGACAGGTAATTGGGAAACAACGCCAGCAGCAGGGATCCGCACAATGCCAATACGAAAGCAAGGGTCATGATCAGCTTGGTGCTGTACTTTTCAATAAGAATACCGGTTGGCAACGACACCAGTCCATATGCTATAAAAAAAGCGAAAGGCAGCAAAGCAACCAAAACCAGGTTCAGGTTAAACCCCCTGATAATATCGGGTGTAAGCGGCCCGATAATATTGCTCATAAAGGAAATAACAAAAAATGTAAGGAGCACCAACAAAACCGCTGCGTAGTTTCTTTGATTCATATCATTTTATTTTATTCGTTCCGCTTATACCAGGAATAGATACTTTACAGGGAAAATCATACTGCATGCAAGAATACTAAATTTTGCAGTGCGCATATGGGAGTCCATGGCGTTTCCTTAACGTTTCTGTGTAGTTGCGGGTGTTTTCACCCGCAACGGCGACTGCCAATGTTGGTGTTTTCACCAACATCTTAAGGAAACGACATTGATATGGGAGTACCAAAAGTCATGATCCGCAGGCGGATTGTGCGAGCTTACCAATGCCCGAAGCAGCTATCCAGCCGCTGGTCCATGCATGCTGGAAATTAAAGCCTCCCGTAATGCCGTCTACGTCCAGTATTTCACCTGCAAAAAATAATCCCGTATGCTTCCTGCTCTGCATTGTGTTTACGTCTATTTCCGGTAAATATATTCCCCCGGCAGTTACAAATTCCTCTTTAAAAGTTGTTTTGCCTTTTACAGAAAATTTCTGAGCGGTTAAATGCAGTATCAAACTGTTTTGTTGCTTCGCCTGCAGCTCATCCCATCTTTGAGATGCCGGTATCCCGCTCTGCTGTAACAGATACTCCCACAAGCGGGCCGGCAAACCAAATGTATTGCGCCCGCCCAGGCTGCCTCCCGCATGCCGCAATCTGATAGCATTCCAGGCTTCTCTGAGACTGTGTTCTGTATAAGCTGGCAACCAGTTAACATGTATATCAAATGCATAATTTTTTTCTGCTAAAATCCTTGCACCCCAGGCGCTTAACCGAAGGATGACAGGCCCGCTTAACCCCCAGTGAGTGATCAGCAGGGGGCCTTTTTCCTCCAGCCGGGTGCCGGCCACCTTCACCTGCGCTTCCTCCACACTAATGCCCATTAAATGGGTAATGGCATTACCCGGCATATTGAAAGTGAAAAGCGACGGTACCGGCTCCACTATGGTATGCCCCAGTTGCCGCAGCCATAAAAACCGGGATAGTTTAGGAAAACCGCCACAGGCAATGCAAACCCAATCGGCAATCAGTTGTGCGCCATCTGCAGAAGATATATTAAACCTGCCGTTTTCATTATTTTTCAGAATGTCTTTTACCTCAGTATTCATTTTTATCTCAACACCGAAGCGGTTGGCTTCCCGGATAAGACATTCCACGATGGTTTCGGAACTGTTGCTTTGAGGGAACATCCTTCCATCCTGCTCTGTTTTCAGTTTAACTCCTCTCTGTTCAAACCAGTCAATCGTATCACGTGTAAAAAAATGATGAAATGCTTTTTTAAGAAAATTACCGCCACGGGGATACCGCTTGCTCATTTCCGCTATATCAAAGCAGGCGTGGGTTACATTGCATCTTCCGCCACCGCTTACACGCACTTTAGAAAGCAGTTTGCCGGTTTTTTCAAGGAGCGTTACTTTAATTCCGGGACTCATTGCCGCCGCATTTACAGCGGTGAAAAAACCGGCGGCACCTCCGCCAACTATTACAAGATGTTTTTGCTTCATTAATTTGCGTAATTTAAGCCTGTTAAATTTGAACAATAAAAATATCTTTTTTGCTTTACAGGCTTATAAAAATCCTTGCGCGGCTCAGCCTTTTGTTTTTTTTCAGGAGAAAAATAGTATGCGGCAGGGTGTTGCAGCAATTAAAAGGCCCGGCAATTATCGCTGCCAATCACCCTGATTCTTTAATGGATGCGGTCGTAATAGGCTGTACCTGCACGCAACAGGTGCATTTTACAATAAGAAGCGATATGTTCAACAACAGGCTGTTCAGGTTTTTACTGAACAGGCTGAATGGCATTCCTGTATACCGCTCTTCGGAGGAGAAAGAAAAGCTCCGGGAAAATTTCGGCACAATTGAGCATTGTAAAAAAATATTACAAAACAATGGTATCATTATCGTATTTGCCGAAGGGCAAACCCTACACGACTGGAATTTAAAACCCATAAAAAGCGGGGTTTCTAAAATTGTGCGTCACGCCATTTCAGATGCCTCTTTAAAAGACAGGCTTGTTGTTTTGCCTGTAGGATTAACTTATAGCGACTTTGAACATCCCGGCAAAACAATCATTATACAACCGGGTGAAAACATTTACCCGGGCTTAATCAATGCACAATTGAGTGATGGTATGTGGAAACAGGCTTTTAATTCAATATTATTTCAAAAAATGGAGCCGCTTATACCGTGCATGCGATCTCAAAAAAAGGAAAATATCCGTGCCTGGCAAACAGTGATCAGCTCTTTTAATCAGCCTTATACCTGCAACAACCTGTATGCATTGCATCAAATCGGCAATTTAATTGAAGGTTCAGGTTCTGCAGACCTGATGAGCATAACCAGGCAATACAGCCGTAAGGGCAGGAAGGGTTTTTATAAAACACTTATATATTTCCTGTTGCTTATTGTACCAGGTATAGCAGGCATCATTTTAAACGGGCTGTATTATTTTCCCATCAGCAGGTGGGCTTTTTATAAAACAAGAAATTCAATTTTTTATGATGCACTGTTATGCGGGTTAATAACCGTTACTTACCCGCTATACATGCTATTGGCTGCTGCTATACTTCATGCAGCCGGTTGGCTTCATTTTTTACTATGGGTACCTGTATTGCCTTTGTCAGGCTGGTGTGCCATGTACGCGTATACCCTTCTTCGTGAAATGAAAAACCAGTCCAACACGCGAGCGGGTTCATAATGTGCGGTCTTTCAAGTAATCAAACGCTTACCCGGGCGAACTGCCAATGACAGATTATGGCAACTATGCTGAACAACGGTATAAGTGATGAGCGCTGTACCGCTGCTTGTCATGCTGAGCCCGTAAGGAGAAGCATCTATCTTCGCGCCAGTCACTGCTTCTATATTTACGTGCAGCATGCTCACAATACATTTTGTTCAAATTTTTTGTTGTGAAACAAAAACGGCACTACTAAAGACGCCCCTGCACCAATGATCAATACAATACCAAGCAACAGTCCGCGAAATGCTGCAGTTATTTCCGGATTGGAGCTGCGCACCACTCCTTCTGCTTTCCAGGCAAGGAATGCAGTAAGCAATGCAATCCCGGCAATATAAATGATCTCTCCCGTGCCTTTTAATAAACGCATAAGGTAGAAAAGTATGCCCAGCATAAGAAAAATTATATGAACGCCAAAAATTATAGACCCCACATTTATAATATCCGTTGGCTCCAACCCGGTTTCATCACGGTAAATACTATTGTAAATAAGGCATACTACAGAAATAATAATACCAACAAATAAGGCTGTCATAAAAGCCTTTGTAAACGGCGTTTGCATGTTTTCGTCTTCCATGATTATGATATTTTAAATTAAAAATCAATCTGAAGCAGCTTTTGGTATATTGACCTATTGCATCCATGTGAGCGCTGCCAGCTTTTTCTCTTTCAATACAACTATTTTCTTTCCTGAAACCTTTATAAGCTTCTCCTGTATAAATTCCTGCATGGTCCTGAAAAGCGTTTCGTAGGTTGTTCCTGTAAAAGCAGCCATATCCAGTCGGCTCAGTTGTATATTAATATATCCTTCTTTTGTTTTTCCAAACTGGTTCTGCAGGGTAAGCAGGGTATCTGCTATTCTTGCTTTAACATTCATATGAGCAAGCTTGCTCATTTTCTTTTCCGCGTTCTGCAACTCGTTGGCATAGCATTGCATGAGCTGATAGGTTAACTGATGATTGGTTTGCAGCAGGGATTCAAAAAAAACAAGGTCAACATAACATATAACAGCAGGTTCAATAACCGTAGCGCTCACCGTATATTTTCTTTCATCGCCTAACCCCCTGTAACCAAGCATATCTCCAGACTTTCCAAAACGAAGTATCAGCTCCTTCTGACTTCCCCATTTCCTGTGCACTTTTACTGTTCCGCTGTACACGAAATACATTCCGTTCGCCACCTCTCCTTCATGAAAAATAGCTGCGCCTTTTTTAAAAAGGAGGTTTTTGCGATTAGCGCCTATGAGCGCATGCCAGGCCGGTGGGCTATGTCTGCAAAGGAAGCAACGGCTGAGATCGCAAGTATTTTTTGCCACAGGTACAAATGATTTACCGGGTTTGGTTTATTTTATTGTTTATGCAACGAAATTATCAAATTATATTAAACCATTTATCAAAAAACATGATATAAATCATATTTTTGAACACTTTAATGTGAGAACAATTTATTTATCTATGCTGAAATCCGGCTTAAAAGGCGGTATTCCTGTATCTGTTTCGCTAACCGAAAATCTACGATCAGAAGCGATCGGAACGGTAATTCCGGCCGGCAAAAAAAGAGTTTTCCGGATATCATGTTATGCGGTTGTGATAGCGGCGTGCATAAGCGCTATTGCAAAATTTCTGATCATACTCATTGACTTTGTTACACAGGTTTCCTTTTTCGGGAGGTTTTCTACAGCCGTTGTAAGTCCATCAGATAATATGCTTGGGCTATGGGTAATATTTATACCGGCTATCGGCGGCATACTGGTAGGGCTAATGGCTTATTACGGTTCCGGGGCCATACGCGGGCATGGCATTCCCGAAGCAATGGAACAAATACTAACCAATCAAAGTAAAATAAAGCCGGCAATCACTTACTTAAAGCCGTTATCATCAGCTATTACTATAGGTACAGGTGGTCCGTTTGGCGCCGAAGGCCCTATTATAGCCACAGGGGGTGCGTTAGGCTCTACTTTAGGACAAATCCTGCATATCACTCACAATGAGCGTAAGATACTGCTGAGCTGTGGTGCAACAGCAGGCATGTCGGCCATCTTTGGCAGCCCTGTAGCTGCTATTTTTCTTGCCATTGAATTATTGCTGTTTGAATTTTCTCCACGTTCCATTATACCGGTTGCTCTGGCCTGCATTACCGGTGCAGCCGGGCATCATTTGTTTTTCGGGTCTTCGCCGGTTTTTGCAATACATGTTGCTGTAGGCGCTCCCGGCAATACAGCTTTGCTATGCTACAGCTTATTCGGGCTTGCTATCGGCACACTCTCTGCCGGAGTTACCAAAGCCGTGTATTATATTGAAGATGCATTCAGCAAGCTGCCTGTACACTGGATGTGGTGGCCTGCCATTGGCGGCCTGGCAGTCGGCATTACAGGTTACTTCTTCCCGGCAACGCTTGGCGTAGGATATGATAACATCACCAATGTACTGAACAGTGCGCTTACAATAAAGGCAGCGGTTTTATTGTTCATCTTCAAATTTGTTTCCTGGTCAATAGCACTGGGCAGCGGCACATCCGGCGGCACTTTAGCACCGTTGCTTACCATTGGAGGCGCAGCAGGATTCCTGTTAGGCAACTGGGCAGCATCTGTTTTTCCTTACGCCGGAATATCTGCACCGCTCGCTGCTTTGGTAGGCATGTCTGCCATGTTTGCCGGCGCGTCAAGGGCGCTCCTCACTTCAATCATCTTCGCCCTTGAAACAACGGGAACCTCTTCCGCATTACCAGCCCTGCTGGCAGCCTGTACCGCTGCCTATATGGTTTCTTTTTTCCTGATGGAAAATACCATCATGACGGAAAAAATAGCGCGCCGCGGCATTAAAACGCCTGATTCATTTGAACCCGACCTGCTCGGGGAACTTACAGTGAATGAAGTGACAGGAGAGCAGGGTTTTGTGATCAGCCAGGATGTTTCAGTAGCAGAAGCAAGGGAGTGGGTAAAGCAGCATCCTGAAGACAAAAGCAATCATTTTATCATTGCTAACAGCGACAATGCTTTTGTTGGTATTATCAGCGCTTCAAATCTTTTTGGAATGCAGCACGATGCGGAAATGCGTATCGGCAACCTTATCCGCAGAACGCCTGTTGCCGTAAATACATCAAGCACTTTAAGAACAGCGCTTGAGCTGATGATAAAAGAAAATGTAGATGTGCTTCCGGTGATTTCAAACGATGGTGATATTGCGGGTATATTATCCCATCAGCATATTGTGGATGCTTATAAAATGGATGTAGCTCAATCGCAGCAACGGAAGCCGGTTATATCTGTAAAGCGGAGAGTATTAAAGATACTCGTAAAAGGCCAACGGCTGATCACTATGAGCAAAAGACAAAAAGATTAAGACATGCTTGAATAAGAGGCATCCAGGTTGGAGTTCGCTTTTTCGTTGGCTTCTATATCCGTAAAAGAAGAAAGAATAAGTGGTCTGTCTTTTTGAATGCATACTGTATGCTCGTAATGAGCCGCCGGTTTCCCGTCTTTGGTTCTTACCGTCCAGCCGTCATCATCATAATACACATCTTTTCTTCCCATATTGATCATCGGCTCAATCGCTATCACCAGCCCCTCCTTCATTTTTAAGCCCGTACCTCTCTTTCCAAAATTAGGCACCTGTGGATCTTCATGCAGTTGCCTGCCTAAACCATGCCCTACCAGTTCTCTCACTACTCCATAGCCGTACTTACGTTCTGTATGTTCCTGTACGGCATACGCAATATCTCCTACCCTGTTGTTTACAACGGCTTTTTCCACCCCTTTGTACAACGATTCTTTTGTTACTCTCAGCAACTGCTTTACATCCGGTTTCAATTCGCCTATTGCAAATGTATAAGCGCTGTCGCCATGGAAGCCATTCATAAAAACACCTGCATCCACCGAAACGATATCTCCTTCTTTCAATGCATTGTTATTGGGAAAACCATGAACAACGGCATCATTTACTGAAATACAGCAGGTGAAAGGGAAGCCTTTGTAATTTTTAAAAGAAGGGACACCACGATGATCCCGGATGAATTTTTCAGCCAGTATATCTACCTGCAGGGTAGTAACACCAGGCTTTAAGAAGTTTGCCACCTCTGCTAAGGTGGCACTTACCAATAAACAACTTTTCCGGATCAGTTCAATCTCGGCTGTAGTTTTATAATAAACCATTGAAATTATATAGAAACAGGTGAAGAAGTCTGACGTCCCTGTATTCTTCCGCTTTTCATTAATCCGTCGTACTGGCGCATGAGCAAATGTGTTTCAATCTGCTGCAGGGTATCCAGTATAACCCCCACCATAATCAAAAGAGAAGTTCCACCAAAGAAAGTTGAGAACTGCGGCGTAACACCTGCTCTTTGAGCAAGACCCGGTAATATCCCTACTATTGCCAGGAAAATAGCGCCGGGCAAAGTAATTCTATCCATGATCTGGCCAATATAATCAGTAGTAGGCTGGCCGGGTTTTACACCGGGAATAAACCCGTTGCTCTGTTTTAAGTTGTCAGAAACCTGTTTTGGATTAAATATAAGCGCGGTGTATAAAAAGGTAAATGCTATTACCATTACCCCATATATCACCATGTACCAGAAATTGCTATGATCGGAAAATATCCTGGCGATACCCTGCCCGGATTCAAAGGATGTGAAAGAGAACAGTGTTGGCAAGAACATAATTGCCTGGGCAAAGATGATGGGCATTACACCCGCAGCATTTACTTTTAAAGGCAAAAACTGCCTTGCGCCTGTAAACTGGCGGTTTCCAACTATTTGCTTTGCATAGTTGATCGGAATTTTCCTGACTCCCTGCACTAATACTATCAATCCAAGAATAATAGCAATCAATATAGCTATTTCCAACAGGAAGAATATCAAACCACCGCCCCCTTTTACCTGCTTGGCTGCAAACTCCTGCATAAATGATTCCGGCAGCCGGGCAAGAATGCCTATCATAATAATAATAGAAGTACCATTTCCTAATCCTTTATCCTGAATTTTTTCGCCCAGCCACATTACAAACAAAGTACCCGAAGTAAGAAGCATTACTGTTGAAATCCAGAAGTAAGGCTGATACGCCGGAATTAAAGCCTCCCTGTTCTGGTTGGTTAAATAGGCCACATAAGTACCTGCCTGCAGCAGGGTTACTGCAGCGGTGAGATAACGGGTCCATTGGTTGATCTTTTTTCTGCCGCTGTCGCCCTCTTTCTGAATTTTCTGCATTTGCGGAACCAGGATGGTCATCAACTGCATGAATATAGAAGCGGAGATATAGGGCATGATACCCAACGCAAGGATGGATGCGTTGGAGAATGCCCCACCGGCGAAAGTATCGAAAAGCCCCAGCAGACCGCTTTGGGCCTTGTGCGAAAAGTCGGTGAGCTTATTAGGATCTATGCCGGGCAATACAATATGTGCGCCCAGGCGGTATATAAATACAAGCAATAGTGTAACAAGTATTTTACCCCTGAGTTCCTCAATTGTCCAGATATTCTTCAGTGTCTGAATGAATTTCTTCACGAATAGTTACGTTTAATGTTGAGCGCTAAAAGAAAACAACGCATCGGTTACATGCGCTGTGCAAGGTAAGGAAAATTACTTTACAATCTCCAGTGTTCCGCCGGCAGCTTCAATGGCAGCTTTTGCCTTTTCGCTTGCAGCGTTTACTTTGAAGCTGAGCCCGGTACTCAGTTCGCCATTACCCAGTATTTTAACAAGATCTGTCTTTTTAATAAGACCATTTTCATACAACTCATTGGCAGAAACTTCTTTAATGCCATATTTTTCTACTAGTTGCTCAATTTGCCCCAGGTTGAATACCGTATATTCTACGCGATGGGGATTTTTGAAGCCACGTTTGGGTAGACGGCGCTGAATAGGCATCTGTCCTCCTTCATGAGAAATTTTTCTTTTATACCCTGTTCTGCTCTGCTGCCCTTTGTTACCTTTTGTAGATGTTCCACCATGACCGGAAGCTTCTCCGCGTCCTAATCTTTTTTCTTTGTGTGTTGCTCCTTTTGCAGGACGTAACTGATTCAGTTTCATGTTTATCTTTTTTTACTCAACGCCCGGAAAACTTCGGGCTCGCATATTAATTACAAATTTGAGATTTGAGATTTGAAATCAGGCGATTGACGATCATCCCACATTTTCAAATTTTCAAATTCAATACATTTTCAAATTACTTCACTTCCTCCACCTTCACCAGGTGATTTACTTTGTTTACCATGCCCAGTATTTGCGGAGTTGCTTCCACCTCCACTGTTGCATTCAGCTTTTTTAACCCTAGTGCTGCAATGGTTTTTTTCTGACGCTCAGGTCTGTCAATGATGCTTTTAACCTGTGTAATTTTAATCTTTGCCATGATAGCTGCTTTTTATTTACCGGCTCCATCCATTCCCTGGTATAATACCCGGAAAGACAAAAGCAATAAATTTATCCGTTAAAAACTTTTTTCAAGGTGATCCTCCTGTCTTTTGCAACGCTCACCGGTTCGCGCAATTCGGCCAACGCTTTAAAAGTAGCTTTTACCACGTTGTGCGGATTGGCAGATCCCAAAGACTTTGCCAATACGTCGGTTATGCCGGCGCTTTCCAGCACAGCGCGCATACTGCCTCCGGCGATTACACCAGTACCATGAGCGGCAGGTTTAATCAACACTTTAGCAGCACCTTCCTTCGACCATTGATCGTGAGGAATCGTACCTTTCATGACAGGAACTTTTATGAGGTTCTTCTTTGCATCTTCAATGCCTTTGGTAATGGCTTCCTGCACCTCTTTGGCTTTACCTAAACCATGTCCCACCACGCCGTTTTCATTTCCTACAACTACCAGTGCAGAGAAACTGAATGCACGACCGCCTTTGGTTGTTTTAACCACACGATTGATGGCAACAACTTTTTCTTTCAATTCCAGGTCACCTGCTTTTACCTTGTTTAAATTAACTTTTGACATTATTCAGAACTTGTTATTGGTATATGATTCGTTTATCGCAAAAATTAAAACTTCAATCCTCCCTCACGCGCTCCTTCAGCAACAGCTTTCACTCGTCCGTGGTAGAGATAACCGCCGCGATCAAATATAGCTGTAGTGATGCCTACCGCCGCGGCTTTGGCAGCTATAGCCTTACCCACCAGCGCACTTAGTTCCGCTTTTGGAGCTTTCTGCGCTTTAATGTCTTTGTCTTTCGTTGAAGCCGATGCCAGGGTAGTGCCTGTAACGTCATCAATCAGTTGAGCATATGTTTCCGTATTGCTCCTGAAGACAGCCAGCCTGGGCTTTTGTGCAGTACCAGATACGGTTTTACGGATGTTGTACCTGATCTTTTGTCTCCTGATAACTTTTGCGTCCATTTTATTTATTTTTTAAGCCCGATACTGCCGGGCTAAATTTTATAATTATTTACCAGCAGCTTTGCCAGCTTTACGACGTAATACCTCCCCGGCATATTTAACACCTTTCCCTTTGTAAGGTTCAGGTTTGCGAAGACTGCGTAATTTGGCTGCTACCTGGCCAAGCAATTGTTTGTCGCTTCCTTCCAGCGTAATAGTAGGGTTCTGACCTTTTTCCTGGGCAGTGCTTACTTTCAGTTCTTTAGGAACTTCGAAAACGATATTGTGCGAATAACCCAGCGAAAGATCGAGCAGGTTACCCTGGTTGGAAGCTTTAAAACCTACACCCACCAGTTCAAGATTTTTCTTGTATCCTTCTGTTACCCCCTTTACCAGGTTGGCAGCCAGCGCACGATACAAACCATGTAAAGCGCGATGACGGATCTGGTCGGTAGGACGGGTGAAATTAACAGCGCCGTCTTTTACTTCTACTGTGATATCGCGGTCTACCTGCTGCTTCAGTTCACCTTTAGGACCTTTTACAGTAAGTACGTTGTCGTTGCCTACAGAAACTGTAACACCTGAAGGAATTGTAACCGGTTGTTTACCTATACGAGACATAATAATTCAGATTTATAATTTGATATTTGAAATTCCTGATTGAAAGTGTTCAGCCCCGTATAGAGAGCTTAAATTATCATTCAATCCTTTATTCACAACTGCATTGCTGCAGCGATGCTTTAAGAAACATAGCACAATACCTCACCACCCACGTTCTGAGCTTTAGCCTGCTTATCGGTCATTACTCCCTTTGAAGTACTAACAATGGCAATTCCCAGTCCGCTCATTACTCTTTTAAAATCGGCTGGTTTGGAATACTGACGCAAACCCGGACGGCTGATCCTTTCAAGCGACCTGATAGCAGGCTGCTTGGTTTGGGCATCGTACTTCAACGCAATCTTGATCACGCCCTGTTTGTTATCGTCTTCAAACTTATATTTTAAAATATACCCCTGATCGTACAAAATCTCGGTAATACGTTTTTTAAGGTTAGAAGCCGGGATTTCCACAATACGGTGTCCCGCCATCTGGGCATTACGCACTCTTGTAAGGAAATCTGCAATAGGATCTGTTACCATTTTTATGAATTAATCAGTTGAAAATTTATTTTGTTCTGCCGGATATATTACTCAAACCTGGAAGCCACTCAAAGCTGATCGCTGATAGCTGACTGCTTACTCCGGATATTCCACAACTTACCAGCTTGCTTTTTTTACCCCTGGTATTATACCATTTAAAGCCATGTCGCGGAAAGCTACCCTTGATAACCCGAAATAACGGATGTATCCACGCGGGCGGCCCGAAACCTGGCAACGATTTTTCAAACGCACTTTAGATGAGTTTTTAGGCAACGCATCCAGCGCTTTCCAATCACCGGCAGCTTTTAAAGCAGCGCGTTTTTCAGCGTATTGCTCTACCAGGTGTTCTCTTTTTCTTTGTCTGGCTTTTACTGATTCTTTTGCCATGTTGTTACTTTCTGTTTTTTGTATATGGTAAGGCGGCACTTATATTACCGCTTCTCATTCTTGCTTACTAGTCTTTTTTAACATTCCTGAAAGGCATTCCCAGCTCTTTCAACAGCTCGTACGCTTCTTCGTTGGTATTGGCAGAAGTTACGAAAGTGATATCCAGCCCTGTAATTTTGTTTACCTTGTCAATATCTATTTCAGGGAAAATGATTTGCTCGGTAACGCCCAGGGTATAGTTTCCACGTCCGTCGAAAGCTTTTTCATTAATGCCTCTGAAATCGCGCACACGCGGTAAAGCAGCGGCGATCAGGCGGTCGAGGAACTCGTACATATTTACACCACGCAATGTTACTCTTGCCCCGATCGGCACTCCTTTACGCAGCTTAAAATTAGAGATGTCTTTTTTAGAAGTAGTAGGCACCGCCTTCTGACCAGTGATAGTACCCAGCTCTTCAACGGCTATATCCACCAGCTTTTTATCGTTTACCGCCCCGTTCACCCCGCGGTTCACGCATATTTTTTTGAGTTGCGGAACCTGCATTACGCTCTTATAAGCGAAACGTTTCATCAAAGCCGGTACAACATCTTTTTTGTATTTCTCGGCTAATCTCGGACTGTATTTTGTTGTGCTCATCGCATTAATTTTATTACTGTTTATCCGCCGCAGGCGGATCAGCAGTTATATTTATTTTAAATAGTCGAACCCGATTTTTTGGATACGCGTACCAGTTTGCCATTCTCTCTTGAACGCTTTACTTTAGCAGCTTCTCCTTTTTTAGCGTCCCACAGCTTAACATTACTGATATGAATAGGCGCTTCTCTTTTTACAATACCGCCTTTGGTATTTTGCGCCGAAGGTTTGGTATGCCTGGTAACGATATTGGCACCTTCTACCACCACGCGGCTGTCTTCCGGAAATACTTCCAGCACCTTACGCGGCTTCTTTACGTCTTTGTCATCGCCGGCAATAATCACAACCGAATCGCCTTTTTTAATGTTAAACTTGGGTTTAAATCTGTTGCTCATTTTTATTTGGCTTTTGGCTGTCAGCTTTCAGCTATCAGCCGTTTAAGTTTATGTTCTATATCTGCTAATAGCTGATAGCTAATAGCTGAATGCTGTTATAACACTTCCGGTGCCAGGGAAATAATCTTCATATATCCTTTATCACGCAATTCCCTTGCTACTGGTCCAAAAATACGCGTGCCGCGCGGCTCATCTGCCTGGTTCAATAAAACCACAGCATTATCGTCGAAGCGGATATAAGAACCATCTTTACGACGTAATTTATTTTTGGTACGAACGATCACGGCTTTTGTTACTGTTCCTTTTTTGATACCGCCTGCAGGAATGGCGTCTTTCACTGTTACAACAATCTTATCCCCGATCTTCGCATAATCCTGGCCGCTGTTGCCCAGTACGCGAATACAAAGCACCTCTTTTGCGCCGCTGTTGTCTGCTACATTTAACCTGCTTTCTTGCTGAATCATCTTTTTTGTTATTTGAAATTTGATATTTGAAATTTGAAATTTGGATCGATATAAACTGTTCACGAACCGGAGAACATATCAAATCTCAAATCTTAAATCTCAAATCAGAAATAATTTATTTCGCTTTTTCCACAACCTCAACCAGGCGCCAGCGTTTGGTTTTGCTCAACGGGCGTGATTCCATGATTTTCACAACATCCCCTATCCCACACTCGTTCTTTTCGTCATGAGCATGGAACTTTGTAGTCTTTTTTACGAACTTACCATAGATAGGGTGTTTCACTTTAATTTCTATCGCAACAGTAGCGGTTTTATCCATTCTGTTGCTGGTAACCACGCCTATCTTTGTTTTGCGCAAATTTCTTTCAGCCATTGTATTTAGCTTTTAGCTTTTTTCTTTAATTCTGTTTTTAACCTTGCAATGTCCCTGCGAAGCGTTTGAATGCTCATGGGGTTCTCCAGCGGAGAAGTAGCATGGGCGAACTTCAGCTTCTTCAAACGCACTTCATCTTCTTTGATGCGCGCCTGCAGGTCCGCTTCGTTCAAACCGGTAAGGCTATTTAAAAATTCAACTTTCTTTGACATTATATTCAGTTTGAAAATGAATGACTTTTACCGTTCTGCTTATGCCCCGGCATAATCGCGACGAACAATAAACTTTGTTTTAACAGGCAGTTTTGCTGCTGCAAGCTCCATTGCTTCTTTCGCAACCTGCACCGGCACACCATCTGCCTCAAACAGAATACGCCCTGGCTCTACCACCGCTGCCCAAAATTCAGGGTTACCTTTACCTTTACCCATCCTCACTTCAGCCGGTTTGCGGGTAACAGGCTTGTCGGGGAATACCCGGATCCACACATTCCCTTCACGTTTCATGGCACGCGTCATTGCCTGACGGGCAGATTCGATCTGGCGGTTGGTTAACCAGATAGGTTCTAACGCTTTCAATGCAAATGAACCAAAAGATATGGATGCCCCACGCTTGGCCACTTCCCTGATGCGTCCTTTCTGTGCTTTTCTGTGTTTTGTTCTCTTCGGCTGTAACATTATATTACAATTTGAAAATTTTAAATATTATTAACCCTTATACCTACAACACCACCATACCTTTTACCTTACACCTTCTATCTTATCTCCTGTCTCCGCCACGTCCACCGCCTCTGCGATCATCTCTTCTTTCTCCGCCGCGTCCGCCGCCTCTCCTGTCATCCCTTCTGTCTCCACCTCTGCGATCATCTCTCCTGTCGTCTCTGCGGTCGCCGCCACCGGCTGGTCCGCCTTCCAGCTTACCATCTATAATGTTAGGGTTCAGATCTCTCTTGCTCAATACCTCACCTTTACATATCCATACCTTTATACCAATCTTTCCATAAACGGTCAACGCAAATACATTGGCGTAGTCTATTTCCATACGGAAAGTATGTAAAGGAACACGCCCTTGCTTAATCTCTTCTGTACGTGCAATTTCAGCACCGCCTAAACGCCCGCTAACCTTCACTTTTATTCCTTCGGCCCCCATACGCAAGGCAGAAGCAATGGACTGTTTAATGGCACGTTTGTAATTGATACGGTTTTCTATCTGGCGGGCAATGGTATCCCCCACAATATTCGCATCCAGCTCAGGGCGACGAACCTGCAGGATATTGATCTGCACGTCTTCCTTACCGGTAAGCTTTTTCAATTCTTCCTTAATATGGTCAACCTCGCCGCCACCTTTACCAATGATGATACCAGGCTTGGAGGTATGTATGGTAACAATGAGTTTATTCAACGTGCGTTCAATCACAATTTTGGATATACCGCCTTTGTTGATACGGGCATTCAGGTAAGTCCTGATCTTATTGTCTTCGATCAATTTGCTGGAAAAATCCCTTTTTCCGCCGTACCAGTTGCTTTCCCAACCGCGGATGATCCCTAACCTGTTACCAATTGGATTTGCTTTCTGACCCATGTTTATTATTTGAAAATTTTCATTTTTATTTTTGGTCTACGATGAGGGTTACATGATTGCTGCGTTTGCGCACCCTGTATGCCCTTCCCTGCGGGGCAGGCAACATTCTTTTTAACACCCTGCCACCATCTACAAATACTGTCTTTACCAAAAGACCGCTATCGGCAGCGCTTTGACCTTCGTTCTTTTGTTCCCAGTTGCTTACTGCACTTCTCAATAATTTATAAAGAGGTGTAGAAGAATGCTGTGGGTGATGCTCCAATATTGCCAAAGCTTTCTCCACATCCATACCGCGGATAACGTCTGCCAGCAAACGCATTTTGCGGGGCGATGTAGGATAGTTTCTGAGTTTAGCTACTGCTTCCATTGTTTATAGTTTCTTGTTACAGGTTCCAGGTAACAGGTTACATGGAAAGTGTACTATTTAGTTACGCAATTTTCTTACTTGAGTGTCCTTTAAAGTTTCTGGTAGGAGCAAATTCACCTAATTTATGTCCTACCATAAATTCTGTAACATACACAGGTATGAACTTGTTACCATTGTGTACAGCGAATGTATTGCCTACAAAATCGGGTGTAATGGTAGAGCGGCGGCTCCATGTTTTGATCACACCTTTTTTGGCCTTGCCTTCGTTCATAGCCAACACTTTCTTTTCCAGATGGTCTGCTACGTAAGGACCTTTTTTAATTGAACGACCCATATTGATGAGTTAATTTGAAAATTTGATAATTTGAAAATGTTCTGATTTTTTTAGTGGACAATCTGAAAAACATTTTCAAATTTTCAAATTGCCACATCTTCAAATTTATTTAGTTAGCTTCTTTCCGTTGCTGCGCTGGATGATCAGCTTGTCGGAACCTTTGTGCTTACGGGTTTTTAAACCTTTGGCGTATTTACCGGTTCTTGACCTTGGATGGCCACCTGAAGCCCTTCCTTCACCACCACCCATCGGGTGATCTACAGGGTTCATAGCCACACCACGAGTACGGGGGCGAACGCCTTTCCAACGATTTACACCGGCTTTACCGGCCCTTTCCAGGCTGTGATCGCTGTTGCTTACCACACCAACGGTAGCATAACAATTGATCAATATCTTTCTCAACTCACCGCTGGGCATCTTCAGTACCCCGTATTTTTCTTCCTTGTTGCTCAACTGGGCAGAAGTGCCTGCGCTGCGTACCAGCTTACCACCCTGACCAGGCTGCAGTTCCACATTGTGCACGTTGGTACCCAAAGGCATATTCTTTAACTGCAATGCGTTTCCTACTTCAGGAGCCACGCTGTCGCCACTCACTACTACAGCACCTACCTGCAATCCCTGCGGTGCAATGATGTATCTTTTTTCTCCGTCTGCATAATTCAACAAGGCTATAAAAGCAGAGCGGTTAGGATCGTATTCAATAGATACAACTTTGGCGCTGATGTCTTTTTTATTTCTTTTGAAATCAATTACACGATACTTCTTCTTGTGACCTCCGCCAATATAGCGCATCGCCCTGCGGCCCTGCGCATTCCGTCCCCCGGTACCTGATTTCTTTTCAAGTAAGCTTTTCTCGGGTTCGTTGGTAGTAATTTCAGCATACGCATTTCCAATTTTCCAACGCGTTCCTGCTGTTACCGGTTTGAATTTTTTTACTGCCATTGTTTTGTTATTTGTGCGAACTTTTCAGCTTCGCTGGCTTTAATGATTTTTTTTAATTACTACAGCGCGCCGTACAGGTCAATATTTTCTCCTTCAGCAACTGTTACATATGCCTTTTTATAGGCTGGTTTGCGGCCGGAAATAACACCGGCTTTTGTAAAACGCGATTTGCTTTTGCTGGGAACCACTACGGTATTTACGTCTATTACGCTCACACCATAAAAGTCTTCCACGGCTTTCTTTATCTCAAGCTTGTTGGCTTTACGACCAACGCGGAAAGCATATGTGCGTCTTTTTTCAGAAAGCCTGTTGCTTTTTTCGCTTATGATCGGTTTTACAAGTATTTCTGCAGATTTCATCTGTACTAATTTGAAAATTTTGGAATTTGAAAGTTTCCTGCCTGTCGGCAGGGAAAATTCAAGCTTCTGTTTATTTAATTATGCTTCAGCCGTTGCTTCTTCTTCTGAAAAAATCTTAACTGCATTTTCAGTAAATACCAGCACATCGCTGTTAACAATGTCGTAAGTATTAACATCTCTCAACAAAACGCCCAGCACGGTAGGGATATTCCTCAAACTCAGTTGAACATTCTCATTGCTTTCAGGCAATAAGAACAAAGTCCTTTTATCTGCGACATTCAGATTCTTAATGATATTTGCGGCTTCTTTTGTTTTAGGAGCGTCCAGTTCAAAATCTTCCACTACCACAATGGCATTCTCTTTCGCTTTATAGGAAAGCGCGGTCAGCTTTGCCAAAGTTTTTACCTTTTGGTTCAGCTTGATATCGTAACTGTGGGGCTTAGGGCCGAATACTGTACCACCACCTTTATACAACGGGTTACGTATATTACCTTTACGGGCGCCACCGGTTCCTTTTTGACGATGCAATTTGCGGCTTGCACCATGTACTTCAGCACGAGTCTTCACTTTATGCGTTCCGTGGCGCTGTGCCGCTAAAAATTGTTTAACGGAAAGATAGATGACATGTTCATTCGGCTCTTTTCCGAAAATCTCATCAGGCAACTCAGCAGTACGACCTGTTTTTTTTCCTTCCTTATTTAAAATATCTACTTGCATTGTATAAAAATTTTGCCGGTACACAGTTGACCATGTACCGGCAGTGACTTTATTTTTGAATTAATACAATCGAACCATTATAGCCGGGAACCGCTCCGCTCACCAGGATGTAATTCTTTTCGGGGAAAAGCTTTACCACCTTCAATCCTTTCACCTTTACGCGGTCTGCACCCATACGGCCCGCCATACGCATACCTTTAAATACGCGTGAAGCATCGGATGAGTTACCAATGGAACCCGGGGCTCTCTGGCGGTCGTGCTGACCATGTGTTTGTTCGCCCACACCGCTAAAACCGTGACGTTTTACCACGCCCTGGAAACCCTTACCTTTTGTAGTGCCCACTACTTCAACTTTGTCGCCTTCAGCGAAAATGTCGAGCGTAATAGTTTCACCAATATTTTTTTCGAGGGAAAAATCGCGGAATTCTTTTACAAATTTCTTGGCGGGAGTAGTTGCTTTTGCGTAGTGACCTGCTTCAGCTTTTGTGGTATGCTTTTCTTTTTTATCACCGAAGCCCAGTTGAATAGCGTTGTATCCGTCTGTTTCTTTTGTTTTTACCTGTGTTACAACACAAGGACCAGCTTCAATAATAGTAACGGCAGTTTGTTTGCCGTCGGCAGGATTGAAGACGCTGGTCATCCCGATTTTTTTACCAATAATACCTTTCATTGTTATGTATTTATACCCATTTTGGTTAAAGAGACAGAGCGGACAATTTTTTGTCCAATTCTTCAATCCCCGTTTGCCACCGACCTTTTCCTTTGTTTCTCACTGCGAAAGAGGAAGTACCAGTGGTAAACTAACCTCGAAGGGCTAGTTCATATTTAATTCTCAAAACACGGATTATTCAGCTACAGGCTGTACCCGAAATCCGCTTATTCAGCGCTGCTTTATCCCTGTTTGAAGGGGGTTGGCAGATGGAATATATGTAAGAACTAAGTTTTTATGCTGTTTTCCCGCTACCGGGAAATTACCTTACGCCTTGATCTCTACATCCACACCGCTGGGCAGGTCTAACTTGCTCAGCGCGTCAACAGTGCGTGAAGAGGAGGTATAGATATCCAGTAAACGCTTGTGCGTAGACAACTGGAACTGCTCACGACTCTTCTTGTTAACGTGGGGTGAACGCAACACCGTAAATATCTTCTTTTGTGTAGGTAAAGGAATTGGTCCTGTTACCACAGCGCCGGTACTGCGTACAGTTTTTACGATCTTTTCAGCAGATTTATCTACCAGGTTATGATCGTAGCTCTGTAATTTAATTCTGATTCTTTGAGACATACCGTAAAGTACCCATTTGATTTTGGGAGTGCAAAGGTAGGTGTATGATTATTTATTGCCAAATAGTTGAGAAGAAAAATTTAAAAAATATATGGCTGGGGCTTTGAGCGGTCAGCGGTCAGCCATCAGCTTTCAGCCGTAGGCAATGGATAGTGGACGGTGGAGAATGGAGAATTGACAATGGACAGTTGTCAGCGTTTATGGTTTGTGGTTTGTAGTTTCTGATCATCTCAAATCAGACTCCGAATGCTTGGAGCACAAACCAGCCATGAAAAAATCGCCAACCATCCATTGTCAACTGTTTCTCTTGGCTGTGAGCTGAGGGCGGTCGGCGGCCGGCTTTGGGCTTTGAGCAGGGGATGCTGTTTCAACGATTTTGACATTTCACTAAATTGAAATATGTTTAACTTTTGTTAACCAATATTTAAACACCCAACCATGCAACTCACTATTATCCAGCAAAAAATACATGCCCTGAGAGGCGAACCGGTAATACTTGATTTTGATATCTCTGAGCTATACCAGGTGGATACAAAGGTATTGAACCAGGCCGTTAAAAGGAACCTTAGCCGTTTTCCGGAAGATTTTATGTTTCAACTCACTGAAGTTGAGTGGGAAAACTTGAGGTCACAATTTGTTACCTCAAGTTGGGGTGGCAGAAGATACCTCCCCTATGCCTTTACCGAACACGGCGTTACCATGCTGGCAAGTGTTTTAAAAAGTAAAATCAAACGCCGGTAGCAGCATTAAATAATACAGCCTGGTACGGGTTGAGAACCTGTGCCAGGCTGATAAATATGTTAGTGGATTATTATTACAGCATTATTTTACACCGTTGCTGGATACTCCGTTACCGGTGTGGCTTTTGGGCGCCAGGAGGTTTGTTTCGGCCGGATCGTTTTTGTTCTCTTTGTATACAGGACTATCAGCATAGTGAGGTTCCGGCGCTGCAATATTCCTTTCACCTGTTAAAAACCCTATTCTTAAAAATGAAGATTCGTGCCTCCGGGTTATTTCCTGAAGCCTTTGGGCGGCCCTGTATGCATTTATTTTTCCAAACTCGTAGTCGTTTTTCAATTCCTGCAATTCTATTTTGTACATAATACCCGACGATGACCTCCTGGCAAAGTCAAAAGTTTTGTCTACCAGCACCACCAAACCGGGAATACCGGCTATGATCGCCAGCCAGATATTGTTTTCAAAAATTTTCTGTCCCGAGGCTACCATAATAGCGGAAGCAAAACTTGCTATGATAGATACCCACAATATGATATGAGCTAAGCTGGAATCCCGGCCGATAGCCTTTACTCGTTTTTTTAATTCTTTTCCAATCTCCGACTCGAAAGATTGGGTGGCTTTATTTGTGTCCATGGAAACTATATTTATTGCTTGCGAAATTTTTTTAGATAACATTTGGAATGCAATTTTTACCGGCTCTCAATACCTTTTTCCGGTAGTTAAGTAATTATTTAGTTCCAATGGTTTTTTGTAGGTAATGGGTTTCGGGCACTCAGAAGAATATTCAGATTGGAGAGGATAAAAATAGAAAGTTCCTGTGAATAAAGAAGGGAGCTCACTATCATTTTCGCCGATATGCGCCGGAAATTACCAATTGATAACGCTTTGCGTTTAAACAAAATAGCATTTCAGTTTGAGGTTCCAAATTGGCACCTCAAAACCGGAAAGGTGCAGGATATCCAGTCTCTGTTTTTAATTAACGTCACTTAATCAAGCCTGCCAGCCTTTTAAGGATCCCGATCTCCCTAACTTCTCTTTACATTCCTTATTAAGTAAAATATATAATACTTTTTGTAAAATTTACTTTACTTTATGAAAACTATTTTTTACTTTGCATTACTATTCAAATCAATATTTATGCAAACAAAATTCCTTTTACCAAACAGGTTCAAGCATGCAGGATGGATTATTGCCTTGCCGGCTTTGGTACTAATGATATTGAATATACATTTCGGTTTCGCCTTTCATTTTCTTGACTATGCAGTAAAAGGAACAGAAAATATCGCTTTCGATAACGGGTTTCTGTTCAATATCCAATACAACAATTTTACTGATGAAATTGGAAGCGTTTTGCTGCTCGTAGGCTTATTGTTGATTGCCTTTTCAAAAGAAAAAGATGAAGATGAAAGGATTTCCAGGCTGCGCTTAGAATCACTGCTGTGGGCGGTGCTTGTAAATACCCTGCTCATTATTTTATCTATCATCCTCATTTACAACACACTCTTTTTAAGTATAATGGCTTACAATATTTGCACAACGCTTATCCTCTTTATTATAAGATTTAATCTTACAATATATTATGATAGAAAAAGCATTAACAAGAGTAATATATGAAAAATACAATACGCGTTGAACGGGCAATTCTCAATATAACGCAGGCAGATTTAGCCGAAAGAGTAAAAGTGTCAAGACAAACAATTAATGCAATCGAAAGTAATAAGTATGTCCCTTCTACTGTTCTGGCGCTAAAGATTGCAAAGGTTTTTCAAAAAAGGGTAGATGAAATATTCATACTTGAAGATACAGATTAAAAAGCCTTCCGAAAAATCGAAAGGCCCGAAATCCATACATCAATTTGCAGACATACAGACATTCTATCTATTAACAAAACAAATGTAGAAAAATGAAAATGAAAAATTTAAAACCACCGGGAAGTATTCTACCCCTGAGTATAATAACAGCATTTATTACTATTATACTTGTTTCTTCATGTAAAAAAGACCCTGCTGAAAATTCAGTAATAAAGAATGACATAATCGAAGCTGCAAAAAAGGCAGGCAGCATGGTTCTCTCGGGAGATGTTACTATTGCAAACGATGACAATGGAATTGTCCTGAATTATAACAAGGGGAGTAAACTGATCCTCGTTGAAAAAATTCAGGGGGCCAAGTCTATTGACATGAGCGGGATACACTCCGCGGAAATAATTACATTCGAATATGGCGTCATTCTTAAAGACACAGATAGTAAAAAGGTGTTTTTTTTAATAAACAATGATTATGAAAGTGTACATGCATTTCAATCAATCCAATCCTTTTTTGCCGGCAACCATCAAAGTACAACAGTATTTGGCGTTACGGTTGTAAATGCAGAAAAAGTATAATTAATACAACTGCAAATTGATGGTCCCTGGCCGGGATTTGCCGGCCAGGGATATATTTTAACACACAGGAAAAAATAAAAGTAGCAAAGACGGTGCTGGAAAAATATTATTTCCTGCTGCATAATATAATATATACCCGGGCTCTAATGCGGTAGTCTGTTCCTTATCAACCCGTACACCCAAGTACCCGCAACAGCGCTTAAAAGCGTTACGATGGTAACCGTTGCCCCCGTACCTATTTGCGCAAACAACGGACCAGGACAGGCGCCGGTTATCGCCCAGCCGACACCAAAAATCAGCCCGCCATATACAACACCTTTGTTCATCCGCCTGGGCTCAGGCTGAATGGCCTCTCCTTCCACAGACCGGGCCCTGAATTTTTTGATCAGCCATACGCTTAGCATACCTACGGCCACTGCCGAGCCTATCACTCCATACATATGAAAGTTCTCCAGCCTGAACATTTCCTGTATCCTGAACCAGGAAATGACCTCGGCTTTTACCAGCAGGATACCAAAGAATATTCCTGCCAGCAGGTATTTTATATTAGACGCCAGCGGCTTATCCAGACTGCTGCTTGACGTAATGACCGTGTTCACAGACCGGATCTCTGAATCTGTATCGGGTATCTGTTTAACAAACGAAGTATTACCGGTATTGATGGAAGATGGCATAATTTATAGTTTTAATATCCAGGGAAGAATAAGCCAGGTGGTGATAAAACCGCCCGCCATAAAACAACAGGTTGCTATCAACGAGGGCAATTGCAGATCACTGAGCCCCATGATCGCATGTCCGCTGGTACAGCCGCCGGCATACCGTGTACCGAATCCAACCAGAAAACCACCAACAACCATCATGATAAATCCTCTTGCAGTAAAAAGAGTTTCCCACGAAAAAATATCTTTGGGAACCATGCTGCTGTAATCGGTAATGCCATAACCGGCCAGCCCAGTTGAAAGCTCAGCGCTCACTTTCACAGGCTGCGGATCTGCCAATAACTGGCCCGCTATGATACCGCCCAGCAATACACCTCCTACAAAAAACAGGTTCCATACTTCTTTTTTCCAGTCGTACTGAAAAAAAGGAATCTTCGAAGGCATACATGCCGCGCATATATGCCGCAGTGAGGATGATATTCCAAAAGATTTGTTTCCCAGTAACAGGAGCAGCGGTACGGTCAATCCTATCAGCGGCCCGGCTACATACCAGGGCCAGGGCTGTTTTAACCAATCTAACATGTTGCAAAAATTAAAGCATGTAATTTATCAAAATTTAACGAATACCTGGTACCAGGCGTGTATACGGCAACCAAAGAAGTGGTGTTACTGCAACCTCAGCAAAAAGTTATCAACGGTAGCAAAACAGGCTGATAATAACAGTAAATTTACCGGCTCTTTAAAAAGAGCCTGTTATGATAGCAACGGAATTGCAAACCACCTACTACGATTCGCCTGTAGGATTGCTGGAAATAAAAGCGGACGATGAGGGAATTCATGCCATTCTTTTTGTGAATGCCTGGAAAGGGCCCAAGCTGGATACAGAGCAGCTTTCACAAAGCACTTCCGGCAATGTTCATATCAATACATGCATATTGCAATTGAAAGAATATTTTGAAGGCGTACGAAAATCGTTTGATTTTCCTTTCAGCCAGCAGGGAACTGCTTTCCAGCAAAAAGTGTGGGCCGCATTGCTGGATATTCCTTACGGCAAAACAATTTCATATATGGAATTATCAAAGCGCATCGGAGACCCCAAAGCCATCAGGGCTGTCGGAACCACCAATGGCAAAAACCAGATCAGCATTGTGGTACCCTGTCACCGTGTTATCGGCGCCAATGGAAGTCTTGTAGGGTATGGCGGCGACCTGTGGCGCAAAAAATGGCTGCTCGACCATGAAGCAAAATTCGGCAGCGGCGTTCAAACACTGGGGGGATGGTGAGGGGAGCTGTCAACTTCCGGCTTTCAGCAGTCAGCTTTCGGTGTCAATGTCCGCTTTTAATAACAATAGAAAGAAAATTAAAAAATTTTAACTGGTTGCCACGGCTGATAGCTCGTGGCTGATAGCTGATAGCAAAATTATTTACATGGCATCTTCCAAACAGGCCGCATTAGGCTTCATATTTATTACTATACTTATCGATGTAATTGGGTTCGGCATTATTATACCCGTGATGCCCCGACTTATTGAAGAGCTGATACACGGTGATCTAAGCGCTGCCTCCCAATGGGGCGGCTGGCTCACTTTTGCTTTTGCCATTATGCAGTTTTTGTTTGCTCCTGTATTAGGCAACCTTAGTGATCGCTATGGAAGAAGACCCGTACTTTTATTTTCACTGTTTGGCTTTGGCATGGATTATATTCTTCTCGCTATTGCGCCCAATATAGGCTGGTTATTCGTAGGCAGGATCATTGCCGGCATAACAGGAGCAAGCTTTACAACCGCCACGGCATATATAGCCGACATCAGTGCACCGGAAGACCGTGCAAAGAATTTTGGTCTGATCGGGGCCGCATTCGGCCTGGGCTTTATTATCGGCCCTGTTATCGGCGGACTGCTTGGCAGTTTGGGATCGCGTGTGCCATTCATAGCCGCCGCCATACTAACTTTATTGAACTGGCTGTACGGATATTTTGTGTTGCCGGAATCGCTCAGCAGGGAAAACAGGAGAAAGTTTGAATGGAAGAGAGCCAACCCTATGGGTTCGCTCCTGCATCTTACCAAATATCCGGCGCTCAGCGGGCTCATCGTTTCATTAATGCTGATATACATCGCCAGCCATTCTGTACAAAGCACCTGGGCCTTTTTTAATATGGAAAAATTTAAGTGGGATGAAAAAATGGTAGGCATTTCACTGGGAGTGGTTGGACTGCTGGTAGGCCTGGTGCAGGGCGGATTGATACGCGTGGTTACCCCCAAACTGGGCAATGAAAAAAGCATTTATGTGGGATTGGGGTTGTATACGCTGGGAATGATCTTGTTCGCATTTGCGTCGCAAAGCTGGATGATGTTTGCCTTCCTGGTACCCTATTGCCTCGGCGGCATCTGCGGTCCCTCGTTACAGGCCGTCATTTCCAGTCATGTGCCCGCCAATGAACAGGGCGAACTACAGGGAGCTTTAACCAGTATGATGAGCGCGACTACAATAGTGGGACCTCCGTTAATGACCAATCTTTTTGCTTACTTTACAAAGAAAAATGCCCCGGTGTATTTTCCCGGGGCTCCGTTTTTGCTGGGCGCATTCCTGATGCTGGTAAGCACTATATTAGCCTACAGGATGTTTAAAACAGAAAAAACAATGGCCAATTCCTGAAGCAGGATGAAAAACCGGAACCCTGGCGGGCAGTGAGTATACAAGCCTTTGGAACACCTCTTTAGTACAGCATTTTATCAATGAAAAGGAATTAAAAACGACAGATAAATTTACTGAGTATGAAGCCCATCGTCCAGATATCGCTCGATCTTACCAATATTGACGAAGCCCTCGAAACCGCAGCTCTTGCCATGCGCGCGGGTGTAGACTGGCTCGAAGCCGGCACACCGCTGATTCTCGCGGAAGGATTACACGGAGTAAAAAAATTACGGGAAGCATTTCCCGGCGTTCCTATAGTAGCCGACCTTAAAACCATGGACGGCGGTTATTTGGAAGCCGAAATGATGGCAAAAGCCGGCGCCACCCATGTGGTGGTGATGGCCCGGGCACATGAAGAAACCATCAAATGCGTAGTAAATGCGGGACGCGATTTTGGCGCGAAGGTAATGGGTGATAATCTTGGCTGCCCGGATATGGTAGTAGCCGCCAAATGGCTGGAAGACCTCGGGTGCGACTATGTGATCCATCATATAGGATACGATGAAAGGCGGGGCATTGCAGCGCAGGGCAAGCGCATGCCCAGTCCGCTCGACCAGTTAAAGCAGGTAGTGGAAGCCGTTAGTATACCCGTGCAGGCAGTAGGAGGATTAACGCTGGAGCAAGCCATCCGTTGCCCTGAGTATGGAGCCCCTTTGGTGGTTTTAGGCGCTCCCCTTACTATAGACGCAGACGCATTTAAAACCGCCGACGGCGATCTTGAAAGCTCCCTGAGGCTTATTTGTGAGAAGGTACATGCGTACGACATTTAATTATTTGAAATTTGAGATTTGAGATGCTTTGGTTGATTAAGCGGTCAAATTATAGCATATCAAATCTTAAATATCAAATTTCAAATACACCATTTCAAATACCAAATTTCAAATCAAATGAAATCAGCAGCGGTTGTAAATTATGCTCCTGAAAAGGGATCGGTAGAAATAAGAGAAATAGAAAAGCCCCAGATAGGTGATGAGGATGTATTGCTGGAGGTTGCCAATGTTGGCGTATGTGGTAGCGATCTGCACCAGTGGACTGCCGATCACAGTTGGCCGGTAAATTATCCGGTCGTGCTTGGACATGAATTTGGAGGATATATTGCAGCGCTCGGGAGTCGCGTTACCGGCTGGAAAGAAGGAGACAGAGTAGTGAGTGAAACAGCAGCAGTCATCGATCCTGACAGCCCGATGACAAAAAGCGGCCTGTACAACCTGGATCCTAACCGGAAAGGATTTGGCTATGGTGTGAACGGCGCCATGACAAAATATGTGCGCGTACCTGCGCGATGCCTGCACAAGGTACCCGACCAGCTTGCTTTTGAACAGGCTTGCCTGACCGAGCCCTGTTGTGTAGCCTATAATGCCGTGATCGAAAATACCCGCCTGAAACCCGGCGACAGGGTAATCGTATTGGGCCCGGGAACAATAGGCATACTTTGCGCAGCAATGGCAAGACTGTGCGGCGCCGAGGTAGCCGTGGTAGGACTGGAAGCCGACCGTCACCGCATTGAGATTGCCAAACAATACGGCTGCGAAGGGATCATTGGAGATGCAATGCCCTGGGCCAAACAACGCGATGGACTGGGCGCCGACAGCGTGATTGATGCAGCCGGGGCGAGCATTACTTTAAAAATGGCCTTGCAGCTGGTTCGTCCCAAGGGCACCATATCCAAAGTGGGCTGGGGACCTCAGCCGCTGAACTTTTCACTCGACCCGCTGGTGCAGAAAAACGTAACCCTGCAGGGAAGCTTCAGTCATAACTGGCCTATATGGGAACGCGTGATCGCCTTACTCGCGAGCGGGCAACTGAATGTAAAGCCGATCATCGGCGGTGTATGGCCCGTAACAGAATGGCATGAAGCGTTTGAAAAAATGCACAAAGGAGAAGTAGTGAAGAGCGTGTTGAAACCGGTGTAAAATATTTGAAATTTGATATTTGATATTTTGCAATCAATATCAAATCAGGAATACATCTCAAATTTCAAATCAAAAATCTCAAATCAACCCAATGCGTTTAACAAACAAAGTCATCATCATAACCGGCAGTTGTACGGGCATTGGAAAAGCCATTGCCTTGCGCTGTGTAGCTGAAGGAGCGAAAGTAGTGGTACACGGACTTGAAAAAGAATGGGGGGAAGAAGTAGTGGCTTCGCTCGGACAACAGAATGCAGTGCTTCATATAGAAGATATCACCCATGAAGGAGCTGCGCAGCGGCTGGTGGATCTTGCGATTGGCAGTTTCGGGAAACTGGACGCAGTAGTGAACAATGCAGCGATCGTTATTTCATCTAACATACATACGACAGATGCTGCTTTATTACGGAAAGTGATAGAGGTAAATACGGTAGCCCCATTCGCATTGATCAAGGCCGCACTTCCGCACCTGCGCGAACAAAAAGGATCAGTATTGAATATTGGCTCGGTGAATGCATTCAGCGGCGAACCCAACCTGTTTGCATACAGTGTATCGAAAGGGGCTTTAATGACCATGACACAAAATCTAGGAGATACGCTTTTCCGTGAAGAAGGAGTGAGAGTCAACCAGATCAATCCCGGCTGGGTATTAACGGAAAACGAGGCCATTCGCAAAAGGCAGCATGGCCTTGCCGACGATTGGTACAAGGATCTGCCCAACGTGTACGCACCTGCGGGCAGGATCATTTGGCCGGCAGAAATAGCGGCGGCAGCTATCTATTGGCTATCTGATGAATCGGGGCCGATCAGCGGACAGATCATGACGCTTGAACAATATCCTTTTATTGGTCGTAACCCGCCGAAAGATACCAGCACCATACCAACGAAAAAGTAAGACTGTAAAATTGTAAGACCGTAAGAATAGTAAGACTGTAAAATGTTTTACCACATAGATTGTATAGGAATATAGATGCGCATAGTTTCCTGCTAAGAAATGCGCTGCTACGCCGCTACGCTGTGAACGCTGCGAGAAAGTATTGATGAAATAGGAGAAAAAAGTACAACAACCTGCTGATTATCATTTTTTAGCATCCAAAACTCACGTTTCTTTATGCTCGCCTTCCTAAGCGATCCTATTCCCCCTGTCATCCTGTTGTGGTAAAACCAGGCAGAGGAGATACTTATCAACTTTCCGAAACCCTTTTTTCAAGAGCCAGTAATACGACAGTACTTACAATCAAAAAAGTACCTGCCCAGTCATAGCCATCAAAGGGAACCTTCAACCACAGCACCGCCAGCAAAGCGGCCGACAATGGCTCTACACAGGCCAGTAAACTGGCTTTGGTAGCACCTATATATTGTACACTCACCAGGTAAGCATAAAAAGCGAACAGGGTTGCCGGAAAAATGATAAAGGCGATCATGCTTATGCTGTGAATATCCCAGATTCCCGGAACCTGAAAAGGATCTTTTACCAGGCAGAATGTTATCCCTCCCAGGAACATTCCCCAGCCCACCACTACCGCTGAGGGAAAGCGCTTTAACAAGCCCAGGGGATATAAAGTATAAAATGCAAGAGTAACCGCAGAAGCCATACCCAAAAAGAAAGCTTTTCCCGAAATGGTTATCGCATGCACGCTTCCATGTGTTACGAGCAAAAAAGTGCCGGCTATGGCAAGCACAATGACCAAGCCTTCATAAAGGGTGGGCATTTTTTTATAACGAAGCGCCAGGTACAGCGCTATCATTGCCGGTCCCAGGTATTGCAGCACAGTAGCAGTAGCCGCATTAGAAGCATAAATGGCGGCGAAATAGGTATACTGAACGGCAGCCATACCCGCCGTACTAAAGACGATCAATTGAAGCGCGTCGGTTTTCGTTTTCCAGACCTGCCATATATTTTGTTTTTGAGCGCCGGCGATAAGGAGCAATACGCCGCCCGCCGCTACCAGCCGTATGGTAACCAGCCACTCGGGATTAAACTGCTTTTGCTGAAAAAGATACTGGCAAAAGCTCCCTGATATACCCCAAAAAACAGCAGCAATAATTGCCAGCAAATAACCCCAGGTAACTGTATTCAATGCAAAGAGAATTATGATCTGCAATATTATCGGACTTTTGTCAACCCTATATTAAATTGAACATATTTTTCATTTTCTCTGCCATGCAGGTTATATACCTTTATGCTATGCTTGAAATACCCATTACCGCAAGAGTGCCTGAAGCATGGGAACTGCCCCACCGGCCGGATATAGAAGAGCTGTTATTAAAAAGACAAAAGGCGCTGATCATGGAAGGCTACAAACTAACGGAAAGCAACAACGCTAAAGTACCCTATACTTTCCAGGCGGAGATCAATATTAACAACTCAAAGCTGTGGCATCTTATAACGGAGCTGGCTACCCTCCTGCCTCCGGAAATTGTACTCGAATATTCTTTCAACGATGAGGCAACTTATCTTACAGAGCCGGTTTCAAAAGCAGAAGCGCTGCAAACCCTCAGCAGGTTTGAAACAGAGCTCACCGGGGATTGCGCCCTCGCATTTTCCCTGTCATCTCATACCGCGCAGGGCTTAACAGAGATCATTATTACTTCTTCAAAATACATTCGCTTTTCGGGCAATGATAAAAGCCTGTTTTCAAACATCATGAAAAATTTTGCGTTGAATGAGATACCGGCGCTCGCTTTCATTGATGAATACCCCCAAATAATTGAACCACTGAAAAAATTTATTCCATCATCCAGGAGACCGGAAGATGTAATATGGTCGCTAAACAGGGCGTTTAATATTGAATCCTGAAGAAAATTAACCGGTCAACACTATTGATCTTTTACAAGCTGGATCCCGGCTTGGGTGAAAACAATTTTCTTCTGCCTGTACAAGCTGCCGGTTGTCATTTTAAACACTTTTTTGCTCATCCCGAAAAAAGCATAAATGTCTTCGGGCGCCGATTTATCGTTGTAAGGAAGATAACCATTGTGTTCTTCCAGCAACTGCATCACTTTTGCAGTCTCGTCACTTACCTTGTCGTAACCGGGCTTACCGGCAACTATATCTATCTTATGATCTTCGGTAATGGTTTTTATAAAACCCTGCAACCGGTCTCCCGGTTCCAGGTTGCGAAATACTTCATTAAAATGAATAACACCGGTATGTTTGTTATTGATGATGACCACATAACCAATATCGGTGCGCCGGTATATTACCAGGTCAACCATCTCCATCTCCTTAACAGTCAGTATCTCATTGCTTAAAAAAGCATCGATCTTTTCTGTAGCCGCTATTCTCCCGGTTTGTTCGTCGCGGTATATTTTAACCAGGTATTTTTCCCCGGCATACATCTTTGACCTTTGCTTCGACTTCGGAACAAAAATATCCTTCATTAATCCCCAATCCAGAAAAGCGCCCTGGGGAGTAACGGACACCGCTTCCAGCAACACTAAATCACCCAGCACTCCTTTGGGTTGTTGCGTGGTAGCGATCTTTCGTCCTTCTGAATCGTGATGTATAAAAACGCGTATTTCATCTCCCCTCTTCAACCCTTTCGGCACAAACCTGTTGGGCAACAGAATTCCATCCTCCCCGTCGTCAAGGTAGGCGCCCGGTTCTACCAGGCGCAACACTTTTAATGTATGATATAATCCGGCTTGTATCATAAAGGGGTAAAGATAGGGCATTACGCGGCTATCTTAAACAACGGGGGCATTCCAAATTGGTCCCGCGGGCAAGCCCGCAAAACATAGGATATACCCCGGATTTTTTAGCCGCAGATGCACAGATTAAATCTGTGTGTCTGCGGCAGTTTCTATATGGGGGGGTATATAATTGTCGCTGCATATTTAATTGCCCTCACCCTGCTGCCGTTATTGGTGTTGTGTATAGCTTACTGTGCTTCGGCTTCACCAACAACAATCCACGGTACAGGCTGTAATAATATAGCAGCATCTCAAGCTCCTGTTGTTGGTACTCCGGTCATAAACTTACACTCATTACTATTGAAGCTAATAAGGTAGGATATGTCTGGTACAGACCTGTTACTTTTGTTACTTATAAAACTCACTTTCTTTTCAACCACAAAGCCTGGTGCTGGTTTCTTTGTTACTTTTTTGCGAAAAAAAGTAACCCCCGCCTGAATGACTTCAGTCGGGCAGGCAAAAAGCCCCGCCCGACTTGAACGTCGTTCGCCTGCCTGAACTGCCGAACGGCAGGCAGGGGCGGGCGCCCGAAATCCCTGCCAGCCGGCAGGCTGGGACTACGGCCGATTTCGGGTCCCGCAAAAAGCGGGATCGATTAAGCTTTGGTACTACTGTTAACTCAGCTACAGGCCCCTGATACATTTTCTCCGAACCGGGCATACATATAATAACTGAAAAATACGAATACAACATGTCACGGCTCAATGATTGAGACCACTAATGGTTTACTCGCTATGACCTATAAGAGGCTGCTACCTGTCCAACTCCCTTATCTCTTTTCTGTATTTAGCAGGAAGCAGCCAGGATTTAATAACAGGATCCATCTTTATTTTCCTGCTCCATTTGTAGCACAGAAGCAATATATTCAGGGTCAGCGAGGGCTCCAGGTTCAGCAGGTGCCGTACGCGCGGCGGAGTGATCAGGTATTGCACATGTACCAGGATATAATAGCGGAAAAAACCAAGATGCTTTCGATATTGATCATACAGATCTGCCGTACAGGCGCCTGCAGCAAGATTATTCTCTAATTGGGCGCTGTGCATCTGCGTCCAGGCCTGGTATCCTAATGGCAGCAACCGGATGCCCATCCTTCTTCCTACCCGTATAAACACATGTACTACTTCTTCCTTTTCCGCCTGTGTAAGCTTTCTTTCCAACAATTCAAATGCCGATATGCTATAATGGATCAGCATAAACAGCACATCCCGGTATGCCTCCTGGGGTATTTCCTGCCCGCGCGCCGATTCAACAGCTGCATGTACCTTATTAATATGATCAATCGCGCCAAGCGCCGTACGGGTATCCGAAAAAACGATCTGCCCGGCATAACGCACGGTGGAGAATAAACGTCCAATGGGATCGGCGGGAAGCTTGCCCGTAAAATACAACCAGTCTACCGACTTGTTTACCGCAAACTCCGCGGCAGCGCCGGCAAAAATAAAGAGTACGGTATCCGATTTTCCCCATATGGTCCTGACAATTGAATCTTTCGCTACAAAGCAATCCATATGCTTAACTTTAGTGCGACGTATTTACCTGTCGCCTGTTATGAATAAAATATTCCACCTGCCTTTTAAGCTCATAGCCGTCAGCGGCAGTTATATTTATCAATGAATACGGTTTGCTCCCCCTCAGCATATCCCACCGCCACGCCCATTGTTCTATGGTAAAATGATCACCGTTATCATACCACCACGCGGTATATAATTTTTCCTTTCCCTTACTCAATATGCCTTCATATACTTCTTTGCCACCTATGTTCCCGGCATGTACTTTCGTAAATTCATACCCGCTTCCTGTCCAGCAAACCATCGGGTGATGATCGCTGGAATAAAAGCCGCGTATGGGTTTCAGGTAAATAAGCGCCGAGTCGTTCTCCATTTTTGTAATACCATTGTGCAAAGCAGAAACAGCATACATCCCGTTATTGTCAAAAACTTTGCCGGTACTATTCATCTTTTTCTGATGAGCTGTTACCACAGCCGCCGACAGACAACATATGGCTACCACGGCATGCCTGCCCCACTTGATACAACCTGTTGTAATGTCCTGCCGTGCGTCATGCTTTAATGCTGGTTTCCCATATTTCTTTATTACCCATGGGGCGCATAGTACAACAGGCACTATTACATACACTACAAAACAAACAATCCCCGTCACCTCGTGCATGATCGTATCGGGCAATATTTTATAATATACCAATATAAAAATCCGGCACAGGTTACACAACACATTACATCCGGTAATAAACAACAGGAACAAAATAACCACGACTGGCTTGAGCGTTCGCCCGTATTTTTTTTGCTGCAGGGCGATCACCATAATACCCGAAAGCAATGAAGTAATGAGCATATACATTCCCATACAGGCAGGATCAACCGAAAACTCATCGCCATTGTACAGGATGATATTTCCCTCGGCAGACGAATCGCAACCTGTAAAAGAAAGCATTCCTCCCACCCAACGGGTAAGACAAAGCCTGACAGGAAAGCTGAAAACATTCATCACGTACCTGCATATCGGCGATACCAGCACAATTGCCAGTATGCTTAACGCAGGTATTTTCGCAACACAGGTTTCCACTACAAAAAAAACCGCCAGCAAAACTGTAACATACAGCATGGTTTTAACAGGAAGGAAGATGGTGATGATTGCCGCCACCACTGCGGCTACAGCAAACCGTAATCCTCCTTTTTGCCTGTTGCTGTTTGACGATACAACTACCATCAGCGCCAGCATTCCCAACTGAAAATCCAGCGAACCAACGTTCACATAATCGGCAAGCTGCCACCAGAAGATGGCGGCATAGCCTAACACAAGGCACAGCGCCAGCCATTGAACCTTTATCCACCCGATAACTATTCCCATGATGAATGATTCACTGAAGGATCGAAAGAACGACGACGTACATACAGCAACAGCAATACGGCGATTATCATCATGGCCCATTCATGCGGCTCAGGAACGGCTCCTTTCGAAGCCAGCGAAGCATTCTTAAGACTATCCTGGCTGGCTTTGATATCGAACCTTTCATAATCGCGCTGCGTTTCCAGTACCACCATGCTTGATACGGGAGAAACCACATATGCCTGCTCGGCCTGCGCTATCGCCTCCCGCACTATATCATTGCCCGACACCACGGCTGCCCCGTATTGCTTCAGGATATTATTGTAGGCAAACAGCCGCATTAAATGATCCGGCGCAAGCGATTCCTTCTCCCCTTCTGCCTCCCTGATGACCATGCCTGCCGTATCGAGAACCACGTCCTGGTCTTTCTCCAGGTTTGCCGGGAAGCGGCGCGATCGCACCAGTTCTTCGAGAAATATTAAATCGCCCGCCGCATAGTTGAAAGTACGGAGCTCCTTTAAAGACCGGAGGTAGGGCGAAAGCGAATCGCCTATATTAAAAACATATATTTTATTCCGTGCGGAAATAAATGTTTGAATGCCGGATCCGAATTCCGTATGCTTTACATCGCCCAGCAAGGGAGAAGCAATATTGCTTTTGGTAACAACCAGCGCGGAAGCCGTGCCACTGATTTTGTAAAAAGGAAAAAGGCTGAATGTATTGTTCCGCAGCTCGCTGAAGATACGATCCGCGTTCTGTTCCGTGAGCTCCTGCATCTTTCCGTCCGCCCCGGCCGTAAATACCTTTTTTTGTTTCACTATATCATATGTTTTTCTGCACTCTCCTGCCGACCAGGACGCATTGACATCCAGGTAAACACTGGTCACTTCCATTGTTTCTCTTTCATCTCCTGCCGTAAACGCGGTATAATGCCTGCCATTGAATGAAAATGCTCCGGTGCTTAACGGACTTTTATCAAAAGCTATATACCAGCCCGGGTTGTACCTTCCTTTCCTGGTATAAACATGCTCACTGTTTTCATCAAATGCCGCCGATGTTTGAAAATTTTTCGGTTGCTCCGCAAACCTGATCTCTGTTTCTTCCTTAGCCCCGGTAGCCAAAGGACCGTCAAAGTATACGGGCTGGTACAACAACCTGTTATCCTTCCTTTGCAGCGGGCTTGTAACGCCTATTTTGAAATCCCTGTATTGTCCTCGTTCAACGGGGAACACCCTTACTGTAACGCGGTTCCCTTCCTGCCAATGCACCACCGAAGGATCACGCGCTTCTCTCCCTACAATGGTTTTATACGCAGTATCGGCTTTTGAACGGGTAGTGAGGATTCCTTTTTCTTCCATTCCATTGATCCATAACGACAGGGAGGTAACAACGCTTCCCTCGGGCAAATGGAACGTATAAATGGCTTCCTGCCTGCTATTCCATGTGCCGGCGGTATAATTGTTCTGCACCCGGATTTTCAATTCCGAATACGCTATCCTGAACTGCGGCCATACTTCAACGTTATTGGAAACAAAGCTGGTGCACAGGTCCTCCCCGGACCATAACCGTTCCTCTGCCTGGTGACGAGAATCATACATTGACCTGAGCATATTGATCCTGTCATCGTTCGTTAGCTCACCCTTGCCGGCAATGAGTGATGCAATCAAAACAAGGGGATCGTGCTTCATTTCTTCGTCAAATCCTCTCGTGGGCATTCTCCAGAAAATGCTTTCAAATACATCATCGGGTACAGCATATACCAGGCCGGCTTTACATATGCGGTTCTCTATAAAACCGGGCGACATTTTTTGGGCAGCGCTGATCCATGCCGGGAAATCTTTATTACCGGATACCATCGCTTTATTGATACGATGTACTTTAATGCTCCAGGCTGTAACAAATGCAATAACAACCAGCAAGCTTGTCGCCATGCCCGTACGAAACCAGATAGTGTATTGCCGTGATAACGACTTTATTCTTTTGAAAAAAACAAGTGTATAAATACAGAACAGCAGCGGCACAAACACATGCAGCGAGATACCTAAAAACAATGCTGCTATGATCCCTATCAGATAAGTAGGAAAAAGATACAGTGAGAGGTAAATGAAAGTAACCAATGCCACCCCGCCGATAAAACAGCAGAGGTATTGGAGCCATCCCGGTAACCTGTCAAAAAAATACAACAGCAGGTAATTAACACCAATCGTCAGCAGCAATACAGTGAACCAGTCTGTTGACGGCTCAAAAATGGCTATCTCCCGGTTCAGTGCGTAAGCGCTGACCAAAAACAACAGCAGGAATACAAACATAGGTTGCAGTCCTTCTCTTCCCTTCCGTAATCTGCCCGAAAACAACAATATAAAAAAGTACAGTCCTGTTATTGAAAAATGAACAACAAAAAAGCCGTTGCCCACAGGCTGATAAAAAAGAGGAACACAAAACAGTACAAAGGAAATGGCAAGCAGCACCAGCCCTGCAATATAAATGCCATCGGTTTGTTTTTTTACTTCAGTATGCATACAGTTGCTTGTATAATGTAAGATGAAAGGTTATCGTGCGTAGTCAATATTTTCGAGCATTCTTGTTTTCTTATAGCAAACCAGCAGTGGGATCAACCCGAAAATGCCGAATGAGCAATCAATCAGGCGCCAGTAAACAGGTATATGCCGGATGTGGCCTGCAATAAATGCCAGAGGAAAGATGAGCACACAGGCTATGCATCCAACCGCTATGATCCAGATATTACGGACGGGATCTACCAGGGGACCAATAAAAGCTACTGCAATAACGATGTGCGCAAAAGCCAGCCAGTCGTACCCGTAAGCGATATAAGGGTATTTTTCATTGGTATCACGGATGGCATCGCACGATGTAACCAGCCAATTGTAAAACGATGAATGGGTTTCCGGCCACCAGCTTAATACCCAGTGTAATTCTGTTTCAACAGCAAAGGCTGTAATACCGCTCAATAGCAGCGATACAATAAAAAACAGCATCCACTTCCTGATACTTTTTTTGAGCCTGATGATTTTTTCCATGATTACATATTTAAAAGTACTTTGAATCACAAAGTATTTATTCAAAAAATTATCCCGTGAAGGGAATTGAAAAAGTACTTTGAATTACAAAGTAAAATCAGAAAACTGATCTTTCCAAACTTTTTTTGAGTCTTTTATTTTTATTGCTCTATATCAAATCCTTATACCTGCGGGACGGCAATGACTGGTTATTCAGTTTGATGTTTATTAATTAGGATACTTACAAATCAGAACGCTGCGACAAACAAATACAACATGTCACGGCTCAATGATTGGCCCCAATTGCTAACTTATAATGGTAAGCAAAAGAAACAGGAACGAACTATTGGAGATAGGGTCTGACTGGATATCGCCCGGGCGGTAATAAATGCCGATGCGTCCGCCGCCACCGTCTATCTCGTATTCCTGCACCGTAATGGCGCCGCCAACGCCCCCTGTTACAGGTTGCGTATAAACAGCATCCCCCACATAATAAGTCCTGTTTATTTCTACGTAGCTGCTGTTGTACAGCTTCTTTATTATTCTTTGCCCCAGCTCATTGTATACATACTCCACCACAGGCTGTGTAAAAGCTGCATTTCTTGATATCAATACCACCTTGCCTGTAACATCGTATTTAATGTATTTCTTTTGCGCGGCATTGCTCGTATTTTCATACGTTAATCGCCCCATTTCATCATAGGTGTAACCGGCATACTCGGTGCTGGTAAGCATATTGGTAATGCTCTGCAACTGGTTCTTGGGTTCTCCGAGTCGCAACTCCGCACCTTTTGTGCATGAGCTGAACGCTGCGAGGCATTATCATTGTCCCTGTTTCATCAAATCTACATCTTCTTTGTATAGCAAGAGTTTTAATTACAACCTTTGATTCTCCCCCTACCGCAACGTCGCCTGCCAACGCACAGGCTAAGCACGGGCAGACATTGCGGAGAACCCAAGAGATTGAATATTTCAGCAGTATGAAAGATGAGGAAATGGTGACAGCATATGTAGAAATAGCTATTGCTGGTTTGCTGTTTAACTCAGGATCAATTAAGCCTTGACTTCCAGGAAAAATTTTGCCGCAGCACCAACAGCATACCTGCTTTTACGATAGTTCTTAAAACCGGGTGTAATCTCAATGTAAGAAAGCGCAGGTGTGCGGCTCAGATTAACACCTCCAGCAATGCCGAATTGTATCTTTCGTAGATCATCTTTTTGAGATTGAGCATTAGCGTAAAGGAGGCAAACAAATAGAAGAATGATAATAAACGGAATCTCATAACTATAAAATTAGTAGTCATTCAAAAAATATTTGACGGGCGGTAGTATATTCCTATCCTCCTACCTACTCCATCTATTTCATATCTCCACAGCACAGTTTATATTAGTGCTGCAAACCTCACAAACTTTCTGTTGTTAGTACTCCGCCCACATTAGCTACACTGCATACCAAAAACGGCACTTGCTTATTCCAACAACTGTGAAAAGGATAGTAATCGGAGTAAACCAGGTTGCTGCACCGTAATGGCAGTGGGGTAGGAGATACCCATCAGTATGAATGCATACATTATCTCCTGCCTGCCGACAAGTCCTGCTCCTGCTCAAAGCTATGAATAGAGGCTCGTCAGAGAAGAAAGTGGTGGTTTACAGCCACCGCTTGCACAGTCCCGATAGCTGTTGGGATGGTATACCTACTACCAATCTTTTATACAACTTCTACAGCACACCCTGCGCCAGACCGAGCCATTCACTTATCAAGATTAAGTGCGACTTCTCTTTTGACTGCTAACATGTGTTAACTATTGTCTTTCATAATATGTATCTAAGTCTTTCATAATCATTATTCTTGGATTAGAAAACCATGACCTATGGATTGTCCAAACTATTGTTGCTATGCATATTAATAGTGGTACCTCACTTAAGAATACGAAAGATCGAAACGACCGCTTCCCAATATTTACTATCAAATTGATTGTTTCCAAATATAATTAAAGTATCTAAAGCACCTTCCTCCGAAAATTGAGTTTCTGGATTTTTTTATTTATATAGATTCCTTTTAACATTTTGAGTAAAAAAAGTTGTTATAAAAATATAACGTAAAAGTGTATTAAGAATGATATTAAAGTTCTCAGTTTCATATAAATTTATAATTATTGTGCCAAAAAAAGATAATTTTGATATGTATTAGATTTCCTGTTATCCAACTCTCATCACTGCTACATTGGATCATAAAATAACTCATTTCGATGATAATTATCCTGGCAAAATGATGGTAAGAGTGATTTTTTACTTTTTTGAGATCGTTATAGCCAAAACTAGGTTTTTATCTCAAGCTTGTGAAGCTTACTGCAATTTTCACCATCTTGCTCATTATATTATCACTGGGCTATTACGTCGATTATAAATCATTCCTGATTCACACGACCTCTCACACATTGTGCCATTTTGCATGCCACACCTATATAAACAGGTGAGCACACTTAGGAATCTGCCAACTCGAAGATGAGTGCAACTAACGCAAAAGCATAGTCTGGGCTGATTTTTTCCATTTAAACTCAAATGTTTTATCAGTCGATCTATTCAGTGTTCTTCTATCTCGGCACCTCTCCCAAAACTCACCATCTTCTAATACATTCCAAATTTATTTCCTATCAGTGGTGAACATTCATGTAGCATTCGTTACGCATTATCTTACGATCCATATGAGGCAAAAAATCCACGCCCAGCAATGTCATCTTACAGTTATGAATGCTTTTTTGTCAGGGCATTGGACACAGATTAGTTCCAACTCGCCGACCACATTATCCGTCCAGATCTACTCGCAACCTGAGTTATACTGCTGCCACACACCTTTATGGAGCAGGATTGCCTTTGATGTTTTACACTCAAAATATCCACCGCAATTTTTTGCGCACACATTTCTAAGTTAAGCATCTTCCAGTCTGTCTCGGGTCTTTCTCCACTGTCCCTGGTAACCATACCATTATTTACCTGTAATAACTGAGTGTTATCACCATGCCATACGGGTAATAATCATTATACAACCTGATCTGCAGGTTGGTGCCGCTCCTGGCTACCACTGCTCTCACATTGCCCAGGTGGTCTGTTAACTGGCAGGCATAAATATTTGACGGGCGGTAGATGCCGATGCGTCCGTTACTGCCGTCTATCTCGTATTCCTGCACTTTAATGGTAGTGGGTAGGAGATACCCATCAGCAGGAATTCATAATCCTTGCTCTCCGCCTGCCGCCGAGTCCTGCTCCTGCTCAAAGCTGTGAGTAGAGACTCGTCGGAGAAGAAATGGCAGTGGGGTAGGAGATACCCATCAGTATGAATGCATACATTATCTCCTGCCTGCCGACAAGTCCTGCTCCTGCTCAAAGCTATGAGTAGAGACTCGTCGGAGAAGAAAGTGTCCCGGACTATCATCGGGAACTACGAGCGTAACGCCAATACACCCTCCATTGAGGTATTGATAAAACTGGCTAAGGTGTTTAATGTAAGCGTAGATTACATTATCGGAGAGGGCGAACTGGCTGCCCTGGACAAGGATTTGCTAAAACGCATTGAGGACATTGAAAAACTGGACGAAGCCACTAAGCAGCACCTGTTTTTCCTCATTGATAACGTTATCCAAAACTACAAGACTAAGAAAGCCTTTAATAAATAAACAAAGCCCGGACTTTCCGGGGCTTGATTTTTACTTACTATATTCTATTTCCTTTAGATGCTCCATTGCCCTGATGGCATTTGGCTTTCCTTTTGATTGTTGCATAAATGTTTCAACGACTTGGTTTAAAGTATCAAAATCCCCTTTTGCCTTTAAGAGGGTCGTTAGATATTTAAACCTACCTATTTCCGTTGTACCGGCATAGCTATCATTCATCCAACTGTTTATTAAACCTTCATCAGATAGGCGTTTATTTATTTCAGGCACTACAATACTCTGAACAGCTTCCATTACATTAGAAGTAATGCCGCTCAAATTGTCTGATGTACTGACATTCCACCAATAATCAGGACTACCCGCCATAAAACTCCCAACTCTTGCTTCCCAATGGCACTGTTCAACTTCCGGTTTTACTGAATTGTTGTAACCATATTGTAATTGCCCTAAAGCATCGGAATAGATACCAAAATTGATTGTAAATTTGGTTACGTCTTTTGTACTATCTCTACTTTTTTGAAAGTTTACAATCCCATAATTCTTACCCGCTTCTAAGTAAAAGCTATTTCCTTTTTTACTAAACCCTATTGGTTTCAATATGGGGGTTAATGCTTTAATAAGTTCTTTAAATATGTCCATTTTCTTTTACCAATTTGTGGGTTTTCTAACCAATTGCACGGGATAGCCATTTGCCCCAAGCCAAGCATCTTTTAATCTTTGCAAAGGAAGGTAACGAGAACCGCCTACTTTAGTTTCTATGCCACCCAAATTAACCCCGTTATGCCAAACGTCTAAATCCATATAACGCTTACCAAATGGTGTCCTTTTGAAAACTTCTGTATTTACTGTCCGCCCTTCTGCTCTCAATGCTGCTGCTAATTCATCTCTAAATAAATTACCTGCTGTTCTATTAGCCTGAACTAAAGATGTTCCCCCCTTAGCGGCTACTCCAAACCTCATCCATCTTAGCATAGCTAATTTAGGAACAGGCAGCCATAATGTAGCAAAATCTATTAAATAATAATTCATCTGCCTCCACCCCTGTTCAGCCCGGTAGGCTCTGCTGTAAAAAGCAAAATTGTTTGTATAATGATCCGGGTCGCCTGCCTGCATAAGATCTGCACCGGTGGCCATTCTGTCCCGGAATAAAGCGTTATTGCTTACTAAATTGTTATAATCCGCTTTTGTCCACCTGGGCAAACCCATCCAGTTAAATTTTGGGGGAGCCTCACTTCTTACAATGACTTCCGAAAGTGTTACAGGTTTTGCCATCCATCCCTCAGGGCAATCATCGCAGCCACCTGTCGGATCTGTATTATTCCCGGGATCATTCCCCATGGCAACATACGGGCTCCAAAATTCTCCTTTAGGATCTATCGTCAGCCATCTGGCAATCTTAGCATCATACATTCTAAGCTCAAATGCATTCCAGTCTGTTTCAGGGTCTTTTTCTGCATACGCTCCCTGGTAACCATACCGGTAATCGTTCGTACCTGTGGTAACGGGAGGTATGATCATGCCATAAGGATAATAATCATTATACAGCCTTATCTGCAGGTTGGTACCGCTCCTGGCTACCACTGCTCTCACATTGCCCAGGTGGTCTGTTAACTGGCAGGCATAAATATTTGACGGGCGGTAGATGCCGATGCGTCCGTTACTGCCGTCTATCTCGTATTCCTGCACTTTAATGGTAGTGGGTAGGAGATACCCATCAGCAGGAATTCATAATCCTTGCTCTCCGCCTGCCGCCGAGTCCTGCTCCTGCTCAAAGCTGTGAGTAGAGACTCGTCGGAGAAGAAACAATATGTTTCCATTGGCATCATAGCCGGGCGTACTGCCACTGAAGGGTTTGATCACACACTGGCGCAGGTTTGGTAGCATGGCCTTGTGCGATGCCAGACCTGCTGCCTTGCCTTTACTTATTCTGATTTCTTAAACAGGTTAATATATTAACAACACAGCGTTAAACTTACACCTGTTGCTGTCACAAAAAAAGTAACGCATAAGCACTGGTCTGGCTTAGCTCTTTACCCTTGCTACAAGACCAGCGCTAGATATCTTTGCTCTTATTCATAATCGGGATAATTAATTGGGTATTTATTTCCCTTCAAAAGTTCTATAATCCCTAATGGGTTTACGACTAAACCCATATATGATTTTCGGTTTTCTCCTTCCAATTTTCCAACGTCTACGAACTTTTCATTAATTCGCCATACATACCATTTTTTTGATATTTTGATTGGTTCTTCACCTGCTTTTGAACCATAATCTTCTGTATTTTTAAATAGGATATGTTTAGTATCTCCTACTTCTTTAGTGTCTCCTACCTTTTCCCAAAATTTCATTTTCAAGCCCAGCTTTGTTACGCAATGGGCGTAAAACTCAACTTCTCCACTCACGATTTCTGATAAATCGGGATTGGCATTGATCGGGTATGCTTTCTTAAAAGCCCTGATTCCATGGAGGTTATTCTGAAATTTGATTCATGACCGATACTCTACAACAAAAAAACTGCGCAATCAAAAATATAGCCCATAAACACATTTTTTAATTTTCTTATGTTGAATAAATAAATAATATATAATAAATAATCCTACTAAAGTTGCCTGAAAACTTATTGAAAGTCCCAGCAAGTAAATAAACAAGGAAAAAAAGCCAAACCAAATTACAATTACATAAAACTTAGGGTAGTGCACAAACCGCGCATATATACTGTAGAGATTTGCAACTGGATAAATGTACTTATGAAACAGGTCTCTACTACAATCAGCTGTAATTATTTCTTCTTTTTCTCCAATCGATTTTATAATTGTTAGATATTCTCCAAGATATTTAATAATTCTTTTCTTTTTTGTTCTGTCTTTAAATGAATCCAGATGAATTAAAAAGTTCTCAACCGACCTTAAGTGAAAGTATCTATTATCCGCATTTGTGCTTTTTATTTCAGTAAGCAATTCTAGTAGCTTATTTTTATCTAAATCAGATTCTTCTCCACTCATAATTTAAAATTTTAACAACTTACCAATGGAATGTCTTTCCCGGAACAATCGGCTCGATTATTTTCTTTGTATTTTCAGGAGTAGCTAAGTTAATAAATCCTTTAGAGCTCTGAATTAGTTGCTTTTTTATCGAATACGGTAGAAAACGATTAGTAGCCGCAAAAAGAGCGATTATCGCTTTTGATCTAACTTCGTTCAATCCTATATTTGTAATTGTATACACGTCAATGGACAATGAAGTATATGATGCAGCGGCCCTTGAAGCCATTGATGCTACAGAAGTAAATACACCTGCTTCAGCTAAAATACCGCCTGTAAAAACTATACCTATACCTATGGCAATTCCTTTTGCAATTTTACCTTCTGTTTCCCATGCCTCTGCCTTGGCCAATCGTATTCTTGTGGCATCTGGAGACATAGCATTATACACTTTTCTCCATGTACTGTTATATAGGCCATACCCATCTAACCTCTTAATTATTTCATCATCTGATAACCCATAATTTCTATATGCGTCTATTTCAGCTCCTATTTGACTAAAGTTTAAATTATTAAATTCGCCTGGTTGAATTTTAATCTCGTTTAATAAACCAACCCATCCATTATCTGTTGCTTCCCATATGCTTCCATTTGAATCTATCCATGGCTTACTCCTATCCCATCCTCTTGAATCTGGGCATTCTGTACACCCTCCAGTCGCATCTACTTTTATGATCGGATTATTCCCCATCGCAACATAT
>JAHBTL010000028.1 GCA_019638615.1 Chitinophagaceae bacterium | reverse complement strand
ACCGCGATAGGGTTGTATTAAATTAAAAGTATGTCGGTGCGGGAGAAGCAGTCCCAACCTAATGCCAATCGTTGAGATTGCTTCTCCTCCCATCATCCGTAATGCTTTTGAATTTATTTAGCGGCTCGCAATGACAGGGAGTTCTTTTTCAGCCACTGCGATACCGCGACAGGGTCGTGTAAATTAAGGATATGTTGGTGCGGTAGCAATATGCCAGGCAGTAGAATAGAAGTTGAGCATCAGTACAAATGCCCAACGGATTTCTCCCTCGCAAAAGCTACATTAAACTGTAGTGTTCGTGTTTGCTCAGTCGAAATGACGCGCAAGTGATTGATGATTTTGTAACCTTCGCGATAACCATGCTATGAGTAACGCTCCACAATACTGAAGAAGTCGTTCCGGTAACTATGCCCGATGGGAACGATCTTTTTCCCGATATTGATTTCGTTGCGTGAAATGGTTTCGATGTGTTGAAGAGAGATAACAAATGATCGATGGACCCTTACAAACCTGCTTTCAGGCAAACGGCTGCTGAAGTTTTTCAGGTTTTGTAAGGTAAGTACAGGCTGCAGCCGTCCATGAACATATATCTGTGTATAATCTTTCATCCCTTCACAAAACATAATATCATCCAGCTTTATTTTAATGATCTTATATTCTGACTTTACAAATACAAAATCGTGTTTGCCTGCAGCTGAAGTTTGGTTTGTATTTCCGGTAACCGGGATTTCGTCGTACATAGCAGTTTTGTTATACATTGGATTAAAATATTTGAACGGGTCAAATTTCTATATGAATGAATAAATCAGCCTGTTAAAATCGGTAAACCATCTAAAAGAATAGGTGAACCGGGGACGGATTTCTGATTTTTGATTTGTTGATTTCTGATTTGGGATTGGATGGCTGTTGCAGGTTTCAATTTTCAGGTTACAGGTTATTGGAGATTTGATATTTGAGATTCGCCGGGGAAGGTTGTTTATGGTTTATGGTCTTCATTGTCCACTATCCATTGTCCACTGCCCCGCTGATAGCTGACCGCTCACTGCTCACTAATGCTTTCCCCTGAAGGCTTGTATTACCTGCTGGTAAGTATCTCCTACAGGTATTTCCGTTCCATTGGTAAGTGTGAGCTTCCTGCTTTCAACGGAGCTGATCCTGCTAAGGGCAACGATATAACGCCTGTGCACACGTTGAAAGTCGTTAACAGGCAGCTTTTCAAAGAATGATTTCAGTCGCATCAATGTAATAACGGGCTTGCCGTCCTGCAGGTATATGCGGATGTAATCGTCCATGCTTTCTATATACAGGATGTCCTGGAAGTTTATTTTGATCAGCTTATAATCGGATCTGACGAATATCCCGGGTAAGAGCTCCGCATTGTCTCTCTGTTTCTGCCGGATATGTTCAACCGCTCTGTCAACCGCTTTTTTAAACCGTTCATAATCGAAAGGCTTCAACAGGTAATCTGCTACTCCCATTTCATATCCGTCCACTGCAAAATCACGATGGGCAGACGTAAAGATCACGATTGGTCTTTTGGTAATTTCTTTCAGCAATCGAATGCCCGTTATATCCGGCATCAGTATATCCAGGAATAAAAGATCTACCTCGTGGTTGTTGATATAGCCGATGCTTTCCAGCGCATCGGTAAATCCATCCATCATCTCCAAACCTTTGTACCGCCGGATGTATTGATTGAGCAGTGAGATCGCCAGGGGTTCATCATCTACCACCACACATTTGATCATGACAATTCAATTTTCAGGTCAACAGTATAAAAATTGCCCGTTTTACCAAAGGAAAGCGCATGCCTGCCGGGATACAGCAATTCAAGCCGCCTGCGTGTATTGGACATACCAATGCTTGAAGTAACGCCGTTTTCAGGCCTTTCAAAAATAGTGTTGTGAACCTGCATCTCCAGGGTATCTTTTTCTACGCGGATATCAATTGAAATCAAACTCTTTTCATGATTGCTGATGCCGTATTTAAATCCATTCTCAACAAATGAAATCAGTAAAAGCGGCGCTATATTGTTCTTCGAAAAATCGCCTCCGGCATTAAAGACCAACTCAAGCCTGTCATTGCTGCGCATTTTCTGCAGCTCAATGTAGTTGTTGATATACTGGATCTCCTTCTCCAACGGTACCATATCAGCCTGGGCATCCTGCGTTACATAACGCATGATTTCCGACAGTTTCATTACCGCAGCAGGGGTTTGGGCGCTTTGCATAGATGCCAGTGAATAAATATTATTGAGCGTGTTAAACAAAAAATGCGGATTGATCTGCAGCTTAAGATAGGAGAGCTCAGCATTTACTTTCTCCAGCTCGCTTTCCCGCGAACGTTTCTCTGCTATTCTCCACCTTTCTATTACCTGTAACATAGTACCTAAAAGCCAAACCAGGCAAAACGAAAATATCCTGGGTAGTATACGAAAGCCGATAAAGAGTATGTTCGGACGTTCGTGCATTATTCTCAGTCGTTCCCTATCGGGGAATGAAGTTGGCGGTGGCACATTATTGATATTGATGATGCGTTGACGGTCTTCAGGGATCAGCAGGAACATCAACAGCAAAAGCAATATCGCGCCAAAGTACAATATGTTCTTTCTTTTAAAAAAAAGCTCAGGTACCAGGAAGTAGGCATTAAAATAAAAAAAAGGAACAAGGAACAGGTTGTTCAGGATAAACCGCAGGGGGTAACCGAAAACATGGTCAAATTCTTTAGGGCGCGTACCAAACGCCGGGGAGAAGATTACAGGTAACAACAGGAACAATGCCCAGCATGTAATATGAATAATAATAGTAATAGCCCGTTTGCTCATGATCATATACCCTGTAAAATATCAAAAGTAAACAAACCTGCAGGAGGGCAACATACTATAGACCAATAGATGAAATATATAGACAAACCTGCTCTATTCATCTCCCGTATTGCAGCGCCAGGACAGGGAATGTTTACCTCACAGGGAAGCCCGCATGGTGAGCTTGAAAGGAACTTCTATGTGCTCTTTAGCGCCGGATAAAATAAGTTCTGCCGCCCGTACGCCCATCTGGTGAAAGTCGGTAGAAATGGTAGTGATGCCGTTCAGGATGATCTTTTTTAACACTGTTTCATTATAGGAGATCACTCCTACATTTTTGCCCACCTTGAACTTAAGGGATATCAAACGTTCGATCAATGTTACCAGGTCGGCTTCCATTAAGTTGATGTATACCTCTCCGCTGTTAATAGGTTCGGTTGCAATATCGTGTACTATTTTATGCGTGAAGGCGTATTCCTGGCAAAAACGATTAAAGCCCTTGGTAATTTCCATGGGGTAGTAGCTCTTTTCAGGAACGATGATCTTCAGGGTGTGATATTTGGCCAACGATTTCAATGCCTGCTCCAGCGCATGGTAAATATCTTTTTCAAAATTTTCGTATACGCCTGCGTATTCGCCATCTACCCGCGATAGCTTTTTATCAAGCAAAATGAGCTTGTGTTTAGGAATGGTATTTATGATTTCGTGGGCGTTTTCGCCGCCTTCCATGAAATGCGGAATGATCACATAATGTGAGTAATCATCGTTGGCATTGCTGATCAGCTTTTTGAATAACCCGAAATCGTTGTTGTAAATATAAAAGTCGATGGCCACATCTTCGCCCAGGGTTTCTACAAAAGCGTCGTATACAATTTTTTTATGCGAGCTGAGCTTGTTGAACAGCAGCATTACACGGCGCGTCTGCTTGATATTATCATTGATGATATAATATCCTTTGCCGGGCACTGAACCCAGCACGCCCATTTTTTTCAGGTGCTTGTATCCTTTTTCGGCGGTATCCCTCGATATTTCAAGCTCGAAGCTCAGCTCATTGATAGAAGGAACCAGGTCGTCTTTTTTAAGCTTTCCTGCTTCAATGGCATCCAGTATAGAATGGGTTAACTGCAGATATTTAGGTGTAGCGGAAAATTCATCTACCTGCACATTTTCAAAAAAATGACGGAATTTCATAACACTCATCGGAATAAAAAGAATAAAGGGCAAATATAAGGAAAGGCAGTGAGCAGTGGTGGCTGACCAAAAAGGTCGTTATTGCGACCACAACCGCCCCGACGTTCGGCGCGAGAAGCCATCCTCGTGGAGCTGCATTTTCCTACTGCGAGAACTGCTTCACCCCTCCGAACGTTCGGAGAGGCCGGGTTCTCAGTGACGCACAAGTGTTTGGTTTTTGTAGCTGTGTTTTCTGCAAAGGAGAAGTATATATAATTGTTGGAGCAGGTGTGCCTGCAAGACATGGGATTTGGCTGGAGAATGGATTATTAGCAAACCTGAATGATAGTGAAACTTACGAAGTCATCAACCTCTTACTCGTCATGGCGAGCCCGTTTAAACAAATCCTGAAATATCAGGTTGCTTTTGCGGGAGAAGCCATCCTCGCGGAAAAAAAGCAGTTGCCCTGCTGCGACTGCTTCACCCGCGTCAAGATATCCTTAATTTAATATAACTCTATAGCGGGCTCGCAGGGACGTGCACGAGTGGGAGCAGAAAGCAAAAAATAACGTTGACCACAGAAATGAATCCAGGTTGGAAAGACTTATGGGAAGATATAAAGAATTGGTAAACACTATTGATCTAAGATAAATACCAATCGAACTGCTTCTCCATCGCAATATGCATCCAGCTTAAAACCCCGCCTGTTGTAATTCTTCCAGCGTCCAGGGATCCCACCTTCTGCCCACCACATCACGAACTTTTTTAATGTCGGCAGGTTGTATGACAGAGGCTTCGTTCCCCAGGTTGGTGCGGATATAACTCAATACTTCCGCCAGCCACTGGTCTTCGCTGTTAAGCTGTGGTGGCATGATACTGGGGTAGTCCTTACCGTCAACAGGGCCTTTTAAACCGCTTAATACGATCCTGATAAGGGCTCCCGGGTTGCCGGTTACACGCGGAGACCCGGCTAAGGGTGGCGCTACCATGCCGGCGCCACCGAATTGCAATCCTTTGCCGTCGGACCCGTGGCAGGATGAGCAGAGCGATTTAAAATTGTCCGCACCCTTCAATACCAGCGCTTTGGATGCTTCATCCAATCCTTCCGTATTCACCTGCACGGCAAGCGAACTGGTAAGATGCCCCAGTGTTAGCTGTGCTGCCTGGTACACCATGCTGGTACGAACGGAATCTTTTTGAATAACAGCCTCCAGTATGGGTGTAGCTTTTTCGTTTGTGCTATACCGTAAGGATTGTACCAGTTGTGTACGCACATCCGTATCCGGGTCATTTACTATTTGTTTCAACCTGTCCATGATTTCCGGGTCATCTTTTTTGATGTAAGGCTCACTGATCCATATGGCCATCCTCCTCATTTCCGGCGCGGGATCTTCCATCAGTTCCAGCAGCAGGTTTTTGTCTGCCGCCTGCAATCCTTCCAGCGTCCATAACGCGTGTATCCTGCCTATGGCGGAAGGTTTTTCTTTCCAGAACATCAGTTTGTTTAAAAAAGACGAATGACCAAGCGCTGATGCTTTCAGCGCTGGTACAACAGAAGCGTCGTTGCGCAGTACCAGCAGCTTTTGCGCGTTATCGCGCCACCAGCCATTGGGGTGAGAAAGATATGCTATCAATTGTGCCTGTGAAGCGTTTAACAAAGCCGGTCGTTCGCGGGAAGGTGGAACGGATTCATGAACGATGCGGTATATTCTTCCCCGGCCGATATTTTTATCAAGCCCAAAACGGAGTATTTGCGGACGGATATACGACGAGGGGCCTGTCCAGTTGCCCTCCTGTATAATACCCCGGTACATGTCTACGATATACAAACAGCCGTCAGGCCCGGTAGTCATATTCACCGGGCGGAAATTCATATCGCTGGAAGCAAGGAATTCGGCTTTGTCGTAAGCGTTCTTTACAACCCTTACCCCGTTTTTGTTCAATACTTTAGCGCGCCGGATCAGACGCCCGACCGGTTCACAAATAAAAAGATCGCCGTGCATATAAGAAGGCAGTGCGTTCCCACGATAGATGGTTTGCCCGCAGGTAGCGGTAAAATGATTGAGTGTGCTGTCATCGCGGAGGCGTTTTTTGCCACCTTCTATATCCGGGGTGGCTATGATGGGCCAGGGTTCATGAAAATCACCTTCATATTGCGCTTCTTCAAATTCCAGCTCGCCATATGCCGGCATTTGCTGAAAACCTTTGGCCGCTATTTCGCCTCCTGCAGAAGACAAAAACAGCCGTCCATAGTCATCGTTACCCAAACCCCATTGCCCGGCAGGAACATCCTCTAGGGTGTCTGCTTTCAAATGATCTCCTTCCCATTTATAACGGAGATGGATACTCGTATAGATCCAGTTATCGAGATTCCATAGCATTCCGCTCCGCTGATGTTCGAGGTTTCTTTTATCCGGTGTTTCATTGTGATATACCAACACTTTTTCATCGGCTATGCCATCACCATCCGTATCGCGATAGGCATGAATATTGTTTGAATAGGTTTCCTGTACGATCAGCCGGTCGTCGAGTGCAAGTAACATGCGCGGTAATACCAGACTGTCTATAAAAACAGTCCGCTTATCCATTTTGCCATCGTCGTTGGTATCTTCCAGCCGCACCACCCGGCTCACGGCATCGTTTTCGTTGGTAGCGTTTATATCCTGCATATAGGTGCGCATTTCCGCAACGTACATGTTGCTGTTGCCATCCCAAACCATTGCTACAGGTTCCTGTATCATCGGTTCGCTGGCGACCAGCTCTACCCGGAAACCTTCCGGAAGGTGCATGGCTTTTATGCTTTCTTCCGGCGTTAGCGGCATGGGAGAAGGATGTTGAATAACAGGCGGTCTTTTGGCAGGTTTTTCAGGAGTATTGTTACTGGCAGTTGAGCAGTGTATATTAACAGCAATACAGAAAATACTCAGAACGGATAATATGATTCTCATTCTTCCGGGTTTTGCAATTTGGATAAAACGCTGAGATATGAAATGCCTGGCGCTACTCAGACCGGTACAACATTATTGAAGCTTATCACAGATCCTGCCGGTTTTTGATCGCATAACAATGCAGGCTTTCTCAAAAATTCATATCTTCCCTCTTCCTAAAAAATCAACGCTTGATATGAATATACGAACAACATTGGTTTTTGCTGTAATTTCTGTAATGATGACGGCGGGATGCAATCAGCCGGGCTCCGGGGAAAAAAAGCTCACCATTGGCGCTTCCATGCTCAGCCTGCAATCGGAATTTGTTGTAAATGTTAAAGATGCGATGGAGGCAAGAGCAAAGGAAAAAAATATAGAGCTGATTGTAAATGACGCGCAGCGGACAGCCGAAAAGCAGGTGCAGCAGATCGAAACTTTTATAGCGCAGCAGGTAGATGCCATTATCCTGAATCCCTGTGAAGTGGAAGCCAGTTCCCCGGCAGTTGAAAAAGCAAAAGCGGCCGGCATACCCATTGTGAATGTAAATTCCGAAACCCGCGCACAGCCCGACGGCTTTGCAGGATCCCGCGATGAAGAATCGGGGCAGATCGCAATGGAACAAATTGCCAAATTGTTAGACGGTAAAGGAAACATAGTAATAATGGATGGATATATGGGGCAGGCTGCACAAATCAAACGGGCCGCGGGCGCTAAGGAAGTATTGAATAAATATCCGGGGATTACGGTACTGGCGGAACAAACGGCTGAATGGGACAGGGTGAAGGGGATGAGCCTGATGGAAAACTGGATACAGTCATACGGAAATAAGATCAATGCCGTATTTGCCCACAATGATGAAATGGGCATGGGCGCGTTGCAGGCGCTGGAACAGGCAAAGATGAAGGACAAAGTAGCAGTAGTAAGTATTGATGCTATTGCCGATGCATTGCAGGCGGTAAAAGACGGGCGCCTGGACGCTACTGTTTTCCAGGATGCGAAAGGGCAGGGAGCGGGCGCCATAGACATGGCAATACAGCTTACAGAAAAACAACCGGTTGAAAACAAAGCAGTGTTCATTCCTTTTCAACTGGTAACGAAAGAGAATGTGAATGAGTTTATAGGGAATTAATTGCTTTGTTCAGAGTATTAGATTCGGGACAAAGTCCCGAAAGAACATATGCTGTACGAAGTCCGGAGACTTCGTACAGCAAAGGTAGCCCAGGAAATCACAATATCTGCTGCCCCTGCACTCGCTGCTTGCGTAAATGTAAGGGGTGTATAAGCTGACCATAATTGCATACCTTGAATAACAGAGTTCTGTTCCGCAGTTCCGGCTATATCTGCCGTGCCATTTTGAAAAAAGAAGGAAATGTTTGTTTTCCCCCATGTCCCTATTACGACGAATTTTGGAGTAACTGTAAATTTAGGAGATGGGGGTGTCAGCTTTCCATTATCGTACAAAACTTGTGTTGATGCTTTTAAAGAAACAAATAAAAGCAATAGAAAGGAGATTTTTTTCATATCGACAGGTTTTAATGACTAATCGAAGACACCTCAATGTAGAAGAGATGAAGTGTTTTGATTTCAGGTCTCTTGATCTCATCTTCATTTAAGTGCTTTAACACCCCACTAAATGTAACTTTTGAGGCTTCTGCACGAAATTCGTTAGATAGGTCGCAAGGGAACCCAACAAAAGAGTCATCTAAGCTGTTCGTTGCAGAGTCTATTCTAATTCCCCATCTTCCATATGGTTCAAGGTAGTATACAGTTCCTGTTCTATTGTAAACCGTATCACTAATAATGCGTTCTTTATCGCAAAAGTTTTGATCTTTGTCTTTTTTACAAGTGAAAGAAGAAAGGACTATGGCAAAGCCAATTGCAGTGTTTAAGAGTGTAGCTTTCATTGTCGATCTTTTAAGGAAATGACAATATGATTATAGATTTCGTTGCAGTAAATAACGGGAAAATTATGAGCTAAAAATTATGACCTTGCTTTTGGTGTCGGACAATCGTTGGAGTAAAATAATGACAATTATTTTCAAATCCGATTTTTTTTTAGAATAGGGACTAATGTAAGACAACGTGTAAGTGTTTACTATTAAAGGCTAACATGGTTGTGGCCGGAAACATCCTGGTTGCTTTCTTCTGCTTCAATACCATTCCATAACGGAACTTCTTTTACATCCTGTCCGCCTGCCTGTACTCCCCCGATAGGAAATACTACTCTTACCTGTTCGTTCCTGTCATTATTTAAACGTAAAGGATTTCCTCCCTGTTCTGCGTTCACAACAATTTCTCCAAACGAAATCAGTTGTTCGCCTTCTACCGTAATGGTAGGCTTGCCGTTTAAGATCATATCGCGCGGTTCCAGCACATCCAATACTTTAATGTTTACCGACCCCGCTACTGCATCGCCTGCGGCGGTTTTAAACACGTCTGCCGGAAAGCTGATCTTTGTTCCTTTGGAAGTAGTAATATTCCCTCCGGAACCGGCATCTATTGTAAATGATTCTTTTGACCTGGCATTGTCAGAAAAAAAGCGGGTGATCTTTTCAGCATCTTTCGTGTTGGAAAAATTGTTGTTTGAGCCGCTGTCGTTTTTTTTACAGGAAGCCGCAAACAGCAAAACACCTGCAAGAGGAAAAAGAATTTTTTTCATGAAATTGAATTTTGATAAATAATATGCTTTGTGCGCTTTTTGCCGGCACAAAGCCGGAATGAGTGATGGGTATGCAACGTTGCCTGCCGTGGCATAGTATGTATATCTCACGGCATATGACCACTGAAGGCTGCATCAGGCATTGCAGGAACGCTTTTTATCAATTGCCAATCAGCAGTAATTACTCAGTACCCCCGCTGTGCCCCACGAAGCGGGGCGTCCCTGGTTGCCATGCCTGCGGAAGATAAACCATCAGGCAGGCTCGCCTCGCTCAGCATTTCCTGTCGCCGGCGATGCACGAATTGCCTGGCGAGGTATATCCTGTCGTGAATGAATAAATAAATCCTTAATGCAGTTGTTGGTGATGCCGGATCAATTTGGCCGACGCACAAACACCAACAACGGCACTAATGAATAAATAAGTCCTTAACGCAGTTGTTGGTGAGCCCGGATCACCTGGTCAGCGCGCGAACAACAACAACGGCATTAATTTTTAATAAGAATTATTTAAGCTTTGTTGTAGGATACCTGAATATGGCTATATCGCCCGCATCGATTGTGAGATGGGACGAATACCAGCCGGCAGGAACGATCATGCCATCCTTCAGTACTTTTTGAAGCCCTTCATCTCCCAGAGCTGTCAACGAAATTTCTTTTTTGAAGCTTCTGTTTACAATGACGGTATAGGTATGATCCCCATTTTGAATGGTAGAAACAAGCGCTTCAGCCCCATACATTTCTAATGCTTTTATCCCGGGAGGTAAGTCTTCAAGGCGGGTGGTTGCTTTTGGGATCGTTTTTCCGATATGACGAACGGACAAAACTTTCCCTCCTGCAAAAACGCCCGAGAGTTTACTCACTTCTTCATTTATTTTTTTCAACCGGTCATAAGTCACGGTGCGTTTGCCATCCAGTCCAATTGGCCCCAGGTGAAAATCCCAGGGAGTTTCATTCACCGGCGGTGTCCAGTAAGTAAAGTATTGAACACCTTTTGCTCCGTATGCAAGAATGCTGTAAACCTGGAATCGCAGCTCCGCAAGCGTTGGTGGAGGAAAGTTAACAGGCTCAGATGAGCCCGTAGTAAGTGCAAATGCCCAAAAATCTTTATTGACCTTTTGGGACGCTTTGGCAACGACCTCCAGGTTCTCATAATAATTTGCCCTTAAGCTGTCCCCGATAATACAATAGGCATCATAACTTATAAAAGGAGCTGGAATATGCTGAATAAACGCTGTCAGGTAATCCGTATAAGTTGTTGCTACAGCAAAGTCTGGTTCTTTGGGATATTCAAACTGCCAGTTTTCCGCGTAAATCGGTAAAGCATTTACATAACAAAAATGATCTTTATCAACAGATTGAATTCGCCGCATCCATTTTCCCAATTCTTCAAATTCGCTTCGCGAAGGTTCGTCCCGTAGAAAATAGCCTGCCAATGCCGGATGCTTCATGAATTTTCGCGCTGTTGCTTCGGGGTCTGTTTTCAGCTCGGGACAGGACAGAAGAACTTTAACCCCAACACGTTCTGCCATTGCCAGGGAGCGCTCAGCATCTTTTTGTGAAGAAAAAAAAGAAAAAGTAATGGTAATACCAGCCTCTTTCAACTCACGGTATCTTTGCTCGGAAATTTCGCTTGCGGGTACACTGTACCAGGCCAAACGCGGTATTTCTTCCCGGGAGCTGAGCCTTGTTGGTTGCTGTTCCTGCGTGCGGGTATCCTGCCCGGGTGAAAGAAGTACCGTGAGCATAAGCACAGACCCGAGTAAATAAGATTTGATCATATTTCTTTTTTATGGCATTATTTGTTGGCTACATTTATTCGTACCCGGGGTTTTCTATTAAATTGACATTTTGCTGAGTTCTGGATTTGGTAATAGGCAGGTAATAATGGTGTGGCTCAAATACCGGATTTACATTTGCGCCTCCGTCTACTTTTTCAAGCACCTGCAATTCCAGTTTGCCGGAGGCATAATCACGGATATAGCGTAACCCGGTTTCCCGCCTGGTCAATACTTCGTCCGCTATCCGCCAACGCCGCAGGTCCCAATACCTTGCACCTTCAAATGCAAGCTCAGCCTTTCTTTCTTTTTGAATCAATTCAAAGCTAATGGAGCTTCTTGATGCCACACCAGCCCTTGTGCGGATCTGGTTCACTGCAGTGAGAGCCTCATCCGGTTTGTTTAGTTTAAATGCAGCTTCCGCATAATTCAATAACACTTCCGCGTAGCGAAAAACAATCCAGTCCTGGCTTGAGTTAAAGCCATACACCATATTATTATGGTTTTCATCAAGGTATTTAAGTACCCCAAAACTGGTATAGGGCCCCAGCTTTTGCGCTTGCAACCCCAGGTAAGGGGTACCCTGGTGGGCTCCGTTGGGATCAGAGAGATATTGGCCATTGACCTTAAGCGCTTTATGCCAGTCGATGGGGGCGCCTTTCCACATAGTGCCATTGGTATAGATGGTAGCGAAAAAGCGAGGCTCCATTCCTTCCCAGAGCTCATCATCGTCCCACAGTTTACCGGTTAGCGCAGGAGTGGAGAGATCAGGTATTGACCCATCCGTTTTTTCGAAGGTGGAGGCGACGAAAGAAAGGTAAGGCATATTCTGGTTTCCATTATACCAGGCATTAGGCATCGGCGCTTGCATGAAATCGTAATACCACCCGTTACCGCTGGCGAAGATCATATCCTTGTCGTTGTGCGAAACAATAAAAATTGCCTCCTTGTTATTTTTCACCAGGAAAATGCTCCTGAAATTCTTAGCCCGGTCGGCATCCTGGTCATACAGCCCGCATACTCCGTCGTCCATGATGATTTTGGAGGCATTGTAACTTTTCTGATAATACTCTTGTGCCTGACCAGGTGGAATACCCAACAATCCGTTCAACTGCACCGTTCCATATTCAGCAATGCTGCCGGCATATAAAGCAGCCCGCGACAGCAAAGCAAGGGCGGCATATTTGGAAGCTCTTCCTGATACAGGTACAGTTGGTAAGTCATTGTAGACTTCATCCATTTCATTGATCACAAAGTCGTATACTTCTTTTTCGGAATTCCGTTGTGGATATAATTCATTTTCCGGATCTGTTAATTCCTGTGCTTTGGTAATTAACGGAACGCCTCCATAACGCTTTACCATTGAAAAATAATTGAACGCTCTCAGAAAACGGGCTTCTGCCAACAGGCGCTTTTTGCTGGATTCGGCTATTGGGGCAGCAGGAACCCGGCTTATAAAATCATTGAGTTGCCGGAGGATGATATAAGAATTTTCCCACCATTCGAGTAAGCCTCCGTTTATCGTTATCCCGGAATTTCTGAAATCAGCCCATTGAGGATACATGCCCCATGTAGCTTCATCGGTAATGTTATTGATTAAAGTAACACCAACCTGCGCCTCCTGGGTCCAACCTACGCCCGGCCTGATGCCTACATATTTATCAGGGGTTTCATTTTCAAACACGCTCATATTGCTGTAACATCCGGCCAGGTTGGCTTCTATCGCCTTTTCATCATTCCAGACAGTATTATCCGCAATGCGGTCCAGTGGTTTTTTATCCAATAGCGACTTTTGGCAGGAGCAAATTACCACCAGTCCGGTAATATAGAAAAGTTTAAATCCTTTCATTTTAAAAATATTTTATAAGGTGATATTTAAGCCCACCATGATGGTTTTCTGCTGTGGGTAGTAAGAGGTTGTGGGCTGACCATCCTGAATAGTAAAAGGAGATTCCGGATCCAGGTCGAACCTGTTTAGCCGGGATATTGTAAACATATTGGTACATCCTACGTATATCCTGGCTTGTTGAATCTTCATACGTTTTGTATATGCAGGAGACAGGCTATATCCAACAGAAAAATTCTTTAGCCGTGCATAAGCAGCATTGATAAAATTCCTGTCAGACAGTAAGCCATTGGTTCCCGCGCCACCCAAACGTGCAATCAATGCATTCGGATCGTTATTGGCTTCAGTCCACCGGTTGTCAAAATAAGTTTGTGTAAAAGATGAGAGGGTTACAAGTTTATAATAACCAAAAGCTCCCTGAATTAATCCTGTAATATCAAAGCTTTTATAGCTTATATTCAAATTTAGCCCCGCGATCCATCCCGGTATCTGGCCTTTGCCTATTTCAACCTGATCCTTCCAGTCGAGAATACCGTCATGATTGGTATCAATGTATCTCACATCGCCCAGCTTCAATACAGGATTTCCCGGATAAGCAATTCCAAGGTTATCAATTTGATCCTGGCTTGTAAATAAGCCGGCAGTTTTGAATCCCATTGTCCTGTCAACCCATCGTCCCGATAGCCTGTTGATACGATCCGCATCGGGGTCTGTATAATCAATCTCTTCTACATGCCCCCACCTGGCTCGCTGCCAGGAGATATTGCCGTTAATATCCCATTTCCAGCCTCCACGGCCCCCGGTTGTCCCGATGCTGAATTCAAAGCCGCGATGATTTTGACTGTTCAGATTTTCCAGTGGAAGATCGGCGCCAAATGAAGAGGGGAGGCTCACTGTTTTCCTGGCAGGAATGCCTTTTCTTTCACGGTAAAAAAGTTCCAGGTTGCCATATAGCCTTCGGTTAAAAAAAGAATATTCTACCCCTGCATTGTATATTGACATCTGCTCCCATGACAGCCGTGGATTGGGCATGCCCAATGGCGCAATACCCATAACCGGTAAATTGCCGAACAGCGCCGGCATTAAGGTTGGACCATAACCTGCCAGGTATTGAAAGTTCCCAATGGCATCATTGCCTGACGCACCGTAGCTAAGACGCAGCTTTAATTCATCCAGGTTTTGAAAAGTCTTTAAAAAGGCTTCCTGCCCTACACGCCATCCCAATGAGATGCTGGGAAAATAACCCCAACGGGAACCCGGCGGAAATTTGGCAGAAGCGTCGGCCCTTAAAATGAATTGCGCCATATACCTGTCGGCATAGCTGTAGTTGATTCTGCCAACATAACCCGAACGACCTGTTTCAGACGCTGATCCGTCATTGCTCATTGTATTGGCGTTTCCCGCAAACATTTGGTCCAGCGTAGGGAAAGTAAAATCAGATCTTCCTGCAGAAATATAATCCGATGTGAGAGAATACGCTTCGTAAAGCAACATGGCATCTAACCGGTGTACCTGGTTGATAATACCGTTATAATTTAACGACAATTGTCCGGTAAGCGCGGTAACTTCTGATTTTTGCTGGTTCAAAGGGGTGTTGGCATTAAACTGTGCAGCAAGAAGATATTCCTTTGTGTCCACATTATACGTCCAGAGGTCTACGGGTCTGCCATAAGATTTTTGGTTATAGTTTGTACGGGTGTAATTTCCTAATGCTTTTAAAGAAAGTCCTTCAATAGCTTTAAACCGGTAGTTGGCATTGATACTTTGGAAAAACGTTTGAAAATGATTGTCGGTATAGCCGCCTAAATCCCGGTTGGATTGTACGAGGGCGCCCCCGGTTGCAGACCCCGAAAAAGGGATCTTGCCGGGGTCAGGCAAACTTGAGGGATACATCGGTTTATTATTATACAAATCTGCAAAAAGGTATCCTCCTCCGTTCTGGGGGCGGTTTGTTGAGTTGGTATTATCAATGATGTTGGAAACCGTGACGCCTAATGATAAGTTATCCAGTACATCGGCATCCACGTTGGTCTGGAAGTTATATCGTTTATAATCGCCGCCATTCTTCTTCCAGAAAGACCCCTGCATTAAAGTGCCTGCAAAGATATAATACCGGATATTTTGACTCCCGCCCCGCAGAGATACATTATAGTTTTGCATGGGAGCCCAGTCCCGGACAATCATTTTTTGCCAGTTTGTATTATAATAGCCGGGCTCCTTTGCTTCATAATACTTTTGGATTTGTTCCTGGGTATATGGCACAGCATCTGCCGGTTTCCCGGATTGTAAATACTCTTCCGAAACCAATGTTGTATAATCGCCGGAAGAAAGCATTTTCTGAAAATAGGTGGGCCGTTGCAGCGTCAGGTTCCCGTTCAACGAAATAGTTGGCTTTCCCCTGGATCCTCTTTTTGTAGTAACAAGTATGACGCCGTTACCCGCCCTTGCACCATATATAGATCCGGCACCATCTTTAAGGATCGAAATATTTTCTATTTGCGAAGCATCAATGCTTCTAAAGTTAGATTCCACACCGTCGACAATCACCAGGGCATTGCCAAATCCGCGTATATTCAGATTAGATGCGTCAGCGCCGGGCTGACCGCTGGATTGTATTGCAATCAGCCCGGGCAGTTTGCCTATCAAGGCATTGGTTACGGAAGAAACCGGGATTTTTGACAGGTTATCTGCATTTATTGATGCGATAGAGCCTGTTACATCTGTTTTCTTTTGCGTACCATATCCCACTACTACCACTTCATTTAAACCGCCGGATGCTTCTTTTAACACAATTTCTATCGGGCCTGAATCCTCTACCTCACGGCTCTGGGATTCAAAACCCACAAAAGAAAATTCGAGGATTACCTTTTTTTCTTCTACTGTTAATTGAAAGCTGCCATGTTCATCGGTTACAGTACCGTTTTTAGTATTTTGCACGGTTACTGACACCCCGGCCATAGGTGCGCCGCTTTCGTTTTTTACTGTTCCGGTAATATCCAGTCTTTGAACGGCCCCCGGAGTATTGAAATGATCTGCCGGTATTCCGGGCAATGGCGCAGCGGTTACAGATTTTGCTGAAATAACAATATTATTTCCGACCTGCTCGTATTGCAACGCTGTGCTTTGTAAGATAGTATCCAGTATTTCTTTTACAGATCTTTCATGAACAGGTAGCTCATTCACTACAATACCGGCCAGGTCTTTACTATTATAAGCGAAGTTGAATGGTGTGCGCCTTTGTACTTTTTTGAGCGTTTCTACAAGCGATAAATGCTTTACTTCAAGCTTTAATTTTATGCGGTTCATATCCTGTCCTCTGGCATCCCGTGCAAACAGCATATTTAAAGTACAAAGCAATAGTATGAAAGAAAAGCTCAATCGCATAAGCCAGCGTACGCTTTTTTTATTGAGAATAAGCAGTTGCCGAACCAGACTTCCTGGCATGACAGTGCCCTGCCCTGCAAAAAGTGCAGAAATGTTCATAAATTTGGTTGATTTAGATAATTTTTATAGTTGTTTAATCAGCCTTCATCTTTTACAGGAAGACAGAAGGTTTACGAACCGTTTCGACTTGCAGGTTGAAGCGGTTTTTTTACAGGTTGTTATGGTGAGTGATTGTATGTCATAGTTTGGTACTGTTTGTATTATTGATGATGCTATTCACCGGGGCTTATCGTTATTTTTTCTTCATCTGTCGTGTATCGCATCCGGTTAACTTTCGTAATTACATTCAGGATATTTTCCATCGATTCATCCTGGTTAAATTCAGCAGTTACATGTTTGTTTTTAAGCGTGGAATCTGCAAATATTACCGGCCGCCTGAATCGCATTGCTATTGCAAGGGCAACTTCTTCCAACGGGCTGTCCTCAAATTTCAGCCCCTGCTGGTTCCAGCTTGTTACGCTGGCTGCGTCTACAGTGGCATTGTTGGATGTGCCGGAAACAGTATCAACCGTCACCTGTTGATTGGGCGTTAAAAGCGCCAGGGCATGGTTGCCGTCTTCTACCTTAACTTTTCCACGGGTAACAGTAACGGTTATATGGCTGGAATCACCTGCTTTGATATTGAATGCGGTTCCTAAAACCGTGGTTTTTATCCTTCCGGTATGTACTATAAACGGCCTGTGTGCATCGTGTGTGATATCAAAGAAAGCTTCGCCCGAAAGCGCTACTTCCCGTGACTTACCTGTAAAAGCCCGGTAGGAAAGTGTTGCACCTTCATTCAGAATTACCCGGCTGCTATCTGGCAGCAGCAGGTATCTTTGTGTTTGGGGCGCCGCTTTGATCAGTGTGCTCAACGCTGGCCGGGATGTTATGTTCTTTGATTGAAAAAAGAAAATGCCGGATATCACCAGGACGATTACAGAAGCGGCGGCATAATAAAATAATGGACGGATCTTCTTTACCGCTGTTTTTTCTTCCTGCCGCGGGTTGGTAATAAATGCAAAAATCTGCTCCACATTAGCCGCAGGTTGTTCATACAGGGGCAGTTCCGATGCATTTAGCTCATCCAGTAACCGGTTAAATAAAGCCGCAGCTTCAGGTTTGTTTAATAAATGCAGCAATTCAAACTTTTCGGAAGGTGAAATATCCCCCGAAATCTGCCGCTCCATAAGATATTTTAATTTTTCATAAATCATACAACTCTGCAACCCGTTATTTAACCGGGATTAATGTAAAGACTGCAGAAACTGTTAAATGAAGTAGACGGATCAAAAAAAATTTAAGAGGGCAATAATAAAGGGATTGAAAACAGGAGAAAGCTGCCCAGGTGGGGCTGGATAAATTTGCGCATGCTGCGAAGCGCGTGACCCAGGTGGGTTTTTACTGTATGCGGGGATATTTTAAGTTTTATGGCTATTTCGTCCGGGTTCAGCCCCTCGCGTTTATTGAGCTGGTAAATCAGTTTTTGCTGCGGTGTAAGATGGTTAAGCGCTTCGTTCACCAGCCTGTCGTACTCCCTGTAAAGAATGGTCCGCTCGGTTTCTGTGGTGAGCGTGGCTGCACCGCGATTGTTAAAAGCTGTTTGTTCTTTTAATTGTGCTTTGAGTGCGTCAAATATGCAGTGTTTGGTAACCACAAACAGCCAGGCGTTGAAGGATCTGACCCCGATAAGCTTTTGCCGGTTCAGCCATGTTTTCATAAAAACATTCTGAACAATGTCGTCAGCCAGTGTGGCATCCTTTAAAAAATACATTCCGTAGGAATATACTGCATGCCTGTATCCTTCAAAGATCAGCCGGAAGGCAATCTCTTCCCCCCTGGCTGTTCTTCTCAGCAAGTCACTTTCGTTCTCAATACGAACTTTTTGCCAGCGAATGGTCATGGAGCTCATAAAAGCAATCAGTTAACATGCAATAATGCAATCAAAAATAAGGCAATCTTTTAAACAATGCCGGGCGTATTTACCTTCGGTGATAAAGTTCAACTTTTCGCATCATGCAAATTTGCCGGTCGGCGTGACACCATAGTCTCTGCGATCCCGCCGTTACAATCATTCTGAACCAAAACGAGGTTCGCGGTGGGTGAAACAGTCCGCAGTAGGAAAATTCGTACCGTATTTCTTATCGTCTCCGGCGACGCACGAAAATGCCTGATCGAAAAAATAGTTACCTGGCCATGCCGGCTCTGTCGGGGAGCAGGCAAAATAAAACAGCCGCTTCATTTTGAAGCGGCTGTTTTATGTAGTAAATGCTATTGTTAATAGCCGTCGTTCTGCGTTAATTTACTGTTTACTAATATCTCAGATGCCGGTACCGGGAAAATAGCTTCTTTGGCTTCATACACGTAATCCAATTGATTAAATGCAACGCCACCCCTGTCTACAGTAGGATGGGCTTTTTCTTCCGCTCCATGCGCGTTCATGAATGCCGCCAGTTGCTCGGGTGTCATTGTTCTCTTCAGATCAAACCAGCGATGGTTCTCAAATGCCAGCTCCACTCTTCTTTCTTTTAGCACCGCTGTTCTGAAATCATCTTTGCTTAATCCTGTTTTTGCTGTAAGCCCTGCTCTTGCGCGTACCTGGTTAAGATAGCCTTCCGTCTCTGATGAAGGACCGGTAGCTTCATTGATCGCTTCCGCCAGCATCAGCAATACATCCGCATACCTGTAAATGGGCCAGTTATCATTGGTACGGCCGGGAATGGTATGGGGATGATTGTATTTGTTTACATAGGGAATGGGATAAAACACACCATCTTTTGTAAAGCCGGTTTTTAAGGAAACATCCTTACGCAGATCACCGGCCTCGTAAGCGGCGATCATATTATTGGTTGGTATATTACGGCCACCTAAGCCCTGCCCGGCAAAACCTACAATTACGTTACCGGATGTACGGGGTGCAAATACGTACATGAAATTGCTGTTTTCGCCCAGGTCATTGTCGCCCTGGTATTGGATCTCAAAAACGGACTCGGCATTGTTCTTTTGGTTAATGTCAAAAACATCCGCGTAGGTTGGCATAAGGCTATACCCCTGGGTTAATAAATCTTTTAACGTATTAACCGCTTCGGGGTATTTCTTCAGGGTAAGATACATTTCTCCCAATGTAGCCTGCGCCGCACCTTTTGTGGCCCTGCCTTTTAATGCCGCTGCCTGATTTGCCTTTGAAGGCAGCCCGTCTATCGCTGCTTTAAGATCAGTTTCTATCTGGGCGTATACTTCATCGGTTGAAGTGCTTCGCAATAACTCATAAGCTTCAGCCGGCGATTTAAATGTATTGGTAACAATTACCACATTTCCAAAATAACGCACCATGTCGAAGTACAAGAATCCTCTCAAAAATTTCAGTTCACTATCAAGTGGCTTTTTTGCAGCATCATCTATGGAAGATGCCGCCAGTTTTTCTAAAGTTAGATTGATATTGTACATGGCCTGGTAATATCTAACCCACAGATTGGTTATTTCTCCATTACCGGAATTTACAGTGGAATATTCAAAAGCTTCCCAACCGGCAGCGCCACCACGATCAGATGGATTTAAATCTATCGTGGTATTATCAGACACCATTTCTTTGAATATGTAATTTACGTTGGTAATTCCCTGTAATTGACCATAAATCCCATTTATGGCTCTGTTCACCTGGGCCACGTCCTGGTAAAACACTCCTGTACCAATTCTTGTTGGATCGGTTTTATCAAGCAATCCTTTCTTACAGGAAGTAAGAAAAAGGCAAAAAGCTAAATTAATAATCGCAATTGTATATTTCATGTGAAGTAGCTTTAAAAGTTAAATTTGGCACCTATCGCGAAAGTTCTTGGAACCGGGTACGCTTCATCGTCATTACCGGCCTGTGTACTTCCTCTCTGGCTTACATCAGGATTGTTGCCCGGATAGTTGGTTATCATAAAAAGATTGTTAACACCTACAAACACTCTTATGCTGTTGAAGTATTTCATTTTAGGCAGAGTATACCCAAGTGTAACATTCTTGATCCATCCGTAGCTGGCATCGTATACATAACGGTTGCTGCTTTCGCGCGACCATTTAAAGTAGCTGGTGCCTCCCTGTGCATGCACATCGTTAGGATTTTTTCCGGGATTCTCGGCTGATCTCCAGCGATCTTTTGCTTTGTCCAGTACATTAAATACACCATCCATGTTCATGGTAGATGCTTCAATATTCCTGTATACATCAAATCCCTGTGCACCCATAAACAATATGTTCAGGTCAAAACGTTTGTAGTCCATATCCACATTAAAGCCCCATGTAAACTTAGGATTAGGGTTGCCTATTTCTACCATGTCTTTGGTATCATAAGTAATTTCGCCATTACCATCCGCATCGCGGAACTTCATGCCGCCCGGTATTACACCATCCTGCTTGGGAGAACGGTCAATTTCATCCTGTGTATTAAAGATGCCGATCTTATCGTAGCCATAGATCATACCGATGGGTCTTCCTACCTTCTGAACATTGTAGCCGCCGTAGAAGCTTCCATACCAAAGTATATTGTTGGGTCCGTTAATTTCCATTACCCTGCTCCTGTTGAATGCAATATTGAAATTGGTTCTTATGTTCAGCTTACCTACATTTTCACTATAATTTAATGCCAGCTCAACACCACGGTTTCTAACCTGTCCGATATTGGTAAGGCTGGATGTGAAACCGGAAATTGCCGGGATTGTAACAGGTAACAACATGTCATTGGTGAGCTTGTTATAATATTCTGCGGTAAGTGTCAGTTTATTATTAAACACCGACATGTCCAGGCCTATGTTCATCTGGTCTGATTTTTCCCATTGTAACGCTGAATTGGCAAATGCGCTGACAACTACGCCAGGGGCGAAACTGTTATTAAGTATGTAATTATTCGCCTGGAGGAAAGAGAGGCTACTATAGTTACCAATGTCGTTATTGCCTGTTTTACCATAGCTTGCTCTGATCTTCAGGTCATTTAACCAACTAACGCCAGCCATAAAATCTTCTCCGCTGATCCTCCAGCCGATAGAAGCTGAAGGGAAATCTCCGTACTTATTTTGTGCTCCAAATCTTGAGCTGCCTTCTCGCCTGAAAGAAGCAGAAAGCAAGTATTTATCCCTGAACGAATAGCTTGCGCGGGCGATATAAGCGAGCAGGCTCCATCCGTATTCAGAAGATCCGGAAGACCTGATAGCCCCGGAACCCAGAAAGGGCGTAAGATCGTCTGGGAAGGTATTGGCAGAGCCAGAAAGTGCTCTGACTGCTTCTTCCTGGGCTGTGAAGCCGGCAAGAAGATCTAACTTGTGATCATCGCCGATATTAGGGGTATATGTTAACAACTGGTCGGTCGAATAATTGAGTAAGCGTTCATTCGATTCGGAAGCGGTTGCAATTTGTGGCGGCGCGCCTGTTGTTCCGGTAGCAAGTCCTCTTCCTATTGTAGAAGGCTTATATTCTCTGTAAGTGTTATAATTAAGACGAATATTTACCGAAGAACGGAATTTTAGATTTTTTAATATTGCCAGTTCAACATAGGCGTTTGACAATACATCGGCGATGTCTCTGTGCCTTTTATAATTATACAATAAAAAAAGCGGGCTTGGGTAAGCGAATACTCCATCCTTACCTCCGACATATGGTCTCATTTTGCCATCTTCATCGTAAGCGGGTTCGCGGGGATCAATAAGATAGCTTGATCCAACAATGGCATCACGCCCATCTGTTGCACCCACATCCTGCCTTGTATAACTTCCATTTACGTTCAAACCAAGAGTGATAAAGTCCCTGATCTTACCCGAAATATTAGTGCGGGCAGAAAAGCGATCATATCCTGTTTTTTTCAGTGCGCCATCTTCTTTGTAGTAACCGAGTGATAAGAGGGAATTAGCATCACCTTTACCTGAAGAAAGTGTCACGTTAACATCAGTATAGGGGGCATTGTTATGTAATATCTCATTAAACCAATTGGTGGAATACTTTGTTTGCTCAGGATAGCGATATCCTTCAGGAATTTCATCAATAGAAGGCTCCCTGTTTTCAAACAACCTGATCTTATCGCTGTATACATCTTTTAAAAATTGTGCAAACTCAGGTCCATTCAGAACAGTGATTCTCCGTGACTTGGGTACGTTTTGAATACCGTAGTCTATAGATACATTCAGGTTTGATTGCCCTGCTTTAGCAGATTTTGTTGTTATTAATACCACTCCATTGGAACCGCGGGCACCATATATTGCCGTAGCTGCCGCGTCTTTAAGCACAGAAATGCTCTGAATATCATTTGGATTCAGGTTCTGACCTACACTTGTTCCTACCGCAAATCCATCAATTACATACAATGGATTGCTTCCCGCGCCCAAAGAACCTACGCCCCTGATCCTTACTTCAAACTCGGCTCCGGGAGTGCCATTTCTTTGGGTAGCCACCACACCCGGCGCCTGACCCTGTATCATTTGTGTAACATTGCGCGATGGAAGTTCGCCTACATCGTCCAGGCTAATGGTAGACACCGCTGCAGTAATATCTCTTTTGCGTTTGGAACCATACCCTATCACAACTACCTCGTCGAGGCCCTTTCCTGTCGCAGTAAGCTGTATGGTAAGGTTGGTACTGCGGTTAACAACGGTTTCCGATTCCTGGAAACCAACAAAGCTGAAAACAAGTGTGGCGCCCGACCTTGCAGCAATGGAAAAATTACCGTTTTCATCCGTTGTTGTACCGGAAGTAGTACCTTTTACGCTTACCGTAGCGCCGGCTATAGGCGAACCGTTCGAAGCAGCTACTACTTTACCTGTAACGGTAAGGTTTTGCTGGGCATAGACAGCCGCACTGCAAAGTACAGCTATTAAAAAAGCCATGATGTGCCTACCTCCTGTAAAGGTGGCATAACCCTTTTTGATCATAAAAGTTGTTTTGATGTTTAGAAATCTGTAGAAAAATAGAGCCCGTAAATAAACCGGGCAGTATACATAAAGCCTGACAGAGGAAAAGTAATCCTGCCGGATGGTGCAAAATCGGAAAAAGAAGCGTATTTGATTGATAATCAGATATATATATATATATATATATATTGCGCCGGCCGCCAGGCAGCAGAAGCTGTGTGTAAGATAATAATGGTACAATGCTACCATCAGTATGCCTGTCGAACCCTTTCTCATATGGCAGTTTTCGTTTTACTTTACCGGTTGCCTGAAGTCAGGTAATTACCGGTAAAATTCATTACTGTTGAGGAAGATAATTGGTGAAGACAGCCGGTTCATCCTGTACCATCCTGTAGAAAGCGTCCCAAAAATGATCCACTTTGCTATACAGCCGGGTTAAAGCGTTTTCTTTTTTCGCTCCATTTTTTTTCTGAACTCCGCGGGTGAGTTGCCGGTCTTTTCTTTGAATAGTTTTGAAAAATAAAACGTGGACTTAAAATTCAGGCTGAAAGAAATTTCCTTTACCTGTATGGAAGGATCCGCTAAAAGTGTTTTTGCTTTTTCAATTTTCAATTGTAAAATATATTGGTGGGGGGCTATACCCGAATATGCTTTAAAAGCTTTGCGGAACCAGGCATAGCTTACATTCAGTTCTTCCGCTACTTTTTCAATGCTGATATCCTGTTCAATATTGGTTCTGAAAATGATCCTTGCTTTGTTGATAATAGATTCGGTAATATCTTCTGCTTTAAAATTACTTTGCCGCACGAGCGTGTGGATTTGCCCGAGCAGGTGCATCACTATGCCTGCCACCAGCGGCTGGTAGCCTGTTTTTTCATTCCTTGTTTTTTCAATGATCTCCAGCATGGAGTTGATAATGCCCTCATGAATGCCAATGTGCAATACGGCTTTGCGCCGGCTGAAAAATTTCTGCTGCACCAGGTTATCCATAATAGGGCCTTTAAAACCTACCCAGTATTCATCCCAGCCTGTTTTTTCATTGGGCTTAAAACGATGCCACTCACCCGGGAACAACAGCAATATGGTTCCTTCTTTTATGATGCTTTTTCTGCAGCTTGCCGATTCAAAAATACCTTCTCCTTTGGCAATGTAAATTACCTGGAATTCATCGAGGATCCTTCCTTTGCTCCATGTAAAATAATGGTGCGAAGGATGTTGCACGGAAGGATAGATTTCATGTTTTACGATCCTGTTACAACCCGTATTCAGGACATGCAATCCCCAGCTTTCATCTTCATCGCTGGTGGGCAGGTATTTGTAGTAGTTGGTCATATGCTCGAATAATTATATATCAGGATGTATATCTGAAATATCAAATTGTGTATCTCATTCATCCTGCCCTGCGGAATGTTTCCTTTTTTATTCATCCCGGCAGGGGCTGTTAAAACCAATTCAAAATATCAGGATTTGTATCCGAAATATCAAATAGTATATTTTCTTTCATGTTTTTCATGATACTTTCATACAGGAAAAAAAATCGCTTCAGTTCAACTCCTCTGTGAAAACATTCCTATTGCGCCAGGTTGGGTGTTGATGGGATTAAATTAACGATTTTATATCTGCTTTAAAATACGATGCTATGCTTAAGTTTTTATCGGTTACAGGTATATTTCTTGCCACATTGCTGTTTTTACCCCACCGCGTTTTTTTACAAACAGGCAACAGCGGTTCCCTGCAAAGTCTGAAAAGCCAGTTTGCATCTCCCGGCAAAGCATACGGCAGCGCGCCCTTATGGGTGTGGCATACCAAAGTAACCAAAGCCATTATCGACTCCATGATGCTGGAGTTTAAACAAAATGCATTTGGCGGTATAATGGTACATCCGCGGCCGGGGCTTATTACCGAATATTTATCTCCCGACTGGTTCGATCTGTATCAATACACGATACAAAAAGGAAAAGCCCTGGGACTGGATGTGTGGATATACGATGAAAATTCTTATCCCTCCGGTTTTGCAGGCGGGTATGTGCCCGACGAGCTGCCGGAATCGTACAACCAGGGGCAGATGCTGCATATGATGAAGGCGGATATGCTGCCTGCGCAAACAGAGGATATTTATATTGCACTGAAAGAAGACAATGGACGCTTCGTTGATATCAGCGGCAGCCTGGATGCGGAAAAAAACAAGCCCGGGAAGTATTACCTGTTTAAAAAAGCGTTTTACCAGAAGCAGGAAGGTACTGTAGGTCCGCCGGAGTTTCCTTATGTTGACCTGATGGTTAAAGGCGTAACGGAGAAGTTTCTTGATGTAACGATGAAGGGATACGAAAAGATCGCGGGCAATGAATTCGGGAAAACCATTCCCGGCTTGTTCTCGGACGAGCCCAGCATTCCTTCGCGTGGAGCAGGCAATATACGCTGGACCCCTGATCTCTTCAGCGCCTTTCAACAAAAGTGGGGCTACGACCTCCGGCCTCACCTGCCTTCTCTTTTTGAAGAAACAGGCGACTGGAAAAAAATAAGACATAATTACCAGCAAACCCTTTTGCAGCTATTTATTGACCGCTGGTCGAAGCCCATGCATGCGTATACAGAAAAGCATAACCTGAGGTGGACCGGTCATTACTGGGAGCATGGATGGCCCGACCCGGGAGAAGGTCCCGATAATATGGCCATGTACGCCTGGCACCAGCAACCGGGCATTGATATGTTGTTCAACCAGTTTGACGAAGTAAGTCCCAACGCGCAGTTCGGGAATATCCGTTCGGTAAAGGAATTGTCGAGTGTGGCTAACCAGTTGGGAAAGCAAAGAACACTTAGTGAAACCTATGGCGGCGGCGGATGGGAGCTTACCTTTAAGGATATGAAGCGCCTGGGCGACTGGCAATATGTGCTGGGGGTTAATTTCTTAAACCAGCATCTTTCTATGATGACGCTTACGGGAGCAAGAAAATACGATTACCCGCAGAGTTTCTCTTATCATACACCCTGGTGGCCTTATTACAAAGCTCTGAACGAATATTGCACACGGTTATCGTTCGTGTTGTCGCAGGGCAAACAGCAGAACAATATTTTGATCATTGAGCCTACAAGCTCCGCGTGGATGTATGTAGCCCCCGGAAAAAAACATGAGGGGCTACGGGCTATCGGCAACCGTTTCCAGCAATTCATTACCACGCTTGAAAAAGCGCAGGTAGAATACGATTTAGGTTGCGAAAATATTATACTCGATCATGGAAAAACGGAAGGAAAAAAATTGATAGTGGGTGAAAGGGCGTATACTACCGTAGTGATACCGCGGGGAATGGAAAGTATTGATAAGGCTACGTACGAGCTGTTGAAAGCATACGCGGCCGCGGGAGGAAAAGTGCTGTTGTTCGACCAATTGCAGCGGATAGATGGTGAGTTGAAAAATGAGTTGCAGTATTTTAATGAGCCTAATGATCACATCCGGCAGTTTACAGCGCTTGATCCGGCTGTTATAGAGCAGCAGTTCAGGCAGGATGATTTTCAGATCAGCGGAGAGGGAGGGACTGCTATAGGTGGCGATCTGTATCACCATCGCAGGACGATGAACGACGGACAGATCCTTTTTCTGACGAATGCCAGCATGGCATCACCTGCAAAAGGAATTGTAAAGATAAAAGGGAAAGATGCTCTGCTGTTAGATGCTGCCACAGGACAAATAGCAGATTATCCCGAACAGGAGCAGGGCGATAAAATATCGGTGCAGTTTACCGTTCCGCCGGCCGGCAGCCTGCTGCTTTTTATTGCTGATAAAAAACAACAGGGACTGAAGAGCTATGCTGCCACCGCCAATAAATCGGCTGTTAAAGGAACGGCCGTTCAAGCTATACGTCCCGCGGAAAATACGCTGATGATCGATTTCTGCGACCTGCAGCTAGGTGACAGCCTGTTCAAAGATACGCATGTGGGCGCCGCGTCCAGGGCGGTATTTACGCATTATGGCTTTAACAGGAATCCCTGGAACCACCAGGTACAATTCAAAGATCATATTGTTGCAAGAGATACGTTTTCGACCGGAACAGGGTTTACAGCTACCTATCATTTCACGATCAATCAGCAGGCAGACTTCAGGAAATTCCGCGCTGTTATAGAGCAGGGGAACCTGTGGAAGGAAATTAAAGTGAATGGTAAAACGGTTAAGCCCGTTGCAGGAAAATGGTGGTTAGACCGCTCGTTTGCAGTGCTGCAGATCGGCTCCTATTTAAAACCCGGCGACAATACCCTGTCCGTTGCAGTCAACCCTATGAGCGTATTTGCCGAAATTGAGCCGGTATACATCCTGGGCGATTTTAACCTGCAGCCGGCAGACAAAGGATGGCAGATCGTAGCATCCAAACTGTTACAACCCGGCAGCTGGAAGGAGCAGGGATTACCATTGTATGGCTTCGGCATCAGGTATGTTAAAAATTTCAATCTCGAAAAAACCGGTAACCGTTTTGAGCTTCAGCTGGGAGACTGGAAGGGAACGGTAGCCTCGGTTAAAGTGAACGGGCATGACGCGGGTATTATATTTTCGGAGCCTAACACCCTGGACGTTACAAAATACCTGAAGAAAGGAACCAACCGTGTGGAAGTGGAAGTGATCGGCAGCCTGAAAAACCTGTTAGGCCCGCATCATAACAAGCCCAGGCCCGGAATGGTAGGTCCGCATCATTGGTGGAATATAAAATCCTATCCATCCGGCAGCGCTTATGATACCTACGATTACGGGTTAATGAATGATTTTGAATTATTGAGGTATGAAGAATAGTGTAACAGCAACTCTATCTTTCCGGCACGTGGGACACGTGCCGGGGCGATCGCCGGGGCTGACCAAAAAGGTCGTTGAACGTCTTTGCGAGGGAGGAATAACCGAAGCAATCTCACTGAACGATAACGGTTTAAGTATTTGAGATTGCTTCACTTCACTCGCAATGACGACCTTTTTGGTCGGTCGCCCTGGTACGTGTCCCACGTACCAGGGCCAGGAAATACAAAGCTGAAATGCAACCATTAACTTGATACTATGAAGAAGATTCTGATCCTGTTTATATCTATACTTTCCTACTGCCCGCTGTCGGCACAACAACCGGTAGTGGTTAATCTTCAATGCCAGTACCAGGAATTTCCATTAGGCGTTGATGATCCTTCCCCACGCCTGAGCTGGCAGCTTACCGCTTCCAGAAGAAATACCATGCAGATAGCTTACCGCGTGCTGGTGGCAGATGATAAAGCGCTTCTTCAAAAAAATACAGGCAATGTCTGGGATTCAAAAAAAGTGATCTCGGGTCAGTCCATACAGGTAGCATACGCCGGTAAAAAGCTTCAGTCAGGAAAATTATATTACTGGAAAGTGATGGTATGGGATAATAAAGATGTTAGTTCGCAATGGAGCAAGTCTTCCGCGTGGCAAATGGGTTTGCTGGCTAATGAAGACTGGAAAGGAGCCCGGTGGATAGCCTATGAGAGGATGCCCGACAGTTTGCGCATTGTGCCTGCCATACATGGGGGAGGCAATCCCAAATTAGGCCCCGGAAAAAACATCCTGCCTTTGCTCCGGAAGGAATTTGTTATAAAGAAAACGGTTAAAAAAGCAACCGCTTTTGTTGCCGGACTGGGACATTTTGATTTGAGCGTGAATGGTAAAAAAACGGGCGATCATTTTCTTGACGCCGGCTGGACGCAATACAGTAACAACGCGTTGTATGTAACCTTCGATATCACCAGCCAGTTAAAGAAAGGCTGGAACGCGCTGGGCGTTATGCTTGGCAATGGGTTTTATTATACGCCCCGCGAGCGTTACCGGAAAATTACCGTAGCGTACGGCTATCCGAAAATGATCTGCAGGATAGCGCTGGAATATACCGATGGCTCTGCGGAAGATATTATAAGCGATGATAGCTGGAAAGCATCTCCCGGTCCAATAACTTTTTCAAGCATATACAGCGGCGAGGATTACAATGCGAACCTGCAACAAGCGGGATGGGACAGTCCTTCTTTTAATGATCAGTCGTGGAAGACAGCCCTTGTTGTAGATGGCCCGCCGGTACTGAGCGCTCAAACCGCGGATCCGCTTAAAATTACAGATTCATTTTCCGTGAAAAAGATCTCGCAGCCCAAACCATCTGTTTGGGTATACGATTTCGGTCAAAATGCTTCGGGTATATTCAGGATAAAAGTGAAAGGCAAAAAGCAGGATCAGATCGTGTTCCGGCCGGCAGAGCTGATCACCGATGACGGGCTGGTTACGCAGGACGCGGTAGGAACGCCTGTTTACTTCAATTACACTTTAAAAGGAGCAACGCCGGAAGCCTGGCAGCCCCGGTTCACTTATTATGGCTTCCGGTATATACAGGTGGAAGGCGCAGTTCCCAACGGAGAACCCAACCCGAAAGGCTTGCCAGTCATTATGGAAATTGAAAGTTTGCATACTCGAAATGCTGCAGCCAAAGTGGGTAGATTTTCCTGTTCGAACGAACTCTTTAACCGTACCAACACACTTATAGACTGGGCTATCGGGAGCAATATGGCCAGTGTGCTTACAGACTGCCCACATCGTGAAAAATTAGGATGGCTTGAAGAAGCTCACTTAATGGGTTCTTCCGTAAAATACAATTACAATATTGCGGGACTGGGCAGGAAAATAGTGAAAGACATGATAGACGCGCAAACCGCGGATGGACTTGTGCCCGATATAGCGCCTGAATACGTTCATTTTGAAAGCGGTTTCAGGGATTCTCCCGAGTGGGGAAGCAATTGTATCATCCTCCCCTGGTATTTGTATCAATGGTATGGCGATGAGCAGGCGTTAAAAGAAGCCTACCCGATGATGCAGCGTTATGCTGATTATCTTCAAAAAAAATCTGAGAATGGTATTTTATCGCATGGACTGGGAGATTGGTTTGATATCGGCCCTAAAAATCCCGGTGAATCACAACTGACCCCCAAGGGCGTAACCGCCACCGCTATTTTTTATTACGATCTGAGCATTTTAAGTAATGTTGCAAAGCTGCTGGATAAATCAGCAGATGCCCGGCATTACGAAGAAATGGCTGAAAAAATCAGGACGACATTCAATAATGCTTTCTTTAATAAAGGTACTAAGCAATACGCTACAGGCAGCCAGACCGCCAATGCAATGGCGGTGTATATGGGATTGGTGGAGCCGCAGTATAAGGAGGCTGTGGTTGAAAATATTGTGGCCGATATCCGCGAACGGAAGAATAGTCTTACAGCGGGAGATATCGGGTATCGTTATTTGATCAGAGTATTAGAGGAAAGTGGCCGCTCGGATGTTATCTTTGATATGAACAACCGTTCCGATGTACCGGGCTATGGTTTTCAACTGGCGCATGGGGCAACGGCGCTTACCGAATCGTGGCAGGCTTACCGCTTTGTATCTAATAATCATTTTATGCTGGGGCATTTAATGGAATGGTTTTATAGTGGATTGGGCGGAATACGGCAGGCTGAACATTCAATTGGCTTCAAACAGATTGATATACGTCCCGAGCCTGTTGGCAATGTAATCCATGCCGCGGCAAATTATATTTCTCCTTACGGTGCGATTGCTTCCGAATGGAAGAAAGAAGATGGTACTTTTGAATTAAATATAGAGATACCGGCTAATACAACGGCTACCATTTATCTCCCGGCATCTCAAATAGCTGAAATTACAGAAAGCGGCAAACCTGTTAATGGAAGCAATGGTATAAAAATCCTGGATCGTCAAAATGGAGCTGTAGTGATATCGGTAGGATCAGGCCAATACCGGTTTCAGGTGAACACAAAAAAATGATCCGTTAATTAAGTACAGAATCATCATAAACAAATGTTAGCAAATAAATTTCCATTAAAAATAGGACTCTTTGGAATTGGGCTGGAAGCATATTGGGAGCAATTTGAAGGATTACAAAAACGGTTGGAAGGTTATGTAGATGTGGTAGCCGGCAGATTAAAAACCTATGGTGCGGAAGTGGTGAACCTGGGGCTTATAGACACGCCGGAAAAAGCATTTGACGCGGGGCATCGTTTTCGTACGGAAGATGTAGACCTGATATTCCTGTATGTCACTACCTATGCGCTTTCGTCTACCGTGCTGCCGGTAGTGAAGCGCGCTAAAGTGCCGGTGATCGTGCTCAACCTTTCTCCGGAAGCAGCCATCCATTACGAATGGTTCAATCAACTGAATGACCGTACCCGGATGACCGGTGAATGGCTGGCCTATTGCTCCGCCTGTCCGGTTCCCGAGATCGCCAGCGTGTTCAAACGTTCGGGCATCCCTTTTTACCAGGTTACCGGAATGCTACATGACGATCCTGTAGTATGGAAAGAAATAGAAGACTGGATAGCGGCGGCGAGGGTGGCGCATATTATGTACCATAATAACCTCGGTGTGATGGGCAATTATTATGGCGGCATGCTGGATATATATTCCAACTTCACCCTGCACTGCGCTGTATTGGGCGGGCATATAGAAATTATTGAGGTAGATGAGCTTTCCTTCATTCGCCAGCAGGTGACTCCAGAAGAGATACAGGATAAACTAAAAGTATTTGAAGAAGCATTTGACGTGCAGCCCGATTGCTCCGCTTTTGAGCTGGAGCGTGCAGCACGCACCTCGGTAGCGCTTGATCAACTGGTTTGTAAATATCGTCTGGGTTCCATGGCCTATTATCACAAAGGGACAGGTAACCCGGAAAATGAAGATACCATGAGCTCTGTTATATTGGGTAATTCCTTGCTCACCGCCAATGCTGTTCCGGTAGCAGGAGAGTACGAGATCAAAAATGTACAGGCTATGAAGATCATGGACAGCTTTGGCGTTGGCGGATCGTTTACGGAATACTATGCCATGGATTTTAACGATGATGTGGTGCTGATGGGACACGATGGTCCGGGGCACCTGGTCATTGCAGAAGGAAAAATAAAAGTAAAGCCATTGCGGGTATATCATGGCAAGGTGGGCAACGGGCTGTCGGTAGAAATGTCGGTACGCTATGGAAAAGTGACCCTGCTATCGGTAGTGGAAACCATGGATGGAAAATTATTGTTCCTTGTGGCGGAGGCGGAATCTGTTCCGGGCCCCATACTGGAAATCGGCAATACCAACAGCCGGTATCGGTTCCCCATTGGCGCCCGCCGGTTTGTGGAGGAGTGGAATGCACAGGGCCCTGCGCATCATTGTGCGATAGGCATAGGACATATTGCGTCAAAGATCAAAAAGCTGGGCGAACTGCTGGGTGTTGAGACTGTGCAGGTGTGCTGATGGAGAGGCTGTGAGCCATGGGCTATCAGCCGTCAGCTATCAGCAATAGCCTGGATGTAGAAGTTGGGATCTTTAGAAAAAGAGTTTACCTGAGTTTTGCCACTGTTAAAATATTTTTATATACAGCAAGAGATAAAGTAATGAACGATTATAATTATTGCCGAACAATGAAGAAGGCGCTGAAGTGTGCGACGCAACAAAAGCCTCATAGTAGCAAAATTGCTGAGTTCATAAAGATCCATTCACTTCTTTACTCCTTCTTTATTTTGATTGCCGCATTGTTGTGGAGTGGCTGTACCAAAAAAACAACGGTTCCTGCCCAGACGGATATTTCCGGGATAGGGGCGCTTAAGGCAGGCTTTGTAAATCCGCCGGATTGGGCCCGCCCCGGCGTATACTGGTATTTCATGGATGGAAATTTATCGGAAGAAGGGATGACGAAAGACCTGGAATCTATGTCCAGATCGGGTATCGGTAATGTGATATTTCTTGAAGTAAATGTAGGCGTACCTCGCGGTAAGGTTGATTTTTTAAGCGATCGCTGGCTGGAATTATTTGCACATGCCGAAAAAGAATGCCGGAGACTGAACATTGCCATGACATTGGGTATAGGGCCCGGCTGGTCGGGTAGCGGTGGGCCATGGGTAGCGCCTGCACAATCCATGCAGCATTTGGTATCGTCAGCTATCACCGTACAGGGAAATGAAAATAAAAAAATAAAGCTTCCTGTGCCGCTTCCTAAAAGACCATTCTTCGGAGAAGGCGTATTTACTCCAGGCTTAAAAAAGCAGTGGCAGGATTTTTATGAGGATGTAGCTGTCCTGGCATTTCCACAGCTTTCGGATACGGGTAAAATAAAAAATATAGATGAAAAGGCTTTGTATTATCGTGCGCCGTATTCATCGGTCGCCGGTGTAAAACCTTTCCTGTCTCCCGATGATGATGGAAGTATGCTCCCCGGTGCAGCAGTTTCAAAAAATACCATACTCGATCTTACCGATAAGCTTCAGCCCGATGGAACCGTAAACTGGGAAGTGCCACCGGGCAATTGGATCATCATGCGGTTCGGCACACGTAATAATGGTGCTGTCACCCGTCCGGCTCCTTTTCCCGGGCTGGGCTTTGAGGCTGATAAGCTGGATACGGCTGCTTTAAATGCGCACTTGGATGAATATACGGGAAGAATATTCAGGAAGATCGGGAAGCCTGTTAAGAGATCTGAAGGAGGACTGAAATTCCTGCACATGGACAGTTGGGAAATGGGCGCACAAAACTGGACAAAAAATATGCGGGCAGAGTTTATGAAAAGAAGAGGGTATGACCCCCAGCCTTTTTATCCCGTGTATAATGGTATGATCGTAGAAAATCCAGAGATCAGCGAGCGGTTTTTATGGGATCTCCGTCAAACCGCGCAGGAGCTTGTTTTGGAATATCATGCAGGGCAGGTTAAAAAGTATGCTCATCGCCATGGGCTGGGGCTATCTATTGAGCCTTATGATATGAACCCCACGGCAGATCTTGAGCTGGGCGCTGTGGCGGATGTGCCGATGTGTGAATTCTGGAGCAAGGATTTCGGCTATAATACTTCATTCAGTTGTATTGAAGCGGTATCCATTGCTCACGTTAACGGGCAGTCGCTTGTTCCCGCAGAAGCATTTACGGCTGAAAAGAATGAAGGATGGAAGCAGTATCCCGGTTCTATGAAATCGCAGGGCGACTGGGCTTTTGCTGCCGGTATTAACCGGCTGGTATATCATACTTTTCAAAGCCAGTCATTGCCAGACAGCCTGCACCCCGGTATGACGATGGGACCTTACGGTATACACTGGGACAGGAACCAGACCTGGTGGCCGATGGTATCGGATTATCACCGCTATATTTCACGCTGCCAGTTTATGTTGCAGCAGGGAAGAACGGTGGCGGATGTATTGTATCTGTCGCCCGAAGGCGCCCCGCATGTTTTCCGTCCGCCTTCGTCGGCGCTTAGCGGCGAAGAGCCGGTGCGCGACAGGAGAGGATACAATTTTGACGGTTGCTCACCAGGGCAATTGCTTATAGCGAGTGTTAAAGACAACCAGGTTGTATTTCCGGGAGGAGCAATGTATAAACTATTAGTGTTGCCTGATGTGAAAACAATGACGCCGAGACTGCTGGAAAAGATCGGGGAATTAGTGCGCGAAGGCGCAGTGATAATAGGCAACCCTCCTGTTCAGTCACCCGGACTGACAGGATATCCCGGCTGCGATGAGCAGGTAAAAAACCTGTCCCGTACCATATGGGGGGCGTTGGAAATTCCATCCGCTTATACAGAGCGTATATATGGCAAAGGAAAGATCATCTGGGGCGCCGACATAAGTACCAAATCGGATGGGCTTTACCCGCTATACAGTATAACTGCCGGTATATTAAAGAATATGGGTGTGCCCGAGGATTTTGAATGGGCCGGTGATTTGCGCTATACACATCGCACTGCTCCCGGCTGGGATATATATTTTGTAGCAAATAAAACTACTGAGCCTTTGAACGCGGATGCCATATTCCGCTGCGATAGTGGCAGTCCTGAGCTTTGGGATCCTGTTACGGGAGAAATGAGATCACTGCCCGCATTTACGCAACAAGACGGACAGACCGCTATCCCCTTACAGTTTCAGCCGAACCAAAGCTTTTTTATTGTTTTCAGAAAAGGAGCAAAAGCTACACCAGTTCCTGCTAAAGAGAATTTTCCAGGGTATAACAATCTAGCAACGTTGGAGGGCGCATGGACAGTGTCTTTTGATCCTCAATGGGGAGGTCCTGAAAAAGTAGTATTTGACCAGTTGCAGGACTGGACAACCCGTCCCGAAGAAGGAATAAAATACTATTCAGGTACGGCTGTTTACAGGCAAAGCTTTGACCTTCCCGGAACAGATATCAATAATAAAGGCCGGCGGCTTTTCCTTGACTTGGGCGAGGTGAACAACATGGCACAGGTAAAGTTGAACGGAAAAGACCTGGGCGTGATATGGACCGCTCCCTGGCAGGTGGATATCACGGGCATTGTAAAAGAAAAGGACAACCAGTTGGAAATAGCAGTAGTCAACTTATGGTCCAACCGCTTAATAGGAGATGAACAGTTACCGGATGACGGGGTAAAGAACGGTCAGTGGCCCGAATGGCTGCAGCAGGGTAAAGCGAGAACCAGCGGCAGGTTTACATTTACTACATACAAACATTATAAAAAAGATTCGCCACTGTTGCCATCAGGTCTTACAGTCCCGGTAAGCATAAAGGAGATGTCAACGGATTGAAATCCGTTCAAACAAAATGTTACCGAGCCTACGGTTCTGGTGAAAGAGAAGAGCTGTAGGCTCGATTTCATGTATCTGCGTGGGATTTTAATCCCATACAGAAATTAATCCCATATTTTATTGGCGGCTGTTAGTATAATGGGTTGATCATCTGTTACAACAATTGTGTGTTCATGCTGCGCCGTAAAGCCGCCATGCTGTCCTAAAAAAGTCCAGCCATCGCTTTGCTCCACCGCTGTGGTAGAACGCGTGGAAATGAATGTTTCGATCGCCACTACGGAATTTTTCCTGAACCTTTTCAGGTTGAGCCGGTCGTAATAGCAGGCAATTTCGTGCGGTTCCTCGTGCAGGCTTCTGCCAACGCCATGACCGGTAAGATTCTTAATTACCTTATATCCCGCTTTCTTTGCCTGTGTTTCTATCAGTCGCCCGATATCGGCAATTTTCACTCCGCCTTTTATCTGCGTAATGGCATTGTATAAAATTCTTTTGGAAGTATCTACCAGGCGCTGGTGCTCATAAACGTCGTTGCCTAAAACAAAGGAGCCTCCGTTATCCGACCAGAATCCATCCAGCTCTGCTGAAACATCAATATTGACCATATCCCCTTCCCGCAATATTTTGTTTTGAGAAGGTATGCCGTGAGCGATTTCGTTGTTTACGCTGATGCAGGTCCAGCCCGGGAAACCATAGGTAAGCCGGGGAGCCGATTTTGCACCAAAGCTATTCAGTATGTTTCCACCAAAATCATCCAGCTCTTTCGTGCTCATTCCGGGACGCGCATGATCGCGCATCTTTTTTAAAGTGATGCCCACTATTTCGCTGATTCTTTTCATTCCGGTCATTTCTGCCTGAGTGGTAATTGACATAAATAATATTGAGATGCAAAGGTAAAACTTCAACGGATTAAAATCCGTTCAAACAAAATGTTACCGGAGCCATTGACTGGATAAGATAAATTTTATCAGGATTTATCATTTGCACGTGGCGAAAAACTACTTATTTTTCTTATTTTACATTCAATAACATTATTGAGAACACTTTATTAACCAATTATGAAACTCACCAAAGGCTATGCACAATGGCTGAAGCAATTGAAGATTCGTGTGCGGTCTGCACAAATAAAAGTTGCACTAAAAGTAAATGCAGAATTGTTAAGTCTTTATTGGGATATAGGAGCAGAAGTTCTTGAAAAAGAGAAGAATGCCGGCTGGGGAACAGGACTCTTACCAAAGTTATCTCAGGACCTTCAGAAAACTTTTCCTGATGTAAAAGGGTTTTCTCTTACCAATATCAAATACATAAGGTTGTGGGTGAGTTTTTACGAATTTTCAATTCGTCAACAAGCTGTTGACGAATTGAGAGGACATCCCAAAAAGAAGTCAATTCGCACAAAAGGTCAGCAGCCTGTTGACCCAATTCCTTCTATACTTACTACAATTCCCTGGGGGCATCACCTGCAGATCATAACCAAGTGTAAAGACGTTAAAGAAGCCCTGTTTACATTAGACAAACCACACAGTATAACTGGAGCCGAAGCGTGCTGGTGCACCAGATGGAAAGCGGATTGTATCGGCGGAAAGGTAAAGCGCTTACAAACTTTAAATATACTTTACCTAAAGTACAAAGCAATTTGGCTAACGAGTTATTAAAAAACCCATATCATTTTGATTTCCTGCAACTGGGAGAAAAAGTTACGGAAAAAGATCTTGAAACAGCGCTTACCGATCAGTTGGTAAAATTTCTTCTTGAACTCGGAGCCGGATTTGCCTATATCAACAGGCAGCAGTTACTGGTAGTCGATGGAGAAGATTTTTTTATTGACCTGCTGTTTTATCATACCAGGCTGCATTGCTATGTTATAGTGGAACTTAAGATGGATCATTTTAAGCCTGAATATGCCGGTAAGTTGAATTTTTACTTAGCGGCTGTTGATGCTCAATTAAAACTATCGCAGGATCAACCTTCTATTGGATTATTGCTTTGTAAAAAAGCAGGCAAACTCATTGTTGAATACTCGCTGAAAAACATTGGTACACCTATTGGTGTTAGTGAGTACAAATTAACAGAATCAATACCTGCAAAAATGAAAGGTAAGCTGCCAAGCATTCAACAGATTGAAAAGGGATTGAAACATAAGGGGAAATAATTTTCGTTATTGTGTATTTCGTCAACAAGCTGTTGACGAAATACAGGTCAGCTTAAAACGACAACCGGCTAAACGACACTATAAATGTTTCACTGCCTGCACATGCAATCCTAACTACCCTAATTCTGGTCCTGCGATGGCAAATAATCGGCTTGTATCACCGGTAAATGGATTTTGTTCTTTATACATTCTCACGAACCGGCGTTGTTCGCTGAATCCTAAGCTTTGGAGCAGTTGTATCATCTCTTTTTTATCGGATGGCACATCTATAACAACCCGTTGGCTGGAGAGTTTTTCAAGTGCCTGTATTATCAGTATCACGGCTTGATCAGGGGTGGCAGCTACTACCGGACCGATATGATGATAACGATATCCATCCCTGCCCAGCGCAAATCCTTCGAGGCGGTTGTTATCTTCCAGCACCCAGGCTTTGCGGGGATACTGTTGTATGTAATATTCTATCAGCTTCTTCCTTTCAATGCCAAACGCTATTTTATCCAGTGCTGTGATCTGCGAAATATGTTTGGACGAAGCCTGTTGCAATAACCGGGAATGATTGACGGGAGTGCCTGAAGTCATTACATTTACCATTCTCGCGATCGTATACTCAGGTAAAAATCCAAACTGCTTGTATACTGGCTCTCCGAACGCTGTAGCATCCAGCTTGGTAACAGCCGTATAGTGCTGAAAAACATAGTTCAGCATTAATTTGCTGATGCCTTTTCCCCTGTATTGCTTATCTACCAGCACCATACCTATCCAGCCAAGCTTTCCGACGTAATCCAGTACAATGGTGGTACCTGTGATTTTATTATCGTGTACGGCAGCTACACAAATATTGCGAGAGTCCTCAATCAAAAATCGCCAGTCATTTGCTGTCTGGTTCCAGCCTGCGTCAATTGATAACTGCATTGCCCCGTCAATATCATCAGGCTGTAATATTCTTAATGTGACATTTGCCGTTTGCATGTTAAAATAAAGACCCTAAGTCATTTTTCTTCTTCCGTATAATCCATCTCCTTTTTAAATGTTTCTTCCAGAAAGAACAGTGCTATAAATGCCAGCAGGTAAGCGATCAGTCCTGTGATCAAGGCGCTGTAAATAATACCGGAATGAGGCTTCAGCAATAAAAAAAGCGCCGTAAGCGGAATAACCGTTGCCCTTACAAAATTAGGAATGGTGGTAGCTACCGTTGCCCTCAGGTTAGAGCCAAAAAGCTCTGCTGCTACGGTAATGAACAGCGTCCAGTAACCGCTGGAAAACCCGAGGCAGGCACATACCACATACAACATTGTAGCAGAGCTGATTGGCGCCAGCAGGTAAACCAGCACCAGCGAAACAGACAGGAGTATAAATACCAGTATGGCTTTTTTCCTGCTTTGTAAATACTGGCTTAAAAAGCCACTTACCAGGTTGCCTGCTACCTGCCCGGAAAATGCAAGCATCACAGCTTTTCCTGCATTGATGGGTTTATCTAAGCCTAATGCAGTGCTGAATTCAGGAGAGAAAGTGATCAGGACACCTACTACAAACCAAATTGGCATTCCGATAATGATACCGTTCAGGTATTTGAAAAACCGTTTCCGGTTGCTGAATAGCATCCTTATATTGCCGCGTTTTACTTTTTGCTCTTTGAGCTGTACAAAAATGCCTGATTCAAAAACACGGAACCGTAGTATAAGCAACAGCAGGCCCAACCCGCCGCCGATAAAATACGATATGCGCCAGTCGAAGATGTAAGATACCAGGTAGGCCAGCAATGCGCCGAGCACACCCATGGTTGCTACTAACGTTGCCCCATACCCTCTTATCCTGGCCGGTAAAATTTCCGATACCAGCGTGATGCCGGCTCCCAGCTCGCCGGCCAGTCCGAAGCCTGCAATAAAACGCAGCACGGCATATGCACCTACGGAATGCACCAGCCCATTCCCGATATTAGCCAGCGAATAAATTAAAATAGAGCCGAACAGTACCGACAGCCGGCCCCTCCTGTCTCCCATAATGCCCCAAACAATACCGCCGATCAGCATGCCCGCCATTTGCAGGTTCAGCAGCATCAGCCCGTCTTCCATGATCTTTTCCTGCGAAAGCCCCAGGGATGCAAGGCTTGGCACCCGAACAATGCTGAAAAGGAACAGGTCGTACATATCGACCATATAACCCAATGCCGCGACCAATACCGGTAGCCGCATGAGATGACTTACTGTAGACCGGGAGGAAACTGTTTGCATATGCAATATTGTATAGTTGTTATTAAATGTCGTTTGTGTATTATCGTTAGTAATGTGGACACTCTTGCCACCTTTTGCCCTTTACCTTCAACCTTTCCCCTTTTCACAGCCTCGGTATCGTCATGCCTCCATCTACCATAACCACCTGACCGGTTGAGTATAAAAAATCACCCTTTGCAAGCGCGGCAACCACTTTGCCTACATCTGCCGGCTCACCCCAGCGTTGCTGCACGCATAATCCTTCGCCTATCAGCTTATCATATTTTTCCTTTACACCTGCCGTCATATCCGTGCGTATAACGCCCGGGCGCACTTCATATACCGGTATATTAAATTCACCCAGCCTTACCGCGAATAGCTGCGTTGCCATGCTCAGCCCGGCTTTTGATAAACAATATTCCCCACGATTTACCGAAGCTACTGTTGCGGATATTGAGCTCACATTAATAATGCAGCCGCTAAAGCCCGTGTCTTTTTGCTTTTGTTCAATCATCCAGTTGGCAGCCAGTTGCGTAAGAAAATAACAACCTTTAAGGTTTGTCGTCATCACTTCATCATAGCTTTCTTCGGTAGCTTCAAGAATATCCTTACGTTCACGCGGGGCGATCCCTGCATTGTTTACCAGTATATGCAAAGCGTCGTAATGCTTCCTGATATTGCTGATCATATTCTTCCTGTCGGCTGAGGATGCAATGCTGCCCCTGCAGTACATCACCTCCGCGCCCAATGCTTTCAGTTCCTCAACCGCAGTTTGTACCGCTTCCTCCGGCCGCGTTCCATTCACAGCAAGGTTGAAGCCTTCCTTTGCCAATTGCGTGGCAATACCAAAACCTATCCCCCTTGTTCCACCGGTGATCAATGCTACTCTTTTCATCTTTGTTTATTGTTTTTATTTCGTAAAAAGTGGAATGCAAAAAATCAAACGATAATCATGTGCATTCACCTCCCACCTCCTACGCTCCATCTTTAACCCCTCACCCTTTACCTTCTACCCTTCTCCTTTTACCCTATACCCTCCTCCTTCAAATCTACCCAACACCTCTTTTCCCAGCTCTCCAGTCCCTTTTCTGCCAGTTGCACACCTTTTACGCCCTCATATAAATCCCAGGGAAACGAATCGCCTTTTACAACATGTTTCAGAAACAGTTCCCATTGTACTTTAAAAGCATTGTCATATTGTTCCTGCTCAGGTACTTTGCTCCAGCCTTCAAAGAAATTAATGGGTTGGGTTATATCAGGGTTCCAGACCGGCTTGGGTGTATTGCCGTAATGCTGTATATAACATTCCCGCAAACCCGCAACAGCAGAGCCTTTGGTGCCATCAACCTGCAATGTCAGCAGGTCGTCTCTTCTTACCCTCACCGTCCACGAAGAATTGAAATGCGCGATGATCCCATTCTCCAGCTCAAACGTAGCATAAGCGGCGTCATCGGCAGTACAATGATAGGGCTTACCCTGCTCATCTGTTCTTTCCGGTATATGCGTAGCGCCAAGACAGGATACTGCCTTTACCTTTCCAAATACATTATCGAGCACATAGCGCCAGTGGCAGAGCATATCAATGATGATTCCCCCGCCGTCTTCTTTGCGATAGTTCCATGAAGGGCGTTGCGCCGGGATGGAATCTCCTTCAAAAACCCAATAGCCAAACTCACCGCGCACAGATAATATCCTGCCAAAAAAGCCCAGCTGTATCAGGCGTTTTAATTTGAGGATGCCCGGCAGCCAGAGCTTATCCTGCACCACCCCGTTTTTAACACCGGCATCTTTACATAATTTGTAAAGCTCCATCGCTTCCCTGGTATCTATAGCAATAGGCTTTTCGCAATAGATATGTTTACCTGCTGCCACAGCCTTGCGTATGGCATCGGCGCGCCTTGTAGTGGTTTGTGCATCAAAATAAATGGTATAATAAGGATCACCCATTACTTCATCGAGCTTAGTGGTCATTTTGCTTACGCCAGATAATGCACAAAGCTTTTGCAGCTTGTTTTCATCGCGGCCAACCAATACCGGATCGGGCATGATCGTTTCGCCCGGGCCTATTTTTACGCCGCCCTGCTTAATGATCTCTGCAATAGAGCGCAGCAGGTGCTGGTTGGTGCCCATGCGACCCGTAACGCCGTTCATAATGATACCTATCTTGTGTTCCTGCATCAATATATTGTTTATGTGTGATTGTTATTATGCACTAACAGTTATGCACGTACGCCGTACTATACATGCTCCTTATATGCTTTAATTATTTTTTCTAAAAATACCTGTTGATCTTCTTTCCAGTATTGCGTTGAAAATATTTCCACTTCATTAAAGCCATTAAACCCCGTGGCTTCCACCCACGAGCGGATTTTACGGACAGGGATACACCCTTCACCCATCAATCCCCGGTCGAGCAACATATCTGTGGTAGGCGATTTCCAGTCGCAGACATGAAACGCAAACAGGTGATCATTTTCTCCGCAGCGTTTGATCTCCTGCTCCAATGCAGGATCCCACCAGAGATGATATACATCTACGGCTACTCCCACCCAGGGAGAGCTTATGGCTTCTGCCATATCATTTGCCTGGGCTAAAGTATTGATGGCAGAGCGTGTATCAGCATACATCGGGTGCAGGGGTTCAATCGCAAGCCTTACACCTGCAGCGGATGCTTCAGGCAGTACGGCTTGAATGCCATCCTGTATCTGTTTTCTTGAATCTTCCAGGCTTTGCACTGGGTCGGCGCCGCAAACCAGCACGATCAATGATGTTCCCAATGCTGCGGCGTCTTCTATCGCTTTCCTGTTGTCATCAATAGCAAGCTGCCTTTTGTTTTTGTCCGCGTTTGGAAAGAACCCACCCCTGCAAAGTGATACTACGCTTAGCCCTTCATCCCTCAGCATATTGCCGGTTTGCCGTATATCACGACCCTCCAAAGCGTCGCGCCAGACAGTAATGCCTTTTACGCCTGCTGCCGCGAACCTGCGGGCTGCGGTTTCAATGTTCCAGGGTTTGGTGGTGATGGTGTGTATGCATAAACGGGAGAGGTCTGTATATGGCGCTATGCTCATTGTTGTTGTTTTAATATTCCGTAGCAATCTTGCAGCTATTGAATATTGAAGAAAGTATAATAGGTTTCGTTGTTGATAATACGCTGCAGGTATAATGCCGCTTCTCTCGCATGATAATCACCCCACATGCTCGATTCCCCGTTGGGTATTTTACTGCCTTCAGGTACATAGTCCCAGCCATTGGGGCGATGATAGATAGAATGCAGTATCAGCCCTTCGTGATCTTCCTTTGTGCTCAGGTATGGCTCGTCGAGCAGGGTATCCAATACCGTTAGCCCTGCCTGCCGGTAGCGATCCCCGTTCTCTTTATCTCCTTTCTGCTGCAAGAACCAGCCCAGCCGCAACAGTCCCTGCGATGCAATGGCTGCTGCAGAACTGTCTACCGGCTCAAAATCATTATAGGGATCAGCGGGCCTGTTGAGATAATCTCCAAGCCGGTGCAGTTGCGGCGCCCCGGTATCCCAGTAAGGTATACCGTCAGCAGGTGTATGTTCAATATAAAAATCGCAGGTGGCTTTTGCCGCTTTCAGCATCATATCCGTTACAGCCTTTTTTCCTCCGGGAATGGCAGCATCATCCGGCAGGCGATCAAACCATTCCAGTTGCTCTGCAAAGCCGCACATTGCCCAGGCCAATCCTCTTGTCCAGGTGCTGAAACCGGTATAGCCCTGCTGCGAGTTGGGACAACGGAAATTGCCATCTTTCACATTAAACACCGACTCATGCGCCGTGCGGCCCCATGCATCATATATATCGCGGCCTTCATTATAAAAAACGGAATACTTTGCAGTGGCTGCAAGGTGCTGTACCGCCCGTTCCAGCAGGTTGATCTTTACATCGCCTTCCGCCTGCAAAAAATGCCCGAGGCTATGCGAAACAATAAGCGCACGCACGGATCGGATGGTATCTACAAACAACGAATGCGGGCCGTTGAAGGAATGAATAAAGCCGCCGTCTTTAATACCCGTCCAGCGGCTGGCTTGTACAGCTCCTGTAATTTTTAATGCCAGTATATAAAATTGTTTTTCCCATTCATTATAGGGAATCTTTCCTTCGTGCATCAGGCGCAGCAGGTTGCCGTAGGTGCTCACATTATTAAACCCGTGATCGTGTACGCCGATATGGCTGATATGCGGCGCCATCACTTCAACGGTGTGCTTTCGCCCTGTTTCAAGCGATGCTTTATCGCCGGTTGCATCGTATTGCAAAATAGCGGCGCCGTATTCAAAGCCCTGCGTCCATTCCGTCCAGCCCCTTGTAGTATATTTTCCCGCGGCTGTAAATACCGGGGAGCCTTTGCTGTGGTCGTAGTTTTTTTCAATAAGAAAGATCTTTTTGGCAGAGATATCCCAGAATCTTTTCAGTTTCGCAGTTAAGTCAGGTGCCTGTAAGCCCGTTTTAATTTGTATCATTGCTTTTTCTATGATTTAAATCCATTGTTATTTCTAAGAGGAGTTCCCGTAAATAAACTCATAAGTTTTGAGGCGTTTAAGATAAATTTTTTTTCGATAGGAAATGTTTTTAGCGGAGCCTATTTATTACCAGTGAAAAAAGTATAAATTTTCGCAACCGACACCTAACTCACAGCCCACAGCCTATAGCTGACAGCTTATTGCTGACGGCTGACCGCTATAGTTTATTAAACCTCAGGTACATTACCCTGCCGTCGTTCACCTCAAAGCCAATGATCTTTTTCTTTTTATCGGTGATCATTTTCAAATGTCGCATCCACCAGTGGTCGGTGAACAGGTGTTCCCTGCCTGTCAGCTTCAGCTTGCTGTCGCTGTATTTGTTGTGGGTCAGCACCAGCGCACGATTCTTTACTTCAATGGAATATTTCACATCCAGCTCGGGACAATGATATACCCCTGCATACGCCTGCAACTGCTGATCGGTGAACGATGTGTCGGCTGTATATATGTCGAGTACCCGCTTATTACCCGGCCAGGTTTGGAGAACCGAAATGCGTTTATCCGCTGCTGTTTTAAATGCAAACTGTACTTCCGGTGATCCCGCCACTGCAAAGCTGTCGTTTGTTATAGGATATAGCAGGTCCGAATTACCATATCGTTGCCAGTACAGCTTGTTATTTTTCAAAGCGAAGCTGAACAAAACTCCTTCATCCGATACAAAATCGCCTGTCCATTTTTTGACCTTCGCCGTATCGGCTATGATTGCTTTGCTGCTGTCTAACAGTGTATTGGTGACGGGCTTTTCAGTAGTAGTATCGGTGATAAAAATATCCACCAGTTGATAGGCCTTTTCGTAGGTGTTCACTTCACCAAGGTTGCTGAACACCATGAAGCCCATTTTCAGTTCGGGAAATACCGTGAAATAAGTCCTGAACCCAGCGTCGCCGCCCGAATGCGAGTATTGCCGGTAACCCTTGTACCTGTCATTTACTATACCCAATGCATAACCGATCTCTGTGCCATCGTTCAGCCTGCCGTTCTGCACCAGTTGCTGTATATCTGCCGCCGTTCCTGCCACGGGTTTGTAAAAATTCGTAGCCCATTTAGCCAGGTCGTTGATGTTGGTAAACAAACTCGTGGCGCCCGCAACCGAATAGCTCAATATACTATTGCTGAATGTAAAAAGGCTTTTGCGGTAATAGGAATAAGCGCGGTTCTTTTCAATTTCCGTATAATCGTCGTGGAAATGTGTGCTGCGCATGCCCAGCGGTTTAAAAATGGCCGAGTCGGTAAACTGCCGCAGGGTTTTGCCCGTAACCAATTGTACGATCTCCGCCAGCATGGTATACCCGCTATTGCTATAAAAATATTTCTCTCCCGGCTTAAAATTCAGTGCCTGCTGTTTGCTTAAAATTTTTACAATGTGTTCTTGTGTGATCACATCATCCAGCCTTGTACCCGAAATAGCCAGCAGTTGCCACTGGTCGCGAATGCCGCTGGTATGGTTCAGCAAATGCCGGATCGTGATCTTTACTTTCAGGTCGGGGAACCAGGGCAGGTATTGGCGCACATCATCGTCCAGCTTCAGTTTACCCTGGCTTGCCAGCAGCACAACGCTGTATGCAGCGAACTGTTTCGATACCGACGCCATGTGAAAAACGGTTTCCGGTGTTATGGGAACGCCATACTCCAGGTTAGACATACCATACCCTTTGGCATAGATCAGCGAATCATTCCGCACCACGCCAATGGCAACGCCCGGAGTACTGGTATTGTTCCACTGGCTGAAAATTTTGTCAATACGCTGCGCCACCGAATCGGGGATGGGCTGTGCATTGGCAGGATGAATGGTACAGCCCAACAACAGGAAGAGAAGGCATTTGACGAGCACGTGCATAAAGGGAAGTTTGGATAAAGATATGTTTTACTATGCATACGTATCGCAATACCCGAATGGTCAGAGATATGCGATAATTTAAGAATACCAGAAGCAGGAAACAGAATAAGCGTTTTCCCCAAAGTATTATTCCTTAATAGCCGTGGCGCTGTTCCGGTGCCACGGTCTCTTATTTACCGCTTATCAAATAACTGTCACAAATTTACTAATTAGGTTGACAAAACAAAAATATTTTATAATTTTGTCAACTTTCTCTTTCTGCTTAAAAACCACTGTTATGGAAGCATTCGCCGAACGTCTCAAATCTGCCCGAAAAATGAAGGGCTGGTCGCTCCAGGACCTGTCCAACAATACTGCAGTTACTATCAGCAAGCAGGCATTGAATAAATACGAGCAGGGTATCATGAAACCTACCGGTGAAGTATTGATAGCCCTGGCGAAAGCCCTGGATGTAAAACCGGATTATTTCCTTCGTGACCCTGTACAGCTTGGTGCTGTAGAATTCCGGAAAAGTTCAGCATTGTCTGTAAAACAGATTGAGAGCATTAAAGAAAAAGTAAAAGACCACCTGGAACGATACCTGGAAGTAGAGCGATTACTGGACATCAAAAGCAGGTTTAGTAATCCTGTAAAAAATATACAGATAGCGGAAGTTGAACAGGTAGAAAAAGCAGCCTTAAAGCTCATCAAAGACTGGAACCTGGGATTTGACCCTATACCGAATGTAATAGAAATGCTGGAAAACAATGAGGTAAGAGTAATTGAAATGGATGCGCCTGATGCGTTTGACGGGTTGAGTACTTTTGTAGGCGATATTCCGGTGGTGGTTATCAATAAAAATTATAGTGTGGAAAGAAAGCGTTTTACTGCTTTGCATGAGCTCGGTCATCTTGTGCTTAATATTGAGAAGGGAGCGGATAAAGAGAGAATTTGTCATGCATTTGCAGGGGCGTTATTGCTGCCGGATGATTGCCTGGAAAAACTGATAGGCACTACCAGGAACAATATTGCTATGGGCGAACTGGTGAGTATTAAGGAGCAATTTGGTATTTCTGTACAGGCTATTATGATGCGGGCTCAATTGAAAGGCATAATAAGTAAAAATGCAGCAGCCCGGTTCTGGAAATCAATAGCAGCCAATAAAAAAGAGGAAGGATTAGGTAATTTCGCTGGTAAGGAAAAAAGTTATCGTTTTGAGCATCTTGTTTTCAGATTGGCTGCTGAAGAAATGGTAAGCCTGAGCAAAGCTGCCAATCTTGCGGGCGTAAAACTGGCGACATTCAGGGAGCAATTAGATGCCAATGCTTAAAAAGCAGTGTTGCTAATGATGAAAAGAATTGCCATACAAGATGCGAACATCCTGATAGACCTTGTTAAGACAGGATTGTTTGATCATTGCCTGGCGCTGTAATATGAATTTACAACTACAGAGATCATTCTTGCTGAATTATATGAGGAACAAGTTGCACTGATCCAACCGCATATTAATTCGGGTAAGTTTACGGTGATCAGCATTTCGGCAGTTGAACTGATAGAAATCCGGGCGCTGAGCCGGGAAGATACGCGGTTGTCAGAACAGGATTGGTCAGCGGTTTTTTATGCCCGGCAAAAAGAAGCGATCTTACTATCAGGTGATAAACCTTTGAGAATTGATGCCACATCAAAACAAATAACAGTTCATGGTATATTCTGGTTAATAGATCAATTAGTGGATCATGGTATACTGTCGCCTGCAGATGCATGTTCATTTTTGAAGGAATTAATTTCAATAAATAAAAGACTCCCTATAGCAGAATGCGAACAAAGGCTTAAAGTCTGGTGCAGATAAGCTGGCTATGATGGAAATGCGTAGAATAAAGGAAGATGAATAACTATTAGTACTAACTCCTCATCTTTGCACCCATGTCACTTCCTCTCCACCTCCAAACATTTCCTATTGCCAATACTTCACTGGAAATATATATTCCCGATGCAGAAGCTGTACAAAAAATATACAGCAATAATAAAGGCGCTGCTTACTGGGCGCAGGTATGGCCGGCGTCAATCGGTTTATGCAATTTTCTGCAGGAGCATCCGCAATATATTGAGGGGAAGAACATACTGGAACTGGCGGCAGGGTTAGGCTTACCGGGTTTATATGCAGCCGGCACGGCAAAACAGGTAATCATTACCGATAGGGAAGAACAGGCGGTAGCGTGTATGCAGCAATCTATCGCACATTTACAATTGAAGAACACCCATGCTGTCGTAATGGATTGGAAAGATGCGATGCAGGCTTCTTTACCGGGTGTTTTATTATTAAGCGATGTAAATTATGAACCGGCAGTATTTGATAAGTTGCTGGCTGTACTTGAATATTTCCTGCACAATAAAGTAACGATTATTATAAGTACCCCCCAGCGCCTGGTAGCCAAACCATTTATTAACAGCCTGCTGCCTTATTGCACACAGCAATGGAATTGTGGAATATTGCTGAATGCCAAAGAAACAGGAGTGAGTGTGTTTGTACTGGGTCAATAACCATATGCAATATTAATGTTAATCTGAAAATTTGGTAATTCTTGTATTAAAATTTGCTTTGTAATATTTTTGTTCTACATTTATAGAACATAATAACAAATTGTAGAAATGAGCTTAAGTAAAGCTGAAGAAATTATAATGGAGGTGATCTGGAAAAAAGGCAAGGTTTTTTTCAAGACATTACTGGAAGAATTGCCTGAACCCAAGCCGGCGCCTACTACGCTGGCTACCTTATTAACCCGTATGCAGAAAAAAAAATGTATCGGTTATACACTCTATGGCAACTCGAGGGAGTATTACCCGCTTGTAAAAAGAGAGGATTATTTTTCCAGACAGGTAAATGAGATGATTGAGCAGCATTTTGATAACTCGGCCTTGCAGTTTGCCTCTTTTTTTACAAATGCAACAAGGCTATCAAAGAAAGAGCTGGAAGCGTTAAGGCAACTTATTGATCAGCGGATAAAAAAGAAGCAAAAATGATTACATATATCATTAAATCAGTCGTTTGCTCGGGAATATTTCTATTGCTTTATAAAATATTCCTGGAAAAAGAAAAATTGCATGTTTTTAAGAGAACATATCTTCTGTTTGCTGTTGTTTTGGCTTTGACAATACCGTTAATATCTATACCTGTTAGCACCAAAAACAATACAATTGTTCAAGTGATTTCAACAGCAAATGAAGCCATGGGAAATATAGAACGGAGCTATATAAATCAACCTTCAGGCAACGCAAAGCAAACGGACAAGCCATCCTCAATATCTCCATCTTCCCGCAACTTTTTTTCTTTTCAATTATGGATTATCCTATTATACGCTTGTATTGTTACTGCCCTGCTATTCAGGAGCATAAGGAATATTTATTACTTGCTCCATAAGATAAAGCATTCCACTGTTGTACATAATAAGAATGTGAAGCTGGTACTGGTTGATAAACCTATGTTGCCCTTTTCATTTATGCAGTATATTTTTCTTTGCAGAGAGCAATACCAAAAACAACAGATTAATCCGGCTATATTAGCGCATGAATTTGCTCATGTACGCCAAAAGCATAGCCTTGATATTATTTTTATAGAGGCTGTAACTGCCTTCTTCTTTTTCAATCCTTTTTTATATGGGTTTAAAAGAACCATGCAGTTGAACCACGAGTTTCTTGCAGATGAAGAAGGTAAGGAAAAGGCTGGTAATGAGGAAGACTATTTATATATGCTGATATCGGCTCCCGCATTAATAAATAAGCTCAACGTATTTTCTCATTCATTTCATTACCTCATCACCAAAAAGCGCATAAAAATGATAACACAAAAAACGTCAACCGCTAAAGCCTTCTTTAAAAAAAGTATGGTATCAGTTGGGGTACTGATAGCTGTTTTGTTATTCAGCTTTACTGATGCAGACAAGGTAATACTACAGAATGTTGGTGAAATGGTAAAAGCCGAAACATCCGGCACACTTAAAAAAGCATTGCCTTACGATACAACTCCAAAGCCATTCATAAACTTAAAAGAACGGTCGCTTGGTTTTACGGAAGAAGGCGTATCGGAAGAAGAACTTAATCGGTTTCGCCGGATATTATCTCAATATAATAGTGATACCGGTGAGGTTAGAGGGTTTTACAAGGGCAAAATGTCAAATGAGGATAAAAAGCAACTGGAGGAAATATATAAACAAATGAGCCTTCAGCAACAAAGCAGTTTATCTATAGCCATCGTAAAGCCAACAAAACCTTCTTCTCAACGGATGAAATTATCAGAAAAACAGTTTGAAGGCTTTAAAAATGCGGCTGTATATGGAATATGGATAGATGGTAAGAAAATGCCCAATACAGCGCTTGATAAATATACAGCAGGCGACTTTTCCCGTTACTGGGTTAGTAAGCTGTACGGCGCGGCAAAAAAAGGGAGATCATATACGCACCAGGCAGATCTTTCCACCAATAGCTATTTTACGAAGCAATACAATGAGGCACTAAAAAATTATAATGAAGCTGTTAAAAACGGAGAAGGAGAATTTATGATGTTGTTATTTGTAGCAGACAATAAACCCCATTCAATTAAAGCGGTAACGGTTAAACCGTAAGTCAATGCTTTAACTTATATTGTACAACCCCGGGGCTTTAAAACTCCATGATGGGGTATTTGTGCAGGAATACATAATTTGATAAGAGACACTCCCGGGCGGCTGGTAACCGAACAAGTTATTAATAAAGACTTGCTGAACAATTCCGCTCCGCAGATATCCTTTCAAAGAATCCCGCAATAGTTAATTATTACTTTTTATTGTGTGACTTCGGTCATAACCGTTGGTGTTCTTCCTGCAATTACTTTGCTCCCGGAAACTACTTTGTTCTTTCTGTGTTGCAATCCATTTAATAAACTAACTAAACTTCACAATTATGTTATCTAAATCGCAGGCAAGGGCTTTCTTTCTGGGGGGTACTGTAGTAACATTTTTAATATTTATCGGGCTTACGATTTACTCGTTCCAGCCGAAGAACGATCAAACAAACCACCATCAGATTGATGCGAATGTGATTAGGGGAAAACAGATATGGGAAGCCAATAACTGTATGGGCTGTCATACCATATTGGGAGAAGGGGGGTACTATGCGCCGGAGCTTACCAAGGTAATAGAAAGAAGGGGGGAAGGCTACGTAAAAGCGGTACTGCAGTCGCCTATTCCCTGGGGACCAAGAGGGCGGAAAATGGTGAAATATGAAATGAACGATGAAGATACGGAAGCCGTTATCGCCTATCTCAAATGGATCGGCAATATTGACCTCAATGGCTTTGAACGTGTTGTTTCACCGTTGGCAAAAGACAAAGAATAATCTCAATCTTTTAAAAATATGAAATACAAATCACAAAAAGTAGCGTACTGGTTCTTTGGATTGTGTATGCTATTGTTTGCCCTGCAAATCGTGTATGGCTTTATCATGGGCTTTGCCCGCATTGGGTGGGATGGCCTTCACAATGTTATTCCTTTTAATACGGCAAGAGCGGTACATACCAATTTACTGGTGGTGTGGCTGCTTACCGGCTTTATGGGCGCTGCCTATTATATTATCCCGGAAGAAGCGCAGCGGGAGCTGGTGAGTGTAAAGCTGGCCTATGTACAGCTGATATCGCTTGCATTGGTGGGCGTGGCGGCAATTGTCGGGTATCATTTTAATCATTGGGAAGGAAGAAAATTCCTCGAGATCCCGAGAGAGCTGGATTACCTGGTGGTAGTAAATGTGCTGCTGTTCCTCGGGCTCATTTTAGCCACGCTTTTTAAAGGGAAAAGAAAAACCACTACCGCCCTGGTGTTAACGATGGGACTGGTATTCGCGGCCCTGCTTTACCTGCCCGGCATGATCTGGTTCGACAGCCAGGTGATGGATTCCTTTTTCCGCTGGTGGGTGGTGCACCTGTGGGTAGAAGGCGTGTGGGAGCTGATCATGGGTGGCATCCTCTCTTACTTACTGATCAAGCTGACCGGGGTAGACCGTGAAGTGATAGAAAAATGGTTGTATGTAATCGTAGGCTTAACGTTCCTGTCTGGCCTGCTGGGCACAGGGCACCACTATTATTATATAGGCGTGAATAAGATATGGCTGATCGTCGGCGGGATCTTTTCTGCCCTGGAACCCCTGGCTTTTTTAGGTATGGCGTTATTCGCGGTATATATGTATCGCAAAGGAGAGAAATCCCATCCCAATAAGATAGCACTGTTCTGGACCATCGGCGCTTCCATTGTTTCCTTTATCGGCGCCGGTTTGCTGGGTTTTGCGCATACGCTGCCGCAAACCAATATTTACACGCACGGCACACTGGTAACTGCTATGCATGGTCACTATGCTTTTTGGGGTGCATACGCCATGATTGTGTTGGCCATCATAAGTTATGCTTTACCCAATGTAACCGGCAGGAAACGTTATGATAAAACGAGCGGTCATATGGCCTTCTGGCTTTCTAATATCGGCATGCTGGGCATGACGGTGGCATTTGGCGTGGCAGGCGTTGCGCAGGTGTATATGGAACGTAAAATGAAAATGGAGTTCATGGAAGTGCAGAACGAGATCAGCATTCACTTTGTGGTATTGCTGCTCTGCGCTACTCTTTTTGCTACAGGCATCCTGCTGTATATACTGGAATTTATTAAATATGGAAGACCTACAGATGAAGCGTTGGAGGTAAAAAGTTATTGATCTTAACATGGCAGCTAATATCAATAACTACCGGAGCCGGAAGTTCTTCAGCCTACATTCGGTTCCGGTTTTTTTTAAAATAAACAGATCAATATGATAGTAGCAGAACATACTGTTTTTTATAAAGCCATCGGCACGGAGGTAGAAGTTTTTAACCATGTAAATGAATTGAAGCTACCCTTATTGCTCAAAGGCCCCACCGGGTCGGGCAAATCCCGCTTTGTGGAATATATGGCTAATGAGCTCGACAAAAAGCTGATAACGGTAAGCTGTCACGAGGAAACCTCCTCTACCGACCTCATCGGACGGTTTATTATCAAAGGCGCTGAAACCATCTGGATAGACGGGCCGCTTACAATGGCTGTTAAACATGGATATATTTTATACCTCGATGAAATAGCAGAAGCCCGCCCCGATGTGATCGTCGCCATTCATTCGCTTACCGATCACCGCAGGGAGCTTTTTATTGATAAATTGGGAGAGACTGTCCGGGCGCACCCCGATTTTTTGCTGGTAGCCTCCTTCAACCCCGGGTATCAAAAAGGGTTTAAAGAGCTGAAGCCTTCCACCCGGCAACGTTTTGTGGCCTTGTCTTTCGGTTATCCGCCACCGAAAGTGGAAGCGGAAATACTGGTAGCCGAAACAGGTGTGCAAAAAGAGGTAGCCCAAAAGCTGGTTGCCATCGGTAATAAGATCAGGAACCTTACCGAGCTGGGACTGACGGAAACCGTTTCCACCAGGTTGCTGGTAGATGCGGCCAAACTGATCCATAGCGGTTTGCCCAAACGCCTGGCGGTGCACGTAGCGGTAGTGGAGCCTTTAACGGATGAGGAGGAAACCATCCGGGCTTTAAAAGACCTCTGCGATCTGATGATATAAAACGGGAGTAATGGGTGTAGAATTAGATGAGCTGCTATACGCGAAGGTTTTAAAATATTTTAAGAAAAGACGACTTAACAATGCCGATGTATTAAGCCGCCAGGTAAGCCTGTCGGATATCAAGCCCAGGCTGACCTTGCTCGCACGGGCAATTTGTGCCGCACCTGTCGACATTTTTCCCGCCGAAAGGGAAGGCGGGTATAAGGATCGTAATTTTTTCCTTCCCGCTCATTGCTCCCTCTTCCGCAGTAAAGAAGAAAACCTGCGATTCTATATTTTCAGAACGGTTTATTTATGCATTCAGCAACAACTGCACCTCAACTGGCAGGAGGAAGCATATACTTCTGAGCAATCTTTACAGAAAGCAAAAGAAACGGCCCCGCTGGTATTGAAAAAAATGTTCACGGAATATCCTTCCCTGCAGGAATGGCATTCAGCAGCAATACCCCGGTTGCCGCTCCATAAAAAAGATGCAACCCCGGACTACAGTTGGCTGTATGGCAAATGGATGAAAAATGCTTCCGGCGTAGAGCATACAGACAACCTGAAAAACTTTGACGATACTACTCCCACGCTTCAAAACAAAATAGAAGCCAAAACGACCTTGCAGGCAAAAGCAGTGGAGGAAATAGCATCGTTGACCATTGATAAAAAGCAGCAGGAAGACTATGTGCTGATGCACAGCTTTGAAAAAATAGAAACAGCCGAGTCGTTTAACGGTAACTGGCGGGACTTTGACGGGAAAGATGAGCTGGAAAGTCACCAGGAAGCCCTGGAGGGAATGGACATGCGGTTTACGGTAAGGGTTGATAATACGGTGCACTCTGTTTACCAGGCGGATTTTGTAGAGAACACATCTCTTGCGGAGAGTGCCGAAGTGGATGAAAAAGGCTTTCACCTGAAATACGATGAATGGGATTTTAAAAAACGGGCTTACCTGCCCGGCTTCTGCAAAGTGTACCCTAAAACGCAGCTAACAACGCAGGCATCTTATTACAATCATACCATCGCAAAGTATAAAACTGTTTTAAATGGTTTGCGGAAAATGCTGACCAGTGTGAATAACAGGCTGTTGCAGCAGAGAAGGCAATTGCAGGGCGAAACATTTGACCTGGATGCGCTCACGGACATGTATACCGACATTCATTCCGGGGTATCGCCCGATGAAAGGATCTATTTTTCCCAACGGAAAAAAGAAAAGGATATCGCAATACTGGTCTTACTCGATATCAGCCTGTCAAGCGACGGCTATGCTGCCGGGAACCGCGTGATAGATGTGGAAAAGGAAGTATCAATTTTGTTTAGTGAAATACTGCATGAATTTGATATTGATTTTGCCATTGACGGATTCTATTCCAAAACCAGGAACTATACCACTTACCTTACGCTGAAAGATTTTAACGAAAGCTGGGACACAGCCAAATTACGGATCGGTGCGGCAGAGCCCGGCGGGTATACCAGGATCGGCCCGGCCCTGCGTCACGCGGGGGCACGTATGGACAGGCAGCCCGCCAGGAACAAATGGATCATTGTATTATCCGATGGCAAGCCCAATGATTACGATAAATACGAAGGACAGCACGGCATACAGGATATCAAGCAGGCATTGAGGGAGTTGAACGAACGCAGGATCAACTCCTATGCGTTGGCTATTGAAGCACAGGCCAAATATTATCTGCCGCAAATGTTCGGGCAACATCATTACCAGATACTGACATCGCCCGAAGCATTGCTGCAATCGCTGGCAAAGCTGTACGAGAAAATTAAATACCAGTAAAACTGTTGGAGTGGAAATAAATTACAAATCCATCTTTTATCCCCCCGGCGGCATTCTGATCTGGATCGTCATTTACCTGGAGCTGATCACATTTGGCGCCGCCATGATCGCTTTGGGTTATTACGGAATGGCGGAAAGAGCGCAGTTTCACAGCGACAGCCAGTCGCTGAACAAAACAATCGCCGCTGTTAACACCGTGTTTTTATTGCTAAAAGAAGCTGATGTTGTGATGATCTGATATGTGCCAGGTTAAGCCTTTGATGAATTGGCTTTCGGTTTCTTTTAAACGAATAAAAGTAGAAAGGTTAAAAACGAATTACCGATTTGCCGGAACCAGCCATTGATAGAAGGTTACAGCTATTCCGCTCCCTTTTCAAAGGCCGGGAAGACGTATTTGCAACTCGTTGGGAAATACCCACCGGTTCTCCGGGCGGGGAAGGAAAGAGCGGGTATATGCCTGCTTATTTGTATGACCCTTACCGATACAAGGCCCATAAGATGAAAGGTGGTACTTTTCAATCATACACTGACAAAAAATATTTACCGCTTACGGATGACCAGCTTATAAAGCATTTGAACGGTGATCAGCTTATAGGAGTATACCCTTTATTACAAAACAATGCAACATTAATATAACATTATAGTGGAACAACTTCCATATTTTGGGGATGATCTTAAATAATCACACCATTATCTATTTGCATCTTGTTCACTAGTAAGTTTGTCTTTAAGTTCTTGAATAACTATTTCATAGTTTATAAGATTACTGTCTGCTATTTGAATGTTGTTCTCAAAAAGAATAATTTTTTCGTCTTTGCCAAATGCAAGTTTGTAATTTTTTCCATGCCAATTTTTTGATACTGTAGAACCTGATTTTAAAAGAAAATCTGGTTGCTTTTCTAATCTATCGGAGATTTTGTTTTTTCCTAAATTAAACAGAAACAGGAATATCAAAATAAATGCACCCCCTAAAAATATTGCTAAAAAAACCGGTTGCTTTTTTATAGCTTTTTCACTTTGAGGCCACTCTTCTTTAACATTTAGATCATTGGTAACGGTAGCGTGAAGTATATAACCTTTCTTTGGAACGGTTTCAATTATTTGTTTATTGGTGTCGGCAAGCGATTTTCGCAGAATTGAAATTCCTTGATTTAGACCATCATCTGCACCTCCATAATTGTTCCATATTTTCGAAATGAGCATTTCTCTGCTAACCAGTTTTCCTTCATTTTTTACAAGAATGTCTAATATTTCTATTAACCTGGGTTCCAGCTTAGTCTGCAATCCAGTTTCAAGATTAGTGAGGAGGTTGACCGAACCATCAACCAAAAAACAATTATTTAAGACAAAAAAAATACGCTCCATAGCAATTTTTAGCGAAACTACTGAATAAGGAAAGCTTTTGAGATATCTATAGCTAAACAAAAGGTTTTCTATAGAAATAAGACTCTAAGTAGTAGGTAGTTTTGGGGCTCAAATTAATAGCTTAAATAAATTTTAATATGAAACTGACATTTCTGTTCCTTTTTTTACTTATTGGCACAATAGCATATGCCCAAACCAATGCCCAAAAATTAGACAGTTTCTTTAATTCGCTTCATACTTATGGGCAGATAAACGGGAATGTTCTTGTTGCGGAAAACGGACAACCGGTTTATCAAAAGTCATTTGGTTATTCAAATTTTAAAACCAGGATGCCTAATAATGAATACTCAGGTTTTTCTCTGGCTTCGGTTTCAAAAATATTTACATCAACCGCCATTTTACAACTTAAGGAAAAGGGAAAATTAAGATTAGATGACTTTGTAGCTAAATATTTCCCGGATTTCCCCTATATTGAAATTACTATCCGGCATTTGCTTACCCATACATCCGGCTTACCCGAAATAGAAATTTTCAGGCAACAGGTAAAAGAGAATCCAAATAAAGTTTTTACAAATAAGGACTTTTTGCCCACCTTAAAAAAAATAAACCAGCCTTTAGCCTTTAAGCCAAATGACAAATATCAGTACACTAATGCTAATTACATTTTATTAGCATTACTTGTAGAAAAAGTTTCCGGTCTTACTTTTCAAGAATATTTACAAAAAAACATCTTTAGTCCCGCAAAAATGACAAGTACCTATTTTCAAAATGACATTACACAAATGGAAAACAAAAATCGCGTAGTTGATTATGATTACCCTTTTCTTTTTTCTACCGAATTAGAAAACGTTGATAGCATAAAAAGATACAGGGTAAGAATGTTGAGTTTAAGTGGCTTCGTTGGTAATGGCAATATTATATCAACTACCGGCGATATGTTGAAATTTGACCAGGCGCTTTACACAGGAAGATTAATTAAACAAGCATCGTTGAATGAAGCATTCGCACCTAACAAATTAAATAATGGACAACTAACGCAAACGGTTTTTGGAGGAGAAAAAGCATCTTATGGCTTAGGCTGGTTTATTGCATCAGACAGTTCAAAAGGAAAAATTGTCGGGCATACAGGGGGTGTTCCCGGTGCGTTGAGCATTTTAGTGCGAAACATTGACAAAAAACAAACGGTTATTCTCTTTGATAACACATTTAACAGAAGCCTTCATCAAAATGGTTTAAATGCAATGAATATTCTTAACAACAAGCCTGTATCTATTTCAAAACAATCGTTGACGAAAATTTACGGTAGTACTTTAGTTGAGAAAGGAGTTGACATCGCCTTTATCAAATTTCAGGAATTGAAAGACGATACTTCTCATTATTATCTAAATGAAGAGGATATGAATGATTTAGGCTTGCAGCTTCTTTATGCGGCGACATTCAACGGACATAGTGAACTTGCTTTAGAAGTCTTGAAACAAAACATCTTATTATTTCCCAATAGCTTTAATAGTTATGATAGCTATGGCGAGGCATTGGCAAAAACAGGAAAGAAAAATGAAGCTATTTTTATGTATCGTAAATCTGTTAAACTAAATCCGGACAATGAAAACGGAAAAAACTTCTTAGAGGAGTTGTTGAAAAAATAAAAATTAATGAGTGCTGATAACAGGTACGAACGCATAACATTGCGTTTGGCAGATGTGCGACCGGCATCAAAACAACGTTGCCTGCTCCGGTTTTCTTTTCAGCTCACCCTCGTTAAAGAACCAGATCCGGCCATGCTCGCCGTCATATCCCGGGGTGAAACGTTTTTCATCCTTGCGAAGCCGCTCTATGGCAATGGCGAGCGTGGGATGAAACCGGCGGATATCTTCAACAGGTGTATGCATTAACAAATCGAACTCATTTCCGAAATAAGAGATTGCCTGTGCGTATTTCTTTTCAACCGCTTTGCTGGTTTCACTAAAGCCCATGATCTCGCCCAGTATTTCCGGTAAGGGCAGTACATATTGGAAAGATTGAAAATTGCCTTCTGTTTCCGGCTCCGTGCGGTTGGAAAGCTGCTCTACCCTGTGCGCCACGCCAATGGTTAAGGGTCTGCTACACACGGGACAAATGCCGGCATTTGCTTCTTTTGCGCTTACCGAAATTTTACAGTTCCTGTGCCCGTCGTTATAATACTTACCACGCTGCGGGTAATACTCCCAGGTGCCGGAAAAGCCCTGCTTTGTTTTAATCGCATGGAATAGGGCATCGTAACCCAGTTCGGCATTAAAGAGGTTTACTTCGCGCCCGAGCTTCCATGCAGAATGGGCATCCGAATTAGAGACCAATGTAAGATGGTCAAGCTCCGTGTACCTGCGGCACATACGCGGATCGGCAGACAGGCTGGTTTCTACCGCAAACAATTCACCCGTAACATCCTTAAAGCAATCCTGCAGGGAGTCGTGCCCGTTCATACCGCCCAGCGCCGAATACCACGGGGTCCAGATATGTGCCGGGATAAAACGCACATGGGGTGACACCGCCAATACGATCTTCAGTAATTCATGTGCCTGCAGGTGTAGGGTAGGCCTGCCGTCCAGCGACAGATCGCCATACGGACTCAGCGCTTTGTTAACAAGACGCGCAGTTTCGAAGTCGGGTGCATAGATGAGGTGATGATTTTTGTATTGTTTGCCTTTAATAATGTATTCGCAACTCACCTCTGTAGACAAACAAAAATAAACCGTTCTGCCGGCCGGAGTGGCTCCCGGCAATTCCTTCAATTCAGGAGTATGCTTTAATGTGTAAAACCCGTTACCGGCGGGTTGCAGCTTTTCCTCCAGCTCCCGTATCCATGCGGGATGGGTGAAGTCGCCCGTGCTCACCACATCAATCCCTTTTATTAACGCCCACTGGTACATGGTCTCGAGGCAAAGGAATTTACTCGTAGCCGCGGCATAGTGAGAGTGTGTATGAAGATCGGCAATATACAACATGGCACGAAATTACTAAAATTATTAGCTTTTCCATATGCTAAATCTACGAGGTTTGCAGGAAAGAAAAGCCGTGCGGCAAACCTCATAGGTTTTTGGGCGGCCCCTGGCGGGAAAATGGATCATTTCTAACCCTGAATGATCGTGAAAGTTACAGAATCATCAACCTTTTACCCGTCATGGCGATCCCGCTTTTATTCAAGTTGAAGTTAGATCAATGCTCTGGCGGGAGAAGCCATCTTCGTTGGGCTGCATTTTTCCTGCTGCGAGGGCTGCTTCGCCCGCCGAAACATTCGTTCAATTCAAAGGTTCATACAAGCGGTCTCGCAGGGACGCGTAAGCGGTTTCTTTTTTACTGACAGCACTCAGGAAAAGCCTGGGTTTTACTCAACCACGTGAACGTCTTTGCGAGTCGCCGAATCAAAAATTAAACCATCAATTGCTTTCACAGCGGCGAAGCAATCCTCGCGGAAAGAAAGCAGTTGCCCACTGCGGGGGCTGCTTCTCCCCCCGAAAGTCGGGGTGGTCGGGACCGCAATGACGGCGCAAGCGTGTTTTGTTTTTGTAGCCGGCGTTTTCTACATGCAGGGGTATATACACGTCAGGCTTAGCGTTCAAAGCCGCATAAAAAGTGAGAACCGGGAAGTTTGCAGGGGTGTGATATAAGTCACTCCTGGTCTTTTTTTCCTCCATCATCTTTGCAAAAGAATAAATAAACACTCATGGGTATTCTATCAGCATTATTCGGGAAAAAAAGCCCGGAAGATTTTAAATCGTTGATTAAAGAAGGGGCGCTCATTATAGATGTGCGTTCTCCGGCAGAATTTGCAGGCGGGCATATAGAAGGAAGCATTAATATTCCTCTTGACGAAATGCAACGCCATATTGCCAGCCTGAAAAGCAAAAATAAAAAAATCATCACCTGCTGCAGAAGCGGTAACAGGAGCGGGGCGGCAAAGAATGTTTTATCGGAGCATGGGCTTATTACATTTAACGGGGGAGCATGGAATTCATTAAACAAAAAAATACTGTAACGAATGGCTGAATTTTTAATGCAACCCTGGCCCTGGTATATAGCGGGCCCATTGATAGGGCTTACGGTTCCGGCATTGCTTATTTTAGGGAATAAACATTTTGGGATTTCAGCCAATCTCCGTCATGCATGCGCTACCTGCTTCCCGGCCAATATTCCTTTTTTTAAATATGATTATAAAAAAGAGATATGGAACCTGTTTTTTGTAGCAGGTATTTTCCTGGGCGGAATACTTACTTTCTGGTTATTCAACCATCCTGGCCCTGTGGTAGTAAATCCTAACCTGGTAAAAGAACTGGAAGGATATGGCATTAACGACTACAGCAATATGGTACCTGTGCAATTGTACAGTTGGGAAAACCTGCTTACAGGCAAAGGACTGGCCATGATGGTGGGCGGAGGGTTCCTTGTCGGCTTCGGATCGCGCTATGCCGGCGGTTGTACAAGCGGGCACGCTATCATGGGACTGAGCACCCTGCAATGGCCGTCGCTGGTGGCAACCATTTGTTTTATGGCAGGTGGATTTATTATGGCAAACCTGATACTGCCCGTTATACTTCAATAAACACAAAACATGGTAAGAGAGAACAATACAAGAAAATTAAAAGCACAGGATACGGATTTTGAGGTACGGGCGCAGGATACAGTTTGTGTCAATGAGTCAGGGCTCGAACACAAGTGGTATCATAATATCAAATATCTTATAGTAGGTATATTATTCGGGATCGTATTTGTAAAAGCGGAAGTGATCAGTTGGTTTCGTATACAGGAAATGTTCCGGCTGCAGTCTTTTCATATGTATGGCATTATCGGGTCGGCCATGGCGGTTGGTATTTTGTCTGTATGGTTAATAAAAAAGCTCAACATAAAAACAATGTATGGCGAACCCATTGCATTTACTTCTAAAAAGTTTAATAAAGGACAGATTTATGGAGGCCTGATTTTTGGATTGGGCTGGGGATTAACAGGCGCTTGTCCGGGACCGTTATTTGCGCAGATTGGTATGGGCGCCACGGTAGTAATAGCAGTATTGCTGAGTGCCGTTGCCGGCACCTGGGTGTATGGTAAATTAAGGGAGAAATTGCCACACTAAATTATAATATATGCCAAAGTATACCAGGTATTATGCGTGGCTGTTGCTTGTAGCAATAAGCTGCAATAACCAGGTTGAACCTGTAAAGCAGGAAAAAGACCTGCAGCAATTCACTGAAACGGCCGCCCAACTGTCGGGCATTGCCCAGCAGGCGCTTTTAAAAGAAGTATCGGCGGCCATACAAAAAGGGGGTACTGAGTATGCTGTTGAGTTTTGCAGTCAGAAAGCCCTGGCATTAACCGATTCCGTGTCTAAAGCGCATGATCTTGTTATAACGCGTATTACCAATAAACCCCGCAATGCAGCAAACGTTCTGAAAACGGCGATGGATTCCGCGGTATGGCAGCGCTTTGAACAGGCGATGGCAAAAAAAGATTCTATTCCGCCCGGCATTACAGGAACAGAAGCAAAAGGGGCATTGGCTTATTACAAGCCTATTGTTATTGGTATGCCTACCTGTTTAAAATGTCATGGAGACCCGGATAAAGATATAGAAGCCGGTACGCTTAAAAAGCTGAAAGAGATATACCCCGATGACAAAGCCCTGAACTATACTGCGGGTATGTTAAGGGGATTATGGAAGATCACCGCTGCAGGGGCTGAGCCTGAATGAAGATGCGTGTTGTACAAAAAGGTTCAAAGGCAAAACACAGATGAATGAGAAACAGGTTGCGTATTGCTGTTGTTGTATTATCGGGCATATATATGCCTGTGCGGTTGAATGCCCAGACGCATATAAACACATGGTTTCGCATGACCGGCAGGTATTATTTCTCTGAAAAATGGATGACAGATATAGAATGGCAGCATCGCCGGCAGCAGGGGTACAGCAGTAACAATCCTTTTCATAATGAGCTGTTGAATTCCGTACGCCCCTGGGTATATTATTCTTTCAATCAAAACATAAGGATAGATGCATCTCCCATAGCGTATTACTCTTTGTACAGTGTAATAAAAAATAAAGAAGATGCCGGAAAAAAACCACAGTCTGAATTTCGTTCAACCCTGGGTGTTAGTTTTAAGCAACCTGTTACTAAAAAGCTTGCTATCGGTAGTCGCATAATGACGGAATACAGGAACTTTAGCGTTGGTAACGACATCGTGCGTGGCAGAGCGCGGTTAAGCGCAGACTATGAAATTAACAAACATTATAAGATAACTTTACAAGGAGAAGAATTGTTGAATATGAGCGGCACAACTCCCGGTCATATATTTGATCATAGCCGGCTTTCGGCATCTGTCAATAAGCAGTTCGGTAAGCACTATAATGTGGAGCTCGGATATATTTATATAAGCCGGCTGCTGCCCGGCGATTCCTTTATCCGGAGGGAACACATTCTGTTCCTGAACATGATAATTGATTTTAAAAGAAATATAAAAACTTCTTCGTGAAAAAGAATACAATACTCATTGTGGCAGGCGTGCTTGCAGGAGCTGCGGGCGGTTACCTGTATTACCATTTCATTGGTTGTCATTCGGGAACCTGCGCCATCACTTCCCGCCCGGTTAACAGTACTTTATACGGAGCGTTGATGGGCGGACTGCTGTTCTCACTGTTTAGCAGCAATAAAAAAGAAGTAAAAAGCAGCGAGAGAAAATCAGAATAAAATAATTCGTTTCATGTGATCAAGGTCACACTTGATCACGATGCGTAACCGGAAATTTGCATAAATCATTGCCGTATGAGTGTACATTTTCAGGTACTAATTATTGGTGGCGGTACAGCCGGGATCATGGTGGCCGCGCAATTGAAAAGAAAGCAGCCTGGTATTTCCGTTGGTATTATTGAGCCATCGGGCAACCACTGGTATCAACCCGCCTGGACTTTGGTGGGGGCCGGAACGTTTGATTTTGCCAAAACCCGGAGAGATGAATCTTCCCTCATTCCACAGGGTGTGGAGTGGATACGGGATAAAGCTGTGAAGATCAACCCGGATCAAAACACCGTTGCAACGGCAGGTTCAGGTGCGTTTACTTATGATTACCTGGTAGTATGCCCGGGCCTGGTTATGGATATGGAAGCCTTGCCGGGACTGAAAGAAGCCATGGAAACAGAGGTGGTATGCAGCAACTACATAGATCCGGATAAAACCTGGAAAGTGCTGCAATCATTCAAAGGAGGCAACGCGGTATTTACACAGCCTGCTACGCCGATTAAATGCGGCGGCGCTCCTCAAAAAATAATGTACCTGGCCGATGATTACTTCAGGAAAAATAAAGTGAGAGGTAAAACGAATGTAGTATTCGCCACGCCGGGCACTGTGCTATTTGGCACGAAAGAATTTGCAGACACACTTCATAAAGTAATAGAACGGAAACAGGTGATCCTGAAGCTGTTTTATACTCCTGTAAAAATAGATGCGCAGAAAAGAATGATTTATTACCAGTATAAAAAAGACCAGCCCTGGCAGGCAGAACAGGCAATAAGTGAAGTAATGGGTGATGACGGGCTTGTAGCAATGCCTTATGATATGCTGCACCTGGCGCCGCCGCAGGCTGCCCCGGCGTTTATACAGTCCTCCCCGTTGTCTGCGAAAGAAGGAGCCAATAAAGGCTGGATCGAGGTAGATCATTATACATTACAGCACAAGGTATACGGCAATGTATATGCGCTGGGCGATGTTGCCGCCCTGCCTACAGCCAAAACCGGCGCTGCCATCCGCAAGCAGGCGCCCGTGGTGGTAGACCAACTGCTGGCGGCGATCAACCATCATTCCGGTACTAAACAATATAATGGATATTCTTCCTGTCCCCTGGTAACCGGTTATGGTAAAATGCTGCTGGCAGAATTCAAATATGGGAATGTACGCGACAGCGACCCCCTGCTCAGCAAATTCATGGATACTACCAAAGAGCAATACAGTATGTGGCTTCTTAAAAAATACGGACTGCCGTGGCTGTACTGGAATAAAATGATGACAGGAAAGATGTGAGGGTTGGTAGGGATTGGGAAGGTATCACAGCACTTTAATGACTTTCTGCATCAGGTGCCGGCGATTCGCTGTTTTTTCTTTCGATTGAATTTAATGGCTGTTCAATGATTCAATTCCCTGTGCTTTAAGCCGGGCTAACCCGTCTTTCATTGCTTTCAGTTGTTCGTTTGAATGACCCTGCCAGATTGTAGCTTCTCCTACAATCCTGAATGGCTGTGTTGAACGATACGATTGAGTGGGTTACCCGGAAATTTTTTATCTGTCAGGTCAGGATCGTCTTCAATGGAACCTGTTGAAGAGCGAACGGAATAGCTGTATTTTGTTATCAATGCCTGGCTCTGACAAACCAGTAATTTGTTTTTAGTTTATCTTTTTTATCCAGCTTTAACAGCATATAATCGGTTAGAAAATACCCTCCTGTTTTAGGAGCGCCCCTGAATTCTACCAGTTGCGTAAGTTTTTGCATATCTCTGCGTATCGAAACCTCTGATACCCCTGTCAGCTTCGCCAGGTCTTTCGATTTGAGGCCGGGCTGCTTAATCAATTCCTGTATAACGCTCGTCATCCTTTACTGTATCATTTATCACAACGGCTTTCCCATCGGGCAAGGGAACAATGGTTTTAAAGGTCCCTCCTTCTATAAATACTGCCTTACTTTTACCCGCATATTCTTTCATTAAACGGGTAGTGATTAATATACCGGAACCGAGCTCCTCCACCCGTCCCAACTGGATAAAGAATTTTGCAATCAGTGGATTTTTAGGGAAAGGAACAAAATTGGCAGGATCAATCGGGCCTTCGCCATGCGGGTTATTGGCATTTTCTGTTTCAACCCGGTCTGCGTAAATAACAAAAGTGGCGTGCGCCGCATTGGTGTATTCCCGGTGAATGATGAGATTGGCGGCAATTTCCCGGAATATGGTGGTACGAAGGCTTATACGTTGATCACCCTGCAGGTAAAATTTATCCGGCAGGTGGCGGTTCACAAAATCCATCAATAATTCATACGCTTCAATAAGGTTGGTCTGTATATATGCCCGGTCATCATAGCGATCTGTATTGTTTATTCTTACCAGCGCATCAATCTTATAATGCGGTATAATCTGCTGAATAACTTCATCCTTACCCAGCAATAAGGCAGCCGTCAGCGTAAACCCTTCCTGGCCACTCAGGTAGTCCTTTTTCCATAGTCCGGAAATTTCCATCATCTGGTTGTCATCCAATGCAAGCCAGGGATGAGCCGGGTTATTACTGCGGATAAGGTTGCGCACTTTAGGAAAAAGCTCCTGCTTAAAATCTTCCACTCGCAAAGCAGGATAAATAATGCCTTCTGTATAATGATTGCGCTTACGGTTGGCGATTTCTGCAATACGGTGAGGCTGCTCTACTTTAAAATCACCGTCATTGCTGCGGTCGTAAATGATCTTCCCGGTTTTATGTACCTGCGAGCTTGCAGGCACCTGTATATGGATCACCTTGCGGCCATTAACATCATATATCTGCGGAAAAAGAAATACTCAACTTATAAGCTGTTTAAACGATTCTATATACGGGTACCGGCTTTAGTTTTTTCATGGCATTGCCCTTGCCATCCGGCCGCTGAAGGCGGATTGCATACATCTTCATTTCTTGTTGTCAAAGTGTTTACTTTTTGTCTGATAATTTTTTCTTCCTCTCTTTTTTGAAAGGCGCCGCATCTTCTGCAGCCATGCTTAAGTGTGTGGCAAGTGTAAGATCACCGCAGAGATATTCCAGCAGGTCGGCAGGTAATACGTCAATTGCGAGGGCGATGAGATATAATTCTTCCGCCCTTAAATGGCTGCGCTCACTGAGTGTGAGCTCGTTGATCCGGGCCCTGGAAATACCTGTTTTGCGGGCTACTTCAGATTTGTTCACTGACTTTTGAGCCAGATACATTCCCAACTTTGTCATTGATTGTTAGGATTTTCTGTAATAATTAATGGAATGAAAGTAAAAAATATATAAATACCTATACCTCGGTTTGCCAGATTGTGGGAATGAGTATCAATTGTGTTTGATTTTATGTAATAGTTATTATTTTATCTGTCTGCATAATGAAGCATAAAAACACCTCTTACATGAAAATACCGGTTAAATCCTGTATGCATTCATTACCGGAATATGGCAGGAAATAAAAAACCGGAAAAGCAACAAGAATGTATGCCTTTCCGGTTGGGTAGTCCCGACAAGAATCGAACTTGTATCTAAAGTTTAGGAAACTTCTATTCTATCCATTGAACTACGGGACCAAATAATAACGGGCTGCAAAAATAATGGTTTCCGCAGATTTTCCATCTCTAAATTTCAGTACTTTCAACACCTTAAAATATAATAATGAATACAGGAACACGGCTTTTATTGATTCTTTTGATCGCTTTCAGCAGACCGGCTTTTGCCCAGGCGCCAAAAGCGCGCATCAATCATGTGGCGATCTATGTAATGGACGTAAAAAAATCAGGCGATTTTTATATGAATATTATTGGTTTAGACAGCGTTCCCGAACCTTTTCACGATGGTAAGCATATATGGCTGCGCATTGGCCCCGGCAGTACCATGCACATTATTGAAGGCGCCACTGCAAAAAAAGAGTATTACAAAAACAATCATACCTGCTTTACTGTGCCTTCGGTGCAGGCATTTACCGAAACATTAAAAAAACATGCTATTCCGTGGGAAGATGTGAACGGTAAAAAAATGGGTATTACCAACCGGGTAGACGGGGTGAAGCAGATATGGCTGCAGGATCCCGACGGGTACTGGCTGGAGATCAATGACGCGAAAGAATAATATATAGCTATCAGCCTTCAGCTTTCGGCTATCAGGACAAGACACTTACTACTCACTACTTACTCCTCGCCCTTCCCCCAACATTTCCCCTCACTATACACTCGCGTTTCCTATCTTTGCAGCCCTAAAAACAGCATATGAAGTTTTACCTTTTCCTCATAAAATACAGGTTGCAATTGGGGTTCCTGGCGCTGGCACTGGCTATAGCGGTAAATATTTACTCTGGTTTTTGGCCTGCTTTTGCATTGTATCTCCTAGCATTAATAGCCGTTGTAAGTCATTTTTTACTGGGCCCCATGCGGTTAATACAGGGCTATATGGAAGATGGGGATATTGAAGGAGCCCAAAAAGTGCTCGATTCCATTCGTTTTCCCGGGTTGCTGATAAAACCTGTTCGCAGCGTATATTATTTTTTAAAGTCGAATCTGGCTATGTTCAAACAGGATTTTGATGGCGCGGAAACAATGATGAAAAAAAGCCTGAGCCTGGGTATGCCTATGAAGGAAACGGAAGGGGCGGCGTATTTTCAACTGGGTACCATTGCCATGCAAAAAAGCAACCTGCGACAGGCGGAAGAATACATCCGCAAAGCCATCCGCGCCGGTTTGCCCGATAAAGAGAATACCGCTGCCGCTTACCTGCAAATGTGCCAGATATTTATTAATAAACGTGAGTTCAGGGCTGCAAAAGATTATTTCCGCAGGGCTAAGGAACAGAAGCCAACTACTCCCCAGGTGGTAGACCAGATAAAACAGATAGAAAAATACATTACCCGCATGCCCGGCTAAAGAATATGATATTCAAAAAAAAGAAGCCGCAATCTACGTGCGGCTTTTTTTAGAACCAATCTGCGCTGAGGAGACAAAAACCTGCAGGTATATAAAGAACCTGCTATACAGGTTAACTGTGCTGTTTCAATGGTTTCAACGGCTGTAAGTTTAACACACAGGCTTCAACGTCATAAAAGTATTATAGTGTAACTTACCGGGCAATACTACAAAGTGGTTATGGAAGGCTGGGCGCTAATGAGCTGTTATTCGTTATACGTTTTCATTGCATTACATTAAATTGGAATAATGTCATTATTGAAAGAAAGGTTCAATATAAAATTCGCTGAAGAATATGGCCGGCTGAATGACCAGCAGCGTAAAGCTGTTGACAGCATTGAAGGTCCTGTGATGGTGAACGCTGGTCCCGGTACCGGTAAAACACAAATCCTTGCACTGCGTATAGGAAATATCCTGAAACAAACCGATACCAATCCCAATAATATACTCTGCCTTACCTACACCGACAATGGTGCAGTGGAAATGCGCAACCGGTTGCTGCGCATCACAGGCAGCGCCGCATATGGCATTCGCATACATACTTTCCATTCTTTTTGTAATGAAGTGATACAGGATAATCTCACCTATTTCGGTAAGCTCAATCTTTCACCCGTCGGAGACCTGGAAGAGATTGACCTGTTTTACAAGCTAATAGATTCCATTCCTGCCGATAATAAATTGAAGCGTTTCCGCGGCGATATATATTATGAAAAAGACAGGCTGAAATCATTGTACAGCTTAATGAAGAAAGAAGCATGGACGGTTGAGCATTTGAATGAAAGAATAGATGCTTATATAAAAGAGCTGCCAACCAAAGAAGGGTTCTTTTATAAGAGAAAATACAAAGATTTTGAAGCCGGAGACCCGAAGGAAGCAGCCATTGCCGATGAAACGGAAAAAATGGAGATCCTGCGTGCGGCGGTAAGCCTTTACCCGCGTTATAATGAAATGATGAAGGAGGCAGACCGGTATAATTTTGACGATATGATATTGTGGGTGCTGGATGCTTTTGAAAAAAATAAAAATCTTTTGCTTGATTACCAGGAGCGGTTCCTGTATTTCCTGGTTGATGAGTTCCAGGATACCAGCCGTTCTCAAAACTTATTGCTTCAATATCTTACGGGTTATTGGGATGTGCCTAATCTTTTTGTGGTAGGCGACCCTGACCAGGGTATTTTTTCTTTCCAGGATGCGAATGTCCAGAATATTCACGCCTTGAAAGACAGGTACGCCGGCAAACTGACAGAAATCAAGCTTATCAATAATTACCGGTCTGCCCCTCCTGTATTAAATGCAGCATATAGTCTTATAACACATAATACCGGTCGTGCCGAAAACCCTGAAAATGATAAACCCCTGGTGGCGTCTAATCCTGCAATAAAAGATATAGCGGTAGAGCCCGTCATTGCTGAATATGCCAATACCGGTCAGGAAGCAATTGATGTTACCATGCAAATAGAAAAGCTTTTGGAGCAGGGGGTAAGCGGTAAGGAGATAGCGGTAATTTATCGCAATCATGCACAGGTTGAAACGATCAGCTCAATGCTTGAGGGCAAAAATATACCGGTTAACGCGAAGAAGAAGATTGATATACTGGAATTGCCTTTTATTCAGAACCTGCTGTTGATATTGCAATGGATTGAAAGAGAACGGTATATTCCCTATAGCGCCGACGATATTTTGTTCCTGCTCCTGCACAGCGATTTCTTTAAGCTGTCCCCGCTTGAAATTGCAAAGCTGACAATAGCAGTGAACGTAAAAAATAAGGCATCTAAAGACGATGTGTTTTCTCTGCGTCGTATGATGGCCGAAACAGCTCCGCCTAAAGCAGATTTGTTTAATCAGCCTGACGGACAATCTGTAGGGGAGGTCAGTAGGGTGCTCGAAGCTTTATTGAAAGCTTCGCAAAACAATACAGTACAGCAATTGCTGGAGCTTGTCATTCAAAAAGCGGGCGTGCTTTCTTACATTATGCAGAGTGCCGAAAAGCCCTGGCTGATGCAGGTGCTGAATGCCTTATTTGATCATCTGAAAGAAGAAAGTCGCCGCAACCCGGATATAGCGCTGAAAGAATGGCTGGATAATATAGAAATGATGAAGACCAACCGGCTGCCGATACCATTGTATAAGATTACGGCGAACGATGAGGGCGTAAACATGGTAACCGCACATGGCGCTAAAGGTTCGGAATATGCGCATGTATTTGTAATTGGCTGTACACAAAAGATATGGGATGATAACAACAGGCAGGGAAACCGATCCTACAAGATGCCCGATAACCTGGTAAGTAACAGCACAACGCCACCCGGCATTGAAGAAAACAGGCGATTGTTTTATGTGGCGCTTACCCGCGCAAAAACACATTTACATATATCGTATGCGGTAAAAGATGAAAAAGATAAAGAGCAAACCAGGAGCACTTTTATTACCGAACTACTGGAAGACGGTTCATTACAGCTTGTTAACCAGGCTGTGCCCGATGTGCTGCTGGCAGATTACTTACAGCAACGCTTTAAAGAAAAAGCAAAACCGGAGATTGAACTGGTAGAAGCCACCTATATAGACGAGATATTGAAACGCTATACCATGAGCGTTACGCATCTCAATAATTACCTGAATTGTCCTTTGAAATTTTATTACCAGAATCTGATCCGCGTACCTGCCGCCAAAAACGAAAGCATGGCCTTTGGCAGCGCCATTCATTGGTGTATCGAACGGCTTTTTATAAAGATGAAAGAAAACGGGAACGTATTTCTTCCCAAAGAAGATCTGCTGGCGGATTTTTACTGGTATATGAAAAACAACCGTGAAGCCTTTACCCCCGAAGCGTTTAAATTGAAAACAGCGTACGGCGAAAAGATATTGCCCGCCTACTATGATTATTATATTGATAAATGGAATAAAATTATTGTGGTAGAAAAACCCGTTCGGAACGTTACGTTACAGAATGTGCCGCTGAACGGTAAGCTCGACAAGCTGGAGTTTAAGGGCAAGCTGGTAAATGTGGTGGATTATAAAACCGGTAAATATGAAAATGCCAAAAAGAAACTGGTTCGCCCCAATGATAAAGACCCCAATGGAGGCGATTACTGGCGCCAGGCTGTTTTTTACAAAATTTTGATGGATAATGATAAAACACACGACTGGAAAGTGGTAAGCACCGAATTTGATTTTATTGAACCGGTGGGAGAAGAATACAAAACCGAGTTGGTGGAAGTAACCGACGCTGATATTACAACGGTAACGCAACAAATTATTACGACCTGGCAAAAAATACAGAACAGGGAATTTAAAACCGGTTGTGGCAGGCCTGAGTGCGACTGGTGCAATTTTGTAAAAACCAATCAACTGGCAGTTACGTTGCACCCGGCAGAAGAGGAGGGGGATGTTTGATATTTACAAGATTATTGACAATTGAAAGCAGGCGAATTAACCGAAAGCGTTTAAGTTTGCCGCTTATTCAAGCGGATACAGCAAAGCATGAAAAGAATTCTTTATTTATTAACGGCGCTTCTGGTTGTATATAAAATGGTGGTGCTTACTGCGGGTTGCGCCCAAATAATACCGCCAACAGGCGGCCCGCGCGACTCACTTCCGCCGGTATTGCTGGGCGCTGTGCCTAAAGACTCTACTACCGGGTTTTCGGCAAAGAAAATTATTCTTGCTTTTGATGAGTATGTTCAGTTAGAGAAAGCGCAGGAGGAAATAATTGTGTCGCCGGTACCCAAAGTAATGCCGGTTATTGAGGCCAGGTTGCGTGAAGTATCTATTTTGATAAAAGATACACTGGAAGAAAATACTACCTACAGCATTGATTTTGGAAGATCTCTGAAAGATCTGAATGAAGGCAATCCTTTTAGAAATTTTACCTATATATTCTCCACCGGAAGTTATATAGACAGCGGGAGCCTTTCCGGAAAAGTTACACTTGCTGAAACAGGCAAGGTGGATTCTACTTTGATTGCTATGTTGCACGGGAATTTCGAGGACTCGGCAGTTGCTAAGGAAAAGCCCCGGTATTATGCCCGGCTCGACAGTTTGGGCAGATTTGCATTTAAAAATATCGCTCCCGGCAAATACCATCTGTTTGCATTGAAAGATGCCGGCGGTCAAAAAATGTATATGCGGGGAAGCGACCTGTTCGCATTTTATGACAGTGTTATTACAGTAGGCGCCGGTGCGGAGGCTATCCGTCCCGTATTGTTCGCTTTTGCTGAAGAACCGGAAGAAAAAAAATCAGGCAGTAGCGGCAGGGCGGCTCCTTCGGCTAAATCAAATGCTCCTAAAAAAGAAAAAAAACTGAGCTATGCTACCAACCTTGAGGCTGGTCAACAGGATCTGTTGTCTGACATGATATTTACTTTCAGCGATTCACTGGTAGCGTTCGATGAGAATAAATTCCACTTTAGCGATACGCTTTTTAACCCTGTTAGCGGGTACACGCTGTCGGGCGATACTACAGGTAAGGTCATTCGCATGCAATATCCCTGGCAGGAGGGACAGGAATTTAAAATAATACTGGAGAAAGACATTGTGAAAGATTCCGCAGGACTGGAACTGGCAAAGGCGGATACCATCAGCTTTAAAACAAAAAAGAAGGCCGATTATGGCACATTGAAAATAAGAACGGCGAATCTTGATACATCACAGCACATCGTATTTCTTTTTCTAAAAGGCGATAAAGTAGACAAAGCTTACCCTGTTACAAGTAAAGAGCTGAATTTTGATTTGTTCCACACCGGTGATTATGAGATCCGCATTCTGTATGATCGCAACCAAAACGGGAAATGGGATACCGGCAACTACTGGGAAAGGCTACAGCCTGAAAAAGTGATTTCTACTTCAAAAAAATATACCATCAGGGCAAACTGGGATAATGAAATTACCATTGAGCTGCCCGTATCGCCCCCGGCGGATGTTATGAAGTAAATTCATTTGTGAACTACTTTATTTATTATTCACCTATTCGTGACTTACATACTTTCTCTACTTTTGCCCAATGCAAATATCCTCCTCTCTGTTAGAAAACGCGGTGAACGAATTTGCCCGCCTGCCGGGTATCGGTAAAAAAACAGCGCTCAGGCTGGTGCTTCATCTCATTAAACAAAATCCTGAAGAAGTACAACGTTTCAGTGAGACAATAGATAAAATGAAAAAGGAGATTGTATTCTGTACGGTATGCCACAACATATCCGATAGTGCAGTATGCAATATCTGCGGCAATCCTTCGCGCAAAAAAGAAACGATTTGTGTGGTGGAGAGTATTCGCGATGTGATCGCTATTGAAAGCACACAACAATTCAGTGGGCTCTATCATGTGTTAGGCGGTATCATATCCCCGCTTGATGGCGTGGGACCCGACCAGTTGAATATTGAAACACTGGTGAATCGCGTACAGCAGGGAGACGTAACCGAAATCATATTTGCGCTCAGTCCCAATATTCAGGGCGATACGACCATTTATTATATTCAGAAAAAGCTGCAACCTTATAATGTAACCATCACCACTATAGCCCGCGGTATTTCTTTTGGCGGCGAGCTGGAATATGCGGATGAGCTTACCCTCGGCCGCAGCCTGCAAAACCGCATGCCTGTGGAGAAGTATGTATCGCATTAGAGCTGTCAGGTATTAGCTATCAGCCGTCAGCTATCAGCGGTCAGCCGAAGCCCGTGGCTGTCAGCAGGTTTGGGATGCTGATACCTGATACCTGACTGCTGACAGCTTTCAGCTTTTTTTCTTTCCATTTCATTCCCTACCTTTGCACCGCAATACAGGCGGATTTGTTTATTGTTCGGCCTTTCAATAGAACTAATAAACGTACAAACTTCACAAAGTTCCCCGGCGTTTATAGTTCAGGTATTTTTTAGGTAGCCAGCTTAATACCGCTATTATGCTTCCGTTGCGTCGCACTCTTGTGCTGTATCGCTCCGGGCGGCTGATGCGATGCTGGCAGGCGAACCGTAATAAATCTGCCTCATATTCTGAACTGAAATAAAGGATCATTCATGGGCAGCATACGAGACGCATTAAAAGAACGCATCCTGGTAATAGACGGCGCTATGGGTACTATGATACAGCGCTATAAATTAGGCGAAGCCGATTACCGTGGTGAGCGCTTTAAAGACTGGCATAGCGATGTAAAAGGCAATAATGACCTGCTGAGCATTACCCAACCTCAGATCATCATTGATATACACAAGCAATATCTTAATGCAGGCGCTGACATTATTGAAACCAATACCTTCAGCAGTACCAGCATTGCCATGGCAGATTATGATATGCAGTCGCTGGCGTATGAATTGAATGTTGCTTCAGCCCAATGTGCAAGGGAGGCTATAAAGCAATCCGGCAGACCTGCATGGGTGGCTGGCGCTATCGGTCCGTTAAATAAAACATTATCGCTTTCGCCCGATGTAAATAATCCCGGTTACCGCGCCGTAACTTTTGATGAAGTAGTTGCAGCTTATTACGAACAGGTACGCGGCCTGGTTGACGGCGGCGTTGATATCTTTTTAATAGAAACCATTTTTGATACGCTCAATGCCAAGGCGGCAATCTTCGCCATCAAAAAATTCTACCGCGAAAACCCGGATGCGCCCAAAAAAGAGATCATGATCAGCGGTACCATTACCGATGCATCAGGCAGAACACTGAGCGGGCAAACCCTGGAAGCATTTTATACATCCATTGCCCATGCCAAACCCTTAAGTGTTGGGTTGAATTGCGCATTAGGCGCCAGTGAAATGCGTCCGCATATAGCGGAGCTGTCGCATATTGCTTCCTGTTATGTGTCGGCATATCCCAATGCAGGCTTGCCCAACGCAATGGGGGAGTATGATGAAGAACCACATCAAACCGCCCATTTTTTGGAAGACTGGGCTAAGGAAGGTTTTGTAAATATAGTAGGCGGCTGCTGCGGCACAACGCCGGATCATATAAAGCATATTGCAGATGCTGTAAAAAATATAAAACCGAGGGAGCTGCCGGTTGTGGAGGGGGAGTTAATTTGAAAATGTATCAATTTGAAAATTTGAGAATGGAGGTATAGAAGAGGTATGAGGAGAAGAATCGCTAATCAAAAATTACATATATGAAAGCACCAAAACAAGCAATGGTTGTAACAACCAGTGAGATTGTAGAGAAAATTTATGTTGTATGAGGCATGAAGGTCATGTTGGATAAAGATCTGGCAGAAATGTATGGGGTGGAAACAAGAGTGTTAAATCAGGCTGTTCAAAGAAACCTTTCACGTTTTCCGTTTGATTTTATGTTCCAATTGACGGAAGATGAATTTAAAAACTTGATATCACATTTTGTGACATCAAGTTGGGGTGGCACCAGGAAAATGCCTTTTGCGTTTACCGAGCAGGGAGTTGCCATGCTTTCCTCGGTTCTACGGTCTGAAAGAGCGATACAAGTGAATATACAGATTGTGAGGGTATATACCAGGATGCGGCAGTTGCTCGTAGACAATAAAGACCTTTGGTTAAAAATTGAAAAGATAGAGCAGGCATTGACAAAGAAAGACGAAGAAGTACAGGCGATTTTTAAAGTGTTGAAAAGTTTACTGGTAAAAGAAGAAAGGCCGAGGGAACCCATAGGGTTCAAAATTCCCGGTAAGAAATGATTTGCTTATATAGATAATTTGAAAATTAACCAATTTGAAAATGAGGCTGAATTTGAGAATATGGAAATGTGAAAAATGCGGGAATGCAAAGCCTCTGAAAGCTGATAGCTGACTGCTGATTGCCCAAAGCCCATAGCTAAAAATTATGTCTGAACCAATAATTATAAAACCGTATCTCCGTTTGTCAGGTTTGGAACCGCTGGTGGTTCGCCCTGAAACCAACTTTATTAATATAGGAGAACGAACCAATGTAACCGGTTCTAAAAAGTTTGCACGCCTTATTAAGGAAAACAAATACGAGGAAGCGTTGAGTGTTGCCCGTCAGCAGGTAGAAAACGGCGCGCAGGTACTGGATATCAATATGGATGATGCCTTGCTGGATGGCGTAAAGGCAATGACCACCTTTATCAACCTGGTGCAAAGCGAGCCGGATATTGCCAAAATCCCGATCATGATCGATAGCTCCAAGTTCGAGATCATTGAAGCGGGATTGAAATGCGTGCAGGGTAAATGCATTGTGAATTCCATCTCCATGAAAGAAGGAGAAGAAAAGTTTATTGAACAGGCAATTATTTGTCAAAGCTATGGCGCAGCGGCAATAGTAATGGCTTTTGATGAAGCGGGGCAGGCAGATACCAAACAGCGTAAAATTGATATCTGCCACAGGGCATACAAAATCCTTACCGAACAGGTAGGCTATGATCCGCAGGATATTATTTTTGATCCTAACATTTTTGCCATAGCCACCGGGTTAGAAGAGCATAATAACTATGGCGTTGATTTTATTGAAGCCACACAGGAAATAAAACGCCTCATGCCGTTAACAGGAGTAAGCGGTGGTGTAAGCAATCTTTCCTTTTCATTTCGCGGTAATGAGCCGGTGCGAGAGGCCATGCATTCCGTGTTTTTATATTATGCCATTAAAGCAGGCATGAATATGGGTATCGTGAATGCCGGGCAACTGGTGGTATATGATGAGATAGAGCCGGCGCTTCGTGACTTATGCGAAGATGTGATATTGAATCGCAATAATGACAATAATGAAGCCACAGAAAAGCTGATCGCTTTTGCTGAAACAGTTAAGGCAAAAGGAAAGGTTGAAGTAAAGGATGAAGGCTGGAGAAAAGAAGGTGTGGAAGAAAGACTGAAACATTCATTGGTCAACGGTATTACAGACTATATAGATGCCGATACGGAAGAGGCAAGATTAAAATATCCTAAACCTTTGGATGTAATTGAAGGACCCCTTATGGATGGTATGAGTGTGGTAGGGGATCTGTTTGGAGCAGGCAAAATGTTTTTACCGCAGGTGGTGAAGTCTGCGAGAGTGATGAAAAAATCCGTAGCCTGGCTTACCCCGTTTATTGAAGAAGAGAAAAAGAATAATCCTGTAGCACAGAATGGTAATGCTCCTAAAATTTTACTGGCAACGGTAAAAGGCGATGTGCATGACATTGGTAAAAATATTGTAGGGGTGGTATTGGGCTGTAACGGGTATGATATTATTGACCTGGGTGTAATGGTGCCTACTGATAAAATATTGGATACTGCCGAAAAAGAAAATGCCGACATCATTGGTGTAAGCGGGCTGATCACACCATCACTGGATGAAATGGTAAACGTTGCGCATGAAATGAAAAGAAGAGGCATGAACAAGCCATTGCTGATTGGTGGTGCAACCACATCGCGTATGCATACGGCTGTAAAAATTGCGCCACAATACGATAACGGTGTTGTGCATGTGCTTGATGCAAGCAGGAGCGTAACGGTAGCCGGCTCTTTGCTGAATGCCGACCAGAAAGAAGGGTTTTTAAATAAGACCCGTTCTGAATATCAAAAGCTGAAGCAGGATTTTGAAAACAAGAAACCGGTTAAGCAATATCTCTCTTTTGCAGATGCGCAGGCTAATAAAACAGCAATTGATTGGGATAATTATACGCCGCCTGTACCAACATTTACCGGCACAAAAGTTTTTGATGATTATAGCCTGGCGGAGCTTCGCAACTATATAGACTGGAAGCCGTTTTTTATTTCATGGGAGCTGCATGGCAATTTCCCGGCTATATTAACGGATGAACTGGTTGGAACAGAAGCGACCAAACTATACAACGATGCCAATAAATTACTTGATAGCATCATCAATGAAAAATGGCTGACAGCACAGGGTGTTATTGGCTTTTGGCGGGCCAACAGTGATGGAAAGGATACTATTGTGGTAGACAATAATGGAGAAGAAATATATCTTGAATCGCTGCGTCAGCAGATAAAGAAAGCGCCGGGGCAACCGAACCTTTCCTTAACTGATTTCATCGCTCCCTTAGCTACAGGTAAACAAGACCAAATTGGAGCTTTCTCGGTAACCATTAAAGGCATTGAGCCACACCTTGAACGGTTCATTAAAGATCACGATGATTATAATAAGATCATGCTGCAGTCCTTATGCGATCGTTTAGCAGAAGCATTTGCCGAGTGTTTGCACGAAAGAGTGCGCAAAGAATTTTGGGGCTATGTAAAAGAAGAGCATTTGTCTAACGAAGACCTCATCAAAGAAAAATACCAGGGCATAAGGCCTGCGCCGGGTTATCCTGCCTGTCCGGATCATACGGAAAAATATAAATTGTTCGAGCTGTTAGGCGGCGAAGAAGTTACCGGCATCCATCTTACCGAGTCTCTTGCCATGTATCCTGCTGCTTCTATATGCGGCTGGTATTTCAGTCACCCGCAAAGCCAGTATTTTGGTGTGGGCAAAATCCAGCCCGACCAGTTTGAAGATTATTTTCAACGCAAAGGAATGAGCAGGGAAGACCTGGAAAGATGGCTGCGGCCGGTAACGGAGTAAAGCCTATCCTCAACCCTTCCCGAAGGGAAGGGAGAGCAGCACACAAAGGCAAAGCGATAAAACGACAGGAACAAGTGATTGAAAAAATTTTCGAACCTTCCAGGGTTCGGAAACCTGGTCGTGGGTATAATTGCATTGCTGTGGAGACAATAGTCTCCGGAGAACATAATAAATACGAAGTCCGGAGACTTCGTACAGCGGGGGGCGCCACGCACAGCGGAGCGCTTATTGGTTTTATTTATATAGAAGGAGAGATATCAGGTTTTTTTAATGAGCTGTATTTTTTCAGCATCATAATGCTCATTGTTATGTTCAGCCCAATCCATACAAACCCAACAAAAGCTAATTTTAACCCATTGGAATTAAAGGATGTAAATTCTGAAAGCTCAGATACAAGGGCCAATATCAAATATAAATTTATAAGCAGGAAAATTGTGCCTATCACTATTCCCGCAAGGGCATTTTTGAAATATAATTGTTGGGCTACTATTACAAATAATATGATCGCTACAATATTCAGAATTGAGGCTGTTGATATATAATAAAATATTACTGAGTCCAGCAGGTATATTTCAGGAAGCAGGGAAGCTGATTTTTTGTTAGTACTCATAGTATGCTGTTTTATAAAAGTATAAAAAAGGTATCAATAAATCAATTGGCCCCAACCCGCTGTGCTAAGCGAGAACGCTTGGCACGTTCTTTTTATCACTTCTGGTGATTCCTGCAATAGATGATATTTAACGGGTGAGCATGTTGCCAGAGTCAATAACACAGTGATGCGTGGCGAACATGCCTGACGGCAGTCTGGGACGCCATGTATAGCATAAGAAAAAGTAGCTTGATTTCACATTTTACCTAATGAAAAAGTGTTATTCATTACAATTTATCAGATGAAAATATGTATAGAGAGACCGGCATTTTTAAACTCTACATTGCTGATGTAGGCCTATTAGGCGCGATAAGCGATCTGGATGCAAAACCCTTATAGAAGGCAATGAGATATTCCGGGAATTTAAAGAGTGGCTGCCAATCTACCTTTATATGCTCTTCATTTAATCAGGGATTTGTTTGGCTGATGTTGGTTGCGAAACCAGTGCCCCTTTTGTTAATAACTCAACGTGCTACGCGCTTTATTAGTGGCTAACTTTACCTCTTAGAAACTGTTTAAAATTAGTTTTTGGAATATAGAATAGCACACGGAATACACGGATGATACTGATAAATACGGATACGTTCCGTGAATATCCGTTTTATCAGTGTTCCATTCTCCGTGTTGGGTATGCCTGAAGTTATTTTTAAACAACTTCTTAGCTTTTGATTTTATTTTTATGCAAACGAAATTATTCAATATAGAACCTAACAAAGCCGTTCAGGCTAATAATAGTATAACAAAAATAGTATCCAAAGGGAAGCCTTTGAGTAAAAACCAGCAGGCATTTAACAGGTTAACGAAAAAGATCGCTAACCTGAAGAAACAAATAGAAGAAGAGAATGAAAAGCTGCGCACTTTACAAATTGTATTCGAAAAAGAGGTAAGATCCGAAGTGATAAAGCTGGGTCATGCTAAAATTGAGATGGCGCATTTGCTACATGAAAAGAGAAAAAAGGCAAAACTTGCAAAGGCAGACAGGAATCAACTGGATGATCTTATATATGAACTGTTGGATGATGCTTTTCATGTTATATCTCCTTCGGATAAAGACAAAGCGCTTTTCAATACATATAACGATGTTTCATTTGAGGAAGAAGTGGAGCGCCAGCAGGCAGGTATGTCTGAAATGCTTGCGGATATGTTTTATCAGCAAACCGGGCTGAAAATTGACCCGTCTGTGCTCAATGATAAAAACCCTGATCTTGAAAAGATACAGGCACATTTAGAAGAACGATTGAACGAACAAACACGGACGGATAAAAAGAAGAGCAATAAGAAGAAGAGCCAGCGCACTATTGATAAGGAAGCAAGGGAAAAACAAAAAGAAGCATTAAAGCAGAAAAGTATCAGGAGCATCTACCTGTCGCTTGCTAAAATTTTGCACCCCGATACGGAGACGGATGAAAATACTAAAGCCGAGAAAGAAGAATATATGAAGCGGGTAACGGTTGCTTATAATAACAGGAGCCTGCCCGAATTACTGGAGCTGGAAATGCAATGGGTACATAAGCATGAAAATCAATTGGCAGACACGCCGGAACAAACCCTGGAATTGTACAATGATTTATTAAAGGAACAGGTAGAAAGTTTAGAGGATGACCTGTATGCCGTTGGCGAAAATCCGGCATTCTCGAATGTATTTCATTTGTGTGGTATGCCTTTAACCTGGGCAACACAGGCATTGAATCGTGAAAAGAAATCGTATATCTCAACATGTAAAAAATACACAAAGTACAATAAGATGCTGTTGCGGGAAACGAACAGCAGGGATGTGATCCTGGATTGCATCGACGATTTTTTAACATTCGATAGAGATGATGATTTTGATGATTTCTTTTTAGAGGAAGGTCCCTGGCGATTTTAGAAAAAAGGTTCCGAACTTTTCAAAGGTTCGGAACCCTGGTCGCGGACTGACTTTTTGAGATCATGTAGGACTGTTAAAAAATAGTCGGCGTTGATCGAACTACAAAGGCTTCCGTGACACACATACAAGAAGTGTCACCTTACTTCCCTTTCTCCTTCACCCGCTCCAGCAGCCGCACATCCTCGTGCCAGTCCTTCATCTCCCGCTTGTGTGCGTCTATGGTTTTAGTAATGCGAAGCGTGTGTGGCGATCCTTTTTTAATAGTTTCCGTTTTTAAATCAATCACCACCCTTTGGATAGCCCGTTCCAGGTCATTTCTTTCATTTTGATTTTTCCGGTAATCGAATACCCTTTCAGCCGGTGATTCAAGAAAGGCTTTTAATATTTGCCATTGCTTTTCATAGCCGGTCGTATCAGGCAGGCTGCGGCTCCAGTCGGCAGGGAGCTGGGGCTGGTTATCTGCCCGTTGTTGTAAGTATTCACGACAGCGTTGGAGCAGTATGCCTGTAAGCGATGATTGTTTTTTTTCAGATAATAATTGCGGTACAAGCACGGTATGTACATACTTCCGCTGCAGGTTTGTGGTAAGGGCTTCACCCATAGCGTTTGTCCATTCTTTTTCGGGCGACAGGTTTTGCACTATCCAGGACAAAGCAGACAGTGCGGCGGCATTGATGCGTTGCTGTGTTTTTGTATTCAATGCTTTGAAATAACCAGGCAGCAGCGCCATTTGCTTATTGGCGGCGGTTTTCAGCCCGCTGCCTTCAGGCATTGCTTTTATTACTGCCAGTAACTTTTCTAAAACCGGTACCGTAATATCTTCCGTAACCTTTTCAAGCACTTCGCTTGTAAGTTCTGCGTGCAGGAACCCGAAAAGCTTTATCCAGTGATCAGCATCTATTCTGTTAAAAAACAATTGCAGGCGCTCCCCGCTTAATGCTAATAAAAAATCTTTATCCTTCCGGTTGATCAGCCAGTTCACCACCGCATTAAAATTTTCTTTTGGATCAGCTTCATAGCGGTCCCTATTGGTTAATCCCGTTGATAGTATGCATTCCACCGTGGTAATCTCGGCTTCGTTTATTTGCTGTGAACGGTTAAAATAATCAATCCAATTGAGCTGGGTATCGGCGCTCTGTGAAAGCAGCAGTTGCGCATTTAATTGCGGCGACCAGATCATTACGGCGCCGTAATGATACCAGTGCATGAGGTCGGGACCATAATTACCCATGTATCCTGTTGATTCTTTTACAATGGGCTCGCCATCATTAAGCGGAAAGGACGCGATGAGCTCATTTTCCCCAAAGCCTACCTTATCAAGATCGGGCGGTTCATTACCTGCCCAATGTTCAATATACAGCGACTCATTATATACCTCATCCATTACGGCATCTTCATCATATTCGTAACCGCTATATGCCGGCGCACCGGCAAGATAGGATGTTACCAGGCACAGTTTTCCGTAATGACCAGCCTGCCGTGCCGCCAGCAAAAGCGCTTCGGCTTTGGCACGGTCGTTCAGCTTTAGTGCATCATATGAAAAATTTTCAGGCGTATACTGATGCCCAAGTAAAATGATATAAGGGCGACCGTTATCAGAGGTCTTATCTTTCACAAATAGTTCAGCCAGTCTGGCAGCATGATTTTGTAAAGATTGCAGCTCGATTTTTTTACCTGCTTTTTGCTGAATGAGATTATACACCAGGCAAACCCTGTAACCGGATGTAAGCGGCTTTACTTCGTGATCGCAATCCGCATAAAAGGCAGCATAATTGATGCTGTGGTTAGCATTTGCTTTTGCAAAAGCAGCTGTTTCTTTGATGCCTTCAAAGCTTATTTCCAGTTCGCCGCCGGTATATTGCGAGGGCAGGCCGATTATGAGTGTGCCGAACATGCCTTTTTCTTTTTCAGAATCTTTATGCGGCAGAAAAAAATCGCCTTCTTCGTAAATAAGCAATTTATAAAGATGCGCTGCAACGGTATAGCCCTCCAGTCCCAGGTCGGTTTTGATGTTGCTGATGGCTTCGTTCAAAAAATTACTCCATTCCGGATTGTTGAAGCTAAGCTTGTCAGCGTTAATTTCCCAGGCGCTTCTTACACTGTTGTCAAGAATGGTTTCGCTGCCTTTGCCGAAAGGAGCTTTACGTGCAGCCTCTATCAAAGCCTTTGCCTGGGGCTTATTTATGGGGTAAGCAATTTCGCCTACGCCCTCAACTTCCAATCCTGGAAATAAAAAGCCGGCGGTATGAACACTTGCAAATTTTCCGCTGCCTTTTAACTGTTGCAGACAGGCAAGTATATTTTTTTTAAGTTGTTGCATAGGCTAAGGTAGAAAATGAGGATTAAATATCTGTAGGATTGCTGCATTAAGCTTTATAGGCGAAGGAAGGAGTACAATACATTTGTTATTCCTGGCAGGAGTACATATCTCTTATAAAAAGAACTCCGTCAAAAATATTATTCCAGTCTTTTTTAAATGCGGTTTGATGTCCCAGAGCTTTTAAATAAAAATAATCTGTACTCTTGCTTTTATTGTATTGCTTAAAGTCAGTAAAGGCATATTTAAAAGAAGGGTTAATCCAATTTTCAAAACCATTTTTTTGAGGGTTGCGTATTTTATATTTTGGATAACCGAGCCGCCCGGCCATTCCTTCGTGCGAGGTAAATCCGAGAATATATGTTTTAGCGGACAGTGTACTATCTGATTTTACATAATGACCCATCGCCGCTATTTTCGTTTCATTCTTTTTGGGATCGTTGTAAATGTAATTAGCAATATGTGCATTGGCAGCCCAAACAATTATTTTTTCGTTCGGATATTTATGGAGCTGAATCCACTTTAAGTTTTCAGCCATTTGTTGATCTCTGATATTCCTTCCCTTCAGGCTTGATTTTATACCTGATTGATGCATTTTGTTTTCTTCTACCAGGTTGTTGATTATAATTTCAAAAAAGCTATCCGGCGGTATTTTCCCGGCCGATTGTAATTTAATCGCCTTTAAATACCCGTAGCTCCGAAAAAAGAAATTGCTGTCTGTTATTGTCCAATATTTTACCGAATCTATTGAGGGTAATACTGCAGATAAATAGTTTTCCTGCTTTGTTATAGGTAGTTCCAAACTTCGCATTGTACTATCCATATAATCTACCAGATGTTGGGATGAATAATCTAATTCCAGTTGATTATCAAATCCGGTGATATGAAGAGGCTTACCTGTTTGATAAGTTGAAGGTATATACTCAAAAAAAAGGTCTTTGCATGTGTAGCACATTGTCCAGACAGGGAAAATATTTTTTTCAATAAATGATTGCATTTCAGATTTTGTTTTATTCACCCTATCCCATCCATAATTCAATCCAAAAAAATCACTTTCAAATGCCAGTACGTTGAATCCCTTTTTCTCATGTAAGTATTTAATCAATCTCCTTTTAGCAAGGAAAGCGGGAGCATCGCCATGATCCTGCTCACCGAGCATTACTATACTTGCATCACCAATAGCGTTTCCTATTGGCTCAAGATTTTCATAGTTTATAACATCCGGATCTATGGAATTGATGCGCGTTGTTTTATCTGCAACATAATCTTTAATCCTATGCTGGCCCTGTGCACAAAAGTTTGTAAAAAAGGAGAATATAATTACGAAGTGTTTTAGCATAGCATAAATATCATATAGGGTTAAAGTTAATTACTTCGCTTCGGAAATCAAAGCATTATATGGCTGCCTGTTGTATAATGAACTTTTTATGATCTCTGCTTTATCATTTAAGATGGTAGCCGTCACTTTCAATGTTTAATTTTATATCTCTAAAATAAACTGTATGAGCAAGCATAAAGCTTCTCTTCCCAATAGCGAATGGGAAAAATTCAGTCATCTTTTTAAACGACAGGAAATTCCCGCCAGAACCGTATTGCTGCGCGAAGGGCAAATTTCAAAAACAGGTTATTATATTGAAAAGGGCTGTATGCGCAGTTGGTTTAACAATAACGGTAAAGACATAACCTTCCAGTTTTTCTTTGAAGGGGAGGCGGTTTCTTCGGTCGAAAGCTTCATGACCGGTCAGCCAAGCCTTTTTACTATCGAAAGCATTGAGCCTTCTATCATTCACAGCATTTCAAAAGAAGATTTCCAATTCATTACCGGTCATTCTCCTGCTATTAAAAGCGAAATTGAAAAACAAATATTTCATCGCTTGTTTTTTTATCAACGGCTTTTTCTTTCCCGCATTAAAGACAATCCTCAGAAGCGATATAAAGAGCTTTTGGCTCAACGCCCCGAAATTTTGCAGCGCGTGCCCCAGCGTTATATTGCATCTTACCTCGGTATTACACCCGTTAATGGATAAACCTTTGTATGGTAAAATTCGTATCGGATAGAAAACGGCAAAAGTGGTTGAATGCTATGGAAAACCGCTTTTCCCGCTTGCATGGATAAAGAAAATTGGATAAATATATATCAATGTCGTTTCCTTTAGCATAAGAATCATGATAAAAATTTTAATTAGTTAGCGAAGCAGAGATTTATCGCACTGTTACCAGTATCCGAATAAGCCGCCTTTTTTTGCGTGAGATTTGTACTACAGCCGATCAAAGGGATTGGTGAACAATGATATGAAGCTGACAGGTCTCCTCAAAGCAAAAGGCAGGGGCGCTTCGGATATCCCGCCAAGTGGCGGGACCGGCTTGAGGCAATCAACAACTTAATCTTAAAAAATGCTATGCTTTCTTAAGGAAACGACATTGAAATATATATCACAAAAACCGGAGGCAACGTTTTCATTATTTTGATTGTCACTTATATCAACATTCAATATGATGCCAGATGAATACACTTAAGCCCATGATTTTTGCTTTATTATTTCTTATCCCTTTTTTGTTGCGTTCGCAAAATGCTGTTGAGCCGTATATTGGTTATAGTGTTGACCTTGCCAATAAGCCTTCGTATAGCCAGGTAAATATCGGGCTGCAATATCCGGTTATCAACCATCGGGTATACAACATGCTGATCAGGATTCAGGGTGGGCTTCCTTTAAATAAAAATTCAGGCAGAGATGCTGCTTATACTTCTGATCCCTCATTGCCCCTGAGCATTGCAACAGGATATGGAGCTAAATGGTATTCTGCCGGGTTTGTAATCAGCAACAGGTTCAGGTTGATATCATGGGCGGATAAAAATACCATATCACCATTTGTTAATGCCGGTGTTACCTATCAAAAAATAGCTGTAGGTTATAATGATTATAACCTGGAAAAATATACGGTACTTAACCCCCACAGATCCTTGAAAAAGTTCGGGCTATGCATAGGAGGAGGAATTCAGTATAAACGTGATATCGGTAATGGAGCTGTTTTCGTGCAAGCGGAATTTTTGTCATCTCCCCTGGTAGACAGCCTTCATAACTATAGCTATAAATTACCAGTCCCTTTTGCAATAAGCATAGGGTATGCTGTTGAATTTAAAAAAAGGAATAAATGAAACTGATTATACCTGTACAATGGATCATAATTTCTCTTGTAGCAATATCACTCTGCTCATGTGATAAGAACTATACTGTATTCTATGAGGATGATGATGCTAAAGATTTATCTGTGTTTTCGGATATGGGCAATAATGTAATGTCGTGCTATATTGACGGGCACCCTTTTCGAACAAGAGACAGGGTGTATGAGGGAGGATTCAGCAGGGGTGTTCTTTACCCGGAAATTGAATTGTTCAAAGATGATTCCGGAAGCGACAGCGATACGCTCACCATTAACTGGCAGGCTGATTCAGATGCGTCCAATCCTTATTCTGTGAGTGTGGTGCTGGCTGTAAAAAAAGAGTTCGCCTATAGTGATTTTAACGAGTTTAACAATACCCGGTTAGTAATAGATGGAGTTAGCGGATATTTTATGGTTAATCATAACCGTTCGGAAAAGGGAACCGGCAGTATTTATTTTCATAAGGCAATACTTATGCCAGGCAATGTTGTGGGAATTAATAACCAGCTTTCAGGTATTTTTGAAGCGACCTTGCCTTCATTTAAAATTACCAGGGGAAGGTTTGACCATACGCTGCCGGTAGGAGGACGTGAAGGAGTAGTTTATTTTTAAGAAAATATGATTTAGTAAAATTAATTTTAGATAACTGAAAGTCCGGCAGAGACAGACAAGGCAAAGAGATACTCATTACCCCTGCCCAAATTCATTTTTTTATTATCCCCTTCCATTTCAATAATTTCGCTGGTTATTTAGAAATTAAACTCAGGAATGTTCCACTAATTGTTTGAAAGATGAAAGCAAGAGTTCTGAAGATTCATCCAAAAGATAACGTATTGGTTGCCCTTACAAATCTGAAAAAAGGGGAAGTAATTGAGCATGGCGGCAACAGTTATACATTGGTTGATGATGTAGATGCCAAGCATAAATTTTTTATTACCGATATGAAAGCCGGCGACTCTGTGTATATGTACGGAGTGCTGGTAGGCAAAATTCAGTTTGACGTGCCAAAAGGTGGAAGGATGACTACTGATAACACCAGGCATGCTGCTGATCCTTATGCCTACCGGGGTATAAAATATGAGTGGCATGCACCGGATGTGTCAAAGTTTGCAGGCAGAACATTTAATGGATACCATCGTAGCGATGGACGGGTGGGTACAGCCAACTACTGGCTCTTTCTCCCCACTGTATTTTGTGAAAACAGGAACCTGGATGTGATCAGGGAAGCATTGCATAACGAGCTGGGGTATGCTGTTACTGATAAATATAAATCCTATGCCAAATCATTGGTTGATGCATTTAAAGAGGGAGCAGATTTAAGTGCAGTTGATATATCAGCATTGGAGCCTGATCCCAAACAACGCAGGATTTTTAAAAATATTGATGGCATTAAGTTCCTGAATCACCAGGGTGGTTGCGGCGGCACACGCCAGGATGCTGCAACGCTGGGTAAATTGCTGGCTGCCTATTCAGATCATCCGAATGTAGGCGGGGTAACCGTGTTAAGCCTGGGTTGCCAGAATTTACAGGTACAGGATTACTTAAAGTACCTGAAAGAACGCAATCCTTCGTTTGATAAACCATTATATATTTTTGAGCAGCAGCAATCGCAAAGTGAGGAACAACTCGTGGCTGAAGCCATACGCAAAACCTTTGAAGGGTTGGTTGAATTGAATAAAATAGAGCGTACGCCGGCTCCTTTATCTGAAATGTGTGTAGGTGTAAAATGTGGTGGCAGTGACGGATTCAGCGGTATATCGGCCAACCCTGCCGTGGGTTATTGTGCGGACTTACTGGCAGGCCTGGGTGCTAAAGTATTATTGGCTGAATTTCCTGAATTGTGCGGGGCAGAACAGGAGTTGATTGACCGTTCGGTGGACGAAGCTACTGCCAAGAAATTTATTACCTTAATGCGTGGCTATGATGAGCTGGCGCATAAAGTAGGTTCGGGATTTCACATGAATCCTTCCCCTGGTAATATAAAAGACGGGCTGATCACTGACGCTATCAAATCAACCGGGGCGGCCAAAAAAGGCGGCACATCACCTGTGGTGGATGTGCTGGACTATACGGAGAAAGTGAAAAAACCGGGGTTGAGCCTGGTTTGCACTCCCGGTAATGATGTGGAGGCAACTACGGGTAAAACAGCCTCCGGTGCTACATTGATATTGTTTACTACCGGACTCGGCACGCCAACAGGCAATCCTGTTTGCCCGACCATTAAAGTAGCAACCAATTCATCTTTGGCAAAAAGAATGAAAGATATTATTGACATTGATACCGGCGGCATTATTGAAGGAGAAAAAACCATTGAGCAAATGGGAGAGGAAATCCTGGAATATTGTATCAAAGCTGCCAGCGGCGAAGTCATTCCAAAAGCGGTACAGCTCAACCAGGATGATTTCATCCCGTGGAAGAGAGGGGTGTCTTTGTAGAGTGGTAAGTAGTAAGTGATAAAGAGGAGAGTTCCATGTTACAAGTTTCGGGTTTGGGGTTAACGGTTTATGGTAACTTGCAGCCTGACCCAATCTCAAATCAGAAATCTCAAATCAGCAATCAGCAATTTCGATCATGTTCACACTCAACAACAAAACCGCCATCATCACCGGCGGAGGAAGCGGAATAGGAAAAGCAATTACAACAGTTTTTGCAAAACAGGGAGCTCAGGTATATGTGCTGGATATGGATGAGAAAGGGGGTAGCACCACTGTACAGGAAATCGTGGATGCCGGCAATAAAGCCGCATTTTATAAATGTAATGTTGCTGATCAGAAAAATGTGAAAAGTGTAATTGGAGACATCGCAGGAAAACACGGTTCAGTAGATATACTCGTAAACAATGCCGGCATTGCGCATGTAGGACAGGCAGATAATACCAGTGAAGCAGATTTTGACCGCATAGTATCAGTAAATATCAAAGGGGTATACAACTGCCTGCATGAGGCCATTCCTTTTATGAAAGAAAAAGGCGGTTCCATTTTAAATATGGCCTCTATCGCGGCAATGGTAGGTATCCCTGACAGGTTTGTTTATTCAACCGCCAAAGGGGCTGTTGCAGCCATGACGCTTTCTGTTGCTAAGGATTATATTAAATACAATATCCGCTGCAATGCTATCTCTCCGGCAAGAGTGCATACGCCGTTCGTTGATGGCTTTCTTGCAAAAAATTATGCCGGTAAAGAGGAAGAAATGTTTGAGAAACTTTCTAAAACACAACCAATAGGAAGAATGGCCAAGCCGGAGGAGATCGCCTACCTTGCTTTATATCTTTGCTCAGACGAGGCCTCATTTATAACCGGCTGCGATTACCCGATTGATGGCGGGTTTGTTAAATTGAATAATTAAAACACCGGAATAAATATATACGAGCAATTTTTTGCCGGACGGCCCGTTTGCACTCAAAAGGCATAACATGAGATTTCCCCTTTTTTGTATAATGATTTGTGTTGCAGGTATTTCCTGCTCCAAACAAAACGACCCTCCTGCAGAGCCTAAGTTAATTTTTCGCTTCAAGTTTGATTCTACCCAGTCAAGGCTGAACAATACCGGTGAGCCTTCAACCGTACCTGCCGGGCACGCGGCTTTAAGTCCTGTTTTTAATAAAATGAGCGCTCATTATATTGAGCTGGCGCAGGGGGCAACCACCGCGCTGGGAGCAGGGACCATTGTATACAAAGCTGCCGAAACAACGACCGGAGGTGAAACGGCTATTGATTTTGATAAATCTGTGCTGGCAGGCAATAACGAAGTATTTTATGCCATAGGATTGAAAGATGTGAATCCGGGTGAGTATGAGTGGTTGCGCGTTTCGCTGGCTTACCAGAACTACTCTGTTAAATACCACGTAGATACAACCATTGCCGATACCATTACCATTGACCAGGATTTTGACGGCACTATTGCCTCTTTCATAGGATACAATACCTATATCAATTCCTATCAAATAAAAAACCAGTCGCTCCTGGTAGAGGAAAATAAAAACCAGGGTTACTGGGGCTTTGAAACAGAGATAAGCGGTGACGGGTTCAATGAAACCTTCACAACTTCCGGCCAGGCGCCAGAAGGCGCAACTACCGTAGTAAATCCCATTGCAGCCACCTCCCCTGTGCCGCCCGGCTCCTGTGTGGTAACCGCGGCATTTTTACCGGGTAAACTAACCATTACAGGCAAGGAAACTGCCAATATTATTGTAGAAGTATCGCTGTCTACCAATAAAAGCTTTGAATGGGAGGAAATCGTAGACAACGGGAAGTGGGATCCTTTAAAAGGTGAGCCGGTGGTGGATATGGGTATCAGGGGGATGATGCCCACCATACAATAAGCATTTTCGTAAGCAATGTGTGTTAATCGAAAAATAAGGTGGCTGCGAGTCCGTCAGCAAACAATTTCCCCTGGTTGGTAAGTTTAAGATGGTTATCTTCTATCACAATCCGGTCATTTAAAAAAGGCCCGGCTGTTTTTAACAGTTGTTCGCTTTTTATTTGTCCATACTTTTTTTCAATAGTGCTTATATTGATCCCTTCCATTGTTCTCAGCGAAGTCATGATATATTCATTCAATTGCTGCGTGGCAGTTAGTATTTCCTTTTCTGCAGGAACGAGCCCCTCGTTAACGGACTTTATGTAAAGCGCATTGTTGGCAATGTTCCAGCTTCTTGTATTTGTACCATTAAAAGAATGGGCAGACGGGCCAAATCCATAATAGGGTTTGCCCTTCCAGTAGGAAGTATTATGGCGACTCCTTTTGCCGGCCAGGGAAAAGTTGGATATTTCGTAATGCTCATACCCGGCGTTGTTCAGCCAGTTTATCAGTTGCAAAAACTGCCTGGCCTGCTGTTCCTGGTCAATATCCTGCATTTTATGTTTATGGATGAATTGCTGCAAAGCGGTTTTGGGCTCAACGGTAAGCGCATAACAACTTATATGAGGAACTCCCAGGTCAATTACCTTTTCCACATTCCATTGCCAGCGCTCATCGGGCAGGGTGGGAGTGCCGTAAATAAGATCAATGCTGATGTTATTGAAACCCGCATCCTGTGCCATAGGGATACAATCCAGGGCTTGTTTTGCTGTATGTGCCCGGTTCATCCATATCAGGTCTTCTTCAAAAAAAGACTGTATGCCTATGCTCAGCCGGTTAATACCTGTCCGCTTCCAGGTGTGTAGCTGGGATGGTGATATATCATCGGGATTCGATTCCAGGGTGATCTCAGCACCGGGAGCAATCGTATATTTGGATTGAAGGACCGAAAAGAGGCTGTCCAGCTCAATTGCTTCTAATAAGCTGGGGGTTCCTCCACCCAGGTAAACCGTTTCAATTATTTCGTTGGACTCAAAAGGAAGGGTCAGTTCAATTTCTTTCAATAAAGCGCCAATTAAATCGTTCTTGAGTCTTACTGAGGTGGAAAAATGAAAATTGCAGTATGAGCAAGCCTGCCTGCAGAAAGGAATATGGATGTAAATGCCTGCCAAATGCTGTACGATTTTTGATTTACGATTTATGCGTTTAGATTTGTTTACAATGAGCCGGCTACGCTGCTTTACAGGGTTGTTTTTTCTGCTGCTGCTTTCTTTATTGGGGAGTGCCCAGCAAAAATATACGCTCCAATATTTTTTTGTCGGCAAAGATACCACCTTCCTTCCGCAATCATTAGGTTTACAAAACGGGTTCAATAGTCAGCAGGCTTGTCGCCAATACGTGGAAGAAATACCAAAGTATTTGCAGCCGAAAGGATATATCGGGGCATCGGTAGATAGTGTTCAATACGATTCACTTTCCGCGAGCGTCTGGTTGTATATAGGCCAGTTGTACAAATGGGAGGGTTTTGACACAGACAGTGTTGATAATAAGATGCTGTATGCTATTGGGTGGAATGATAAAATGATAAGGAGGGAAGGAGTTGATTTTGCCAAACTGGAATACTGGCAGAACCGTATGCTCAATTATTACGAAAACAATGGTTACCCGTTCGCAAAAATCGGATTAGACAGCCTTACCATTGACAACGATAAAATTTATACCCGTCTTATCGTTCATAAAGGACCTGCCTATAAAATAGACAGCATACGGGTATATGGCAAGGCCAAAATCTCCAATTATTTTTTACAGCGATACCTGGGTATTGAAAACGGATCGCCTTATAAGAAGGAAAAGCTCAACTCCGTCAGCCGGCGCCTGCTGGAATTGCCTTATCTCCGCGAGACAAAAGAATGGGATATTACAATGACAGGTACCGGGTCGGTACTCAACCTGTATATAGATCCCAAAAAGAGCAGCCAGGCAGATGTGCTGGTGGGATTTCTTCCGGCCACCAACGAGCCGGGCAGAACCAAATTACAATTGACGGGCGAGGCCAATATCAATTTAAAGAATGCCTTGGGCAGCGGCGAAACAATTGGCGTAAACTGGCAGCAGATCCAGGTTAAATCCCCCCGCCTGCATTTATTGTACGAGCAACCCTATCTGTTCAATACGCCTTTCGGGATCGATTTTAATTTTGACCTGTTAAAAAAAGACAGCTCCTTTCTCAATCTTAATGCGCAATTCGGCATACAATATCTTACTTCCGGCAGGCAAAACGGCAAAGTATTTATTCAAACGCTTTTTACCAACGTATTGCCCGGAGGCATTGATACGGCTTCGGTAAAATCTTCTAAAAAATTACCTTCTTATATTGATGTAAACACAACCAACCTGGGCTTGAATTACAGGTTCAACAATACCGATTATCGTTTCAACCCCAGGAAGGGAAGCGATCTTAATATTACTGTCAGTGCAGGCATTCGCAAAATAAGACCGAATACGGCCATCACCCATTTAAAAAAAGACGCTGCAGGCAACGATTTCGATTATGCTTCGTTATATGATACGATTGATTTACGAACCTATGTTTTACGTGGCAGCCTGGCGGGCGCGCACTATGTCAGAACCGGGAAGCAGTCTGTGTTTAAGATGGCGTTCAATAGCGGCTGGTTGTTTACACCCAATGTATTCCGGAACGAGATGTTCCAGGTAGGAGGGTATAAGCTGTTGCGTGGGTTCGATGAAGAAAGCATCTATACCGATCGTTATGGAGTGCTGACAGCGGAATACAGGTTTTTCATAGGGTTGAACTCTTACTTTTTTGGTTTTGCTGATGCGGCGTTAGCAGGCAATAAATCCTATGGTGAGTTGAATGCAAAAACACATAATTACATAGGGGTGGGCCTGGGAATGGCATTTGAAACAAGGGCCGGCATTTTTAACCTTAGTTATGCTGTAGGAAAAAGGGATGATATACCCCTGAATTTCCGTCAGGCTAAAATACATTTTGGTTTGGTGAGTTTGTTTTAATGGTAATGTATTTGGAAGGTGTAACATGATTCAGATATTTTTGCAGCAATTAAAATGAATGTTTTGAAAAGGATCGTTTTTGTATTATTGATTATGCTGGGTTATGTAAGTACTGTTGCTGCCCAGGACGATTCTTTGAACCGCCAGGATCCGGCGTCCGTTGAGCTGCCGGTCAGTACAGATACCGTGCCTGTACCTGTAAAAAAGCCTGCGCCGGTTATAAAAAAGGTTAAGCGCGATACGCTGGCGCCTGTTCCGGTGGCAGATTCGGCAAAAGTTATGGTGGCAAAAAAAGACAGTGTGGTTGCCCCCATCGTTTTAAACGATGCCTACGGTGATTTTGTATCGGCATATATTACCGGGCATCCCTGGCTGGCTACAGGTTCAGATACCATCAGTATGCCGTCAAACCGGTATACTCCGCCTGATAAAGACTGGTTGTTTTACAGCATTTGTGGCGTTCTGTTCTTCCTGGGTATTTTAAAGATCGGGTTCCCCAAATATTTCCAGGATGTTTTTATTTTGTTCTGGAGATCCGCTTTCCGGCAAAAGCAGATACGGGATCAATTGCAGCAGGCGGGTATGACAACCCTGCTGTTTAATATTTTCTTTGCATGCAGTACGGCTATTTTTCTTTATTTGCTGGTTTACTATGTTAAAGGAAATATTGCCCCGCCATGGCTTTTATTGCTTATTTGTTTTGTGGGAATAGCAGTATTATACATCTGCAAATACTTTATTTTAAAAGTGGCAGGGTGGATGTTTGACCAGGAGGAAGTGGCAAACGGGTATATATTTATAGTGTTCCTTATTAATAAAGTAATGGCTATTTTGCTCATTCCGTTCATCCTGGTGCTTGCCTTTTCCGACCCCGGCGTACAGCAGGTAGCTTTTACTGCATCCATTCTCCTGGTAATTTTTTTGCTGTTGTACAGGTTCGTGCTTTCTTTTTCAAGCTTGCGTAATGAATTAAAGATTAGTGGGTTACACTTGCTTTTATATGTTTTGGGGTTTGAAATTATTCCAGTTATGGTGATTTACAAAGGCTTGTTGCATTTGTTTGAAAGAAGTTCGTAACTTTGCAAAACCGTTGCCAAATAAAGATAAACATATAGAAAAATCGGATAAAATGGCAGGAAACAGTGCAAGCTCCTATACCACTTCCAAAGTCCTGATTACCCAACCTCGACCAGATTCGGATAAGTCGCCGTACTTTGAATTGGCAAGAAAGTATAGTGTTGAACTTGAGTTTTTCCCGTTTATACGCCTGGAAGGCATTCCTTCAAAAGAGTTTCGGAAGCAAAAAATCGACATTACTCAGTATACCGCGGTTATATTTACCAGCAGGCATGCGATCGACCATTTTTTTCGTACCTGTGAGGAAATGAAAGTGTCTGTTTCCCAGGATACCAAGTATTTCTGCATTACCGAAGCAGTGGCGCTTTACCTGCAAAAATTTATATTATACCGCAAACGCAAGGTATTTTATGGAGCCGACGGAAGTAACAAAAGCTTATTTGATGTGATCAATAAACATAAGGAAAACGAGAAATTCCTTTACCCGTGTTCCGAAAACCAGCAGGACAATGAGATCATTAACTGGCTGAAAACAAACAAATGTGAGTTCGCTACTCCTTTTATGTATAAAACCATCAGCAATGATGTAAAGCATATACTAGCCAAGACCGAATACGAAGTAATATGCTTTTTTACCCCCAGCGGCGTAAAAAGCCTGCTTGAAAATTTTCCCCGCTACAAGCAAAATGGAACCAAAATCGGCGCATTTGGAAATAACACTTCAAAGGCGGTAGAAGAAGCTGGTTTGACTTTGCACATAAAAGCGCCAGCTCCTGAGACTCCCTCCATGGTAGCCGCGCTTGAAAAATATTTCAGTTCCGGCAAAAAGTAAATATCCCCGAACTTCGCTCAATGGCTGAGTATTCCAATCATCTTGCTGGCGAAACAAGTCCTTACCTGTTGCAACATGCGCACAATCCTGTGGAATGGTATCCGTGGGGAGAAGTGGCGCTTGCCAAAGCGGTAGAGGAAGATAAGCCTATACTCGTAAGCATAGGGTATGCTGCCTGTCATTGGTGCCATGTAATGGAAAAAGAAAGTTTTGAAGACGGGGAAACGGCCGCATTGATGAATGAATATTTTATCAACATTAAGATCGATCGCGAAGAAAGACCTGATCTTGATCATATTTACATGAGTGCCGTACAAACCATGACGGGTAGTGGCGGATGGCCGTTGAACGTATTTCTTACACCCGGAAAAAAACCCTTTTACGGAGGTACTTATTATCCGCCTGCACCTGCATTTAACCGCCCTTCGTGGAAACAGGTATTGCAGGGTGTGGCAAATGCTTTTTTGCAAAAAAGAGAGCAATTGGAAAAGCAGGCAGAGAGCCTCACAACACAAATTGTGCAATCGGGAAATTTTGGAATAACCGGCCAGGCGCAGCCTCAAATAAACCAGGACTATATTGAAACTACTTTCCGGCATGTTATGGCTGCGGCAGACAGGGTAAGAGGCGGTTTTGGATCGGCTCCCAAGTTCCCGCAGACTTTTGCTATTTTATTCCTGCTCCGGCATTTTCATTATACGCATAACGGGGAGGCGCTTCAGCAGGCAAAGCTAAGTCTCGACAGTATGATATATGGAGGCATTTATGACCAACTGGGAGGAGGCTTTGCAAGATATTCAACCGATGGGGAGTGGCTGGCGCCGCATTTTGAAAAAATGCTGTATGATAATGCGCTGCTGGTATCAACTATGTGCGAGGCATGGCAGTTAACCCATGATAAACTGTACCAAAAAACCGTTGCCCATACCGTGGATTTTGTAATGCGCGAGCTAATGAGTGAAGAAGGTGGTTTTTTTTCTGCGCTTGATGCCGATAGCGAGGGAGTAGAAGGGAAATATTATATATGGAGTAAGCAGGAAGTGGCGCGCCTGCTTGGCGGGGATGCACCTGTGTTTTGCGATTATTATGATATCAGCGAAAACGGTAACTGGGAAGGGAAAAATATCTTAAGAGCAACGCAGCCTCTCCATGGGTTCGCTGTCGGTCGCGGATTGAGCTGTGAAGCGCTGGAGCGTACATTATCGAAATGCTCGGCTGTTTTACTCGCTGAAAGAAACAGGCGGGTACCGCCGGCATTGGACGATAAAATTTTATTAGGATGGAACGCCCTGATGAATACAGCCTGCAGTAAAGCGTATGCGGCTTTTGGCAATGAACGATACAGGCAGCTTGCAGTAAAAAACATGGCTTTTCTGCTTAAAAACTTTTTTGATGAAGGTAACAGGGAGTGGAAACATGGTTATAAGAATGGTGTTGCATCCAATCCGGCTTTCCTTGATGATTATGCCTGTCTTATACAGGCGCTGATCCATTTGCAGGAAATTACAGGGAATGCAGCCTACCTGCTTAAGGCAAAAGAGCTGACGGAACTGGTACTTGAACATTTTGAGGATAAAGAATCGGGTTTGTTCTTTTTTACACATTACAAGCAGCAGGATGTTATTATTCGTATAAAAGAAATACATGATGGAGCTACTGCCTCCGGTAATGCAACAATGGCTTGGAATTTGTTATACCTGTCGTTGATTTTTGATAATTCCGCCTATAGGGACAGGGCAGGTTGGATGGTGGGTTCGCTAGCGGGGGTTGTGAGCAGGTATCCTACTTCTTTTGGTATGTGGGCTTTGGTAATACAGGGGATATATTATGGTAAAAATGAAATAGCAATTGTAGGCGACAGATATAAAGATATTCTTTCAGATGTGTTGGCATGTTACGTGCCTGATAGGGTAATACAGTCTTCGTTAACAAATAATGAAACCTTCCCCTTGCTGGCCAATCGCCATGTAGCAAATCAAACCAATATCTATCTATGCCGCGATTATTCATGCAAAAACCCGGTTCAAAAATCGGAAGAATTGATGCAACTGATTGAGCAGGAGACTAAAAGATAAAGAAAGAAAAGCACAATAACTAAGGCGGCGTACCGTTTTATTACCTGTGTTAAAGTGGGAATTTCCCCCAGGACGCTAAAAAATATATAATATTATTTGTCTGGAAAATTTAAATAAATATTTCATCTATATTTGTCCATATACCCTTTAAGCTATTTGTATGAAAATGAAAAGCC
>JAHBTL010000027.1 GCA_019638615.1 Chitinophagaceae bacterium | reverse complement strand
ATACCAGGTAATTGCCCACTTCTTTGCCGAAGCGCATGTACACCACTTTCGCAGGCTCATCAAAAAGCTCGTGTGCCATGCCAGCGGGGCAGGTATATACAAAGCAGATTCGCCCGGCGATGTGCTGCTATACAGCAAGCTCATCCGCTCGCTTATAAAAGCCGCCTATGCGTTGAGGCATAAAAAGCACAGCACGGTTACTATTAAAAAAGAAGAGCTTTTCAATAAAAAATACTATTGCAGCCATTATGTGAGCGCTGATGTGTGGAAGGAGTTTCCGCGCTGCCTGTCTGAAAAGGAGTATAGCGATCCCTACCGGGTATTTCAGCAGTTTTTCAGTTACCAGTCGCTCAATAGCTGGCTGCAGTGCTGGGAGCAGGTAGTGGAGAATGCTTTTTGCAGTGATAGTACTGCTATAGCAGCCCCGCTAACAGTATGCACCTATTTGATAAAGCTGGTAGAAGCCGCGCACCTGGTGGATGTAAGGGAGGTAACGCATGTGGGTGAATGCGTAAAGAACGGCAGGTTGTTATCATTATAATCTCCCCAAAAGGAGCAGTTCTACTCTCCGAAAATATTTTTTGGTGGTATATTCCAACCGCTTTTAAAGCTTCGATGATTTTTTGCAACGAATGGGCATAAGGCTCTGAAGGAATTACCTGTATTTCAGAATTTTTTAGTGATTCGGATTACCCTTGTACAAGTACTTTTATAAATTATTATTGCATGAATACAAAAATTGTATTGACGTAACCAACAATACAGAATGCATAATACCAATTGTTTAATTTATAGCAGCTTATAAGTTATAATTATTGCGTGTTATAGCATAAATTTACGCGTTAGCGGCCATTGCAGACAGACACCGTGCATAACATCAAGTAGACCGCCAAACAGACTTGAAAATACCCAACTATTGAAGCCCCAAAATCAACAGATATTAACTAACGGACGACAAGAAAACGAAAGAAAAATGTATCAAAGGATAGCACATATTGCCTTAGTAGTTGACGACTATGATGACGCAATTGAGTTCTACACGAAAAAACTAGACTTTGACTTATTAGAAGACACTAAACTAAGTGATGAAAAAAGGTGGGTAATGGTAGCACCCAGAGGAGCGAATGAATGTTGCTTATTATTAGCAAAGGCCGCGAATGAACAACAAAAAACATTCGTTGGTAATCAAACAGGAGGTAGAGTTTTCTTGTTTCTTTTTACTGACGACTTTTGGCGAGATTATGAAAAACTAAAAAACAGAGAAATAAAATTTGTAAGACCGCCCCAAGATTTTGAATACGGAACAGTTGCCGTATTTGAAGATTTATACGGAAATATGTGGGACTTAATTGAGCCAAACGAAAATAATAAAGGACTAATTAGTGGACAGACAAATAAACAATAATTGAATGAAATAATGAGATTGACAGAACAGGTGAAAAGAAAGCAACGAACCGCTAACATTCGGTTTGGCAATATGGCGGCGTGACGAATATATCCTCAGCTTTTGTCCGCTGTTCATCTTCAGTCCCGGCTGACGAACAACACCAGGCAATAGAATAAACAATGAGCTTTTAGTTATAAATTTGGCTTCGGTACCGGGCAGACGAATCGCAGAATGCCGCCACATCGTCAAGCTGTACCGTTAAACGACAAAAGATTATTAAAATGAAACTGCATAGACTAAGTCCTATCTTATGGACAAAAAATTTGGAAGAAACAATTTCCTTTTATGAAAATGTTTTAGGGTTTATCAGTCATAGTAACTTCCCAAATTTTGCTTCTTTGACAAGAGACAATGTAGAAATAATGTTATAGTGCCGACAGATGAGCCAGATGATTGTAAAGACCCAGATGATAAAGATGAATTTTTTCCAAGACCCAACTTGACAGGCAGTATTTTTATATTTATGGAAAACGTTGATGAACTTTGGTATAAGGTAAAAGATAAAGCTACTATCAAAACTCATATTGCAGACAGAGAATATTCGATGGGAGATTTTTCAATACTGGATAACAACGGCTATGAAATTGTATTTGGACAGGACATCAGCGGCAGTAAATACTCATAGAGCCAAACAGTTAACGGACAATAAGCTAATTGACGCATTACAAACAGTAATTCTATTGGCAGGACAAAAAGCGAACGCATAACATGGGTATTGCCAATAGTTGGGCTGGATATTGGAACAATCAGCAGGGGTAATTCTAAACAAGACCTTTCAGCACGACAAATGAAAAAATTCAAAAGGTTTTTTTTAATATCAGCAATTTTAATTCTGACACTTTCAATTATATATTTCATCCCTGAAAGTAGAAAAGAGATTAAAACAAAACACTTCACTTTTCTTTTTAGCAGTAGCATTGACACAACGACAATTATTGAACTTGCAAACGCATTAGAAAACAATTATGCAAGAATAGGCAACGACCTGAAAACACAGCCTTCTAACAATATTGAAACCTATATTTATGCACAAAGATGGAGATATATAAAAGCTACTGGAAATTGGAGTGCTTCCGGTAATATAGAAGGTATTTCAAAACTTCACTTTATTGAGCAAGTATGGGGAAACAGTAACAACGAAAAAGTTGCTGTTCACGAGTTTGCACATGCCGTTACCCTAAAACTGCTTTTAGACAATGAACCGCAACCTGTAGACTCAAAGAGTTTTGACAAAAAATTTTCAACCTTTCCTACATGGCTGTGGGAAGCAATAAGTGTATATGAAGCAAAACAGTTTGTTGACCCCAAAACATTGCCTTACTTAAACAAAGGACAATATCCGGGTATTTCAGAACTTAACAATCGTTTAAAAGGTGGAAAGATATATAGCTGCGGCTATACAATTATTGAATATATTTTAGCTAAATATGGACAAGATAATTTAATCAAACTCATTAAAAATTATGGGAGCTTGCACAGCACATTTAACATAACAGACGACCAGTTTTGTAGGGACTGGTATCAATTTGTAAAAGGAAAATACTTGAAATAAAACTACCGCTGCATGGGGTTTGCTGCTATGCCGGCTGGCGGAACAAATTTCAGCTTTTTGTTCTCCATCCGGCTTTTGTTCCGGCGCTAAAAAGGTGATGACAGGTAGCACCATTCTTTTTAAAGTTTTTTCTACTTTTTTTCCTGACGGTTCAGGCTTTTATGGTAGATTTTTTCTTCTATTTAACCCCCACCCACCATTGTTTAAACCGTCGTGTAGTGTCTTGTAAGGTTACAATTTCCCCGATTATTGGTATTACCAACGGAATGTTATACGATTTATTCAGTTCGGTTAGCTTTACAAACGGCTCGTCCCAGGGGTGGGAAGCCAATGCGAATTTTGAAGAATGGACGGGGAAAATCCGTTTAGCTTTTAAATCCTTTCCTGCTTTCAATACATCTTCGGGCAGATTGTGAATGTACTTCCACGCTTCGTTGTATTGTCCGTTGTCCAAAATTGCCAAGTCAATAGAATGGTATTTATTTCCGATTTCAGCGTAATGGGTATCGTAGCCACTATCGCCGCCAATATAAATGGTCATACTTGGGGTTTGCAGTATGTATGAAACCCACAAGGTATTGTTTGTCGAAAGCCCTCTGCCCGAAAAGTGTCTTGCAGGTATATACGTCCGTTCCTTTGAATGATTTTACCGTATTTGGAAGTGGCGAAGCATTTCCACTAAAAACAGGGTCAACCAAAATTCGCTTGCCGTCTATCTGCATAAAGTAGGAAGAGTGTCCGAACCAAACTAAAACATTCGTATCAATAGGCAAATCCAATAAATCGGTTTTTAACGAGGGAATTATATCAGTTGGGTAATGCCCCGGTTTCTTTTTTATGTAGTTTTCGTAAATGACTTCAAAATAATTATGTCCCTCGGCAAGCGTAGGTGTTTTGCTTAGATTTTGGAACTTTCCGTTTTTGAAATTCGGGGATTGCTTTATCCTTTCAAGCCTTGCTCCACCTGGTGCTTTTCCGAATTTATCTTGTCGCATATACAGAAGCGTAGCTATCACTAAATATAAAGGCTAAAATGATGGTTGCTATCATTGTTTTTTTTAATATTTTGATACTTTTCTTTTTCATTTTTCAAGAGCGTGTATTTTTCATTATTCCAATTCATACACTTAACTTGTTCTTTCTGATGGCTTTTGTCTATTATTTTTCTTGTTTTCTTATCGCAAGCATTCCATTAAAAAGAGCATCAACCCACGAATGCGGAAGAACAGACGGCAAACTCCAATTAAAAAATTTATTCGGGGTGAACGTGTAACGTGGTTTTGGCGACCTTGCTTTATAGGTTTTTAAAATCTTCTCTCCAATGGATTTCTCGCTTATTGCACCACTTTCGGCTGATTTCATCATAGATTTTAACTTCTCAAAAGGAGTTTCATATACAGTCCCTTTGTACGATTTGCTGTCCAATTTATCTTTTCTCCATATTTCGCTTTTAACAGCACCTACGCCAATAATCACAACTTTAATTCCGAATAAACGCAGCTCTCTACGAAGACTGTGCGAATAACCCTCTACTGCAAATTTTGTAGAAGCATAAGCCGACAGAAAAGGCAGGGCTATCACACCACCAACGGAGCTTATATTGATGATACGACCTGCGTGGCTCTGCCCGTTCTCCTTAGTTCCGAGCAATGGCAGTAACGTTTTGGTCACGGATATTAGCCCAAAAACATTGGTTTCAAACTGGGAACGTATATCGTCCATGTTTTGAAGTTCTGCCGGGTCAACTATTTCAATGCCTGCATTATTTATCAGTCCGTCCAACCAACCGTTTTCCGAAATTTCTTTTACATATTGTGGCAGGGAAGCTACTTGTTCAGGATAGGTTACATCGCATAAAACGGGAAATATATTTTCTCCTAATTCCCGTTTTATTCTTTCCGCATCTTCTGTATTGCGAACCGTAGCTATTACTCTATATCCCGCATTTGTGAAAGCTTTGGCTGTACCATATCCGATGCCTGTGCTTGTGCCTGTTATTAAAATTGTTTCTGCCATAATTATTTTTTGCACTTAAAATGTTTTGAAAAGGCAAAGCTAAGTTATATGTTTGCAACATACAACCATAAAGTATGGTTTATACTTTATGTTTTTTGTCAACAACAGTAAAAGATTATGTTAATAAATGAATTAGCAAAGCGAACAGGAGTGCCAATAGCCACATTGAGGTATTATGAAAATTACGGCTTATTTAAGGGCATATCTGATGAGGAAATAAAAACAAACAACTACAAGGACTATGATGAGAGTATAGTTGAAAAGGTTGAAATCATCGTAGGAGCAAAAAAAGCTGGTTTTACTTTATCAGAGGTAAAAAACTTGTTAGAGAACTGGTATAATAAACGGCTTTCCATAGAAAAGAAGGTCGAAGTTGTAAACAAAAAAGTTGGGGAAATTGATGAAAAAATCCGCCAACTAAAACAAGTTAAAAAACTCCTTGTCGAAGCTATTAAGGATATTGAGAACGGAGATTGTTAAATACCCATAATAACATTTTACAAAGAATGGTGATGATAAGGACCTCCACCATTGTTATTTTAAAATATCTTTTTACGGTACTGAATAAGTCTTGTTTCATTTACTTCCAAAAAACAGGGAAATGGCTGAAGGCTCCGTAGTCTTTGATTTTCTCAACGTTTTTCAGAACCTCCATATCCTCTGCTGAAATTGTAAAATCTATATCAGCATTGCTTTTCATGTTTTTGGGATTGGCTGTTTTTGGTAATGGCAACAATCCCAATTCAAGACAGTAACGGACAGCTAATTGAGGAGCTGAAACATTGTATTTTTCAGCGATTTTTATTACTTCTTTGTTTTTCAATAGTTCTCCGTGGGCTATGGGCGAATAGGCTTCTACAAGGATATTCTTTTGGTGACAGTAGTTAATTAAGTCAAAGGGTGTATTGCTGATATGGGTTAATACCTGGTTTACCATTGGCTTAACTGTACAGCTTTGCAAGATATTTTCAATATCTTCTATTAGGAAGTTTGAAACCCCGATAGCACGAAGTTTGCCCGCTTTATAAGCATCTTCCAAAGCACGCCAGGTTTCACGGTTGCCCTCAAAATGGCGATCTTCTTTATCATATTCTGCCCACGGCTTAGGAGCGTGGATAATCATTAGATCTATATACCCGACATCCAATGCTTTGAGCGAACTTTCAATACCTGCAACAGCTTCATCATAACCTTTTATGGCTGCATCCAATTTTGTGGTTACGAAAATTTCATCCCTCTTTAGTCCGCAGGTTCTGATTCCCTCGCCAACGCCACGCTCATTGCTATAACCCTGTGCCGTATCAATATGCCTGTACCCGATGGCTACGGCATCTTTAACCGCCTGGGTAACTGTTTCATCGCTTATTTCCCAAGTTCCAAGCCCCAATTTTGGAATTTTAACTTGGCTTGACAGGGTGTAAGTTTCATTTAAAATCATAACTAAATATTTGTTTTACTGTTAGTATAAGGCAATTCTTAACCCTATGGTATAATCCGTAGCTGAATAAAAATATCTGTATGTGGTAGTGAAACGATAAGGGTCATTATAATAGAAGCTACCACCACGTTTGATATAATTATTGCCTGGTGTTGTATTGCGAGGGTCGGTTTGGGCTTCGGTAGTATAGGGTGCCGCATAGTCGGCTACCCATTCATATACGTTTCCGCTCATATCGTAAAGCCCCAACTCGTTTGGTTTTTTTTGCTTTACAGGGTGAACACTGCTGCCGTCATCGCTCGTCCAGCCTACTTCGGATAAATTATTGCTGCCTGCATAAGTGTAGCCCTTGCTGTTGTTTCCCCCTTTGGCTGCAAACTCCCATTGTGCTTCAGTTGGCAGATAGAAATTTTTATCGGCAGGAATAATGCCTGCTGCGTGGGCTTTCTCGTTCAGCTTTTGCACAAATAAACGGCAATCTGTTACGGTTACACTGGCAATGGGGTATTTGAGGTCACTATTGCTGTGTGAGCCTTTCATAACTTCGTTCCACAAGGCTCGTGTTACTTCGGTTTCGCCTATCATAAAGGTAGAAAGCGTAACCTGGTGTTCGCCCGCCTGGTTGCTTACCTGTGTTCCCCCGCCTTTTGCCCGTTCATCAGACCCTATTGTAAAGGTACCGCCCTCAACTGTTATCATTTTGAACTCTACTCCATTTAGGTTATAGGTAGTTTTGTTTTCTTCGTTCATATCGTTGTCGTTATTATTTTCATCAGGATTTGTTTGTTCTGTTTTATCGTTACCGTAATTCTTATTACAAGATGTTGTTGTAACTGACAGACCTGATACCACTGACAGCATCAATGTATAAATAAGCGGACTTATCATTTTTTTTATCATTTAAAAATTGGGTTTGAAATTATACTCGCGTTAAACTAAATGGTAGTGGCATCAATTACATACCTGTAACGGGCATCCTTATTTACTACTTTGTCCCACGCATCATTTACTTCTCCGGCTTTGATAACCTGAACTTCGGGATAGATTTTATTTTCGGCGCAATAGTTAATGAGCTCCTGTGTTTCAATTGTGCCGCCAACAAGGGAGCCGTTATAGTTTACATTATTATTGACCATATTGAAATTGTTGATGGTAATTCCTCCATTTACGCCCACACCAACCTGTGTAAAATAGCCATAAGGTTTTACGCAGGAAATGTAATCGGACACCGCGAAATCGTAAGGAACGGTGGAAACTATGTAATCCAGCTTTCCGAAGTAAGGCTTTAATTTGTCTGCCTTATCTACCACAATAACCTCTTTTGCGCCAAAGCGCTTAATATCTTCCATCTTTGACGGTGAGGTGGTGAATGCATACACGTCTGCACCTTTTGAAACGGCGAGTTTAACAGCCAAATGCCCTAAGCCTCCTATGCCTACAACGCCTACTTTATCGCCTTTCTTTACTTTATTTCTCATTAATGGTGAGTATACGGTAATACCCGCACAAAGCAGCGGAGCAGCATATTTCAAATCCATGCTATCGGGGATTTTAAAAACAAAATGCTCCTTTGTTACAATATTATTGGCATAGCCACCTTGTGTAATGCCTGTCGGTTCTGCCGGATAGGGCGCACCATACGTGCCCACCATTCCCTCCGCACAATGCTGCTCTTGTCCCTCTTTGCAAGGGTTGCACTTCATACAACTATCGGCTATTACACCAACGCCCACTCTGTCGCCTACTTTAAATCTGGTTACGTTTTTTCCGACTGCTTTAACGATACCTCCGATTTCGTGTCCGGGAACCTGTGGAAAAGGTTGTTTACCCCAATGCCCTCTGATGGTATGAATATCCGAATGGCAAATACTGGCGTATTTTATTTCGACTAAAACATCAGTATCGCCAACAGGCCTTCGTTCAAAACCCCATAGCTCTAAGGGGCTGTATGTATCTTTTCCTGCAATTCCTTTTGACTGGATATTCTTTGGATTGCTTTTACCATTATTGGCTTGCCCAAACATTTGTAACGGGCTTGTAAGTGTAGCACCTGCAGCTAATGAAGAAAGCTGTATGAACTTCCTGCGTGATGATGAGTTATTGCTGTTATTTTCCATTTTGCATGTATTTAAGATTACATTGCAAAATTAGAATGAAAGCCTCGTAGCGGCTTTACTGTAAGGCTCAAATATCTTTACTCAAACGTCCATTTTACTTTTTCGTCATCCGGCAAAAGGTTCTTAAAATTTCTCTCTGTACGCTAGTTGTAATTGCTTGGTATGAAAAATATATTGAAGTTGAGATGCGAGCGGATCAGAGTTTCTTACCCAGCGACCACTTCAGCAAAAACTTCGACAGGAGGGATACCGTATTCCTTCTTGAATGCAGTGGAGAAATGAGAAGGATTTTTAAAACCAACCTCCACATAAACTTCCTGAACTTTCTTTCCCTCTTTCAGCTTTTGATAAGCAACTTCCAAACGTTTTTTTGTAAGCCACTTTTGAGGTGAAAGATTGCTAATGCTTTTAAAATCCCGTTTGAATGTGGAAAGGCTGCGACCTGTATAAGCTGCAATTTCCTCAATGGATAAGTCGTCCATATAATTCTTGTTCAGAAACTCCAATATGTCAATTTTCCACGGGTCGGTAAAATCAAACAGTATAGGATAAAAATTATCGGATTGCTCCAGCATGGCATAAATAGCTTCTATCAGCTTCAGATAAACTACCTTATCTGTTGGCTTTACATTTTTATCAAAATAAGGAGTGAGCGAATGGAAAAGGCTGGTAATATCGGGAGTAGTTTTTACTTTAATTACTTTCTCGTCCGAAACAGGAATATGGGTAGGTATTTCAGACCTGACCATTTTGCTGTAAATATCCCTTAGTACCTCCCGGTTAAAGCTAAGGGTAATGCTTTTGTAAGGTTTTTTGCCTTTGCTGTATTTTAGCATTTCAATACGATGGTCCCGGCGGATAAAGGCACATTCACCAGCTTTAACCTTTACTTTTTTATCCCTGTCAACAATAGTCTGCTCTCCGGAATACAGATAAAATAAAACGTGTTCAGGCATAGCATGAAAGCATCTTTCCTCCAAATCGGCAAAGCAGGTAAGAAAAACACCTGTATAGGTTATCATTCCATATTTTTCCGGCTGTTGTTGTTCCATAATTTATCAATTAAAACGCTACAAAATTAATCAAAACCAATTGGCAACGCTTTACTATAAGGCTCATTTTGCTTTACTCAAACGTTCATTTTAAAAAAGGCAGGGCTGAAATTAGGCAGTCTTGTTAAAGCAGTAGTTCAAGAAGACAAAGTGAAATTAATTTGCAGGCTAGCTTACATGAATTTTCTTCTCTTAAATGTTTTAACGTCATTTTGATCTAATTCAAACCACTCTCCATTTTTTCTTTTGTTATTAAACCGGTTATGCCAATATGCCTCTATCCCAACAGGATCGTCTGTATTAATTGAATGAATTACTTTAATGGTTTCGGGTAGCTGTATGGATAATTCGTATTGTCTCCGTGCAATTGAATTAGAACGCCCTATTTTGTAAAATTTTCCTGATTTAATTAAATAGACTGCACCAGTAATTAAATCATTTTCTTTTTCTCTTTTCAGGATGTTTGGAAGTTGCAATGCAGAACATATTTGAACTATATCGGAATATTCATATTTATTGTCACAAAATGCAATAAGTTTTTTAACGAGTGTCTGCTTATTTCCAACCCGGCTAAAAACGGTGTGAGCAGGAAAACTTTTGTCTTCCCTCGCCTTTATTCGTATCTCACCAGTTACAGGATAATATCCTAATTCTCGAATTAATAATATCAGCTTTTCAATTACGTATTCTTCAGGGTATGCTTTATTAAATTCATTTGCAGAAAGGCCTGCTTCTCTAAGAGCGTCTGACCATCTAACCCAATACTTTCCATACCAGTCTGTTTTTTGAATACCTGACTTCTTTGAAAAGCGTGCGTGCCCAAGCGACTTTCCGTTTACAGTTCCTACTCGTTTAATTTCTGATAGTATGAGCTCTTTAGTCATGTGATTGTATCTATTATTTATGCTCAATGTAATTACTCCAAGAACAAATAGTTGCTATCCTTATTTTTCAAAATTACTCTCGGGAGTTATCCTATAAAAAGCATTAGTGTCTAAGATACAAAATAGGGGAAATTCCTTACTGCTGGTTTTTTAGCAACTCAATTAAATACTTCAGCAGAAAAAACCCATAAGTAGCGATAATGATATATAGTATCCAACGCAAAACGGTTCCATAATATTCCTTTGTTCCGTGTTCAGGGAAAAGTAAGATTCGTTTTTCTTGCTTTACTTCTGCAGGTTGGGCACGGATCAGGCTTTTTAGTTCTTCAATCCTTTCCTCCAAATTTTCTACTTGTTGAAGGCCGGGTATTTCTGAATGCTCCTTTTTTGATTCTTCAATATACTCGTTTACTTTAGCAATGCATTCTTTTACATTTGCTGCAAGCATACTTATTGCCTTAGCATTGATCTTGTACTCCTGCGAAAATTCATTGAGTACCATCAGCACATTCTCCTTTTCCTCTTTGTTCAATTTGTTAACATTGGTCTCCATAGTCCGTTCATTATTCATAAAATAGTTTTATATTTTTGGCTTTTTCCGCTTCTTTCTTTTATGAGCTTCTTTCAATAGCTCATAGTTAATGGTGTTATCTTCCGGGTGTTCAGGTTTTAATAAATCGGATATAATACCACCAATGCCTCTTTGTAATTCATCAAGTGGCGTTTGTTCCTGGATGGGTGGGAGTTTTGTTCCCCTAATTTTTCTCCGAAGCCGGGCGTTAGCAGCAATGATTTGCTGATTAGGCGATTGTTTTTCGATCTTTAGTTCCCGATCTTTGGTAACATCTTTTTGCTTCAATTCCTGCGTTTGACCGCGCTGCAACAGCTTTTGTATTGTCATCAGTGAGTATCCCAGCTCGCTACCTTTAACCCTCACTTTTTTGTTATCTATAAAAGTAATGCCCCTGCCTTTTATGATCTGGTAGCCCAATTGTTGCATTCCCTTTGCGAACTCATCGTAGTTTTTTGCCTTCCTTAATGTTTGCCCGATATCATACTTCATTTTCTCTTTCCGTCTGTCCTGGCGAGGAATCAGTCTCTGTTCCTTTGACAAAAACCGCCTTGCACTAAGCACCTCTTGCAGCTTGTACTTTTTTTCCAACCGGCGGCAGAGCCTGTCCATCTTCAAATAATTGTTACTTGTGATAGCGGCTTTACCCTGATAACCTACCCGGTTCGCCACCAAATGAATATGCTGTCTGTCGGTATCCTTGTGCTGGATAATGAGGTATTGATTATCGGCTACACCGAATTCCTTTGCCAATTCCTGACCTGCTTCAATTAACTGGTTCCGGTTTAATTGTTCTCCGGGAGGCAGGCTCAGGGATAGATGAAGCACCGGTTTTTCCACGCGTTTGCTCAATCGGGCAACCTCCTTAAACTGTTCAGCCAGCTCGTATTTATTGCCAAAGCATTTGTTGTAAGCTAACACCTCTGCCCGGTCTTTGTGCTGAAACCCATCTTCCAATGACTTCTTTATTTTCTGTTCTTCCGTTAATGTTCTTTTATCTTCCAGGCAATAGCTGATACAATGGAAGAAAGATGCTCCCAACGATATATCACCAATCATTGTAAATACGTTTTGATAAGTTGTGCAACTTCTTTTACTTCCCGAGACAGAATTTCAAGACCGGCACGCTCGGCGGCGTTCAGTTCATCCACTACGCTGTTTCGTTTTTTAGCGATCTGGTTCAGGTTAGCCGCCATGTGGTTGAGCGTAGCGGTAAGTGCTAACACTTCCGTGGGTAATGCTTTTTCGGTGGTGACAACCTGTCCGTTCAGCCCCATCTCCCGGAGAAACTCCGATACGGAAAGCCCCGCTTTTTTAGCATTGGCACAGATCCTTGTCTGCTCGTAGCTGGCACATTTCAGCGTTACTACCTGGTTGCGCTTAATGCTTTTGGCGGGGCGTCCGCCTTTATTTTTTACCTGTCCATTTATTTGTGTCATGATTACCTCCTGATTTTTGAATGCGGTTAGCATGAAAAAATCGCTCTCCAAATCCCGCCTCCAATGCGGGATGAAGGAGCCGGCGTTTTGGTATTACCAAAACATAGCTGGCTACCTCAAGTGCGGGCATGCGGGAGTTCATTCATAGGTGCTTTAAAGTGCAATAGCTACTCTTTGCGGCTTTTTCAGCGCTGCCTTATGTAACTTAGCACCTTTGCCGTCAATGCCTCTTAAATCGCTTCTAAATGCGTTCTAAGCTATAAGGCTTTGGTAAGCTTTTCTGAAGCCATTCCCTATTTAATTCACCTGCTGATAAAGGGAAAAGTGCTGTATAAAAATCCTGGTTGCTTCACCTGAAAACCTGTCAGTCGGGGTGTTTTCCGAAAATATTTACAGTCATTAAAGAGCCACTACTGCATTATACTTCCCGGTTAAAGATCCGTGGATTGCTGAGTCCGTGTCTCCGGATATTATCTTTCAATTGCATCCATAACCCGATATTAAAGTCTGCTATTTCTAAAATCTCCATCACCGTTAACCGGTGGGGATTTAGAACTGTTGCCGATGTTTTAGGAAAGGATTTTGCTTTTGCAGGTTTGTCTTCAGATAATGGGGCGGATAGATTAGCGTTCGCTTTTTCTTCCGGTTGCTGTTCAAAAAAGAAAAGAATATTGGGCGCTGCGCCTTCACCAACTTCCAGGCTGCTGCCGATAGCCATACTATTACCATACAATTTAATTTGCTTACCACTGCTAAGCGTCAGGGTTCTTCTTTTAAAGTCTGCCATATTATTTGTGTTTTATTGTTTTTGAATGTGATGGTTTGTTGGCATTGTACAAGCGTTGTTTTTGTTTAAGCTGATGTACATGCCAGTCGTTGAGATCATCAAAATCTTTATACAAACTGCTTTTGTCTTCGTAAGCAGGATGGGAATTAATGGCTTGTATGGTACATGCCTGTCCGGCGGTTCCCTGATCTAACCAGAGCCGGATGCTGCTATGTGCCTCCATTGTTTGTTTTGCCTTTTGAAAAAAAGAAAGGGAATTAAGCACTAAATAATTACTGGTAACCCGGTTGTCTTTAAAATGTGAAAGCCAGGAGAGAAAGTCAAAAAAGCCCTCAAATACCTGCAATTCCTTTTTGCCATTGTCAAAAAAGCGAAATGTTTTGGGTGAAGAGCTTCCCTTAAAGTAAGGGTTGCGAAGTTCATAACCACCCATACCGTTAGCGAAACCGATGGCGGTATGCTGCTTTTTATAAAGTTGAAAATCAACTTCCCGGCAAAACTCGTTGGCAAGATCAGGAGCTATACCCCTTTCATTCAGATAATGCAGCAAGCGTGAATTGCCCAACTGGCGTGTAGCTGCAATGATAATTTTGCTGTCGGTAATCTTTTCTTTTTCACCCGCAACCGGACTAATACTACTTTCCTTTTTCAATTGCGGGTGAAAGGAAAAATCGTTCTGCCTGTAACCCCTGGTTAACAGTTCCAGGAACCCCCGTACATCTACACGATGATACAGGATGCCAAAATCTATAATATTGCCACCATCTCCGCTACCATGATCATACCAGATATTACTCCTGCGGTTAATTTTAAAAGAGGGTGTTCCTTCCTGGCGGAAAGGAGATAAATACCAATAATCTTCCCCTCTTGTTTTTATAGCTTGAAAGCCCAGTGAAGAAAGATAATCTACCATGTCTATTTTCCGGGCTTCGGTAACGGTTAGCTTTCCCATTGGTCAGCGTTTAGGAAGTTAGAACGGCGGTTTTGTTTTACATAGGCTATTACCTCGGAGCGGAGAAAGTACACCCTTCCCCGTTGCTTATGGGACGGCAAGCCCCGTTTCATCCAGTCGTGCAGGGTGACAAGGGAGATACGAAATATCCCGGCAATTTCCTTTCGGGTCAACAAGGGTTCCTCATCCGGATTTTCAGGGGAAGTGCTTTTTATGGGTGTATTTTCCAGGCATTCTTTCACAGCCTCCCTGATCCACCGGCGAAAATCATTTTCATTTGGAATAAATAAAGTATCCATAAAAAAGAGTTTTATGGACGCAAGATGGATTAGAGTCTATGCAAAGTCAATGATAGAAGGGTCGTGCATTTTTATAAACTGGATGTGAGGGAGTTATAACCAGTTAAGTAAACAGTTAAGTGTTCATAAAGCAACTTCATTTCCCGTAAAAAAAGGTCTGCAGCGCTTCCACAAGTTTTTTAACCGGAGGATGGTTCATTTTCAGGCGTTCGTTTTGCTCTCCTACTTTCTTTTGAAGTGTGGGGATTTTATTATCGCGGAATGCCTCAAAATGCAGATGTAAAATGGTGGCAATATCCATCGCCGTGAATTTTTTGAACAGTTGCTCCGCTCTGGCAAGCTCCGGCGGAGCCTGCACCTGTTGCCACAAAATCAGGAGTTGGATAATTTTTTCTTCGTGGTTGCGGTTATTGAGTTCAATTCGTCCGGCGGGCAGGCGCTCTGTGATAGACGACATCCGTTCTTCCGTTTCTGCCATGAGTTTATCTATATAATCACCTAACTGTGCAGAAAGTTTTTGCATGAATTGTTCCACTTCGGCAGGGTTAGGAGCCGGCTGGTCGGTGAAAATTTCTCGTACTCCCTGCTCTATCTCCTGTTTGATAATACCTTTTTGTGATTCCTTCCATTCCTGCTGCTTTTCCTGTACCCATTCAAAAGCCGATTGTAGTTTTTTGAGCTTGGTTTCGGTTATTTTCATTTGCATCCGATCACTTAATTCATAGTGCAGGAACTGTAAAAAATCGTGCTGGTCGGGGTATGCGGAAAAATGAAATTCCAGGAAATGGATAATATCATACCCCTTGTATTCACATAGCTTATTAAAAAACTCGTTGTTATACCTTTCCCTGTAAGGTTCTTTTGGGAAATACAGGTAGTGATCCGGCCGGTAGTCGCCTATTTTATACTGGAAATACGATACAAAGTTTCCTGGCGTCCGGGAGTAAGCAGATCGCCCGAAAATATCGGCTGCCATATTGCGCAGCACCATATTACTTCTCCATTTATTAATCCATCCCATCCGAATTTATTTCATAGTTGAGCCAATAAATCTTTACTAAATTTAAGTAATTATAGAAAATTGGGATGAGGAGCTTGCCAATACATAACATCTGACGTTAAAAAAGCGTCTTTTTTAACGGGTTACAATAAATAAGCTAATTATTAGAGTAATGGGAAAATGAATTGCTGTCGCAGCAATTTTCGAACTATTTTTTTAATGTCCCCTTTCGCCAATGTATTTATTTGCTGCTTAGTATTATAATCTTTTACCTCTTTTTCTTTGCTGAATTGTAGTTGCTTTCTTTTGAGAAAGAACGTTTTTCTTTTGAAATATCTTCTGATCGTTAGTAACAGCATCATGTAGTCTATCTGCAATTTCCTTCCAGGGAATTTCCTGATCGATATAATCAATCCTCTGTTTCATATTTATATCATTGTGATAAAGAAGTGCGTTATGAGCCATTTGCCTGTTCACATCCGGATATTTCCGCACAAAACTTTCCGTTACTTTGTTTAACGGAAGATGCTCAAGCAGCGCATACATATCAACAAAGTCTTTCAAACGGGTACCGCTATTAAGAATAGCATTTAATTTCATCGCTCCAATATCTTCCAACGATAACATTCTTATACCTTCTTTAATTTCTACCTGGTTTAATATGGGGTATTGATGTGCCAATAAATCAATTTTCACATTGTTAATAAAGGCAAAAACGCCATTCGTTAGGATACCGGAAAGGGCGGCGTTATACGTCTTCTCTAAATGATTGCCCAGGAAATGAGCATCAAAATTAGTGTCTGTAAAAAGATCAATATCTATTGATTTTCTATGACCCAGTTTTAAAGAAAGAGCAGTGCCGCCAACAAGATTAAACTTAAACAACTCTTCATCAAGCATCAACTTTTTTATCAGATCCAGTGTCCCGGTCTCGACTGTTTTCGTGTATAACATAACAGATTCTCCTTAGGGATAGAAAAATACACACAAACCTTCTCAATAGCATAGTCTGCCAGGAACTTTATCTCGTTTTTTACTGCATGAACCACCTGATCGTATCCGTAGAAACGTATCATCTCCTCCCATTCTTCTTTGCTGCCACGTTCAAATACCCTTTCCATTACAGTCAGATAGTCGCCCATCCAATCAATCTCGTCATATCTAAAGTCCCAAAAAAGACGTTTCGGTAATTGAGGTTTGTTTTGTATTTGTTTATCTATGCCCATATTTTAAAGTTACAAAAATTTTATTGTTCGCTGTTTTCAGGTAAACCCGTTAACGGCATCCCCGATTGACTTCTACGCCAATTCCGAAATCACCCGGGAAATGGCTATTTCATTAGAGGTATCTGAAAAATCATCAGGATTTATTTCCCGTCTCTTATTAAATGCAGTTAGTCTGCCGGCAAGTTCTTTCTTAGTGTCATTGCCAAAACTGTCCAGGTAGTTTTCAGTAGTTCGTATGTCTTCATGCCCCAGCGCCTCCTGTATTACTTCCGTACTGGCTCCGGAACGTTTAAGAACTGTGGCAAAGCTGTGCCTGGCAACATAGGTAGTTACCTTTTTATCAATGCCCAAATTTTCGCAAATCTTCGCCATCCAGTCGTTAATGAACCGGACAAAAAATTGTACCAGATCATATTGTCTTAACGGAGTTACTCCCTCATAAAGAATCGGGAATATATAATTTTCAGGTCTTTTATCCTTGTTACCTAATTCCTCAATGATAGCGGCGATTTCCTCCGTTATATAAACAACAATTGGCTTAGGGTCGGAACGGCTGGTTCGCTCTGTTTTGGCACGCTCAAAAACAATGTATTCTTCCTGTATGTTTTTGTATTTAAGCAGTGCTACGTCTTTGGGATTAATACCATTGCTGAAGTAGCAGAACAGCCAGTATGCCTTTGCTTTCTTTTCGCTTTCACAAGATGGCTTATAGTAATATATCTGCTCAATATGATTCAACTCCAATGCCTTCTTCTTATTCCTGCTGGTAGGGACTTGATATTTGCGCCGTCCGAAAGGATAGCATTTATCCTTTCGGATAATTCCATTAGCATCTGCTTCATTAAAAATCGTTCTCAATGCACGGGTATATATGCCAATAGTGGTTTTTGACATTCCTCCCTGCTTTGCCCATTGTTCATACCTGTTAAGGTAGTTCACTGTCATATAACTAAGCGTAACATTGCCACTGAACCGCTTAAAAGAATTGTAGGCGCAATGACAACTTAACGCAGTGCCGATCCTGCCTTCGGTAAGGAGTTTCTTTATGTAGGAATTGAATGTAAAAGCAAAGGTTGTTGGGTCTGCAGGCGGTTCCATTAAGATTGGAAATTTTTTATGAAATGGAGTATAGTCAAAATCATCATTATTTAAGGCTGCAGTTATAACCTTACTTTTTAAATATTTTCGCTGCCGGAATAAGAGATTATTGAAAACAAAATCCTTTTCAAAATCTTCAAAGCTGAAAGGCTCAAGGATGCTAATAATTTCTTCCGCTTTTCGCTTGATCTCTTTAAGGCTGTCTCTTACTTTTTGCATTTGATCTGATACTCGTGAAGCGGAAAGATTATTATACTCTTTCTCTGTAAGGTCATAAATTGTCTGGTATCGCTGTGGTTCTCCGTTATAAGTAACCAGCAGTTTGACCGGATATTTGCCCGTCTTTTGCTTGATTCTCCGGGTGTCTAATGTAATAACAACTGATGCTGACATAAACGCTTATTTTTTCTGGTTCACAATAGCCTTCGCCTCAAAATTTGCCAGTAATTTGCCAGCAAAACATGGCTAAACGACCTTTAGAATGTCTATGTCGAAATTAATGAAATTCGTATAAGTTGTTGATAGTTAAATGATTAAGTTAAAATAGCTTTATCCCCGTTCAGCCCGGTTAAGTTATAGAGAGGGCTGTTAATCAGAGGGTCTCAGGTTCAAGTCCTGAAGGGGGAGCCAAACGGGAGTTTTAAAACGACTCAAAAATCGTTAAAACGAGTAAAACCCGCGCCAGACGCAAGCTTGACGTGGGTTTTGAATTTTCCTGAAGTTTTTAATTCTTCGTAATTCCTACCAATTCTTTTACGGTTTCTTTTACGGTTTTTCGGCACATTTTTAATCGGGAAGGCGTATGAACATACCGGTCGTAACACCCGTCATTAAAGTGCTATTATCAAATCCACAACACTTTGAAAATCTTATTACCATTTTAGGTCTTTTTACAAATTCAGGGTGGCAGGAAGCGTTGGAACTAACCTGGCGATTAAAAGAAGTTTTTTAGCTGTCTTACGATCTGCGCAAAAGCCAGCAGTGGAATAGTAAATCCCTGCCAAGGTTCTTCCCGGTCAAAATTGAGGTTTTCTGCTAGATTCACCAGATGACGTGTTTTAAATTCAAGAAAGGCGCAATCCCGGTAAGTTTTTAGCTCCATTTGCCTGCAGGAAGTGAATTCATTTTCGAAAAGTGTTTTCCAGGACTTTTGAGTTGCGACAGATATTTTCTTCCCATAAAATGCCAGGTCAATACTTGCGAAGATCCGGTCTTTTGCTATGTAAAGACCGAGGTAGATGATGGTAAGCTTTTCTTCAAAGCTGAAATTATCATCCACTGTTTTTCTTTTTAGTGATGGGCGTTTCACAGTGTTTGATTTGAACATAAAGCTCCACAGTATTTTCCGGCAATAGTTTTGCGATCAGTATAAGGTTTGCAAACAGGAGTATTTTGTTTTCAAAATGCCGGCCATGAAATGATTTCTCATGGACAATTACCTTTGGATACCAGAGGATGGTAGGTGAAATATATGTCAATAGGAAAAAAATGATTTTCCACTTCCATAAGTATACGTATAAAAGAGGGTATCTCTTTCCTTTGAGATACCCTCATCCAAACTAATTTTAGAGCCATCCTAAAAACTATGTAATTATTTTAGCGGTATCGAAAAATACCTCTCAGACATCTGACCCATGATATATGTTGTATAATCCTGGTGTAAGTTATCAGTATAATCCAATCCGAACCGGGCAGCTCCGTGTATGTTGGTGCTAGGCACTAATAAATCTGATGGAACTCTAAAAAGCGCTGCATCTATCCGATCTTTATACACAGTATAAAGCGCCATGTCGTGTGGATATGATGCTGATCCCGATATCGCAATATGGTGAACTGAATTTTTTATAATCATTCCTGAAATATGAAGATGCCCGGATAGTACGGCCAACACCTTATACTTCTCAACCAGATCCAGCAACTCTGTCTCTTTCGTAAAATAGGAAGAAAATCCAAAGCTTTTAGCCAACACTTCATTTTGCCGGATAGGAATAAGAGGTATATGACAGCATACAATTTTAGGTTTATCGGGATGCTCGTTCAACATTCTTTCTAAAGAGGCCAAGCGAAAGTTTAATATCTCTTTATCATTTACTGAATGGGATCCGGCATTGTTAATGACAATAAAATGAACTCCTTTGTGAAGAAAGGAGTAGTTCACTTTGTCCTTGCCGAATAACTCCTTATAAGGTGCTTCATAAACAGGATCTCCTTCACGTTGAACAATTTCATGATTTCCGATTGCAGGATAAAGAGGAACGGGAAAGTCTTTGTAAAAATGTGTTGCAAAAAAATCAAGGTCATATTTTATTGCCTCCAATTGCTGCCCGTGCACTAAATCTCCGATACCCAATACAAAATCAATTCCATTAAAAAAAGCATCGTTTTTTAAGGACTGTAGCAACCAAAATGCCCTATCATTGGCACCTTTATATGTTGGCCCTACCCGGTTAGAAGATGCAGAAACATAACGGGAACGGTCGTTTTGAATATGCAGATCGTTTATTTGTACGAACCTAAAGACTGGTGAGTCCTGACCATCGGCTGAAGTTTTAGTAAGCGTATTTTGTTTTTGTAAGGAATACCCCCGAAAAGGAACGGATGCCGCTCCCATTGCTGTTATTTGCAAAAAATTTTTTCTTGAAATGATACTCATAGTTATAATATTGAAATTAGTGATCAGTACCCCGGATTTTGAACCAGGGCTCCATTTGCAACATCTATTTCCCGCTGAGGGATCGGGAACAGCTTATATCTTTCATTAACTGTAATTCCTATCTGCTGATGCCCGGAGATTAAACGATCTGTATGCACCAGGTCAAACCAATCTTCTCCCTCAAGATAAAGCTCGTGTTCCCGTTCCGTATATACAGCTTTCCGAAATTCATCCTGATTTAGTGAACCTTCTATCAATGGTGGAATCTGGGCTCTTACTCGTACCTGATTAATTGCGTCGTAAGCTTCAGTGGTTGGACCATTCATTTCATTTAACGACTCTGCATACATCAACAATACGTCAGCATACCGGATAAGCGGATAATTGACAGAAGCATCCCACCCCGGTTCAGCGCCAGCAAAATATTTTTCGCTTGTAAACTTGAAAATGTGTGGTACAAACTCGTATTCAACATTGTTAATCGTAATTGACGTGTACATTCCCCATTCCTTACGACGGTCGCCCGGCTCGAAACTTTCGTAAAATGCAATTGTAGGACGGAAAGCGGGAGATCCAGGTAAAGAAGTAGTATTGGGCGTAGTGTAATAACTTAAAATATTGCCTTCGCCTGAGGTAGGATTACCTAAACCAGATTTAAACCCAACCTCAAAGATGTTTTCTTTTCCATAATTAGCCGGTTCCTTAAAAGCCTGAGAATAATCCTCCCATAAGCTATATACATTACCGTCAATAACCTGCTTTGCCTTACCGGCAGCTTTATCCCATTGCTTCCTTGTAAGATAAACTCTGGCCTGCAACGCCCATACTGCTCCTTTTGTGGCGTGCCCAATGTCTGCACCATTATATGTCACAGGTAATGAGCTTTCCGCTTCTTCCAGGTCTTGAATAACCTGGGTATAGACTTCCTCTACTGTATTGCGACCCGGGTTGTCTGCATTAAGAGAAGTAACCAATGGTACACCGCCAAACAGCCTGACCAAGTTGAAATAAAGATATGCCCTCAAAAACCTGGCTTCTCCTATCAGTCGTTTCTTTAAATTTTCATCCATTGAAATATCAGGGATATTTATAATGGCGGCATTGCAACGCATTATCCCTATGTAGTGGCGATTGTATAAAAAAGGCATAATCTCCGATTCCTCCGCAGTATATTTAAATTCGTCAAACTGCCGCCACCGTTCGACTGTGGTATAAATATTTACAGATGGTACCATTAACGCCACTGTTGGGCCAAAATGATAGATCCCGTTGTTGCCCAGTATATCATAGGCCGCATTCACAGCGCTGACGGCTTCTTCCGGGTTTCTATAAAAGTTCGCCATCGTTAACGCGCTTTGGGGGCTCTCTTCGAGAAACTTACTGCATGAGGAAAAAGAAAGGCTTATAACCGTTATATATAAAAATATCTTTTGCATAATTATGATTTTTAGTTTAAAAGTCCATTGACAATCCAATTGTATACGTTTTTGCCCGTGGATAGACTCCCAGATCAACTCCCTGGCGCAGATTAGTCTGCCCATACCTGTTTACTTCAGGATCGAAGCCGGAATAGCTGGTTATTGTTACTAAATCCTGTCCGCTGACAAAAACCCTTAGATTGCTTACGGATGCTCTTTTTAGCCAGTTGCCGCTGAACCTGTATCCGATAGAGATGTTCTTTAACCTTAGATAAGAGCCATCCTCTATAAAACGACTGGTTAACTGATGGGTTTTTGACTCCGGCCCTGTACCCAGCCTCGGAATATCAGTTGATGGGTTTTGAGGTGTCCAGGCTGAAAGGACAGCGACTGAGGTATTGCTATAGGGCATGAAATTTTCAAGAAACATTTTTTGGGCATTAAAAATCTTATTTCCCTGTACGCCCTGAAATACAAAACTCAGCTCCAGGTTATGCCATGACAATTGATTAGTAAGCCCAAACTGCCATTTGGGTTGAAAATTGCCCAACACTACACGGTCGGCATCTGTTAATTCGCCATCAGGAATACCATCCGGACCACTTATATCCAAAAATCTCCTGTCACCGGGTTTAGCCGAATGTTGAGCACTTTTGGCAACTTCTTCAGTGCTTTGAAAAATGCCATCACTTACATATCCATAAAAATTACCCAGGGACTGTCCCGTTTCTACCACTATGTCTCCATAGACAATACCCTCATTCAAATTTACAAGCCATCTTTTTGTGCCTCCCAGGTCCAGCACTTTGTTCCAGTTGCGGGATGCATTAAGATTGATGTTCCAATCTACTGCACCAGATAAAATGGTGGAGGTTAACAAAAATTCTATGCCTGAGTTCTGCATCTTACCAAGATTGGAGGTTATTGAAGAGAATCCTGAACTCATCTGAATATTCCGGTCAAATAATAAATCGCTGGTCTTTTTGTGATAATAGTCAACGGAAAGCGATAGATTTCCTTTCAAAACAGAGAAATCAATTCCTGCATTGAATTGTGCTGTTTGCTCCCAACCAAGATCCGGGTTAGGAATGTTCGAAGGCGAAAGGCCAGACTGAACCTGATTGTTGAATATTACTCTCGATCCTGTTAACCGCGCAATAGTCTGGTAGGGAGATACCGCCTGGTTCCCGGTGAGACCATAACTCACACGGAGTTTCAGATCCTCGAAAATATTTGTTTCCCTGATAAAATTCTCTTCGGAAAGTTTCCAAGCTACTGCCGCAGACGGAAAGAACCCAAAACGTTTCTTCTCTCCAAATCGGGACGACCCGTCATACCTGGCCGTGGCAGTAATTAAAAAGCGGTTATCGTAAGAATAATTTACTCTCCCTAAATACGATAGTAGCGACCATTCGTTAATATTTGAGCCGGGTTGTAGCACGTTGGATGCTAAACCCAGGTTGCCCGTTCCCAAAGCATCGGTTATAAACCCCCTTGCATTCGCAATCATTGATTCTATACGATTGGACTGAAACGTAAGCCCGCCCAATACATTCAGTTTGTGCGCATTGCCCAGCATTTTATCGTAAACCAATGTGTTTTCATTGAGTAGTCCGTAATTATTTATACTGGCTAAACTTGCAACACCGTTATTATCCCTTCCTTCAATCACCTGCCTGCTTTCATAAAACGATTCTTTACTCGTCATGAAATCTACAGCACCGGAAATTTTTAAGGTTAAATCTTTGAGTATTTTATAGTTTAAAGACAGGTTTTCCAGCGCCCTCACTGCTTTCGTTGTATTTTCAACTTCGTTTATAGTTGCTGACGGATTGCTTAATCGGCCGGATTCCATCAATGGACTGAACACATAATTTCCTGAAGCGTCCTTGACAGGTGATGTAGGATCGTATTGTAACGCCGAAAAAATTACAGAAGGTACCCCGGTATTGGAATAGCCGCCTATACTGATCACGCCATTATTTTTTGCATAGGTCAATATGCTTCCGCTGGTAATAGTTAGCCTGTCATTTAATTGTTTTTCAAAATTGGCGATCAGTGAGTACCTGTCTATTTTTGAATTGCTGATGATTCCGGACTGTCCAAAATATCCTCCCGAGATATTATACTTAAAAGTTTCACTTTTCCCCTGGGCCGACATTTGAAAATTGTGGATCGGGGCTGTTCTCAAAATTTCGTCCATCCAGTTAGTTCCCTCTCCCAAAGCAGCAATCTCTGCAGAAGTATATTCAGGAGGTATCCCTACAGCTTCGTTATATTCGTTAATAGTTGTTGCATATTGTTGTGCATTTAGCAGTTGGGGGATATTTCTCGGTTTTTGCACACCCGTATACATATTCAGGTTAATCCGGGGTTTAGTGGTGGACCCTGTTTTTGTTGTGATCAAAATGACGCCATTTGCCCCACGGGAGCCATATATTGCGGTCGCAGATGCATCTTTAAGCACGTCTATGGAAGCAATGTCGTTTGGATTGATTAAAGACAGCGCATTCAGGGTGGGGCTTCGCAAGATCCCGGTAGCAAGGCCCGCAGTTCCCTGGGATACAGGTATGCCGTCTATTACGAACAGTGGTTCATTTTCTCCATTTATTGAATTACCGCCACGTATCCTTATAAGGGAAGATGCGCCAGGTGCTCCTGTATTTTGAGTAATCTGAACGCCGGCGATCTGCCCGTGCAGAGCCTGTTCTACTGAGGTAACCGGCATATCTTTAATACTTTCAATTTTAACCGATGCCACCGACCCGGTTAAATCTTTTCTTTTCTGCGTTCCATATCCTACCACTACTACATCACTCAAATCAGTAGTCGCTTCTTCCATTACGATATCAAACACAGCCCGGCTTCCTGCCTTTACCGTTTGCGTTGCATATCCCACAAATGAAAAAACCAACTCTACATTATTGGTGGAGGGCACAGATATCTGGAATCTTCCGTCGGCATTAGTAGTAGTGCCTGCCTGAGTGCCTTTAACCGTTACACTTACACCTTCCAGGGGTTCCTTCCTGGAATTGGTCACCCGGCCATTTACGAGACCCGTTTTTTCTTCTTCTGTTCCGTTGTTCTTTAATTTTTCAGGCTTTGGGTTAACAGGGGCTTTGGCTACAAAAATGGTTTTACCGCGAATAATATAAGTAAGCCCGTTAGGTGTTAACGCCTTATCCAGCACATCTGCAAGCGCAATATTCTCAACGGAAAGCGATACAGGCCTGGTGTCAGTCAACTGGCCTTTTTCGCTGAAAACGACATAGCCGGTTTGCTTTTTAATAGCCGAAAACACTTGCTTTAAACTGAGATTCTTCCCTGAAAGCGTAACGGTTTGGGCGGCTGGCCGGGCAGAGACGGCGAGCGAAGCGGCGAAAAGAAAAACAGAAAGCAGTCTCATAATTTTCAGTGTTTGAATCGGTAGCCTGAACGAATCTGCTACAGTACGGAAAGCAGGTTGGTCAGGAGATACAGCCTGGAATGAAGTCATGGAATGGAAGAACAGACCCATGCCATCAATAGACTTTTTTTGCATAATTTTGGTTTGGTTTGGTTTGAAAAAATGGTAACAGCCTTTGGATCAACCAACACATCGCCGGGAGTGTTTGCAGCGCTCCCGGTTTGTTTTTAAATGGCTGATCCGGTTTATAAAGAATATTTGTTTACAAACTTCTCTAAGGTAGCAAGGTTAGTGTTTTGCCCTCAAGCCGGTAATGCATACCGAACTCCTCAAGTCCCTCTAATAATTGAGTAAGCGTAACGCCCTTCGTAAGTTCCCCCACAAACTCTTTGTTTTGAACTCCTTTTTCATACACAACGTCTATATCGTACCACCGCTCAATCTGCCGCATGGCTTCATACAAACTTGCTCCGTCGAAATTGAATAATCCGTTTTTCCAGGCTATCACTTTTTCTATATCTGCATCTACGACGGTTATTCCCCCTTGCGCCTGTTGATCGATCTGCATCGTATTGACGATTCGCGCCTGCTGGCCAGGCTTGAGGATTACAGCCCCGCCGGTGGGGTTGGAAGGAGATTGTTGTTGCCGGTCATAAGACACGGCAACGGCGCCTTCCAGCAACGTTACCTTAATATTGCTTTCATCGTCATATGCATTCACATTAAAATGCGTTCCCAGTACCTGCACCTGCACGTTGTTTTTGGCAACATAGAACGGGTGGGATTTGTCGTGCGCTACTTCCAGGTACGCTTCCCCGTTAATACTTATTTTTCTGTCATGACCGGAGAACGCAACCGGGTAGGTGACGGCTGATCCGGCATTGAGCCATACCCGGGAGCCATCGGAAAGCGTTATATCAATGACCGGCGATCCTTTAGGATTGGTAAGCGTATTATATGCTACCTGCTGCGTGTTGCCTGTGTAGACAATCTTGCCGTCCGGTGTTTTGGTAAGAGCGACAGTATGCTGTGACAGGGTCGTCAGGCTGTCAACGGTAACCACGCGGCCGTCAGCCAGGGTGATTATGGCTTTTGTGGTTTGAGGGGCATGCACGTCTTCGGTAATCCGGGAGTGGGCGACCTGCGGAGACTGTTTCTCTGGCCTCAGCAAAAAATAAACGCCGGTAGCCAACACCAAAATAACGACAGATGCGGCAGCCACCATTCGTTGATAAACAGTCCATCGTCTTCTGGAACTTGTCAGGGGTAACGTAGGAGGAGTATTTTCTTTTATATCCGTCAGTTTTACCAGTAACTCCTGGTACACCTGCTCTTTATTATAGTCTTCGCTAACCGCCCATCGAGGATCGGAGTAAGCATTTTGCAGGAAATCGTCCATGTCCGGCGCACCATGTTCATGACTGATCAGTTGCTGTAATTCCCGGAGTCCTTCCGGGCTGATTTGGTCCCGGAAATACAGGTCCAGTAGTTGTTTTAATCTTGAATTTGTCATGGTATAATCAATAAAGACGGAAAATCCGGAAGGGATAATACAGACAAGGAGCCAAAACAGAAAATTTATCGGCAGAAGAATACCAGGAACACCATCATTAGTTCAATTTCATCGGACTGACTGGCTAAATAATACCTGATCTGCCGCAATGCTCTGACTGTATATGTCTTGGAGGAAACAACAGAAATACCCAACCTGTTGGCTATCTGCTCGTGGGTCAGGCCTTCATACCGGCTGAGGCGAAACACATCCTTCACCTTGCCGGGCAGGGTTTCCACGGCCTGGCGCAGGGTTGTTTCCAGTTCCCTCAGTTCCATTTTTTCCTGTGGGCCGGCTGCATCACCCTGAAAATAGCTGATCAGGAAATCAATGTTGGAAGGATCAAACACTTTTTTTCGCAGGTGATCCATTACCAGGTTACGGGAAAGAATATAAATGTAAGACTGTGGGTTTTGGACACCTTTCAGCTTTTCCCTGTTTTCCCATAACCGCATAAAAATATCCTGTGCCAGGTCTTTGGCCTGCTCAGGTGATTTGGTAAGCCGGAGCGTAGTTCCATATACCTGCGGCCAGTAGGCATTAAAAATTTCTTTGAAGGCATTTGGGTCTCCATCAGCCATCTGGCTGAATAAACTTAAACTATAGTATGAAGTACTGGCAGGCATTTAGACGTTAGATACAACGGAATAAAATTACAAAAACTGAAATTCAGAAAACAGAATACCGTTATTATATTTTTATTATGACTGTTTGTGAATGGAATTTGCTGCTTTTAGATATTTATTGTCCTATGCTTTCTAAAAAAATCGTCTTTAATAAAATCGTTGATTAGATATCAACATGTTTTTTCATGGATCTCGGGTTGAACAAGGAATCATCCAAAGTCCGCTTTTTACAGTTAAGGATGCAATTCAGGAAATACTGGTATTTCACATACTGTGATGCATAGTGTTTATAGAGTATTGGCTGTAGCGCTGTAAACCTTATATGTTTTATTCGATCTCGAATAAATTTTTATATCTCATCAAATAAAATCGCAAACAAAATGAAAAAAATGAACTGGTAACAAAAGAGGTAAGTGATCGCATCATCCTGACGGATGAAGATCGTAAAGTGGCGCAGAAAATTAGAATAGATTGGGAAAGCCAACTTCAGGATAAAATTAAACCGTTTATAAAGACTGTTACCGGCATGAAACCTGAAAACTGGCTTCAAACAGTCTGCGAAAATCTTGAGGACTATAAGATCATACAAAAACATCTATGTACACCCTGGGATAAAGTTATAGACATTAATGCTACTTCCCTTAAGGACGACGGTATTGATCTCACCGAAAGCACTATAGATGGAGGGTTTGAATACACTGAGAAAACAGGTCTATGGATTTTGGATGACGGCTTTTTATCAGGGTTAAAAAAAGATTGGATAAGGATGCCAATACAGATCTAAGGCAAGCGGGAAGGCTATTCTTCTTTCATGAGGCTTTGCACTACAGCAAAAGCGGTCATCGACTGGTAAAGGAAATTGCAACCGGCATTGGTCAGTTTCCAAAGGTTATTGAAGAAGCCGATTATCAGGCCGATGCGTGGGCGCTTTTAAATGAGTATCGCTATTGCTGCCTGCATGAGCCGCAAAAACTAAAAAATGGGCTAAAGCAATTTTTCTGTAACGCTATTGATACAGCGGTTGAAACAATGTGGAGTTTTGTTGATACAGGAGCTCATCTTAATATGATCCAAATACGCTCGATGAACAGATTCTTAAACTGGTATTGGCAGTGGCTCTATATTGAAAACCTCGAAGGTAAAGGGACATTGGAAGAAATAGTATGTATTCTATTCAATAAACCTGTAATTGAATTCGCGGGAGCACCGATGGAATTACGAGCCCATAGGACTTACTTTAAACTGAACAGTAAAAATCAATATGCATACCAGTTAGCTGCTTTTGTAAAAAATAAGATATACCGGTTTGCACCTGCAGCTATTCTTGATATCGTTGATGGGTTCAGGATTCTAAAAGGACAAAAAATCAAAGACGGACTTAAAAGCTTTCAGATAAATATGTAGCAATAAGCTTAATTGGGATTAAAGTAAACTGCGTTGCTAAAATAGGTATTGTTTTTTTCGAACTAGATATTACAATAGGATACTCATGTCAGCCGGGTAATATAAATTCCACTGAGGATCAAACATAGCACCTTGCATGTTATAGTCAAGGAAGAATTTGTATTTCATTTTTCTAGATCGAAGAGATACAAGTTGATTTCGATCAAAACCTGCATTCGAGAGGTAGAATCCTATTGCTTGGTGATAAGGATATGAGTAGTTCATTTCATCCATTATTAAGACGATTTTTTCAATTGAAGCAGAGGGCATGGCCCTTCTATATGCATTTAATATTGCTATTGCACCGCCTGAATAGGTTGGTCTAACTGCCATATCTACTAAAGTTTTTTCGAGTGTGGTTAATGGCAGCCCGTGTATTTTAGTCAAATGATCAGAAGATATTTCGGAACATGTGTGATAAATGAAACAGTGGTCTCCGTAAATCCATCTGTCATTAGAGGTTCGTTGTTTCTTTTTGAAGGCGGCTTCAATGTTTTCCTGTAAGATAGTTGCCTCACCAATTTCTTTAATCGATTTTTGAGGAACAGATATATAGATGTTACGGCTATAATCGCTTAAGCCATGAAGAAATGCAGCAGAGCCATGAGAAATTAAACTCCCATTCCTTAATATGCAAGCTGTTTCAAATATATCTGGTGGTTGTGTATAATAAATATATTTTTCCTGCTTACCATTATTTGCAATTCCGGCATTGATCAATTGTTGTGCGACCATATATTGGATCCATTGCTTTTCTTGACCATCGAGATAGACATTGATTGCTTTTGCAAAAGCACGTACCTGAACTATCAATGTTTCCGTTGAAAACAATGTTTGATTGTTATAACTGAGGTATTTTGCAAATTTTTGAGCGAAGGAGATTGATTGCTTTTGGGAATGACCAAAAAGGTCGCTAAATAAATAATTTATTCGGGTAGGTGATGGAGACTAATAGTCGTTTATGCGATTCTCAGCGCCTTCATTTACCTTTTTGGTCAGCCATCGATAAAAAAAGAGATATGAATAAAAAGTGAAGAATTTTTTTGAAACCACTTAATGTGGTAGTCTGTTGATAATATACTCTACTGCGGTTTTCCCTCCCAGAAAATATTCAGATTTATCGACTGATAGCATTGTGGCAAATATTGGCTAAGTTCTGGATACCTTCTATTTCTATTCTTTGGCTAAAATATATTCCAAATAATTGAATATTAGTTAATTATACCTATATGTATATGGTTTTTAAACGATTAACTGCTTTTTAATGTGTCCCAAATATGTACTAAATTTGGGACATTATTTAAGAGATGGCAACATTGTCAATACATAAACAGGTTGAGGCTCGTATTAAAAAGCGGAAAAGGGGTAGCATTTTCTTTCCAGGCGATTTTGTTGACCTGGGCGATACTGAGGTGATAAAAAAAACGCTGCTGCGATTAGAGCAACAAGGCTTGCTTACAAGGCTGGCTTTTGGAATTTATTTGTATCCCAAGAAAAGCAAACTGCTGGGCAACCTTACTCCCTCAATAGAAGAGATTGCTATGGCTATTGCTCAGAGGGACAGAGCCCGAATTATCCCTACTGGGGTTTACGCTTTGAATGCGTTAGGGCTATCTACTCAGGTACCATTAAATGCTGTGTATCTTACAGATGGTGCGTCGCGCAAAATAAAAGTCGGTAAGCGAGCCATTCTATTTAAAAAAACCAGTCCCAGAAATCTTTCGGTCAAAGGACCGATTAGCGGTTTAGTGATACAGGCATTAAAAGCCATTGGAGAAGGTAAAGTTGATCCGCAAGAGGAAAAGAAATTGATGGAAATACTTCAAAGGGAAAGCCGCGAAAACATTGTACACGACATTAGCATGGCTCCGGAATGGATCAGAAAAATTATTAGAAAAGCAATCTCTGAAAACGAATGAATACTGAAGTAATAAAAATATGGCAGCAACTGGGCAATAGCGATAAGCAAGCAATATTTACAGAAGTTTCTGCCAATAAAAATATTCCTCCGGCAGCCGTTGAAAAAGACTGGTGGGTAGTTCGCACACTTGAGACCATTTATGATACATCTATTGCAGCACATGTTGTCTTTAAAGGAGGAACCTCTTTGAGCAAGGCCTGGGGCCTTATAGACCGTTTCTCCGAAGATATAGACTTGGCGCTTGATAGACGTTTTCTAGGCTTTAATCAAACAGACGCAGAGATGACCGCCTCACAGGTTGCTAAGTTGCGTAAACATTCTTTCAAGTTTATACATGAAATGTATCTTGCCGAGTTGAAGGATAGATTTATAAAAGCCGGACTTACCGTTACACTTGATATTATTGATGTGACTGCACATGATAATGATCCTTTAAAAATAGCAGTGTACTATCCTGCGACAACAGAAAAAGTTAAATACTTACAACCCAGGATATTGATAGAAATTGGCAGTCGTTCCCTGATAGAGCCCTTTGTACCTCGAAGTTTTACCTCTTTAGTAGGTGAGCAATATGCTGGACGCCCTTTTGCTGACTTACCGATCACTGTGCCGACAGTGACCCCGGACCGCACTTTTCTGGAAAAAATTTTCCTACTGCATGAAGAGTTTCAATTACCGATCGACCGAATAAGGGTTGAACGAAAAAGTCGCCATCTATATGATTTAGAAAAGCTCATGGACACAGAATATGCGACCTCAGCCTTAGATAATGTGGCATTGTACCAAACACTTGTTGCGCACCGGAAAGCCATCACACCTATAAGAGGTATTGATTACGCAAACCATTTACCTAAAATGATCAACCCATTACCACCAGAACCTGTCCTGCAGGCTTGGGAAGAAGACTACAGAATTATGCAGGAGAGTATGATCTATAACCCCTCTTTATCGTTTGTGGACATGATAGTTCGTATAAAAGAACTGAAAGAGAGAGTTAACATATTACAGCATTAAGCATACTTTTTTACCGTTGAAATTTTGCCTTTAGAAACGTCATTGAAAAGATTTAAAGCCTTATTTTTGCCCTGATAATTCACCGCGAAAAAGAGGTCAAAAAAGCAGGGTTTTACGAATTCTTTTACGGTTTTTGAGATAATAGTTTGAAACTCAACATGAGCTTATCCCCTGAAGGGGGAGCCTAAAAATCAACAACTTACAAAGTCGCCCATGGCGACTTTGTAAGTTTTGCCAGTAGCTAAAGCGATCTTGAAACAAAGAGCAGGTTACACTATAAAATTACTTCAATTTATGCTGATGAACCTGATGGCAGAACTGCAAGATTAGTAGCCAGGCTTAATAATCTAGAGTCAATACAACGTTTATTGATCAGCGACTTTGCTTAAAACATTTCCTTCTGTATCAAAAGCTACTTTCCACTCTTCTTTTAGTTTTTTTAGCTCAAGCGCATAGGTCACTTTACTACCTTCTGTAATTCTTCTTACATCATCCATTCTGTATCCGCTAAAATCAGCTTTGATTTTTGCCAGTACTTTTTTCGGCAACTTGCTTTTGGAGATTTCCTCTCTGTGCCTTACCAATTTTCCTGTTTTGTCAAACCATGCATCGTGATCAATACCTGGTAATCCTGTTTCAAATTCTGCTTTGTATATTTCTCCGTCCATCTTCCATTCTACATCAGCAGCTTTTGGAAATGCCTGTTGAAAATTGTTCACTACCAGCGAGGGCACCTGACTTTTGGGTATATCCTGCCCGAAAGTTGCATTTAAGGTAAAGGCTAGCGCAAAGGCAGCAATTAAACGACTTCTTTTCATACGCTTTAATTTTAGATACTGGTACAAAAGTAAATCAAAACCCGTTGATCATAGAAATACAGGCGAAACAATGTTGGAAATTATTCCTGATAATGGCATATTTGCGATCACCGAAATCGCCAAATAAATATGATGGGTTTTCCAGAACGATACAGAACAATACTGTTAAATAAATTGCTGGATTTTACGTAAGTGCACTTATAGTGCATCAAACTATTTAATCTTAATTTATAATCAATGGAGAATTATCAACTATCAGGGAGTGACGATTGATAACTCTTTTAATATTCTTGGATAGATTTCGTTCCTAAAAAATTGATCTGATTTTTCTTCTGAAATTTCTCCCCCGAATTTCCAAAACTTAACTATTCCATACTCATCCACAATAACATTTACAGGGCATCCAAAGCCCTGAAGCAGTGATCGAAAATCTACTTCCGGAATTGTCATTATATTAAACCACATATTGAATTTATTTTTCAAATCTTCAATAGCGTCATTTTTCTCATAAGTGAAAGTTATTAATTGAAATTTCTTTTCGGCGCTCAATTTTTGTGATATATCACTTAATGCGTTGAATTCCAATAGGCAAGGTTTGCAACTGGCAAACCAAAAATTAATTAATGTTACTTTCCCTTTCAATTCAGCATCGTTAAAAGACTTCCCGTTGATAATCAGAGGGGGGAAAGGATTATGTATGAGCGATTGCTGCTTTTTTTCAAGGGATATTAAAAAGTTGTTTATTTCATTGGTTAAAGAATCTTGTCCTACGGAATGCTTAATGGAAACGAAAGCAATAATAAGCATCAATCCTGTTTTACTCATAAAGCTCCTTTTAATTGGTTTGGTTGTATAGCCTTTAGATTCAAATGAGATGCAAGATTTGTAAAACATTTAATTATAATGTAGAAGTTACCTGTTCTTTGAGAAAAACAAAATTTGTGCACAAAGTTTATGACCGCTTGAAAATACAGGGTACTTCTTCAAACCCTTTTTGCTCTTGCCTTCAACGGCATGCTATAACGCTGACACTACGCCAGCCCCCGGCTTGTTGAACAGCCTGACACAAACTAACTCAAAACAATTTTCCTGTGTTTTTGCCCCCAGGCAACAATCTGACCAATCAAAGGTTCTAACGACCTGCCGTGTTTGGTAAGACTGTAAATAACAGATACAGCGCCTGATGCCTCTACCTCCCGGCTGACAAGCTTATTCATTTCAAGGTATTTCAATTCTTTGGTCAAAGTCCGGGGAGTAATGCTTCCTAAATCCCGCTTGAGCTCATTGAACCTCTTTGCTTTGTCGCAAAGGCTCGCCAGGATCGCCCCGCGCCAACGCCCGCCGATAATATCGAGCACATCCTGAACATCTCTTAGCTGAACTTGTTTTTGCTTATTCTTCATCCGGCTTCTTTTGCGGTATCCTGAAAGATACCGGTATTGTATGTAAAGGTAGTATACTTAAGATACTATATTTATACCTTTGCCGGGAATAATGTAACTAAAAAATGAACATTACAATTATAGGCGCTTCAGCAGGTGTTGGACTTGAAACAGTAAAAAGAGCTTTGCAACGGAATCATAAGGTAACAACACTCTCGAGGTCAGCAATTTCACTGCCAGCCAATCCCAGCCTGACAATGATACAAGGAAGCGCAACGAATAAATCCGACCTGGAAAAATCCATTGAAAATGCAGATGCTGTGATCGTGGCTTTGGGAACAGGGAAAAGTATGAAGCCAACAACGTTGTATTCATACTTCGCGGAACTTTTGACAGAAGTTCAACAGGAAACAAATACACAGGTCCCATTCATAGTGGTAACAGGTTTCGGAGCAGGAGAAAGCGGTGCCTACAATTCCTTCCTGATGAAAATGGCTTTCAAGTTCTTGCTCAAAGATGTGTATGCCGACAAGACTAAAATGGAAGAAATCATTACAAGGTCAAAAATAAATTGGGAGATCGTCAGACCCGGGCTTCTGAAAGACAAGCCATTGACAGAAAAATACAGGGTAGAACCCAGGCTTTTTAAAGGCATTAACATTGGCAGTATCAATCGTTCCGATGTTGCCGATTTCCTGGTAAAGCAAGCCGAAAATCCGACAGAACTGAACAAATATGTTTCACTGTCTGGTAGATAGGAAAGGGCAAAATCAGGATATAACAGTTGGCATATAAAAACCCGTAAAATTTTCCGGGGCTGACCCAAAAGGTCGTTGAAGGTCATTGCGAGTAAACCATTAGTGGAACTAAAGCGTTTTGAAAATGACAGGGAAGGTTGCGGTGTCTGGCACTATCTCCATAGTTCATTTCTACTCAACTATTGCATTTAGATTGGGACGGCTTCACCCGCCGCCCAATTCATTTAATTTAATGTGGCACCCGGGCGGCCTCGCAGAAACGGCTGGGGCTGCTTCTCCCGCGCCGACATACCTTTTATGTAATACAACCCTATCTCCGTATCCTAGAATACGGGGCACGAATGTTTTGTTTTTGTAACTGTGTTTTCTGCCAAGAAGGGTTCACTAGCGGTCGGTGCCCGCCTGAATGACGCAAGTCGGGCAGGTCTCATCAACCCGAAAAAAATGAGCTTTATTGCGGCATGTGTTTATTTCTGATTTTGCCGCAATGAAAATAGTTCTCACCGCAGGTAAATGCGCCTGGCATATTTGATATTATCAAAAAGCAGCTTATCTTGAAGGTGCTTTTTAATTCTTCCATCTTTTGACCGCCTGATCGTATGGGCAGACCTGTCTGCCCGTATAACCCGGAGAACCTGCCACTACCAAATACGCTAAATATCTGAAAATGACCAATAATAAACTTTTACTTTTTTGTATGCTTTTTGTTGTGGCACAGAACACAAAAGCGCAGTTCAACTACCCGGCAACGAAAGAAATCCCGGTTGTTGATGATTATTTTGGCACAAAAGTAACTGATAATTACCGTTGGCTTGAAGACCTTAAGGATACCGGTGTGCAGCAATGGTTTAAAGCCCAATCCGAATTTACAGATACTGTTATCAGCAGAATAAAAGGACGGGATATTTTGTATAACCGAATGAAAGAAATGCAAAAAATGGTTGGAGATATTTTTGGAGTGATACATCAAAATAAGAACACCTTCTTTTATGTGAAAGTGGAACGGGGCGGGAATTTGGGCAAATTGTATTACAGAAGTTTACCAGCCGGAAAAGAAGAATTGTTGTTTGACCCTGAAGCTTATGGGAAAGGAACAGAGCTCATCAACTTTGTAGTGGACGACCCGGGAAATAAAATTGCAATGTCGTTATCTAAAGATGGAGCAGAAGTTTGTGAGATAAGGATTTTAGACGTCAAAACTAAAAAGCTTTTAACCGACAGTATAGAACCTGTATGGAGCGAATTTTCGTTTGAGTTTACACAAAACTCAAATGCTGTTCTGTATACCAAAATGAATAGTACAGATAATAGCAGCGATGATTTACTGAAAAATATGAAAGTATGCCTGCACACTATTGGTACAAAGGCAGAAAATGACAGGGTGATTGTTTCAAGAGAGCACAACACGGAACTTGGAATATTGCCGGAGCAGTTTCCGGCGGTTACATTCTCTGACGATAAAAAATATATTTTTCTTGATATTGGTTCAGTCAAAAATGAAAAGATGGTTTATTATGCTCCCGGTTCTGAATTTTCCAGGGCAAAAATAGCCTGGAAATCCTTAATAAAGTTTGATGATGAAATAACCGGTTACTGTTCAATTGGCAACCAGCTTTTTTTCCTTTCACACAAAAATGCCCCCAATTTTAAAATAGGGGTAACTGATTTGCAAAACCCCGATTTTGAAAATGCAAAAATCATTGTGCCTGAAAGCAAAGAAGTAATACGCAGCATTCAAAAAACAAAAAGCTATATTTTCTATTCGTTAAGCAATGGCATTAATCAATACAAATACCAGATCAATCCAACTGGTTTTATCATTAAAAAATTGCCTTTGCCCGAAGGGATCAATGGCTCTGCGCCTTTCAACCCAGGTCAAAATGATAGATTGATAGTGTATAATAACAGTTGGTTGTCGCCTTATACCTTGTACGAGTATGATGCAATTAAATCAACTGTTGTTAAAAGCGTTTGGTTTGATATGAACGGTAAAATCCCTGATTATAAAAAGGATTTTACAGTAGAGGAAGTTGAGGTGAGAAGTTACGATGGCACAATGGTTCCCTTGTCTGTTATTTATCCTAAAAACATACAATTGGATGGTCATACGCCTTGCTATTTAACCGGTTACGGAGGGTATGGGATTTCAATTCAACCCAACTTTATTGCTTCAATGGCAGCATTCCTGGAACAGGGTTGCTGTATTGCCTTTGCTCACGTAAGGGGTGGCGGTGAAAAAGGAGAAGAGTGGCACAAAGGAGGAATGAAATCCACAAAACCAAATACCTGGAAAGATTTTATAGCCTGTGCAGCGTATCTGGTCGACAAGAAATTCACATCACCACAAAAACTAATCGGCAATGGAATGAGCGCAGGAGGTATTTTAATTGGAAGAGCCATAACAGAACGACCGGATTTGTTTGCCGTAGCGATTGACGAAGTTGGTGTAACAAATGCATTAAGAATGGAAGTTACACCAAACGGAGCTAATCAAATACCGGAACTTGGCTCAATACAAAATGAAGAGGATGCCAGATATTTGTTAGGGATGGACGCACAAAGCAAAGTAAAGAAAGGCGTTAAATATCCGGCAGTTTTTGTGAGAAGCGGCATGAACGACCCAAGGGTAGTGCCCTGGATGCCCGGAAAATTTGCAGCTACTTTACAAAACAATTCAGCTTCCGGCAAGCCCGTTTTGTTGTATGTAAATTATAATAACGGACACTTTACAAGTGATATAGATGTTACTTTTAAAGAATTGTCCGATATGCTGGCGTTTTCCCTGTGGCAGGTCGGGCACCCCAACTTTGAGCGTTCTAACCAATAACGCAATCGCTAACAAGGTATTTGCAAAGCTTGGCTGATGAAAGTAATTGAACGTTTGTAATTCAATGTTATACTTCTCCAATTTCTTTTTAAGAGCTTCATACTTCGCCCTAATGCTTCTCCGGATTTCTTTTTACAGGGCTTTTGTTTTCTCTGTAAAAGATTATGTCATGCCATAGAAAACGCTCCGGATCAAATAGTAGCTTTACCTTATAAAAACAGGCAGGATAAACGCCGGTATTTCAACCACCGGTGATGATCCCTGACGAAGAGTTAAAGAATGTTCTGTTGCTATAATCCAGGAATGGGAAATAGTTTGTAAATATGAATACGATCAGTTTCCACGACTCTCATGTGTATCCCGGCTGTTCGGCAATCATCCTTTTCAGTATTGTTCCGAACGGCACAACCGTGCCAGCCACCGCGGAATTCAGCGATGGCTCAATTGCCACGGCGGAAGTCGAACAAGTGAGCCAGGTGGAGGTATTGGTTCACATCAGCGCCTACACAACAGCACGCGGCACCGGCATTCCCCCAAAATCCTGGCAGCTCCGATATGATAACGCCACAGATCTTTGGAAGGTGGTCGCAAAAATGTAGGATAGGATGATTGTTATTGAGCCAGGCGAGGAAAGAAAGTATTGAATCAATATTCAAACAGGCGTCGGCTAAACGGAGGATGTGAATTCTACAAAATCTTATTTGCCAGCTCTTCAATCAGGGAGAATTGGGCTGCAACAATTTTATTTTTCGCTTCTGTGATGCCAAACCAGGATGCCTTGTCAACTTCCGGGAATTCCGCCCGGATCCCCGACCCGGGAGGCCATTCCATGGAGAAATGATTGCTGCTGACAACCACGTGATCAATGTCCTTCTCCAGCGCCCAGGCATATACGGTTTTACCACTTTTTTGCACGATGGGAGTGAGCGCTATAAACTTTCCTGACGCCTTAATTCCGGTCTCCTCTTCCAGTTCTCTTTTTGCGGCTTCGAACGCGTCTTCACTGTCTGCAAATTCTCCTTTAGGAATAGACCACGCCTGGTAATCCTTCTTTGCCCAGAAGGGTCCTCCCGGATGCACCAGCAGCACTTCCAACATTGTGTTTCTGAAACGATACAAAAGAATGCCCGCGCTTTTTTTAGCCATTCACAAATCTAATGTATATGTTACATGCAATGCATATTGTGTATCCGGGTATGCCTGATCGATTTTATGGTTCTTCAGGTGTTTAACTGTTTTTGTGTTGCTGATGTAAATAAAATTTCCACCGCCTGTCAGCTTTTTAGTTATTTACTTTTAGCAAAATCACTTACTGCATACAAAGGATATACTTTTATTTTTTCGTAGGCAGCATAATTTTCCAGGGAAAACCGGACACCGAATATCGCTTTTTTTCCTCGATGAACAGGTGCATACTACGCATCGCTCCGCTTTTACCCGACTTCACTTTGATGGGAACGATCTGTTGCCCTTTCGGCGTTACATAGTCCACTTCCGCGTTACTGCTTTTGGCTTCTCTGTGCCAGAAATACAAAGATTCCTGCCGGTAGCAGGACCCAGATTTCAGTAGTTCAAGCCCTGTAAATTGCTCGGCAATAGCGCCTTTATTAATGACATTAAAATCATCCTCCAGCATGATATCAGCAATATTTAATCCCAGCAGACGCTGGGAAATACCGGTATCGAGCAATAGCATGTTCCTTTTTTTACTATTGCTTTCCGCTCCGAGCGAAAGACCGTTCGCTGCTGTATGCGTAACGGGTATCACCAACCCTGCCATGACCAGCAGGTCCAATGCTTCTTTAATTTGTTTGTGATTGGATTGTGAAGCGACTTTGGCATATACAAACTTTCCCCTAGCCTGCTGCACTACAGAATCAAATACTTCGGCAATGCGTAAAGCGGGCCCTTTTTTTTATACTTGGCAAAATCGGCTTTTAATGAAATAACCAGGTCATCCAGCACCCTGCCACAGGCGGATAAATCGTTATCCTGAATCAGCGTAGCCAGTACCTCCGGCATTCCTCCCAGTACCAGGAAGCGTTTGATGTAGCCGATCAACTTTTGATGCAGTGGCTCAGCCATTGGTTTTTCTGCATCAGCCTTTCTTTTGGCTTCCAGCAAACCGGTCTCGCTGATAGCGCCCATGTATTCATCGAACGATAAGGGATATATGAACATCGACCTGATCCTGCCCACACCGAAGGAAGGGGTTTCCTCCAAAGCAAATTCCAGTAAAGAACCAGCAGCAATCACATGCAGCCCGGGATATTTTTCGTAAAAAAACGAAGGGAGGAAATAGCGGGGATACAGGCCTGTATTTCATCAAAGAGAAGTAAGGTGCTGCCAGGAATAACAGGCATATTGTACAGCAGTGACAGATTTTCGCAGATCGCTTTCGGATCGAGGCCGCCTTCAAAGAGGCGGTGTTTTTGCAGCACCAGGGTCTCATGGCTGCCCACAATAGCTTTACATGAAGACCCCGGTGCGACTCAGTTTAGTTTAGGTTTCCCACCATATAAATGCCACTGGATATATCAGGTTTTCTGTGCCATCGGCACAACCTGTTTGTAGGCAAAGAGAACAATTTTCAATTATGCGCCATAGGCGCTACCCTGGAATATGCAAAGAGACCGCGCCAGGAGGAAGCTTTGTTCGCCCATCCCTGTGCAATGAAATATGGCCAAATAAAGATAGCTTTGCACCGTATCTGCAGGAAATGCGGACACCAATTCAAAATCAAAATAGTATCAGGTAAAATGAGTTTCTCAAGAGAAAAACTGGAATTGCCAGGAAACGGGAAAAAGTTATTGCTGCATTCCTGCTGCGCGCCCTGTTCGGGGGAAGTAATGGAAGCGATTATCGCCTCGGGTATAGACTTTACCATTTATTTCTATAACCCTAATATCCACCCAAAGAAAGAATATGAGCTGCGCAAAGAAGAAAACATTCGTTTTGCGGAAAAACACAAAATACCTTTTGTGGATGCAGATTATGATGTAGACAACTGGTTTGAAAGAGCCAAAGGAATGGAATGGGAGCCGGAAAGGGGGATACGCTGTACTATGTGCTTTGATATGCGCTTTGAGCGAACAGCACTCTATGCGTTCGAAAACGGCTTTGATGTGATCTCCAGCTCGCTCGGCATCTCCCGCTGGAAAAACATGGAACAGATCAATGATTGCGGCATCCGTGCCGCCGGTCATTATGAAGGAATTACCTACTGGACTTACAACTGGCGCAAAAAAGGAGGTGCTGCACGAATGCTGGAGATCAGTAAGCTGGAACAGTTTTACATGCAGGAGTATTGCGGCTGCGCTTATTCGTTAAGAGATACCAATAAATGGAGAATGGAAAAAGGAAGAGATAAAATAAAACTTGGAGAAAAGTTCTATGGTATCTCTTCCGAAGAAAAGTCCGAATAGTTTGACTGATTCTCAGCCCTCACAGCTTTTGCAGCTCACCAGGCTGGTCACCATTTCTTTTGATACGCTCTGGCTGCGCTGGTAATACAAAGTTTTAATACCCAGCTTCCAGGCCTCGATCAATAATTTGTTCACGTCTTTCACCGGTAGTTCGGCAGGTATATTCAGGTTAAGACTTTGCGACTGGTCTACATATTTCTGACGAATGGAAGCCTGCTGAACAATTTCCAGCTGGCTGATCTCCTTGAATGTTTTGAAAACCTCTTTTTCCTCCGGGGTAAGCTGCTTCAGGTGCTGCACGCTTCCGTGGTTCAGCATGATGCTCCGCCAGGTGTCTTCATTGTCCATTCCTTTTTGGGTCAGCAATTCCTTCAGGTATTTGTTCTTGCGCATGAAATTGCCTTTGGACAGTCCGGCTTTAAAATAGTTGCTGCTGAAAGGCTCGATGCCCGGAGAGGTTTGTCCCAATATAGCTGAAGAAGAAGTGGTAGGAGCGATGGCTAACAGGGTGGTGTTCCGCCTGCCATATCCTTTCAACAGCTCCGGCTCGCCATAGATCCATGCCAGGTCTTTACTTGCTTTAATGGCTTTTTCCTGGATATCGCTGAATATGGAAGTGGTCAATTGCTTGGCTTGCATCCCTTCAAAGGGGATCATGTTTTTCTGAAGATAAGAATGCCATCCCAGTACGCCTAATCCCAATGCCCGATGCCTTTTGGCAAAGCTGTTGGCTGATTTCAGGTAATGATTGCCCTCTGATTTGGCTATGAATTCCTGCAACACGGCATCCAGGAAAAATATCGCCAGCTTAACCGCATTGGTATCTTTCCATTCATCATACAATTCGAGGTTCATGGACGACAGGCAGCAAATAAACGACTCATCTTCAGTAGAGGGCAGCATAATTTCCGAACACAGGTTGCTGGCATGGATCGTAAGATTCATGTCTTTGTACACCTGTGGCTTATTCCTGTTTACATTGTCGGTAAAGAAAATATAAGGCAGCCCTTTCTGTTGACGGCTTTCCAGCACCTTGGCCCATATTTTCCGCTTATTGCTGTCTCCGTCAATCATGTCCTGCATCCAGTAGTCGGGTACACATACACCATAAAAAAGGTTTTGTATAGGATGTCCTATATCCTTGATCGAAAGGAACTCTTCGATATCTGCATGGTCAATGTCCAGGTAAGCTGCAAATGCGCCGCGGCGTACGCCACCCTGCGAAATGGTATCCATTACCGTATCAAATAAGCGCATAAAGCTTACCGCGCCGCTACTTTTACCATTGTCTGTTACGGCGCTTCCCCTTTCTCTCAATGCGCCGAAATAAGCCGAAGTACCGCCACCCAGCTTTGTCTGCATGATCACTTCGCCCAGCTTATGCGTAATTCCTTCTATATCGTCGGGCACATGAACATTGAAGCAGGATATAGGCAAACCTCTTTCGGTACCCATATTGGCCCACACCGGTGAGCTTAAGCTCATCCAGCCGCGTTCCACCATTTCTTTGAAGGCTTCCTTCAGCTCGGGCTTATACAATCGTTGAGCGGCGGCGGAACATATTCTTTCTATGGCGCCTTCTACCGTTTCGCCTTTTAGCAGGTATCCCCTGTTGAGCATCTGCTCGCTTTCTTCGTTTTTCCACCATAATTTTTCCTGTTCGCATTTGGTGTCGAAAAGTTGCTCAGGGGTTGCAGATACATGGGAGAATAATGTCGTCATTGATTTTGCATTTTAATAGGTAAAGGATGGTTTTGAGTTGATTTAAAACAGATCGTATTCAGAGATACTCTTGTCAAACTTGGTATACTCCACGGGGCGCTTTGCAAAAAAATCGTCCAGGCTGTTTGAAAAAACTTCTTCTTCAAACCAGGTCATGGGCGCTATTTCTTTAGCGCTGATATTGAAAATAGGAGCTATACCAATTTGCTTCAGGCTGTCGTCTGCCCGGTACTTCATGAAGTTGCTGAGGTTTTGCTTACTGATAATATCAATTTCGCCAGCACTGAAAATCCAGTCCAGCACGCTGTTTTCTGTTGCAATAGATTGTTCTACTACCGAACGAATTCGCTCAATGGTTTCAGATGTAAATATTTCAGGATATTCTTCTTTCAATTTGTTAACCAGGAAAATACCGGCATTGGCATGTATCTGTTCATCTACCGAGGTCCAGGCAATGATATTGCTTACATTTTTCATATAGCCTTTAAACCGGGTAAAGGCGAGAATGATTGCGAACTGGCTGAACAGGCTTACATTTTCGATCAGGAGACTGAATAAAATAAGTGAAACGGTGTATTCCTTTTTGTCTGCAGATTTTGCATTCTGCAAAGCCGAAGAAAGATATTGTATACGTTCTTTGATGACGGGTACTTCAACCAGCTTTTCAAACTGGTTATTATAGCCCAGCACTTCCAGCAGGCGCGAGTAAGCTTCCGAATGCCTGAACTCGCATTCCGCAAAAGTGGCGCCTAACCCGTTCAGCTCGGGCTTTGGGAAATGATTGTATAAATTACCCCAAAACGATTTGACCGCAACTTCTATCTGCGCAATGGCCAACAAGCTGTTTTTCACTGCATTCTGCTCAGCTTCGCTCAGGTGCGCATGAAAGTCCTGCGTATCGGCGGTAAAATCAACCTCGGAGTGTACCCAAAATGACTTATTAATGGCCTCGGAAAACTTAAGGATCTCCGGGTATTCAAATGGCTTGTACTGAATTCTTTTATCAAATAGTCCCATAGTAGATTTAATTTTTACAAGGCAAAAATCCTCAGCTTCACCCGAAGGGAAGAGTAAACACTCATTATTTAATTCGGAAGATTTTTATCCCGGTAGAGCTAAAGTTCACAATTAATTAATCTTTCACAGCAAAAAGAAATTAACAGTATGTGCATAAGCAGAAGCTGCATTGAAAAAAAGCTGAATATGAATGTGACTGGCCTTGTCCGCCATGCCGGATTTGGAAATGAAGGCATGTAACATGCTTTATGTAATTATAATATATGAGGAAAGCCGGTTGCCTTTATACATTGCGGTTGTGCCTATCATGATTAAGGCCAGCAGTTTATCTCCACAAGAATGGCTTACGAAAAAACGCCTGGAAGTAGCGTATCAAAAACTGAAAGAGGGTAAGAAAGTGCAGGATGTATATGTGGAAACAGGCTTCAAAAATCCTTCGCATTTTTCTACTGCATTCAGGAGAGGATACGGTATTCCGCCACGGGAGTTTTGCCTTCATAATAAATTTTGAGGAATTCTTTTTAATTTACTGTTCACAAACCAAAAAAATGGATCAAGAAAACACCGTAAAGCTATTTGAGCACAAACAAGTACGTACCCATTGGGACGATGAGCAGGAAAAATAGTATTTCTCTATTGTGGACGTGATTGGTATTTTGACAGACAGTCCAGACCCGAGAAAATACTGGAGTGTACTTAAAACCCGACTGAAAAAAGAGGGAAGTGAGTTGGCTGCAAATTGTAGTCAACTGAAAATGCAGTCAGCAAACGGTAAATTTTACAATACCGACGTAGCCGATACCGAACAGCTTTTCCGTCTTTTGCAATCAGTTCCGTCTAAAAAAGCCGAGCCGTTCAAATTATGGCTGGCAAAGGTTGGCAGAGAGCGAATAGATGAAATAGAAGACCCTGAAATCGGCATTGACCGCCTTTCGGGAAGCAAAATTTTCATAGTTGTTGGTATGCAGAGGCGGGCAATGCCGGAGGTGTACCAACAACAGTAAGTTGAAGAAGCTGGTGTATTAATATAGCCTGTGGAATGTTGTTGGTGATGTCAAAGCACAATAGCCTATACACAACATCAACAACGACAGCAAAATTATTCCTATTCACAAACGCTCTCTATATTCTTTCGGGCTTACACCCAGTAGTTTTTTTACATAACGGGTGAAAAACGAGCGGCTCGAAAATTCCATTTCGTCTGCAATTTCCGAAATGTTAAGGTTCTTGTTCTGCAACAGAAGTATTATCCGCTCTTTCGCATATCGCTGTATCCATCCGGACGCCGTAATACGTGTATTTACTCTACAAATATAGTTGAGATACTTTGCTGTGATGTTCAGCTTATCACTGTAGAAACGAACTTCCCGCTCTTTCATACAATGCTCCTGCAGCAATTGCATAAACCGTTCGTATAACGTGCCGCTTTGCAGACTTCGCTTTCGCCTGTCAAGCTCATCGGCAAAGATGTGCCACATTTCCAATAGAAATAATTGCATTTGGAGATTCAGCGCTTCTTCATAAAAGCGGTGATTAATTTCCCGGGATTTATCGTACAATAATTGAAAGTTTTTCAGAATTTTTTCTTTGTCTTTCTTTTCGGGGTGCAGAATAGGATTTTCTTTGGAATGTATGATACTGTCTATACTGGCATTTACACTTGGAAAATTAGCGTTCAGTAAATTGTTATCCACAAACAGTAGCGTTGCCTTAAAATTCTCTGAAAAAGATATTTCTGAAACATCAAGACCTGCCAGCCAAAAGATAAATTCTCCTTTTTTGCAATGGTATTGCCTGCCATTAAATACAAATTTTACATTTCCACTTTGGCAATAAATATGTGTATGAAACCGGGCTTGAAAGTCTTCCGGAAATTGAGCTGTTGATGCCGTTTTATACAGGATAACTTTTTGATTTTCTACCGCAGCCATTCCAATAATCAATTGTTTCTGTAAAATACGTATTATTTGACATTATTGTAGACATAAATGTAACATAATGCTTGTTTGATGACTATACTTTTGTACCATAATAAATAAGCGAGATTATGCAAACCACAGATATTTTTGAACGATTGAAGAACGGAGAAGTTATTTCGCCAAACGACCCGCAAGCCTGTAAAATGCGTGAGGCTTCTTACAAAACAAAAGAATTATTGGTACAGATGAACAATGCAACAGACCCGGCGGTAATCAGGGATTTATTGAGGCGGATAACCGGTTCGGAAATTGATGAGAGTGTTGCTGTTTTTACACCCCTGTATATCAATTACGGAAAGCACATCAAAATCGGTAAAAACGTATTCATCAATTTTGATTGTACTTTTTTGGATTTGGGAGGAATTACAATAGAAGATAACGTATTGATTGCACCAAAAGTCAGTTTGTTGTCTGAAGGACACCCAACAGCACCCGAAAACAGGCATGCTCTTGTTCCAAAAGCAATTCACATTAAAAACAACGCCTGGATCGGTGCAGGCGCTACTATACTTCCCGGAGTAACCATTGGCGAAAATGCGATTGTAGCGGCTGGCGCAGTCGTTTCAAAAGATGTTTCCGACAATACGATCGTTGGAGGTATACCGGCGAAAATCATTAAAACAATTTAAACAGGTAAAAATGAAAGGAATATCAATTGTAGCAGTTGCTGTCCTGATGTTTTCAGGACAGTCCTGCAATCAAAACAAAAGCCCCCAACATTCAGAAAATATGAACGATATAACAAAAACAGAGCATTATACTTTTAAGCTAAGTGACAAAGTTACCCGCAAAAAAGTAACCTTTAAAAACCGTTACGGCATTACACTAACAGGCGACTTATATCTTCCGAAAAGCGGTGCAAACGCTCCGTTGCCTGCTATTGCTCTTAGTGGGCCTTTCGGAGCTGTAAAAGAGCAATCATCCGGATTATACGCTAACCAAATGGCCGAACGTGGATTTGCAGCATTGGCTTTTGACCCTTCCTACACAGGAGAAAGTGGAGGAGAGCCGCGTCATGTAGCATCACCTGATATTAATACGGAAGATTTCAGTGCGGCGATAGATTTCCTCGGCATTCAAAAAAATATTGACCGTAACAAAATAGGTATCATCGGCATTTGTGGTTTCGGAGGCTTTGCCCTCAACGCCACAGCTATTGACAAACGTGTGAAAGCGGTTGCAACAACGAGCATGTATGATATGTGTCGGGTGAACACTAATGGTTACTTTGATGCTACCACTCCGGAGCAGCGTGCACAACAGTTGGAGCAACTGGGTAAGCAACGCTGGAAAGATGCCGAAGACGGAACACCCGAAATGGGTCCGAGGTCATTGGAAGGCATTGGAGGTGATGCACCGCAGTTTGTAAAAGAATATGCAGATTATTACAAAACAGACAGGGGTTATCACGAGCGTTCTTTAAACTCAAACGGTTCATGGACGGTAACGAATGTATTGCCGTTTATGAACGCACCACTCTTAACTTACCTCAAAGAAATTTCACCAAGACCCATGTTATTAATTGCGGGAGAAAAAGCGCACTCCCGTTATTTCAGCGAAGACATTTACAAAAAAGCTGCAGAACCTAAGGAATTAGTGATCATTCCCAATGGTGTTCATGTAGACTTGTACGACAAGGTAGATGTAATTCCTTTTGATAAGCTGGACACGTTTTTTAAAGAATATTTAAAATAAAGAAAATATGAAAAGCCCTTTTTTAATAATACTTTTTGGGGTGTCCATGTTATGCAGCAGTGCCGCATCCTGTGATAAAGGTGCTGATAATGTGATTACCGGAAACAATACAGGGAACAACAAGGATGACAATATGCAAAACAGTAAAATAAAAATAAAGGTCAATTCAAAGACCTTTACCGCCACACTGTTAAACAACAAAGCAGCAAAGGCATTTAAAGAAATGCTGCCTTTGACAATCAATATGATTGAACTGAACGGAAATGAGAAATATTTTGATCTGTCAAAAAGCCTTCCGACAAACTCATCCGATCCCGGAACGATCCACAACGGGGATTTAATGCTGTACGGTTCAAAGACTTTAGTATTGTTTTACAAAACCTTTTCAACAACTTACAGCTATACAAAATTGGGAAAGGTAGATGATGCATCGGGACTGGCAACTGCATTGGGTTCGGGAAATGTAACCATTATCTTTGAAGAAGAATAGAGCAGCATACGAACAACAGAATGGATCATACTTTGAATACTGCTTTTAAATCAATGCTGGCAATTTTTTGTATAGGCATGATGATTGCATTAACAGCCTGCAACAACCATACAACTCAACATACAATGAAAACAACAGTGCCAAAAATCAGTGATTTTCCTGCGGGCGAAGAAAATACAGGCTTTGCACAATATTTTTCAGGTAAATCATGGCTTGCACCACTCACCAAAAACAAAGATCTGAATGTACCAATGAATAATGTTACGTTCGAGCCCGGATGCCGCAATAACTGGCACAGCCACACCGGCGGGCAAATTCTTATTGCTGTTGGCGGTGCGGGTTATTACCAGGAGCGTGGAAAAGCCGCCATCCGTATGGAGCCGGGTGATGTGATTGAAATTGCCCCGAATATAGAACATTGGCATGGAGCAGCGCCCGACAGTTGGTTTTCACACCTTGCTATAGCCTGCAATCCGCAAATCAATCAAAATATCTGGCTCGAGCCTGTTACAAATGAGCAATATGCGGAAGCCGTGAAGTAAACAATCAAATGATATGCAAGCACAGGTTTATTAAATGATTATTGTTTCTTATTCTGATCATTAATGCAAGGGAAAATCAAAAGACATTGCAGACAGCACAGGAAAGGGTAAGTCAACGTCAGAAAGCGGATGTGGAAATACTGAAAATGCAGAGGAAATCAAAGATTAGGGAACGCTCAATCATTTTCCTGTTTTTAGAGCCAGGTGAAATAACGCCTGATAAGATTATTATTTCACAAAAATTGATTGAGCATACGATGCTGGGTCTGCAGGCAATTCCACCTTGTTTCCATTCTTCCAGTATACGGCCTTATAATTTTCTTTATTACCATATTTACCGGCAACATATACATCCTCATTTTTAACAAATATAGAGGATGCAGCATTGTGAGTATTATAATCGCCTAAGGTGGTTACTATTCCGTTCTTCCAATAAACCGGGGTATAAAGGCTGTCTGGAGTATACATGTCTCCTGAAAAGTAAATGTCGTTACCATCTATAAATACATCAGTTGCTGCGCCATTAACCCCCGGTGGCGTTAAAGTATATTGAACACCATTCTTCCAATAAAGTGCTTTTCCTGTTGTTCCTGATGAATCTACAGACCATCCGGATACATAAACATCATTGCCGACTACACTTACTCCTGAAGCATAACTGTAATAATCTTCACTATTCAATCTGGTAGGAATTCCATTAACCCAAATCACTGCAGATGCCCGGGGAAATCTTGCCCAGCCAGCTACATAAACGTTATTGCCCACCACCTGTATACTGCCCGCAAAGGAAGCTTTAGTGTCTTCAAGCTTAATTAATTTCCCATTCTTCCAATACGCTGCAAGAACAGCTTTGTCACTTTCTTCCTTTACCTGCCCACATACGTAAACATCATTACCGGATACTGTAACGTATTGCGGGAGCCCGTTATAGTCAGTTCTTTCAAAAGGCATAAGATTACCGTTCTTCCAACATTGAACGTATGTGTTGGCTCCATAAGTGGATCCGCAGACATATATATCTTCACCAGATACGAATACACCTGTACAGATGGTATGTGTAGGATTTTCTGTCAGTTTAATATAGGTACTATCTATCCAGATCCCTGCCGAGGTCATTGATTTCATTCCACCGGTCACATATACATGTTCCTTCGCGTCAGGCATTATCGGATCGCTGCTGCAAGAGAAAAAAGCGGGTATTGCAAATAAAAGGATAAGGTAGTGTTTCATATGGTAAAAATATCATGAGTTTATATACATCTGTATTTACATAACGCTTCAGATCAAATTGTATTATTTTGCCGGGTTGAACGGAACGAGAAAAATTTTAATTTATCGAAAAGCCTTCCGATAAATTCATCTAACCCCCGAACCATTACTTTTGCAAAGGAATAAGGCAAATGCTAAAAAATAAATTTGGCCAGCTATGAATACAATTTCAGTAAGGGCATTTGGAACAGAGGCACCTGAAGCAGATCTGAAACAAATGAATATCGAACGCAGGGAGACCACTGCTAAAGACGTGGAGATAGATATCTTGTATTGCGGTGTCTGTCATTCAGACCTGCATACAGCCCGCAATGAATGGCACGGTACAATATATCCTAATGTACCCGGACACGAAATTGTAGGACGCATCGCAAAAGTTGGAAAGGATGTAACCAAATTGAAAGCAGGCGATTTAGCTGCTGTTGGCTGTATGGTAGATAGCTGCCGTGAGTGTGAGCAATGCAAAAAAGGTCGTGAACAATACTGCGAAAAAGGGAATGTACTCACTTACAACAGCTACGAAAAGTATCTGAACAGGCAAACTTTCGGAGGCTATTCCGAGCGGATAGTTGTTGACGAGGACTTTGTATTACGGGTTCCTGAGAATCTGGACCTGGCGGCCGCCGCTCCTTTGTTATGCGCAGGCGTAACGACCTGGTCTCCTTTGAAACACTGGAATGTTGGGGAGGGAACGACAGTCGGTATTGTCGGTATCGGCGGACTGGGGCACATGGGCGTGAAGCTTGCCAAAGCGATGGGCGCTCACGTGGTCGTTATTACCACTTCTTCGTCAAAAGTGGAAGACGCCCACAGATTGGGCGCTGATGAAGTGATCTTATCTACCGATAAGGAACAAATGAAAGCCAATGCGAACAAGCTTCATTTTGTACTGGACTGCGTATCTGCACAGCACGATGTAAATGCGTACCTGCGCCTGTTAAAAGTGGACGGAACACTGGCGCTTGTCGGCGCTCCGGAACATCCGCTTCCGGTCGCGGCGTTCAGCCTTATACCCAAACGCAGGAATTTTGCCGGCTCAACCATTGGAAGTATTGCAGAAACACAGGAAATGCTTGACTTCTGCGGAAAACATAATATAACAGCAGATATTGAGCTGATCAAAATACAGGATATCAACAACGCTTACGAACGCTTATTAAAAGGAGATGTGAAATACCGTTTCGTAATTGATATGGCAAGTTTGAAAAATTGAATGCGGAATCACCAATAGATGGCAAGGATATTTATTACGGGCTCTTCGGACGGGCTTGGGTTATTGACGGCTAAATCTTTAAAAGACAAAGGTCATGTGGTTGTGCTGCACGCCCGTAACGCGAAACGCAAAGCGGATACACTAATAAAAATACAGGGCGTGGGAACTGTGTTGACAGGTGATCTGTCGGATATCGAAGAAACAAAAGCACTTGCGGAAGAAGTCAACAGATCAGGATCGTTTGATGTCATCATTCACAACGCCGGGGTTTACAATACTTCGGCACAGCAGATCTTTTCGGTAAATGTATTAGCCCCGTATATTCTTACCTGCCTGGTACAAAAACCCAAACGGCTGATCTACCTGACTTCAGGCATGCATTTCAGCGGGCAACCCAGACTTGAATATTTTAAAACCAGTATTGAACGGATAACTTATTCTGACAGCAAGCTGCATGTTTTAATGCTCTGTAAAGCCATTGCCCGCAAATGGACAGATGTATACGCCAATGCTGTTAATCCCGGCTGGGTTCCCACAAAAATGGGCGGAGCCGGTGCGCCTGATGATCTGCAAAAAGGATATGAAACACAGGTATGGCTTGCCACAGGCAATGATGAGCAGGCGAAAGTAAGCGATCGTTATTTTTTCCATCAGAAAGCAGAACGCTCCAACCCCGATGCCGATAATATTTTGTTACAGGAAAGATTCATAGCATTATGCGAAGAAATAACAGGAGTTGCTTTTATTGGATAGCACTGATTCAATGGAGGAAGAAGGAGAGTGCCTGGAAACAAGATTTAAAATCCCTTCACATTTTCAACCGCATTCAGGAGGGAATAAGGCATACCGCCACCGGAAATTTTGCCTTGATAGCTATTGAATTTTGAGTAATTCTTTTTGATTTACTGTTTACAAACCTCAAAAATGGATAAAGAAAACACCGTAAAGCTATTTGAGCACAAACAAGTACGTACTTATTGGGACGATGAACAGGAAAAATGGTACTTCTCTATTGTTGACGTGATTGGTATTTTGACCGACCAACCCTCTCATCAAGGCGCAAGGAATTATTGGAAAGTGTTGAAAAACAGGCTTTCCAAAGAAGGAAATGAAACGGTTACAAATTGTAACCGTTTGAAAATGCTTGCAGAAGATGGTAAAATGCGAATGACAGATGTAGCCGATACTGAGCAGCTTTTCCGCCTCCTGCAATCCGTTCCCTCCAAGAAAGCTGAGCCATTCAAATTATGGCTGGCAAAGGTTGGCAGAGAACGAATAGATGAAATAGAAGACCCCGAAATCGGTATTGACCGCCTTATGGAAACCTACCTGAAAAAGGGCTACAGCAAGGAATGGGTAAACCAACGCCTCAAAAGCATTGAAGTTCGAAAAGAGCTTACAGACGAATGGGACAAACGTGGTGTAAAAAAAGGGCAGGAATACGCTATACTGACCGATGAAATCACCAAAGCATGGAGCGGGTTTTCGGTGAAGCGGTATAAAAATCATAAAGGATAGAAAAAGGAGAACCTCCGGGACAACATGACGAATCTCGAGTTGGTACTTAATATGCTTGCCGAAGCTACCACAACCGAGATCAGCAAAGAAAAGAAACCGAAAAATTTTACAGAGAACAAAGATATAGCGAAACAGGGCGGAACAATCGAAGGCAATACACGAAAAGAAATTGAAGCCAAAACAGGCAAAAAAGTTGTAACATCCTTGAATGCAAAAAATATACTAAAAAGCAAAGACGAACTCAAGCAAATCGGGAGAAAAAAATCATAACCAGCGCCAATTCTCTTGCAACGATACAGGAACAACTATTCTTTTCCTCCCAAATTGAACCAATAACTTATTTGAGCCTTGCAGTAAAGTCGTTGCGAAGGCTTTCGCTGCTTAACAGCAGCGTGCAATTATTCCTGCGTGATCTTTATCTGCAATAAGCCGGGCAGATGTGATGAACAGCAAGCAGAAAGTTTGTATCCAGCCTTAGCCTGATAAGAAGGTGTCCTTTCCGCAAAGCGAACATTAAAAAAGCATGATCAAAAATTTTTCGGAAAAAATTTGAGGAACCAAAAGGTTGCCCATATATTTGCAACTGATTGGTTTCTTAAATAAAACAATAAAAGATGAACAGCAATTTATTATTCGACTTTACCGTAGATAAAGAAAACAAAACCGTTCACATCAAACGGGAGTTTGACGCACCACATGATTTGGTTTGGGACGCTTTTACCCAACCCGAACTGCTAGACCAATGGTGGGCGCCCGCTCCCTACCTATCGAAAACAAAAAAAATGGACTTTAAAGTAGGCGGGCGTAGATTTTACGCAATGGTCAGCCCTGAAGGAGAGGAAATAGGCTGGCAGATTCAGGATTTTACTTCAATAAGCCCAAAAACCAATTTTAAATATTTTAGTGTCTTTGCAGACAAAGATGAAAATCCACATTTGCCAGGCTCAAATTGGGATTTGACCTTTTCCGAACATAACGGAATCACAAAAGTGTTCATTACGATATATAATGATTCTCTTGAACGGATGGAAAGAATGATTGAGATGGGCTTCAAAGAAGGATTTACCGCAACATTGAAAAACCTGGAAAACCTGCTGGCAGCTTTATCGCAGCAATAAATATTTTTATATCACTTAATACAACACAGATGGTTGAAGTTTTTAAAACTGATGTGATGAAGAAAAACCGGGCTAAGGAAATGCTTTGCATTTTGAATGAGCAATTTCCTCATTTCAGAATAAATTTCGACCTGCATGATCGTGATAAAATATTGAGAGTAGAGGGGGCAGATATCTCCGCGAAAGAGATTGTCTCTCTTCTGCATAAACAGGAACATATATGTGAACAGCTTTTATAGCGAGCATAGTTTATGGTGACGCTTACGAAATGAATAAATCAATTTAGCAGTAAAATGAAATCAGCATTATTATTTGACTTTGTAGTAAACAAAGAAAACAATACCATTCACATAAAGCGTGAATTTAATGCCAGCCTTGAACTGGTCTGGCTGGCGTGGACAACTCCCGAACTGCTCGATCAATGGTGTGCTCCAAATCCTTACAGAACCGAAACCAAAACAATGGATTTTCATGAAGGCGGTTTTTGGCATTACGCAATAGTAAGCCCTGAGGGAAATAAACACTGGAGCCGGTATGACTATAAAAAAATCGAACCACAAAAAAGCATTACTGAACTAAGGACTTTTAGCAACGAAAGCGGAACACTTAACCCTGAATTTTTACCTACCGAATGCAGCATTACTTTCGGTGAGATCCCGACATCTGCCGGGAGCAAAACACTCGTAACAATAGTTGAAAAATACGGAAGCCCCGAAATGTTTGAGAGAATGGCGACAGACAGTCACAAAAGAGGTTTCTCTTCACATCTTAAAAATCTGGACCGGTTATTATTAATGCTAAAAAAGAAAAAAGATTCATAACAAGCAAAGCACAGCTTAAACAAATGGCAAAAGCGCAGGTGAAATTCCGGTCGTTGGTAGAATTATTTGAATTTCTTCCAAAAGAGGAAGCCTTGTTAACTGATATACTGCGTCAGATAACAACAGAAACCTTAAACGGGTACGGAAAAGAGAAGCTGTCTTATAATGTTCCGTTTTTCTACGGCAACAAATCCATTTGCCTGATATTTCCCGCATCCGTCCCCCGAAGCGGGGTAAAAAGCGGTGTATTCTTCGGCTTTTGGTATGGTAATCGCCTGAAAGATGAAAACAACTATCTGGAACACGGAACAAACAGGCAGATTTTCTACAAAGTGTATCAATCTGTTGATGAAATTGATGTTCCCGCTTTGACCGGGCTGATAAAAGAAGCGATGGAGCTGGACAAAGGTTTTAAAATTAAAAATTAGGATTAACGGCAGAAGAATAATATGGTACTGATTAACTACTCCCAAATTTATGGCACAACCTCCTTTGTTGTTAAAAAATGAATTGTCAATTTCAGATGCTCATGCCGGCCATTCACCTGTTGAGCAGGTTGTTCTTTTAGCGTTGGGTTAGCAGGGATGGGTTTGAATTTCTTGTCTTATGCAAAGTTGATTAAAAAAGAGAGCTTTTAAATTTGTACTCAAAGCAAATGAATATGGCTACAAAGAAAGAAATAGCACAGGATTTTTTAAAACTCGCTTCCAAAGGACAGTCAGGAGAAGCGTTTGAATTGTACGTTTCGGATAACTTTAAGCATCATAATGCCTGGTTCAAAGGGGACGGGCATACTTTGATGACGGCAATGGAAGAAAATGGCAGGAAAAACCCTGATAAAATTTTTGAAATTCAAAGAGCATTGGAAGACGGAGATTTAGTTGCGGTTCATTCCCGTGTCAGGCAAACAAAAAATGATTTGGGAGCAGCGGTAATGCACATCTTTCGTTTTGACAATGACAAGATTGTTGAGCTTTGGGATTTTGGACAAGCTGTTCCCGAAAATATGATAAACGAAAACGGAATGTTTTAAAAAACAAGATATGGAAAGAAGTAAACTACTTGAAATGAACAATGTCGGTATTGTTGTGGAAAACCTCGATAACGCAATATCATTTTTCAAGGAAATTGGACTGACGCTTGAAGGACGGGCAATGGTGGAAGGCGAATGGTCGGGACGGGTAACAGGACTTAGAAATCAATCCGTGGAAATTGCGATGATGGTTACACCTGACGGGCACAGCCGGCTTGAGCTGTCAAGGTTTATAACACCCACAACCATTTCTGACCATAGAACAGCGCCTGTTAATTCTTTGGGATACCTGAGAGTTATGTTCAAAGTTGACAATATTGACGAGTTAGTGTCCAGGCTTTCAAAGCAGGGTGCAGAACTTGTTGACGAAATTGTTAACTATAAAGATATATACCGGCTATGCTACATTCGTGGAGTTGAAGGACTTCTGATCGGGCTGGCGGAACAGTTACAGGGCAAATGAAAGTAGAATATTTTGACAGGGAAAATATAAGACCATTGAGTTAACGGTCATTGTAAAATGCAACCCTCAGTTTGTATAGAAGTAAAATATGAAAGTAGAAGAAAAAATATATTATTACAAAGATGGTTCAATTCAAGCAAAAGGAGCCACACTTAACGGACAGATGCACGGTCATTGGGAATTTTTTCGGAAAGATGGAACGCTTTTACGGTCAGGAAATTGTGAATACGACAAACAGGTTGGAGAATGGACGACCTATGACAAAGAAGGTAAAATGTATAAAGTGACAAAAGTGAAGGCAAAGTAGCTTAACGTCTGATATTTCTTACAGCAACAATGCTTTTGGTATGGAAAATAGTATCATAGAAGCGACCATTGAGATAAACGCACCATTAAACAAAGTTTGGAGTGTGTTTACCAATCCTGATATGACCAAACAAATGGGCGGGTATTATGACACCGATTGGAAAATTGGTAGTTCATTCAGTTTTAGGAAGGCAGATGGAGACAGGCTGACAAACGGCACATTGCTTGACTTTCAACCAATGCATTTGATCAAACATGATCTGTTCGAACCAAACAGTGAGATCGTTATGGCAGTCCTTACTTATGAATTTCACGAAAAAGACGGAATTACATTACTGACAGGTAAAGAAGAATTATCTCAACCGTTAGATAAAGCAACTTTCGATGACGCTTCCGCAGGTTGGGCATCTGCATTAAATACAGTTAAACAAATAGCCGAAGCATTATGATATTCCAGGCAAACACTTATACTGCCCGGTTTGCCGGAAATTATAAATCATAAGCGGCAAACCATACCTCTCAAAATCAATAGAGGCTATTCAGAATACCGGCTGATAATTTAAAAAGACTGTTCCGGTATCGTATTGCCGTGTTTCAACAAGCTTTAAATTTTCAGGCTGCATTTCACTGGTAAAAAGCCTTCTGCCACCAGCAGTTAACACGGGGCAAAGCTGTATTCGATACTCATCAATAAGGTTCTCTTTCATTAATGCCTGTGCAAGGGAAATGCTCCCCCATAGCACCATGTTTTTACCCGGCAATGATTTAAGATGTTGAACTGCCTGAACTGCTTCCCCGCTGATGATTGCTGCGTCCGGCCATTTGCCCCAGGGCGCCCTGGAGAGTGTATTGGAAAAGACAATCTTTTTTGTTTCATTCAACTGATCGGCTATAGCTTCCTGATCGGTTGTGGCCGTGGGCCAAAAGTCAACAAAAAGCTCGTACGTTCTGCGACCTAATAATATGGTATCAAGCGTTTGCAGGAACCGTAACTGTTCCTGGTCTGAATAAGTATTTTGTTCAGGTGACAATTGGGTAAAAAAATCCAGTTTTCCCTCTCTGTCTGTAACGTACCCGTCCAGGGATACCCATTCTTCTACAATCAGTTTTCGCATAATGTGATTGATTTTTAAACGAATGCTGGTTTTGTTGCAGGCTTTGCATTTTGCAACAATAAATGTTTTAATGGTCAAACTTACTATGTTGCGGTAAAATCACCAGGGTGCGGATGTGTCAAAAAAAGAGGTGATTTGCGTCGGGAACTATGGGAGCTACCGGCAACATTATTCTTCAGGAAAACCGACATAACGACAGCAATACTACTGATACGTCATCTCAGATTACCTGCCTGCAAACGCGGGATCACTCAATGTTTTCATAAACGCGATAAGGTCTTCTTTTTCCTGTTCCGTTAGCGGTATCCTGTTCCCGTTCTCTTTTAAAACAGGGTCGAGATTATCTGCATCCAAGACGCCATGATCAAAATAATCCAACACCGATCTCAAAGTAGGGAACTGGCCAAAGCTGCCGTAAGGCGCCGTGTATTCAATATTTCTTAAAGAAGGCACCCTGAAGCTCATGTAGTCTGCGGGAACGCCTGTTACCCTGGCTCGTCCTGCCTCATCAGTGTTTGGATTCAACGGAAAGCCAACGTTCCTGAAGCTCTGGTCGGTAAACAGTGCAGTGCTATGACAGCTCCCGCATTTCTGCTGAAAAGTTTGATAACCCCTTGCCTCACTTTCCGTAAACGTGTCGCCTTCGTTTCGTTTTATTTTATCATACTTACTGCCGGCAGAGATCAGCGTATATAGATATTGCGCAATAGTCTGGTAAATCCTGTCAGCAGTAATACTTTCATCACCAAATGCTTTTCTGAGCAAATCCTTGTATTCCCGATCATCGCTGATCTTATCAATGACTTCTACGATAGAAGAATTCATTTCTTCGTGTGTAATGATGGGAATCAGGGGTTGTTTTTCCAACTGGAGAATTTTTCCATCCCAATTGTAAAACTTCATAAACGCCATATTTTGAATGGGCGGCGTATTGCGCAGCCCGACCCGGCCATAAATACCTAACGCCCGGGCATTATTATCAGTAAAAGCATCTGATTTATTGTGGCAACCGGCACAGGAAATGGTGTTGTCAGCGCTAAATCTTTTATCGTTAAAAAGCCTTTCGCCTAATTCCACTCCGTATTTTGTTGGCTTGTTGGCATTTACCGAATTGTTCAATGCAGGAAAGCCCGTGGGGATATTCAATGAAAGTTCCGGGTTGTTGTAAGAGACTGGCTGAACAATATCATCCCTGTTACAGGATTGTAACAAAAACAAGATGGATAAAATTGAGAATACTTTTTTCATGCCGGGATCAATCAATGAAGAGAACATTTTAAAAAAGAGCCGCCGCGTCCGGAATGAGCTTCGGGCGGCTCTTAATATTATCCTAATTTTCTACACCATCTATGGAAAACATCCCGGTAATATCGCTTAACCCGTCTCCGCCCAGGTTGTCAACAAATTTTGTCATTTGAACGGCGGTATGAATATTGGGTGTGGCATTGTCATTCATTCCTGTTCCTGTTGTCAATTTAATTGTATTAGTCTTTCCGCTTAACAGCTTATCAAAATCTGCTTTGATGGTGATCTTTGGAGCATTACGGCCTACCACGGCATTGCTGGTAAGGTTCAAAGTAATATCCCTGTAGGTGTCAACACCCTGCGTATATGCGCCTTCTTCTCCCTCTACAGTACTTCCTGTGTGGATAGACATTTCTTTATTGTCGCTGTCATAAAAACCTTCCAGCTTTGTGAAACGGTATCCCGCTCCCCATTCCCACATCATTTCGGTTTCATTAGCGCCGGCATTAGCATAAAATGTTGGAAACTTTGTCTGATCCAGCGTGTTCAGCTCCTGCTTAACCCCTAATCCGAATTTTATCTGTTTGTATTCGCCTGAAGGGATGTTGCTCAACGTATAGTCCAGCGTTTCGTTCTTTGCCTGGTTTACAACTGTTGCGCCCTTATCCAGGTCGTTAATGTTGTAAGGGATTTCAGTTCCGTCTGCTTTTATCAGGCGGATATTGCTTATCACGTATTTTAATTCTGAAAAGTGATGCACCTGCCCTTCGGCAGAAGTGTTTGTTGTAGCAGTAGTGGATGCGGCATTGCCCAGCACAATAGTATTGTTTTTAAAAGTGTTATTGAAATGCAAAGTAACATTGTTGGCAACAGGATCTTTATCATCCTTGCTGCAGGATATCAATGCCGGTAAAACAACGGCTATCCATATATATTTTCTTAAATTTTTCATCTCTGTTTTTTGTAATTAAGAATTTATCGTCTAATGATCATTTTGACTATGCTTATGATAGAAAGTCAACCGATTGGAGGCGGTACAAAGATTTCCCTGTAAGGTGGTGTATACAGGGGTTCTTTATGAATGGATGTTTTACCCTGTATATCCATTATTGGATTTTTTAATTCTAACGCCGTGAATGAGGCAGGGAATATGTCAATCTTTAGATGAGTACGAATGATGGACGACGCTGAATTTTCCGTTTCCCGCAATTGCTTTTTCAAATGACAGGTTCCGTGGCATTGCAGCTCAGGGTTGTTTTTATTGATGCAGAATCTTTGTTCTATCGCATCCCTGTTCAGCTTAAAGTGCACAACGATCATCGCCTGCTGAAAACCTATCAGCAAAGACAACATCATTAATAAAACACTATAAACGATTTTCATTTTCTAAAAGCTGAATTTTAAAGAAGTGAAAATATTACGTCCCATCCTGGGTATATTGCCCCAGTCTGCATAAGTGCTGTAGTATTCGTTCAATAAGTTTTCCGCACCCACCTGCAAAACAGTTTTACAATTTTTGATATTAAAGCTGTAGTTCGCAGAGATATTCAGGATCATATAAGCAGGCGTTTGATCTTCGCCATATTCCGGGCTGTAATTTATTTGTGTAAGATCGCCGTTCAGCGAAGTTTGAATACCGATGCTTTTATACATAAAGTGAAGGGAGGTTTGATAACTTAATGGACGGATAAACGGCAGATTCCCGCCTTTATCATCCGTTGCGCGTGCATACGTGAGCGTTCCCTTCCAGTGTAAATGTTGCAGGATATTGTAATTGGCATTCAGCGCCATATTGAAAAGTCTGGCATGATCCAGTGAGGTATATCCTTTCACACCAACCGACTGGTAGTTCATAGGGCTTCCCAGGCTCAAAATTCTCCCGATGATATAGTTTTGAATATAGAAATAGTTCACTTTGGCTTCTATACCCATCCTTTCATTTTTAAACCCGGCGCTCGCATTGGCTTCGTAAGAAATTTCGTTTTTCAGGTCAGGGTTCCCGATATAATCGTAGCGGTCAAAGCTGTTGTAGATATAATACCCGTACCCTTCCGAAACAGAAGGCGCTCTGTGCCCGTAGCCGGTTCCTGCAGAAAAGCTGAATTGCTTAACCTGCAACTCGTAACTTGCATGTAAACCCGGCAATATCCTGCTTTTTTCCTGTGCTGTTCCGGGGTGAAAGATCCGGTTAAACTCCACATATTTGGAACGATTATAATTATAGCCCAGCGAACCGCCGAAGTTCACCCGGCTGTTCTCTGAAATATCCCAGGAATTATTCATGGCAACACTTGTAAACCGTGTTGTAACCCATGGCCAACTATACGCAAACATGGTGCGTTTGCTCCGGTCTTGCGGGTACATACGCATTTCTGCAATGGATAAATTGTTGTATGCGTTCAGTTGGATTTCGGCACTGTAATCACCACGCTTCAAATTGGCCCTGGAAACCAACCCGTAGGTAGTGCTCCAGCCCGGCATATCCATATGCACCAGGTTCTCCGGGCGTTTGGTATCGTCCATATAATGTTCTACCGCATTGTAATATACCTTGGTATCCCAAACCCTTATCAACCCGTGCTGAAATAATTGTTTGTAGGAGGCAGATGTAATGATCGCCCTGGAAAGCCACAGATCCATTGGAAGCGCGGGGAAGCCCACATTTTTTGCCTTATCAAAAATAGCATCCACTCTTACCGCGGAAAACGGGCTTGTTTTATAAGCAAGCCCTACGGAGGTATTGAATTTATTGTATTGCGAATGGTTTACCTCATTGTTATTTCCATCATAATAATCGCCTGCTTTGCGGAAAGAGATACTGCCGTCTGCCACGAATTTGTCGCTGGAATAAGACAGGTTCCCCAGGTTGAAAAACTGTTTGTTATTGAACTCGAAACCGGTTTGGTAAGCGCCGCTGTATTGCTTTTCTGAACTGAATGGTGTACTCTTCCTTTTGAGGTCAATACTGCCTGCAACCGTTGCACCATGCAGGCTGCCCTCCTGGCCGGATTTAATGTCAACAGCAGAAAGATTGTTGCTTTCCACATAGGAAGTAATGGGGTCCATCTTATCCGTACATGCGCCAAAAACATGCATGCCATCAATCGTGATGGTAGAGCGCTCTGTGCTCATGTTATTGAGCAATGGTTCCCAGGCGTAAGCGCCCCTTTTTATAAAACTGATATTGTCGGAAGATGCCAGGAACTCATCCACCGTAACAGCCATTTTCATTTCGGTCTGTATTTTCTTTTTCGCAATGGCAATTACTTTTACTTCTTCAAGTACTTTAGCAGTATCCTTTTGCGCTTGCGTATTTTGCGCATTTGCATTCATTCCAAGAAAAAGAGTCCAGAAAATAATATATAGCTTCTTCATAAACCTTAGAATAAAATATCAATGTATAGTTCACTTTTCACGCCTTCCACTCCCGGTGTAAAATCGGTTGGCACTTCGGTTCCTTTCAGTATCTTACCGTTCTGGTTCAGCATAATGAAATTCAGTGTCCAGTTCCCCGTCATGGTGTAATTGACAATGCCGTAATACAAGCCATCGCTTTGCTGTGTCAGATCCTTGTTATTGATCGAAGAATGATTTCCCATAGAAGGTTCGGGCATCCGTGGATCAAGCTGCAACGTATAATCATTAACCTCCGCGTAGGAGAATTGCGAGGGATCAGGGAAACTCCCGGATGGAGGAGTTGTTGGTTTGTTGAATTTGTATATGCCGGCAACCAGTTCGTTTTCGGCAACTTTCGGCTTTTGCGGCGACACCAAAGCGATGATGTATTGCTCACCATCTTTTCCAGTAAATGCAGTCATATTCAGGTTTTTGTTGGGTTGCTCCTGAACAGTAATATTTTGCTTCGCCGGATAGGTTTTATTATTTATAATAACGCTGGTGTAAAGCTCCCAGCTTCCGTTTGTATTGCTCTCGCTGGTAAATACCGCATATCCTGTAAAATATTTATCATCGGCGTTATAAGTCAAATCGTACAGGTGTGGACAGGAAGTGTTGCTTCCGTCAGCACCAGACATAACCGGTAAAAAAATTACAGAAGACGCATGTATATTTTCATTGGTACGGGTATCTGTGATCTTTAACCGGATTTCGTTATACCCTTTATAAAAAGTCCCGTTCAGCGCTTCAATGCTGATAGTATAGCCTTCACTGCTGATGGCAGCAGCTTCTTTAAACTCATAATGCTCCGTAACTACCGTTGCTATCTCGGCTTCGTAATCCGTTTTTTCTTTTGTACAGGATATAACCGATAAGCATACTACTGCGAGAAAAAATATTGCTTTTTCCATTATTGACGAAAGTCTTGTGAAAAATAATTGAACGGCAGCAGGTTACTGCAAGCGCAGGCGCTCTTTAGCCGTATCAAATTATATACAGGAAAACAGGTAAGCGGGAATAAAACGGATCACCGGTATATACGAACAGGTTGATCATGCTTGCATACAAGGCAATCCCTGCATACTATCGCACATAAAATTTTCACCGCTTAAAAACAGGAATATATTAGCAGTATTGCTAACTCAGCAATGTTGCCGGTGGCTTTACCAGCTTAGTCGCAAACAGGAATGAATACAGGGAATTGTAGCAGGAAGGAAGCCGTGTTTTATCAGCCGTCAAAAAACGGTCGTAGTCTGTTAATGAGGTTGATACGGGCGAAAAATAAACGGTTTCAGATTGTAATTGCTTCAGGATATTGTCAGCATTTTTTTCGTTTTCCTCCTGCTGCATCTGAGCCAATTTACACTGACCGTTACATTCCATTTGCGGGCGATCTTTATTTACACAAAACAATTCAATAAAGAACGTTTTATCGTATTCATAAACAGTATAGAGAACAGGGGTTTTCATGATGCTTAAAAGCATCACGCACATTACAAAAACACTCGCTATTTTGGTTAACTGTTTCAAGCAAATAATACTTACTGCCCTATATTTTTTTGCAAAGGTATAAAAATCATCTTTATCGTCCTGCTCAAATAATAATATATTCAGCAGCTTAATGTTATCCCTCAAAAAGCGAAAATAATCACACTGTATATAAAACAATATGATTTACGGCAATGGGGAAGATGATATAAATAAGGTTTTTGGGCATGATGAAAGCCGGGAAGCTGCACCCTGGGTGCACGTTTAAACCTTTTATAAGTGTTTGTAAACGAGTGTGCCAGATTTCATTGACGCAATAAACAACCTGCCTGCCGGCAGACAAGTACAAAATGTATATCGTTAAGGATTTAATTTATAGCAGCTTATGAATTATGACTATTGCGTGCTATAACATAAATTAGCGTGGTTGCAATTTTAAGGACCTTCAAATTATGGGAACATTTTTGGCAGTTTCATCAGTCATCGGCAAGACGCAAAGCCAAGTTGTAAGCAGCTTGACAAATTATGCTAAGTCTGTTAACGGTGGACTTCAACAAGAGGACAACATCAATTCTGAAACGCCTAACTCTTGCATTATTGAAGAATTAAATAGTAACACTTCGGTGTTCTATCCAGACGGTTATCTTGAGTGGGACGACAGTTCAAAATATATTTCAAAGGAATTAAACACAGCCGTTTTTTCTTTTCATATTCACGACGGTGATTTATGGATGTTGTTTTATACAAGGACGGAGAAGTTATAGACCAATTCAATCCTATTCCAGATTATTGGGACGCAAATATATCAGATGAAGAAATAGGCAGTTGGAAAGGTAACGCAAAAACAATAGCGGAGTTATTTCCATTCATCAAAACAAGCGACATTGACAAGTATTTAGTGAGGTGGGATTTAGAGGAAGAAGAACCATCAAAGGCATATTCAACAGACGAGTTTACAAAAGAGGACTGGCAATTAGTTGACTTTATGACCAAGCTTAAACTGCCTTATCCGATTGACGACAACGGTAATCCGAAAGGACAGACGTATAAACTTTGGACAAGCCAACTAAAACTGGTGACACAGCAATCAAAATCAGAACTTAAACACGAAACAAAAAGTAAAAAACCTTGGTGGAAATTTTGGTAGTTTTTCGTCACGGCGAACGAAAAACTGCAACCAACATGGGGTTTTATGCAAGTTGGGCTGGACAACCAACGAATTCCCTACTTTCGCAAATAATCGGACGTTATGTGCAACCAAAACAACCCTCAAAAGTTAAAGCGACAAATTATAGCATCGTTAAGTCCAATTAGACTTTTAACATTAGTGTTTTTGATTATGCTAAACGCCTGTAAAGGACAAGCTCAAAACAATACGAAATCCATTTTGGAAGAAGATATTCCGTTAATCAACAATTCCGTTCAAGAAACGGACGGAATAATCTACTTTTCTTATGACAACGGATTAACCTGGGAAAATAAAAGTGAAGGTTTGCCTTCAACAACTTCTATTGGTTTGGGTGGGATTGCTGTTTCGGGAAACAAACTTGCACTTATCTCAAAAGACAGCGGGCTTTACTATTTTAAACCCCAAGAAGATAAGTGGGTTCATATTCCCACCGACAAACAATTGCTTGAAAGTAATGTGGGGGCTTTACTATTCCATAATGATTGTATATACGCAGGGACACAAACAGACGGTGTTTTTTACTCTAAGAACAATGGCCAAACTTGGATAACACTAAATACAGGCTTGGATAACCTGACAATCCGAAAATTCGCTGTAATTGAAAATAAGCTGTACGCAGCAACCAATTCAGGACTTTATTCCTATAATGACTTACTAAGTCGATGGGAGTTAGAATATGGAAACGGTACACTACAAGTGAATGGCATAACGACTTTTGGTGGAAGTATTTACATTGCCACAAGTCAAGGGGCTTTTGCCTCACTAATCGGGAAAAAAGATTGGAAGAAGATCTTGTCAAATGGTGCATTACATAACATTAGTTCGGACGACAAAGCTTTGTATGCAATGGTGTATAATGAACTATTTTCGTCTTATGACAAAGGGCAGACCTGGCAAAATATTCAAAGCGGACTACCTGCTCAACTTTATACATTTAACGTAGTTAAAGTTAACAACTCACTTTTAGCGGGGCAATGGGACGGTATTTATAGAAAAGATAAAGAAGCCGGGAATTGGAAATTTTCAGGTAATGGATTACCAGAGAAATTAGCTATTGCAAATATGCAGGTGTATAACAAAATCATTGTCGTTAGTGGCAACAGAAGAAAACTAAGAGATGGGATGACGATAGATAAATAGGCTGCACAATATTCTGTTTTGTAGGAACACCTGCATTTTACAATTAAAACCAGGAAAAACAGACAATTTATGTCAGAATATACAAACTTGTCTATCATCTGCAGTTCCGGCCGGACGTTATAAATTGGGCTTTAGAATTAACAATGGACTTTTATATCTTTATTAAGCATTTGTTCCCAGCAGGAAGTTTCCCCTTCCAAAGTTTCGGAACCGCCACAAACACAAATGTTCAACCGTTGTACGCAACTTTGTGAAAACCTTACTACTAATAACTGCTTTACTGTTTGGGCACTCTGTATTTGGACAATTGCAAATTGACCCAGGGGTTCGGTATGAATTTGATAGCCTTTTTAACCAGCAACCTAAATACATTCAGGAAAAGCGATATAACAAAGGGTTTAGCGATGGTTTTGTGTTGCTTTTAAGTTTCAAAGAAGACACTTTGAACATTCAGGATTTCACCCCAATAGTTCTTAACAGTTCAATTAAAATTATTGCGATTGACGAAAACGGGAACGAATTACCTGACCTACCCAAAGACACGGCCAAATACAATCAATGGCTTTTCGGTCGAGCGGCTTTTTATAAAGACACCTTGAGCATTGGCTCGTTCTTCGGACTTTTTTCAGGACTCGGCTTTTCGGTAAAAATAGTGGGAGACAAAATCAGCGCTGTTTTTTTTGAGTATGTACGAAGGGACAGCATCTACCGCCACAAATTGATAGATACTAGATCAAGTGAAATTCAGGTTGAGGCACGGACAGAAAGTGTTGTTTTAAGTAATATGCCTGAAAAGTTAAGGGACATCTTTTATGGCAAAGTAAGGCTTGTGACTGAACCTTTCTATCGTGACGATGGCACGTTTAGAAACAGCTCTATTCAAAAGAAATACACCATAACTTATCTATTCATCTGCAAATTGATGGATAGCGAAGAAAAGTAATGTGCAACAAGCAGTTCAGCTATATGACGGAAGACAAATATATCCTCAGCCTTTGTTCGCTATTCGACTTCCTTGCCGGCAGGCAAGGAGTTCCGTCCGATGAATAGCGCCGGGCAATAGAATATACAATGAACATTTATTTATAAATTTAGCAAAGATTACAGACTGACGCCCGCCTGACCGCCCGTCCGCCAGAATGACACAGTCGGGCAGGGATCACGCCCTGAAGCTTCGCCAGGCCGAACCGCTGGCGGTAATTTGTTCGCACACATAAAAACGCACCATGATGGATTATTTACAAAAAATTACAGGTGAGATTGAAGTTCACTCAGCGGACGGAATAAGGGAATGCTTTGACAATGGAATAAGCCCTAATGATTACTTTAAGGGTAAGCCACTCATTTATGAACTCATCACAGAATATTCAAGGGGACCAAAATTCAGGGAATGCTTTAAAGTTTTTGTGGATTATGGCTTACACTTCGATGATAAAATACTGTTAACCGTTTTTTTGGATGATGCTGTTTCGCTGGATGCTTTATTAAATAACAATAAGCAGGCAGTACAGAACACATATACATTTGACTGTGCATTTACTCCTTTGTATGAGGCGTCATTGCTTCATATTTGTGCCGAATACAACCACCTTGCCTGTGCCAGGGTACTGGTAAAACACGGCATTGATATAAACATGAAGGCGGGGGTTGACGAAAATGGCTTCGGTGGACAAACGCCAATCTTTCATACCGTGAACCAGAACTCAAACAAGTGCATAGATGTAATGAACTATCTTATTGCTGAATCGGCGGATTTAACCCTTACAGTCAAAGGACTGGTGTGGGGAAAAGGCTATGAATGGGAAACATTTATTCCGTCTGTTAATCCGATCAGCTATGCAATGATGGGACTGCTTCCACAGTTCCAGAGAAAGGAGAAATTGATTTATGAAGTGGTTGCTATTTTACTTAAAGCGGCTTACGGTATTGATTATACGCCTTCAAACATCCCTAATAAATATTTAAACAGTTAATCCGGGGGTTAACCTGGGCATTAAGGAGGAAGGCCTGTTACCTGAGCGCTATTTGTTTCTTATGATTTTTCTCAACAAATTTTTTTGCGAGCTCAAGTTCCGGCCTGTTGGAACCGGGGTTGTTGGCAACTGCTAACAACTGATGATAATAGCTTTCTGCTTTGGCTGCATTACCGGTTTTTTCACTGCAATAAGCAGCGCCGTATAAGCTGTTGAACCGGTTTGGGTGTTTTTTTAGATCTGCTTCGTAAGCCCCAAGCGCTTCGGCAGGCTTATTCATTTCCAAAAGCATATCAGCAAAAAGTTGCCTTGCGGGCAGCACTTCACCTGGTGTTACGGGGTGTTTATCGGTTTTATCTTCAAGTTCTACCGCTTCCTGCATGGTTGTCAATGCCCCGCTGCTGTTGCCTTCTTTCCATGCCATCCATGCAGTACCCGATTTAATTTGTATCATCACCTGTGCAGCGCTGTAATTATCTTTTCTTGCTACCAACGTATCATAAATAGCATTAAGGGTTTTCAGCTCCTCTTTTGCCAATGCATGATCTCCTGTATTGTCAGCGCCCAATAACCTGGCAAAATGCACAATAGCAGCCTGCCATACAAATCTTTTCCAGGCATCACCCATTACGGGATGAAGTTTTAAAGAAACGGCTTCTTTCCATAATTTGTTTTCCAGCGCATATCTTGAATGGATGGCAGCCAATGCATAGGCATTAGTATTGGCTATTCCGCTTACTTTTGTGATGGTATCTACATACGCCACCTCTTTTTGGGCGGAAACATTATCCCCTTTTTGTAAATAACTATATACAAGATAATCGGCAGCATGCAGCTCTTCGCTCCAATGACCATCGAGGTTGGCTGCTGCAGCATAGCACTGTGCGGAGGAAGAAGCGGCAAGATTGGATGTAATATCATCATCCCAAAGTCCGAGCCTCGTAAAAATATGTGAGGGCATGTGCTGTGCATGAGCAGATGATGGCGCTACCGCAGCATACCTTTTGGCAGCATCCAGGCCCAATGCAGCGAGCTCGGGCACATCATACGTGTGAATGATGTAGTGAATAATGCCGGGATGGTTTTTTCCTTCGGGGTACAGCGCTCCCAGTATTTCACCGGCTTTTTTTCTATTGGCAAAAGTTTTGTCGGTTGGGTCGGCAGTGGCAATAAGCGCTAAAGAATAAAAAATGGCCAGCTCTTTATCGGAAGTATCTGTTAAATACAATTTTTCCATTTCATTTTTGTAATTCCCGCTGCGGGTTTTATGGTCAACCGTGGGATAATCTTTATAAAAAGCAGCCAATGCCTTTATGTATCCGTTTTCTGTTTTGGAACCACCAGCTAATGATTGAGCAATAGTAATGGCTTTATTTCCTTTTGCCAGTTCTTCCTGCGTAGGCGGCGCCCACAAAGGATGGTAATTGCTCATCGCCACACCCCAGTATGCCATGGCGCAGGCAGGAGCTTCCTCTATCACTTTGGCAAAAACTTTTTCGGCTTCATCGTATTCAAATGAATGGAGCATGGAAACAGCCAGGTCAAAATCCCCTTGTGTTTCGGGTGTGCAGGTTGTGGCAAAACGAACCTTGCCAAATTCTTTTTGCGATGGGCCGCAACTGATCACATCGCCACGCTTAAGGTTCATTTCTTCCGTCGCAGGCACTGAAACGTTCTTTTTCCCTTTACATGCAGTAAGCATAAAGGGTGCAAATATGAAAACATAGAAAAGCGTTTTCATTTTTAAAGTTTTGACTATAAAATAATATGAAGTGTATAAGGTTCCCCCAACCTTATAAGTACGGAAGGTCCGGGAATAAATATAAATAATTTTTCTCGTTTTTCCCAGGGGGGCTGACCAGCTGTTACTGCGACCCCGCCCACATAAGGGTTTAATTTAGATGAATATTGCGATGAGAAGCGATGCCTGAAGATTAAAGTGACCAGGGCCTTGCACCGGTGATATGTTTCACGGCTTCTGTCTGCTTCGTGTTCCACAGGTAATTCATCATTTCCATTTTTGGATCAAAAGGCATAATTGATTGCGCTTGTCTTCGGATGCTCATTTAATGGATAAGCCGTTTAAACCACCTGAGCTTTCCTTTAAACGGGGGATATTTTATAGCAGGATCAAACCATACCGGTGTTTTCATCACTGCTTTTTCATGTGTGAATGTTTTAAATGAATATTTGCCATGATAAGCACCGATGCCGCTGTTGCCCACACCGCCAAAAGGAAAGCCGTGATTGGCGAAATGCCACGCCGTATTGTTTACGCAACCGCCGCCGAAAGCCGTTTGTTCCATCCATGCTTTTTCTTTTGCCGCATCGGAAGTGAACACATACAATGCCAGTGGGTTGGGATGCTGGTTTACAACGGCGGCAGCTTCTTCCATCGTGCTGAAATGCAGCACGGGTAAAACGGGTCCGAATATTTCATCCTTCATTATGGCTGCTCCCGGCCTTACATTTTTTATTATCGTAGGAGAAAAGTATAAGGAAGAGCGGTCTGTTGCTCCGCCATATACCACTTCACCTTCTTTTAAATAGCCAAGCAGCTGATCAAATCGCTTGGTATTGATGATCTTACCATAGTCTGCACTTTTACCGGCATCTTCGCCAAAAAAATTTTGTATGGTATTGATCAATGTTGCCATAAATTGCTCAGCAATAGCCTCGTGCACCAGTACATAGTCGGGCGCCACGCAGGTTTGCCCGGCATTAGCGAATTTTCCCAGCGCGATTCTCCTGGCACTTACAATAATATCAGCGTCTTTTTCCACAATTGCCGGACTTTTGCCGCCCAGCTCCAGTGTAACGGGAATAAGCGCTTTAGCTGCCTCTTGATAAATGGCTTTGCCTACAGGTATACTGCCGGTATAAAAAATATGATCGAACCTGAACTGCTGCATCATAGCGGGAATAACCGAAGCGCCATCGCCTTCCACCACTTTTATATATGCTGGCGAAAATATTTCGCTGATCATTTTTTGTAGGATGGCAGATGTAGCTGGAGCCAATTCGGAAGGCTTTAATACCATGCAGTTGCCCGCGGCTATAGCACCCACTAAGGGAATAAGCGATAGCTGCAAGGGATAATTCCAGGGTGCAATGATCAGCACTACCCCCAGTGGGTCGGACAATATTTTACCGGAGGAAGGCAGGTTGACCAGGTTGGGAAAGATGCGCTTTGGCTTCATCCAGCCGCGCAACTGTTTCAATGCCAGGTTGATCTCCGAAAGCAATAAGCCTGTTTCCGTGGCATACGCTTCTTCCGGGCTTTTTTTAAGGTCGGTATATAACGCGTCGTTGATATCCTGCTCATATTTTAATACTGCATTTTTCAGCAACAACAGTTGCTGCTTCCGGAAGGCATAGGGCCTGGTTGCACCGCCAGCAAAATAATTGCGCAGCTCCGTTAATTCATGGATGGCAACAGCATCGTTCATATTATTTTTTAAGTCTGTTGAATATTAATGATAGTAAGCATCTCATATTCTGGGTGAGGCTTTATTAAACCGAACGGAATGTGCGATATCGCCAGGCGTTGTTTTATCCTGTCCGGACTTCATTAAAGCACTTCATGGCTGCCTTACCTGTTTTTTCCTGACCAAAGCCTTTTTATCCATCCCGTATAATATATATTGTTCAGGCATTGAAGATAGTATGAGTTTTTAAATTTTTAAGTAATCTAAGTCAAAGTCATTTATTCGTGATATGCTCAAATGCTTTAATTTTGCCGTCCAGTTCTTTTCTTTACTTCTTATCAAGCAACAAAGGTTCCCGCATAGCGCGGGATGAATAGGGAATCCGGTGTAAATCCGGAGCTGTCCCGCAACTGTAAGTAACACAACAGTTTTTACCCTTGTTGTCCACTGTGGCGCCAAGGCGCTGTGGGAAGGACGGTAAAAATGTTATAAGTCAGGAGACCTGCCTTTATTGCAATTGACAATGCTTTCGGGGAATGAAGCAATTGTTGAGTTGGTATATGCTTAATGGCCATGATCTGTCTATTCAGGCAGCAGGAGCCTGGTATTGGTATGCACCTACTTCACATTATTTTCACCGGGAACATTGCGGGTTCAGCAAAGAGCTTTTGATTGATTATTAATCTTTTTAAAAGCATTGAACATGCAAACACACAACCTGGGCTACCCGAGGATAGGCGGCCAACGGGAACTTAAAAAAGCGTCCGAGCAGTATTGGGCCGGTAAGCTTACGGCAAATCAATTGGGTCAGACAGGCAGCAGCATACGTTTACAAAACTGGCAGTTGCAGAAAGAAGCGGGGATCGATTGGATACCCTGTAACGATTTTTCTTTTTATGACCAGGTACTGGATACCTCATTAATGGTAGGAGCAGTCCCTGCAAGGTACCACGACCTGATGCAGGACAAGCAACTCCCTCACCTGGATCTTCTGTTTGCAATGGCAAGAGGATATCAAAAGGACGGGTATGATATCACAGCCATGGAAATGACAAAATGGTTTGATACCAACTACCACTACATCGTTCCTGAATTTGTGGCTGATCAAAAGTTCAGCCTGTTTAATACGAAAGCACTGAACGAGTTTGTTGAGGCAAAACAAAATGGCATGCAGGCCAAGCCGGTTTTGTTGGGCCCGGTATCATACCTGTTGTTAGGAAAGGAAAAAGAAGCCGGGTTCCATCGCCTGGAACTGATAAAAAGGCTTTTACCTGTGTATATCGAAATGCTTGGCAAACTGGAGCAGGCCGGGGCATATTATGTGCAACTGGATGAGCCCTGTCTTTCCCTTAATCTTACGGATGCAGAGCGCCAGGTACTCCGCAAGACTTATACTGAGATCAAGAATAAATTGCCCCATTTACAGATCATTCTCGCCAGTTATTTTGAGTGTTATGGTGAAAACCTGCATACGGTGCTTGAATTGCCCATTCAGGTATTGCACCTCGACCTGGTACGTTGTCCTTCCCAGTTGGATGATATCCTGCAAACTGACTTGGTGCGCAGTAAGACCATCCTTTCCCTGGGTGTTGTGGATGGAAGAAATATCTGGAAAAATGATTTTGAAAAATCGCTTGAGCTCATTAAAAAGGCCCAGGGCAAACTGGGTTCAGAAAGGCTCTGGATCAGTCCTTCCTGCTCGTTGCTGCATGTACCCTGCGATCTTGACCTGGAAACCAATGACAAGGTGTTAACGCCCGGGATCAGGCAATGGCTGGCATTTGCCAAACAGAAGATCGGGGAAGTGGTGATGCTAAAGCAACTGGCAGGCGGCGAAGAAAACGCTGAGGCGAAAAGAAAGCTGGAAGAAAATATCCAGGCTAACCAGAACCGGAAAACTTCAACGCTTATCCATAATGCAAAAGTGAAGGAAAGAGTAGCTGCGATTACAGATGCTGATGCTTCGCGCAACAGTCCTTTTGCTTCAAGAAAGGTTAAGCAGCATGCGTCTTTAAACCTCCCGTTGTTTCCAACCACTACCATCGGTTCTTTTCCGCAAACAACCGAAGTGCGTAGCTGGAGAGCTAAATTGAAAAAAGGAGAGCTGACCCCTGCACAATATGATGATCTGATTGCTAAAGAAACGGAAAAAGCCATTCGCTGGCAGGAAGAAATTGATATCGATGTGCTGGTTCACGGGGAGTTTGAGCGCAATGATATGGTGGAATATTTCGGGGAACAGCTCAACGGCTTTGTGTTCTCGAAGAATGGCTGGGTGCAGAGTTATGGCAGCCGCTGTGTGAAGCCTCCTATTATCTATGGAGACGTGACCCGCCCGGAGCCCATGACAGTGCGCTGGACATCGTATGCCCAGTCGCTGACCAGGAAGCCGGTAAAAGGAATGCTCACCGGCCCTGTTACCATTTTACAATGGAGCTTCGTGCGCAATGATCAGCCGCGCAGCGAGACCTGTACCCAGATCGCGCTTGCCATCAGGGATGAAGTGACAGACCTGGAAAAGGCTGGCATAAACATTATACAAATTGACGAACCCGCGATTCGCGAAGGATTGCCGTTGCGTAGGGAAAACTGGCAGGAATATTTGCAATGGGCGGTGCACGCATTCCGGATTTCAGCAAGCGGAGTGAAAGATGAAACACAGATACACACCCATATGTGCTATTCCGAATTTAATGATATTATCCAGAATATAGCCGATATGGATGCTGACGTCATCACGATCGAATGCAGCCGTTCACAAATGGAGCTGTTAGACGCTTTTGCAGCATTCAGGTATCCCAATGAAATTGGCCCCGGCGTATACGATATCCATTCTCCGCGTGTTCCGTCCAAACAGGAAATGGTTCAGCTCATGGAAAAAGCGAAAGCCGTTATTCCTGCCGACCAGCTTTGGGTTAACCCCGACTGTGGCTTAAAGACCAGGGGCTGGAATGAAACGAAAGCCGCGCTTCTGGAAATGGTAAATGCCGCCAGGGAATTAAGGCAGCAGGTAGCAGTGAATGCCTGATATATTCCGGGGCTGCTCTCTTTTATTTAAATGATAACGACAGGAGAACGGGATTGCTGTCATGCAATTTCTTTCTCCTTGAGTAAACCCATTTCGACAGCATGCAGCAACGCAATGAGTTTTGCACGTTTTTAAATTCATGCCTGAGCCTGATCGTATTTCGTGAGCTGGTTGAAGCGCCTTTTTCTCATCCCTTTAACGTTTCGTTTACCGGATGTTTTGCCACAGGCACATAGCTTTGTAAAAAACGGATCAAATGAAAGCAGCAGTAATATTTAAAAAAGGCGATCTGCCTGAATATGTAGAAGATTTTGCGGAGCCGGTAGTGCAAAACAACAATGATGTGCTCGTTTCCGTAAAAGCATCTGCCGTAAAAAATCTTGATAAAATGCGGGCGAGCGGAAAGCATTATTCTACCCAAAACGAAGAATGGACGGCAAAAATACCCGGCGGCGATGGTGTGGGTGTGCTGGCAGACGGAACACGGGTGTACGGCATCGGCGTGAGCGGCATGATCGCCGAAAAAGCGATCATTGAAAAAGATGCGATGGTAAAACTGCCCGCGGGAATTGACGATGCTACGGCTGCCGCCCTGCCGAATGCGGTGATGGGATCGGCTTTGGCATTGCGTTTCAGGGCAGGATTGCAAAAAGGGGAAACCGTCCTGGTCAATGGCGCGACAGGCGTTACCGGGAAAATATCGGTACAGATCGCCAAATACTACGGCGCGAAAAAGGTAATTGCCTCCGGCAGGAACGAACAGACACTGCAGGAATTGTTGCAGTTAGGGGCGGATGAGGTGGTTTCGCTCAGGCAGGACGATGAAAGTATCCTTTCCCGATTCAAAAACATATACAAACAAACTCCGGTAGATATTGTGATTGACTATTTGTGGGGGCACAGCGCGGAGCTGATCTTATCTTCCCTGAAAGGTGACGGCAGATTTTCGCATCGCATACGTTTCATTACGATTGGCGGAATGGCCGGCGATACGATCACCTTATCCTCTTCCATTTTGCGCAGTACCGATATTCAAATATCCGGCTCGGGTTTGGGAACATGGAGGCGTGAAGAAGTAAAATTGCTCATTGCCGAAATCCTTCCCGAGATGTTTCAGCTTGCCGCTGAAGGAAAGCTGAAGATCGAAACGGTAAATGTATTGCTCAAAGACATCGGAAAAGCATGGGATATGAACATTGAGGGAGGAAAGCGCCTGGTTGTTTTAATGTGATGGGGAAATGGTTATAATTTTCGCTGTAGTGGAATTCCTGATTGCTGCTTAACACGTATAGGACAGGGCGTATTCTAAATTTTCGCAATTATTTTTTTGTCTTTCACTGATCTCTTTACATTAAGGGTAGTCCGCCGCGGCAGACAAATAAAATGGACGGCTTTTTTTACAAACAGGTAGCCGCTATGCAGCATGTTTCAAATACATATCCCTGGCGAATGAAATACTTTTAGTCAGTTTCTCCACTATACAAAATACCGCTGGATATACTGTATTTTCTGTGCCATCGGCACAGCCCATTTGTAGACAAAGAGGATAATTTTCAATTATGCGCCATCGGCGCTACCCTTCGTCTCGCCGGGGTCTTCACAGCCAAGGTAATTGAAAGAGTGAGACCCCGGCGAATCCAGCACCAGGGTCTCATGACTGCCCGCAACAGCTTTACATGAAGACCCCGGTGCGACTTAATTGCCGCAGACCTGTCCGCCGTAGGCAGATGCGCAGATTTAATCTGTGCATCTGCGGCTAAAAAATCCGGGGTATATCCTATGTTTTGCGGGCCTGCCCGCTTGGCTAATTTGGAATACACCCTATCAAGCAGCCCTTATCCTGTCTTTCAGATTAATTTCGTATTTTTTCGCCCGTCAAAGAAAGACATACGTACATACAGCACTACAAGATAACAGGATGGTCAAAACAAAAACGCCTTCGTCAGCATTTGCAGATACCAAACCTCATTATAATATACTTGACGGACTACGCGGCGTAGCGGCATTAACCGTTGTATGTTTTCACCTGTTTGAAGCCTATGCAACCAGCCATATAGACCAAAGAATCAATCATGGCTATCTGGCTGTTGATTTCTTCTTTATCCTGTCCGGCTTTGTTGTTGGCTATGCTTACGATGACCGGTGGAAAACGATGACGATAAAAGATTTTTTCAAACGCAGGTTTATCCGCCTGCATCCTATGGTCATTATCGGGGCTGTTATCGGAGCTGTTATGTTCTATACGCAGGGTTGCTCTGTTTGGGATGTTTCAAAGATCTCTGTAATGATGCTGTTAGTGGCTACGTTGCTGAACGTCTTTCTGATCCCTGCTACGCCCGGTTCTGAAATCCGGGGTGTAGGCGAAATGTATCCCTTGAACGGGCCAAGCTGGTCTTTGTTCTTTGAGTATATCGGGAATATTTTATATGCTGTATTCATTCGTAAACTCCCTACGAACGCGCTTGCTGCGCTTGTTTTAGCAGCAGGATGTGGATTGGCGGCATTTGCCATTTGGGGACCCTATGGAGATATATGTGTAGGGTATTCGCTGACCGGGGAAAATGTGGTTGGAGGTTCTTTGCGCCTGCTGTTTTCATTCTCAGCAGGATTGCTGCTGTCGCGCATATTCAAACCTGTTCATGTAAAAGGCGTTTTTTGGACAGGCTGCCTGTTGATTGTTATTTTATCAGCGATACCGCGGATCGGCGGCAGTGAAAACTTATGGATGAACGGTGTATATGATACCATCTGCACTGTTATCGTCTTTCCTTTACTTGTTTATCTTGGAGCTTCAGGTACAACAACGAACAAAATAACTACGCGTATATGTAAGTTTTTGGGAGATATTTCTTATCCGCTGTATATGGTGCATTATCCCTTTATTTACCTGTATTACGCCTGGGTTAAAAATGAAAACCTGACATTCATGGAATCATTACCGGGAGCTGCCGCGCTGGTGATCGGAAGTATCGTATTGGCCTACCTCTGTTTAAAATTATACGATGAACCTGTACGGAGATACCTGGCCAAACGGCTTTTAAAAATGAAGTAGACATTTTTTGCTGGTGCAAGACAATAAAATATGGAAATTTGTAAGGGGATCGACGAAACTATGAATGGCATATCCGATCGTATATGGACAATATAGAAATCAGGAGAGCAACGCTAAATGATGTTGACCGGCTGCAAAAAATAAGCAGGCAAACATTTTATGAAGCATTTTCTGCAGGAAACAGCGAGAAAAATATGAAGAGGTATTTAGACGCGGGTTTTTCTACGGAAAAGCTGACTTCCGAACTTAACAACAAAGATTCAGTATTTTATTTTGCGGTATCGGATAAGAATATCATCGGTTACTTAAAGCTGAATACCGGACGGTCACAAACAGAATTGCAAGACGATAAGGCGCTTGAAATCGAACGAATCTATGTATTACAGGCCTGTCACGGCAAAAAAGTGGGACAGGCGCTTTATGAAAAGGCGATGCAGGTAGCCAAACAAAAAAATGCGCACTGTGTTTGGTTAGGGGTTTGGGAAGAAAATCCAAGGGCTATACACTTTTACAGGAAAAATGGTTTTGTGGAATTTGACAGGCATATTTTCAAACTGGGCGATGAAGAGCAGACAGACATCATGATGAAAAAAGAAATAAAACCCGATCATGAACTTTAACATTCAACCTATATTAGAGAACGGGCAGGTGATCCTTTATCCATTGCAGGAAAATGATTTTGAAGCTTTATATACGGTAGCCGCCGATCCTAAAATATGGGAGCAGCATCCCAATAAGGATCGCTGGAAAAGAGAAGTATTTAAAACTTTTTTTGAAGGGGCCTTACAAAGTAAGGGAGCATTTAAGATTGTGGACAAAGCCACCGGAAACGTTATCGGCAGCACACGTATCTATGATTACAATGAGCAGGAGAACAGCCTGTTTATCGGTTATACTTTTTATGCCGTTCAATACTGGGGCAGGGGTATTAATCATTCGGTAAAAGCAATGATGCTGGAGTATCTTTTTCAATTCGTTTCAAAAGTGTATTTCCATATCGGGGCAAGCAATATCCGTTCACAGATCGCTATCGGCCGCATAGGTGCAAAAAAAATTGCTGAGCAGGAAGTAACCTATTTTGGCGAAGCGCCGAGGTTGAATTTTGTGTATGAGATCAGTAAATAAAAGGGTAAGAACATGGAAGAACAAATAATAAATAATATTGCCGTTATAAAAGAGCGCATCCATAAAGCCTGTAATGAAAGTGGCCGAGATCCCGGAGAAGTAAAATTGTTGCTGGCAACCAAAACCGTACTGCCCGAACGCATAAAAATAGCATTACAGGCAGGACAAACTTTGATAGCTGAAAACAAGGTACAGGAGCTTAAAGAGAAATATGCAGCGTTAAAAGAAATACCGCATACCAGTCATTTCATCGGGCATTTGCAAACCAACAAGATCAAAGATGTCTTGAAGTATGAAGTGTCCTGCATCCAGTCGCTTGACCGGTTGGATTTAGCGGAAAAACTGCACCAGCGGTTGCAATTTGAAAACAAGACCATGGAAGCATTGATACAGGTCAATACTTCCGGTGAAGAAAGCAAATTCGGCGTACACCCCGATGGTGCCATTGAATTGGTAAAGCAGGTAGCGCAGTTAAAAACCCTGAAAATAAAGGGACTGATGACAATCGGTTTGTTTAGTGCTGAAACCGGGAAAGTGCGCAAGTGTTTCCGGCTCTTAAAGAATATACAACAGCAAATCATCGCCCTGAACATCCCGGATATAGAAATGCGCGAGTTGTCAATGGGTATGAGCGGCGATTTAGAAATTGCCATAGCGGAAGGCGCTACCATTGTAAGAGTAGGTACGGCGATCTTCGGGCAGAGAATGTACCCCGACAGCTATTACTGGAATGAAACGGAGCAGATGAATTAGCAAATCAACCTTTCATTGTTATTGAATGGTTTTCTTACAATAAGATAGCAGCCTGTTGAATTTACCGGGTTCTTCAAATGGAATCAAATGACCGGAGTTTTCAAAAATAAAGAACTGCTTGAGGGGCGCTTTAATTTTGTTGAAATATCGTTTTGCAAGATCGGTAGGTGTATTGTAATCATATTTACCACAAATCAGAAAAACCGGGATTTTGAATACAGTGTCAGCGGAAAGGAAGTCTGTGCTTAGCAACTCCTTCCATAAATGTTGCATAGAGAATTCCCCGCCTTTATTTGCCAGACTGTTGTTTATTAAAGCGCTTTCTTCTTGGGCGAGGCCTTCAAATAAATCTGAAAAACTCTTTGTGTGATAAACCCCACCAAATTTCTCAAGCCATTTTCTTTCTGTATAAACGTATTCTAATGATTTCAGCGGCAATGAAGGATAGTTTTTCTGTACTTCACTGAGCTCGGCGATCGCTTCTTTGTTATTATTTCTCTTTGCCATTTTTAAGGCATATGACAGCGATTCCATTTCATTTTTCATCCCGTTTACCACTTGTCCTACCCCGATATATGCGTACAGATCTTCCGGGTAGCGCAAAGCATACTTAACCCCTGTTATTGTGCCGGCTGAATGAGCCAAAAGGAAAATTTTATTTTTCCCGAACCGCATTTTTAAATTACCTATCAGCTCATGCGCATCGCTCACGATCTGGTCAAAGGTCATAGACTTTTCTTCAATCGAATCGTTGTACGAAAGATGTGTGCCACGCTGATCCCAGTTGACGACCACAAACTTATTTTCCAGTTCCCTGTTGAATGATCTGAAATAAGCAAATTCCGAGAACCCCGGCCCGCCGTGTAATATGAGCAAAATGGGGCTTGTACTGTCTTTCCCCCGCAAAAATATTTGCTGAGGCACTCCACCCAGTACTGGTCTCTCCCTGGAATCTATACTGCGATCCTGGCCGTACGACCAGAACCCTGTTATAACAAATGCAAGTATTGAAATGATTTTCGCCATGGTTTATTTTCCTTTTCCGGCGGCTGAACTTTAAATGCACTGCTAAAATGCCGGAACAGGCTGCAATATAAATATTGTATATAAGAAGGTTTAGTTTTAATGGTTCCCACCCAGGGATTTCGCTTTTAAGTTGAATAGTTATACACTTTGCCTTAGTGCTGGTAGTAAAATACAAACGTCCCCGTCATTTCGAGTAAACGATTAGAGTGCTCCATCATTGCGCCGTGACAAGTTGCATTTGTTTGTCACAGCTTTCTGATTTGTAAGTATCCTAAGTCGGCTAAGTTATCAGCAAACGTATCAGGGCTCTGTTGCTGAGTTCACAGTAGTACTAAAGCTTCATCAGAGCGTTCCCGAAATCGGCCGTAGTCCCAGCCTGCCGGCTGGCAGGGATTTCGGCGGCTTTTTGGTTACTTTTTTCCGCAAAAAAGTAACAGAAAAAAGCGGAGGGATTGTAGTTGAAAGGAGAACTGAGTTTGTGCAACAACAAATTGAAGTTCATAACCAGTTGATAAATAGCAAACTGGATGATATGTCATTGGCATCCGCCCCCGAACGTTCGGGGGAGAAGCAATCCCAAATACTTAATCCGTTATCGTTCAATGGGATTGCTTTCCCGACACAGTCGGGATTCCTCCCTCGCAAAGAATAAGTTTAACGACCTTTTGGTCAGTCCCAAATGACGATGCCCGCAAACGTTTTTTTCTAAAAGCGAAATCCCTGGGTTCCCATCTTCTTACCTAAGTAACAGGTCTGTACTACATATATCCTGCCTTCTTATGCGGGTGCTAATAATGTAATAAGCCCGAACGATGTTCAGGCGTTCGGGCTGCCTGCTGCAAACAGGGTTATTTTATTCCCTGTAATAATTAAGCATCCAGGTGTTGCCATACTTATCCGTCAGCCCCCCAAACAGCGCGTTCCAAAATGTGTTTTCCAGAGGATGTGTTTGCTCGCCCCCCTGCGAAAGTTTTTTGTAACAGGCCTTTATTTCCTTTTCACTTGTACAGTTAAGCACAAGCGATACCGCATTGCCTTTTAACAGCCCGCTTTCACTAACCATATCAGAGCCCATCAATACAAATTCTTTATTTGTCAATACGGCATGAACGATGCAGTCCTTCATTTTTACCGGCATTGTTGCTGATAACGACGATTCTCCGACCGTTTGAAAATTGAGATCACCACCCAGGCAGTTTTTATAGAAAGTCATCGCTTCCCGGCAGTTGCCGTTGAATGTCAGATAAGAATAAATGGTTTTCATTTCCTGTTTTAGATGACGGCTATTTTTCTTCCAGGCCGGCAATGATTATTTTTTTCATTTTCATTACTGCCCTGAACGCATACTCCTGCTTAGCCTTGTCTTTATGCGATTCCAGTTTAAAGTATAACTCAGGTACTATTTGCCATGAAAGCCCGTATTTGTCTTTCAGCCAGCCGCAGGGACCTTCGCTACCGCCTTTGGCAGTAAGAGCTTTCCAATAATAATCTATTTCGGACTGATCTTTACAGCGTACTACAAATGAAACCGCTTCATTGAATTTGAATAACGGCCCGGCGGCCAGTATCTGAAAATCCATTCCCAGAATATTAATGGTGGCCGTATCAAAATCTCCACTGGGGCCGGGCTGGTTTTTATAGGCTTTGTAAAACTTTAGCTTACCGCTCTTAAAAACAGATAAGTAATATTTTGCCGCTTTCTTTGCATCTTTTTCTATCCATAAGCACGGTGTTATTATTTGCTTTGCCATTTTTCTAATGGTTTAAGTGAATGAATATTTTTATCCCGGAAATTTGCTCATATCCATATACAGCACTTCCCAGTTGTGACCTTCTGTATCTTCCACACATCGCTGGTACATGAAACCATAGTCTTTGGGTTCGGCATATTCCCTGCCACCGGCTTCAATTGCTTTTTCAAGAAATGCATTTACTTCGTCATTACTGTCGAGAGATAATGCATTAATTACACCGGCTGTCTTCGTGGCGTCAATAACAGACTTAGGGATAAATTGTTTGAACTTATCATGCGTAAGCAGCATTACAAAAATGGTATCGCTCCACACCATGCATGCAGCCGTATCATCGGTAAATTGTGGATTATTGGTGAAACCAATGGCTTCGTAAAATGCCATTGCCTTTTTTAAATCATTTACCGGAAGGTTGATAAATACCTGCTTTGCCATTGTAATAAAATTTAAAATTATTCAGATTGTTGTCATTGTTTTCGTTTCTGCCTGGTGTTTCACAGCCTAACGTAACACGGTTTTTTCATCAGTCATCCAATTAAAATACTTTATGTGCAGACTTCATGCATCAGGTATATTGGGCTCTACCAGTCTTTTTAACTTGTCTAATGATTCCTGCCATCCCAGGTAACACATCTCCTGCGGTATTGCTGAAGGAATGCCTTCCTGCGTTGCGATAAGCTCTGTACCACATGATACTGCTCTTAATTTGATGGTTGTAACCATTTCGCCAGGAAGGTTCGGGTCATCAAAACGGTCTGTATATTTCAGTAATTGGTTGGGAACGATTTCTATATATTCACCCCCGAACGAATGCCCGTTCCCTGTTGAGAAATTGATAAAGGACATTTTGTAAATGCCTCCTGTTTTCACATTCATCTCATGAACTTTGGCAACAAACCCATAAGGGGGCAGCCATGAAGCCATCGCGTCTGCATCAGTAAAAGCCCTGAATACTTTTTCCGGCGATGCTGTTAAAATTCTGTGTAGCTGTACGCTGTTGGTTGACATGTTGTAAAATTTTAGTTTTTGCTTAATGAATTGACAACACAAAGATGACAATCAAAAGCGGCATTTACGGGCGGCATATATGTCAGATTAGCGGGTGGATTGTGCCAGGAAAACGCGTTATCTTTAATTTATGAAAAAGGTATCCATCTTAGTGCCTGAATCTTCGGTAATGCAGGCGATTGCAGATCCGCAGTATTTGTTTGCCACGGTAAACCAGTTCTTAATGTCGGCGGGAAAGCCACCTTTGTTTGATGTAGAACTGGTGGGTATAAAAAAAGAAGTAAAGCTGAATAACGGCATGTTTTCAGTGCATGCAGACAAACAACTGAAGGAGGTGAGAAAGACGGATTTGATCTTCATTCCCGCATTGTTTGGTGATATACCGGCAGCCGTTGCAAAAAACAAAGAAGCAGTGCCTTGGATCATAGAGCAATATAATCAGGGAGCGGAAGTAGCCTCCCTTTGTGTGGGCGCTTTTTTACTGGCTTCAACAGGGTTATTAAACGGGAAAAAGTGCTCAACGCATTGGGGGTTTCAAAATGAATTCAGGGAAATGTATCCTGATGTGGAAGTAGTGGAAGGCAATATTGTAACGGAAGAGAAAAGGCTTTATTCCAGCGGTGGCGCAAATTCTTACTGGAACCTGCTGTTGCATCTTGTAGAGAAATATACCAACAGGGAAACAGCTGTACTTGCTTCAAAATATTTTGCCATTGATATTGACAGGAACAGCCAGTCTGCCTTTGCCATGTTCAAAGGACAGAAAGACCACAACGATAAAGAGATATTAAAGGCCCAGGAATACATTGAAAAGAATATCCATGAAAAAATTTCTACTGACGAGCTTGCAAGAATAACGGCAACAGGCCGGCGAACATTTGAAAGAAGATTTAAGCAGGCAACCAATAATTCCGTGCTGGAATATATCCAGCGCATTAAAGTGGAAGCAGCAAAAAGGCAATTTGAAAACAGCCGGAAACATATTAATGAAGTGATGTATGAAGTAGGCTATACAGACACAAAAGCATTCCGTGACCTGTTTAAGAAACTGACAGGGCTTACACCCATTGAGTACCGGAATAAGTATAATAAGATGACGGTATAGGGCGTACGCAATCTTGCGATACCTTTATCAGGCATTTTATGACCATAAGGCGCGCTGATCGGTATGGCCTGCATATTCTCTTCAAATCCTCCCACTACCTGTTCGCCACTGTACAGCACTATTCCCCGTTGGAATTTTTTTCCTGTTACTTCCGTAAGACGTTTAAGTCCTTTGAAATGATTGTTATTTACCGGGGCCGTTGACTTAATTTCAATGCCATATGGTTGCTTTCTGCGGTCTTCCAGTACCAGGTCAACCCCGGCACCCTTATGAATGCTGAAATGATAGGGACCGGGAAGCATCAGACCAGCTTAATTGCTTGATGATTTCCATCACAACGAAGTTTTCAAGAAAATTCCCGGCCGTAATCCTGTTTGCAATCAGGCTTTCAGCCCCCTCACCCTTCAGGTGACACAGCAGGCCTGTATCATTCAAAAAGACTTTCGGGGGTTTGACATACTGACCTTCTGTATTCGGAATGGGCTGATATATCAATATTTGTGAGAAAACCTGGAATTTGAGCCCTCTCCGAACCGAATAGCAATACGGCAGACCAACTGGCAGCGGCGCAATTCATGGGCAAGTCTCTGTGAACATTGGCGGTGGGGGATTTCCTGAATATCACAGGTAAAAATTCACTTCTCACAAAGTTTTTTTCTGCATTTTTACAGAAAGAGACTACAAGGGAGATTGCTAGATAAGCCAACATATCACGAGAAAAAACTTTTTGAACATATAGCGGAAGGAGACGAGGAAGCCTTCGCTGTGTTGTTTCATTTGCGTACAGACAGCCTTTACACTTATATCCTGAAAATTACAAAATCGGATATATGGGCAGAAGAACTGGTACAGGACGTGTGGACCCAGGTCTGGCTGAACAGGCGCAAGCTCTCCACCCTGGAAGATCCTGTCTCTTATCTTCACCGGATAGCCCGTAACCGTTCACTGGACTGGATCCGCCGCAATAAACTGGAACTTAAATGGTTGTATTATTTACAAAGAAACCTGCATAATGATGGCGCTGATACCACTGCCCAACGAATAGATCATGACCAGGCGCAACGGCTGGTGCAAAAGGCTATTCACGCCCTGCCGGAACGTCGAAAACGAATTATTGAGCTGAAATACCGGCTGGGCTGCAGCTATGAACAGATCGGGGCGGAACTACAAATATCTAAAAACACGGTGCGCAACCAGATAGTAAGCGCCCTCAGGTCGATACGGGATCACCTGCGGCAGCACGGCGACCTGCTGCTTTACCTGATATGCTGCTGTTTTTAGCGGCAAAAATTCTTTTCTCTTTTTTGATTTCCCGATAGTCCTTCTTTTTTACCTGTTCGTTATTATATACTATAGCCCATGAATGCGAATAAAAAACATATTGAATTACTGTGGAATAAGTTTATACAGAACGAAGCCAGCCAGAAGGAACTGGACGAACTGATTCATTATGTGGAGTCCGCCTCAGCGAAAGGCGGCCAATTCCCGGAAGATGAGCTATTCTCGTTTATAGACCGGCAGTTGCTGCTCCGGCGGCCTGTTACGCCCATGGAGGCAGACACTAAAGCGGCGATCCTGCAGGAGGCGTTGCGATCCGGAGTGGCGCCATCCCCGGAACGGAGATTACGCCGTATTCCTTTTTATCGTCGCTGGCAGTATGCTGCTGTCTTACTGCTTATACTGGCTACAGGTGCATATTTCTGGTTCCAGCAAAGCCGGCCAAAAACGCTCACACGCAACCAGGAACACCTGCCGGCAGATATGGATATAGAGCCGGGACATGACGGCGCCATCCTCACCCTTGCCGACGGCTCCCAGGTAGTGCTGGACAGCCTGGGTAACGGGGTGGTCGCTACACAGAACGGCGCGGAAGTGGTGCTGAGAAATGGCCAACTGGCTTACGACCCAACCGGAAAGGCCGGCTGGGAAATAAGCTATAATACTATAACGACCCCCAAAGGCAGGCAGTTCAGCATGGTGTTGCCCGATGGCACACAGGTGTGGTTGAATGCGGCCAGTTCGCTGAAATATCCAACGATTTTTGCGGGAACGGAACGGAAAGTGGAAGTGACCGGGGAGGCTTATTTCGAGGTAGTAAGAAACACGAAAAAGCCGTTTAAGGTACTGATAAACAGTCAGGCCCAGGTGGAAGTGCTGGGCACACAGTTCAATGTGAATGCATATGCGGGTGAGAACACGATCAATACAACATTGCTGAAGGGAAGTGTGAAGGTTGTGTTTTCTGCCGACAGCCTTGCAAATAATGAATCATCGGCTGGCTCAAAGCTGCCAATGTATGCTGACCGGCCGGCAGTTACCCTCCAGCCCGGCCAGCAGGCACAACTACCTGTCGGTCATAAAACACAACAGGGAATAACAATCATCCATAATGCCGATACAGAAAAGATTATGGCCTGGAAAAACGGGTTATTCAATTTCGATGGAAGTTCATTGACCGAGGTGATGAAGCAATTAGAACGCTGGTATGATATTGAAGTTGTTTATAAAAAAGGAGTGCGGGACATTGAACTGGAGGGAAAAATGACGAGAGATGTCTCGCTGAGAGGATTATTAAGGATTCTTGGCAATTTAGGGGTACAGGCGCAACTGGAAGACCGGAGGCTGACACTTTTGCCATAGAACAAAATAGTTACACATAAACCGGGTCTGCCCGTTAATAAATAAACCGGAAGTGGTTGCAACACTCCCGGTTGTGTTTGGGTTGATCCAAAATGTTGCGATACAATTTTTTTCTAACCAAACAATGCAATGTATGCAAAAAGCTACTAACTGTTGCCTGCCTTTTCCGGTTTTGTTTGACCCACCAGCACATGCTCCCTTTTCCTTAAAGGTTCGTAAGCGTACCGGATCCCGGCTGCCAACTCAAATGCTGAAAATTATGAGATTGCTGTCTTTTTTTCTTTTTGCCGTCCTGCTTTCAGTATATGCTGAAGGAACGGCGCAATCTGTCACTATTTCCGGTAAAAACCTCACCCTGAAGCAGATTTTTACTGCTATTGAAAAACAAACCGGCTTTGTGCTTTTAACCAAAAAGGGTACACTTCCCGGCACAAAAAAGCTTTCTCTTACCGTTTACAATATGCCATTAACAGAGTTATTGGATGTTGCTCTGAAAAATCAGCCTGTGGATTATGCGATAGAAGGTAAAACCATTGTTCTTTCCCGCAAATCCCCGGTTGTGTCTCCTGTACAGGCACCACCGGATATAACTATTGACCAGCCTGCTGAGCCCCAGCCCGTCACCGGCCGCATCACAGATTCTCTGGGCAATCCCATTAGGGGCGTCTCTATACGCCTGACGCCCGGAAACAAAGGAGCTGCCACCGGCAACGATGGGTCATTTAGCATCATCAACGTATCCCCGGGAAATTATACACTGGAGATTTCAAACGTAGGGTATCAAACCATAACGCGTAGTATTTCCGTGGCTGAAAATATGCCATTGGCGCTGGGTACTATCACAATGAATGCAGTTGTAAGTGATTTAGGCGAGGTGGTACTGGTAGGATACGGTAATAAAACCAGGAGAGCTACCTTAACTACTTCCATCAGTGCAATAAAAGCAGACAAATTAGTGGAAGCGGTACCTAATATCGCTAATAAATTGAGCGGCAGGGTTACGGGTATTTTATCCTACCAAACCAGCGGAGAATCGGGTCTTGATGAAACTACGATCCGGATCAGGGGGCAAAATACCATTGGAAATGCAGCCCCACTGGTTATTATTGATGGTGTGCCCGGCCGAATGAATGATGTAAACTCTGCAGATATCGAAGACATATCTGTTTTGAAAGATGCGGCGGCGGCAGCTCCTTATGGATTAGCGGCAGCCAATGGTGTAATTTTAATTACCACCAAGAAAGGTGTTAAAGGACGTGCAAGGCTTTCTTATAATGGCAACTACGGAATTCAGAATCCTGTTTATTTAACCAAAACCCTTAATTCATACCAGCAGGCATTGATGCAAAACGAAATTTATTTAAATGATCATCCGGGCGACACCAATGTTCCCTGGTCGGCAAGCGAATTGGAAGAATACCGCAAGGTTGTAGAGGGAGATCCTACCGGTAACTACGATAAATATTTTAACAGCAATAACCTGCATGACGTCATCAGGCATGATTACCCGATGAGCAATCACAATCTTTCGGTAAGAGGAGGCACTCAAGACATTACCTATTACGCAAGCTTCGGCTACTTTAGCCAGGCGTCGATGATACCTACTGAAGATTTTAAAAAATATTACGGGGTACTTAATCTGGATGCTGATATAACCAGGAGCCTGAAAGCTTCTTTGACTGTAAGAACGGATCGGGGTATAAGAAAATGGCCCTCGTTCGGCAGTCAGATAACAGATCAGTTCGGGATCTATGGAAGAATGTATGAAATTGCTCCTGACGACGCCATATGGTATCCTAACACCCCCGGATATTGGGCGAGAGGCAGATTTGATTTTAACCCGGTGGGACGTATCAATACTTCCGGCATGAGTTCCGATAAAGCCGATAATACCGTTTATAACATAGCGCTTGAACAAAAACTACCTGTAAAAGGCCTGAGTATTAAAGGCGTTTTTAATTATCAGAGCATTAATGTATTTGGTGAAGCCTGGAATCAAGATCCTGTTTACTGGGACGTTGATAATACGGTACAGCCGGCTGTATATACCCAAAGGCTGCCCACATCAAAACCCAGCTTTGCACAAAACTATTCGAAGGCAAATAATATTACCGCTCAGGGCTTTTTGAATTATGATCGCAGTTTTGGCGACCATGCGATCACAGCATTGTTTGTGACTGAAATACGTGATCTGAAGTCTAAGAATTTTTATGCGACTAAAAGAAATTATAGTATCCTTATTCCCACGCTTGACATGGGTAGCTCCGTTCAGACTGATATAGGGAATGGCGGTAGTGCAACGCAAGCCCGTCAGGTTGGCCAGGTTTTAAAATTAGATTACAGGTACCAGGATAAATATATGATCGGTTTTTCCGGTCGCCGTGATCAGCATTATTACTTTGCTCCCGGATTCAGGACCGGCTATTTCCCGGCTGTTTCTGCAGGATGGAGAGTGGGACAAGAGAAGTTCATTAAAGAGAGATATGCCTGGATCAACGAGCTAAAGCTACGCGCTTCCTGGGGTCAGTCAGGAAATCTTGCCGGTGAACCTTTTCAATATTTGAGCACATATGGTATAGCCAATGAAATTTACAGGCTGGGTGGTCAACTGGGAACGGGATTGTATGAAAGATCTCCGGCCAATCCAGCTATTACCTGGGAAAAACAAAAGCAAACCAACATTGGTATCGACGTTGTGCTGTGGAATGGGTTATTATCCTTTAGCGGTGATTATTTTTACCAGATCCGCGACAACATGCTGTTGAATCCTGATGTCACTACTCCTGCAGAATACGGCATTACCTTACCCCAGGAAAATGCCGGTAAAATGTCGAACCGGGGTTTTGAATTAACTGCCGGCACCAGGCATAATTTTGCCAATGGGATTAGTTTTGATGTGAGCGCTAATTTTTCTTTTGCCAGGAATAAACTACTCAAAATTTTTGAAAACCCGGCAACGTATAACGATCCTAACCGCCGGCGTACAGACAATCAACTGGGGGGGCAGTACGGTTTAGTGGCACTGGGATACTTCCAGTCTCAGCAAGAAATCGACAACTCGCCGGTACAAAATTTTGGCTCCTACACCATTGGCGATGTAAAGTATGCAGATATCAATAAAGACGGCATAGTGGATGCTACGGACGAAAAAAAGATAGGATACCCGAATTTTCCCGAGTCTATATTCGGCTTAAACCTGGCAGTTTCATGGAAAGGTTTTGATATAAGCGCTTTGATCCAGGGAGCTACTTTAATGAGTGTTAACAGGCCGGGCGCGGCAGGTGGCGGAGCACCAGGTAACTCCAATGGTAATACGCAGGCGGAAGCCTTAGATCACTGGACGCCACAAACGCCCAATGCAAAGTTCCCCCGGTGGTCTTACCTCAGTATGACTAATAATTTCCGCACATCTACTCTTACCATGAGAGATAATACCTATATGCGACTGAAGGGTTTTAATGTTGGATACTCCCTGCCTGCCGGTTTATTACAAAAGGTGAAGGTGGAATCTCTGAGGTTCTATGTTTCCGGTCAGAATTTGTTTACCTGGACTGCTGAATATCTTAACTCAGATCCTGAATCCGCAGCCGGAGGTGCTTATCGGTTTGCCAATCAGAAATCCGTTTCTTTCGGTGTTAGTCTATCATTTTAAATTATCTGAGTAATGAAAAATCTAAAATCAATAATACACTATAGTCTTATTATAGTTTTATCAACCTTTATTGTAACGCTTTCGTCGTGTAAAAAAAACTGGCTGGATCTTGAACCCCAGGATCGTGTAAGTGAAGATGCAGTGTGGGATAATCCTTCGGTAGCAGATTTATTTTTGAACGATATCTATGGCTATTTGCCACCGTACAGAACTACCGGCTGGTGGAGTGAAAGCTGGACGGATAACTGTATGAATGTGCAGACCTGGCAGGGTCAGGCGGAAATTGTTCGCAGTGGCGCCCTCTCCCCAAGTAATACATTGTTTACCATCAAAAGATATGATGCCGTAAACGACTGGCATTGGGATTCGAATTTTGTTTATATCAGGAAGTGTAATGTGTTTATACAAAAGGTAAGACAATCTGAAGCATTGTCGGATGAATATAAAACCACGAGGGTTGCAGAAGCCAAGTTCCTGCGGGCCTGGTTTTATATGACCACATTTAAATACTTTGGAGGCCTTCCTGTTATTGAAGAACCTTTAGATGTAAAAACGCAGGGGGATGCAATATTCCGGGAAAGGGCAAGTGCGCAGGAAACCGCCGCTTTTATAAGCAGGGATTGCCAGGAAGCAGCCGACTCGCTTCCTGTGGACCAACCGGAATGGGGCAGGATAACCAAAGGAGCAGCGTTGGCGCTGAAAGGGTATATTGAGCTGCTTGCGGCAAGTCCGTTAAGTAATCCCGACGGTAATACTGAGCTATGGGCAAAAGCCGCAGCCAGTTATAAGCAGGTGATGGATATGGCAAAATACCAGTTAACGAATTATTACCATGGGTTATTTGTTGAGGATAATAATCACAACAGTGAAATGATTTTGCCCTACGTCATAAGATACCCGCTTGCCAATGAAGACCAGGATACGCGGTTTCTGGAAGATCTTTTTGGTCCTGCCAATGCCATCATACAACCATTTGGCGTTGTGAATTATTCTATTGTTGAATCAGCACCTACCCAGGACCTGGTAGATGCCTACCGGATGAAAGACGGAAAAACGATCACGGAATCTCCACTCTATGACCCGGCCCATCCTTATGCCAATCGTGAGCCGAGGTTTTATGAATCTATTATCTACGATGGGGCGCCGTTCAGGGATGGTTTTATTTATACAAGAAAGGGAGATCCTTACAATGCTGTTGACCGGGCCCGTACATCATGGGTCACCCCAACGGGATACTATATTCGTAAGACCTATGATGAAAGAATAAACGGGCTGTTGGAACGTCCCAAGGGAAAGAAGAATCTGGGAGATTGGCCATTGATCCGCTATGCCGATGTGCTCCTCGGCTATGCCGAAGCGCAAAATGAAGCGGTTGGCCCCGATGCATCTGTGTTAGATGCAATCAACAAAATAAGAACAAGAAGTGATGTAAGTATTCCTACGATCCAGGATACTTATGGCGCTGTCAGCAAGGAGCAAATGCGCGAGATCATTCGTACGGAAAGAAGAATTGAGCTTGCATTTGAAGATAAGCGTTATACAGATATTACCAGGTGGAAAATAGGCAACAAGTTGCAGGGTTTTGTCAGGGGTGTTGAGCCTTCCGTGAACCCGGTAACCAATGCAATCAGCTACGAGTATTTTAATGTAGTGCCTCAAACTTATAATATAACCAATGATAAGAATTACAGGCTTCCGATTCCTTTGGGCACAATGGAGAAAAACCCGAAATTAGTACAGAACCCGGGCTATTGAGTGTTGTTGGGTGTATTTACCTACGGTGAGAACTATTTTCATTGCGGCAAATCAGAAATAAGCAAATACCGCAATAAAGTTCAATTTCCTTTTGCTTGTCATTCCGAGTAACCCATTAGTGAGCTCAATCATTGTGCCGTGACATGTCGTATTCGTATTTTTCAGTTCTTATATATGCCCGGTTCGGAGAAAATGTATCGGGGGCTGTTGCTGAGTTCACAGTAGTGCAAAAGCCTAATCAATCCCGCAAAAGCGGGACGGGAAATGGCGGTAATCATTTCCCCGCGCCCGCCCCTGCCTGCCGTTCGGCAGTTCAGGCAGGCGAACGATGTTCAAGTCGGGCGGGTGTTACTTTTTTCCGAAAAAAAGTAACAAAGAAACCAGCGCCAGACTTTGTGGTTGAAAAGAAAGCGAGTTTTATAAGCAACAAACCCGCAGTTCATACTTCATTGATAAACAGTTAACTGAATAATATATCATTGACATCTGTTCGGCAAAGTGCAAGTGTTGAGTTTTGGTATAACTGTCAGGTAGATTTACCTTCGGTGCGCTCTCGTAAAAGAGTGATTTAATTATTATGTTCGTATTGGCCTGGCCAAAATAACGATATCCTATCGCCAACTGTTAATTAAATGTTTTACAATTCATTTACGATATATGCATAGAGTAATAGCGGCCCTGTTCAGTTTAAGAACAGATCAAAGGGAGGAATGCCGGCCCATTGGGGGCAGGAAAATGCTGCTGCGCTCCCGGTGCCTGAAAATCCTGACCTTGTAGTGATCGGGTTCGGCATGAACAATGGTACATTTAAGGTGGAACCGGCTTTGTTTGTTGACCAGATAAAAGACATCATGCAGGCTGTGAAAACATCCAATCCTTCATGAGAGTTTATTGTCATTACTACCATGCTGGCAAATCCCGACGCCATTCAAAGCCAGATACAGAAAGCATATCAACAGCCCCTCCTGGAACTGGAAGGTCCGGGCATTGCAATAGCCGATATGACTGCCGTTCATGAAGAGCTCCTGCGTCATAAGGCATACCAGGATATGACCGGCAACAATGTCAATCATCCCAACGATTATCTTGCCCGCTGGTACGCGCAGGTGATCAGCGCGTTGCTGATCCGGTGATAAATTGTGTTGCGCCACCGCACTAATCCAATCTGCAAATCTGCGGCTGTTTTTTTTCGTTGTTGTTCCATTTCCTGTTTTATTTTTTATTTTCGGCTTCCGGCATTCATTTAAAGCGGCCGGTAAACGATCATGAACAGATTGGGATTGCATATATGGCTTGTTGCTATCGCGGTGCTGATAACAGCAGGGACCTACGCTCAGAAATATACAGCCGATACAGGCTATCAGTTGCCGGATGTATTACTGACACAATCCGGTAAAAAAATAACGTCTGCAAAAGACTGGGAAAAAAGCCGAAGGGCCGAAATACTGAAATTGTTTGAAGAAAATGTGCAAGGCAAAACACCGGCAAAAAAAATGCCTTTAAAGTTTGTAACGCTTTCTATAAATACCCATGCACTGAACGGAACGGCTACCCGAAAACAGGTACGTGCATATTTTACGACAGATGAAAAATACTACATGGACATTTTGTTGTACCTGCCTGGCAATACGGGTAAGCCTGCGCCTGTGTTTTTAGGATTGAATTTTGGCGGTAATCAGGCAGTGCATGCGGATACCGGTATTTTTATTTCCCAACGGTGGTTCAGATATGCCAATGCGCCGGCTTATATCAATCATTATGCAACGGAAGCTTCCCGTGGTGCACAAAGCAATGACTGGGAGGTTGAAAAGATACTTGCTGCCGGCTACGGGCTGGCGACCGTCTATTACGGCGATTTGCAACCCGATAGCGCAGGCAGTGTGAACGCAGGGATTGCTCCTTTGTTTTATAAAGCAGGACAGACAAAACCTGCTGATGACGAATGGGGCGCTATTGGCATTTGGGCGTGGGGGTTAAGCCGCGCAATGGATTACCTTGAAACAGATAAAGACGTGGATGCCAAAAAAGTGGCTGTTGTGGGCCACTCACGGCTGGGAAAAACCGCACTTTGGGCAGGCGCGCAGGACAAAAGGTTTGCCATCGTAATTTCCAACAACTCCGGCGAAGGCGGCGCAGCTATTACGAGGAGAAAATATGGAGAAACGATAGCCATAATGAACAAAGCATTCCCGCATTGGTTTAGCGGTCATTTTAAAAAATACAATGACCGGGAGAATGACCTGCCTGTAGATTTTCATGAGCTGATCGCGTTGATAGCGCCACGCCCTGTGTATATAGCCAGCGCTTCAGACGACCAATGGGCCGATCCGGCAGGGGAATATCAGTCGGGATATTATGCCTCCCCGGTATATAACCTGTATGGTTTACAAGGGTTGATATCCGTTACACCGCCGGGCATAAATACACCAGTTAGCGAAGGAAGTATAGGTTATCATATGCGCCAGGGTGAACACGCGATGCGGCTGTACGACTGGCAGCAATATATCCGGTTTGCCGATCGTTTTTTCAGGAAATAATACCCGGCTTGCTATACGGGCTGATACAGGATAGTATTTATGGAAAGAGTTGGTATTTTGGCCTGGTAGCCCCTGGTAAAGATTATCGGGCTTGCCTGGTGGGGGAGGCAGCTATTATACAATATAAAATTTGAATACACTTTATGTCGCGGTACCACGATCTTGTTACACTTGATGAATTTACGATCCAGCAGCTACGGCTTTTTCCTCATGCAACGGGCGAATTGTCCGGTTTGCTGCGTGGTATAGGTCTTGCAGCAAAACAGGTAAATATTGAAGTAAATAAAGCGGGCATTGCCGGTATACTGGGCACATCAGGCAATGTGAATGTGCAGGGTGAAGAGGTGCAAAAGCTGGATGAATATGCCAACAATGTTTTTATAAATGTATTGCGTTCAGGTATTAATTGCGCCGGCATAGTAAGTGAAGAGAACGAAGACATCGTGGTGTTTGATGATATCAAAAGCAACCAGTCCAAATATGTATTGCTGATGGATCCGATTGACGGGTCGGGCAATATTGATATCAATATTTCCATCGGAAGTATTTTTAGCATATACCGCAGGTTGTCGCCGTTAGGTCAGCCTGCCACCAGGGAGGACTTTCTGCAGCCCGGTATGCGGCAGGTAGCCGCCGGTTATGTCATCTATGGCTCCTCCACTATATTGGTATATGCTACCCGGCGTGGTGTAAACGGATTTACGTTGGATACTGCCATAGGCGAATTTTACCTGAGCCATCCCGATTTGCGCATACCCGACCGTGGGAACTTTTATTCCTTTGACAACAGGTATTACAACCAGGTGGAGGAAAAGCTGCGTAAGTATGTGGATTTCTGTATCTCTGTTACTGACAATAAATTCGGTCCCCTGTCTAACCGGTATTATGGTTGCATGGTGGCGGATATACACCGTAATTTATTAAAAGGAGGTATCTTTTTTTATCCTTCGGTAACCGGCAGGCCGGATGGCAAGCTGCGCCTGTGTTACGAATGTAATCCCATGGCGTTTATTACCGAAGTGGCGGGAGGCAAAGCAACCAATGGCAAACAACGTATTCTTGATATACAACCCAAACATATACACCAGCGCAGCCCCCTGTTCATTGGTTCCAGCGATATGATGTATGAGCTGAAACAGTTCCTTGAATAGAAATATTTATTATAGAATTAGGCGTTTAAATCACAATCATAATGCTACTCTGAAACAAAGCGGCCATGACAAGTTCGTATTGTGCACCAGAGGTGCAACCTGTTTATAACTACATGCGACGCATCTCCTTGCTGCACCGTAGGTGAAGCCCCTTTTGGGTACACAGAAGGTAACCCCTAACGGGGGTTTGCTATTTTTCTACAAACAGGCAGCCTCTCTGGGGCAATGGCAATTTGTTTCCTGTTGCTGCTCTATGATCTATGTGCCTGGTTCTAATTTTTATTAAACAGGGGGAATAAGACTATTCCCCCGCTTATAGACCCTCTATTAATCTATAAAAACAAATCTTATTTTCTTTCTAATAATATTTTATGCCTTTGGTATACCAGAAATCTTTGTAACTAAGGGTAAGCGTTAGCTTTCCATATCGTTCCTGTATCAAATTCCGGTCTCTTGTGCCGCGGATGCCATATTCAAAACCAATCAAATAGCTCAGGGTGCTTCGCTTTGAGTTGAAGCCGATGCCCAATGACAATCCCTTGTCTTTTAATTGTTCATTGTAAACGCTGAGGTAAGAATCTGTATAAAACAGGCCGGCCTGGTAAAATACTTTTTCAACCACCACCGGCCAAACCTGCCTGAGCTGTACGAATTCAACGCCTGCAGATACGCGGTTGCTGTTCTTTAACGAATATCCCGCACCCCTGTATCGCAAAGAGGCCCAATCCTGGTAGCGATAGTCGGCCAGCATTGTGATCTTTTGATTTTTTGTAAGCGACAATCCCATGCCGACACTGTTGGGTAAGCGAAAAAAATCGTTTTTGGTTACATCATATTTTATGGAAGTAGTGCTGGTAGAGATATCGGTGCTGTACTCCGCTGCCAGGTCTGTTTTGCCGGCATAGACAGCTCCAAGCGTCAGGTCCCATTTCTTCCCCACTTTTGTAAAATATTGCGCTCCGTAGCTCATATACAGGTTGCGTAAAAAAATGTTCTTTGTAGTGATGATGCTTTCTGTAACATCTGTGCCGGCCAGGGTTTCTTTTTGATTAAGCGACCCGAAGAGAAAAGCGGTGCTCACACCTACCGAAAAATGTTTGCCCAGTTGTACACCATTGTCCCAATACGCTTTATTGATACCGCCTGTTCCTTCATAATCCGCGTAGGTAAAAATGTTGGTGCCCTGTATTGTTTTTTTACCGGAAAAAGCATAGTTGGCTGTACTGTATGGAGTAAGCCCTGCGCTGCTTCCCCACCATTTGTTTATCTTAATTCCCAGGGCAAACCTATTTACGCTGAAATCCCTTGACCGGGGATCTGTATTGTTAAAATTGTTTGAGTAATAGCTTACAAATTTTCCACGGGCAGATCCCTCGGCCATGAAGAACTGTTCCCGCAGCGCTGAATAGGATGCCGGGTTATTACTGATCAGGAAACTGGCACTGCGGTATGCTATGCCGGTATTGGCCATACCGGAAGTGCGGTTAAAAAAGCTTTCTTCTATATCTCCTATTCCCAATATGGAATAAGGAGAACTGGTATTTTGTGCAAAGGAGTGCTGAACTGCGAGCAGCATCGCTATACTTATGAAGCTATTTTGTAAATTTCTTTTCATTTTTTTCATCATTGATCCTGTTGCACCGATATGTAATATACTTTCAGCCTGACCGGCTGGTCGGTTTGGCTGTTGCCAAAAGCCGCCCTGTTAAAAGTTGTATTGTAAGAAGGGGACGGGGGTAAAAACAGCAAACCATTCGTATTGTCTCCGCTTATATCGAGTTGTTGTTGCAGGTAGGACGTTACATCATACTTATAATAAGTGTCCTGTCCGTATAACCAGTCGGTTGTAAGGTCCCCGTATTGTGCCGATGCTGATCCGGTAGACCCGGTAAGACCCAGCACACCGCCCAGGGTATTATTAATATTTGTTGCATAGGCCGACAGTTGCGGAGGCAGCATAAAATTATAGCTGTAGCTGCCGCCGAGGGGCGGTAAAATAAGCTCTGCGCTCATTAACTGTAAAAAATCAGTCCGTTGCAATAGTGCTTCCCGGATATTGGGGAAACGCAGTTTCATAATGGCCCCGGTGAGCGGTTGTATATAAGCGGCGTTATGGAGGGAAACGGCTGCTATTTCTTTGTCTTCGGGAATGGTTACGTCCAATAGCGTGCCCGTCCTGCTGTATTTGATCTGATTGAATTGTTTGTTGCGGCTGGCAAGTGTAAAATCAATATACTTCTGTACCACATCGGGGTTCGATTCATGGTAGTACAATCTCATTACAACGGTATCTGAAAACCCATACACCGCTGCATTCACTCCGGGGTTTTCGGGAGAGATCTTTAAGCCCTTAAAGTATTGTTCAAAATCAGTTGCCGTAGTTACTTCCGTTGCTTTGTCATTTATAAGGCTCCAGAGCGCTTCTCCCTGCGCATCGCTGAGCCTTATGGTAACTGTATCTTTACGTGAAGGCTGGATAAACATATTTACAGCGCCTGATACAGCATTGTTCACTGAAAAATTGCTCGTGTTGTATAGCGAGGTTTCCCCATCGGCGAAAGATATTGTTTCGTTTAGCTGCTGAACCTGCAGGCGCTGGCTGATCGTGGTGTCGCCATAAAATGTACTGTCACCCACCATCCGCAATACCAGTGAGTCATACATAGCGGAAATGTGAAAGTCGGGCAAACCCGAAGGGCTGCCCATTACAAAAAAGGTAGAAGAGCTGATATGACCAAAAAGAGGGTCCTGGTAACTGCCCAGTAACAGCTTGCCGGTTTGGGAAGTAACGGTAGAATCCCTGAAAACGGTAGAAATAACGGGTGAAATAGTATCTATTAATACAATGTTGGTATAGTTGCCATCTATGAACTGGTCGCCAAACTGTATGGTTGCCTTTTTACAACCGCTCCCGGAAAACAGGATAGCGGCAGCACACATCAGAAGCAGTATTCTATAGCGGGTCTTTGCGAATATATGCATAGCAGCATGTAGTTACAATGCAATATTATCTGCCTTTACTGTTACTGTTTTGTTAGTGTGGATAGAGGGTATTCAAACATATACCAGCAGAATTATTTTATAGATTAGTATATAGCTCCTGCTTTGGGAGGAAGCGTGGCACAGTCTGAACGCAAAGCCGGAATAGGAGCGGGACAAATTAGGATGGTTGTGCAATCCGTTGCAGACATGCAAATTGCTCAGTTAGAAATCAGCCCTCCTGTTGAATGCTGGTATGTAAAATTGCTGTATTTATCTACAAATAAAAGATGCAATTCCATTTTAACTATTTGGCCGTTTTGCTTTCGGATAGTTTAGCTGCAAAATTTCTACGGAATGAAAGCAAAAACTTTATTGATCTGGCTAACGGGCATCGGTACCCTCACCATTACTTCCTGCACAAAAAGCTCCGATACCGAGGATACTACCGAAGGGAACTGGATACTCCGGTCATCTTTTGAAGGTTACGGAAGAAGCGAAGCGGTTTCTTTTTCAATTGGTAACAAAGGATATGTGGTAACAGGATACGACGGCAATAAAAGACTTAAAGATTTGTGGCAGTATGATGCCGAGTATAATTTCTGGCAGCAAAAAGCCGAATTTCCCGGTATTGCCAGGCATGCTGCAACCGGGTTTGCCATTGATACAAAAGGGTATATCGGAACGGGTTCAGACGGATACAACAAACTCAGGGATTTCTGGGAATACGATTCAGGCACAGACCAATGGACTCAAAAAGCAGATTTTGGCGGGTCTGCCCGTTTTAGCGCCGTTGGCTTTAGCATTAATGGAAAGGGATACATTTCTACCGGCTATGACGGCAATTATTTAAAGGATATATGGGAGTTTGATCCTGCAGCCGGGGCGAACGGTAGCTGGACGCAAAGAGTAAGCATGAGCGGAGAAAAGCGAAGCGGGGCTGTTGCGTTTGTGCATGATAATAAAGCGTACGTGGTTACAGGTGTGTATAGCGGTGGTACCGTAAACGACTTTAATGTGTTCGATCCTGCGAAGCCGGAAGGGCAGGCCTGGACACAGTTGCGAAAAATAAGCAATGTGAGCGACGAAAGCTATGATGATGATTACAATATTGTAAGAAGCAAAGCCGTGGCTTTTGTTATGAATAACAAAGCGTATGTGGCAACCGGGCAAAGTGGCAGTGTGTATAAGGATACCTGGGAATATGATTTTACTACAGATACCTGGAAAAGCAAGACTGCTTTTGAAGGGGTAGCAAGGCTGGGTGCCTGTGCGTTTTCGTTGAATAACAGGGGGTATATATTGCTGGGCACCACCAGCAGTACCAGCACCCAGGCGCTGGAAGACGTTCGCGAATTCTTCCCCGACCAGGCATACAACGAAAATGAAGATCAGTAAAAGAAAATTCATCGCCATTATCTTACTGCTCGCTGTGGCTGCAGCGGGCAGTATGCATCTGTGGCAATATTATATCGGCCAGGAAAAACTACCGGTAGAAGTGAGGCCTTTCAAGGTAAAGAGCGGCTGGGGATATGATATCATAGTAGATGAAAAAATGTATATTCATCAGGAAACCATTCCCTCAATACCCGGGAATCAGGTCTTCCAATCGAAGGAAGACGCAATAAAAACAGGCAACCTGGCAATGAAGAAACTGGTTGCTACGGGAAGGCTTCCCTCCTTGTCGAAGAATGAAATAATAGAATTGGGAATAGCTTTTGTTCCCGCTGATCAGCGTTGATTATAATTATACAGCAAC
>JAHBTL010000026.1 GCA_019638615.1 Chitinophagaceae bacterium | reverse complement strand
ATCCTGCAATGTATCATGACCATTCATGGAGCCCAGCGCAGAAAACCACGGAGTCCATATATGCGCCGGCACAAAGTATGCCTCCGGGGAAACTTCCAGCACTGTTTTCAGCAGCTCATGGGCCTGCAGGCTAAGCGTAGGCCTTCCGTCTGTGGCAAGATCGCCATACCTCCCCAGCACTGTATTGATGCGGCGGGCGGTGCGAAGATCAGGTGCATATATGAGATGATGATTTTTGTATTGTTTGTTTTTGACAACATACTCGCAGCTTACTTCGGTTGAAAGACAGAAATATACTTTCCTGCCTTTTGGCTGTGCGCCCGGCAATTCGCTCAGCTCAGGCGCTTGTTTAAGCGTATAAAATCCATTTCCTGCAGGTTGCAGCTTCTCCTCCAACTCGCGTATCCATGCGGGATGGGTAAAATCACCCGTCCCTACTACGTCAATGCCCTTTATCAATGCCCATTGGTACATGGTCTCAAGACAAAGAAATTTGCTGGTAGCGCCGGCATAATGAGAATGGGTATGTAAATCGGCAATAAAAAGCATACCCGAAATTACTAAAAAAATTAGCGTCGGCAACCTTTTATTTATTTTATGCTTAAAGATTGGCGTCGGGCAAAAAGGGTACATCTGCGTTCCTGACTGAAATTGGGATGTTGAAGCGCATCTTTTACTTCATTACCATACGGGGTTTGTCTGACCAACGCATATAGCCCGCAGCAGCGATTTGTTTGGGAAAAGAAGGAAATAGATGACCGGATTGACTTTATAAAGATGATTAAAGCTAACATAAGAGGTTTTATATTTTACTTTTAGTCGTGAAAGTAAAATAAAGAATTTTTTGTTTTACTTTTACAGTATGATACAGTTAGAGAATTATCAGGAAATGACCGGAAGGAAGTAAACAACTATATCCAGGCATTGAATGAGGCGATTTCCAGCCTTGAAAGACTACCTGTTTCAGGTCGTTTGCTCAGACAAACCCACAGTATCCTGCTGGATAATGTACGGGGGGAACATAAGTTACCCGGTGAATACCGCACCAGTCAAAACTGGATCGGGGGGCTTTCACTTGCCGACGCAACATTTATACCACCTCACCATGAACTGGTTCCGGAGTTAATGAGCGATCTGGAAATTTTTTTGCATAATGATGATATACAGGGTTTCCCTGAAAATGCATGAGTTCTGAAAATACGATTAGGTTCGTATATTGATATGCCTCGATTCGTATCCCTGTTTTAAGAGCAACGCGCAATTTTGTATCGGATTGTTATTGATTTTGGATGTAGAGGGCATAGTTCTTCCATTAGCTTACTGCTAAGTTGTTTTCATGGGCTGTGAAGATAATTGTGGCTATGCTACCTTAGAAAGAGAAGTGCTCTTTGATCATCGTCTTACAATTTTTACAACATTGCTGGTCAATATGGCCAAAATATTCAGGCTATTTCTGTCTGTTGGATTCTTGCTTTTATCTTATTGAGCAGATAAGGGGGCGGCTTCCTGTAGCAGTGATCTGCATTTGGTATAAAAGATTGAACCCTTCTACTATAACAGGCAATTAACCCTGCAGCAAAAAAAATACTTAGATTTGCCCGAACGATATTCAACTAACTGCCGTTATTATATTACTTTTTTGAACCCGCTAGTTAAAATAAAGGAAGGTAGCTCGTTTGCTTTTCAACAGGTATATGAAGAATACTACCAAAGATTGTATTATTATGTTTTGAGTAAAACAAGTTCTGAGTGGATGGCAGAAGAGGCTACGCAAATTACATTTATAAAATTATGGCAGTACAGAGAAAGCCTTGATGAGGGCTTGTCAATTTCCCTCCAGATATTCAGAATAGCAAAAACGACTTTAATTGATCTTATAAGGAAACAAAACCATTTGGCAGTGGCCCTGAATGGATTAGAAAGCAATATTGCGCATAGAGGCGATGATATTGATGCTATCATTGATTATAATCAAACCAATAAAGAACTGATGAAGGCAATTGCCGCCATGCCGCCTATCAGAAAACAGGTGTTCGAGATGAACAGGCTGAAAGGTATGCGTTATAAGGAAATAGCGGAATTATTATCTGTTTCGGTGAAGACTGTGGAAAAGCATATGTCTAAGGCGCTTCAGCAAATTAAACCACTGCTGAAGAGCGCGACCGCTATATGGTATATTTTAAAGAGCTTTTAAAAAATATGTGAATGAAATGGGGGGATTGACAGAGATAAACGTATGTATTTGTATTACCAGGCAGAAATTTGAGCATTACAAAAAATGTTGACCAAAGAACAAATAGAAAGGTTTTTCAGCTACAAATGCAGCCCTGAAGAAGCGGATGCCGTAGCTGATTTTCTTGAACGACATCCGGAAGCATTAGATAAATATCTGAGTGACGCCGAGTGGGAGCATTTTCGGTTTGAAAACGGGTTGGATGCGCAAAAAGCATCTTCTATCCTTAATGAAATTAGAAGAAAAACCATTGCACCCAAACCTGGAGGGATATATTACCTGCGCTATTTAACCGGTGCGGCTGCAATCCTGCTACTTGGATTTTTCATTTTGCAAAAATTGTTGCCTTCTAAAGAAGCGAAACCAGATGCGGTTAGTAAATATGAGTCAAAGCTGATCACCAACAATGGAGATAAGGAATTAACTATCACTCTCCGGGATAGTTCGGTAATCCGGTTAGCGCCCGGAAGCACGGTCAGCTATACAGAGCCGTTCCTGGATAGCATACGGCATATAGTACTTAAAGGCGAAGCCTATTTTGAGGTAACGAGGAATCCTCAAATGCCATTTACAGTATCATCCTATCCATTAAATACAACTGTTTTAGGCACAGCATTTTCCGTTCGTGGTTTTGAAAACGAAAAGCAGATAAAAATTTCCCTCTTTAAAGGTCTTATCACTGTCGGGAATGCAGATTCACTTCATCCGGCCGTAAAGTCTCCGCTATATATGTCTGTAGGCGATATGCTGGTATATGACAAAACAACCATGCGCGTAAATCTTTCATCAGCAAAAAAGCCGGTCAATACAAAAAAGAATACTCAGAAAATCCTTGATGAGCACAATACTTTACAGGGCAATAACTGGTATATGTTCAATAATCAACCCCTGTCCGGCGTGTTTGACCAGTTATCCTTGCTGTATGGTCAGAAAATATATTATGCCGAAGAAGATATTAAGGGTTTGTCGTTTATCGGGAAAATAGACAAGACTGATACGCTCGAAACCGTTCTCAACCTGTTAGGCAGGCTCAACAAACTTACGATAACCCGTGTACCGAACGGGTATTTGATCAGGAAGAACTAGTGCTATGTCAAACGTGAAATGTGAGACGAACTTTCACGTCCTACATTTCACAACACTAACAATTGCAATTGTATTGAACGCCTGATTCTGCCGGTGGCGTAAATATGATCAGGTGTTCCTATTGGGCATAACGCTCAAAAATATTAATCACTGAGGTAGGGTATGGCAGGCTTCAAACGTATATACACTAATAAGTGTCAAAACGACTATTAAATTCGATTGTTTAAAACTTAAACCAATTAACTGAAATCTATGCGATCTTGCCGTAAAAGAAAAACAGGTATACAGGTATACCTGTTCCTGGTAGCGCTGTTAATACAGGTTACCGCCATCGCCCAAACTCCTGTAAATACTGTAAAGGGATACGTCAGGGATGAATCCGGCGAACCCGTTGTTGGAGCAACCATTACAGTAAAAAATAACAAAACGGGTTTTACCGGGGGCACTCAAACCGATTCCACCGGGTTATTCCAATTCCATTCTCTGGCAGACGGGGAGGACTATTCATTCGCTGTTTCATTTGTTGGATATGAGACCCAGACACTTTCGGGATATAAAATTTCCGGAGGAGCCAATATTTCATTGCTCGTTAAGCTTAAATCTCAACAAAGAGAGTTAGACCAGGTTGTTGTTGTTGGTTATGGTACCAGGAAGCGTGCCGATATTACAGGAGCGGTAGCATCTGTACCTAAAGATCGTCTTGAAAAATTGCCTGTTAATAATGTGTTGCAGGCAGTGCAGGGCGCTGTGGCAAATGTAACCATATCACAGGCATCTTCCATACCCGGTGATGCGCCGTCTGCGCAGATCCGGGGTAGAAATTCCATCAATGCTTCTTCCGAGCCTTATGTAGTGGTAGATGGTATACCGTTGTCCCGCACCGATGGCTCTATAAACGATATTAACCCTAACGATATAGAATCGGTAGAAATCCTGAAAGACCCTTCAGCAGTAGCGATTTATGGCGTAAACGGTTCAAACGGTGTTATTTTGATTACCACCAAGCGAGGCGCTTCCGGCAAGCCTTCTATCAGGTACGGCGGGTATACAGGTATGGAAGCAGCAGCGCATATTCTAGACCCGGCATCACCTGAGCAGATGCTGGAGCGTTATGCAGAATACTCCCGCATTTCCGCCACCAGCCTGTATAACGGCGGCCCGGTAAGAAACCAGTTTGAATGGGATAATTACCAGAACGGGGTAACTACCGACTGGCTGGATGCAGTTATGCAGCCAGGGCGCATACAAAACCACAACGTAAGTGTATCCGGCGGCAGCGAATCAATCAAATATTTTATATCCGGCGATTATATGGATCAGAAAGGTATTTTAGAAGGGTATAACTATAAACGTTATTCCTTCCGGGTAAACACTGATGCAAAAGCCACCAAATACCTCACCGTGGGTACATCCATTTTTGTTGTAGCGCACAACCGTGACGGGGGCCGGTCCAGCCTCTTGCAGGCGGCTGCTATGACGCCCTGGGCTAAAATGTATAATGACGATGGTACACTTACGCAATACCCTATGTATTCTGAGCAACTTTGGGCAAATCCCTTACTTCGAACAACACTTGACCCTGAACGCCGCCAGTTCAACCTTTCTTTGAACGGGTATGGGGAAGTAAACTTCGGCGAAATATGGAAGCCGTTAACAGGATTGAAATACAGGTTTAACGGAGGGTTCTCTTATGTGCCGGCGCGTACCAACGAGTACGAGGGAAAATCAATTTATAACCTCACGGGCTTAGGGCGTATGACAAACAGCGAATCCCAAACCAAAACTTTTGAAAACATCCTTACTTATACCAAAGATATAGGCCGCCACCATTTTGACCTCACAGGGCTGTATGCTTCTAAAGAAAAATACTGGCAGGAGGCTGTAGCCACCGGGCAGGTTTTCCCGAATGATGACCTGCAATGGGGTAATCTCGAATCAGCATCTACCCAAACCGTTTCATCCCAGGCCGATATGTATCGTTCTGTATCCCAGATGGGCCGCCTCAACTACGGCTACGACAGCCGTTACCTGTTTACGTTCACGGTACGCCGCGATGGCGCTTCGGTGTTTGGCAAAAACAATAAATACGGCACCTTCCCTTCAGCCGCCCTGGCATGGAATATCCATAACGAATCGTTTATGAAAGCCCAAAGCGACTGGCTGAGCAACCTGAAGCTCCGTATTTCTTACGGCGTGTCGGGCAATGAAGCCATTGGTGTTTACCAAACACTTGCATTGATGAGCTCCAGCTCTCTGGCAATGGGCGGACAGTCGTTAACAGCATTAAAAGTTCAAACCCGTATGGGTAACGATGGACTTAAATGGGAAAGAACCTCCGGTTTTAATACCGGTCTTGATTTCGGGCTTTTGGATAACAGGATCAGCGGTTCTGTAGATTTTTACAAAACCAATACTTTCGATATGCTGCTGCTGCAACGTATACCACGTATAACCGGCTATGCCGATGTGTGGACCAATATTGGTAAAGTGGCCAATACAGGCATAGAGTTTACCATTAACACTAAGAACATCAATACTAAAAACTTTACCTGGAACTCAGCGCTGGTATTTGCAAGCAATAAAAACAAGATCGTTGATGTGTATGGAGATGGGAAAGATGATATAGGCAACCGCTGGTTTGTTGGTCAACCTGTTGGTGTTATTTATGATTATACAAAAGTAGGCATATGGCAGGAGGATGAAATAGCCTCCGGCGGCAATAAAGGCTGGGACGATGTGGCATTGGCCGGAGATTTAAAGCTGGCCGATATCAGCGGACCTGATGGCGTTCCGGATGGTAAAGTAGATGATAATGACCGGAGTATTTTAGGGCAAACCTCTCCCAAATGGACAGGAGGTATCACAAATACTTTCACTTACAAAGATTTTTCTTTAAGCATTTTCTTAAATACAGTACAGGGTGCTTTACGCAATAATCCGCAGATCGGAGGTGCTTCTGATGAAATGGGACGCCGCAGCACACCTGCAGCGCTGGGTTTCTGGACACCGGAAAATAAAAGCAACGAATGGCGTTCACTGGGTAACCACTCCAATTCTCACGGGTATGGCTTTCCTTCGGATGCCAGCTTCACCCGCCTGAAGGATATTACGCTCAGCTATAACGTGCCTAAATCTGTAACCGGCAGAATAGGGATTAATGGCTTGCTGGTGTATGCAAGCGGGCGCAATCTCTACACCTGGACCAATTGGTTTGGATGGGATCCCGAAGCCAGGGATATTACAAGAGGTTCTGCCAATGACCTGATCAACTATCCTATGGTTCGCAGTTATGTATTGGGGCTAAACGTTACTTTTTAACGAATTACGAAGTATTTAAAAAAAGAATTATGAAATGCTATAAAAATATATGTATCATACTTACTGCAATAACGATTGCAACGGTTTCCTGTAGTAAAGATTTTTTAGACGAAGACCCTTATTCAAGTTACAGAACAGGCGCAACCGATGCTCAGAGTATAGAAGCGCAGGTTATAGGGCTGCACCTTACTTTTGCTGAGCTCTGGGGTATGAGCAGCCAGCAGGGGTTTACCTCCTGTTGGCAAATAGGAACCGACATCACCAGCGCGGGCGCTACCCAGGGTGTGGAAAATCCGTTTTACCAGTATGCTAACCTCAATTCTGAAAATGCAGGGGTATCCTATTTGTGGCAGAAATGTTATGATTTTATCAACCATGCCAATGTAATAGTAGATGCGGTAGGCGAAACCAACACAAGTGCCGCTGCTGAAGCAAAATTCTTCCGCGCCTATGCTTATAACATATTGGTTACGCTATGGGGCGATGTTCCTTTGTTGAAAAACGCAGTAGCTTCCCCCACTTTTGATTATACGCGGCAACCGGTGACAGAAGTAGACCAGTTGATAGATGAGGACCTTACTTATGCTATTGCCAACCTGCCTGATATGGGACAGGCAGCAAAAGAAAGCCGTATTAATAAAGATATAGCAAGGCAGTTGGCCGCCGAAGTATACCTGCGCATTGGCATGCGCGATAACAGCTATTTTGCAAAAGCGGAACAGGCAGCCACTGCTATAATTAATAATACCGGCTACAAGCTGATTGAAGCCCGTTATGGAAAATTCCTTGGTGAAGGAGGCGATTATTATCGTGATATGTTCCGTTTTGGTAACCAGCGCCGCTCGGAAGGGAATACAGAGGCTATCTGGACATTTGAAATGGAATACAACCGCGATGTAAACGGTGGTACTATAGACAATCCTCAATTCCGCCGCGTATGGCAACCGGCCTATCACAAATGGGATGGTATGGTGAATGCCGATTCTCTCGGAGGTCGTGGAAACGGACGTTTACGTTTGAGCAATTTCATGAAGTATACAGTTTGGAGTGGGTTAGAGGGTGATATCCGCAATAGTAACTTCAATATCCGCCGAACTACTAATTACAACCGGCCGAACTTTAGCGCTGAAATTGGGGTGGACGCAAACGGTTACAGGGTAGCCAAAGGCGCCGGTGTACAGAATGTTACCATCAAAACAGGTGATAAAGTAATACCGTTTATTGCAGACAGTCTCGAAGTCTGGTATCCGTTCCCGACAAAATGGGGTGGGTACGATGCTACAGACGATTTTGGCTATGCTATTGTGAAAGACTGGCCGGTAATGCGCCTCGGCGAAACCTACCTGCTGCGTGCAGAAGCGCGCCTGCGCCAGAGCAATGCAGGCGGCGCGGCTGATGATATTAATATATTGCGCGACCGCGCATTTAAAACAGCCCGTGCCACAAGCGGTAACGCCAGCCTGGGCACAGTAGGCGCGGGGAATATGACCATAGATTTTATTTTGGATGAGCGCGCCCGGGAGCTGATTGCAGAGGAAAACCGCCGGATGACATTGGTGCGTATGGGAAAACTCAAAGATCGTATTGCACAGAACGGAGATACATCTCCGGCAGAAAAGGTCACTGCAGGGTTCCAGGATTTTAATGCCCTGCTGCCTGTACCGCTGAGTGAAATTCAACTTAATAAGGGTGCCGAGCTAAAGCAAAATCCCGGGTACAATTAATTTAATCATATATACTCCACATAGAATTAGCCGCAGATGCGCAGATTAAATTAGCGCATCTGCGGCTAAAAAGCCCAGGATATATCCCATGTTTACAGGCGCGCCTGCCTTGTTAATATGAAATGCGCCTGTTACTTTTGCCCCTGTCAAAAATACCCGGCCTTACCATGACCACATTTCCTCAAATTCCAGTTTTGCTGCAAAACGATCCGTTGTATGTTTTTGCCTTAAAGTCCGAAGCAGCCGGAGAATTTAATGATCGCAATGTTTTAATTACCGGCATAGGCAAGGTGAATGCCGCAGTTGAGCTTACAAAGAATATCTTCCGGAAAAGACCTTCCTGCATCATCAACCTGGGGTCTGCGGGGAGCGCGGTATTTGACCACGGGCAGGTAGTTTGCTGCACAAAATTTATACAACGCGATATGGATGTACGTGGACTTGGATTCAGGAAGTACGAAACGCCTTTATCGGGCCAGGAGCCTTTATTGCACTATGGCGTACAATTTCCCGGGTTGGAAGAAGGCATATGCGGTACAGGCGACAGCTTCGAAATGGCACATGCGACCGTTGATTATAATGTAATTGATATGGAAGCTTACCCGTTGGCATGGATAGCCATGAAAGAACAGATCCCGTTTTTATGCCTCAAATATATTTCAGACGGAGCCAACGATTCGGCTGCCAGCGACTGGACGGTGCAGGTACACAATGCCGCCGTAGCTTTTAAAAAAATATTGAGCAGTTGATCCATCACAAAACGGTCAGCAGGATTCAGCATTCAGCAAACGTTTTTCCGCACTGCTGTGAACTCAGCAACAGAACCCTGATACATTTTCTCCCAAACCAGGGCCGCATACAAATCCAAAAGCTGGAAAGCACGAATACAACCTGTCACGGCTCAATGATTGAGCACACTAATGGCTTACTCCTAGAATACGTTCGCGGGTTACGTCATTTCGATTGAGTCAACGCGGCTATTATAATTAAATCATTCTTTCGCGAAGGAGAAATCTGTTCATCGAAGGTAAAACTGCCTGGCTTTTGCACTATTGCTCAGCAGGTTTACCTTCGGTGAGAAAGTTCTCTCCCGACCTTCGGTTGGGACCGAAATGACGCAAGAATGTTTTGTTTTTGTATCCGTATCTTGTACGCTCTTTTATTATGAATCTATTACAGGTATCCGCCATCAGCATAAAAGACGAACGTGATTTCGAACTAAAAAATATTAGTTTTGATCAGCAACGCCTGCAAAAAATTGCCATCGCGGGCGAAACAGGATCAGGAAAAAGCACCCTCTTAAAGATCATTGCAGGATTGATCCAGCCCGACACAGGTGAAGTATGGTTTGAAGGAGAAAGAGTAAAAGGCCCTTATGAACAATTGATCGCCGGACATCCCAAAATCGCCTACCTGTCGCAGTATTTTGAATTAAGGAACAATTACCGCGTAGAAGAATTGCTTGAATATGCCAACAGGATATACGACGCCGGCATGCTGTATGAAATATGTGATATTGCACATCTTTTAAAACGAAAAACCAATGAACTATCGGGCGGCGAAAAACAAAGAGTAGCCCTGGCAAGACTATTGAGCACCGCTCCTTCCCTCCTGTTGCTTGATGAGCCCTTTTCCAATCTTGATCTCATCCACAAAAACACGCTCAAAGCAGTTATCAAAGATATTGGAGACGCCCTGAACATTACGTGCATACTCGTTTCCCACGATCCACAGGACATACTTTCCTGGGCAGATGAAATACTGGTGCTGCGCAACGGATCGCTCACGCAACGGCAAACGCCATTCAATATGTATCATTATCCTTCCGACCTGTACACGGCGGGACTGTTTGGAAAATACAACCTGCTGAGCTTTTCGCTTCTAAAAGATCTGTTGAGCTTCTCTCCCCCGGCATCTTTTACTGCAAAAAATATTTTAGTCAGGCCCGAACATGTTTATATTACGAATAACCCGCACAAAGGTGTACCTGGAATAGTAAGCAATATTTTTTTCCTGGGAAATGCCATAGAACTGGAGGTGATCGTAAATGACGAAAAACTGATTTGTCGTACAGATGCGGGAAGCAGCTTAAAGAAAGGAGGCCAGGTATTTGTATTGCTGGATGAAGAAAGAATACATATGGTGGAAGAATAAGCAATACTCAAAATAAAGAGGTTGCCCGGAATTTCGAGGCAACCTCCCTAATAAGATATCCATCAGGCAGAGATAAGGAATTAATTATCCGTGATGAGGCAATACCGGTCCGTAATGCGTTTTATTTCCAAGGGAACCGGTATGGGGAAAAAGTACCTCATGCGCTGTTTCATATCCTTCCGCAGCCACCTGTTTGAGCATGCGATGGGAGCGGCATTTGCGAAAAGCATATACCAGCAAACCCGCTATCGCACCGGTAGCAGCAGCTACAACTATTATTTTTGTTTTCTTCATAACTGTATAAGTTTGCCCTGTAAAAGCAAACCATATGCCATAATGCTATTTATAATACATGGTATTGCAGCCACTTAATTCGTCTTACAGTAATATTAACAGAGTTTTGTACTTCCCGGCACACAGCAGCAATTCTTGTTGTAATTTTGCGCTGCCTTAAATCCGGCCACCGAACTTATAGCAGGATGACAACAAAACTGGAACAACTTTCTACTGAACTGGACGGCGAACTTTTTTTAGATGATACCACCCGGACCCTCTATGCTACCGATGCATCTGCCTATCGGGAAATGCCCCTGGCGGTAGCTGTTCCCCGGTCGGTAGAAGACATTAAAAAGCTGATCGCTTTTGCCAATGCCGAAAAAACATCCCTGATTCCCCGGACCGCAGGTACTTCTTTGGCCGGACAGGTGGTGGGCAACGGCATTGTGGTGGATGTTTCAAAAAATTTCACAAAAATACTGGAGGTAAATACCGAAGAAAAATGGGTGCGGGTACAACCGGGTGTGATACGCGACGAGCTGAACCTTTTCCTGAAGCCGCATGGGCTGTTGTTTGGCCCCGAAACGTCTACCGCCAACCGGGCAATGATCGGTGGCATGGTAGGCAATAATTCCTGCGGTTCCAATTCGGTAGTGTACCGCAGCACACGCGAGCACCTGGTCGAAGTAAAAGCATTGTTAAGCGATGGATCAGAGGCTGTTTTTTCCGCTTTGGACCTTGATGCATTTCATCGTAAATGCGAGCTGCCCACGTTGGAAGGCGCCATCTATAAAAGCATCCGCAGCATGCTGAGCCTTTATGAAAACCAGGAAGAAATACGCAGGGAGTTCCCTAAAAAAACGGTGGAAAGAAGAAATACCGGGTATGCGGTTGACATATTGCTGGACAGTGCCCCTTTTAATGCCGGCGGGGAAGATTTTAATTTTTGTAAACTGATAGCAGGCTCCGAAGGAACGCTTGCCTTTATCACCGAGATCAAACTGAATGTGGTACCGCTGCCGCCCAGGGAATCGGGCCTGTTATGTGTACACTTTAATACGATTGATGAATCGTTGCGCGCCAATCTCATAGGACTTAAATACAATGCAACGGCCAGTGAGCTGATTGATCATTATATACTGGAATGCACCAAAGACAATATTGAACAGCGCAAAAATCGTTTTTTTGTTTCCGGCGACCCGGGCGCTATACTGGTCATTGAGTTCCGGGCTGAAACGCGGGAAGAAATAATAGCGAAAGCAGCATTGGCAGAAGCCGAAATGAGAGCGTTGGGACTGGGCTATCATTTTCCCCTGTTATTTGGCGAGGACACCAAAAAAATATGGGCCTTGCGAAAAGCGGGACTGGGCTTGCTGAGCAACCTGCCCGGCGATGAGAAAGCCGTACCGGTAATTGAGGACACCGCGGTTGATGTACACGACCTGCCCGACTTTATACGCGATTTCAACGACATCCTGAAAAAACATAATTTATACTCCGTACACTATGCCCATGCGGGAAGCGGCGAGATACACCTTCGTCCGATCATTAACCTGAAAACGGCAGAGGGCAATCACCTGTTCAGGGTGATCGCAGAAGAGATTGCCACGCTTGTAAAAAAATACAAAGGCTCCCTGAGCGGGGAACATGGCGATGGAAGACTAAGGGGCGAATTCATACGCCAGATGGTAGGTGAAAAAAATTACCGGCTGCTGAAAGAGATTAAAAGGACATGGGATCCCAATAACATTTTCAACCCCGGCAAAATTGTGGATACGCCTTCCATGAATTCCATGCTGCGCTACGAACCCGGACAGCAAACGCCCGCCTTCAAAACCATCTTCCGGTATCACAATCAAAATGTATTGCAACATGCAGAGCAATGCAACGGCTCAGGCGATTGCCGCAAAACACATTTATCAGGCGGTACTATGTGTCCCTCGTACATGGCTACCAAAAATGAAAAAGACACCACCAGGGCCAGGGCTAATATCCTGCGCGAATTCCTTACACATTCCACTAAGATCAATCGCTTTGATCATAAAGAAATTTACGAAGTAATGGATTTGTGCTTAAGCTGTAAGGGATGCAAATCAGAATGCCCGTCCAATGTAGATGTAGCGAAGCTAAAAGCGGAATTCCTGCAACAATACTACGACGACAATGGCGTACCATTCCGCAGCAAGCTCATTGCAAACTTCAGCTCGCTTTCCAAATTAGGCGCCCTGGCGCCGGGCCTGTATAATTTTGCTGTTACCAATCCTTTTGTAGGCAATACCATTAAAAAAATTTCCGGGTTTGCTACCGGCCGGTCCATGCCTACCCTGTATCGCACTACGTTGAAAAGCTGGTATGCAAAACACAGGCGACAAATCAGGCCTTCTTCAAATAAAAAAATATACCTGTTTTGCGATGAGTTCACCAATTACAACGATACTGAAATAGGGATCATGGCAGTGCTGCTCCTGGAAAAGCTGGGTTATGACGTTATCATCCCCCAACATATAGAAAGCGGGAGATCGTGGTTATCGAAAGGACTGCTTCGCAAGGCCAAAGCAATAGCCAACAGGAACATCCGGCTGTTGCATGAAGTGATAACACCGGAAATGCCCATGATAGGCGTTGAACCTTCCGCTATTCTTACCTTCCGCGATGAGTATATTGACCTGGCGGATGACGACCTGCTTGATGCCGCCCGGCAGCTTTCAAAAAGCGTATTTACAATAGAAGAGTTTTTAGCGAAAGAAGCTGAAAAAGGAAATATTACTCCAGGTATGTTTACTGCAGAGGCTAAAAAAATTGTACTGCACGGACATTGCCAGCAAAAGGCACTCTCCTCTGTAGCGCCTTCGGTAAAAATCCTGTCGCTGCCTCAAAACTATTCTGTACAAACCATTCCTTCTGGCTGCTGCGGTATGGCAGGCTCGTTCGGTTATGAAAAAGAGCATTACGATATATCGATGAAAATCGGAGAGCTGGTATTATTGCCCACCGTACGCAAACAGGAAAAGGAGACTTTAATTGCTGCTGCGGGAACGAGCTGCCGCCACCAGATCAAAGACGGAGCGCAGCGCAAGGCCCTGCACCCGGTAGAAATTCTATATAAGGCTTTGGTATAGGTCGCTGATAGCTGTCGGCTAAATATAGATACGTGCAATGGCCGGTTAGCATATCTCCTCAATAGTATACGTTACGTTGTTCACAACCATACTGTCGCCGATGCAAGCACCCATCAATTTCATGCCCAATGGCGACTGGGGTGAAAGGGCTGTTACTGCCTGGTCACCGACCATCGCCTTTCCGGCAGCGACGCTCAAAAATAAGTATCCCCTGTTGGTTCGTATCAAACTTCCGTTGCTCACTTTTGCCGGCTGCAACGAAAAATCGATCCTGCTGAAGATTGCCAGCTGCTCCTGTGCAGCCTTTAACTGTCCACGTGTGTTCTCCTGTTCAATCTGCAGCATAGCCAGCGCGGTTTCATGCTTGTCGCCGGCAGTGCTTTTGGTTTCGTTTTTGCCGCTTTCCTTCAAATCGTCCAGTATTTTTTGCAGCATGCGTATCTTTTCGTGTATGCCTTGCAGGTAGTACGAGCAAACTTTTTGTTTAAACGCAATCATTCTCCGACAAATATTTTACGGTTGGCAAGCAATATGCCTGCAAATACCAGTACCATGCTCACCACGTGCACCCATGAAAATGTTTCCTGCAGGAAAAATACAGCTTCCACACTGGCAAACACGGGTATGAGGTTACTGAACAAGGCAGTTCTGCCGGCACCCAATGTTTTAATGGCGAAATTCCAGCACAGATACCCGATAACAGAAGTGCCCAGCCCAAGATAAAGCACGGTGAGCACGAGATTGCCGGTCCATTGTACCGGCGGACTGTATAATACTTCCCATATATAAAATGGCAGCAGCAACAGGGCGCCCATGGCAAAAATCACAAATAAAAAATTCAATGCCGAAAATCCACCCGGCATTTTCCGTACCATGATGTTGTACACCGCAAAGCAAAAAGCGCCGAGCAGCACCCATTGGTCGCCTTTAGTGAACCTGAAGCCGATCAGATTGTGCCAATCGCCTTTTGCTAAAAGAAACAATACCCCGGCAACACATAATACAACCCCTGTCGTCTTGAATAGATCAATCCGCTCTTTCAAAAAAAAGGCTGCCATTATTATGATCATGATCGGTGATGCGGTAGTGCCTATCAGTGCGAGGTTGATGGCCGTGGTATAATGTCCCGCCACATATACAAAGGTGTTGAACAAAGCAATACCGAACAGCGACACGCCAAAAAGATAAGGCAGGTGCTTTTGGGTGACAGGCCATTCTTTTTTGAACTGTGCCAGAGCAAAAGGAAGAAGCATTAAACTGGCAGAGCCCCATCTGTAAAACGCGAGCGTTACAGGCTTTACCTGGTGAATAATTCCCCTGGCAACAATAAAGTTGCCCGACCATATCAATACCGCCAGCAGTGCCAGTAAAATTCCCACATATTTTTTCCGGGGTGAAGCGTGCATACCTTAAGTTGGTTGCAAGATATTAGTTTTACTGTTGCTGTATACATGGGTATACACAATTCATGGACTTATTGCAAAAAAATATCCGGCATTCACAAAAACTGCCGGGATATTTTACTGACTCTCCGTGAACGCTACAGTTTCATATCTGCAATAATGCTTTTGATCCGCTGATCCAATTGTGCATTTACCGCATCGTACTCGGCAGCACTGCTGAGCTTGGTATTTACACTGAAATAAAATTTTATTTTAGGCTCTGTGCCCGAAGGGCGTGCGGAAATTTTGCTTCCATCTGCCAGGATGAATTGCAGCACGTTGGATTTAGGCAGTTTAATTTCCCACTCTTCGCCCGTTTGCGGATTTTTTCCTTTGCGTAACTCATAATCGAGCAATTGCACCACGGGAGACCCGTTGATGGATTTGGGCGTATTATCCCTGTACGATTGCATCATTTCAGCAATCTCTTCCTGTCCGCGCATCCCTTTTTTGGTGATGGAAATAAGATGCTCCTTATAAAAGCCATATTGCACATACAGATCCACCAGCTTTTCAAACAGGCTCCTGCCTTTGTTTTTTTCATACGCTGCCATTTCGCACAAAACAGCCACTGCGCTTACGGCATCTTTATCACGCAGCTTAGGCCCTACCAGCAATCCATAGCTTTCTTCCCCTCCAATAATATAATCCTCCACTCCTTCTTTTTCCTTTATCAGTTCCGCGATCCATTTAAAGCCGGTAAGCACATTGTAGCAGGCCACCCCGTTCTGTTCGGCAAAGCGGTCTATCATATCAGTGGTTACAATGGTTTTTACCACCATGTCGTTGGGCTTGGCTATTCCTTTCGATTTGCGCGCCTCTATCAGATAGCTGAAAGCCAGCACAGCAGTTTGATTGCCATTTACCAGCAACCAGTTGCCTTTGTTATCCTTAACCGCAATACCCACCCTGTCAGCATCCGGATCCGTGCCGAGCAGGATATCGGCATTCAGCTCTTTGGCTTTTTTCAAACCAATGCTCATTGCTTCACTTTCTTCAGGATTGGGATATACCACCGTTGGAAAATTACCATCCGGCTTCGACTGTTCTTCCACAATCGTTACATTGGTAAAGCCGTAACGTTTTAATAATTCAGGTACCAGCACAATGCCTGTTCCATGTATGGGCGTGTACACAATTTTCAGGTCGTGTTGTTTGGCGATCACATCGGGATACACGCTCAGCCCCTTGGCCATTTCCCAATACTTTTCGTCCATATCTTTCCCTATCAGCTCAATGCGTTCTTCTCCCCCACTCCATTTTACCTCGTCAACCGAAGCGATTTTATCCACCTCTTTTATAACATTCTTGTCATGAGGCGGCACCAGTTGGCCACCATCATTCCAGTAGGCTTTGTAACCATTGTATTCTTTAGGGTTGTGCGATGCGGTACAAACTACCCCGCCCTGGCATCCCAGTGTACGAATGGCAAAAGATAATTCAGGGGTCGGGCGCAATGATTCAAACAGGTACACTTTAATGCCATTCGCAGCCATTACATTGGCTGTAATTTCAGCAAACTGGCGGCTGTTGTTACGGCTGTCGTGCGCTATGGCTACTCTTATTTCCCCGCCGGGATATGTTTTATTAAGATAATTGGCGTAGCCCTGCGTAGCCATACCGATCGTATATTTATTAATGCGGTTAGTCCCCACTCCCATAATACCACGCAATCCGCCGGTGCCAAACTCCAGGTTCCTGTAAAAAGCGTCAACAAGCTCATCCGGGTTTTGCGACTGTAACTTTTTTATTTCAGCTTTGGTGGCTTCATCAAAAGCGCCATCCAGCCATGAGTTTACGCGATCGTTAATTTTAGTGTCCATAATAAATATGCATTAGAGTTTGCAATCAATAAAATATTTATCCGAATATCGTGGAAATAAAGAACATCAGCAACTATTCCAGCCAGGCGCCTGTAACTTTATCATTGTCTACCTCAACAAAAATATGTTCCTGCAGGGTTGTAGCCACTGAAAAACCTACATAATCGGTATGCACCGGGAAGGTTTTATGGGTCCTGTCTACCAGGGCCAATGTCTGTATTTTTTTAGGCTGATCTTTTAAGAATGGCTGTAAGGCGTACAACATGGTTTTCCCGCTATTGGCCACATCATCTACCACAATTACCACCTGCTTATCAAACTTCAGCGTCGTATCAATGGTAATAACACGGGGAAACCTCTTATCATCTATTCCCAATTCTGTTACCATTACCTCGCCTTTAAAAATAGATTTCAACAAGTGTTGTAACCGGTGTGCGATCACCACGCCATACTCTTTTATCCCTGCTAAAATCAGCTTTTCTTCCCCCACATTCCTTTCCGCAATTTCATAAGCCATCCGCTGCAGCTTTTTTTCGATCTGGTCGTATGTAAGAATATAATTCTTCATTCACATTCAATTAAACTTTCCAAAACTAAGCGGTATCAGGTGTTTTTCAAATTTTCATTGCATTTATTTGCAAGCCGGCAGACATGGAAATGATCGCTGTCTCGCTTTTGAGACAAACTAATCGTACTAAACATCTTATCTTAGCGTTACAACAAGCAGGATGCAGATCGTATTACAATTGATATTTATCATCATTGCCGTTGCGGGCATCGGGTTGTTTGTCCGCAGGCTAATGGACATACGGAAAAATATTTTACTGGGCAGGGATGCCGGCTATACCGATCAACCTTCGCTGCGTTGGAAAAATGTAGTATTGCTCGCTTTCGGACAAAAGAAAATGTTCAGGAACCCGTTGGTGGCTGTGCTTCATTTTTTTGTGTATGCAGGCTTTATCATCATTAATATAGAAGTGCTGGAAATCATACTGGACGGCGCATTGGGCACTCACCGGGTGTTTGCCCCTGTACTGGGCTCATTTTACACATTTCTTATCAATGCTTTTGAAGTCCTGGCAGTGCTGGTAATATCCGCCTGTGCCGTTTTCCTGGCACGAAGAAATATAATAAAGCTGAAACGGTTTATCAGCAAGGACCTTGACGGCTGGCCAAGGAGCGATGCCAATTATATACTGATCACTGAAATCGTGCTGATGCTGCTCTTTCTTACAATGAACAGCACCGACCAGGTATTGCAATCGAAAGGTTACGGGCATTACGCCGAACATCCCACCGGCCCTTTCCTGATTTCAGGGCTGATAGCACCTTTATTCGCCGGCTTAAACGATACCCTGCTGGTAGCAATTGAAAGAAGCTGCTGGTGGCTGCACATACTGGGCATACTGGCTTTTATGAACTACCTGCCCTATTCAAAACATTTACATATTATACTCGCGTTTCCCAATGCGTATTACGCACGCCTCGAACCTTTGGGAACGATGAACAATATGCCGGCCATACAAAACGAGGTTTTGTACGCCATGCAGCCCGAACTGGCTCCTGCCGCGGATGCCAATGCCGCTCCTGCACGTTTTGGCGCCAAAGATGTATTTGATTTAACCTGGCGCAATCTCCTGGATGCCTATTCCTGTACAGAATGCGGAAGATGCTCGGCAGCCTGCCCCGCAAATATGACCGGGAAATTATTGTCGCCCCGGAAGATCATGATGGATACCCGTGACCGAATAGAGGAAGTAAGCAGGAATATACGCTCCAACGGAACATTTGTTGACGACAATAAGACCTTGCTGCATAACTATATTTCAGTAGAAGAGTTAAGAGCCTGTACCACCTGCAACGCCTGTGTCGAAGAATGTCCTGTGAGCATCAGTCCGCTGGAAATTATTACGGAACTGCGCCGCTGCCTGATCATGGAAGAAAGCAATGCGCCCCAGGAGTGGAATGTAATGTCATCTAATATAGAGAACAATTTTGCACCCTGGAAATTCAGCCCCGATGACAGGGATAAATGGGTGAGTGAGAAATTTGAGATTTGAGATTCGAGATTTACATTGTCCGCTATCCACTATCCACTGTCCATTACCTGATATCTCATGCCCGAAACCTCAAATCAGAAATCAACAAATCAGCAATTAAAAATCATTGTCCACTGTCAACTATCCATTGTCCATTATCCTGAAGCCTGACACTCCATTTCAAATCTCAAATATCAAATCTCCAACCTGCAACCTCCCTCCTACTGCTTCTTCCCCAACACCGACAACTGTACAGTTACATTATCAGACATGGTGATGCTTCCGCCGCCTACATTGTAATCGCGCCTGTTGAATGTAAATTCTCCTTCAAACAAGTAATCATCGCCTTTGGGTGTGGCTTTAAACGGAAAAGAAATTTCTTTGGTTACATCCTTAATGGTGAGCTTGCCAAATACAAACAGGTAATCCTTATTGGTACTGGTTGTAACACTGGTTGATACAAAACTGATAGCGGGATATTTTTTGACGTCAAGATATTCTTCCTGTTGCAAATGATTGTCGCGCTGATCAATTCCCGTACGAATGGTGTTTGTTTGAATGGAAACGTCAAATTGAATCACGGCAAGACTGTCTGCATTAAAAACGATTTTGCCATCCAGGCCTTTCAGGCTGCCGTTTACATTCACCCCAAAATTTTTGATCCTGAACTTCACTTCAGATCCCTCGTTGTCAGGAACAAAATGCTGACCAATCACCCAATACACGGGGCATATCAAAAAAAGAAGCGCTAAAAAATGTTTCATCCAAACAGGTTTTCAGGGAATTTTTCAAAGATATTAACAGATTTGTTAATGCAACTCTTAATATTTGGGTATTTGTCTTCTGTAATAATAAAGCCTGCAAAATAGGCAAATGACATTTTTCGTTTAGTTTTGAAACAAAATCATTTTAGCATGGATGTTCCCCTGATGTCAGAGCTTTTTGCCAATGGAGAGACCCCGGAAATACTGTTCTGGGTGGGTTGTGCAGGCAGCTTCGATCAAAGGGCTCAAAAAATCACAAAAGCATTCGCTGCCATTCTTAATAAAGTGCAGGTAAAATATGCTATCCTGGGTAAAGAAGAAGCATGTACCGGCGATCCTGCCCGGAGGGCCGGCAACGAATTCCTGTTCCAGATGATGGCCTACCAGAACATACAGGTTTTAAACAATTACGGCGTCAAAAAAATTGTGACCGCCTGCCCGCATTGCTTTAATACCCTTAAAAACGAGTATCCTGTTTTGGGCGGCACTTACGAAGTAATACACCATTCGGTCTTCCTGCAGCAATTGATTGACGAAGGAAAAGTAAAAATGAAAGAGGAAGGCAGCTTTAAAGGAAAACGAATTACTTATCACGACAGTTGTTACCTGGGACGCGCCAACCAGATTTATGAGGCACCCCGTAAAGTGCTGGAAATACTGGATGCTGAACTGGTAGAAATGAAACGTTGCAGGAGCAAAGGCCTATGCTGCGGGGCCGGCGGCGCACAGATGTTTAAAGAGGAGGAAAAAGGGAACACAAGGGTAAACCTGGAAAGGACCAATGAAGCCCTGGAATTACAGCCGGAGGTGATCGCTTCCGCCTGCCCTTTTTGCAACACCATGCTGACCGACGGTGTAAAAAACCGTGAAAAAGAAGACCAGGTACAGGTGCTGGATATAGCGGAACTGATCGCTGCATCGATGCAATAAACCTGCTCAATTACCCGGCTCAAACAATTTCAGGAGGCTTTCTGCCGCGTATATCATCTTGTACGTTTTACAGCCGTTTTGCTCCTGGCAGTTTTTTTAGCTGCCGGCTTCCTTTTTTTCTTCCCTTCCAGGCTTAAACGCAACTGTTCAAAAAGGTCGCTTACCGGCGCTTCAGCCATTGCTTTTTTAGGCTCAGGCAGTTTTTTCCCCAAAGCTTTTGCACGGATCAGCTGCATCAGCTTAGCCGTATAGGTATCTTTAAAATCGGTGATCTTAAAAGTACCTTCCATATTCTGTATGAGCGAATGCGCTATTGCCAGTTCCTTTTTTTGCACTGGTGTACTTTTCACCTGGTAAGCGGCCGGGTTTCTTATTTCGGAAATAAAATGCAGCGTATGCAGAATTAATACGCCTTTGGCTGACCGGATCAACACCGGGTGTTCTTTATTCCTGAAAACAAAACGCCCGATGCCTGCATATTTGCTTTGTGAAATTGATTTTTCCAGCAGGGCAAAAGGACGTTCACCACCTTTGGCAGGATTCAGATAATAAGCGCTTTTATACAGGATAGGATCCACCTGGTCAAGTGTAACAAAACTTTCCAGGCTGATGTTTTTGGTTTGTTTGGGACTTGCTTTTTCGAAATCTTTATCCTCCAGCACCACATACTTTCCATTTATGTTAAAGCCCTTCACTATATTTTTCCACGGTACTTCTTTACCTGTTTTTTTATTTACCCGCTTAAACTTTATATGAGCGTTGCCGGTTTTATCCAGCATATCAAAATCAAGCGTGCGTTCATTTACCGCCGAAAAAAGCTTGACCGGTATATTTACCAACCCGAATGCAATAGAACCTGTCCATATTGACTTCATAATACAAGTTTTATTAAAAGTATAATAAGCGGCTTATGTCTTTTGTAAATAAACTACTTCCCGGCCTTGCTTATAGCATCCAATCGCTTTAAGCATTGTACCATATTTATACCAGGTCCAAAAACCGGTGTAAAAATATCTCCGCGTTTTTTCAGCAGGGCAGGCACATTTTGCAACGTAAAGTCTTCCATCCGCAATCCCTCCTTTACTTCGCTCCAATGCAGCGGCATGGAAACAGTTGCTTCTTTTTTAGGCCTTACCGAATAAGGAGCCGCCAGTGTTGCCTGCTGCCGGTTCTGTAAAAAATCAAGGTATACTTTTCTCTTTCTTTTATTCACCTGTCGCTCAATGCTCGTTAGTTCCGGGAGCTGCTGCTGAACCAGGGTAACAATGATCCTGGCAAATTCCCTGGATTGGTCGTAATCATATTTTGTGCCAAGCGGAATATAAATATGCATCCCGGTAGACCCGGATGTTTTGGGGTACGAAGGAATCTGAGCATCTTCCAGCAACCGGTGTATGGTTTGCGCCACCTCAACTACCTGGCTAAAAGTATTGGTTTTATCTGGATCTATATCCAGCAAACACCAGTCGGGGTTTTCCGGCTTTTTTACGCTGCTGCTCCAGGGATTGATCTCGATGCAGCCGTAATTTACCATATACAATAAGCTTGCTTCATCCTTCACTACCAAAAATTCCTTTTGTTCATTATCGTCTTTGCTTTTGTAAGGCAGGGTTTCCATCCAGTCCGGCACTTTGCCTTTTACATCTTTCTGGTAAAAGCTTTTGCCTTTGTAGCCATCCGGGAAACGATACATGGATTGGGGCCGGTTTTTTATATAAGGCAAAATAAAGGAGGCTATATTGTGATAATAGTCCAGCAGCATCCCTTTGGTAATTTTCTTTTCCGGCCAATACAGCTTATCAGGATGGGTAAAGACCAACGTCCTGCCGCTTACCTTTTGAGTTATGCTTCCTTCCTCTTTTGGGGGATGAGCGGCTTTTTTGCTTCCGGTAGTTGTTTTCTTAGTTTTCACAGGCGATTGTATTGGCGGTTTGATTTGTTTGGCCACGGCAGGATCATATTTCACCTCCTTCGCCTCTTTATCTTCTCTGAGTCCTGAAAAGGAAGGATGCCGGTATAATCCGTCTTCGGTAATTTCGGTGTATTGTACCTGCGCTATCAATACCGGCTTCAGCCATGTGATTTCCGCGGATGAAATATTGTAGCGAAAAGGAGCTGCACCTTTCATATCCGGGATCTCTTTTAACGGCGGGCGCTGTGTGATAAACGGCTTAAACACTTTCAGCAATTCTTTTTGCTGCTTTTCTGTAAAACCGGTTCCCACGCGGCCTGCATAGGTCAGCGTTTTGCCTTTGTATTTTGCAAGCAACAGGGAGCTGAACAATTTGGGAGAGTCTTTTTTATTCGTAAATCCAACAATAACGGCTTCCTCTGTTTGTATTATTTTTATTTTTAACCAGGCATTGCTTCTGATGCCCTGCTCATATATACTGTCCAGCTTTTTTGCAATGATCCCTTCCAGCCCTGTTTTTTTCGCCTGTTCAAAAAAATCTATACCCCGGCCATCCACCGAAAACCCTGTCCGGATGATACCATCATTGCGTTGTAAAACCGGTAAGGAATGCAATAAGGTCAACCGTTCTTTTAAAGGCAGCCTGCCCAGGTACTTTCCTTCCAGCCACAAAATGTCAAAAACATAGTATAAAAGCCTTTCTTTCGACTGGCTGCTCCAGTTTTGCAAAGCCCCGAAATGAGCTATTCCTTTTTTATCTACCGCTACTATTTCGCCATCCAGCACAAGGTTTATTTTCCACTGCAACAATTCGTCGTAGATCACGCTAAACTTTCCATTGAAGCTTTTGTTGTTGCGGGAGATCAGCTGCACTTTACCATTGTGTACTACGGCAATCGTCCTGTACCCGTCCCATTTTATTTCAAAGTGCCAGCGTTCGTCATCAAACGGTTCTTTTATCAACGATGCCAGCATCGGGGCTAGTCTGGAAGGGATCTTTGTATCCGGCAGTCTTTTTATTTTTTCTATCAGCCTGCCTGTTTCGTCATCGGAGCTACCGGGATCTGCTTTTACTTTCCGCGGGCGGGATATCCATACGTTTGCTTCTTTTTGCTTTTCCAGCGACGTATTGGTTTTGTTGCTTACAACCGATTTTTCCTTCAGCAAGATATCCGAAGCCGTGGCATACCTGTCTTTGTGCTTGATCAACAGCCAGGCATTGTCTTCCATTCCCTTTGTTTTAACCAACGCAAACTCACCTTTCAGCTTTTTACCGTATAGCCTTATTTTTAGTGAGCCTTCTTTCAATTGCTTTAACAGCGACTTTTCCATAGCTGTCTTTCCCGTAACGCCATCTATCGTTTCATAGGTTCCTTCATCCCATATAATTACAGAACCCGCGCCATAATTCCCTTTGGGAATAATGCCTTCAAAGTCTTTATAATCGTAAGGATGGTCTTCCACCATCACCGCCAGCCGTTTCACCGAAGGATCCAAAGATGGGCCTTTGGGTATTGCCCAGCTTTTCAGAACGCCTTTCATTTCCAGCCTGAAGTCGTAGTGCAGATGCGAAGCCTTGTGCTTTTGCACTACAAAAGCCAGCGTGCCGGCACGGCTTTTACCACCCGCCGGTTCCGGCGTGTTTTTTAAAGAACGTTTTTGCCTGTACGCTGTTAATGGCATTGATCAATGAGTTGAAGTAAGGTGTATCAATTGATTATATAATTCAATTTTTTGATGTATAAATTCTGCCTTTCTTTCGATTACAAGCCTTTTGCTTTTTTTCTGTTACTTTTTTCAAAAAAAAGTAACCAAAAAGCCGCCGGGAAATTATTACCGCAATTTCCCGGTACGCCATGATGAAACTTCAGTACTACTGTAAACTCAACTACATACCCCTGATACATTTTCTCTGAACCTGACATATAAAAAACTGAAAAACACGAGTACAACATGTCACGTCTCAATGATTGAGCTGCCTAATGGTTTACTTGCAATGGCCTTTTTGGCCAGCCACAATCAATCAATCCCTCCCCTGCAATTAACCTGCCTGTTTTATCAATACCTGTATGGTTTCGGGAGATTGTTGCTTTAAAATGATTGCCTTATCTGCTGTGAGTTGGGTGAATGCCTCTGTTGTATAGTGCCTGATCGTCAGTAATGTCAAGCCCCGCTCGATCTGTACATCAAACAATTCCGAAGCGGATGCCGCCAGGTGATCGACCCGGTCTTCCCTGTCATCTGTGCAAACCATTAACCGCACCGCCCCGGTTTGTACCAAATTAGCAACAGTTTTATGTTCTTTCAGCAAATGATAAAGCCCCGACATTTCCCTTTCACCCATAAAAGAAAAGTCTTTTGAGTGCAGGTGTACCAGCGCCTGGTTGGATTTTACCACAATAACAGGCGGAAGGTTGCGGACACTTTTATTATGGATGACGGTTCCGGGCAATGAGGGATCAAAAAAACATTTTACATATAAGGGAATATGATTGTTTTGCAATGGCTTGATCGTTTTCGGGTGAATGACCTGCGCCCCGTAGTACGCCATTTCAATGATCTCATCATAGCTCAGCTCGTTAATGACCCGGGCCGACTCAAACAGTTTAGGATCTGCATTCATTACACCCTCCACATCTTTCCATATGGTAACGCTTTCAGCCTGCAGCAGCGCCGCAAAGATGGCTGCGGTATAGTCGCTTCCTTCGCGCCCCAGCGTAGTGCTTTCATTTTCATCGGTAGCGCCTATAAACCCCTGCGTAACCACTATACCGGCAGACGTGTATGCAGGCAGCAGCTTTTCTTTTACATGCCGGCCGGTCACGCTCCAGTCAATGCCCGCTTCGCGAAAATTATTATCTGTCCGGAAAACATCCCTTATATCTATCCATGAATTCAAAATATGTTGTTCATTCAGGTAGGCGCTGATGATGGTAGTGGAAAGCAGTTCACCCAGACATACTACCTGGTCGTAATAATAATCAAAATCCCGTACCGGCTTATCGTGCAAAGCCCACTCCACTTCAGTAAACAATTGCGTCAGTTGTTCGAATGCCTGGTTATAATGGGTGATCAGCAGGTATTTTGCAGTGGTAAGATGATACTGTTTTACCTGCTCAAAAAGCTGCAGCGCCTCCTCTTTCCTGTTCTGGTAAAATGCCTCCGCTACTTTTTCAAGCGCGTTGGTAGTTTTTCCCATAGCAGAAATTACCACCAGCAATGGCTCGCCGGTATAGGAGGTAAGAATGGAAGCTACCTGTTTGATCCTTTCGATGCTGTTAACACTGGCTCCGCCGAATTTAAACACCTTCATGCAGGTATGGTTTAATTGAATGCAGTTTTATAAAACAGGCAAAGATAGCGTTAAGCCTTGTTCCGTCAATTTCTGTATTGCCGGCATTAACTATTGATAAGAAGCGCTTTAAATAGTTTGATATAATACGCAACTGCCTTAACTTGCCGCCCATGGACCGGGAAAAAGTGATTTCTGTAAAAAATCTCACGAAAAATTATGGCAGCTTCGAGGCTGTAAAAGGCATCAGCTTCGATGTATACAAAGGAGAAGTATTTGGCTTGCTGGGGCCCAATGGTGCAGGAAAATCCACCACACTGGAAATTATTGAAACGCTTCGTAAAAAAAGCGGGGGCGAAGTATGGGTTGACGGGTACAATATAGACCAGGACGCGGACAAAATAAAAAAGGTGATCGGGGTACAACTGCAAACTTCCGGTTTTTACCCGGGTTTGAACCTTACAGAGCTGATAGAACTGTTCAGTGGCTTGTACAATCAACCGGTAGACGCAAAAGAGCTGCTGCAACTGGTAAATCTCGTGGATAAATCGCGCAGCAAGTACAAGGAATTGAGTGGCGGGCAAAAGCAACGCTTTTCCATTGCAACCACCCTGATCAACAAGCCCCGTATCATTTTCCTGGATGAACCCACTACGGGTTTGGATCCGCAGGCCAGGAGAAATTTATGGGATTTGATCAGGGACATCCGCTCAAAAGGCACCACCGTGATCATTACCACCCATTATATGGACGAAGCGGAGATACTGTGCGACCGCGTAGCCATTATTGACCAGGGCAGGATCATTGCATTGAAATCGCCCGACCAATTAATAGATGAACTGGTAGCATCGGGATTCGAACGCCCGAAAGAAGTAAAACAAGCCAACCTGGAAGATGTTTTTATCCATCTTACAGGGCATACCTTAAGAAGCGAATAATAACCAACAACAGAATACAATCATACAACATGAAAAAAAGCATCCTGTTCTTTTTGATCTCCGGATTTTGCATTTCTTTATCCGCACAAACCAAGCCGGCAGCCAAAAAAACCGCTGCCAAACCGGCTTCTGCGGCAAACAACGGCGTAGCCCGTTCTCCCGCGTTACGTACAGCATTAGACAGTTTGAGTTACGCGCTGGGTATGATAGACGCTACTTTTTTTAAATCGCAGGGAGTGGATAAAATCAACTATGCCATGATGAACAAGGGTTTTGAAGATGTTTTGAAGGGCAGCAATACTTTATTAACTACTCAACAGGCAGATATGACAGTAAGAGAACAACTGCAGGCCTTCATGCGTAAAAAAGCAGAGGCTGCTATCAATGAAGGCACACAATTCCTGGCAGAAAATAAAAAAAGAGAAGGCGTTAAAGAAACCGCCAGCGGTCTGCAATACGAAATACTTACACTGGGCACCGGCCCCAAACCGGCGGATACCAGTACAGTGAAAGTACATTATGAAGGGTTTTTAATCAATGGCAAAAAATTTGACAGCTCGCGCGACCGCGGGGAACCCATTTCGTTTGCGTTAAACCAGGTAATCAAAGGCTGGACGGAAGGAGTTCAACTGATGCCGGTGGGATCAAGATTTAAATTTTACATTCCTTATACCCTGGGGTATGGCGAACAGGGTGCAGGCGGCACCATACCTGGTGGTGCAGCGTTGATATTTGATGTGGAGCTGATCGATATCGTGCAATGATCAACTTTATTTTCCAATGTAATTATTTATGCAGACAAGCGATCCGAAGTACCCGATCGGGCATTACAGTCCCGAGCCATTCTCGTTGTCAGCCAGGGAAAACCGGCTGGCAGAGATAAAATATTTACCGCAATGGCTGGAAAATGCGTTGCTCAACCTGGACGAAGCGCAATTGAGAACACCGTACCGTGAGGGCGGCTGGAGCATTCAGCAACTGGTACACCACGTTGCCGACAGCCACATCAATGCCTATTGCAGGTTCCGGCTGGGACTCACGGAAAGTAACCCGGTCATTCGTCCCTACGATGAAAAAAGCTGGGCTGAATTGTATGACGTAACGCATTTACCCGTGAATATCTCTATAACCTTGCTGCATACATTACATGCCCGTTGGTACGCTTTGCTTGAATCGCTTACAGAAGCAGACTGGCATCGCACAGTATATCATCCCGGACAAGCTAAAACGCTTACCTTGTGGTATTTACTGGGAAGCTATGCCTGGCATGGTAAGCACCATACCGCGCATATTACAAAACTCAGGGAAAGAATGAGCTGGTAAAAGGATTTCAAATCTCAAATTTGAAATTTCAAATTAACTGGATTATCATGAAAGACATGAAATGGAAGACATTGTCTTCTGAATACCTGTACAAAGCCACGTGGTTTACCATCCGCAAGGAAAGATGCGAAACGCCTGACGGGAAAATCGTAGACCCCTATTACGTGTATGAATTTCCTACCTGGGTAACGGCAGTAGCATTAACAGAAGACAATAAGGTGGTGATGGTGCGCCAGTACCGGCATGCGCTGGGGGAAACGATCTTTGAAATACCCGGGGGATGTGTGGACGATACGGATACTTCACTTGAAGCAGCCATTGAAAGAGAGCTGCTGGAAGAAACAGGCTATTCTTTTTCTTCATTTGAATACCTGGGTAAAATATCGCCCAATCCTTCTACCAATACCAACTACATGCACATGTTCCTGGCAAAAGGTGGTAAAAAAACAAGCGAACAGCAGCTTGATCACAATGAAGAAATTGACGTATACCTTTTTTCAATTGATGAGCTGAAACAGATGATGAAAGAAAACAGGATCGTACAATCGCTCCATGCCACCTGCATCTTTTATGCGTTCAGCAAGCTCGGCGTGCTGGATTATTAATATGAATGATAGGCAAGAGAATGGATTGTTTGTAAACTTGAATGATCGTGAAAGTTACGAAGTCATCAACCTCTTACTCGTCTTGGCGAGCCCGCCGCTATCTTTGCATTGGTTCAAAATAAATACTATGGCGGGAGAAGCCATCCTCGTGGGGCTGCATTTTCCCACTGCGAGGACTGCTTCTCCCGCGGCGACAACCGTTGTAACAATGAAGCATCCTGCAAGCGGGCTCGCAGAGACGCAAGAATGTTTTGGCTTTTGTAACTGTGTTTTCTACCGAGAAAGCGTATATATAATTTACCTTCGGTGAGAAAGTCCTCTCCCGTTGTAAGATATCTTTGATTTATTACAACCTGTAGGCAGGATCGAAATACGGTACGGGGTTACGTCATTTCGAATGAGTAAACGGGTGCCGGACTTTTATACTTCTATATCACACAAAGAATAACTTCTTTCACCGAAGGTAAATCTGCCTGGCATTTGCGCTATTGCTCAACATTAGTTCTGTCGCCTAACAGATTTCGATCCCGACCTTCGGTTGGGATCGAAATACGGTTGCGGAGTTTGCGAAGGAGCGCGCCCCGCAGGAAACGCTTTAGAAAATTGCCATTAAAAGTTTGTATTTTCATGTGTCAGCTAAAGCGTACGTACATCTAACAATCATAACGGTCATATAATTATTCATGGCATACAATCTTCTTAACCGCCGCAGATTTATCAAAAACAGCTCAATTACCGCTACAGGACTGGCGCTGCTATCTACTGCACCTCAAAAATCCAGGACAAGCTCCAACGCAGAACCGGCAATAAGATTTTCAGTGATCAACATCAATCATTCGCATATATACGGCATGGTAGATGCCGTTACAAGAGGCGGGGGACAATTGATTTCATTTTATGCCAAAGAGCCTGATCTTGCATCGGCCTTCGCTAAAAAATATCCGAATGCAAAGCAGGTGCAGCATAAAAAAGAAATACTGGAAGATAAATCCATACAGCTTGTTCTCAGCTCCGGCATTCCGGTCGAGCGGGCGCCCCTGGGGGTTGAAGTAATGAAACATGGCAAGGATTACCTGGTAGATAAGCCCGGTATTATTACCCTGGAACAACTTGCCGAGGTCCGCCGGGTTCAAAAAGAAAGCAAACGCATATACGCTATCATGTACAGTGAGCGCCTGGAAAACAAAGCAACCGTGAAAGCGGGGGAACTGGTAAAAGCCGGAGCTATAGGGAATGTTATTCAAACCATCGGTATGGGGCCACATCGCATGAATCCCCAATCAAGACCTGCATGGTTTTTCGACAAAAAATATTACGGAGGCATCATTACCGATATCGGCTCACACCAGTTTGACCAGTTCCTTTTCTTCACAGGCTCCACCCGGGCCGATATCGTCGCTTCGCAGGCTGGCAATGTGCACTACCCGCAATACCCGGCGTTTGAAGATTTTGGAGACGTAATGGTAAAGGGCAATAACGGCACCGGGTACATTAGGGTAGACTGGTTTACACCTGACGGGTTAAAATCGTGGGGTGACGGGCGCCTGACCATTCTCGGCACAGACGGTTATATTGAATTGCGCAAGAATATTGATATCGCGGGACGGGAAGGAGGTAACCATCTTTTTCTTGTAAACTCAAAGGAAACCAGATACATGGATTGCAACAAAGAACCCCTGCCCTTTGGCGAACAGTTTGTAAATGATGTTATCAACCGTACCGAAACCGCTATGAACCAGGAGCACTGCTTTCTTGCAACGGAGCTTTCTTTAATCGCGCAAAAAATGGCAACCCGGCTGGATTTAAAAAAATAGGATAAATCTAATCTATAGCAAAGAGCTGCAAACAGGGAAGCAGTGACTGGCTCAAAGACAGATGGGGCTGACCAAAAAGGTCGTCATTGCGAGTTACTAATTAGGCGGCGCCTCCATCATTGCGCCGTGACAAGTTGCATTTGTTTGTCACAGCTTTCTGATTTGTAAGTATCCTAAGTCGGCTAAGTTATCAGCAAACGTATCAGGGCTCTGTTGCTGAATTCACAGTAGTACTAAAGCTTCATCAGAGCGTTCCGGGAAATTGCGGTAATAATTTCCCGGCGGCTTTTGGGTTACTTTTTTCCGCAAAAAAGTAACAGAAAAAAGCGGAGGGATTGTAGTTGAAAGGAAAACCGGGTTTGTGGAACAACAAATTGAAGTTCATAACCGGTTGATAAATAGCAAACTGGATGATATGTCATTGGCATCCGCCCCCGAACGTTCGGGGGAGAAGCAATCTCAAATACTTAAGCTGTTATCGTTCAATGGGATTGCTTTCCCGACACAGTCGGGATTCCTCCCTCGCAAAGACGTTTAACGACCTTTTTGGTCAGCCTCAAGCAAGCAGTGATACAGCGATCATCACTTATACTGTTGTTCCGCATAATTGTCATAGTTTATCATTGGCATCCCGTTTTGCGGGAGAAGGGTCTGTGTCCTAGCACTAATGCATGTTTTTAGAAATACGAAAAATTGAAGTGCGCCCCGGCAGATGACCGGAAAGCCTGAAGCAGTACCCGCCAACAAACCGGGAAAAGCAATGTTAAATTATTGTATTCCAGGGTATAAACTATCTTTTCATTTGATATATGGTATATTTGGTCTAAAAAAAAGATGCCCCTGCACAATAGTTCAGGCGTTCCTGTCTTTACAATTTTGCTGTCACCATTAACGGTGTTGCCTGTCATACATTTCCCGGGTTAGGTTATGAAGTTTTTGTATACCATCTGCATATTAACTATTTTATGTCCGCTTACCTGCTTTCCGCAGCAACAGCATGCCCGTCCAAAGATCGGGGTTACGCTTAGTGGCGGTGGAGCCAAGGGGCTTGCTCACATTGGTATATTAAAGGCAATCGATTCGGCCGGGCTGAATATAGACTATATTACCGGCACCAGTATGGGCAGTGTCATTGGCGGGTTATATTCGGTAGGATACGCTGCCGACTCTATTGAGACCCTGGCAAAGGCGATTGACTGGGAATTGTTGCTGAGCAACCAGTCGTCATTGCGCAGTGTATTTATGCCGGAAAAAGATGAATACGGTAAATATGTTGTGGAACTTCCCTGGGTAAATCACCGGTTTACTTTGCCCTCCGGCATTCTTGAGGGACAGGAACTGTGGCTGAAATTTTCTGAATTATTTTTCCCGGTAAGCAATATCAAGGACTTCTCAAAATTCAGCATTCCTTTTAAGTGTATTGCTACCGACGTTGGCACAGGCGAAGCGGTGGTGATGGAAGGAGGCGAGATTATTTCGTCTATACGTTCCAGTATGGCCATCCCCTCCTTTTTTACCGCGGTCAATATGCAGGACAAGCGGCTGATCGATGGCGGCATTGTGCGGAATTTCCCTGTACAGGATGTAAAAAGAATGGGGGCAGATATTGTTATCGGAAGCAATGTTGCCAGCGGGCTGCTGGCATCCAATAAAGTTCGCAGTGCGATACAGGTATTGCTACAGGTTGCCTTCTTTCGCGAAGCAGAAGACCATCGCAATGAAGTGCCGTTATGCGATATCTATGTTGTTCATTCGCTTGACAAATATAATATGGGAAGTTTCGGACAGGCAGAAGATATATTACAAGCGGGGATTGAAGAAGGCCGCCGTTTGTATCCCCGCCTGAAAAAACTGGCAGACTCACTGAATGCAATATACGGCCCTGAGCTACCGGTAAAAAACCGCCTGCCTTCCCTGGATAAAATTAAAATTTCCTCCTTCGAGCTCAGTGGATTAAAAAATACCACGATCGAATTTTTTATCAATACACTTGACCTGCGTCTGAACGGAGAATATACTGCAAAAGATATTTCCGAGATGATACGTCATGCATTTGGAACCAGGTACTACAACAGGATTTTGTACTCGCTGCACGAGCAGCAGGACGGCAGTTATAAAATCGTATTTGACATCGTTGAAAATCCATTAACGTTTTCCAAGATCGGCTTGCATTATGACAAGTTCAGCGGCATCAGCGCCATTGTTAATATTACCACCCGTAATTTCCTGGTTACCAACTCACGGAGTTTACTTACGCTGAACATTGGTGATAATTTCAGGGTAAGGGCGCAACACCTGCAATATATCGGAAGGCATAAAAATTTTTCAGCTTCCCTGGGAGTTCAATACGACCGTTTCAATATTAATGCTTATAACTCCTACAGCACATACAATTCCTATCGCGAAACGGGACTGTACAAAAGACAATATACAAAGTTTGATCTGAACACTGCTTTTTCACCCAGCAGGCAATTTTCAACCGGGTTAGGGTTCAAAATGGAACTTTTGCATTATTCCCCTATAATATCGGCGCCGCTTGAATTTAAGGGAAGCAATAACTTCCCAACCGCCTATGCATTTATAAAGTTTAATTCGCTCGACAAACAGGTGCTTCCCAGAAGGGGTCTGAAAATTGATGCGGAAGCCGGATGGGTGATGAAACAAAGTGCCAACGTTAAGGTATTGCAGGACGGAGATATTTTACCGCCGGAAGCCTACCCCATTGCAACACATCCGTATTCGAGGGCATTATTAAATATCGAATCTTACTACCGTATTACCAGCCGCACAACGGCTATGACAACGATGCAATCCGGGGTGAACATGAATTACACGGGTAATATAATGAATGAATTTTCAATTGGCGGACTGATACCATTGTATAACAACCAGGTATTATTTGCCGGCTTGCCGGAGGCTACCACCTACGCTCCTACTGTTGCAGGTTTTATGGGAGGCCTGCGGTATGAATTCCTGGCTAATACCTATGTTACGGGTAAAGCCAATATATTATTCACCAATTTCATCAATAAAAGCATTTTTTTCGACAACATCAACTTCCTGTCGGGCTATGCGCTGACCTTCAGCTATAATTTTGCATTAGGCCCCCTTGAAATCAGCGCTATGTATGCAGACCAATCGAAAAGAATACGTACTTATGTGAGCTTTGGTATTCCATTTTAATTACCATTTACTCATTTTCTTTCCTTTAAAAACATTCAACGCGAAACTGCTGATGGGTGCAGATGAAAAACAGCTTACAATAAAGATTGGAGGACGCTGCGAATATAAACTGGTTCCTTGATCTTTCAGCCGGGAAGATGTCCTTCTGCCTTTTACCCAACTTACCCCGCATGCTGTATACTGCGGCAGTAAACCATAAATGCTTGCTGTTATTCATCCTTCTTCAGGTATCAGCAAAGAGTTATGATATTTGCCGTATGATATTCATTATTTTGCAGATAATTTCCGGTAAATGGTAACTTTTACTGCAATAGTGCAAAAATTTGAAGCACATGCCGATAAAACCGGCTGGACGTATATTGAAGTGCCGGCAGACATAGCCGAAAAGCTGAACCCCGGTAATAAAAAATCATTCAGGGTAAAAGGCAAACTGGACAAGCATCCGATACAGGGAGTAAGCTTAATGCCTGCCGGGGGAGGCAACTATATTATGGCGCTGAATGCTTCCATGCGCAAGGGTATTCAAAAGAATAAAGGCGCTATGGTGAAGGTGCAATTGGCAATCGATCAACCTTATGAACTTTCTGCCGAGCTGTTAGACTGCCTGACAGATGAACCTTCCGCGCTTGCGTTTTTTACATCCCTGCCCAGGGCGCATCAAAACTATTTTTCCAAATGGATTGAAAGCGCCAAAACCGAGGCCACCCGCTCAAAGCGCATAGCCATGACGGTAAGCGCTACAGCAAAAAAATGGGGGTTCGGTGAAATGATAAGGAACTCCAGGAAGGATAATTTGTAACAATCGCTTTATGCCTGGGCACCTCAAAATAAATACGCGATATGCATAAAAAGGACCTTATTATCAATCCTTTCTTTATAACCGGACTGGCCCTCCTGATACTGAATGACCTGTACCTTAAACAGCAGTATGGAAATTTTTTAACGGGGAAATTGTCGGACTTCGCCGGGCTGCTGGCATTCCCGATGTTTATTGCTGCTGTATTCCCCCGGTCAAAGCAATGGATATGCCTGGTTACAGGTGCGGGATTCATTTTTTGGAAATCACCGCTCAGCAACCCTGTTATTGATGCCATTAATTTATTGCCTTTCGTAACCATCGGCAGGGTCATTGATTACGCTGACTATACCGCGCTCCCGGTTTTATGGGTCAGCCATCACCTGATCCATCGCCACCTTATCACGAAATCCTGCGCTGCCTGGGTGTTTCCCGCAATGCGTGCTGCATTACTGGCAATTTCCTTTGTTGCCTTTTGCGCTACTTCCATGGTACGTCCGGCTGAAATGCCACAGGGAACCATCTACATCGGTAAAAAATACAGGATCAAAATGTCTATGGATGCTGTCATCCAATCCATTAAAGCCTGGGGATACAATTGTGATTTTTATCCTGCCGACTCAACTGCAAATAACAATCCATCTTACCACCGCACAATGTCTTACTATCAAACAGACAATGTTATCCTGCAGGATCAATATGGCTCACTCCCTGATACCATTCTCAATATTAAATATACATTGCACGAAATAAAACCCAACAAAACACAAATAGAAATTGTGAATATTACTTTGCCCAAAGAAGGCCAGATACAAAACTGGAGACGGCTAAAGACATTAAGCAAATACTACAGAAAGATGGTAAAAAGCGGTTTTATTGAAAAGATAGATTAACAGGTTCCGGGAACCGGCAAAAACGAATATTATAAAAAGGAGGGCTAAAAATACATTTTCATTTCGACACATTCAGATATCAATAAGACTCCACTTCTCTTAACCGGATGAAGCCTCCGTTTATATGATCTATTTTCATCTCAAAGGTTGCGTTGGCTGAGTTCTCGGCTATTAAGCTGCCTATTATTCCGAAAAACATGCCGGCTGCAATCATATCTCCGGCTGAAGCCGCTACTTTAGCTTTACCGGTAAATAAAAAATCATCATTTATTTTTTCAACCGGGTAATAACCATAATCGGTAGCTACAAATATTTTTCCCTGGTGCACCACAGCATACATGTCTTTTGATTTTATTTTTTCCATTTTCCCGTTTTCGCTCTGCACTTTAACCGACGACAGGTCGTCGTTTTTTAACACAGCATCCATATTCACATAATCGGGCGCCTGATTGGCAAATGTTTCATATGTTTTGTAAACACCCTCCGTATAAGCATCCGTATTATACACTTTGAGCTTTCTTTTTTCAACACTATCTATGTGAACCACATCTGCATAAGAATACACTATTTCAGCGGAAGATGGTTTTGACAGGCTTTTCCCTATAAATTCAGCAATAAGTTTACTGCCTTTCCTGAACAATGCTTTGGTTACATCCATAGATTTTACAAGTAATACTGTATCAATAGCATCAACGAACCGGTAAGTATCTTCTTTTTTGTGATACAATGCCGCCCGCAAATAGCAATATCCTTTTTCGCTCATTGCGCCTGTGATCTCGGCAAAACTTAATTGCCGTAACTGGAATAAAAGTGTATCAGGCCCTGAAGAAACATCCGCTAAAACATCCATCAGCTTTTTTAACTGGCGGTCAAAAGGAATCAGCGGAACCACCAGAGCCTTTTTATTAAAGGCGCCCAGTTGCACAATCCCCATGTTACTGGTATCAGCACGTGCGTCAATATATTCAATGGAATGATAAAGACTGCCGGATATTTTTTCCTCAGGCATTTCTATTTCAAAATCCCTGGTAGTTCGTTGAGCAACAGCAATAAGAGGGCATACAAAACCAAGAAGCAATAAAAATTTAAGGCAGGGCATTACGAGTGTTTTAAAAAGATGATAGAAACAACATCTATGTTATTCATTAATCGGCCGGTATTATAAATTATTGTACAGGGAATCCTGCAGAAGAGTGATGTGAGCTTGATTTTACTGTGCCGTCAGAGCTTTTTTCTTTTCCCATTCCAGTTTGCCGATCCCGTTGTACACATGTCTTTCGCTGTGATAGGACGAACGGACAAGGGGACCGCTTTCTACATAATCGAATCCCATTTCGTAACCGGCCATTGTATATTCATCAAATTCGTGGGGATGTACAAACCGCTGAACAGGCAAATGTTTCCGTGTTGGCTGCAGGTATTGACCAATGGTAATTACATCCACTCCATTGGCGCGCAGGTCGCGCATGGTTTGTAATACTTCTTCCTGCGTTTCTCCCAACCCCAGCATAATGCCCGATTTGGTACGCATGCCGTTTTCTTTCAGGTATTTCAGCACTTCCATGCTTCTCCAGTATTTGGCCTGTATGCGTACCTGGCGCGTCATTCGCTCAACAGTTTCAATATTGTGCGACACCACTTCCGGTGCCGCCTCTATGATGCGCTGAATATTCTCTTTTTCGCCTTTAAAGTCAGGCACCAGCGTTTCGAGGGTTGTGCCGGGCGTTAATGCTTTAACAGCCTTAATGGTATTGTACCATATAATGCTTCCGCCATCTTTTAATTCGTCCCTGTCTACCGAAGTAATCACCGCATGCTTTACTTTCATCAGGTAAATGGCTTCGGCTACCCGTTGCGGTTCGTCCCAGTCAACGGCTTCGGGCCGCCCGGTTGCCACCGCGCAAAAGCCGCAGCTGCGTGTACAAACATTGCCAAGTATCATAAAGGTTGCGGTTCCGGCTCCCCAGCACTCTCCCATATTGGGACAATTACCGCTTTCGCAAATGGTATGCAGCTTATGCGTATCAACTAAATTCCTTACATTTTTGTACCCCTCTCCTATAGGCAGTTTCACCCTCAGCCAATCCGGCTTTTTAGCGCGTGGCTCCGTTTCCTGGAAAGTAACACAAGATCCGCTCATAATATAAATTGAAAATTACGGAAACGCAAAAATAACCCTCTTACTTCCGTTTGCCAAATAAGATGGAAACATAGGCATTCAGAAAGAATTTGCGGGTAGGATTGTATAGCATCTGCTCAATGTCTTTAAAATAATATTCTGCATTTACCCCTCCCTCTATAGCAGAGACGATGGTATTAAAACGGTTATAATCGAACCGGATAGCTGTTTTAGCATGAAGCCCCGGCGCAAATTTCATTTCATTCCATCCTTTGGTCAATCCGCCCCCGCCAATAATGCTGTTCGGATCCATAAAAAGCAGGCTGTCGGGAGAATCATATTTTACATACTTGTTTTTATTGTTATCATCCAGCACTTCTACGTAATAAGGACGCATAAAGCCCAGGGAAACGCCTCCTGTTCCGATTCCGTAAACCGACACCCCGTTTTTATTGCCTTTACCACCGATCAATAATTGTTGCCCGGCAGAAAGCTTTAACTGGTAAAAAATATTTTTCTTACCATACACATACGGGTTACCAAAAAATATAAATCCACCGGCAGAAGATGCTACACTGGTTTTTATTTCCTTGGGATGTTTTTTTTCATTAAACTCAATCTGGTAAATACCGGCACGCGTTACAGTTTTAGATTTGCCCAATTCATATGATAATCCCCACCCGTCTGTATTCAGCTTAATGCCAAAAGCGTTCTGTTTCCTGAATGAAGGAAATCCCTCCTCTTCCAACTTGAGCAACTGGTTGATTTTTTCCCGTTTTTGCCTTTTCTTGTCTTCTTTTTTTATACGTGCTCCCGGTTCCTGCTGGGCAATCCCCGCAACTGTAAAACAAACAAGCAAACCAACTGCAATGATTTTCTTCACGTGGAATATTTTAGTTCTTTAATCGTAAATTTAAACAAAAATAATACAATGACTTCAACAGTAGTGTACGAAGGAAATTTACGTACGGTTTGCACCCATCTGAAATCAGGAACTGTAATTGAAACTGACGCCCCCCCCGACAACCAGGGAAAAGGCGAAAGATTTTCCCCGTCTGACCTGGTAGCTACTTCACTGGCAAGCTGCATGCTCACTATCATGGGTATTAAAGCGCGGGACATGGAGCTGGATATTGCAGGAATAAAGGTAGATGTAGAGAAGATCATGGCGAGCGATCCCAGGCGGATAAGCGGTATAAATTTAACATTTCATTTTCCGGAAACCCTGGTGCCGGATGAAAAACAAAGAACCATTCTTGAAAGAGCGGCCCATACCTGCCCTGTCATTAACAGCATTCACCCGGATATAAAAGTGAATACGGTTTTTAACTGGAACGAAATACCCGTTCATTGATTATTATCTTCTTTTTAAAACAGCATTTCCTACAGCACAGGAAAGACAACGCTTATTGCAACAATATCGCTTTGCCAGTTCATTGATGGCTTGTGAATCAAAAGCGGATTGACTGGTTATTCCCAGCAATTTCCACTGCCGGGTAATAGCGTTCTCCTCAGCAGGAATATCGTTCAGCCAGTTCACTGCCTTGTTTTTGAAAGCTTCCTCACTGTTCAGGTGCCCATATGCGTATACAACAGGAACAATCGTATTAATGAGGATGTTGTTGATCATCTGATGCCCGAGTGTTTTTTCGGCAAAAGCTGTTTCTTCATCGAACCTGTAATGATAATGCCAGTAATCGTTGGCAGTAACGCCCAGCAGCTTCCTGATCTCCTGCAGGTCCGTTGCCTGCTTCACCTCCGAAAAAAGGTGGCTGGAACGATGAATTAAAACAGCCAGCTGCGCAAGCCGTATGGTTGGAAAACTCTGCGGGCGCATCCTTAAAAAATGAACAGGCTGACTTACACGCTTAAAGCCATATTTCTTTTTATAAAACCGGAACTCTTTCTGGAGCATTAAAGGGTAGCTTTCGCGGAACCGCTGTTGCAGCAGGCCGGCCTGCCCGAAAAGAAAAGCTTCAAGCTGGTGTATCTGCAATTTGTGCTTTGCCAGTATGGTAACAGGTACCGATCGCGCTATTTCTTCAAAAACGTTGCTGTTAACGGTAATACCAAAATTGCGGGCAAGCATCCACCAGAACACTTCCTCCCAATGAAAACTGGTCTCATCCAGGTATTTTTTTATCGTAATGGCTTTTCTTTCCAGTCGTTCCGCTATTATTCTTTCTTTCCACGACATCCAAATCAAACCAGGCACCGCTGCAACGCTTTTCTCACAGGGAATATAAGACTGGCTGTACATCAGCTCTTCATAACGGGTAAGCAGCAGCTTCGGAACCCTGTCTTCCAGTACCAGCACGGGCAATTCAACTCCATTGCTGTCTTTCACACTGAAATCGTTTTTCCATACCACATGCAGGATTACATTTTTATAGTTCCGGTCGTTGTCGTGGTGATGCGCCTTCCAGTCGGAGGATTTTACGTGCAGCTCCACATTTCCTGCCCACCTGGTATTACCAATTTTAATATTAGCTTCAGTAAAATCGGGGCCCTGGTGCTTGTTTAAAAATCCGGGATGAAGAATGGTAAGAGGTTCCTGGTCGACGGTATGCAGATCGGTTTTATTGAAGTACTGCATCTGCCAGATATACTGTAGAAGTTTCTCGGTCATAGGTAATAGCAAAAAAGTGTGTTACAAAAGGTTAAGACAGTAAGTTACGGAATGTTTTTGATTTGTGGTGTGGATTTGAAATTTGAGATTTGAAATTTGAAATTTAAATTGCACTGTTTACCGTTTGTGGGTTGTAGTTTATAGTCATCCTAAATCAAAAATCATCGTCAACTGTCCATTGTCCACTCTCAACCATCCACTGCCCTTGCCCTTACATTTCCAAGCTCCTCACCACCCTGCTTACGGGCAGTCCCATCACATTATAAAAATCGCCGTTGATCTTTTTAATGCCAATAACGCCGATCCATTCCTGTATGGCATAGGCGCCGGCTTTGTCATACGGTTTATAATTGTCTATGTAAAAAACAATCTGCTCCCGGGTTAAGTCATGAAACCACACTTCTGTAGTATCTGCAAATGCTACAGGATTTTGTTCGCCGCTTAAAATAACAACGCCGGTAATGACCTCATGTTTCTTCCCCGACAGCAGGCTTAATATACGTACTGCGTCCTGCCTGTCTTTGGGCTTGCTCAATATTTCCCCCTCGCATACAACGATCGTGTCAGCCGCTAATACGGAAAGATTGCTTTCATAACGAAGATAGGCTTCGCTCTCTTTTACCGCGATGGCTTTTTGTTTTGCGATATAAATGGCAACTTCATCAGGAGGAAGACCGGCAGGATACGATTCATCCGTTGATTGTACAATGATATCAAAATCTATTTCCGCCCACTCCAGCAATTGCCTGCGGCGGGGTGATTGCGAAGCCAGGATTATTTTTTTCATGAATGATACAATTTGAAGAACAACATGGAGAGGATGCCCGTAAGCATTACAAACTTAACCGCTCCGCTCAGGTATGCAAAATCTGCCGCTACCGCAGCAACATACAGCTTTCGTGTGATCCACAGTAAAGGAACCATAATGAACAAGGTACAATACAGGATACTCCACCACCAGCCCAGGTACATGGCGTAAAACTGGATAGCCAGCAAAGAACCGGTCAGCACCATCAGCCATACGCCTGTAAATACCTTGGCAACAGGCACTCCCCAAACGATCGGCATGGTTTTACATCCGTAACGCGCATCCCCTTCGATGTCCTCCATATCTTTAATGACTTCCCTGATCAGCGAAATAACAAAAGCAAATCCCCCGTATAAAAAAGTAAGCCGCATCGTGCGCCGGTGAACCGCGTTATCAACAGCACCGTGTAAGCGCCAGCCTGGTATGCTATTGGAGGAAAAATGATCTATGAAAAAAAACACAACAAATACTACCCATGCTGTGAGCAGCGATATGATAATATTGCCTGACAACAATTTCTTTTTGAAAGTGGTTGAATATACCCATAACAGTAAAACACAGGCTACATTGGAAAACCCGATCAGCCAGTTACGCGTGACAAACGAAATATAAAACCCCATTACCACGCCTGCCGTAGACAATAGCCAGTGCCAGATAATAGCCCAGCGCCGGTGTATTAGTTTTTCCACTACTATCCGTTTGGGTTTGTTTACCTGGTCTATATTCAAGTCAAAATAGTCATTGATAACATATCCGCCGGCAGCGATAAAAATGGAAGACAATACCAAAAGAATAAAAAGCGCTAATTCATCTGAAAAAAACTCTCCGGGATGAACGGCCGGGTAGAGGATACAGAAATAAAAAAGGCATTGGGTAATGCCGATGAATATAAGATTTTGATACCTGATAAGTCTGAAAAAAGCGCCTATCATTTTCATGGGGTGAAGGTAAAGCCCTAAATCGGAAATAGGAAATCCCTGACGTTATCAATAAGATATTTCCGGCATTTACGCATCTTACAGGGCTGGATATAATTATCGAGCAGGGTGGAACTCCCGGATGCTTTCCGTAAACACCTCGTATATTCTTTTGATCTCGGGGTATTTGTCAAGATAATGATCTTGTTTTTGCAAAGTCTCCCTGTCATTCCGGATGGCAGGTCCCGTTTGCATAGTGGCTGCCGGATATTGGTCCAGCCGGGCAGCGGTTTCCCGGATAATCGGCAGCAGTAATTGGAAATCCAGTTGCTCCCGCCGGCAGAAAGACTGGGCAAGCGTAAAAAGATGATTGGTAAAATTGTTGACAAGCACAGCCCCAATATGCAGCTTCATCCGCTTGCTGTCGTCTGCCTGCTCCACCAGGGGCGATAAAGCAGACGCAAACGATTTCACTATTTCCAGGGTAATATCATTGTCGGCATCAATTAAAAATGGAATGTCGGGTATTTCAGTCCGGTCGCGGCGCAGGCTTTGCAGCGGGTATAATATCCCGTAATGGCTGCCCAGGCCCTGCAATACATCTTTGGGCACCGACCCTGCCGTATGCAATACAATACCGCTTTGTATTGACAAACTATCCCTGATTGTCCATAAAGCGTCGTCTGTTATAGCTATAATATATATAGCTGCCTGCTGGTGTATTTTTTTAAAATCATCGGTTGCTTCAGCATGCAGCATCCGGGCCAGTCCGGTTGCTTTTTCCCGGTTCCTGCCCACTACCTGCACAATGGTATGTCCTGCTGTATGTATTCTGTTTCCCAGCACAAAAGCAACATTCCCTGTCCCTATTAAAACGATATTCATTGTATAAATTATAAGGTGAATATAATATCCGGCTTTTAGTCAATATGCTTTACCAGTATATTTGCCGCCCGTTCAGTGTTTCTGATAAACAATATCATGAAATTATCGCAGAAAATAGCACTTGCCTTCGTCCGCCTTCAATTCCGTGTAATTTCTTTTGCGGCTCCTCGAAAAGCGGCGCAAAAGGCCTTCGCGCTTTTTTGTACTCCCCGAAAAAAGAAACAATCTACCGGATCCTCCATAATAAAAAAGGCTGAGCAGTTGACCATTACCGTGAACGACTACCGGCTGCATGGTTACCGCTGGAACGCACAAGGCAAAAAAAAGATTTTAATTGCACATGGATTTGAATCTGCCGCCACCAATTTTGATATATATGCTGACCGGCTGGTACAAAAAGAATATGAAGTGGTGGCGTTTGACGCGCAGGCGCATGGAAAAAGTGAAGGAAAAACCATTACCCTGCCTGAATATGTACAAACGCTTTCAGCCATCTGTCGTCAATTCGGCCCTTTTGACGCCTTTATGGCCCATTCGTTCGGAGGTTTGGCGCTTGCACACCTGCTTGAACAATTACCCCACAGCAGCAATAATAAAGTGGTATTGATTGCTCCTGCTACCGAAACCGTATCGGCCATTGACCACTTTGCTCATTTATTACGATTGAATAAAAAAATAAAGACGCTGCTTGGGCAGATAACAGAGCAAAAGGGAGGGATCAACCCGCAATACTATTCAATACGGAGAGCCATGAATAACATAAAGGCAAAGGTTCTATGGCTGCACGATGAAGAAGATGATATTACACCTTTTGCAGATGCCCAAAAGGTTCAGAATGACCAGCATAATCATTTGCAATTTGTTGTTACCCGGGGGCTGGGACATCGTAAAATCTACCGCGATCGTGCGGTAATGGATCATATCCTTGATTTTTTGTAATTGCCTGTTTTTTTTGTTTTTTGACTGTTTACTTTAATATTGCAGCAATTTTAGAGCGGGAAAACATTGTCCGGCAGGTGGCTTTGTTGCTATTTGGATCAGCAAAACCAGGTTTCCGTTGCCTTTGTAACAGGAATGGTACCCTAAGATTTCGTTTAAAAGAACACACCTGCAATATTTTCCCGGTCACAGAGTTTAACCAATACCATGGCAAAAAATTTATTGATAGTAGAATCGCCGGCAAAGGCAAAAACCATTGAAAAAATACTCGGCAGCAATTTCGAGGTAAAAAGCTGCTACGGGCATATCCGCGACCTGGAGAAAAATGATATGGGCATTGATATCAATAACCATTTTAAGCCCAGGTACATCATCCCGGAGGAAAAAGAAAAAGTAGTGAGGGAATTAAAAGGGCTGGCCAAAAAGAGCAGCGAGGTATGGCTGGCAACGGATGAGGACCGCGAAGGAGAAGCCATCAGCTGGCATTTGTGCGAGGTGCTGGGATTGGACCCCGCCAAAACCAAGCGCATAGTTTTTCATGAAATTACCAAACCTGCCATCCAGTCTGCCGTACAATCGCCCCGTACGCTGGATATGAACCTCGTCAACGCCCAGCAGGCGCGCCGTATCCTCGACAGGATCGTGGGGTTTGAATTGTCGCCTGTGCTTTGGCGCAAAATGAGCATGCGCAATAACCTGAGCGCCGGCCGTGTGCAGAGTGTAGCTGTAAGGCTGATAGCAGAACGCGAAAGAGAGATCAATGCCTTTAATGCTGCCAGCACCTTTAAAGTAGAAGCGCTGTTTGAAGCAAAGGACATCAGCAATAAAGATGTGACTTTTAAAGCGGAAGGCGCCAAATACAACCAGGCAAAGGATGCCGAGGCTTTTTTACAAAGCTGTACAGGCGCTACATATACCGTAAGGGATATTCAGGTAAAACCCGCAAGAAAATCACCTGCAGCTCCTTTTACCACTTCTACTTTGCAGCAGGAAGCATCGCGCAAAATGGGATACTCCGTGAGCAGGACCATGCTGCTGGCGCAAAAGCTGTACGAAAACGGGTACATCAGTTATATGCGTACCGATAGTGTGAACCTAAGCGATACTGCGCTTGGTGACATTACCAACAGGATACGGTCGCAATACGGCAACGATTATGTGCAGGTACGCAAATACAAAAACAAAAACGAATCGGCCCAGGAAGCCCATGAAGCCATACGCCCGACAGCGATGGACAGGTTAACGGTGGATGATGCGGATTGCCGCAAGCTGTACGAATTGATATGGAAGCGTACCATGGCAAGCCAGATGGCGGATGCGGAGCTGGAAAAAACCATTGCAAAGATCAATATTTCCACCAATAACGAAGAGCTTACCGCGCAGGGAGAAGTATTGAAATTTGAAGGTTTTTTAAAAGTGTACCGCGAAGACAGGGACGAGGATGATATGGAGGAAGAAGCCGCTGAAGGCATGCTGCCGCCGCTGGAGATCAACCAGCAGCTGGTATTCAGGGAAATGAAAGCGATAGAGCGTTTTTCGCGCCCCGCGCCGCGTTTTACGGAAGCATCGCTGGTAAAAAAGCTGGAAGAGCTGGGGATAGGAAGACCTTCCACCTACGCTCCTACTATTTCCACGATATTAAAAAGAGGATATGTTGAGAAAAGAGACAAAGAAGGAGTAAAAAGAGATTACCGGATCATACTGCTGAAGAACGATAAAATTTCGAAGCTCACCGAACAGGAAACGACCGGCGCGGAAAAATCAAAGCTTTTCCCCAGCGACCTGGGGCTGGTAGTAACCGATTTTTTGAAACAGTATTTTGACGATATCATGGATTATGGCTTTACTGCCAGGATTGAAGAAGAATTTGACGATGTAGCACAGGGAAAGATGAAATGGAATGAAATGCTGGATGATTTCTACACTCCTTTCAAAAAAGATGTTGACAATACGATTGAAACGGCAGAACGCATCAAGGGTGAAAGAGAGCTGGGCGCAGATCCCGAAAGCGGGAAGCCGGTTGTAGCCCGTATGGGGCGTTATGGCCCGATGGTGCAGATAGGCACAACGAATGATGAGGAAAAGCCCCGTTTCGCGAAAATACCTACCGGTCAGAGTATAGAGACCATCAGCTTTGAAGAGGCGATGGATCTTTTTAAAGCGCAGGCGGGGTTAGGAGAATACGAAGGAAAGGAAATATCTGTGAATGTAGGCAGGTTCGGCCCATATGTAAAATGGGGTGATGACTTCATTTCTATTCCTAAAGGAACTGACCTGGGTTCCGTTGACCTTGAAAAAGCGGTACAGTATATAGAAGCAAAGAAAAAAGCGGAAGCGCCGGTCGGCACTTACGATGGCAAACCCATTACCAAAGGTACAGGACGTTTTGGCCCATTCATAAAATGGGACGGCATCTTCATCAATGTGCCGCGCAGGTACAATTTTGAGCGCCTTACCCAGGCGGAGATGAACGAGCTGATCGATGCAAAAATTGAGAAAGAAAGCAACCGGTATATACAACGCTGGGCCGATGAAAAAATATCGGTGGAAAACGCCCGGTGGGGTCCCATCATCAAATTCGGGAAAAAGATAGTAAAGATCCCCAAAAAGGCGGATGGCGCTAAATATACAGCCGATGACCTGGCTGGCATTTCGCTGGAAGAGGTAAAACAATTCATTGAAGCTGAAGTACCAGGCGCTTTTGCTAAAAAAGAAAAAAAAGCAAAAGCCCCGGCAAAAAAAGCGGCGTCTAAAAAGGCTGCTGCCAAAAAGAAGAAGTAGCGCAAAGGTTCGCCAGTTCCGTTTTGTGAGTCGCCGAATTAAACTTCCATTATTAACCTCTTTTTACGGTGGAGAAGCAATCCCAACCTGCATACTGCAGGGACTGCTCTCCCTCGGCAATATTCCTTTAATTCAATACAACCCTCTCGCCTACTCCACTACCTCCACTATCAATTCCACTTCTACTGCCATATTAAAGGGCAACGCGTTTACGCCTAAAGCGGTGCGGGCGTGTTTTCCTTTTTCGCCGAACGCCTGTATCATCACATCCGAAAAGCCGTTTATTACTTTGGGCTGTTCGTAAAAATCATCGGCGCTGTTTACAAACCCTGAAACTTTTACAATGCGCTTTACTTTTTGAAGGGAGCCTAACTCCGCTTTTAAAACGGCGAGCTGCTGGATAGCAGTCAATCGTGCGGCTTCATTCGCCTCTTCGATAGAAAGATCTTTCCCCACCCTGCCTTTTATGTATTCACCGTTGTCTTTGAGCGGCCCTTTACCTGCCAAAAAGACCAGGTTACCCGAACGGACAGCATTTACGTAGCTTGCTACAGGGGGAGATACCTTCGGCAGGGTAATTCCCAGCTTTGTTAATCTTTCTTCGGGTGTCTGGGCACTGGCAGTTAACGCAGCGACTGTTACGGCGATCAACAATAAATATTTCATCCATCTGAGTTTTAAGGAATTGTATATCAATTTATTTTTTTCATATAGTGCAGCCAGTCAATGATCCTGCCCGCATACCCGTATTCGTTATCAAACCATGCCACCAGGCGCACCTGCCTGCCTGCTACAGCCGTTAACGTGCCATCTATCAGGAGGGAGTGGGTATTGCCCTTAATATCAGCCGACACCAGCGGATCTTCGGTATACGCGATAATGCCTTTGTATTCCATATCCGCTGTTTTTTGAAACAACATATTTACATGCGCACGGGTCACTTCCTCTTTCATCTGGACAACAAAATCACCCATTGCGCCATTGGTAACCGGCACACGGGTGGAAGATGTCGCGATTTTCCCCGAAAGCTGCGGCAATAATCTTTCCAGCGATTGTGCGAGATCAATCTCTACCGGAATAATAGATTCGGCAGCCGCCCTTCCTCTCCTGTATTGCGAATGGCTGGTATCTACCAGCGACTGGCGCGACGTGTAGGAATGCAGCATGTGAATATGGGCTGATTCAACACCTATTGAATTAAGTATGTACAACACATGAGTAGCGCAGTTTGTCATACACCCGCCGGGAGAAACAATGGCAATATCGCGGGTAAACTTATGGTGATTAAACCCGTAAATGATCAGCGGTATATCTGTTGATCCCGTGGTCGACAGCAACACACGGCCCGCGCCTGCCTGCAAATGTTCCGCCGCTTTTTCACCACTTGTAAACCTGCCGCTGCACTCAATTACCACATCTATACCCAGTTGTTCCCACGGAAGCAACGAAGGGACAGGCTGCTGTAAAACACGAAAGCTTTTATCTCCTGATACAATACGATCTTCCTGTATATACAGAGGCGTGGCATAGCTGCCGTACAGGGAATCATATTTTAATAAATAACAAAGATTCTCAATTCCCATAATATCGTTCACGGCAGTTACCGATATATCCGGATCCTGCAATAAACGCCTGCATAATAACCTTCCTATTCTGCCCATACCGTTAATGGCTACACGCATATCCTGCTACTTTTTAAATGTGCCGCAAAGATAAGGAGCCAATCGTTTGTATTTGTAAGCGGAAAAGCAGTGATGGGGCCGGTGTGGAAAGAGAAAAGAATCCAATTCAAAAGCTGCAAAATACGAATACAACTTGCCACGGCTTAATGATTGAACCCGTAATTGCTAACTCGAATATGGGTAAGAGGGGGAGCAAATGCATTCGTGATCTTAGTCATGACGGTAAAACACCACGCTCGTATTACTGCGAACCTGCCCACATAGAGGTTTTTGTTAAAAGCAACTTGCGGCAGGTGAAGCCTTTGATATCATTAGGAATTAACTGTTCAAACAATACTTCATTGACAAGCCGGGGCAACTGTCAGGTGATATTTGAAAAGCTTCCGGTAGTGTATTTGCAGTGAATGCAGCACTCATTATTGCCGGGTTGAGTTGAGCCAGATTTATTTTTTTATTTTTTTGCTCCACCCGCGAAATTCATAGTATTTGTCTTTGGGCTCTCCTGTCCAGCCATTAATTCCTTTTTTTGGTAATATTACCAGATGAACATATAAGCCAAACAAGGCAACGAGTGCAATGAGTCCGTAGGCAACATACCTGTTTGTAAAGTGAACGAGCCCGATTATCAAAACAAGGGATAGTAAATATTTTACAATCCTTCTCCATTTCGGAGTGTGCTCTTCAAAATGCCCCATAAGAATATTTCCAATAGCATAAATCAGGCTTACCATGGCAAAGTCAAACCAATAGGTATTTGTGTCCCACATTTTATTTTCCTTTTCTTGAAGTTAGCAATTCGCCTTAAAATAGCCTACGTGATGTATTCACTTCATTTACTTTTAATAAAGCTGTTGCGATAATGCTTTTCTATAGCTTTATCTATATAAGAGCCGCACAGCCTGTTTGCATTGTATGTATTAAATTCATCGCTCAGTATCTGTATATTAGCACGGTATGCACCATCCTGAAAAATTTTTAATACTGCCGTTTTAATTGCCTGTGGAGCCGGTCTTTCGGTTTGCAGGTTTATACCGATCCCGAAATATCCTACTCTTGCATTTATCTCAGATTTCCCTTCATGAATGCCAGCAACAACCATAGGCAATTTATGCTTTATACTGAATGTTACTCCCCCGTATCCGCCATTGGAAATATATACGTTGGCTATCGGCATTACTTCATCAAAAGGAATAAAATCTTCAATAATAATGTTTTCATAATTGAATTGCTTTCGCAGCTCTTCCGTGTGCGATCCCCCGGTTGTGGCTATTACCAGGTATTCAGAATTTTTAAATGCGGTGAGTGCCGGGACAATAAGCTTTGATATATCTTTTTCAACCGTTCCCTGTGTAACCAGCATCACCTTGCGGTATTGCCGGAGTTTTGGTGAATACCATTTTTTCTGTGTGCCGGCAGCAGGCAGTGAGGCGCCTATGAAACGGATATTGCTACCTATATCGCTTCGCTTATACTCAAAACCGGGTGTTCCGATCTGCAGCAGCAACGAAGATTCCCTGATCATATAATCAAACATGTTATTTATGTTCATGGCAATGCCATACTGCTTCAGTAATTGCCTTAATAGGCCGGTGGGTTTTTTAAACATGGCAGTGGTTATATAGTGCAGTGCCTTATATTTTATTCTCTGAAAAAGACTGGCGGGCGGGGTCAACCCCAGTCCGGGCGGCGCAATATCCCTGGAAGATTCCAGCAGCGGCACAACCCCGATGGATATCACCGGAACATCCAGGTTGTGTTTTATAAAAGGAATAGCGAAGAACAAGCAGTCTGCGACCACAATATCAAAAGGAAAAATTTTGTGTATTTCCTTTATATCTTCATAATATTCCGGCGCCCGCAGCACAAAGCCGTTTGTCATATCAAAAACAAGTTTTTTAATCTTGCTTTTGATCTGCTCCCTTTCCGGGAACAATTCAGCAGGTGGTTTGCTGCTTATATCAAGCGCGTTTTTGAAGGGGTAGTGTGTAATACCCGCGGCTTCTGTTTTTTTTGCATAATTTTCTGAAGTATACCACCTTACATCGTAACCTTCGCTCAAAAGATGTATTGCAAGAGGTAATAAAGGATTAAAATGACCATCAGCCGGCACACAGGCAAAAAGAATTTTTTTTCCGGGTTTGTTTAATTCGCTCTTTCGTAAAATAGTTCTCAAAGCATCCGCGTTTATTTTATGCGTTGTATTCATTGTTGTGCTGTTTAAAATAATGCTGCAAATTTTAAACATGTATACGCAGTGAACTATAACCAAACTGTGTAAGAACGATGCCCAAAACAGGGGATTGCTGAAACCTGTAAACAAAATACATATGCATCTGATAAAATTAATGTTGCTTTGTTTCTGTATTCACTATCCGGCTGCAGGTACCTTATCCGGCTTTCCGGTCCGTTCAATTCAAAGTGCACCGCAACAGGAATATGATTCACTGCTCGATATATCATACGGAGAAGCGCCGGGTAACGACAACCTGATGGACATACACCTACCTAAAGAAAGAAGCAGCAACACCAAAGTAATTGTGTATATCCACGGTGGCAGTTGGATACGTGGCGATAAAAAAGAATTCCCGCTGATGCTGGTCAATGAGCTGGCAGGGAAAAGAAAATACGTGGTGGCATCCATCAATTACAGGCTGGTTAAAGAAGGGAAGAATATTTTTCCTTCGCAAATTGACGATGTAAAAAAAGCGCTGGCTTTCCTGCGAGCCAAAGCCGGAGAATGGAAATATGACACAACCAGCTTTGCTTTAATGGGCGCCAGTGCCGGCGCGCATCTCGCCTTGTTGTATGCTTACGGATATGACTCTTTAAAACAGGTTAAAACGGTGGTGGATATTTTTGGCCCGACAAATCTTAGCGATAAGCTGATACGCGGTAAAGGAACAGAAAGCAATGCCATCATCGAAAACTTCCTGGCAACAAACGATACCGCCGCGCAGATTGTAAAAGAAGCGAGCCCTCTTTTTCATCTGAACAAACGAACAGGAGTACCTACTCTCATTTTCCACGGTACGGGAGATGAGCTGGTGCCTGTAAGCCAATCCGAAAAATTATATGCTCAATTGAAATCGCTCCAGATTCCCTCATCGCTCGAACTGTACCCGGGAGAAAAACATGAGTTACGCCCGGAAATAGCTGTAAGCCTATTTGGAAAAATAATAAGCTGGTTTGGAACGTATTTTCCGGAATAATTTTTTACAAAAACCAAACACTTGAAATTATCTTTTTATGTGAATTTTTAAGCGGCTTTTCGTTCCTTTTTGGATAGCTGTTTTTATTTTTTTATTTTTTGGGGACACATTAGCCGGTATAATGAGCTGTTTCGTCAAAATCTTTCAAAAATTATGGTCGCTGTATAATTCCGTACTTCTTAATTATCAAATAACACATTGAATTTTAGCATTTTGCGTGCTAAAAAATGAGTTATTTTTTTTGAAGTGAATTTGTCTTTTTTTACTTTTGGCTCACTTATGAAAAAGTGCATGACGCATATTGCAATTTTATTTTTGATGATGATTTTCATTATCAAAGTATTGCAACCTGCCCTTCCTTTTTTATCAGCACGTTTTTCGCAGCAGGATGCCATGGAAGCGATGGCCGAAACTGAAGCTGAAAATGCAGGCGAACAAAATAAAGCTGCAGAGAGAGAATTAATAGGTGAAGAAAGACATGGCTTTGAATTTCAGTTGTCGGCTGCTCATCACAACAAGATTAAGTTTCAGTCTGACCATACTACATGGTCGCAAAATGCATTTGTCCCCGTTTTTACTCCTCCTCCCGAACAGGCATAGATCATCTCCGTTCATTTTTGTAAGTGTGCCCGTTTAATTACGCACACCCTTTCCGGGTTTATTTGTTATTACAACTCCCGGTTGCCATTATTATTTATTGCTTAATTTATTTCAAATCATTCATATGAAATCGTTTAACACTTATATCAGACAATCATTTCTTTTAGCAGTATTCGTTTGGGGTACCCATATCGTAAATGCGCAGGATATTCCTGATACAGAGGTAAAAAAGAATATTGCCGCTATGGAAGATCAATTACAAAAGCTGATGCAGCTTCAACCTAAAAAATACGAGTACAATATCAACAGCTTCAAATACCTTAAACTGCAGAAAGGGAAACAATATGGCTTTATTGCTGAAGAAGTAGAAGCTGTATTTCCGGAACTGGTTAAAGAAAAAACCATCTCCTATATGTACGGGAAAAACGCTTACCGCAATGCTACTATTAAAGTTGTAGACGAAGACCGGTTGATCCCTGTTTTGGTAGCCGCTTTAAAAGAACAACAGGGCGAAATTGAAAAATTAAAATCGGAACTCCAGGATTTAAAGAAAGGAGCGGTTAGCTTCAACTATTAATATTTTATATATACTGTTTGCGCGAAAGCCCGGCTCACTCAGCCGGGCTTTCTGTTTATGCTGCTGTTTAAGTTCAGGAAAACAAATACATATAAAAAAAATCAATACAAAATACAAATTGTCAATTTGCTGTGAATAATATCAATTATCTTTTAAACATTGATTTAAAAGATTCAAATATTTAAGCTACTGTATAGAAATAAACTCTTAAAATTGTTAATAATCAATAGAATAAACTAAAAAACCGGGCAAGAATAGAAGAAATCAAATAAAACTTCTATTTAAATTAAAAATATTAATATGTGAATAAAATTCCTTTATTAAATACAAAATATCATTAGTTTTGTTGAATAATAATTAAATATTTAAAATTTTAATTTAAAACTGTTCCAATGGCCAAAAGAACTTTAAAACAGATTGCCCCCTTCCTGATACTGGCAGCCATAGCACTGGCTGCTGTTTTTGTTAAACCGGTTGCAGACTTTAGTGATACGGCTCAATACAATCCCGCTGACATAGCATGGATAGTGGTTGCCGCGGCACTGGTGTTTTTAATGACTCCCGGGCTCGCTTTTTTTTACGGGGGAATGGTGCATCGCAAAAACGTAATATCCACCATGATGAAAAGCGTGGTAGCTGCCGGAGTGGTGAGTGTGCTCTGGATTTTTGTTGGTTACAGCCTTTGTTTTGGCGAGGACATAGGCGGCTTTATAGGCAACCCTGCCACACACCTTTTCTTTAAAGATGTAAATTCAGGTGAACCATGGGGGGGAGCTCCTTCCATTCCTAAATCGTTGTTTTCTGTTTTCCAGCTCATGTTTGCTATTATTACTCCCGGACTGGTAGTGGGCGCCGTGGCAGAAAGAATCCGCTTTACTTCGTACATTCTGTTCATCGCTTTATTCAGCATATTGGTGTATGCGCCTTTAGCGCACTGGAGCTGGCATCCCGATGGATTCCTGTTCAAAATGGGAGCGCTTGACTTTGCAGGCGGTACTGTTGTACACATTTCTGCCGGTTGTGCGGCCTTAGCCGGGGCATTGGTATTAAAACGCAGAAAATCGCACATGGAACATAAAGAAATTCCACCTGCTAACATTCCCTATGTTTTGATTGGTACAGGTTTACTCTGGTTTGGCTGGTTCGGTTTTAACGCCGGTTCGGCAATGGGAGCCAACTCCCTGGCAGTATCCGCTTTTGTAACTACCAATGTTGCCGCCGCTTCCGCAGGTTTGGGCTGGATGTTCTTCGACGTTGTAAGAGGTAAAAAGCCGTCTGTTGTTGGTTTCTGTATCGGCGCTGTAGTAGGTTTGGTTGCTATTACGCCTGCCGCAGGTTTCGTAGCCATTCCTCAAAGCATCTTTATTGGGGTGATTGCCGCCATCATTTCAAATATCGCAGTGTATTATAAACAAAAATCAACGCTCGACGATACTTTAGATGTATTTCCCTGCCATGGCATTGGCGGTATGGTAGGTATGCTTTTAACAGGCATTTTTGCAACCACCACGGTAAACAGCGCCGGCACCGATGGATTGTTTTATGGCAACAGTGCTTTCTTTTTTACCCAGCTAAAAGCCATGTTAGTAGCCGTTGGATACAGCTTCGCGGTATCATTCATCATTTTCAAATTCATCAACTTTATTTTACCGCTGCGTGTAAGCGCGGAAGAAGAAGAGCTTGGACTGGACGCTACGCAACACAATGAAAAATATCTCCAGGGTACGCTATTGGTACACAGCAATGGCAAAATCCAGGAAGAAGAAGCTATTTAAATAATTAAAGAAAGCTACTGTAGGCTTTTCAATAAAGGAAAAGGTACAGTTTTGAATAAACCTCTGACCAGGTTTGAAACTGTACCCTTTCATTTAACACTTAAAATCAACTGCAATGTTAAGAAAATTTCTGACACTGGCCGTGATCACGGCTCCCTTTTCCCATGTATTCTCACAGGACTCAACTGCTAAAAAAAGTGAATTCACCATTTCCGGTTTTGTGGATGCCTATTACCGCTATAATTTCAGCAACCCCAAAAACGTAACCGACGATGATGGAAATCATCCCTTTAATAACCACACAAGCTTTACCAATTCTCAAAACTCTTTTGAGCTGGGAATGGCTTCTCTTAAAGCAGACTATACCTATGGTAAAATTTCAGCTACAGTAGACCTGGGATTTGGTTCCAGGGCCAGGGAGTTTTCTTATGCAGAAGACGATGGCATTTTACAGGCCATCAAGCAGGCATATGTAAGCTACTCCCCTACGGATAAGATCAAGTTCACTATGGGTAAATGGGGTACGCATATAGGTTATGAGGTGCTTGACCCCCAGTTGAACCGCAACTATAGCATGAGCTATATGTTCTCTTATGGTCCATTTTCTCACACAGGCATTAAAGCAGATTTTGGATTGGGCGACAACTTTGGCTTAATGGTCGGCGTAGCCAATCCAACTGACTATCTATCGGCCAGTTTTGCCAAAAAGAATTTCCTGGCACAATTCAGCGCTACTTTCGACAATTTCAGCGCTTTCCTGAATTACGCGGGCGGCAAAGATCTTGACAATGGCACCGGCAACCAGGTAGGCCTGACCGCTACCGGGAAAATATCCGACAAATTCAGCCTGGGATATGATGGTACTGTTAGAATGTACAAGCCCGAAGGTGGTGAATCCGACTCCTGGTGGGGTTCCGCATTGTATATAAATGTAGATCCTTCAGATAAATTTGGACTTACCCTCCGCGGTGAATACCTCGACGACAAAAAAAGCGTGATAGGATTCAACACAAGCATTGTTCAAACCACATTATCACTCAATATCAAACCCCACGAAAACATCATCATCATTCCTGAGTTCAGGCTCGACAGTGCAAAAGACCCGATATTCCATAAAAAGGGAGATTCATACGAAACCCCTTCTCAAAAATCAACAGGCACCTTTTTGCTGGCTGCTATTATTCATTTCTAAATCCCAAAACCTTTTTTAACATGACTAAAATCAGTAACTCAATACCTTTTTTGCTGCTGGCTTTATTTTCTGTCATCGGCATATTTGTACCGTTGGTTGCAGACTTTGATGGCGCGGAAGTTTATAGTTTCCCCGATATCGCGTGGGTGCTTATTTCAGCCGCGCTGGTATTGCTCATGACCCCGGGGCTTGCTTTCTTTTACGGGGGCATGGTTGGTAAAAAGAATGTAATATCTACCATGCTGCAAAGCTTTATCGCTACGGGGTTGATCAGCATCTTGTGGTTAGTGATCGGCTTCGGGCTTGCTTTCGGAACTTCCATCGGGGGCTTCTTAGGAAACCCTTCAGAGTTTCTTTTCATGAAAAATATCAACGGACATGCACCCTGGAGCCTGGCTCCCACCATTCCTATTTTACTGTTCGCGTTGTTTCAGATGAAGTTCGCGATCATAACACCCGCGCTGGTGGTAGGCGGAACAGCGGAGCGTGTAAGATTTACTTCTTATGTCCTATTCATGATATTGTTCAGTCTGCTTATTTATGCTCCTATCGCCCACTGGACCTGGCATCCCGACGGATTACTCGCAAAAATGGGCGTACTTGATTTTGCGGGTGGTACTGTTGTGCACATATCCGCCGGTTGTGCCGCATTGGCCGGCGCTATTGTGCTTAAAAAGCGTAAATCGCTTATTGAAAAAGCCGAAGTAAAGCCTGCAAGGATTCCGTATGTGCTGTTGGGTACCGGTTTGCTGTGGTTTGGCTGGTTTGGGTTTAACGCGGGTTCTGCCTTAGGCGCCAACAGCCTGGCGGTAGACGCTTTTGCCAATACCAACACAGCTTCTGCCGCTGCCGGTCTTTCCTGGATATTCTTTGATGCCATGCGAGGCAGAAAACCTTCTGCACTCGGCTTTTGTATAGGGGCTGTGGTTGGACTGGTTGCCATTACACCCGCGGCTGGCTTTGTTGGTTTGCCACAAAGCTGTTTCATCGGCTTTATTGCTGCCATTGGTTCTAACCTTGCTGTTTACTGGAAAGGCAAAACCGGCATCGACGATACATTAGATGTATTTCCCTGTCACGGAATCGGCGGCATCATTGGTATGATCTGTACCGGCATTTTTTCGAGCAAAGCAATTAACAGCGCCGGCACAGACGGATTGCTGTACGGCGGCACAGATTTCTTTCTGAAGCAGGTGCTGGGTTGCCTGATTGTTGTGGTATTTTCCATTGTAATGGGTTTTATTGTTTTTAAGATCGTAGATATCATTCATCCGCTCAGGGTATCTGCTGAAGAAGAAGAAATCGGGTTGGACATCACACAACACGATGAGAAATTATAATCCATAAAAATATTTCAAAGTTTTTCATAGGGCAAGCAATCGTTAAAGCCTTCCATTTCTATGGAGGGCTTTTTTATTTCAGGTAAAACTGGATGTTTTCCTTATTTTTAGCGCAATCGAAAATAATCGGCATTGCATGTTGTTTACAGTTTTATCTGGTTTAATAGGATCCCTGTTGTTGCTGCCTTTCGGCAAGCCTCTCAAATCTAAATGGAGTCTGTTGCTGCCTTTGTTGCCGGCAGCTTTATTCATATATTATTTACAATACATCCCCGCAATCTCTTCAGGAGAACAGATACATCAGTCCACTGCCTGGGTACCATCGCTTGGCATGAACCTGGATTTTCGCCTTGACGGGCTCTCTTTCCTGTTTGCCCTGCTCATTACAGGAATTGGTACAGCCATATTTTTCTATGCCCGCTCTTATTTGAAAAACCATATTTACCTGGATCGCTTTTTTGGATACCTGTGCCTGTTTATGTCTGCCATGCTGGGCATTGTGCTATCCGACAATATCTTCCTGCTTTTCATTTTCTGGGAGCTGACCAGTATCAGTTCCTTTTTTTTAATTGGGTTCAACAACAACGAGCCCGCATCCCGTAAAAGCGCTACTACCGCGCTGACCGTTACAGGAATGGGCGGCTTTTTCCTGCTCGCCGGGCTTATACTGCTGGGTAACATCAGCGGCACATATACTATTTCGGAACTGGTCAGCTCCCGGAATACCATTATTCATCATCCGCAATATCCACTGGTGGTCGGGTTATTATTGATGGGCGCTTTTACGAAATCAGCGCAATTCCCCTTTCATTTCTGGCTTCCAAGCGCTATGAGGGCCCCCACGCCGGTTTCGGCCTATCTGCACTCCGCAACGATGGTGAAAGCAGGCATTTATTTATTGGCCCGTTTTAACCCCATATTAGGAGGTACAGATTGGTGGAGCAACACTTTAATGATAGCAGGAGGCTTTACAATGGTATATGCAGCCTGCCACTCCTTACTGCGCACCGACCTGAAAAGTATTTTAGCTTATTCCACCATTTCGGCCCTGGGCATACTTACATTTTTAATAGGTCTCGGCACGCGCGATGCAATCATTGCGGCAAGCGTTTTTATACTGGCACATGCATTGTACAAAGCCACTTTGTTTTTGGTTGCCGGCATCATTGATCATGAAGCACATACCCGCGACATAACAAAACTTGCAGGACTCAGGAAAGTTTTATTACCGGTTGCTGTTGCAGGACTATTGGCAGCGCTGTCCAGCGGAGGTATGCCGCTTACTTTTGGATTTATTGGAAAGGATCTTATTTATGAGGCTACCCTGCACGCAGGAACATCTTCATCATTCATACTGACAACGCTGGCCGTAACAACCAATATAGCATTGGTTGCCGCAGGGTTTATGGCCGGCATCAGGCCCTTTGCCGGAAAATTGCCTGCTGAATTTGAAAAAATACATTTACCCTATACCTCCTTATGGCTGCCGGCCTTGTTGCTTGCTTTATTGGGTGTATTGTTTGGGTGTGTACCAGGTATTGCCGGACAACTGTTTTCACTCCAGGCTGCCAATGCCATATCTGGCTCAGATACACAGCTTCATTTAAAGCTATGGCACGGGTTTAACCTTGTATTGCTGCTGAGCCTGGCCACACTGGCTGCAGGCACATTTTTGTATTATATAAACAAGCCCTCTGATAAAAAGCAATATTTCATTCAGAAGTTTAACCCATTGTCTCCGGAATTTATATTGAACAGGTTTGCAAACGGCATTTTCAGCTTTTCCACCTGGTATACCGGTAAATTCCATAACGGCTATTTACGCTCTTATCATTTAAAAATCCTCCTGTTCGCGGAAATGCTGCTTGCCTATAAGCTATGGCTAAGCGGGCCTATAAAAATTGATTTTTACGGTTTGGCTATGCTCAGTATTTACGAAATAGCTGTTGTGGCTATCTTAATAGGCGCATTGATCATGATGATATTAACACAGTCGAGGCTAACCGCCGTGGTATCTATGAGCATTATAGGATATTGTACCTGTTTGATGTTCGTATTTTACAGCGCTCCCGACCTGGCTATGACGCAGTTCACCATTGATACGCTCACCACTGTATTATTCGTGCTGGTATTGTATAAACTTCCTCCGTTCCTTAATCTTGCAACCACATGGGAACGATACAGGGACATAGCCGTATCGCTGGGATTTGGTGTTATCCTGAGCCTGGTGGCCTTGCAGGTGCATCACGAAGCTATCAGCACACAAACCAGTGAGTTTTATGCAAACAATTCGTATATCCTGGCAAAAGGCAAAAACGTGGTGAATGTTATCCTGGTTGATTTCAGGGGCATTGATACCATGTTTGAAACAGTAGTATTGAGCATAGCCGCTATTGGAGTATACAGCTTATTAAGGCTGAGATTAAAAACATCGGAAAAAGAATAACCATGCGAAGTATCATTTTACAAACAGCAACAAGATATTTATTGCCTATACTATTATTGTTCTCCATTTTTCTTTTATTGCGCGGTCATTATTATCCCGGCGGAGGTTTTGTGGGGGGACTTGTGGCTTCGATTGCGTTTGTGCTGCACAGCTTTACCAACGGAACCGATGCTACCATGAAATTGCTCGGGCGAAAGCCGTTATCCCTGATACCGGTCGGGTTGGGAATTTCTGCATTTAGCGTTATACTCCCGTTGTTTTTCGGCTTACCGCCTATGACGGGGCTTTGGGTGCAGGAAAAGTTTCCATTGATCGGCCTGATCGGGTCTTCCCTGTTTTTCGATATTGGAGTATACCTTGTAGTAATAGGGGTAGTATTAACCATTTTGTTCACTATTTCCTTAACAGACGACTAGCGTATGGAGTTATTACTGATAATAGTGCTGGGGCTGCTTTACGCGGGCGGTGTGTATTTCATTTTAAGGAGAAGCATGGTTAAGCTGCTTCTGGGTATTATGTTACTGGGAAGCGCCACCAACATACTGATTTTTGTACTGGGGTCAATAGTTAAAGGCAGTCCTCCGGTTATAGATGCGGATCACGATACATTTTCCGGCATATACGCCGATCCTGTTCCGCAGGCACTTATTCTTACGGCTATTGTGATCAGTTTTGCCCTTACGGCATTCGCCATCGTGTTGCTCAAAAGAGTATACGCGCTGGTACAAACCGACGATTTGGATAATTTAAATACACCGGAGGAAGAAGATATATGACAGGCAACCATATTTTAGCATCTGTTTTTATTCATTTATTCATAGCAATTTTTCAACTGATTGCGTGGCGTAAAACCGTAACCCAGCGTATCCTTTCAGTTGGCGGCGCGCTTGTCGGTCTCATCATAGCCATCGTGTTATTTCAGCAGGTATACCTGCATGGCACTTATACGTTGAACGCGGCAAATTGGGCGGCGCCATTCGGTATAGTATTCGTGGCAGATCTGTTATCCGCCACCATGGTATTGCTAACATCCATCGCGGGATTCTCAGTCTCGATTTTTTCTTCTATGGGCATCAGCAGGCAAAGAATGCTGTATGGTTATTTCCCTATTTTTCATTTCCTGCTGATGGGGCTGAACGGCGCCTTTTTAACGGGCGATATCTTTAACCTGTATGTATGGTTCGAGGTGATCATCATTTCTTCTTTTGTTTTAATGACGCTGGGCGGGAGAAAACAACAGTTGGAAGGCGCCGTAAAGTACATGGCCATGAATATACTGGCTTCTATGTTTTTTTTAACCGGCATTGGGATTCTTTATGGCATTACGGGCTCGTTAAATATGGCCGATCTGTCAACCAAAATACAGGAAGTAGAAAACAGGTCGCTGGTTGGCATTACATCCGTATTTTTTATTTTAGGATTCGGCATCAAATCGGCGGTGTTTCCTTTGTACTTCTGGCTGCCTTCATCCTATCATACTCCTCCTTCGGCGGTGGCTGCAACCTTTGGCGGATTACTGACCAAAGTAGGCATATATGCAATGCTGCGGGTGAACAGCCTCATATTCATCCCCGATGATTTTACCAAAAAACTGTTGATGACCATCGCGGTGCTGACCATATTAACAGGCGCTTTCGGAGCGCTCATAAAAACATCTGTCCGCAGGCTTTTTTCCTACCTCATTGTATGCCATATAGGCTTTATGGTAGGCGGCATAGCCATGTTCACCAAAGCAGCGCTGATAGGAACCGTATTTTACCTGATCCACGACATCATGGTTAAAACCAATATGTTTTTAATTGCCGGGCTGATCCGGCAGTTAAGGGGAACAATGAGCATGGAAAAGCTGGGGGGATTGTACCGTGAGTACCCTAAAATTTCATTGCTGATCGCTATAGTCCTTTTTTCTCTGGTAGGCATCCCCCCCCTGTCGGGGTTCTGGCCGAAAATATATTTATTCAGGGATTCATTCTCCCAGCACCAGTATGTATATATCGCGGCGCTGATCATCGGTAGCCTGGCTACTTTATATGTGATCGCGAAAATGTGGGCAGAAGCGTTCTGGAAAGAAACACCGCCGGGTATTACAGTAGAAGATAAATTTGGTCCTCTACCCGTATATAGAAAGATATTACTGGTATTGCCCATCGGTATTTTGGGATCGGTGTCCGTATATATAGGAATAAACGCAGAAACGATTATACAGGTAGCCGACAGAATAGCAAGTGAGCTGATAGATACAAGTTCATACATACAAGCGGTATTAAAAAAATAAACTGTGAGCGTATGATAAAGAATTTTTTAATGAACCTGCTGTTATCCTTTATCTGGGTAGCATTAACCGGAGCGCTTTCCTACTCCGGTTTCGTATTCGGCTTTTTATTAGGCTTTTTTGTTTTGTGGATAATGAACAGAACAGAAGAAGACCGCCGTTATTTTTACCGCCTCCCTAAAATATTCAGCTTTGTTTTTTATTTCTTGTATTTGATGCTCAAGGCCAATATACAGGTAGCATATGATGTAATAACACCTAAATACTTCTTCAGACCCGGTATTGTTCGCTACCCCATGAATACGGAATCGGATTTTGAAATAAATGTACTGTCAACATTAATTTCACTGACCCCCGGCACACTGATACTGGATGTGAGTGAAGACAAAAAGGCTTTATACATTCACGTTATGTACCTTACCGACCCGGAAGCTTTTATAAACGAATTAAAAACCGGAATGGAACGCCGGTTACTGGAGATATTGCGATGACATTAGGAACTTATTTCGACTTTGTGATTTTACCGATACTGACGATCTCCGTCATATTGGTTTTCATCCGCCTGTTCAGAGGGCCGGCAATAGTAGACCGTGTTATTGCGCTCGATCTCATTATTACGATTGGCATAGGAATTATTACGGTATACAGCATACGTCAGAACCAGAAGGTATTGCTGGATGTTGCCATCATACTGGCGCTGATCGCCTTTTTGGGAACCATTGCATTTTCTTATTACATAGAAAAACAGAAAGATGATTAATATTATTTTAGCGATACTGAGCACGGCAGGCGCGCTCGCGATACTGTTCGCGTCTATAGGTATATTAAGGATGCCCGATTTTTACCTGCGGCTTTCCGTAACAGTAAAAGCCTCCAGCCTGGGTGTGGGCTTATTGCTGATCTGCGCGGCGATCATGTTCCCCGATGACGCCTCCGTAACAACAAAATCCATCGCCATTATTTTCTTTTTGTTCATTACTGCGCCCATAGCCGCGCACATGATAGGAAGAGCCGCTTATTTCATCGGCACCCCTTTGTGGAAGGGTACAATAATAGATGAGCTGGATGGGATGTATAACAAAAAGACACACGAATTGAAAAGCGATCCCCATGATGCAATCAATAAATCTACCGGCAGGGAAAATGACCAGATTGCCGAAACCGATGAAGAAACCAGGTAGGATTTTTGATTTGAAATTTGAGATTTGAAATTCGAGATTTGATGGCTGTTACGGGTTGCAAGTTGCTGGTTACAAGTTTAATACTACCCCCTACACCTTATACCTTTGTTACAAGTTACAGGTTTGTTTACTCAACTATAAACCATAAACCGGCCGCTGATGGCTGAATGCTGATCGCTCATCGCATAGCTCCCTACGCCGAATTCCTTCCGGCATTGATAATCCCGAATGAACAACGCATTACCAGCTTCTCATATGTTTTTTTATAAGGAGACTGAAGCATCGCTTCTTCCATTTCGCGCACTTTTGTAATAGCATATTGCTGTATCGTAACAAGGGGTAATACAATCCTTTCACGCATTTGTACCGATAGTTGCTCAACAGGGTAATCGGCCATTAATTCGTTTTTGCCGGTTAATTTAAATATATACTTTTTGGTAAGTTCGTATTCATCATAAATCTTATTCCATATCTCGCCATACAAAGGATGCTTGGAAAGAAAAGTGGTCATCGGGAAAAAACTTTTCTTCATCGACATTTCACAGTTGCCGATCAGCGTTTTGAAAAAGGTGGAATGATCGTATAAATGTTTCACCTCTTCCCACCTGCCGGCTTTCTCCATCTTTTCAAAGGCGGTACCCACTCCGAAATAGCCGGTTACGTTTTGCTTTAACTGGCTCCAGGCTCCAACAAAAGGAATGGCCCGGAGGTCTTTCAGTGAAAGCTTACCCGCTCCGCCACGCTTTGCGGGTCTACTGCCTATATTGGTCTCAGCATAAAAACGCAACGGGCTTGCATGACCGAGGTATTCAAGGAAATAAGGGTGGTTCTTCAGCTCCATATAAGCGTCCAGGCTTATTTCCGATAATTGTTGTATTAGTTCTTTTTCAGCATCTTTAAGCGCCAGCTTTTGCGATGCAAAAAGATCGTTGGAAATGCCCGCGTTGATCAGTTGTTCAATATTAAACTGGGCAGAGTCAATGGTACCGAAATTTGAGCTTACGGTTTGTCCCTGTATGGTAAGCTGTATTTCTTCGTTGGCAATATTCTTTCCCAGCGAAGCGTAAAATTTATGTGTTTTACCCCCGCCCCTCGCAGGCGGGCCTCCCCTGCCATCAAAGAACACCACATTAATACCGTATTGTCTTGATATAGCAGTCAGTTCTTCTTTTGCTTTGTAGATACTCCAGTTGGCCATCAGGTAGCCGCCGTCTTTCGTACCATCGGAAAAGCCAAGCATGATCGTCTGCTTGTTTTTTCTGCGCTCCAGGTGTTCCCGGTATTGCGGCAGGGTATATAATTCCTCCATGATGGCCGCAGCATGTTCCAGGTCGTCTATCGTTTCAAACAAGGGAACAATATCTACATTCAGCTCTTCAGGCTTCCATCCGCTCATTAAAAACAACCCGTACACCTCAATAGCGCTCAAGGCACTGTTGCACTGACTGATGATATAACGGTCGCAGCCTTCTACTCCATTGGCAGCCTGTATCTGCCTCAACGCCTTCATTACACAAAGCGTATCCTTATGCACCTCATCGGTCAGCAGTTCAGGATCGGCAGTTTCAGATACTTTTACCAGCGCCTTTATTTTCTCAACCGAAGAAAGCGATCCATAGTTACTGGGCAATATGCTGGTTTTCGCGGCTATTGTTTCAACAATTTTAGTATGTACGCTGCTATCCTGGCGCAGGTCGAGCGATGCGAAATACAAGCCAAATACCTCTACTTTATTAATCAGGTTTTCCACCAGCTCCACAAACAGCCCGCTGTGCTGATAGATCAATGTTTCACGAATAGCATTGAGGGTGGCCAGTATATCTTCCTTTGTAAGATCACTGATATGCCCGGGAACGAACAGGTTATTGTACAACTTCACCTCCAGTTGCTGCAATGGCATATCAACACCTTTGAAAGTAAGCCTTCTTTTCAACCTCCTTACATCCAGGTAATATGATTTTAAAATGCTCTCCCTTAATGCCCCTGCCACTTTTTGAGTAGTATCAACTTTTACAAACGGGTTTCCATCCCGGTCTCCTCCCGGCCAAAAGCCCATACGGATAATAGGATTGGAAATGGAAACTACTTCAGGCATATTGGTCTTGATATTGGCAATAATTCTGCCTGCGGCAGGATAAAAAACATTCTCAAGATACCAGATCAGGCTTACAGCTTCATCAAAAGGCGTTGGCTTTTGCTGTTTGAAAAAGGGTGTTTTGCCCAATTGCTGCAGGTACATGTTGATCTGGTTGATATTGTTTTCAGCAATGGCTCTTGTTAAATCGTGTATAATGCCTAAAACGGCTCCCGGATAAAATTGCGTGGGATGCGCCGTAAGAACGAGACGGATATTAAAAGTTTCAGCCTTGTCTTTCAGCTCCTTTTCTTTTCCGAATTGTATTACTTCCGATTGCAGGCTTTTCAGGGTGCCCGGGCCATTCATATCATTCACGGTGGTAAACGCTGCATCTTCCAGCGCATCAAAAAGCACTACCTGCCGTTCGGCGTATTGCACAAACCGGAACAAAAGATCCATCTTTTCCTCTTCCCTGGAAAAAGAAGTATGCTTACTGAAAAAGCCATCGATTATTTGTGAAGGGCTTTGCTTATTGGCATACCCTTCTTCGCAATAGCTTAACAGCAATGATAAAAGAATACCCGTTTTTTCAATACGATGAAAAGGCAAAGAAGTAAAAAGACTATTGTATAACTGAAACTTACGTCCTACCAGATTTTGAAATTGCGTTAGCGCCGCTGTAGATAAGCCTGCCATGAGTTGATATTACTGATTGATGAGTTTATTAATTAAAACACTGTCCTGCCGCCCAAATGCGGCAAAGCACAAAGTTTATTGGGACAAGCAAGCGGTAAATAAGCGCATGAAATTAGTTAAAAAAAAAGGAAATACCCATAATGATAGATATTTTTAATAAAAACCTGTGAACTGGTGCACATCCGGGCATTAAATACCGGTATTTATTTAAATTAATAATTTTATTTGTAATTTATCTTTTCTGTTATACCTTCGGCGCCATTAAAGCAAAATGGTACTGTTGTCTTCAATTACATTGTCTTCCCTAGCTGCAGGTATTGCAGGAAGAAGTACCATTATTACCACTACAACCATTACGACCCTCGTGTGAGGGTAATCGTTATGTATATCATCCCATGGGCGTTCAGCTGCATTCATCAGGAAAGATGAATAAGGTTGTTGTTTAATACTTACTATTCAAAAAACAAAATATGCAGGTGTTGAAATTCGGTGGTACTTCTGTTGGAAGCGCCGATAATATTAAAAAAGTAATTGACATTGTAAAAAAGAGACTTGAGAAAGGAAAAACCATCGTGGTGGTTTCGGCATTAGGAGGTACTACAGACGCATTGCTGAATGCAGGGCAACTGGCAGCCCAATCGAACGAACTGTTCAAAGAAGAGCTGCTGCGCATTGAACAACGGCACCTGGATGCAGTAAAGCAACTGGTACCGGTACAGAACCAGAGCAGCGTGCTGAGCCTGGTAAAAAAAATGTGCAATGAAATCGAGGACGTTTGCAATGGCGTTTTCCTGCTGGGCGAGCTTTCTTCCCGCACCAAAGACCGCATTGCCTGCTTTGGAGAGCTGTTGTCTTCGCAAATAATCGCCGCGGCTTTTAACAATGCAGGGATCAATGCATTGTGGAAAGATGCGCGCAGGCTTATTCAAACCAATACCAGCTTTGGCAACGCGGTAGTTAATGCCGCGGCTACGCGAATGCTTATCAGCGATTTCATTGCAACCTGGAAAGAACAGTTGGTAATTGTGCCGGGGTTTATTGCAGCAGATGTCAACAATGAAACCACTACATTGGGAAGGGGCGGGTCGGATTATACCGCAGCCATACTGGCAGCCGCCGTTGATGCGGAGCTGCTCGAAATCTGGACAGATGTATCGGGTATGATGACGGCCGATCCGCGCTGGGTAAGCGGAGCTAAAGTCATTCCTTCCATATCGTACCAGGAAGCGATGGAACTATCGCACTTCGGCGCTAAAGTATTGTATCCCCCTACTATACAACCCGTGCTCGGCAAGGGAATACCGGTTATCATCAAAAATACTTTCGCTCCTGAAGATCCGGGAACGATCATAGGAAAAACTGCCGGCCCCAACGATAACGCGATCAGGGGAATTTCCAGTATCAGCAACATAGCCCTGCTAAGCCTGGAAGGAAGCGGCATGGTAGGAGTGCCTGGTTTTTCAAGGCGTTTGTTTGAAGCGCTGTCGCAGGCGCAGATCAATGTCATTCTTATTACACAGGGATCATCGGAACATTCCATTTGCGTAGGCGTTGAAGCGCCTTATGCCCCAAAAGCCAAAGACGTGGTGGACCAAACATTCGCTGATGAAATAACCATGGAAAAGGTGCAACCCCTTGCCATTGAAGCAGACCTTTCCATTGTAGCACTGGTGGGAGAAAACATGAAGAGCCATCCCGGTATCAGTGGCAAAATGTTCGGAGCGTTGGGGCGTAACGGCGTGAACGTACGCGCCATAGCACAGGGATCTTCAGAAAGGAATATTTCCGCCGTAGTAGCCACCAAAGATGTAAGAAAGTCCATCAATATCCTGCACGAAGAATTTTTTGAAACCACTTCCAAACAAATTCACCTGTTCATTGCCGGCACCGGCAACGTAGGCAGCAAGCTGTTACAACAGTTAAAGCAGCAGCAATCCTGGCTAAGCCAGCATTTGCGTTTGAATGTGAAAGTAGTCGGTCTTGCCAATAGCAGAAAAATGATAATAGACGACAATGGCATCGACTTTAATATCTGGCAGGAAAAGCTTGAGGGAGGCGAAACAGCAAGCATCGACGAATTTGTCAATATCATACTCAGCAAAAATTCCCGCAATTCCATTTTTGTTGACATCACCGCCAGCGATTCCGTAGCGTCTGTTTATGACCGTTTGCTGCAAAAAAGCGTTTCGGTGGTAGCCTGCAACAAAATAGCGGCTTCTTCCCATTATGCTTATTACAAAAAGCTCAAGGACATGGCGCGTTCTTACAATTGCCTGTTCCTGTTTGAAACCAATGTGGGGGCTGCGCTTCCTGTGATTGGCACGCTCAACGACCTGATGCGCAGCGGCGACAGGATCAACCGCATTGAAGCGGTTTTAAGCGGTACGCTCAATTTTGTTTTTAATAACTACAATGGCGAAAAAACTTTTGCGGAAATAGTGAAGCAGGCGCAGGATGAAGGCTATACGGAACCCGATCCACGGCTTGACCTGAGCGGAAAAGATGTAATGCGGAAAATTATGATCCTGGCGCGCGAATCGGGCGCTCAGTTGGAAATGGAAGAGATTACCTGCAATGGTTTTTTGCCCGAGAGCTGCATGCAGGGCAATGTGGATGCTTTTTATAAAGCGTTGAAAGAAAATGAAGCGCATTTCAAAAACCTGTTCAGGAAAGCAGAAGCTGAAAAGAGTAAGCTTAAATTTGTGGCCCAATACGAAAATGGCAGGGCATCGGTAGGATTGCAACACATTCCTCCGCAGCACGACTTATACCATTTGTATGGAAAAGACAACGTGGTATTGTTTTATACCGATCGTTACCCGCTGCAGCCCCTGGTGGTGAAAGGCGCAGGAGCCGGCGCTGAAGTAACTGCTTCCGGTGTGTTTGCGGATATTATAAGGGCAGCAGCGCAGTGAAGGTGGGGGGTATGAGGCATAGGGTGTAAGCTGGTTGCAGGTTACAAGTTTCAGGTTTGGGATTTATAGTTTATTATTAAACCGCAAACTACAGACTACAAACCATAAACCACAAATTTCAAATCTCAAATTTCAAATCTCAAATGGTAGATGAAGCAATAAACAAGGCACAAGGTAAATCGTTTACCGTACACGCGCCTGGCACAGTAGCCAACATGGTTTGCGGGTTTGATGTGCTGGGGCTGGCGTTGAACGATCCTTATGATATAATGACCATCAAGCTGATTGAAGAGCCGACCGTAGTGATACACAATATTGACAGCTATGATCTGCCAACAGAACCGGAAAGAAATGTTACAGGCGTTGCATTGCTGGAAATGATCGCGCAACTGGACAATAAAACAGGCTTTGACATTACCATTGAAAAACGTATCAAACCCGGCAGCGGGGTGGGTTCCAGCGCTGCAAGTTCTGCCGGCGCCGTAGTAGCAGCCAATCATTTATTGGGCAATATTTTCAAAAATGATGACCTGGTACAGATGGCCATGTTTGGTGAGAAATTAGCCTCGGGTGTAAAACATGCGGATAATATTGCACCCTGTATAATAGGAGGCGTTACATTGATAAGAAGTATTATGCCGCTTGATATCATCAGTGTGCCGTCTCCGCCACTATACGTAACCGTAGTACATCCGCAAATTGAAGTGCGTACTGAAGATGCCAGGCAGATACTAAAAAAGCAGATATTGCTGAAAGATGCTATCAGGCAATGGGGCAATATAGCGGGACTGGTAGCCGGTTTAATGAAAAGTGATTATAAGCTTATCAGCAGATCGCTGGAAGATGTGTTGATTGAGCCGGTTAGGAGTATTCTTATCCCCGCCTTTGCCGAGGTAAAAGCGAAAAGCCTGGAAGCCGGCGCATTGGGCGGTGGTATTTCCGGTTCGGGCCCATCCATATTTATGTTGAGTAAAAATGAAGCTGCGGCGTTTGCAGTGGAAAACGCGATGCAGGAAGTATATACCAAAACCGGTATTGATTATCATACTTATGTAACGACCATAAACACCCAGGGAGTAAAGGTGGTTGAATAGATGGCAAAAGATGATCAAAGCATCATATTGTATCATATAAACGCAAAATAATTTAGTATGAACATCAAGGCTGTTAAAACAAAAAAAGATCATGAAGAAGCGATGCTTCGGCTTGAAAAAATTCTTGATGCAAAAAAGGGAACACCGGAAGGTGATGAGCTGCAAATGCTGGGTTCACTGATTGAGCAATATGAGGACGAGCATTTCCCGATAGATTTGCCTGACCCTGTTGAAGCAATAAAATTCAGAATAGAGCAACATTGATCATTAGCTTACCGATCATGAAATATTACAGTTTAAACAATCAATCGCCCGAAGTAAATTTTAAAGAAGCCACCATTAAAGGACAGGCGCCTGATAAGGGATTGTATTTCCCCAAATCATTGCCCAGACTGGATAAAAGCTGGATGGACAGTATAGAAGGAAAATCAAATGAGCAAATCGCTTTTGATGTGATACAACCCTATGTGGGTGAAGACATCCCCGAAGCTGATTTACTGAGGATTGTGAAAGAAACAATTGATTTTCCCATTCCGCTTGTAAAAGTAACAGACGATATATATGCGCTTGAGCTTTTTCACGGGCCTACCCTTGCTTTTAAAGACGTGGGCGCAAGGTTTATGAGCCGCTGTCTGGGTTATTTTGCAAAAAAAGAAAGAGAAAAAGTAACGGTGCTGGTAGCCACCTCGGGCGACACGGGCGGCGCGGTAGCCAATGGTTTTTATAATGTAGACGGTATTGAAGTAGTAATCTTATATCCCTCCGGTAAAGTAAGTTCCGTACAGGAAAAACAATTGACAACGCTCGGTAAAAATATCTCTGCTATTGAAGTAAAAGGAACGTTTGACGATTGCCAGCAAATGGTGAAGCAGGCTTTCGCCGACACTGAGCTCACAAAGAAAAAATTCCTGACTTCCGCCAACTCTATCAATGTAGCCCGCTGGCTGCCTCAGCAGTTTTATTATTTTTTTGCCTACAGGCAATGGCAGCAAAAAGACCGGCCGCCGGTGATCTGCGTGCCCAGTGGTAATTTCGGTAATATTTGCGCCGGTATGCTGGCTCACCTTTCGGGACTGCCTGTAAAACATTTTATTGCTGCCTGTAACGCCAACAATGCAGTGCCACGGTTTCTTGACAATGGTAAATACGAAGTACGCCCGGCTGTTGCCACACTCTCCAATGCAATGGATGTAGGCAATCCCAGCAATTTTGTAAGAGTACTGGAATTGTTTGACAACAACTTCATCAGCTTAAAAAAAATACTTTCAGGGTATACCATTACCGATGAAGAAACCAAAGCCACGCTGCAACAGGTAAAAAAACAAATCGGCTATTTGCCCGATCCGCATGGCGCAGTGGGATACCTGGCATTACAGCGCTATCTCAGTGAGCATGCAGGTGATAAAGGCATTTTTCTTGAAACTGCCCACCCCGTAAAATTCTACGATGTAGTGGAGCCCGTGATTAACGAAGCCGTTGCTATACCGGAAGCGATTCAGCAAATATTGCCGCTTAAAAAACAGAGCATTGAAATGGCTGCAGAGTACGGATTGCTGAAGGAGTATTTAAGCCCATCCTAACCTTCCCGAAAAGAAGGAAAACCTCTCCCGGCCTCTCCGCCGCGGCGGAAGGAGACCTAAGCACAGCCCTCGCTTACCGGAGAACGGTTAGTATTTTGCGTTTTTCTTTGTGCAACTTTGTGTCTTGGTGTCTTGGTTGTTCCCTCCATAAAACTTCAAACTATAAACCCGAAACTTCAAACCATAAACCAGAAACCTCGATATTTGCAGCAAGAGCAGATAACGCATGCACGATATTGAACCATTTTACAACTGGCGCCACTTATATACGGCTGAAACAGATCCCAGGTCTCCGTTCTTCGGCAGGGAATACAGTGAATTTGTTTTTTCCCAGACTGTTTATAACTATTATATACATCCGCAATGGGACGAATTCGGATCCCGTACCATGTATATGAAAATACTATATGCAGATTACGACCAGGGCTTTGCCGTTATTGAACTGATTGGCGAATGGAACGATGCGATAGAAAACGATATTCAAACACTGAGACGGGAAGTAACCGACGCGCTTTTTTACGAACACATCACAAAATTCATATTAATAGCGGAAAACGTATTGAATTTTCACAGCAGCGACGACAGCTACTACGAAGACTGGTTCCAGGAGCTGAGCGAGGAGGACGGATGGGCAGTGATACTCAATATGCCGGAGCAGTCGCAGCATGATTTTAAAAAGGCAAAGCTTCACCGGTACGTAGAGCTGATGGACTTCCCCAACTGGCGTACCCTGCAGCCTCAGCATCTTTTTCAGATCATCAACGATGCCATCCTTAAACGGCTGAATGCTTAAAAAAAGCAATAATCTGATTTTTATGAGCGTTTGTGTGTTACTTTTGCAGTGATTCTAATTAACCACTTCTTGTGATATGACCTGGAAACAACTCTTCACGTCGTCTGTAGGCAAAAAGTTTATCATGGCGCTTACAGGCGTATCTCTGATCGTCTTTTTGATAGTACATGTTGGACTGAACGCCTGTATATGGGCCAACGATAATGGCGAAATGTTCAATAAAGCCGCCCATTTTATGGGCTCTACGGTGGTAATACGCATCGCGGAAGTTGGGCTCTTTATCGGTATCATCCTGCACATTATACAGGGCATTGTGCTTGAGCTTGACAACAGAAGCAAAAGAAGCATCGGGTACCAGGTTCCAATGGGAAACAGGGGCAGCAAATGGTACAGTCGCAGCATGGGCCTGCTGGGCACCCTAATTCTTTTATTTCTCATTATGCACATCTACCATTTCTGGACACCCAGCAGGCTGGGTGGCATCGCCGATATCCAGCCATTACAGCCGGTGATATACGATGGTAAAGAATACCATAATTTATATGCGGAAATGATCACCGTGTTTCAGTCGCTGTTTATAGTGATACTGTATGTGCTGGGATGCATTTCCCTCGCTTACCATTTGTTGCATGGCTTTAACAGTGCGTTCCGTACGTTGGGCCTGCACAACCAGCGCTATGTAAAAATTGTAAAAGTGCTGGGAACCGTATTCTCTATCATAGTTCCGCTCGCTTTTGCCATGATGCCTATATCTATGCATTTTGGATGGATACAATAATAAGTAGTAAGGGGTAAGTGATAAGTGATAAGTAATAAATAATGGATGCTGACCGGTTGGAAAACAAAAAAGTTCATTTAAACAAAGTATAGTAATACTATGTTGGATTCAAAAATACCTGCGGGACCACTTGAGCAAAAATGGAATGACTACAAAGGGCATGTGAAGCTGGTAAATCCCGCGAACAAGCGCAAACTGGAAGTTATTATAGTGGGTACCGGCCTGGCAGGCGCTTCTGCTGCCGCATCGCTGGGCGAGCTGGGCTACCGCGTAAAAGCATATTGCTTCCAGGACTCGCCGCGCAGAGCGCATTCTATTGCCGCCCAGGGTGGGATCAATGCTGCTAAAAATTACCAGAATGACGGAGACTCTGTTTTTCGTCTTTTTTACGATACCGTTAAAGGCGGTGATTACCGTGCCCGTGAAGCCAATGTGCATCGCTTGGCCGAAGTAAGTGTAAACATCATCGACCAATGCGTGGCGCAGGGAGTTCCTTTTGCAAGAGAATATGGCGGGCTGCTGAACAACCGTTCCTTTGGCGGCACACAGGTTAAAAGGACTTTTTACGCTGCCGGGCAAACCGGTCAGCAGTTGCTGATAGGCGCTTACCAGGCGCTGGAAAGACAGGTAGCCCTGGGGAATGTAACAATGTATACCCGCCACGAAATGCTGGACGTGGTAATCATTGATGGCAAGGCAAGAGGTATCATCTGCCGCAACCTGGTAACAGGCGAGCTGGAAAGACATTTCGGTCATACGGTACTGTTATGCACCGGTGGCTACGGCAATGTATTTTATCTTTCTACCAATGCAATGGGCAGCAATGTAACCGCCGCATGGAAAGCGCACAAAAAAGGAGCCTATTTTGGTAATCCCTGTTTCACCCAAATCCATCCAACCTGCATACCGGTAACCGGCGACCACCAGTCGAAACTCACATTGATGTCTGAATCATTGCGCAATGACGGGCGTATTTGGGTTCCCAAAAAGAAGGATGACAACCGGAAAGCCAACGATATCCCGGAAGATGAAAGAGATTATTATTTAGAAAGAAGATATCCTGCCTTTGGTAACCTGGTGCCGCGCGATGTGGCATCGAGGGCTGCGAAGGAAAGATGCGATGCCGGTTATGGCGTTGGTACTACCAAACAGGCGGTGTACCTCGACTTTAAATACAACCTCATCAATAAATACGGCAGAACAGAAGCAGGTAAACAGGGTATAGAAAACCCTGATATGGAAACGTTGATCCGCCTTGGTAAAGAAGTAGTGAAAGAAGAGTATGGCAACCTGTTCGATATGTATGAAAAGATCACAGGCGAAAATCCGTACGAAGTTCCTATGCGGATCTACCCTGCCGTGCATTATACTATGGGCGGATTGTGGGTGGATTATGAACTGATGACATCCGTAAAGGGTTTATATGCTTTAGGCGAATGTAATTTCAGCGATCATGGCGCCAACCGGCTAGGCGCTTCCGCTCTGATGCAGGGACTGGCAGATGGTTATTTTGTGATTCCGTATACCCTTGGCAATTACCTGGCAGATGAGATCGCTACCAGGCCCATCCCTACTTCGCACGAAGCTTTTGAAGAAGCAGAGAAAGCAGTGAGCAACCGCATCAATCAACTGATGAGCATTAAAGGCAGACAATCTGTTGAAAGTTTGCATAAACGTCTTGGCAGGATTATGTGGGAAAAATGCGGGATGGCGCGCAATGAGCAGGGACTGAAAGAAGCAATTGAAGAAATAAGAGCATTAAAGAAAGAATTCTGGAGTGATGTGAGAATTCCGGGAGAAATAAACGAAATGAACCCTGAGCTGGACAAAGCCAACCGCGTAGCTGATTTTATTGAATTGGGAGAATTAATGTGTATGGACGCATTGAATCGAGCTGAAAGCTGCGGTGGGCACTTTCGTGAAGAAAGCCAGACAGAAGACGGGGAAGCATTGCGCCACGACGACCAGTTTATGTATGTATCGGCATGGGAGTATAAAGGAGAAAGTGATTGGCAACTGAACAAAGAAGAATTGAATTATGAGGTAATAAAACCAACGCAAAGAAATTATAAATAATAGTATGAATCAGTCTTTAAAAGATTGGATTGATCTTTTTGCAAAGGTTGTTGCTGCAACAGGTGTTTTTATCGCAGCATTGAACTACAGGCAACAAACAAGAACAAAAAGAGCAGAGTGGCTGAAGGCATTATTTGAAAAATTTTACGAGAAAGAAGAGTTTAAAGAGGTAAGAAGATGGATTGAATCGGGAGAAATTAATAATAAAATCAATCTTGACGCTACAGTATCGGAAGAAGAAGAAAAAGTTGCTGATTATCTGAATTTTTTTGAGTTCATTGCAACCCTGGAAGTTGACAAGCAACTAAAGCTGGCAGATGTTAAAAATCTTTTTGAATATTATTTAAACAAGATTAAGCATTCAGAGAAGTGCATGACCTGGGTACATAACTATGATTATGGATTTGAAAAATTGCGAAATTTGCTAGATAAAATTTAGTCTTAAAATGCAAAGGGATTATTTATTTACATATGGCACTTTAAGAAAGAATTACAACCTTAAGCTTAAGGAAAAGGTGGCAAACGATATTACCTATTTAGGACAGGCAAAGGTTACAGCGGCATTATATGACATAGGGAAATATCCCGGGGCAATCAAAGAAAATACAAACGATGAAGTAATTGGTGATGTATTCGTTTTAAACGATCCCGAAAAAGTATTAAAGGTTTTGGACAAATATGAGGGAGAAGAGTTTTCGAGGGAGAAAAAAAGAGTAAAGCTTAGATCTGGAAAGTCTGTTAATGCGTGGATATACTGGTACAATCAGAAGCCTTTGGGGAAACGAAGAATACCCTATAAAGATTATTTAAACTATTTGAGAAATAAAAATACGGCTTAACTGCATGGAACATTACAATATGAATCTTACGCTGAAAGTATGGCGGCAAAAGAATAGTTCTGTCAGGGGAAGTTTTGAAACGCATAAGGTTTCAAATATTTCTTCAGAAATGTCTTTCCTGGAAATGTTTGATGTGCTGAATGAACAACTGATCGAAGAGGGAAAAGAGCCCATCGCTTTTGACCACGACTGCCGCGAAGGTATCTGTGGTATGTGTTCGATGTATATCAACGGGCGCCCGCATGGCCCCTGGTACGGCACCACTACCTGCCAGTTGCACATGCGCGCATTCAAAGATGGCGATACCATAGTGGTGGAACCCTGGCGCGCCAATGCCTTCCCGGTCCTTAAAGACCTGATGGTAGACAGGGCTGCCTTCGACCGTATCATACAGGCAGGAGGATTTGTTTCCGTGAATACCGGCAATGCGCAGGACGGGAACAATATTCCCATTGAAAAGGAAAAAGCCGACCAGGCATTTGCCGCCGCTGCCTGTATAGGCTGCGGGGCCTGTGTAGCGGCATGTAAAAACAGTTCTGCCATGCTGTTTGTATCCGCTAAAGTTTCGCACCTGGCTTTGTTGCCGCAGGGAGCGCCTGAAAAGAAAACCCGTGTGCTAAACATGATCGCTCAAATGGACAAGGAGGGATTTGGCGCCTGTACCAATACCGGGGCATGTGAAGCTGTTTGCCCGAAAGAAATATCGCTGGACAATATAGCGCGGCTTAATAAGGAATATTTAAACGCTGCTGCGGTATCGGATAAATAAGTGAGAAATTGTTAAAAATGCCGGGTATTCTCCCCTTGGATCCCGGAATATTTGAAATTGTTTCATTTCCCGGATGAACAGTGAAGAGATTATACAGGTGCATGCTGTCACTACAGATGCAATATCTGACTTGCTTTTAACGCAGAAACAAATCCGGCTATCTGTTCTCCGCCTCGACAAAATTCACCCTGTTATTTCCGGAAACAAGTGGTTTAAGCTTATATATTACCTCACCGACGCCCGGTCAAAAGACCGTAATACCATCCTTACTTTTGGCGGGGCCTACTCCAATCATATAGCGGCTACCGCTTTCGCGGCAAAATTGTACGGATTTCAATCCATTGGACTGATACGGGGAGAAATGCCTGAGACATGGTCGCACACTTTGCAGGAAGCTCAATCCAATGGCATGTCATTACATTTTCTCTCAAGGGCAAATTATAATTTATATAAAAGAAACGGGCCAGTATCTGAACTTAAAGAAAGATTTGGCAATGCTTATATTATTCCCGAAGGAGGAATGGGGCATTTAGGAGTAAAAGGAGCTGCCGAAATAGTAAGATCGGAAGATATAAGTAATTACTCTCATATCATTTCAGCAGTTGGAACAGGCACTACCATTGCGGGGTTGCTGAATAAAACAACTGTTAGTCAGCAAATAGTGGGGATCAGCTCCATGAAAAATAATAATTCGCTCTTTTCTGAAATAGAACTCCTGTTCAATCGTTCTTTACCCGGGCGTTTTCACCTGGTGAACGATTATCATTTCGGAGGATATGCAAAGTATACGGATGCATTGATACAATGGATGAACCATTTTTATAAAATGCACCATATACCGCTTGACTTTGTATATACGGGAAAAATGATGTATGGTATTTTTGATCTGGCAGGCAAAGACTTTTTTCCGCCAGGTTCGCACATACTGGCTGTTCACACCGGGGGATTACAGGGAAACCATTCATTGCCGCCGGGAATGTTGGGCTATTAGACAAAGTGTAGCATTATCTTTGTAACGCATATACGCTGAAAATAAAGTTAGGGACTATCACTATGAAATTTTTTGCAGGATTTGTTTTTTGGGTCGCATGTATACTGATGGTTCATTCAGTAAATGCTCAAGATACATTGCCTGCTTTTACTGTAGTCAACAGGAACGGAAAAGTGATCCTGAGCTGGGTGAATAATTTCCCGGTAGTAAAACAAATGAGCATCCAGCGCTCATCCGATAGCCTGAAAGGCTTTAAAACCATTCTCACCCTCCCCGACCCTACTTCGGTAACCAATGGATTTCTTGATAATAACGCGCCGGATACCGTATCATTCTATAAGCTATACATTCTGCTCGACAGCGGCAAATACCTCTTCAGCAAATCACAAAAACCCAAACGCCCCGTGCCACCACCGGTCGTAAAATCTGCTGCACCGGATAAAACACCGTCTCCTGCTCAGGAGCGCCCTTCTGCTCCTGCAAAAGAAACGGCAGCACAGAACGATCATCAAATACCGGCAAAAGAACCAGGCAATGCAACTGCCGGCATTACTGCTGTAATAGCAGCAGAACAATCCGAAAAGAAAGAAATGCCGGTTGCCGCTGTACCGAAGCCGGTTGCGCCACTCCCTGTAGAAGAAACCCCTCCCTCAAAAACCTATGAACGGGAATCCATAAAAACCTTGAATAAAAAACGAAGCGACGGGCTGAGTTTGAACGATAGCATTACCCAGGTTACCAAAGCACAGGTATATAAACCCTCCAGCTTTATTTTTACCAACAGCGAAGGGAATGTCACCATTGTTCTTCCCGCAGGGAAGCAGAGTCATTTTAAAATAAAATTTTTGGAAGAAGACGGCAGCGACCTGTTCCAACTGAACAGCATACGTGAACAGATCGTGATCATCGACAAATCGAACTTTATGCGATCGGGCTGGTTTAGGTTTGAATTGTACGAAGACGACGCATTGAAGGAAAAGAACAAAATCTTTATTCCGAAAGATACGGCTATACGCTGATCAGATCACAATCAAATACATTTTCAAAACAGTTTTTCAGGATCGCTTTCACATTCTCAATACCGGGGTTATAACCCAGCTCCTTTTCTATAGAAGTAACCTGCTTATCAACTATACCACAGGGAATGATCTGTGTAAAATAACTGAGGTCGGTATTCACATTCAGCGCAAAGCCGTGCATGGTGATCCAACGACTGCAACGCACACCCATAGCGCATATCTTCCTCTCTTTTCCTTTACTACCCGGATCGATCCAAACGCCGGTCTCTCCCGCAGACCGCTCCCCATGTATGCCGTAATGTGCCAGGGTTTGTATAACCACTTCCTCCAGGTTTCGAAGGTATTTACCAATGTCTGTATAATATTTCTCCAGGTCCAGGATGGGATACCCGACAATTTGCCCTGGCCCGTGGAAAGTGATATCGCCGCCCCTGTTGGTTTGATAATATTCAATCCCTTTTGCCGCTCTTTCTTCCTCGCTGATCAATACATTTTCGATATGGCCGCTTTTGCCCAGGGTATAAACCAGCGGATGTTCGCAAAGAAGCAGGTAATGCCTGGTGAAGGAAGAGTGATTTTCTCCATCGTCCGCAGTGATCCTTTTACTAGTGGAATGTGATGAGCCTGCAACAGTTCGGGCTTTTGCTTTTGCCTGTACATTTTGCTGTAACAACTGCTCCTGGTAGTCCCACACTTTTTTGTAAGAAATAAGACCGAGGTCTTCGATATAAACCTGCTGCATGTGCGCAAAGTTACCGGATTTTGTAGTTTATAGTTTGTAGTCTATGGTTTGTGGTTCATGGTTGAAAAACCCAAAACTTCAAACTATAAACCCGAAACTTGTAACCTGCAACCTGCTCACACCGACAATGCCAGCAAAGAGGAATCTTTGGTTTCGAGCACCGAAGAACCCATGAGGAATTCATCCACTTTTCTCGCACATTCGCGTCCTTCGCTGATGGCCCATACCACCAGCGACTGACCGCGGCGCATATCGCCGGCCGCAAATATTTTGGGTATATTGGTTTGATAGCTGCGTTCGGTTGCTTTTACATTACCGCGTTCGTCGTATTCAATTTCCAGTTCATCCAACATACCTTCATGCTGTGGATGAACAAAGCCCATTGCCAGCAACGCCAGCTCACAGGGCAATTCTCTTTCGCTGCCCGGAACTTCCACAAATTGAGAAGGCCGCTCGTCTTGCGAAAACTTCCATTCCAGGTCTACAATTTTGAGCGCCCTCAGGTTGCCTTTTTCATCCCCCACAAATTCTTTGGTAGCTATCGCCCAAAATCTTTCGCAGCCTTCATCGTGCGAAGAAGATGTTTTTAACACCATTGGATAAGTAGGCCACGGCATAAAAGCAGTACGTATTCCTGGCGGTTTCGGCATCAGCTCAAACTGTGTAACTGTTTTTGCTTTATGTCTGTTAGACGTGCCCACACAGTCGCTGCCGGTATCGCCACCGCCAATTACCACTACATTTTTACCGGTAGCTTTTACTTCTTCAGACAGTATATTGCTTTCGATATGAGCATTTGCCAGCGGGTCTCTTTTCGCATTGCGCTTGTTTTGCTGTTTCAGGAACTGCATGGCAAAATAAACGCCCTTTAAATTACGCCCGGGAACAGGCAGATCCCGGGGTTTGGTGGAACCACCGGAAAGAACGATCGCATTGTATTCGCGCAACAGGTCGTTGATGCTTACATTTACACCCACATTGGCATTGCACCTGAACTCTATGCCTTCCTGGTTCATAATATCAACCCTGCGATCAATGGTCCATTTTTCAAGCTTAAAATCGGGTATGCCATAACGCAACAATCCACCCGGCGCATCATCCCTTTCAAATACCGTTACCAAATGACCGGCATAATTTAACTGGGCAGCTGCAGCCAATCCTGCAGGGCCGGAACCAATAACGGCCACTTTTTTTCCGGTGCGCACATTGGGCGTGCGCGGCTGCACGAATCCTTTTTCGAAAGCGATCTCTATAATATGCTTTTCTATTTCTTCAATAGTAACAGGCGGCTGGTTAATGCCCAGCACACAGGCACTTTCACAGGGGGCAGGGCATATACGCCCCGTAAACTCCGGAAAGTTGTTGGTGGAGGTTAAGATATCATACGCTTCCCGCCAGCTTTTACGATATACCGCGTCATTGAATTCAGGAATCACATTCCCTAGCGGGCACCCGGTATGGCTGTGACAAAACGGAACGCCGCAATTCATACAACGCGCTGCCTGTTTGCTTAAATCCTGCTCCGAAAAACGATTAACAAATTCATTGTAATTCTTTAATCTTTCCGCAACCGGCTTTTTACCAGGCAGCTCACGTGTAAACTCTAAAAATCCTGTTGGTTTTCCCATTTTATTTCTCCGGAATTAAGTATTAGAATTGATATTGTTATTGTCCCTCCACTTTCAGCTTCGCTTTTTGAAGCGCCTTCTTATAGTCTTTGGGATATACCTTGATGAAGTTCCTTAGCTGGTTTTCAAAATCATCCAAAATAAACCGGGCAACCGTGCTGCCGGTATATGCATAATGCTTGGATATCATATCGCGCAATTCCTCCGACTCACCGTTGATCACCGGGTCAAGGTCTATCATTTCAGGATTGCAGTTGTTGGCAAACTCACCTTTCACATCATACACATAAGCAATGCCGCCACTCATGCCCGCGGCAAAATTTCTTCCCGTATCACCCAGTATCACTACCCTTCCGCCGGTCATGTATTCACAACCGTGATCCCCCACACCTTCTACCACCGCATTCGCCCCGGAATTTCTTACACAGAAACGTTCCCCGGCTTTGCCCCTGATAAAAGCTTCTCCGGAAGTGGCTCCGTAAAAAGCAACGTTACCGATAATGATGTTTTCTTCAGGAATAAAGCCCGCTTCTTTCGAAGGATAGATGATCAGACGCGCGCCGCTCAGCCCCTTGCCAAAATAGTCGTTCGCATCTCCTTCCAGCTCTAACGTAACCCCTTTGGTATTAAAAGCTCCAAAGCTCTGTCCTGCAGTTCCGTTGAATTTAAAATGTATAGTATCTTCGGGCAATCCCTGCGCTTTGTATTTTTTTGTGATTTCGTTGGAAAGGATTGTTCCCGCTGTACGATCGGTATTTTTGATCCTGAATTCACCGTACACACGCTCTCTGCTTTCAAGCGCAGGTTTCGCTTTTTCTACTAACTGCCAGTCAAGCACTGTATCCAATCCATGATCCTGCTCTTCCTGGTTGTACAAACCGGTAAACTCAGATGCCGGTTCTTTATAAAGAATGGGGGACAAATCTAATTTTCCGTATTTCCAGTGATTGATGCCTTCCCTTCTTTCCAGGCAATCTGCCTGCCCCACCATTTCATTGATGGTTCTGAAACCGAGCTCAGCCATGATCTCACGCAGCTCCTGGGTAATGAATTTAAAAAAATTCACTACATGATCCGCATCGCCCGTAAACCGTTTTCTCAGCTCAGGATCCTGGGTGGCAACGCCCACCGGGCAGGTATTCATATGGCATTTGCGCATCATGATACAACCTTCCACCACCAGGGCAGCAGTGGCAACGCCCCATTCTTCCGCGCCGAGCAAGGTGGCAATGGCAATATCTCGGCCTGTTTTCATTTGCCCGTCTGCCTGCAGCACGATCCTGCTTCTGAGACGGTTTCTTACAAGCGTCTGGTGACTTTCAGCCAACCCCAGTTCCCAGGGCAAACCGGCATGTTTAATGGAGCTTATCGGCGAGGCGCCTGTTCCCCCATCAAAACCTGCAATTAATATTACATCGGCTTTTGCTTTTGCCACACCGGCCGCTATTGTACCCACGCCGGCTTTCGATACCAGCTTAACGTTGATACGCGCCGCGCGGTTGGCGTTCTTGAGATCGTATATCAATTGAGCCAGATCTTCAATAGAATAAATATCATGATGCGGAGGAGGAGAGATCAAACCCACGCCCGGGGTTGAGTGACGCACTCTTCCGATCCAGTCATCTACCTTGTCGCCGGGCAACTGGCCACCTTCGCCGGGTTTAGCGCCCTGTGCCATTTTGATCTGCAATTCATCCGCTTCGGTGAGATATTGGCTTGTTACACCAAATCTCGCAGACGCTACCTGCTTGATAGCGGAACGCATCGAGTCGCCATTGGGCAGCAGTTCATACCGTTTTTCATCTTCACCCCCTTCGCCGGTATTGCTTTTACCACCCAGGCGGTTCATGGCAATAGCAAGTGTAGTATGCGCTTCCCACGAAATAGAACCAAAAGACATGGCCCCTGTGGCAAAACGCCTGTATATATTTTCTGCAGGCTCTACTTCGTCGATGGAAATAGAAGGCCGGTTCCTTTTAAACCTGAACAAGCTCCGGAGCGTACAGGCTTTCTCGCCCTGGTCGTTCACGGTTTTGCTGTACTTTTTGAAAGTATTGTAGTCATTCATCCTGGTTGAATACTGCAACAGGTGAATGGTTTGCGGATTGAAAAGATGAAACTCACCTTTCCTCTTCCACTGGTATATGCCTCCCACCGACAGGCGGTCTACAGGAATTTTTTTCTGGTTGAATGCAAGAGTATGTTTGGCAAGCGCTTCTTTGGCTATTTCATCCAGCCCCATACCTTCAATACGGCTTACCGCCCCGGTGAAATATTTGCTTACCACATCCTGGTTCAGTCCAAGTATTTCAAATATCTGGGCGCCCTGGTAGCTCTGGAGCGTGGAAATACCCATTTTAGAGAATACTTTCAACAACCCGTCGCAAACGGCCTTTACATAGTTCTTACGCAATGTTTCCCATTCCTGCTCAGTTTCCCACCTCCTGGTGGCCTTCATGGTGCGAATGGTTGCCAGCGCCAGGTAAGGGTTAATGGCCGTGGCTCCGAAGCCTATCAAACAGGCAAAATGATGCACTTCCCAAACATCCCCGGCTTCTACCACTATGCCCACCTGCCCCCGGTATCCTTTACGGATGAGGTGGTGGTGTACGGAAGATACCGCCAGCAGCGATGGAATGGCCGCATGGTCTGAATCTATGGCACGGTCTGAAAGGATGATCACTTCAAAGCCATCCTGTACCGCGTCTACCGCATAACGGCAAAGACGGTCAATGCCCGCTTTGAGCGACCCGGGCTTACCATCTGCCCTGAAATAACACTGCAATGTTTTTGCCTGGAAAATGCCCGTATCAATACTTCTTAACTTTTCAAGCTCCGTGCTGGTAAGTATAGGCTGTTTAAGAGATACCGCGTGGCAGTGCCTTGGATCTTCCGCCAGCAAATTGCCATTGTTGCCCACATACGATGCAAGACTCATTACCAGTCTTTCCCGTATAGGATCAATAGGCGGATTGGTAACCTGCGCAAACAATTGCTTGAAATAGCTGCTGAGATGCTGCGGCTGATCGGAAAGTACCGCTAACGGTACATCCGTGCCCATGGACCCTACAGGTTCTTTGGCATCAATGGCCATGGGTCTGATCAGGGTCTCCACATCTTCGGTACTGTAGCCGAATGCTTTCTGGTATTTGAAAACAGATTCCTCAGAAAGATGCGTAAAAGTTACGCGCGGGGAATCCAGTTCTTCCAGACGTATTTTATACTGGTTCAACCAGTCGCTGTAAGGCTTGCGGCTGCATATATCCTGCTTCAGTTCTTCATCGCTGATGATCCTTCCCTGCTCCATATCCACCACGAACATTTTACCGGGCTGTAACCTGCCGTAGCTTTTAACTATCCGCGGATCAACAGGCAGCGCTCCTGTTTCTGACGCCATGATCACCCGCTCGTCGTGTGTTACACAAAACCGCGAAGGGCGAAGACCGTTCCTGTCGAGGGTGGCGCCGATGATCCGACCGTCGGTAAACGATATGGAAGCCGGGCCATCCCAGGGTTCCATGATGGCGGCATGATATTCATAAAACGCCTTTTTAACCGGATCCATTTTATCATTGCCATCCCATGCTTCGGGGATGAGCATCATCATTACATGAGGCAAAGAACGCCCGGACAATGTAAGCAGTTCAACCATGTTGTCGAGGCATGCCGAATCTGAAAGCCCGTTGGAAACGATCGGCAACAGCATCTCCATTTCTTCTTTGGAGAAATAAGGGGAAGAAAATCCTTTTTCACTGGTTTTCAGCCAGTTCAGGTTGCCCTGGAGGGTATTGATCTCCCCGTTATGGGCTATGAAGCGGAAAGGCTGTGCCAACTTCCACGAAGGAAAGGTATTGGTAGCAAATCTTGAATGAACCAGCCCAAAAGCACTTACCACTGTTTTATTAGAGAGATCGGTAAAATAATGACGTACCTGGCCGCTGGTTAACTGGCCTTTATAAGTGACTGTTTTATAAGAAAGGGAAGGGATGTAAAACCCTATACTATCTTTTTTAACAGTATTGTTGATGGTATGAGTGGCATAGTTGCGGAGAACAAAGAGTTTTCTTTCAAATTCTTCCGGATCCTGGATATAGTCAGGACATGCAATGAATACATGTTCCATTTCCGGCTCCACTGATAATGCTGTAGGGCCGATACCGGAAGTATTTACGGGAATCTTTCGGTAAGTAAGTATTTCAAGCCCCAGTTTTTCGGCAGCGCGGGCAAAAATCTCACGGCATTCCTCCCGGAGCCGGATTTCTTTGGGAAAGAAGATCACTCCCACCCCGTATCTTCCGAAAGAAGGCAGGTGTACACCGAGCTTCACACACTCTGCAAAAAAGAACTCATGAGGCACCTGGATCATAATGCCCGCTCCGTCACCTGTATTATTTTCACAGCCACAGGCACCACGATGCTCCATATTTTCCAGGATCGTAAGCGCGTCAGAGATGATCTGGTGCGACTTATTACCCTTAATATTGGCAACAAAACCAACACCACAGGAATCACGTTCAAACTCAGGTTCGTACAAGCCTTTATTAACCATAAAAAGGAATATTTAAATAAAAATCAAAAAAGATAGAAAAAAAATAAATTTTTTCTAATCATATGGCGGGCAAGAGGATAAAAATACAAAAAAAACAGGAAAGAAATATACCCTGTTAGAAAAAAGGGGGTAAATAATGTACTTTATTGAAACTGTTTCGGAACAGGCGATTTGCATTGGCTGTAGAGATATTACTTATTGATTATCCTTTGTAGTTAATTGCGTTTGGAAGCATTTGCAAAAACAGAAGCGCTTCTGAATATTTCAGTTCGTCATATTCCGGCCCCAATCGCCTGATGTTGCCATAATAGGTTTGATGTTGGTTATAGTAATTTCTTTCGCTTTGCACGAACCAGGCATTGTTGCCAAGTTTCTGTGCCAGAAACCATTTTTCCAATAGTCGCGATGTTCTGCCGTTGCCATCTTCAAACGGATGGATTTTTACAAATACCAAATGCAACAGGGAAGCGAAAAAAAAGATTTCCTCAAAGCTTAAATCGGTTGCCAATAATGTTTCCATGTCGGCATACAATTTTTTCATTTCAGTTTTTACCTTATCAGGCACTGCGGCTACATATTCTATCTTACCGTTTTTGGTAACTACAAACATGTCTCCTGTTCTGAATTTTCCTTGCTGCGGTTTCTGCAAAATGTGTTTGGTGAGTTGTGCCTGTGCCTGTTCAAGTGTTTTCGGTGTGAGTTTGTTGTGTTGTGCAAATAAATACGTATCATACAAGTCATCAATTTTCCTTGTATAGTCGGGCTGATACTTTACACCGAATCGTTTGTGTTTTATGAACGGATCCAGGTCAATCTCCTCTCCTTCAATCTTTGATGAGAAAACTGCCGAAACAGAAGTGTAAAAACTACAGTTTCAATACTTAACTCACTGTCGTGCAATTCATCGAAACGCTTTTGCAGCGCCGGGGCAAAGCTACCTTTATACTGCTCTGCCAGGTCAATTGGTATTATTTGTAAATCAATTTTTTTCAAGCATTCTATTTTACTATTTTATACCAGGTAAGAGAGCAACCGGTCATCTTTATTGATCTCAGAGAAGTTGATCTGATATCGTTTCATATTTTCGATCAATCTTATATAATCGTTCCTGTCCTGTAATTCAATCCCTACCAGGGCAGGCCCGGCTTCTTTATTGGTTTTTTGCAGATATTCAAAGCGGGTAATATCATCTTCCGGTCCTAAAACATTATTTACAAATTCTTTTAATGCACCGGGGCGCTGGGCAAAATTGACGAGGAAATAGTATTTAAGGCCTTCAAATTGTAATGATCTTTCTTTTATTTCCGGCATCCTGTCTATATCATTATTGCCACCGCTTACTATGCAAACTACTTTTTTTCCCCTGATTTCCTCTGTACACTGCTCCAGTGCGGCAATAGACAAAGCGCCGGCGGGTTCAACCACTATGGCATCTTCATTATATAATCTCAATATAATAGTGCATATTCTTCCTTCGGGGACAAGCACCATATCATCCATAACCTTACTGCAAATCTCATAAGTAATATCTCCGATACGCTTTACCGCTGCTCCATCTACAAAGCGGTCTATTTCATTAAGGGTAACCGGGTGACCAGCATCAAGGGCCGCCTTCATGGAAGGCGCGCCGGCAGGCTCAACACCAATAACTTTTGTTTGGGGGCTGAAGGTTTTAAAATAAGCGCCAATACCGGCGCATAAGCCGCCGCCGCCTACAGGTACAAATACATAATCAATATCAGAAGCGTCTTCCAGTATCTCCACCGCCACGGTCCCCTGTCCTTCAATAATGCTATAATCATCGAAAGGAGGTATAAACACCATATCATTTTCAGCGGTATACGATTTGGCAGCCGCAGCGCAATCGTCAAATGTATCTCCTACCAGTTTTATCTCTATATAATCCTCGCCAAACATTTTCGTTTGGCTGATCTTTTGTTTGGGTGTGATAACGGGCATGAATATCACGCCTTTGATGGCTAATTTTTTGCAGCTATGTGCAAAGCCCTGCGCATGATTTCCGGCGCTGGCACAAACCACGCCTTTCTTTTTCTGATCTTCCGTAAGACCTGAGATCATGTTGTAAGCGCCGCGAAGTTTATAGGAACGGGCTATCTGAAGATCTTCCCTTTTAAGATATACTTCACAACCATACCTGCGGGACAGGTTTGGGTTGTACATTAAAGGTGTACGGTTTACAATTTTTTTGAGCCGGTAAACCGCATCATGAAAATTAAGCCTCCCCGACCATGCGGGAAGGCTTTTTGCTATTATAGCATTCTTGTTTACCACTCTTGTATTATCCGCCTCATTCATCATTCACTAGATTTTACCACATAGGTAAATAGGAACATAAGATTTAAAGAAAGCGTACTTATTATTTAGCAGCAGCTTGCAGAAAATATGTGATTGCATACTCAACACATCGCCCACATTAACAGCTTTCTATATTTCTATATGTCTATGTGGTGAGATTTATTTCTGATTCTCAGGACGCAGGCTCCTTACGGTTTTACCGGCCTGCCACATTTCGCTTTCACGCAGCTCTTTCAATTCTTCTTCAAGCTTTTCGCGATAATCAGCTTTACTGTTGCTGTCGATAGAACGCTGGGATTCTTTACCTGTCGCTACACTTTCATACAGTTCTTTAAATACTGGCGCTGTGGCGTCACGGAATTTTTTCCACCAGTCCAGTGCACCGCGCTGAGCAGTTGTAGAGCAGTTGGCATACATCCAGTCCATTCCGTTTTCAGCCACCAGCGGCATTAATGATTGGGTAAGCTCTTCCACCGTTTCATTAAAGGCCTCCGAAGGAGAATGTCCTTTATCGCGCAATACCTGGAATTGAGCAGCAAATATCCCCTGTATAGCGCCCATTAAAGTGCCACGTTCACCGGTAAGATCGCTGAATACTTCTTTTTTGAAATCGGTTTCAAACAAATAACCGCTTCCTACGGCAATGCCCAACGCAATTACGCGGTCTTTTGCTTTACCGGTAGCGTCCTGGTAAATTGCATAGCTGCTGTTCAGGCCACGGCCCTGCAAAAACATGCGGCGCAATGAAGTGCCTGAACCTTTTGGAGCAACCAGGAATACATCTACATCTTTGGGAGGAACGATACCGGTTTGCTCGTTGAAGGTGATGCCGAAACCATGAGAAAAATACAATGCCTTACCGGGAGTAAGATGTTTTTTTACGGTAGGCCATAATTCAATCTGGGCCGCATCGCTTAAAAGATAGCAGATAATGGTACCTTTCTGTAAAGCTTCTTCAATTTCAAACAAAGTTTCCCCAGGCACAAAACCATCTTTCACAGCTTTATCCCAGGTTTTAGAATTTTTACGCTGGCCAACAATTACGTTAATGCCATTGTCTCTCTGGTTCAATGCCTGTCCCGGGCCCTGAACGCCGTATCCTATAACTGCAATCGTTTCGTTCTTTAATACTTCCTGGGCTTTGCTTAACGGAAATTCGTCACGTGTTACTACGTTTTCCTCAACGCCGCCGAAATTTAATTTTGCCATGTTGTTAGTTTGAAAATTTGATATGTTGAAAATTGGAAAAATTATTTTGTGCTGAAAAATGCCTTGCTATTGCCATCGCATAGCCAAGATGCAACGTATCGTGCGTAGCAAAATAAGCTATAGCGTCGTTTATACAGGTCAGTTCAACACCAAACTGGGTCGCAAAAGTAATATATCCTGCAAACTTATCCTCTTCCAGATCTTTTTTTAATTGGTCTATCAATGAAAATGCACATTCCTTTAAAGTAGCTATTTCGCTTCCTGCTATAAAGCTTTCGGGTTTGGTTCCTTTCTGGTACCTATTAACAAAATATTCGTCTATATGGGGCGTAAGTCCTGCCCGTACATAACACAGCGTTTGCTGGCTTACTACAATATGCCCAAAATTCCAGGCAATGTTATTATTAAAGCCTTTCGGAATTTCGTTCAATTGTTCAATAGAAAGCCTGTCAATAAGCTTTACAAAATTATTTCTGCCGGTGTATATGATGTCGAACAATTTGTTCATGATTTGTATTTCAAATTTTAGCTATCAGCAGCCAGCTATCCGCTTTTGTTTGATGCAGTGCATTGCTCATAGCTGATGGCTGATACCTGACAGCTTTTCTTTACATCGAAAACACCTCATCCTGCTTATCAAGAAATTCGTTCTCCACTATTTCAGATCCCGGCTTTTCTTCCTCGAACTCTTTGAGCTTTTCATAAAAGCCATTGCTTGCGTTTATAATAGCTACCCTGGCGCTTCTCACAAACTCTATCAAACCCAGGTCTCCCAATACTTCAACGAGCTTGTTAATTTCTTCCCTGTGACCGGATGTTTCAAACACCGTATAATCTTTACGGATAACCACCGCGCGTGCACCATACTGGCGCAACAAGCGCTCTACTTTTACATCTTCAATTACTTTATCGGTAGACACTTTGTACAATGCCAGCTCCTGCCACACAATTTCATCATTGTTATTATAATAAGCTTTCAGCACTTCTACCTGCTTTTCTATCTGTCGAACCAGCTTTTTAACAACTTCTTCCACCTCATGAATTACAATGGTAAAACGATGAATGCCTTCCACTTCCGAGGGAGAAGTGTTCAGGCTCTCAATGTTTATTTTCCTGCGCGAAAACATGATGGCAATACGATTAAGCAGGCCGATATGATTTTCGGTGTATACTGTTATGGTAAATTCCTGTTTCATTTCTTTAAGTTCTAAGTGTGATATTTTATTTTATTCCGCCAAAAGCTGCAAAGCACATATTCTTGTGCAGTATATCAGTTGAGCGAAATCCAACCTTTTTCATGAGTTCCATCTGGTAGGTTACAGAACGGGGTGAGTCTTCCTTATCAATATAATCCATCACTTTCCGGCGATAAGGTTTCCCATTTACACCCTCCAGGTAATCGCCATAGCGCTCCCAGGTATATTCGCTGATTGCTGCTGTTTCCTGTATAACAAGATCAGATATCATCAAACAGCCACCGGGCTTTAACAAGCTGTACAACTTGCTGAATGTAGCTTCCCAGTCGTGATCATCGCGGAGATGATGTAATACGGCGCCCGCGAGTATGATATCAAAATGCTCTCCGGGTAGTTCTGCTTCACGTATATCGCCCTGCAAAATTTTTACCTCACCATCTGTTTGCTGAGTCACTCTTTCAAACGCTTTATCCAGCATAGGCCTGCTTAGATCTACCAAAGTGCAATGAAGCCCCTGCAGCTTTTTCAGCATCATCAGTGTGTAGTTGCCGGCACCGCACCCTACATCTAGCAACTGCGTGGCAGCAGGCATTATTCTCTTTGCCGCTTCGGTGATCAGTTCCAGTGAAATGGTTGCATCAATGGCAGATACCTGGCCCGTATCAAGATTTGAGAAACGTTCCACATCATTGTCGAAGCGAACCCTGATCTCTTCTATGGTTGATTTCTGCATCATTCGTTATTTATTTCAACCTGATCTCGGCTACGCCACAACCCTGTGGCACCATCGGGAACACATTGTTTTCTTTACCTACCATTACTTCCAGCAGGTAAGAGCCTTTATGATCCAGCATTTCCTGTAAAGCTGATTTCAACCCTTCACGTTTTGAAATGCTTTTTCCTGCAATGCTATAACCTTTGGCTACGGCTACAAAATCAGGGCTGGTAATATTTACAAAAGAATACCGCTTATCGTGGAACAACTGCTGCCACTGGCGTACCATGCCGAGGAAATTGTTATTGAGTATGATGATCTTTACATCAACGTCAAACTGCATAATGGTACCCAGTTCCTGCAATGTCATCTGGAAGCCACCATCGCCTATAATAGCCACTACCGTGCGATCCTTTGCCCCGAACTTGGCGCCAATAGCTGCAGGCAACGCAAAACCCATAGTACCTAATCCGCCTGACGTTACATTGCTCCTTGTTTGATTGAATTTTGCATAACGGCACGCTACCATCTGGTGCTGGCCCACATCGGTTACTATAACAGCATCTCCTTTAGTAAGCTCATTTAATACATCCAACACCTCTCCCATTGTCATTATCTCTCCTTTGGGATGCAATTCATCATTAATAACCACATCTTCTTCTTCTGCCTGCATTTCCCTGAATTTATTCAACCATTCCGGGTGATCCTTTTTCTCGATCAGTGCGGTAAGGATGGGCAATGTTTCTTTACAATCGCCCCAAACAGGTACTGTTGCCTGTACGTTTTTATCTATTTCCGCAGGATCAATATCAAGATGAATGACCTTTGCCTGTTTTGCGTATTTATCCAGCCTGCCGGTTACGCGATCATCAAAGCGCATGCCCACGGCGATCAATACATCACACTCATTGGTAAGCACATTGGGGCCATAGTTGCCATGCATACCAAGCATACCCACATTCAGCGGATGGTCGGTTGGTATAGCGCTAAGCCCCAATACGGTAGAAGCGGCAGGCAGCCCCCCTTTTTCAATAAAGGCCCTGAATTCTTTTTCGGCTTTACCCAAAATCACTCCCTGGCCCAAAAGTACAAATGGCTTCTTTGCTTGGTTGATCAGCTCCGCTGCATCCTGTATATATTCTTTGCGAACGTTCGGCTTGGGGCGATAGCTGCGAATATGCGTGCAGGGCTTGTATCCCTGGTAATTGAATTGCTGGATCTGCGCATTCTTGGTAATATCGATCAACACCGGGCCGGGCCTGCCTGTTTTTGCTATATAAAATGCTTTGGCCAATACCGAAGGAATTTCATTCGCGTCGGTAACCTGGTAATTCCATTTGGTAACAGGTGTGGTAATATTGATCACATCTGTTTCCTGAAAGGCGTCTGTTCCTAGCAGGTGGGCAAATACCTGCCCCGTGATACACACCAGCGGTGTACTGTCAATTTGCGCATCTGCCAAACCGGTTACCAGGTTTGTTGCGCCGGGTCCGCTGGTTGCGAACACCACACCTACTTTGCCTGATGTGCGTGCATAACCCTGTGCGGCGTGTATCCCACCCTGCTCATGACGTACGAGTATATGATTGAGCGTATCTGTATAATCATATAAAGCGTCATATATAGGCATAATAGCGCCACCGGGATAGCCAAAAAAATCAGTGACCCCTTCCGCGACCAATGCTTCCAACACAGCCACGCTCCCACTAATGGAGGTTTGAGCTTTGACCTTGCCTTTCGGTTGTGTTGAAATTTCTCTGCTCTCTGATTTTTTCCTTTTCATTAATTCAGTTGCACTGCTCATGGTATTTCAATTTTTAATTACACATTTATAGTTATTTTTTAAATCCTATTCGTTCACGATCCTTCCACTCTTTCTGCCTGGTTTCTTCTTCTGTTTTTTTATCGAGCATGGTTTCCAGGGCATCATAAATCTGGTTCAACTGGGCATCATGCCCGTCTATACGCTCTTTTAAATCATCAATCACCTTTATCACTTCCGCATATTGTATCATCATTTTCCGCATAGCGATAAAAGCTTTTACTATAGCTATATTCATCTTTCTCGCTACCGGGCTTTTCAGCACACTCGCTAGCATGGTTACGCCATGTTCGGTGAATGCATAGGGTAAGTATTTTCCTGTCCTGTTTTTGGGCAAATTCTCCATCATCACAAATTGTGATGATGGAACATACTGATTAACAACAGATTGAGATATCAGCATATTCCATTCGTCACCTGTCAAACGAAACATAAACTCATTCGGGAAACTCTCAATATTCCTCTTTACTGTCTGATTAAAAACCCTGGTCTCTACACTATATAATGCAGCCAAATCAAAATCAAGCATCACTTTCTGACCGCGTATTTCATAGATCTTATTCTGGATGATCTGTAATTGCATTGGTGTTATTTTTCATGGTTTGATAAACCTATAAGTTTGCAGCGCTGGATAGCCGCCCGGCAAACCTTATAGGTTCATTTATACATACAAATCAGAAATCATAAAATCAAAAATCCCACCCTATTCATCCGTAACACATCCTTCACTTGCGTCTTTAACTAATTTTGCATATTTATACAACACCCCGCTTTTTACTTTCAGCTCCGGTTTTGCCCAGCGTTTTCTTCTTTCGGCAATTACTTCATCCGGCACTTTTAGGGTGATGGTATTTTTAACGGCATCCAGCTCAATAATATCATCATCCTGCACTAATCCTATTAAGCCCCCTTCGTATGATTCAGGTGTGATATGCCCCACTACAAAGCCATGCGTGCCGCCGCTGAACCTGCCGTCGGTGATCAATGCCACCGATTTTCCCAGGCCTGCACCAATGATAGCAGATGTAGGTTTCAGCATTTCAGGCATGCCGGGCGCACCTTTAGGTCCTTCATTTATAATTACCACCACATCACCCGGTTTTACCTTTCCGGAAGATATGCCTTCAATCAGTTTTTTCTCTCCGTCAAACACTCTTGCAGGGCCTTCAAAGCGCTCGCCTTCTTTACCTGAAATTTTTGCCACGCTTCCTTTTTCCGCCAGGTTACCATATAATATCTGCAGGTGCCCTGTTGCTTTTAAGGGTTTCTCCAAAGGATATAGTATATCCTGTGTTTCAAAATTGATCTCAGCAATATCTTTAAGGTTTTCAGCCAGTGTTTTGCCGGTAACGGTTAAACAATCGCCATGCAATAAACCTTTGTTCAATAAATATTTCATTACTGCAGGTATACCTCCATGCGAATGCAGTTCCTGCATAAGATATTTGCCGCTTGGCTTAAAATCAGCCAGCACCGGCGTTTTATCGCTTATTGCCTGAAAATCATCCTGCGTTAATGCAATACCCACGCTTCTTGCCATTGCAATAAGATGCAAAACAGCATTGGTGCTACCGCCTAATATCATGATAACAGTGATCGCATTTTCGAATGCTTTTTTCGTCATGATATCTCTCGGCTTAATATCTTTTTCAAGCAAAACTTTTATGGCTTTGCCTGCATCCAGGCATTCCTTTTTCTTTTCATCGCTTATGGCAGGGTTGCTTGAAGAATAAGGCAAACTCATACCCAATGCTTCGATAGCACTTGCCATCGTATTGGCAGTATACATACCGCCGCATGCGCCCGCGCCCGGGCAGGAATGTTTTACTATTTCCTTAAAATCTCCATCATCAAGCTTACCCGCAATCTTTTGTCCTAAAGCCTCAAACGCAGAAATGATATTCAGCTCCTGGCCTTTATAATGCCCAGGTGCAATGGTACCACCATATACCATTATCGAAGGGCGGTTTAAACGCCCCATTGCCATAATACAGCCGGGCATATTTTTATCGCAGCCGGGTATAGCAATTAACCCGTCATAATAAAAGCCACCACATACTGATTCGATACTGTCGGCAATCAGATCACGGCTTACCAAAGAGTAACGCATACCATCCGTGCCGTTGCTGATACCATCACTGATGCCGATGGTATTAAAGATCAATCCTACCAAATCATTATCCCATACGCCCTGCTTTACCACTTTCGCCAGGTCGTTCAAATGCATATTACAGGTATTGCCATCGTAGCCCATGCTGGCTATGCCTATCTGCGCTTTCTTCATATCATCGTCAGTCAATCCAATTCCATATAACATTGCTTGTGCTGCGGGCTGCGTAGTGTCCTGTGTAAGTGTTTTTGAATACCTGTTCAATTCTTCCATTTTATATTATCTTTTTAAGAATATTTTATTTTTAAACCCTGTTTAGGCAGACACTTTTTCTTTATTTTTTATCAGCCCTTCAAATCCTTTTTCAACGATCATATTTTTATATGCAGCCTGAACAACTTTGCTCACCGAATCATTCCAGTCTTTTTTAAAAGGTATGTTATCCAGGCTTTCCCATCCAATCACTTCAGCCGCCGTACCGCAGAAAAATGCTGCATCGGCATTTCTTAATTCATCTGCTTTAAATAATCTTTCTTCCACTGTTATTCCCAATGCCCTGCAAATCTGTAAAACCGTTGCCCTGGTTATTCCCGGCAATATATTTCCCGGTGGCGGTGTAACCAGCTTGCCATTTTTTTCAAAAAACATATTTGCGCCCGGGCCTTCCGCAATATTATCATTCATATCTGTTAACAATGCTTCGTCAAATCCTTTCGCCTTTGCTTCCTGGCTGGCTAATATAGAGTTTACATAGTGCCCGGCGGCTTTCGCTTCTATCTTAAACCCCCTGGGGTTAGGACGTTGAAAAGAAGAAGTCATCACCCGCAATAATTTGTCTCCAAGAAAGGGCGCCATCTCCCATGCTTCAATTACAATGAACGATTCCGTATTTACTGCAAAACTCATATTTGCCGGTGCATACACTACAGGTCGTATATAAGCATCCTGCAAATCATTTCGCTTCAATACCTCATATGTAGCATCAATCAAATGGTTCGTATCCCGGGTATAAGGTAAATTCATTGCCAGCGCTGAATTCTTTAATCGCTCGTAATGCTCAACCGGCTTAAATATCTTCGTATCGCCATTATCCGTTTTATAAGAACGGATACCTTCAAAAACCGAATAGCCATAGTGCAAAGACTGGCTGTAAAAATCCATTTTCGCTTCGGCGGCCTTTACAAAATCGCCATTCAAAAATATTACCGTTGCATCATTGTAATAGAGAGCCATTGTATTTGATTTAAAACGTTGAAATCATTATTCCTCTAAATAAAAAACCCGCCACGTTGAGAGGCGGGTTTTCAATATATTTTTAGTATTTATTTATATACCAATTCCACCTCCCTGAATTGCAGGAATAATAATGACAACCACCACAATGACTGGGCTGCTGACAATATTTAGTATGCTGCTTTTCAACATAAAGTGAAATGTAATTGTTTGCGAATATACATCTCACTCATAAAAAAACAAAGAACTATTTTAAGGTAGAGGGTGAAGGGTGTAAGGTAGAAGGAAATACATTTTATACATTCGCTGTTACCTTAGGCCTTATACCTTTAGCCTTCCACATTTTATATTATCGTTGATTTTCTCAATTCTACATTTGCCTGGTGAAATTCGCCGGGTACTTTATTGCTTACATACTCACAGATCAGCTCACCGATAGTAGCAGTAGAATAGAAATTGACCGGATCAATGTCTTTTGTGACAAAATTGTGTTTCAGAGTCCAGTCGACCGCCTCCCGCACCAGGGCCGCTTCGCTGGTCAACTCAAAATGATCGAGCAACATGGCTGCCGACAGGACTGAACCCAACGGGTTGGCTATATCTTTGCCTGCAGCCTGCGGGTAAGAGCCGTGGATCGGCTCAAATAACGCAGATCCGTTTCCCACAGATGCAGAAGGCAACAACCCGAGTGAGCCTGCGATCACGCTTGCTTCATCGCTTATAATATCGCCAAACATATTTTCAGTAAGTATCACGTCAAATTGCCTGGGGTTGATAATGAGCTGCATGGCCGCATTGTCAACAAACATATAATCAACAGCTACTTCATGATACTGTTGCGCCAGTTCCTGTACCACTTTTCTCCACAGCCTCGAAGTTTCCAGTACATTGGCTTTATCAACCAGGGTTAATTTTTTTCTGCGCCGGGCCGCATGCTGAAAAGCCAGGTGAGCTACACGCTCAATTTCCTGTTCCGTATAAATGCATTCATCAATAGCCCGTGTTTTATCTGCGTTCAATTCTTTCCTTCCGAAATATATACCACCTGTTAGTTCACGGTATATCACGAAATCAGTTCCTTCGCTGTTCTTCGCTTTCAGCGGAGAAAGGTGTTGCAGTGAAGGATAAGTAGTTACAGGCCTGATATTGGCATATAACTGCAGGCTCTTCCTTAATTTCAGCAAACCCTGCTCGGGGCGTACAGTTGCCGTAGGGTCGTTGTCATATTTAGGATGACCAATAGCGCCGAACAATACCGCATCGCTGTTGAGGCAGGCTTCGATCGTTTCATCAGGCAGGGGATTTCCGGTCTGGTCAATGGCTGTCGCCCCCATCAGGCTGTAAGTAAACTCAAACTGATGCCCAAAGGTTTTTGCCACAGCATTTAACACGTTGATTGATTGCTGCGTAACCTCAGGGCCAATACCATCTCCAAAAATAACTGCGATATTCTTTTTCATACCCAACATTAAGGTAAAGCACAGGCATAAAGGATTGACTTCAAAAATGAAGCGTGACGCCAGAGCGCCACGCCAACCAGAGTGCTTAACGCATCATGAGAAAACATCTGCTTATTATGCAATTGCTACTTCCGGGTGAAATTTAGCAGCCAACGCCTTCAGATCCTCGTCTCCCACTTCCTTCTTAACATCGGCTACCTGTAAAAATGCCTGGTACAATGTATCTATATCATTGCGGTTGAAATTGTACCCCAGCTTCTGGAAACGGTGTGCCAGTGCAGAACGCCCGCTTCTTGCCGTTAATACAATTTTTGAGCTGTCTGCCCCAACCTGTTCAGGCCGTATGATCTCATAGTTTTCAGCATTTTTCAAAAATCCATCCTGGTGAATACCGGATGAATGCGCGAAGGCATTGCTGCCAACGATTGCCTTGTTAGGCTGCACCGGCATACGCATGGTGTCGGATACCAGCCTGCTTATCGGATTTAATTGTTCTGCTTTAATATCGGTATACAAGCCCAGCGTCTCGTGTTGCTTAATGATCATCACTACCTCTTCCAGCGAGGTATTGCCTGCCCTTTCTCCCAGGCCGTTTACCGTACATTCTATCTGCCTTGCACCATTCATTACACCAGCAATAGAGTTGGCTGTTGCCAAACCCAGATCATTATGACAATGACAGGAAAGCATGGCTTTGTCTACGTTGGGTACATTATTAATAAGATAAGCGATCTTTTCGCCGTACTGGTGCGGCAGGCAATACCCCGTAGTATCGGGGATGTTTACCACCGTAGCCCCTGCGTCGATCACAGCTTCCACTATACGGGCTAAAAATTCCAGGTCCGCCCTGCCGGCATCTTCGCCATAAAACTCTACATCATCCACGAAGTTCCTGGCATATTTTACCGCTTCCACTGCTCTTTTTACTATTTCCTCGCGGGTAGTATTAAATTTTGTAGCAATATGTAGATCCGACACGCCTATCCCGGTATGGATACGCGGACGTTTGGCTCCTTTCAGCGCCTCGCCCGCTACTTCAATGTCTTTTTTTACCGCCCTTGTCAGTCCGCATACCGTAGCATTTTTAATTACTTTCGATATGTTCTGCACCGATTCAAAATCGCCCGGACTCGAAACAGGGAAGCCGGCTTCAATGATATCAACACCCAGGTCTTCAAGAGCCAAAGCCAGTTCAATTTTTTCGCCGGCATTTAATTTACAGCCAGGAACCTGTTCACCATCCCGCAGGGTAGTATCAAATATGAAAATCTTGTTTTTCGACATAGACAGACTTTAAATGATTACAGGGCAGCGTTTGGTGAATAAATCGTTCATTCTGTTGCAATAAAGTTGGAAATTTGCATTACCTGAGCGAATTTACCGGCTCAATACAGGTTATAAAAACCAATTTAAGCAGCATATTACACTGTGTAAAAGCGGCTTTTTAACGTCAAACCCTTTACCACAGTGGGTTTTAAAGAATTCTTATTACGATGCCCAAACGATCTACAGATGAATTGTTCCAGTTGATCAAGTCGCTTGAAAAAGCTGAAAAACGCAATTTTAAGCTATTTGTACAGCGCAATGTTACCACCCCCGACATGAAAACGGTGCAGTTGTTTGACGCGCTGGACAAACTGGAAGATTACGACGAAGAAGCTTTATTGAAGAAAAACCCGGAAATTAAAAAACAACAACTCTCGAACCTGAAAGCCGCGCTGTACCGCCAGGTTATGGCCAGCCTGCGCATTTTAAAGGACGACAACAATATACAACTGCAACTGCACGAATGGATGGATTATGCGCGCATATTGTATAACAAGGGATTGTACCTGCAAAGCCTTAAAACCCTCGATCGCATTAAACAGGAGGCCAAAACCTACCACCAGCTTACCTACTGGCTGCAGGCACTGATGTTTGAAAAGAAGATAGAAGCGCTGTATATTACCCGCAGCATTGAGAACCGGGCGGAAATGCTGTCAAAAGAAGTAGCCGATATAACCGACCGCATTACCATGATCGGGCAGTTGTCTAACCTGTCGCTTCAGTTGTATAGCTGGTACATTAAAATGGGGCATGCGCGGGATGAAAAAGACCGCATTGCCGTAAAAGCCTTTTTTGAAAGCAACCTGCCCAAGAACGCAGATCATTGTCACACGTTCTATGGGCGTCATTACCTGTTTGAATGCCACGCATGGTATGGCTTTATTTTGCAGGATCTGCTGATGTATTACCGCTATTGCCAGAAATGGGTAGATGCGTTCGAAAAAGAGCCTTATATGAAAAATGTAGATACACAGCTCTACATTAAAGGAATGCACAATTTGCTGAACGCGCATTTTATGCTGCTGAATTACGATAAGTTCAACTGCACCCTGCGGCATTTTGAAGCATTTTACCAATCTAAAGAAGCCAACAGCAACGATAACAACCGCGTTCAATCGTTTATTTACCTGTACGTGGCCAAGCTGAACAAACACTTCCTTGAAGGCAGCTTTACCGAAGGTTTAAAGCTGGTGCCTGAAATTGAAGAAAAGATACTGGAGTACCGGTTAAAAATGGACAGGCACCGGATACTGGTATTTTATTACAAAATTGCCTGCCTGTACTTTGGCAGCGGCAACAATGAAAAAGCTATTGAATACCTGAACCGCATCATCAACTGGAAGGTTGACCTGCGTACCGATCTGCAATGCTACTCGCGCCTGCTGCACCTGATAGCGCATTATGAGCTGGGCAACTACGACCTGCTGGAATACCTCATCAAATCGGTATACCGCTTTATGGCCAAAATGCAAAACCTGAGCGTGGTGGAAGAAGAGATATTCCGGTTTTTGCGCAAGTCGTTCCACTTTGATAAAAAACAGGTAAAAAGCGCCTTTGTTGTATTAAAAAGCAAGCTCGAAAAATACAAGGACAACCCGTTGGAAAGCCGTTCGTTCATGTATCTCGATATCATTTCCTGGCTGGAAAGCAAAATAAAGAATGTACCCGTACAGGAGATCATGCGGCAGAAATTCCAAGAGGCGCAGCCTTCAGGTAAATGACAGTGGAGAATTGACAATGGATAGTTGACAGTGGACAATTTTGAATTCTGATTGAGGGATTTTTGATTTAGAGATTTGGAGGTTTTCTCAACCAGAAACAAAAAACCACAAACCATAAACACAAATCGCTGATAGCTGAAAGCCAATGGCTCATGGCTGATAGCTCATCACTATTTCAAAATTTTATTTATATTTAAGCCATTGAATCCCCTTCCTGTCAACAACCCGATACGTCCGTAACATTATATATTTATTTGAACACCTGAAATACTCCCTGTGAGTGAGAGGGCGAAGCT
>JAHBTL010000025.1 GCA_019638615.1 Chitinophagaceae bacterium | reverse complement strand
CGTTGCAAGTCACAGGTTCAGGATTTGAAGTTTATGGTTTATTGTTACGGTTGACGGTCTGCACAACTTCAAACAAAAACTATAAACTACAAACAAGCGCTGATACCTGACTCCACATTTCAAATCTCAAATCTCAAATTCCCCAACCCTGCCACCCGTTTACACAATATCAATATCATATTTGCCCAGCAGTCCGGGTAAACCTTCCAGCGAAAACCGGGCTTTTTTAATTTGGTTTATTTCAGGATCAATGCTGTAATGAAGGGAAGTGCTGAAATCAGCCTTTTCAAGATTGGTACGATCGAAAACAGCTCCCGGCATACTGCATTCTTTGAAGATTGCGTTCGAAAGGTCGGCTTCGGAAAAATCAACCTGCTGCAGTTCGCAACCGCTGAATTTTGTTTTCTTTAATTTGAGTTTAAAGAAAGAAGAGAAATTTAATACACAGCGGTTGAATTCGAGGGAAAGCAAAAAGCTGTCACAATCATCGAATCGTAATCCCAGCAACTTACAATCATTGAACTGTACATCCCTGAAAACGGTTTGAGCAAGGCCGGCAAGGCTCAGGTCGCAGTGGTTAAAAGTACATTCAACAAAATAAATACCCGTAAGATTGGTATTTGAAAAGTTGCAGCCGGAAAAAACGCAGTGGTCATATTCTCCCGGCTGAATGGTCGTTGTTGCAAAATCCCCTGCTTCGAATGTTTTATCTTCTGTGTAGGTTTGGGGCATATTTAAAATCACCTTTTTATTGTATAGGAAGGAATAGAAAGTTTTCTTTTTTGGTCAATTTACAGCAAACATTGCATACGATTGCATAATTTTTAAAACCAGCGATTGGTATTTTGCGTAATTTTAGACAAATAGATAATTAATTAATAGCAATTACTTTGTTAAGTATCTAACTACTCAAAACCGAACTGTGTGAGTTGTAACAGGCCTATAAATGAGTCAACTTTGCTATGTCAATTGGCTGATGGGAACAGGGAAGCCTTTCGTATATTATACGATAACTACCGTGACAAGCTTTTTTATTATGCATTGAGGTTAACCGGTTCAAAGCAGGCTGCAGAAGATATTTTGCAGGAAGTTTTTATCAAAGTATGGATGGGCAGGAATACAATGGCTGATATACGCAGCTTTGAGGCCTGGTTGTTTACACTTGCCAAACATAAAATCATCAATGGACTCAGGAGGCTTTCACTGGAGCACACCATTCTTGCTGAGATAAGAAAAGACCTGCATGCACATGTAGATTCTACTATCCATGCCATTGATTATAATGAAACAGCCAGAGCTTTACGGACTGCTATAGAACAACTGCCGCCTCAGCAAAAAATCATATACCGGCTCAGGCAGGAACAAGGACTAAAAAACGATGAAATAGCCCATCAGCTTAACATATCTCCGCTTACGGTTAAAAAGCATATTTCGCAGGCTTCACGCGCTTTGCGCTGCCTGGTAGAAAAACAGATCGGTCTTACAGTGTCCCTGCTGCTGGCGACCTTGTTCAGGATTTTTTTGTAATTTTTTTCTTGTCGGCTACTCCCTTTTTATTTCCCGTTTGTCTGTTTATTACCTGCTGCTGATTATACAGAATATAAGCAGGTAAAAGGAGTGTATATGCACAAAGAAAGATTTTTATACTTATTGGATCAATACTTCCATAAAACGATCACATCTGAAGAGCAGGAAGAATTGAATGAAATGATAACAGAACCGGAAGTAAATATTCCCCTGGAGGATTGGATGAATGAAAAATGGCTTTCCTATTTCCCTGAGGAAAAATTGCCGGCTCAGGATGCGGATCGCTACTTCAGTAAAATTGTTGCCGCTATAGAAGAAAAAGCTGAGAGCCCGGCAGCACCGCTTCGTAACCGGATTACTTTTTTTAATAGTTATTGGACAAGAGTGGCTGCTGTGCTGGTCATTGCCGTCGCAGGATTTGTTATGTATCTGGTGAATGGCAAGGGAAAAGAAAATTCCGGGAGTGTGGAAGCAGCATCGGTTTTACCGTTGCAGGATGTTACGCCCGGTGGGAATTTTGCCACGCTTACGCTGGCAGATGGCAGCCAGGTAATACTCGACAGCATGTCGAACGGTTTGGTTGCCAGCCAGGGAAATGCAAGGGTAGTAAAACTGGACAATGGCGAAATAAGATATGAAACGGAAAAAGCGCCGGGCAGGGTATTTCATAATACAATGACAACTCCTGTTGGCGGAGAATACCGTTTGGTATTGCCGGATGGTACAGGCGTATGGTTAAATGCAGCCTCATCCATTACATATCCTACCGCTTTTGCAGGCAGGGAAAGAAAAGTATCGGTTACCGGCGAAGTTTATTTTGAAGTAGCGAAGAATGCGGCAATGCCATTTAAGGTGCAGGTGGGAGAACAAATGATTGAAGTACTTGGTACGCATTTTAATGTAAATGCTTATGGTAATGAGCATACAATAAATACTACCCTGGCGGAAGGCAGGGTAAAAATAACTGAGAGAGATAAAACTATTTTATTACAGCCCGGGCAGCAGGTGCGGAACGACAAAAACGGAAAACTGAAGCTGGTTCGTGATCCGGATATGGATGAAATATTGGCCTGGAAAGACGGTGTATTCAGATTTAATGGTACTGACATTGAAACCATTATGCGGCAGGTAGCGCGCTGGTATGGAGTGGAGGTAGTATATAAAGACAAAATAGCTGAACAGTTCGTAGCTGAAATTCCACGGGGTGTGAATGTATCTAAATTACTTGAGCTGCTGGAGTTAACAAAGCAGGTACATTTTACGGTCAATAACAAGGTAATTACTGTAACCAGGTAAAACTGATCTGATCATTTAAACCATACCTATATGTGATATTAAAAAAACAACAAATATACAGGCAGGCATTAAAAACCGGAAGCGTTAGAAGCACTCCCGGCAAATGTGCAGGCTACTGTTAAACAATCTGCAAGGACCATTTAATTTAATAACCCAAACAAAACAAAGCTATGCGATTCATTGCTTATCGCCAAGCACTGCTGTGCAGGTACCGAAACTATAATACCTTTTTGCTAAAAATCTGCTTAGGTATGAAACTGACTGTTGTTTTACTCTTCGCTTGTTTTTTGCAGGCAAATGCCGGGGGCTACGCCCAGAGCGTTACGCTGAAGATGAATAATGCGAATATCGAAACAGTATTAAAAGAAATTACGAAGCAAACCGGCTACCGGGTCATTTACGGCAAAACCGAAATTGCCAAAGCTTCAAAAGTAAACATCCACGTTACCAACTCTACTCTTGAAGAAGTGCTGTCATTGGTATTCAGGAACCAGGCATTGTCGTATACCATACGCGACCGCTTTATTGTAATTGCTCCTAAATCAGCGCAACCGTTAACCTTGCCTGAGGAAACAACTGACCCGCCACCCCCGGTTGATGTAAAGGGCAGGGTAATGTCTGAAAACACTCCCGGCCAGCCACTTGAAGGTGCGTCGGTGAAAATAAAAGGGTCAGACGCCGGTACCAGCACCAATGCCAACGGTGAGTTTTTCATACAAATACCCGGCGAAAGGGCTACGCTCATCATATCCTATGTGGGGTATCAAACTATAGAGATAGTGGTTTCGGGAAGTAATGCCAACGTAAATGTTGCATTAAAGCCATTGGAAACCCAGGTGGACGAAGTGGTGGTAATTGGATACGGTACACAAAAGAAAAAAGATCTTACCGGCGCGGTATCATCTGTAAAGACAAAAGATCTTGTTTTGTCTTCCGGTCCTGAAATAGGCAATATGCTGAAAGGAAAAGTGGCAGGGCTTACCATTCGCCAGAACAGTGCACAACCCGGCGGCGGATTTGATATACTGGTACGTGGGGCCGGCTCTGTAAATGCAAGCAATGAACCATTGTTTGTGGTAGACGGGTTTCCTATAACAGACCTGGTACAGCCCGAGAGTGGCGGGCGTTACAACGCAGGTTCACAAAGCATTCTTAATTCATTCAACCCCAACGACATTGAATCGATAGAAGTATTGAAAGACGCAAGCGCTACGTCTATTTATGGATCAAGAGCCGCCAATGGCGTAATATTGATCACTACCAGAAAAGGAAGCGAAGGTGCGCTGAAGGTGCAATACGCCAATAATTTTTCCTTGCAGAAATACAACAATCCTTTTGATGTGTTGCCTTTGAATGAATGGATGCAGGTGCGGAACGAAGCCGCATGGGAACAATGGCAGTTTGATAATAATGTGATTCCCTATGGTACAAGAACGCAGGAAGAAGCGGAAGCCAATCCCGTAAACGGCCCGTTCAGGAAGCTGTATACACAAAACGCTATCAACAACGTAGGGCGTGGAACCGATTGGTTCGACCTGGTTACAAGAGATGGCAAGACCATGCAACACAATCTTTCATTATCCGGGGGAACAAAGTATACCAAATACCTGGTGTCGGGTAATTTTTACGATCAGCAGGCCATCGTAAAAAATGCTTCTTTCAAAAGATATTCTGTACGTGCCAATATTGACCAGGAGATCAATAAATATGTGAAAACCGGCATTAATCTTACTGCCAGCAGGATTGATAATCAGAATACGCAATTGGGCGCCGATCAATACGAAAACTCCGGTATCATTCGCGCGGCTATCCAGCAGGGGCCACATATCCCGGCAATAGATGAAGATGGAAATTATCCGTTAAATCCTCAACTGGCTTTGCAGCCTAATCCCTATTCATTACTAACCATCAGCGACGAAGGCAGGATTGAGCGTTTGCTTGGAAATTTTTATGTGGATGTAATGCCTGTAGAGGGTATTACAGTTAAATTAAAAGCCGGCATCGACAGAGGCAGCTCTAAAAGGCAGAATTATTTACCTACTACTACCCTGCATGGCGCGCTGGAACACGGAAGGGCTTTTATATCAAATGCCGAAAGCAACTCTTACCTGCTGGAAGCCACTGCCAATTACAATAAAAGCATTGCCGGAGGGCATAATGTAGATATACTTGCCGGTGTATCGCAGCAAAAATTTGTAAGCACCCTGAGCAGTGAAGGAGCAACAGGCTTTATCACCGATGCTTTTTTATGGAACAACCTGGGGGCAGGAAGCGTTCAGTTGCCCAGCAATTCCTCCGGCTTCAAAAACATGATCGCGTCTTATTTTGGCAGGCTCAATTACAATTACAAGAGCCGCTATTATGTTACAGCTACCGTGCGAACCGATGGTGCGAGTGTGTTTGCAGCAAACAACAAATGGGGCACTTTTCCCTCGGCAGCCATTGCATGGAATATAGCAGAAGAGCCTTTCCTGGGCTTTTTGAAAAATACTTTTTCACAGCTCAAGTTCAGGTTTAGTTACGGGCAAACAGGAAATGCCAGCATTAACAGCAATGCGTTTGCCGCCTATGCCGCTTATCCCGCCTGGCTTACCGGCAACGATGTACGACTGATCGGCGTTTCGCTGGCAAGACTTGAAAATCCTGATCTGAAATGGGAAACTACTACCGGGGCCAACTTTGGTTTAGATTTCTCAATATTGAATGGCCGGATTGACGGATCTATTGAGGTATATAATAATATTATCTCAGACTTGCTGGCTACCAAAACGCTAAACTCTTACCAGGAGATCAATACCATCATTGCCAATATAGGTAAAACACAAAGCAAGGGTTTTGAGGTTACCGTCAATACCCGCAACATACAAACATCCAGTTTCCAGTGGCGCACCATGTTCGCCCTTTCGCGTTTTAAAGACACCTGGAAGGAAAGAGCGCCTGACTGGAAACCAGCAGTGTTTGAAAGCGCCAATGATCCTATCAGGGCTATTTACAGCAGGGTTGCCGACGGTATACTACAGGTAGGTGAGCAGGTTCCCGTTTCACAACCCGAGCTAAAACCCGGCATGATCAAAATAAAAGATATTGATGGGTTTGAGCGGGATGTAAATGGTAATCCTGCAGTGGATGCCAACGGCAGATTTATCAGGATGGGCAAACCGGATGGCATCATTGATGAAGCCGATACAAAGCTGATGGGTACATCTGACCCCAGCTATATGGTGGGCCTTACCAACATTTTAACGTATAAGAATTTCAGTCTCAATTTCGATTTTAATGCTTTGTTCGGGCGTCGCTTTGCAGATCCCAATTATACTACCTATGGCGTAAGCGCAGCGGGTGTGTACTCCAATGGTTACAATGCTTTAAGAACTGTAAAAGACCGCTGGACGCCGGAAAATCCTTCTGCTACTCATCCCGGTTCTTTTTACGGCTGGTCTCCTTATGGCATAGGCGATTTTTTTGTGCAGGATGCCTGGTTCATCCGGTTACAGAATGTTTCGTTGGGCTACAACCTGCCACGCAGGTTCCTGGGGAATGTGTTCAGTTCGGTACGGGTACATGCCGATGCGCAGAATCTTTTTGTGATAACGCCTTACACAGGTGTTGATCCTGAAACAGACTCCTATACTGCTGCGTATCCTTATATCCGGACATTTACGGTTGGCTTAAATCTTAACTTCTAACCATTAACTGTACAATTATGAAAAAATATATAACTGCTGTTTTGATATTGTCGGCGGTATGGCTGAACAGCTGTACCAAAGACCTTGTTCCGATTGATTATTCAGAGATCAATCCCAATATATTTCCCAAGTCAGCTTCCGACCTGGAAGCTATGGTATACTCGTGTTACCATCCGCTGCGTGGTTCTTGGGGCGACGGCATTTTTTCTACATCAGAAAGAGGGGTAATGTTTTTAAGCGACGCGACAACGGAAATTCTTTTTGGGAAATACGGAGACCAGGGGCTCGCCTCGCTGCATAATTTTCAACCGGCCTATTCAGGCTTTACACGCTATTATGATGATTTTTATAATAAGATCAGCCGTATGACCATGACGATCGATCTCATATCACGGTCAACTGTAAGCGAAGATCTGAAACGGAGGGCAATCGCAGAAGTAAGATGTGCAAGAGGGCTACTCGCTTATACCTTGTTTGATTTATACGGTCCCCTGGTAATAGCACCACTCGAAGTACTGCAGAACCCATTAAAAGAGCAACCGCTGGCAAGGATGGAGTACAATGAAATGGTATCCTTTATTGAAGATGACCTGGAAGCGGCTGCTGCTGATCTTCCTTTGCCGCAGAATGCCGAGTATGGAAGGTTCAATAAAGCGCTGGCAAAAATGATCAACATCCGCCTTAACCTGCACGAAAAAAAATGGGACAGGGTAAAAGAGCTGTGTAATGACGTGATTGCTTATAATGCTTATTCGCTCGACCCAAACTACGCGGCTATATGGGACCTGGAAGGCGCTAAAAACAGTAAAGAAGTAATATGGGCTATTCCCTGCGATTATGCAGGAACCAGCGAAAACCAATGGCAACTGATGGTCCTCCCATCCAATTATATGCCTAAAGGTGGTTGGGGCACTATATCAAGCACCTGGTGGTTTTACGACCGGTTTGAGCCTGCTGACAAAAGAAAGCAGATGCTGATCGCTGAGTATACGGGCAGCGATGGTATTACTTACAATCGCTCTAATCCGGGCAACATACTCGATCGCGGTCCTATTCCTTTAAAGATGAATGAAGATGCGGCACGTACCACCAGCCTTAGCACGGTTGATATTGTGATGTACCGCTATCCTGATATATTATTGTCGAAAGCCGAAGCAATAGCCAATGCGGGAGCGCCTGATGCGGAAGCCATGGAACTGGTGAACATAGTGCGCAGGAGAGCAGGGCTGGAAGACAAGCAACTGGCGGACTATGCCTCAAAAGAGGCATTCAACGATCTGATATTGCTGGAGAGAAGTCATGAGTTCTGGTGCGAGAACGGCCAGTACCGTGCGGACCTGATCCGGCATGGAAAATTTGTAAGTCGCTGCCAGGAAGTGACACAATCCACTTATACCAATCCCAATAAAGTATTATTTCCTTTTTCATTAAGTGCTGTGAGCGAAGGAAAGGGCAAATTCATCCAAAATCCCGGTTACCAGTAGACGAATTTTTAAATGAAAAATGAATAAACATGAAATGGTATAATAGTTATATAATAGTTGTTCTGTTAATGGTCACAACCTGCTTCTGGTGTTGTAAACGTTCTGAAGCGGGAGGGGAGCCGGTGGATGACAGGATACAATATGAAATTTCCAATACCGCTTTCCCAAATCCTGAAAGAGGATTTATTAAAACGATGGGAGTAAAGGCCGAAGGCGCGGCGCTTAGCGCCTCTCAGTTAAACTTACTGCGGGGACAGAATGTTACCATGATACTTCGTGTGTTTTACCTGGATGCATTTAAAGACAAAGCCATGAGCAATACGCAACTGGGGTTGATAGAAGGCGATTTGAGTACCATTCGTAATGCAGGCTTAAAAGCCATTCTTCGTTTTGCTTATACCGACGATATGGAAGATACCGATGCGCCGTTGAATATTGTTGAACAGCACCTGGACCAGTTGAAGCCTGTGTTTGAAAGCAATAAGGATGTGATTGCTTTTGTGCAGGCCGGTTTTATAGGGGCATGGGGCGAGTGGCACAGCTCCGGCAACGGACTTGCAACGATAGAGAACGAAAGAAAGGTATTGGAAAAACTGCTGAGCGTACTGCCTGTTGATATTATGGTGCAGGTAAGAACACCTTTAGCCAAGCAGCAGATATTCAACAACGCAACAGCCTTAACTGCGGAACTGGCATATACCAGCGAAAACAGGGCAAGAGTTGGGCATCACAATGATTGCTTTTTATCGGGTGGCACCGATTACGGAACATACAGCAATGTTGAGCTGGAAAAGCAGTATATCAGCAATGAAGCTTTGTACGTGCCAACAGGCGGTGAAACCTGTCCGCCCACAGGTGGCTATGATCCCACCTGTGCCGAAGGCAGGCGCGAAATGAAGCTGCTCAAATGGACTTACCTGAACCTCGACTGGTATCCTGCTACCATCAATGCCTGGAAAAGTTCCGGTTGTTTTGATGAGTTTAATACATATTTAGGGTATAGGTTAGCGTTGGTAGATGCAAAGCTCCCCAACGAGGTTACAGCAGGAGGAAGTCTTTCTGCAGATATCAATATTACCAATAAGGGATACGCCCCGCTGTATCATAAAAAAAACACCTACCTGGTATTAAAAAATACAAGCACCGGCAATTACTACGATGTACCCATGGCAACAGATCTGCGGCTGTGTAAACCATCCGCTACACTCAACATCAAGGAAGCTGTATCTGTTGCGGGGGCTCCTGCGGGCACGTATGAATTGTATATGCGTATTGCCGACCAGGATGAAACACTGGCATCCAGGACAGAATATGCGGTGCGGCTTGCCAATACCAATGCCTGGGTAGAAGAGCACCATGGTATGAATAGCCTGAACAAACAAATCATTATTAAATAATTATTGAAACATTCATTCCGAATGCTTCATCAACTGTATTAAATATGAAAAAAAATAATCTTTATCTCGCCGGTTGGTTACTGGTAATTATTACAGTGGCTGCTTGTAAAAAGGATAATGAAAACGGGAATCTGAAATCTGTATTCAGTTATGTGGCGGACGGATTTAGAGTTACGTTTACCAATTTTTCAACAGGTGCAAAGGAGTACCATTGGAATTTTAACGACAAGCCTGGCGACAGTTCTGCACTTAAATCACCGCAGCATATTTTTTCTGCAAAAGGTGATTACCTGGTGTCGTTAACCGCACGCAGCGGTGATCAAACCGATGTATTTACCGACACGGTGAGCATACTTGGGCCGAATATTAAAATTGACGGAGATTTTACAGACTGGGAATATGTGGAATACCTGCATACGAACAACGAAAGCTTTGCCGGCACCATACGGGCAATAAAAGCATTCGCTACTGCGCAGAATATTAATTTTTTGGTAGAAGGAACTTCTGATATGAAGCTGGAATTGATTGATATGTATATTAATGCAGATAATAATCCGGCAACAGGCTTCAGCAGTTGGGATTACCCTGCGGGCTCAGGAACTGAGTTTTTGCTGGAAGGGCCTGCCGTATCGCCTGGTTGGGGAGCAGGATATAAACATTCAGGCGCACCATCCGACTGGTCATTCAATTCTGTTTTCGCATTTGATACTGAAATGCACTTTTCAGACATTAAAACACAAGCGGGAAAAAATATCATAGAATTTTCCATCCGGAAATCCGCATTGGGTACCTTGAGTGGCGCTATCAGCTTTGCGTTGATAGAGCTGAACTCCGGCTGGGCAGGTATTGGCAGGATACCCGAAAGTGAAACTCCAGGATCGAAGTTTATTGAGCTGAAGTTGTAACGAACGTTTTAGTTTTAGCTGATAGTAAAAAGGCTGCTTACCCGGTAGCCTTTTTTAGTTTCCGGGAAGACCGGGCAATGATCAGAACACTTTTAACAAACTCCCGTAATTTTTCCGGCAAACGTTTGCGTGATGGGTATGCTTTACGCCTCGAAACCGTTTCCGGGTAAGGGTTTGCCGGGGTATGCATAGCTTTTTATTGCATACAAACTGCCGGTGCATGTATGTGCATGATGGTTTATGACTTTTATTTTTTATAAATTTGGTTATTGCTTGTTTAACAATAGCCATCCCATGTACCAACAACTGACTGATGATGCATTGATGCAATTGCTGCGTAACAGCGATGCGGCGGCATTTGCGGAAATATACCGCAGGCATTGGGAGCGGCTGGCATTGCAGGTGTTAAAAATCACCCGTTCGCGCGAAGACGCCCGCGATATTGTGCAGGAAGTATTTGTCTCTGTCTGGAAGCGCAGGAACGAAATTGAGCTGAGAGGCCCGCTGATCGTTTACCTGCTGAAAAGTGTCCGCAATCTTGCTATACGTTTCATTGAAAAGAATATTACCCGGAATAATTATTTACAAACTTTATCCGATAGCATTGCGGCGGACACGCCCGACCCTGTCCTGTATTGCGAGTACAGGGAGCTGCAACATAAATTAGACCGGGCTGTTGCCAGCCTGCCGCCAAAAATGCAGGAAGTATACCTTTTAAGCCGGAATGAAAGGATGTCGTATAAAGAAATTGCCGATCATTTGGGAATTTCGGAAAATACCGTACGAAAACAATTGAGCAATGCCCTTAAATCGCTCCGCAGCTCAGTAAGTGAGCTTACAATATCGCTGCTGGTATGCCTGGCAACGATGTTGCAGGTTGCTGGTTTATAGTTTGTGGTTTGTAGTTTATAGCTAACCTTACGCCCTGTTCCTTATGCCTTACACCCTTGTCATGCTGATAGCTGACTGCTGATCGCCGAAAGCTGAAAGCTAAATTTATTTTAAATTGCGATATGAAAATTGCGACAAAATCGAAAAGTAATTACGCTGTACTGGCTATTGGACTGGTAGTCTTGCTGATCGTTTTTGAGATAATCTTTCGGGTAAAAAATTTTTTGTTCAATAACTGGCTGCCTGGCTTTATTGATTCATCATTTTGGCGAAATAACATTGCCGGATACTTAGGATTTATGCTCACGATCTTGCCGCTGGTATTAATTGAACTGGTTTTGCCAAACGAAAAAGACAGCGAAGACCATAAGGGCGGTATGTTATTTTGGGTCATTTCTATTCAGGCAAATTATTTTATTGGATTGTTATCTATTATGCTGATTCAATATCTTAATTTGGGTCCCGTTGTTCATCTGTCTTTTCAGTCATTGAGTTCCGGTCATTTTTTACCGCCTCTTTTACTGAATATTCTTTTGATCGTATCCTCACTCTTGATATTTGATTTCTTTTATTATTGGTTTCACAGGCTTCAACATACAGTGCCCTTTTTTTGGGAGTTCCACAAAACGCATCACTCTATCAGGAATTTAAATTCAGTAGTTTCCTACCATCATTTTTCAGAAGAGCTATGGCGTATTCCTTTTGTTGCTTTGCCTTTAGCAATATTGATCAGGATCGATGCTCCTCAACTTGCTATCCTTTCCTCTTTTTACGCCTTTTATGGTCAGTTTATTCATATGAACTCGAAGGTTAGTTTGGGACCGTTGCGACGGATTTTTGCAGACAATGTCTATCACAGGCTGCATCATTCTATTGAAAAGGAACATTACAATAAAAATTTTGCAGCTTTCTTTCCTGTATGGGATCAGTTGTTTGGTACCGTGCATTTCCCTGTCAAAGATGAGTTCCCGAAAGTAGGATTGGAGGATGTGGAACAACCCAGAACGATAAAGGAATATCTTTTTCATCCAACACCATTTAAAAAGAAGAACAGGTCGTTCCGCAAAAAAAATTGAAATACGTTGGAGCAGAAAGGGGAGTAGCATCAAAGATTTATCGTTTCAAGTTGCAGGTTACAAGTTACAGGTTGCAGGTTGCAAGTTTTAGGTTACAAGTTTCGGGTTTGTAGTTTATTCAGGTTTACGGCTCATCTTACGCCCTACTCCTTATGCCTTACACCTAAACACTGTGCCATGCTGATAGCTGATAGCTGACAGCCCACAGCTGACGGCTGATAGCTGACTGCTCATAGCTAATTGCTGACTGCTCACAGCACAAACCATAAATTTCTTCTCACCATCTACTACTTTTTTATTGTTCGTGTAACCTGTTACTGAAGTCCCTGTAAAAGGTGCTTGTTTTTACGATTATGACAAAAGACCAGGCTATCATTTTATTGCAACGTTACCGGGAGGGTTTATGCTCTGAAGAAGAAAAACGAACAGTAGAGCGATGGTACGCATCGTTGGAAGAAAAAGGAGCATGGGAGTGGACAGCAGAAGAAAAGGATCTATTTGGAGAGGAATTATTTGAACGCATATCTGCGGAAATTTCCGGGGAAAGGGAAGATGCGGTCATACAAATGCCCAAAAGAATGCCGTGGTGGAAAGTAGCGGCCGCTGTGCTGCTGTTGGGAGCCACTGCTTTTACATGGGCAGTATTACGGGGGAACGATGAAAAAAAGCAACCGGCTGAGCATGTGGCAATAGTGGAAGATACGAACGATGCTTTGCCCGGAAAAACGGGCGCTATTCTTACTTTATCGAACGGGCAAAAAATTTTGCTGGATACCACCGCCGATGGAACCATAGCGGTGCAGGGAGGACCTTCTATCCTTAATAAAGACGGAATATTAAGCTATGAAAAAACAGAAGATGCTTCAGGTATTGTTGCATACAATTCCATTGTTACGCCGCGGGGACGGCAGTATAAGCTCATCCTGGCAGACGGGACAAAAGTGTGGCTGAATGCCGCCTCATCGCTTCATTACCCGGTTTATTTTACCGGTGGAGCAAGGAAAGTGGAGGTTTCGGGAGAGGCCTATTTTGAAGTAGCGGAACAAAAGGATCGGCAGGGGAAAAAAATTCCTTTTGCCGTGAAGGTAAATCGCGAATCGGGTACCCCTGCCGAAGTGCAGGTGCTGGGCACTCATTTTAATATCAATGCATACAATGATGAGCCTGATACGAAAGTGACTTTGCTGGAAGGAGCGGTGAGGGTAAACACCGCTTCTGCCGAGCCGGTGCTGATATTGCCGGGGCAGCAGGCAAAGGTGGGTAATAAGATTGAGGTGAATAAAGAAGTTGATCTTGATCTTGTGATGGCATGGAAGAACGGGGCGTTCAATTTTAAAAATGCGGATGTAAGCGCGGTAATGCGCCAGGCAGAGCGATGGTACGACATCAGGGTAGAATACCCACAGGGCATTCCCAGGGATACCCTGAACGGGGGAATTTCCCGCGATGTGAAGCTCTCGGAATTCCTGGACATTATACGTTACAGCGACATCCGGGCCACTATTCAAAACGGAGTGGTGGAGATCAGGCCTGCCATGGCGGGCAAACAATAGGTTTTAAGCTGGCTCATTAAAAAAGCCAGTAGTGGTGGAACACTGCTGGCCGGTAATGTGGGTCAATTTATATACAATCGGCGAAGACTGTTATTTAATCACCCAACAAACCAAAGTTATGCAATTTACTGCGCACTTGAACTGTCATTCTTTTGTTCGAGACAGTACAAAGACCAAAACCCAACACCTGCCGGTTCTCCCTTGGCGGCAGTTTCAGCAGGTAAAAAAAATGCTGTTGATTATGAGGCTCACAGTTATTCTTGTATTGGCCGCCTGCCTTGAAGTAAGTGCCGGAGGCTATGCCCAGCAGATCACGCTCAGGGCGAAGGACATGCCCTGCGAATCGGTTTTCAGGGAAATCACCCGGCAAAGCGGCTACCAGTTTTTCTTCAACAAAAGGCTCATCCGGAACGCCCATAATGTTTCGGTGGAGCTGAATGCCGTTCCGGTGGAAAGAGCTATTGAAATTTGTTTTGCCAATCAGCCTTTCGACTTTGCTATTGTAAACAAAACAGTAGTCATTCGTAAAAAGGCAGAACAAGCCGCAGTTACGGCACCTGAACCTGCATCTGCTGAAGTACCACCGGTAACGGTCAGGGGTAAGATTACCGATGAGCAGGGCAATGTATTGCCCGGTGCAAGTGTCAGGATAAAATCAAGCGGTAAAACCGTCCTTGCCGGTGAGGATGGTGTTTTTAGCATAGAAGCCAATACCGGCGATCGCCTCGAGATTTCATTTGTGGGTTTTGAAACCCGGGAAGTTGTAGTAGGCAGTACTACTTCATTGCAGGTAATGTTGAAAGCAGCCAATGCCGGATTGAATGAGGTAGTGGTGGTAGGGTATGGAACACAGAAAAAGGCTTCAGTTACAGGTGCTATCACCACTATGAAATCTGATGAGGTGAAGGATATACCCGTACCGAATCTTTCCAGTGCGCTTGCAGGAAGATTAAGTGGCGTATATGTTAATCAGGCATCGGGGGCGCCAGGTTATGCGCCTTCTATCAGAGTGCGTTCAGTAAATACATGGAAAACTACAGGAAATGATCCATTGTATGTAATCGATGGCGTTATATCCGACAAACGTTTATTTGACGCAATGGATTATACGGAAGTGGAAAATGTTACGGTGCTAAAAGACGCGGCTTCGGGTGCAGTATATGGTGCGCGTGCTGCCAACGGTGTAATTTTGGTTACCACCAAAAAAGGATCGACCGGAAAAGTTCAACTAAATTACAGCTACTCTTACAGCTTCGATAAGCCTTCACAAATTCCGGAATATGTAGGTGCCGGCGATATGGTACGCCTCAATAATTACGCGCGTACTAATCGTGGTATTACGCCTATGTATGATGAAGAGGAGGTTGCGTTTTTCAACCAGAACGATCCGGCTAAAGCATGGTATACATTGGCGTATAAAGATCCTGTATTGCAGCGTCATACAGTTTCGGCTACAGGAGGGTCAGAAAAAGTTAAATATTTCCTTGGAGGAACTTATTTTGATCAGTCAGCATTTATCAAGAATGCTGATTTCAAAAAATACAATTTCCGTTCTAACCTTGATGTAAACTTTACTAAAAACCTTTCCGGCACATTTAATGTTTCCTATAATCAGGGAACAAAAACGAGGTTTGCCATGCAGGAAGACCTGGTTGGATTCGATGTAAACCCGGCCTTTGGAGCATTGTGGGGGCGCCTGTTGTACTATCTTCCTAATGTTCCACCCAAAACTTCTGACGGAAAATTCATTAATCCTGGATGGATTGGTAATCCTTTAGCCTTTGTTGAAGAAGGTGGTACAAATACTCGGGTAGAAAGAAATGTGGCCTTGTTGCTGGGGCTTAACTATAAAATTCCATTTGTAGATGGATTATCAGTTTCTGGGAAGTATAGTCCAAACTATGTAGCTACCACCATGAAGTTGCATGAGTTAAAAACTACATTGTATGATGTTGTAAGAAAAGGAACTAATGGGGCGATCTATACAGATGAAATCGTTGGTAGTATTAAATCTGCATATCCAAATAAGGAAAGGCTTGCCAAAATACAGGAGGCAACCAATAACTACCAGTTGAATTTTTCAGCCAACTATGTAAAGAAATTTGGTAAACACGATGTAGACGCGATATTGGTATATGAACAAAGTGAGGGCAATTATGATTATTTCTATGGGGTAAGAGAAAACTTCCCACTTGTTCAGAATGATCAATTCTGGGCCACTTCAGCGGCAAGAAATGATGGATATGTAAATGGAACAGAGCGTGAATTTGGTCGTGCTTCTTTTATAGGAAGGGTAGTGTATAGTTACGATGAAAGATATTTCATCAATGCTACAGCCCGCCGCGATGGCTCGATGCTGTTTGCTCCGGATTATCGTTGGGGAACGTTTCCATCTGTGTCTGCAGGATGGGTGCTTTCTAAAGAAAATTTCTTTCGTGTAAAAAATATTGACTTTTTAAAACTACGCGGCTCATGGGGTATAGCTGGTAATGATGCTGTGGGTGGATGGAAATGGAGTGAATCATATGGCGTAACAGGAAACTATGTTTTTGGAACCACACCCATGCCGAGAGTTGGTTACAATGGTATTGTTAATAGTAAACTTACATGGGAAAAGACAAGAGAGATTAATTTGGGATTGGATGCACGTTTGTTTAATGGATTTAGCCTGTCGGCAGAGTATTTTAAAAGGCACAATTACGACATACTTGACTCACGGATAGCGTCTTTCCCTGTTTCTTTTGGAGGAAGTATGCCGCCCGAGAACTATGGTATTGTAGATGCGAATGGCTATGAGCTTGAAGTGGGTTATAATGGTGTAGCGGGAGAATTTGAGTATGGAATCCGCGGTAATTTTTCCTATGCCACCAACAAGGTCAAGTTGAAGGATGTGGCGCAGAATGCACAGGATGTTGACAATCCGAATGGAAGGCCAACTGACTATATCCGGATGTTGGTTGCTACTGATATTATCCGTACGCAAAAAGACATTGATGATCTGCCTGCAGGATACACTATTTATGGTCGCGCACCCATGCTTGGAGCTTTGAATTTTGAAGATGTGAATGGCCAGCAGGGGGTTCCGGATGGAAAGATTGATGATTATGACCGGCAGGTATTGAAAGGAAAGCATTCAATGAACCCGTATACGTTTGGATTAAATTTAAATGGAAGATGGAAAGGCATAGGTGTTGAAATTTTCTTTCAGGGTATAACAGGTGTTTCCAAGCTGTATGATGATGGATACGGCAGGAGATTCTTTGATGGGGCGAGACCTCCTTCTTTCTGGCTTGATTCATGGTCGCCAGACAATGTAGACGCCAAATATCCTCAACCAGTTACCTGGGATTATACAGTTGACCATCTGCCATCTACTTTTTGGTTGAAGAATGGTAGTTTTCTGCGGTTACAATATGTAAATGTAAGTTATGCCTTACCCAGAAGCATTTGTCAGAAAATAACCATTTCAGGACTGAACTTCTTTGCGTCGGGTACTAACTTGCTCACATTCTCCAAATACAAGTATCATGATCCTGCTGTGGGTGGTATGAACTCTTATCCCACCATGAAGACATTTACATTTGGCGCAAATGTAACTTTTTGATACTGTTATTTCTGTTTTTAAAATTGAACAACATGAAAACGTATAAAATATTTATAAAAGGTTTGCTGGTTGTGTTGCTGGTTGGTTGTAATCCGCTTGATAAATCCAACCTCGAATCCTTGAACGGTGAGGATGTATGGACTAATCCCAAAGTAGCGGAAGCATATGTGAATGACCTGTATGCTCTGTTTATGCCCGGCAATTTTACGGTAGGTCGGATTACCGATGAAACGATGGTGGTTAATGGCGAGTATGCTGAAGCTTTGAGCGCATATCTGAATGGTACGCTCACATCAGATACTTACAACGATTTTCCCTACGAAAATATAAGGAAGATCAACATTTTCCTGACGCAGATCGATGGGGCGTTATTTGATGATAATATCAAACAATTGTTGAAGGGGCAGGCGCTTTTTTGGAGAGCCTGGGCCTATTTCAGAATGGTGAAAGCTTATGGAGGAGTGGAGCTGATTCTTAGCCCGGCAGCGCCCGGTGACGAAGAGGCTGTTTTCGTTCCCAGAAGCAAAACATCGGAATGTATCACTCAAATCCTTAAGGATCTTAATGATGCGATTCCATTGCTGGAGCCGCTTAGTACCGAAGGAAGAATTGATAAAGCAGTGGCACTGTCGTTTAAGGGACGCGTATTATTATACTGGGCGAGCCCCCAGTTCAACCGCAGCAATGAGATAACGCGCTGGAATGCTGCTTATGATGCAAACAAAGAAGCAGTAGACTATTTAGATGCACATGGAAAAGGATTATATGAAGAATATAAAGAACTATGGACTGATGAGATGAATAAAGAGGTAATCATGGTAAAGCGTTTTCAGTATCCAGGTTTTGCCAATGGCTACTCCCAGGCCTGCATGCGTCCGCTGTTATATGCCCGTGGTTGTGTAGGAGCCAATATTCCTTCGCTTGAATTGGTAAATGCCTATCCTATGAAAGATGGCTCCAAATATGATCCGGCAACGATGGACTATAGAACCCTTTTTCAAAATCGCGACAAACGTTTTTACGCTTCTATATCCTACAATGGCGCTGCGCCATTTCTTGCGGAAATGTTTGGTAAAGAAAATATGTGGACTTATTTCTATGATGCAGATGGCGATCCTTCCACCGGAATAAATGGTAAAGAAGCGCGGGCAGATAATAGCGAAAATTTGTATTCTCACTCAGGGTTTTATCCTGCTAAAATGCTGGATAGAACTATCACCCGAACTACTGTAGAAGACGGTCAGGTAGATTGGATAGAAATCCGTTATGCAGAAGTTTTGATGAATATGGCTGAAGCTGCAAACGAAATTGGTAGTACATCCGAGGCGTTGGATGTGCTGTACCGGATTCGTAATCGGGCTGGTATTGAACCGGGTGGCAGTGGTAAATATGGCATCACTGCCGCATCTGTGCCTGATGTAAGAAAAGCAATCATGGACGAGCGATTAGTAGAATTTGCATTCGAGGGACAGCGGTTTTGGGATCTTCGCAGGTGGCGTATTTACGCTTCCACCTTTAATGCCTTCAAAGACAAATATTTTCATGGCTTACGATTTGAGTGGAATGGTACCGCAGCAAATCGTCCTACCGGATTAACAGATATTAATATCATTGCTAATCAGTTTACCGTTACTGAAAACAAAGACTACAGGCCGATCGTAATGCTGGATGAGGACAAGTATTCTTTTTTTGGTATACCTAAATCTGTATTGGATCGTAACAGTAAAATTGAACAAAATAATACATGGGGAGGAAGCTTTGATCCCCTGGAATAACTTCTGTGTTATTTTTAAAGAAGTTGTATTTATTGCCGTAAAAGGGAACACTTAACCTGTCGGTAGGTGTTCCCTTCTTATTGGAAGCTGCCTATTTAAATAAGAAAAAGGTACTGAATCTAAACTAAGGATAATATGAATTTCGGTTCATCTGGAATGATTCTTTTATTGTTTTTTTCTTTTGCTCTTCTCGCTAAGGAACGAAATGGCGATGCAGTAAAAACAAACGACCTATCAGCAAGTTTAAAGTGTTGGGCTGGTGACAGCATCCCGGAACTCCAAAGTCGTATTCCTGCCGAAAGAGTTGGGAATACGGATTGGTTTAAAGCAGCAGGCTGGGGCGTTTTTGTGCATTTTCTGTATGATGTGCAATGTATAGGAGATCGTATTAATAATATGGATGGCGTTCCGGATTGGAATAAATGCGTAGATGAATTTGATACAGAAAAATTTGCTGACCAAATAAAGCTAACAGGTGCTTCTTATGTAATATTTACCATGATGCAGCGTACCCGGTATATGATAGCGCCTAACAAAACTTATGACCGGTTAACGGGGTATAAACCCGGAGAAGCTTGTTCTACACGCGACCTGGTGGAAGATTTGTATGCGTCGCTAAACAAACGCGGTATTAAGTTGATGTTATACTGGACCGGTGATGGCCCGCGCCAGGACGAAAAAGCAGCTAAGGCTATGGATTATACTGAAAAAGTATCGGAAGCATATGTACAAAAATGGGCGGATGTTGTGGCAGAATATGGCGAACGCTACAAAGACAAGGTGTTGGGGTGGTGGGTAGACGGCTGTTATGACTATTTTGGGTACAACGAAAAAAAATGGTCAATTCTTGCTAAGGGATTGCGTACTGGCAATGCAAAAAGGATCATTGCACTGAACAATCCTAAAATGACAACTTCTAATTCGTCTACAAAGGAAGATGATTATACTACCGGCGAACAGCATAAGTTTGGGGAAATACCATTAACGCGCTGGCGGGATGGAGTACAGTGGCATATTCTTTCCTACCTGGGAAATGAATGGTGCGCCCCTGGTTTAAGATTTAGCCCGGATTTTATGAGCGATTATATTCGAAAATGTAATGCGGTTGGAGGTGTGGTAAGTATTGACGTATGCCTGTTTAGAGATGGCACAATAGAAAATTCTCATCTTGAATGTTTGCAAGGTATTTCACGTCGCTTAAAATAAAATAATTCTGTCAAAACAATAAAATATATAAATAAATTTATTGTACTTCACTGTATGGTTGCCATTAAAAAGTTTGATTTATTGAGAACGGTTTTATGCATGTAAAAATGAAAAATATTGTTTTTTGGATATTGATTTTGTTTGTAGTAAATACTTACGGGCAAACAAGCGACAGCCATTATATTTCAATGGCTTCCGCTGCCGGCCGGTTTCCTGCAATTGCAAAGCAGCCCTTTTATATTTTTCCAGAAACAAGGGAAATGCCGCTTAAATGGAATGATTCTTTGCTGGCGAGCTGGTTGCAAAAAGATCATTCAAAAAGTGGTTTTGGAATGCAGTGCCAGCCCGGCGAATATTTTGTTTACCAGGTAGGAGTATGGGCTGTAAAAAGCGAACTGAAGGATGTGAAGATCCGTTTTTCCGATATGAAAACAACAGACGGAAAAACAATCCCTTCCGGGCAAATAACATGCTTTAATACGGGAGGGATCAATTATCTCGGTAAGCCGTTTACAAAAAAAGTAACCGTTCAACCCGGTAAAGTGCAACCGCTGTGGATAGGTGTAGATCTTTCGGGGGTTTCTAAAGGAATCTACAGCGGCACCGTAACGGTTACGGCTAACAACAAATCCCAAACGCTCAGAATACAACTGAATGCAGACGGCAGTTATGTGGCGGACCATGGTGTTAATGAAGGTAAGCGCCTGTCGAGGATGTATTGGCTGAACAATACCTTAGGCATTAACGATTCGGTTACCAAAGGGTATCAGCCTGTAGTACGTGCAGGGAATGTTTTGCAAATACTTGGACGGACAATAGAAATAGCTCCCAATGGATTGCCGGCAGATATCAAGAGCTATTTCACGGCATCCAATCAGCATATATCGCAACAAGGCACATCCATCCTCAGCAACGCTTTTCGCTTTGTAATAGAAAAAGAGGATGGAGCGATCGTATCGCTGCAACCCGGCGGCATTGAATTTACAGAAGAGTTGCCCGGCGCGGTGGCGTGGAAAGTGAAGAATACGGCTGCTGAATGTGAATTGGCTTGTTCGGGGCGATTGGAGTTTGATGGTTTTGTAGATTATAAGCTGGCATTAAAAGCTTTAAAGCCGTTGAAGCTGAAAGATATCCGGTTAGAAGTACCCGTTAACAAAACGAAAGCTGAGTATATGATGGGGCTGAACCATGAAGGTGGTTTCCGTCCGCCATCATGGCAATGGAAATGGGACACCACCAGGAACCAGGATGCCTTATGGTTGGGCGCGGTAAATGGCGGACTACGGCTTAAGTTAAAATCAAACAACTATACTTTACCGTTAGTGAACATCTATTATGCTTTTGGTCCCTTGCATCTTCCTCCGTCGTGGGGCAATGATAATAAGGGAGGCGTACAGGTAAGTGAGAAGGATACTTCCGTATTGATAAACGCTTATTCGGGAAATCGCAGCATGCAGGCCGGCAACATATTGCATTATGATTTTGAACTGCTGGTTACGCCTTTTAAAACGATCAGCAACGAATTGAAATACGGCGACAGGTATTTTCATGGCGGCGGTACCAATACTTTTTCTAAAATTGAAAAGGCAAAACAATCCGGGGCAAATATCATTAATATCCATCATGCCGAAGATATATACCCGTTTATCAACTATCCCTATCTTGATGAAAATGTGACGGAGCTTAAGCAGTTGGTAGAACGTGCCCATGCAGACAGTGTAAGATTGAAATTGTATTACACCACCCGTGAGCTCACCAAAAATATTCCGGAGTTCCAGGCATTTTACAGTTTGAACGGAGAGCTGTTATACCCCGGGCCGGGAAATGCCAGCCGTACGGAGGCATTGCATCCAAAAGGACCCAATGAGTGGCTGATCAAAAATTTAAGGGAGAAGTATATACCCGCCTGGTATAACCCGGTAAAAGAAGGAAAGTTCAGAGGAGCTATAGACCTTTCTGTTATTACCACCCCCAGCAGCAGGTTGAATAATTTTTATATTGGCGGACTGGACTGGATGCTGAAAAATTTGAAGATAGATGGAATGTACATTGATGACGCGGCATTAGACCGCTTTACATTGAGGCGAGGGCGAAAACTGATTGATCGGTACCGGCCCAATGGAAGAATTGACCTGCATAGCTGGAACCACTTTAACAGTTGGGCCGGGTATGCCAGTTGCCTGAATTTGTATATGGACCTGCTTCCTTACCTCGACCTGGTGTGGATCGGGGAGGGACGCGATTATAACAGGATGCCTGATCATTGGCTGATAGAAGTATCGGGTATTCCCTTTGGCTTACCGGGGCAGATGCTCGAGGGCGGGGGCAATCCGTGGAGAGGTATGGTATATGGCATTACCAACCGGACAGGGTGGGGCAACAATCCTCCCGATGAGCTATGGAAATTCTGGGATCAGTTTTCATTTGCAGAAAAAGAACTTGTTGGCTACTGGGAGAAGAACTGCCCGGTTACAACCGGCAATAAAATGGTAGCGGCTTCTGTATTTAAAGGGAAGAAAGAAAGCATTATTGCCGTAGCTAACTGGAGTAAAGAAGATCAGCCGGCTTCAATAGCCGTAGATTGGGATGCGCTGGGCTATAATGCGTCTACATGCAGCATCAGCATTCCTTTCATCAAAAACTTCCAGGATGAGCAGCCACTGCAGTCTTTAAGCGCTTTAAGCATACCGGCTGGTAAAGGGTATATGATCGTGATAGCTGAAAATAAATAACAGGTGGCAGTAGGGGTGTTATCATTATTAAGTAAAATCGGGCAGTTGGTTTTGAGTGTATAATTGACGCCGGCCTGCGTTTCGATGCCAGGCCGGTTTTTTATGTAACATAATATTTTAAAGATCAATAGGGTTGGCTTAATATTGGAATCAATCAACAAAAATATACTGATATGAAATTTTCTGTACTCCGGACCATTTCCTTTTTCGTGTTGTTTTTTATGACCAGCCTGACTGTGGCGGCTCAAACGAAAACAGGCGATCAGGTAGTGCCCAACAAAGCGCAGGTAGAATGGGCTCAGACAGAAATTGGTGCCATGTTTCATTTTGATGTAGTGAATTATGTGCCGGATTATAATTGGCGGAAATGGGGCTCGCATCCTCCTGCTTCTGTTTTCAATCCGTCTCAGTTGAATACTGACCAGTGGATACAGGCTGCTAAAGCGGCCGGTGCGAAATACGCGGTGCTGGTTGCCAAGCATTGCTCGGGGTTTAGTTTGTGGCCAACAGCGGCCCATGAATATAGTGTTAAGCATAGTCCGTGGAAAGATGGCAAAGGGGATATTGTGGCCGAGTTCATTGCCTCCTGTAAAAAGTATGGATTGAAGCCCGGTATTTACGCAAGCGCTTCGGCTAACGGTTACTGTTATGTTGACAATCCGGGCAAGGTGCAGCCGGGCAGTCCCTTTACACAGGAAGCATATAACAAAATAGTAGTGCAGCAGCTTACGGAACTGTGGAGCAATTACGGTAAATTGTTCGAGATATGGTTTGATGGCGGCGTATTGCCGGTAAGTGAGGGTGGTCCCGACCTGGCTCCGCTGCTAAAAAAATGGCAGCCCGACGCGGTGGTTTTCCAGGGGCCGGCAGACGCCAAAAACCTGATACGTTGGGTGGGGAATGAGGAAGGTGTTGCGCCTTATCCTAACTGGAGTCGTGCCCGGGCTACCAGCTCTGCCACAGGCACTATCAAAATAAGTGATATGAATGGAGACCCCGATGGGGAAATATGGTGCCCGGGCGAAGCTGATTTTCCGCTGCGGAACGGATGGCAGGGTGGTTGGTTCTGGAAAGCGGATGGGCAGAAGCTATTGTCGGTAGAACAACTGCTTACTAATTATAATACCAGTGTAGGGCGCAACGCGAATATGATCATTGGGATAGTGGTAGATACCAGCGGCAGGGTTCCTGAAGCGGATGTGGCCCGTTTGAAAGTGTTTGGCGACGTGCTTGCCCGGCAGTTTGAAAAGCCTGTTGCAAGCGTACCTGGTTCGGGAAACGAAATTATTTTAAAAGTCAATGCCGATAAAGCGCTGCATTTTATTGTAATACAGGAAGACATCTCCAAAGGAGAGCGCATACGCCAGTACGTGGTAGAAGCTTTGATGAACGGCGCCTGGAAGCCGGTGGCTGAAGGGATATCGGTGGGGCATAAACGCATTCACGAAGTACGGAACATGCAGGCGCAGCAAATACGCCTGCGTATTCTTAAGTCATCTGCAACACCTCATATCAAAGCTTTTTCGTTGTACTAAACTTTTGCCGGATACTTCAGCTTCAATAATGTTATCATGAAAAGATATATGATCCCACTCCGTGCCATTTTGGTTGTTATAGTTGTTACTGGCTTTGGAAGCGCCGCCGCGCAGGTTAGCTTCAAAACCAGCCAGCTCACTATGGTGCTGGATGCAAAAGCGCATATTACCGGCTTAAAAGATAAAGCCGGTAAGGAATACCTTGCTCCCGGCCAGCCTGCACCTTTGTTATCGGTTTTTACCGGCGGCAAACTGCTCCACCCTGAAAAGATGCGCTGGCAAAATGCGTCAAAAATCATCGTGTTGAATTACCCGGGCTGGAAAGGAGAAGTAAATATTAAGGTGGTGGAAAAGCCGGACTATGTTACGCTGGAATTAGTAAATATCAGGAACAATGAAGAGGTGGAATACATTGTGTGGGGACCTTATCCTACTATCATCACAAAACAAATCGGGGAAACGGTAGGAACCGTATGGGACGAAGCATTCGGCATCGGGTTGCAGGCGCTCAATATCAAAACACTGGGAGGTTATCCCAGTGAAGACAATGATATTGAGCCTTCTTTTGATATTTTTTCGGAAAGCAGCGGGCTGAAGGATATTTCTCCTGAGCATAAAGTATTATACCGCGGACAAACAGCAAAGCTTACAGGTTTTGGAAGCATCATCCAGGCGTATAGCCGTAACCGTTATAAACAACGCGTTGTTGAAAACTGGGGGCATGACAAATATGTAGTTCCCGCGTATCCGCAGGATGGCGGTGTGATTGGCTCTAAGATCGCTTTGTGGGGGGCGCCGCAGGAACAATTGCTTTCTGTGATCGAAAAGATCGAGCTGCAGGAAAATCTTCCGCATCCCACTATTAATGGAGTATGGGCTAAAAGATCGCCGCTGGCAACCTCTTCTTACCTGATCATGGGGTTTGGTGAGCAAACGATAGAGGAAGCCCTTGAGCTTACGCAAAAAGCGGGGCTGAAATATTTGTATCACCCCGGTCCCTTTGAAACATGGGGGCATTTTGGGCTGAATAAAAAACAATTTCCCGACGAACGGAAAAGCATGAAGCGTTGTGTGGACATTGCAGCCAAAAAAGGTATAGGGCTGGGTGTGCATACATTGTCTTCTTTCATTACCACCAACGATCCTTTTGTTACGCCTGTGCCTGATAAACGCCTGGCAAAAGTAGGTTCAGGCATTATTACTTCACCGGTTGATGAAAAAGCAACTGTTATATCCATTGCATCCCCGGATTTTTTTAACCAGATGAAAAACAACAATCTTAAAACGGTGATGCTGGGCAGCGAGCTGATCCGGTACCGTGATGTATCGCAAACCGTGCCCTGGCAGCTTTTGGATTGCGTGCGTGGGGCGTTTGGAACGAAAGCGCAAAGTCATCAGCAGGGCGATACCATTGCGAAGCTGATGGATCACGGGTACAAAGTTTTTTTGCCCGATATGGAGCTGCAGGATGAGATTACAGCCAATATTGCCAGGTTGTTTAATGAAACGGATTTACAACAAATATCGTTTGACGGGCTGGAGGGCAGTTGGTCTACCGGCATGGGACAGTATGCCACGCAGTTGTTTGTGAAAAAATGGTACGATCTGCTGAAGCCTGCATTAAAAGGGAAGGTGATCAATGATGCCAGCGGACCGGGACATTTTTTCTGGCATATATTTACCAGGATGAACTGGGGCGAACCCTGGTACGCAGGTTTCCGGGAAAGCCAGACGCAATACAGGCTGAAGAACCAGGATTATTATTACAGGAATTTAATGCCCCGCATGCTGGGATGGTTCCAGTTGGGAAGCACAACCACCCTGGAAGATATTGAATGGCTGCTGGCGAGGGCTGCCGGGTTCGATGCCGGTTTCGCGTTGTCTACTTCGTTAGCCGAGTTGAAAAAACATGGCCGGATGGATCTGCTGCTTCAAACCGTTGCGGAATGGGAAAAGGCAAGATTGTCGGGAGCATTTCAATCCACGCAAAAAGATGCACTCAGGGATATCAATAAAGAGTTTCACCTTTCAAAAGTGGATGACCGCAACTGGGATCTTTTCCCGGTTAATAATGTTGTTATACAACACCAGCAAAAGATCAGGCAACCGGGTGAACCTGTTTATTCCGACTACAGCTTCAATAACCCGTTCGACGAACAGCCATTGCAATTTGTCGCGCATATTACCGGCGGACCCTCCTCTGCTTCGTGGGAACAGCCTTCTGTAGAAATAAACAATTATGCTAAGCTTGAAATACCATTTACCGTTGCAAAAGGGCAGTGGCTGGTATGTAACGGGAAGCAGGTAATACTATATGATCACGAATGGCATACGATCAAAGAGATCGCTGTGCAACAGCTACCTGTTGTGGCAACAGGAGCCAATAAGATCTTAATAGAGGGTATAATATCCGGCGAACAATCACCTGCGGTGAAGATTGAATTCAAAACGGTTGGAAAAGCGGAACGTATCAGCGCGGCCAGGTAAGGAAGAGTAACAAAAGAAAACATATCGCTCATTTAATAAGCTTTTTCCCGATGGTAACCCGGTGTTTACTTTCCCTGGTATTGACAATCGTATTCGATAACATTGTTACGGCACAGGTAAGCATAGAATCTCTGCTGAGAGAAATGGCAGACAGGTCGGCCCTGGCAAGATTTCCGGAGCCGGTCTACCAGTCTTTGCAATCGAGCAGTTACAACAGGGCTTCGGTTACGAAGGACTCAGCAGGCTGGTATGCCGATAGCGATGGTACAGGCTTTATACGCACGGAAGAAAAGAACGGTCGGAAAGAATGGGTAGTAATGGAGCATGAAGGGCCGGGTGCTATTACACGCATGTGGGCGCCGTATTTTTATCATGGAGGGCTGGATGATCTGGAAGGCCCGGACATTCATATCTACATTGACGGAGATACAGTACCCGCCATCAGCGAGAACTATTTTAAGCTGATCACCGGCAGGGGATCGTTTCCTGATCCTTTTGCCCGGAGAACGGCAAGGGCGGGAGACGGTTATATGCCCGTTCCTTTTGCCAAAAGCTGCAAGGTCACTTTTAACAAAAAACCATTCTATCATATTATTAACTACCGTGGGTATGCGCCCGGAACAAGTGTGAAGCGTTTCAGCATACAGCAGCTTCGGTCAAGCCTTCCTGTAATGGACAGTGTAAGCAGGTCGCTGCATACTGTTCTTGCGCAAAACACTTCACTTGTTTCCAGGCAGATGAATGGCATATTGAAGCCAGGTTGGGAGATGCCGCTCATTGTTCAAAGAACGGCAGCTATCAGGGAGTTCAGTATTGAATTTGATCCGCAGCAACTTCAGCAGCATCCGCAATTACTACGTTCCATAATAGTGACCGCCTCGTTTGATGGAAAAGAAACAGTGTGGGTTCCGCTTGGAGATTTTTTCAGTGGCTCCGGCGCAGTCCGGCCTTTTCAAACATTTACACGTACGGTTAATGCAATGGGGCAAATGAGCTGTACCTGGGTAATGCCATTTGAAAAGTCGGCCGTTTTGGCACTGAAGAATATAGGAGAGGAAAATTTTAATGTAAAGAACTTTCGATTGAAATACAGCGGGTGGGACTGGGATGAAAGGTCCATGCACTTTCATGCTAACTGGAGGAGTAATGAACTGTTGCCCGGCAATATTTTCAGGGACTGGAATTTTATTGATATAAAGGGTAAGGGGGTGATAGTGGGAGACCAGCTTACGGTGATCAATCCTGATGAAGGGTGGTGGGGTGAAGGAGATGAAAAAATATATATAGACGAAGACCGGGACAGGCAGTTTCCGGGCCATTTTGGTACAGGAACAGAAGATTATTATGGCTGGGCAGGAGGAGAGAATCCCGGAAAGGATGATATCTTTTCTCATCCCTTCCTCGCAAATATAGAAGTAGGATCGGTTACCAGCGGAAGAAGAGGAGCAAGAGGGTTCAATATTTGCACCCGGGTTCGTGCGCTTGACGCGATACCTTTTCAAAAAGGGCTGGTGTTTGATATGGAAGCTTCGCCAGGTACGCAGATCCGGAATCCGTGGGATTTTCTTGACTTTTCCGCTGTTGTATTTTGGTATGGCGCACCAGGGGTTGTTCATAACAGGCCAGCATTGCCTGCTGAGGCATTGAAGCCCTTAATAACACTACAACAAATAGACAGTATGGCTATTGATGCGAAAAAATTATATAGTGGTATAAAAGGCGCCATTGAGGTGCAAACTATAAGAATGAAAGCCATTTCCGGTGAAGCTTCCTTTGTAGTTAAAAAAGCGCCGGAAGCTGCCGGAACAAACATTTTCAACAGGGGAGATTATTTTTTAATCAGTTCAGGTAAAGCAGGAGGATCGGTTGTGTTTACACTAACGGAACAATTCAAAAGATCGGAATTATTATTGGCTTTTGTATCGCAACATTCTTTTTGCATGGTACAGGTATATGTAAATGGAATAAAAGCGGGAGGGCCGATAGATCTATCGAACGATAATATAACAGGAAAGATTCCTGTCTCTCTGGGCGTGTATGATCCATTAAATAATGAGTTTAATATTCAGTTGGACATAATACCTGTTAAAACAACCCGCATAAAAGGCTGTAGCCTGGGGCTGGACTATTTTAAAGTACGTGCGCTTGATTGACTAAACCGGTTAGAAGCATTTACATATCGTAAGGTTGGAAGTGCTTACAGATGCATCTGGGAAAATTGCTCCTGCACATGGGGATACCGCGATGCTAACGATAGCCTGTTTTTCTGACAGTTACTGGCCTGTAAAACAGTATTAAGCATACTTCAAAACTACCGCAGGTATACAGCCTGGAATTTCGCCAGGGGAGCTGTTCTTGCTTTGCTTACGCTTAGTGTATCACCGTTCATTGTATAGTTGTCAATCCTGTTCAGCACTTCATAAAACATTGTCTCGGTTTCCATGTCATCTGCGCATGCCATTTTTGTAGCTATTACCTGAGAGAGCCGGATCCTGTTGCCCGGTAATAAAGTATAGATTCCTGAAAAACCATTGCAGCCGCTATTGCCGTTAAAACGGTTGTCAAACGATTTAAAAATGATATATGCCTCCCTGGTTTGCTGCGAAGATGTTGTTACAGGGTGGCCATTCAGTTCAATAAGTTTCCAGTACTTTTCCGGCAATCCGTCTGTTAATTTCTGCAATCTTACAGATGTAGGATTACCGTTGGTATCAAGCGCCACAAGCGCATTTTCCACTACTTTATATGTTGCGCTCCCAACAGTAACAGCGCTCCCTGCCGGATTCCAGACTATAGTTCCACTATCCTGCTCGGGCCTGCCCTTATCCTTTATGGATATTTCAGCAACGTACATATTGTTGCTGTGTAACTGAACCACCACCTGCGTACTATCTGGTCCTGATGGCACAACGCCGGTGTATATACCATTCCAATCCAGCGCGTTTTTAGCAGTATGCGCGTTGTCAGCAACAGGCTCACTTTGCTGTTCTTGCCGGTTGGTTTTGGTATTACTGCAGGAAGCTATAAATACAATAAAGCTGATGGTTACAACAATAGCTTTCATACATTCATTATTTATATTCAAAAAAATGTTTTCTAAGAGTCGTTAACCGTATACCATTATTCTCTTTTTCGAGCGGGTGGCCTGGCTGGTGGTTTGTTCGATGGCTGTGCCGGTTTAACGGCAGGCCGGGTTGCAGGCTTGGGGGTTGGTCGTACAGCCGGACGTGTTGACGGTCGCGTTGCTGGTTTTGTGGAGGGTTTGGGTGCGGCAGGTCGTGCTGATGGCCGTGTTGGTCTTGTAGTACCCGGTTGGGTTGGCCGTGCACCGGGTTTGGTTGGTCTGGGGGTAACACCGGGTCTTGCTGACGGGTTGGTTGGTCGCGTAGCCGGATTGGTCGGCCGTACAGCAGGCCGTTGTACTTTATCTCTTGTAACTACCGCTTTTCTGTTTTGGTAAATATTGTTTTGTATGGCAGGGCGTGCCGCTACTACAGGACGGGTATTCCAGTTAGGTGGCCGGTTGGCTGTTACATTAGGGCGATGCGGTGGACGACCGGGGCCCGGGCGATGAGATCCGTAATATCCGCCATTCCAACCCCATGGCCGGTACGGTGGACGAAACATGGGCGGACCAAACCAGCCATATCCATGGTAATGATGATAATGAAACCAGCCGTAGTTAAAACTTAATCCGAAGCTGATGTTCCAACCTGTCCAGGGGTTATAATGCATGCCGAACCCCCAGGTATACGGTCTTGGATAATACCAATGCCCATACCAGGGATGATAATGCCAGCCCGTGCCCCACACAATGGTATGGCGGTAATAATAACTGCCTAAATATCCGGGAGTATAGCCAACATATACGTATTGAGGTGTTGCTTCGTACACATGCACATATTTGGTATTATAGGCGGGGCTGCTTGCAGGGATTTTCTCTACATCAGCGGGTCTTTCATTTGCTACTTCCCATGGTCCATTGGCATTGGCGCTTTTAAACCAGATGCCATTTTCCAAAGCATAATATTGGTTGTTCGGTGCAAGCATTACGGTAATATTACTGTTCTCCGCCAATGAAAGATTGGTGTTTTGTACAGGAACAAATGCAGGTTCGCCATCGTAGGTTACAGTACAGGTAGCTGTGCTGCGATCCACTTTTGCTGTTTGGGGAAGATGAGCGTCCATGACCGCTTCTTCAGCAGCGTCGGTGCCTGCTACGCTTGCCAGCACACCATCTTTTTCTGAGCCTTTGGGTATAGATGCGAATGCGGAAGGTAAATCATCGGAAGGCACGTATTGCCAGGGACCTTCCAGGTGGGTACTGCTATACCATCTGCCGGAAATGAGTATATAATTTTTCTGGGACTCAATATCCTTAAAAATTTCATCAAGCGAATTGTCTACATACAATAAAGTAGAACCTTCTACTGCTTTGTAAGTGGGGTTGCCTTCTGTTTGTATAAGTTCGGCAGGAACGGTGCTTACCACAATATCTGTTGCTGTAGTAAAGCTGGCTGATGCTTCATTCCTGTCTGTTGTATCTTTTTTTTCCTGTTCCTTAATCGCAGCATCAACCACTTTAATTGTTGAAGGAAGTGTTTTCACATTTGTCCAACCGGTTTTTACCTGGGTTGAGCTATACCAGAAGCTTCCGCCATACAGGTAGTATTTTCCGTCGTCGGGATTTTTTATGATCAGGTAAGGAGAGTTGACCACTCTTGTCAGTTTAATATCCTTATCTTCCTGCTCAATGGGTTCTCCGTCCAGCACAATTAACGTGGTGGGCCTGTTTCTGTATAAAATAAGCGGAGGATCTGTTTTTATACCATTCTCCGTATCTTTTTTTTCCAGTGCTATCATTTCATCCAGGCGCGCTGCATTCAATTGAATATTCAGGCCAGGCACTTCCTTTTCAACTACTGTTTTTAAAAGTGCCTGGTTGTCTTCATCGCCATCGGAAAATTTCGACTTTGATATGGTAGCTGTTTTAACCAGCAGCGTTTTATTGTCACTGTCGGGCTGTAGTATGGCGTCAAACCACATTACACCAAAAACAGGCTCATCGCTGTTTTTTTTACGTACAGATACCGCTGCCCTGGCAGATATTGTATTGCCGGCGTATTTTTCCGGCTGAGGTTCATAAATGGAAATAACAGCGCCATCCGTTCCGGAGATTTTTAATGGCCAGGTAGTTTGTCCTTCTGCATTTTTGCATAATGAAAGAAGTGTAAAGATGCCAAACAATATAATGGTGAACCGGATCATGGTAAAGTGGTTTTAAAGTGTATTATGCCAGGTATCGCCGGTACGAAAAAAATGCCAGTGTGTAATCGGAGGTAATTGAAATGCAATCCTCAAAATGCATACAACTGTTGCGTAGTTGCATTTTTCTGTTCGCAAATATAGTTAACTCTGTTTTCTTTTTCCAGGCTTCACCTTTTCGGGGTGTATTTACCTTCGGTGAAAAGAGTTCAAATTTTCGCTTCATACGCGGTAATCCGGTCGGTGAGACACCACTGCGTCAACTTAAAGGTTTTACTTTCCGGCGCGTGAGACACGCGCCGGGGCGGTCAGCCGCAAATATACCATACCACCGGTTGCACCGATGGCTATTCAAATTGAACCCCATTCGGGGTCTTTTGTTGCTCATATTTCTTAAGTTGACGGCTATGGTGTCTCACGCACCAACTCCGGGCTTAACTGCACCGACCGGTAGCGGGCTCTATAGGTGGATGTCACCACCTGCCTGCAAAAAATATTTAGATTACCCTCACCCTTTTGCCCCCGCTCCACTCTGTGGAGAGGGGAATGATAGTGCGACAATTTGAAAAGCACCCCTTTTCCCGAAGGACATTTACCTTCGGTGAGAACTATTTTCATTGCGGCAAGATCAGCAATAAGCATATACCGCGATAACGTTCAAAGTTCTGTCACGCCGGGGCTCACCCTTCGCATAGTTACCTGTCTGTGAAGACCCCGTCGGGGCAAAAGGTGTTCTCCATATCAGGTAAAAGAGGGCTGCACCTACGGTGCAGGGAGGAAGAGGTAAATATCTGCTGGTTACAAACGGTTTGGCCGCCGCGGCGGCCAAAAAATAGGTTGTTTATGCCTCATAGAGGCTACCTGTTGGTAGAAATGATAACCAATAAGGCCTTATGCACCATAGGTGCTACCCTTTCTAAGCAAAAAGCTATTGCTGGCAGCCATGAGACCCTGGTGCTGAGTGATCCGCCGGGGTCTTACCCCATTGGTGTTCGAAACCTTTCTTTTGTACAGATTTAGCACCAGGCGTTCCGATGGAACGCGTTGTTTTTTTTGCTAAATTTCTACCTGCGAAATGTTCCGATGGAACATGTTTCGAACACTTATGGTCTCACCCTTCACACAATTGCCTGCCTGTGAAGTCTTGCCCATAGCTGATAGCTGAAGGCTGATAGACTGACAGCTAACCGCTAACCCCCGGTCTCCCGGAACAAATCCCGGGGGGTAACACGTTGAAATCCACCCTGCTGCTGCAACAGGGAGATTATACACATCCTGTTAATTTCTTTTGTTTCTCATCAATCAATTAATTGTGACCTTTATAAACACTACGGGCCAATTATTAAATTTATTAGTAATCCCTTCCCTTTATACTGGTGATACGCAGAGAGGGAATTCCCGTCTTGTTGAAAAACTATTTACTATGGGTTTATTTGATAAAAGAGTGCAGTACAAGCCATTTGAATATCCGGAAATACTTAAATTTTCCGAGGCGATTAACAAGTCGTTTTGGGTTCACTCAGAGGTAGATTTTACAGCTGATGTGCAGGATTTCCATGCGCACCTCACGGCGGCAGAGCAAAATGCGATAAAAAACAGCTTATTGTCTATTGCACAGATAGAAGTTGCCGTAAAATCTTTCTGGGGTAATTTATACAATCATTTTCCCAAACCGGAGCTGAACGGACTGGGCGCTACTTTCGCTGAATGCGAATTCAGGCATTCCGAAGCGTATTCGCGCCTGCTTGAAGTGCTGGGGTATAACAACCAGTTTGAATCCCTGGTAGAAGTACCGGTTGTAAAAGAACGTATCCAGTATTTGTCTTCCGCATTGCAGAATGCCAGGTCATCTGATAAAAAGGAATATACTGTTTCTCTCATCTTATTCAGCCTGCTGATCGAAAACGTGAGCTTATTCAGCCAGTTTGCCATCATACTTGCTTTTACCAGGTTTAAAGGCTTAATGAAAAACGTAAGCAATATCATCGCCTGGACTTCGGTGGATGAACAAATCCATGCCAATGCGGGTATCTTTCTGATCAACAAACTAAAGGAAGAATACCCCGGCATATTTACGGAAGAAACTGCAGAGCAGGTGCGTTCCGTGGTAAAGCAGTCGATAGCCACGGAAAGCAGGATGCTCGATTGGATTTTTGGCGCGGGTGAAATTGATATCATCAACAAGCACAACCTCACCAACTTTATGAAATACAGGGCAGATGAAAGTCTTAAGCAAATCGGAATGGAGCCTGTCTTTAATGTAAGTGCAAAGGATAACGCCCCGATGCTGTGGTTTGAGGAAGAAGTATTTTCAAACAGCCTGGACGATTTCTTTGCAAAGCGTCCTGTGGAATATACCAAGTTCGACAAGAGTATTTCAGCGCATGATCTATTTTAGTTATGATAGGTTTTCAACCTTTCATCCATTACCTGTAAAATAAAATTTTAAATGACAACTTTATTTGCTGCCGCACCGGCAACTGCGGAACAACTGTTTGACCCCAAATGTGAGCAGGAAAAATTATGGTGGAAAAACGAGGAGAGCGAACAGATTCTAAACCGCGGTTATTTATTAAAAGGAGAAACTGTGGAAGGCGCCATTGAGCGGATCTGTTCCGCGGCAGCCCAGCGTTTGTATAAACCTGAATTAAAAGAAGCGTTCAAGGAAATGGTAGAACGCGGCTGGATGAGCCTGAGCTCGCCTATATGGGCGAATATGGGTACTGAGAGAGGATTGCCGATCTCCTGCTTTAACGTGCACGTACCTGATTATATAGAAGGCATTACACATAAGCTGGGCGAAGTGATCATGCAGACAAAGCTGGGCGGCGGCACTTCTGCGTACTTCGGTGCGTTAAGAGAAAGAGGAAGCGCGGTAACGGATAACGGTAAAAGCAGCGGCGCTGTAAGTTTCATGCGTTTGTTTGATACAGCCATGGATACGATATCGCAGGGGGGCGTTCGTCGCGGTGCATTTGCTGCATATATGGATATTGATCATGGCGATATTGAAGAATTCCTTTCTATTAAAGACATTGGTCACCCCATACAAAATCTTTTTTACGCCGTATGTGTTCCCGATTACTGGATGCAGGACATGATCGATGGCGATATGAAGAAAAGGCAAATCTGGGCCAAGGTGCTGGAAAGCCGCCAGCAAAAAGGACTGCCCTATATTTTCTTTACCGACAATGTAAACAGGAACAAACCACAGGTATATAAAGACATGAATCTTACGATCCATGCCAGCAATCTTTGCTCAGAGATCATGCTGCCGTCTTCTGAAGACGAGTCCTTCATCTGCTGTCTTTCATCCATGAATCTTGAACTGTATGATGAATGGAAAGACACCAATGCCGTTAAGCTGGCGATCTTTTTCCTGGATGCGGTATTGCAGGAGTTCATAGCCAAATCGGAAGACAATCATTACCTGAAAGCGGCCAACACTTTTGCCAAACGCCACAGGGCGCTGGGCCTGGGTGTATTGGGCTGGCATTCATACCTGCAAAAAAATATGATCCCGTTTGAAGGGATGAAAGCAAAGCAGCTTACTTCAGCTATCTTCAGCGATATCCAGGAAAAAGCAACGAAAGCCACCAAAGATCTTGCATGGATTTACGGTGAGCCTGACCTGTTGAAAGGATATGGCAAAAGAAACACTACCTTGCTGGCCATAGCGCCCACTACGTCTTCTTCCGCCATACTCGGGCAAACCTCGCCCGGTATTGAACCATTCAGCAGCAACTATTACAAAGCAGGCTTGTCGAAAGGCAATTTCATGCGCAAGAACAAGTACCTTAAAGAATTGTTGATACAAAAAGGTATTGACAATGAAGATACCTGGCGCAGCATTATGCTGAATCATGGCAGTGTGCAGCATTTAAAAGAGCTGACTGCTGAAGAAAAAGAAGTATTCAAAACCTTTAAGGAGATCAGTCAGCTGGAAATTATCCAGCAGGCTTCCATCCGCCAGAAATATGTGGATCAGTCCCAGAGCCTGAACCTTAACATACCCGCCGATCTCCCGGTAAAAGAAGTAAATAAATTGTTGATCGAGGCATGGAAATTAGGTGTAAAAACGCTCTATTACCAGCGCAGTCAGAGTGTTTCCAAGGAAATGGTAACAAGCCTGGTGAGCTGTAAAAGCTGCGAGGCTTAACACTTAAATTATGGCAGAGGACTGCTTCACCCAACCGAAGGTCGGATTCGCAGAATACGTTAAAAAAATTCCCGTCATTGCGAGTTACTAATTAGGCGGCGCCTCCATCATTGCGCCGTGACAAGTTGCATTTGTTTGTCACAGCTTTCTGATTTGTAAGTATCCTAAGTCGGCTAAGTTATCAGCAAACGTATCAGGGCTCTGTTGCTGAATTCACAGTAGTACTAAAGCTTCATCAGAGCGTTCCGGGAAATTGCGGTAATCATTTCCCGGCGGCTTTTGGGTTGGCATCCGCCGCGGCGGAGAAGCAATCCTCGCAGAAAAAAAAGCAGTTGTCCTACCGGACTGCTTCACCCGCGTCAGCATACTTTTAATTTAATACACCCTATAGCGGTATCGTAGTGCCGGATTTCAGTGTAGATCACAGCCCCACACCTTATACTCACAACCCATAGCTGATAGCTGACAGCTTCTACAACTGTGGGTGTTTCGGCAGCCGCGCCGTTGTCATGCCTTCATCAGATAAACTGAGTAGGTAGGTTGGGCAATGAGCAAAGCATACCAACCCGTCCGACCGGATCGTCCGGGCGGGCAACCGAAGCGTGGCAAAGCTGCATATCAGCCAGCGTTGGCCTTGCAGCCAGCACATTGAGTAAAGCCGGACCAGCACTGAGCAACATTATTCTGAGATCAAAAAACAGGAAGACAGATACGAAATATATATCCTGGCTTATATTTTTATAACTTTATACTATGATAAACACCTCAAAAATTTTATTGAATGGGCGACCTTCTTTATGAACAGTTTAAAGAACGGGTAAAGGATTTTGGGATCACAGTAGGCCCGGAAGACCGGGATGGCAATATTCGGATTGTTTATGGCGGAAATGATCTGACCATCAACCTGGAAAATGCCAGGAGAAGCTATACGCAACACGGCGATTTGACCCACCTTGACATGATCATTGCCTCCCTGCATGAAAGTCTTATGGGAATGCCACTGCCTGCTTGGGACGACGCCAGCCCTAACCTGTTTTGCATGCTTAGCCAGCCAAAGGAAACGGGCCAGGAACAATATATTACCGAGCCTGTAGCCAACGGGGTGGTTAAAGTATTTGTACATCATCATCAAAACCGGTATATATGGATCAGCCACAATACCCTGCGCTACTGGAATGTAAGCCTGGAAGCATTCAAAGGACAGTGCAATTACAACATGGACATTTTGCTTGATGAATGCAAAATCGAAACAATAAAAACCCCCGATCACGTAAAGTACTATTGCATCAATTCGGATATCAGCTGGCTGAATTCGGCCATGTTATTTACAAAAAACTTTAAAAAGAAAATTGAACAGCAGGCAGGCTGGCCCATTTATTTTGCAATGCCCACCCGGGAGTTCTCCTACTTCGTAAATATAAAGCACAGACAGACGCTGGATTTACTTTCACCCATGTTTGCCGATATTATGCGCCACGAAGACCTGCACCTTACCCGAGAAATATTTAGTATGACGGATAATGGTATCAGGGCAGCAGGCAGGTTTTAAAGCATGTTGCCCAAAAGATAAACAGCAGTGCACGACAAAGCGCGGAAGTTGAACATTACGGGAGAGCACTAAATATCTTTCACGAAATGCGACAAAGTAACATCGAACTTAGGGGATAAGTGCTGCGATTGCTCTTATCTATTAGAATACATTACAGGACAAAAAATGGGACAAGTCTTTCTTTTTTAGACTTGTCCCAGGAAGTGACCCCGCTGGGTACAAAATTCGGACTCTTTATTGGAAGATTTACGACGACTAAACCAGTTAAAAGACAGCCCGCCCCAATATGATTTAATTTATGGACAAGGTTAATCAACCGAAACTCGTTAGCAAGGTATTATTAGAAGTCCAATGCTTGTCAGCCACCGCTGGTAAAAAAAGCATTTTGCCGGCTCGTTGAAATCTGCTAATTTTATCGCTATACCGGCCCGGTCGGTTTTCATTGATTGCTTATGCTAATTGCCAACTCTTTATACAGGTGAATGCTGTTGTATCTGATACCAGTTTACTTCTTCAATTGCAGGCGGATAATACGATGGCTTTTGAATCGCTCTACTGGAAATACCATACCGCCGTATATGCGAATGTCCTGAAGATCACCCGCAACCGGAATGCGGCGGAAGACATTGTGCAGGAGGTCTTCTTTACCCTTTGGGAAAAACGGCATTCATTAAACCCCGACAAAAACATCGCCGGCTGGCTTTTCACCCTCAGTTTTCACAAAAGCATCGACAGCCTTAAGAAAGCGCTACGCGAACCATCCGGGCTGCCGGCATTGGTCGACCTGCCCGATGACAAGATGGGGTCTGCCGGCGCAGAAGAGAGCCAGGCCTTAGCGCTGCGCCGCCTGGAAGAGGCCATGGCCCGGCTATCGCCGCAGAAAAGAAAGGTGCTGGAGCTGTGCAAGCTGCAGGGCAAGTCGTACGAAGAAGCCGCCCGCGAAATGCATATCTCTAAATACACCGTAAAAGAATACCTCTCCGGCGCTGTGGTCAGCATACGCGAATACCTGCGTACCCATTCTTTCCTGCTGTTGCTTGCAGCACTGGCCTGCCTCATTTCCGGTCGCTAAAAAAAAATCGCTATCCCCTCCCCCCCTTTTCGGCGGTCTGTCTGTATTTACAGCAAATGCGCTTTACATGACAGCGGATCAACTGAAACAATTGTTCAACCAGTCTGCCTGGAGCGAGGAAGAAAAACAGCAACTGCTCCGCTACCTGGAGCAGGGCGACCCCGCGGTATTGGAACAGGTGTTGCTGGATTCTTTTCTCGCCGGCGATCATTCCGGGCCCATCGCCCATAAGGATTCGGTTGCCATACTGAATGCATTGCGTCAAAAGATCGGTGCTGCGCCGGCTGTTATTGCACCGCCACGGGTGCTGCCTCTGAAACGAATAGCATTGGTGGCGGCCTGCCTGGCGGGCGCCATCCTGTTAACAGTCGCCTATTGGTGGCGGCCTGCGCCTGCTGCGAAAGACCTTGCGGGCACTTCGTCACAATCGCCGGCTACACGCCCCATTGTTCCCGGCAGCGATGGCGCCATCCTTACCCTGGCCGACGGCAGCCAGATCGTGCTGGACAGCGCGGAGAACGGGCGGCTGGCTTCAGACGGCCACCTGCGCATCGAAAAACAGGGCGGGCGGATTGCTTATAGCGGCCGCGACGGTACAGACGGCACCGCTTTCAATCAGTTATCGACCCCCCGCGGCCGGCAGTATCAACTGGAGCTGGCCGATGGCAGCAAAATATGGCTGAACGCCCAGTCGTCAATCCGTTATCCTACCGTCTTTAACGGGAAAGAGCGCCGGGTGTCGATTACCGGCGAAGCCTATTTCGAAGTGGCGAAAAATCCCGGTATGCCGTTCCATGTAGAAGTGAACGGCGTGGACATAGCAGTGCTGGGCACCCATTTCAATATAAACGCCTACGACGACCAGGCGGTGGTAAAGACCACCTTGCTTGAAGGCAGCGTACGGCTTACCAAGGGGGCCGGCAGCCTGCTGCTCCAGCCCGGCCAGGCGGGCCAGATACCGGCCAGCAGTGAAAATTTCGCGCTCATTAAAGACGCCAATACAGAAGAGGCGGTGGCCTGGAAAGAAGGCCGGTTCTTTTTTGATCATACCGACATACGCACCATCATGGCCCAGTTGTGCAGGTGGTATGATGTGGAAGTAGATTACCAGGGGCCGGTGCCGCGCCGGTCATTCACGGGCGACCTGTCGAGAAATACACCCCTGTCCGACTTTTTGAAAGTACTCGAAGAAAGCAAGATCCATTTCAGGATCGAAAACCGTAAAATAATTGTTTCACCATAAACCGACCGATAACCATTGACCCCGAAAAAAACCGCCCCGGGTTGGAGCCGGAGCGGAGATCATTCAGGTCAATAAAAAACAAACGCTTCAGCCTGTTCATTGATTAACCTAAAACAAGACAAAAGTATGGATTTGCATGCAATTATCCGTCCGCCGCTGCCTGCGTCCGGGAGGAACAAAACACTGCTTGTCATGAAACTGACTGCCTTTTTCCTGCTCACGCTTAGCTTGCACCTGAGTGCCAAAGTCAACTCGCAGCAAATTTCACTCAACGAGAAGAACGCACCGCTCGACAAGGTGTTTAAAAAGATCAAAAAACAAACCGGCTACGCCTTTTGGTACGAAGACAAGCTGCTGGAAAACGCGCAAAAGGTCAGCATTACCATCAGCAACGGCTCGCTCGACCAGGTGATGCAAGCCTGCCTGGCGCAACAACCGCTCACCTGGTCGGTGGTCGGTTCTATCATCGTCATCAAGCCGAAGATCGCGCTTGTGACAGAGATCAGGCCGCCGGCCGTGGTGGAGATCAGGGGAAAAGTGCTCGATGAAAAAGGCGAGCCGGTGCCCAACGCTACCGTTACCGTAAAAGGCAGCAGCATCGCCACCCAGACCACCGAAAATGGCGACTTCGTATTGAATATGCCCGATAACAACCGGAAGGTGCTGCTGGTATCTTCTGTTGGTTATGAAAGTACGGAAGTGGCTGTGGGAGCCTCCAACCAGGTGACCGTTGTTTTAAAGCTCAACCTGGTGGCCGGCAATGAAATCGTCGTTACGGGTTACACGGGGCAACGCCGCCGCGATATTACAGGCTCGGTAAGCTCGGTAGCGGGCAAGGAGCTGGTCACCAACCCGGCCAATAATTTCGCCCAGAAAATGCAGGGCAAGGTGGCCGGTGTATCCATCACCAACAGCGCCGCGCCGGGTGGCGCGGTAATGGTGCGCATCCGCGGCGTGGGATCAGTTACCGGCGTCAATGATCCATTGTATATCGTGGATGGCGTACCCACGCGCGGCGGTCTTACCGAAATCAACCCCAACGATATTGAAGATATCCAGGTGCTGAAAGACGCATCGTCGGCTTCCATCTATGGTTCGCGCGCCAATAACGGCGTTATCGTGGTTACGACCCGCAAGGGTAAAACAGGAGCGGTACGGGTAAATGTCAACGCTTATACCGGCGTGCAGAAACCTTATAATTTCTACAATCCCATGACGCCGATGCAGTACGCGCAGTTATTGTGGGATGATGCCGTGAACCAGGGAAAAGACCCGAAGACTACGCCCTATGGCGCGCTGGGCGACGGCTCGGGACCGGTGCTGCCCGACTATACCATTCCCATGGTGCTGGAAGGCAACCCGCTGGCCGATCCTTCCAATTATTCAAGAGAAGTGAACGGCCCCGGGTGGCTGGTCAACAAATTCATGATCACGGGGGCCAACAAAGAGGGTACCGACTGGTTCAGGGAATGCACCCGTACCGCGCCCACCAACAGCCTCGACGTGTCGGTATCGGGCGGTTCAGACAAAGGTCATTACCTGGTATCAGGCGGCGTTTATAGCCAGGGTGGCGTGCTGAAATACACCTACCTCGACCGTTATTCATTGCGTATCAATTCAGACTTCAATATATCGAAAGCCATCCGCTTCGGCGAGAACCTGCAGATAGGTTATACCAAATCGAACGGTGTGCAGTTGTACGAAGACTACGGCATTATGGCCAAGATATACAGTGCTTCCCGCCTGCAGCCTATTTATGACATCATGGGTAATTTCTCCGGCAGCCGCGCGCAGGTGAACCCTGGCCTTGCTTATAACCCCTATGCCGCCCTGTACCGGAACAAAGACAATAAAACCCAGAACATGCGGCTGCTGGGCAATGTATTTGGTGAAGCCGACCTGCTGAAAGGGCTCACTTACCGCATCAACTTCGGCTACGATTACAGTACCTACAACCGGTCGGATTTTTCACCGCTTCCGCTGGAAGACAGGCTGGCCGCACAGATCGCCGCCCTCACTGTCAACAACAGCTATAATATCAACCTGATCCTTACCAACCTGTTGACCTATCGCCTTAACCTGGGCGAAAAACACCAGTTCAAATTATTGGGCGGCACGGAAGCCATTCGCGGCACTTACCGCAACGTAGATGTCACCAAAAGCGGGTTCGCTTTTGAAGATGTCGATTTCCAGTACCTGAGCTCGGGCTCGGATGTGGTATCGGCCAACGGCGGCGGATCGGAGAGCCGCCTGTTGTCATATTTCGGAAAGCTCGATTATACCTTCAACGACAGGTACCTGTTTTCGGCTACGGTTCGCCGTGATGCATCGAGCAACTTCGCACCTGCCCGCCGTTGGGGTACCTTTCCTGCCTTCAGCGCCGGCTGGATCGTGTCTGACGAAAAGTTCATGCAAAACCAGCGCCTGGTCGATATGCTGAAGCTGCGCGCCAGTTGGGGCATTACCGGTAATCAGGACATCGATCCGAATAACCAGTACACTACTTTTAGCAGCAGCCCCATTTTGTCGTACTATGATATAGGGGGCACCAACAGCACTATCGTGCAGGGCTTCCAGGCTTCTCGGATTGGCAACCCCCACGCGCAATGGGAAGAGCAGGCCATGACCAATGTCGGTATCGATATTGCGCTGTTCAAAAGCCGCCTGTATTTCAGTGCCGATGTATATAAAAGAGAAACCCGCAAGCTGCTGCTGGTAGTGCCCGTTGCCTCAACAGGCGGCGTCAACATCCAGCCCGCGACCAATGTGGGCGCCATGGAAAACAAAGGGATCGATCTCTCGCTGAGCTATAACGGCGGCTCGGGTAAAGATTTCAAATACCAGGTGAGCGGCAACTGGTCAGCCTATCGCAATAAAGTGACCAAACTCTATAACGGCGCTGATGGCTTCATCCAGTTCGACGACCAGCGGGTGAGCACCCTGTCACGCACACAGCAGGGCCAGCCCATCGGTATGTTCTGGGGTTATATCAACGACGGCATATTCCAGGACAATGCAAAAGCCGACGCCTACCCCACCCAGAACGGCGACCGCAGCCTGTTTAACCAGCCTGGACGTTTCATATTCCGCAATACCAATGGCGACACCGTGGTGAATCCGCTCGACCGCACCTTTATCGGCAGCCCGCACCCGAAATTCACCTATGGGCTGAACATCAATCTGCAGTACAAGGGCTTTGACCTGTCGATGTTCATACAAGGCAGCTATGGCAATAAGATCTTCAATTTCTTTAAAGCATTTACCGACTTCTTCCCCTTCAATACCAGCCCCAGCGTGCGAATGCTCGATTCATGGACGCCCTCCAATACCGGGGCGATCCTTCCGAAGACCAACTCGGCGGCCGCCAGCTTCGAATCGCAGGCAAACAGCTATTATGTGGAAGATGGTTCATACCTGCGCGGCAAGATGTTGTCGCTGGGTTATACCCTGCCCACCCGGTTGCTGTCGCGTATAAAATCGACCAATGCCCGTTTCTACGTGCAGGGCACCAACCTGTTCACCATCACCAGGTATAAGGGTATCGATCCTGAAGTGCCGGTTCAAAACCCCGGCGCCGGCGCCGATCTGCGGTACGGGGTCGACAAAGGCATCTATCCTTTCACCCGCGCCTTCACGGTTGGTTTGCAAATCGGATTCTAATACCTCAAAACGAAAACATGAAACATACTATAAAGTCGTTCGCACTGATCGCCATCGTTTCTGCCGGCGTGCTGATCGCCTGCAAGAAAAGTTTCTTCGATACGCCGCCGCTCGGCTCCATCAGCGGCGCACAACTGAACAACAAGGTCGGCGTGGATAAGCTGCTGATCGGCGCTTACTCATCACTTGACCTGATCGGCGCCGTTGATCCTTATTCGATCGACTGGAAATCGGATGTCTCCAACTGGTTCTTCGGCGATATCGCCTCGGGCGATGCCTACAAGGGCGATCTCGACAACGACCAGGCCGACCTGAATTTCTTTGAGAACTTCAAGATCACGTCCACCAACCCGATGCTTACCCCCAAATGGCAGGCCTTATACGACGGCGCCTCTCGCTGCAATGATGCTTTACGTGCTACCGCAGCCGCCTCTGATATGACCGACGAAGAAAAAACAACAGCCATTGCCCAGGCACGGGCCCTACGCGGGCATTTTTACCTGGAGCTGAAAAAAATATGGAACCAGGTGCCGTACGTAGACGAAAATGTCGTGGAAAGCCGGCTTCCCAACGATGTCGACATCTGGCCCAATATCGAAGCCGATTTTACCTATGCGGCCGATAATCTGCCTGAAACATTTGCGCAGGTAGGCCGCATCAATAAATGGGCCGCCAAATGCTATCTCGCCAAAACATACCTGTTCCAACGCAAGTTCGCTGAAGCAAAAGCAGTGCTGGATGAAGTGCTGGTGAGTGGTAAAACGACCGGCGGACTGGCCTACGGGCTGGAAGACTGTTTCAGGAATGCGTTTGACGTAGAGCACGAAAACGGCAAAGAATCGGTATTTGCCGTGCAAATGGCAGTTAGCAAAAGCATCGAGAACGATTACAACGGCAGCTGGTTCTGGGCGCTGAACGATTATTCCTGCTGTCATTTCTTCCGCCCTTCGCGCAACCTGGCCAATGCTTACCGTACCGATGCCAGCGGCCTGCCCCTGCTCGACACCTGGAATGAACATCCGTTGAAAAACGATATCGGTTTAAAATCTTCCGATCCTTTTACACCCGAAACAGGTACGTTGGACCCACGGCTCGACTGGACATTGGGACGCAGAGGCATTCCCTTTCTCGACTATGGCCCCTGGCCCGGCAAAGACATGCGCGATGCCAATACAGAAGAAGGCGGCCCTTATACCGGCAAGAAATATACCCGCACCAATGCGCAGGGTGAAAAATACGGAGCCCAGCAGAGCTGGGCAACAGGCGCTACCGCGTATAATTATACGATCATACGCTTCGCCGATGTGTTGCTCTGGGCGGCAGAAGCCGAAGTGGAAGCGGGATCGCTCGATAAAGCAAGAGAATACGTAAACCGCATCCGCAGCCGCGCGAAGAGCAGCTGCCAGGTAGAAATGGATAACGGAAGCCCCGCTGCCAACTACCTCATCAACCCTTATGCCAGCGCCTGGACCGACCAGGCCACCGCACGCAAAGCGGTCCGCTTTGAACGCCGCCTGGAGCTGGCGCTGGAAGGGCATCGCTTTTATGACCTCGTTCGCTGGCAGGTGGCCGACCAGTATATCAATACGTATATCGCCGGCGAAAAATCATTCCGGCCGCAATTGCAAAGCGCTTCGTTCCAGGCCAACAAAAACGAATACCTGCCGATCCCCGAATCGGAAATTGTGAATAGCGCCATCGACGGAAAACCGACCCTTACCCAAAACTCCGGATATTAAAGCAAGCAGTATATATATTTATGGTTTATCAGGTGCCTCTGTTAACGGGGGCACCTCTTTTTCCCTGCCGCCGATATGAAAAATAAATACCTACTCATCTGTTGTCTCGGCATTTTGCCATTCGCCTGTATAACGGGTAGCCACAGCAGGCTAACGCTTTTCCGACAGATGCCGCCCGAAACATCGGGAATCCTTTTCAACAACCTCATCACCGAGAACGATTCGATCAACCCGTTCGATATGGAGTTCCTGTACAACGGTGGCGGCGTGGCTGTGGGCGATTTCAACAATGATCAATTACCCGATCTCTATTTTACTGCCAGCACCACTGCCAACCACCTGTACCTGAACAATGGTGGTCTCCGGTTTACCGATATCACTGTAGCCGCAGGCGTGGATGGCCAGGGTCAATGGTCCAATGCCGCCTCGGTGGTAGACATCAACAACGACGGACTGGACGATATTTATGTGTGTACTACCCTACGGCAGCCCGGCGCGCGGCGACAGAACCTGCTCTATATGAACCAGGGCCCTGGCAGCGATGGTGTTCCCCGGTTTAAAGAAATGGCCGGTGCCTACGGACTGGCTGATACCAGCTATTCGGTCCATGCCGCCTTCTTCGACTACGACAACGACGGCGACCTCGACCTCTATCTCGTCACCACCCAGCCCACCCGTCGCGATGCAGCACGTTTCACTACCATTACCGCACCGGCTGGCGCAGGCATTGATCGCGACAAGCTTTTTCGCAACACCTGGAACGATTCGCTCGGGCACCCGGTATTTGAAGATGTGTCGGCTGCGGCAGGCATTGTCGCTCCAGGCTTCGGCCTGGGCGTAGCCATCGCCGATCTCAACAGCGACGGCTGGAAAGACATTTATGTGACCAATGATTTTTACAGCAACGATCACCTCTACATCAATAACCGGAGCGGCACTTTCACCGACAAGATGACCAGCCTGCTGAAGCACAGCTCGCAGAACGCCATGGGCGTGGATATAGCCGATATCAATAACGATGGGCTGCCCGACATTTTTTCACTGGACATGAACCCGGAAGACAATTTCAGGAAGAAGAAAAACATGAACGGCAGCAACTATTCCGTGTACCAGAGCATGATCAATGGTCTGTATGCGCTGCAATATGTACGCAATACCCTGCAACTGAACCAGGGGCCGGTGCCGGGCGACAGCACCGGCGACCCGGTATTCAGCGACATCGGCTTCCTGGCCGGTGTGGCGGAGACCGACTGGAGCTGGACACCCTCGCTCGCCGATTTCGACAACGACGGGTACAAAGACATCATTGTTACCAATGGCTATCCTAAAGACGTTACCGATCACGACTTCATCGTCTTCCGGAACAATTCGCGCAATATCGCTTCTAAAGAAACACTGCTCGCCCAATTGCCCCGGATCAAGATCGCCAATTTTGCTTTCCGGAACCGCGGCAACCTGTCGTTTGAGAAATGCACTGATGCCTGGGGCCTGGCCACGCCCGCTTTTTCGAACGGCGCGGTGTACGTTGACCTCGACAACGACGGCGATCTCGACTATGTGATCAATAATATCAACGACCCGGCATTTGTATACGAAAACACATTGAATACAACGGATACGCCTAACCGAAATTACCTGGCAGTGCGGTTTCATGGCGGCGACCGGAACCGCAAAGGCATCGGCGCCATCGTTACCCTTCGCTATCAGGGCCGGATGCAGCGGTATGAAAACGCACCCTACCGGGGTTATCTGTCGACCGTTGATACGAAGGCTTTTTTCGGGCTGGATACTGTAGGCATCATCGACACGGTGCTGGTGCAATGGCCGGGCGGCCTGCAGCAGGTCATCACGGCTGTCAACGTCAACCAGACGCTGGTGGTCGATATGGCGGCAGCGTACCCGCCGGCTGCCGGCGAACAGGTTGCCGGCAACCGGCGGCTGTTTACTGATATCACCGAGCGTCTCGGCGTTCACTACCGGCATACGGAACCCGATTATATCGACTTCAACGACCAGCGCCTGTTGCCGCACAAGTTGTCGGATGATGGCCCACCGCTGGCCAGCGGCGATCTCAATGGCGACGGGCTGGATGATATCGTTATCGGCGGCAGCGCAGGCGAACAGGCGCACCTGTTGCTGCAGCAGCGCGACGGTCGTTTCAGCGACCAGCCGCTGCCGACCACCAACATACCCGCCGGTCTATCGGCTGAGAACCTGGACATCCTGCTGTTTGATGCCGATAACGACGGCGATCTGGACCTGTATTTTGCTAACGGCAGCAATGAATATCCCGCCGGTTCAAAAAACTACCAGGACTGGCTGCTGATCAACGATGGGCGGGCGCACTTCGAATACAATGCCACGGCGCTGCCCGAAAACCTGGCCAGCAAGAGCTGTGTAAAAGCCGCGGATATCGACAACGACGGCGATCTCGATCTCTTCATCGGCGGCCGGCTGGTACCCGGCAAATACCCCCTGCCCGCCAGCAGCTTCATTTACAGGAACGACAGCCATAACGGGAAAGTGCAGTTTACCGACGTTACCGCCGAATGGGCGCCGGCGCTGCACGACATCGGGCTGATCACCGACGCCCTGTGGACCGATTTCGACAACGACAACCGCCCCGACCTGGTGCTGGCCGGCGAATGGATGCCCCTGCAGTTTTTCAAAAACACCGGCGGCAGGCTGGTGAATGTGAGCGCCGGCACCGGCATTGCCCAGCAAATGGGTTGGTGGAACAGTATTACCGCGGGCGACTTCGACAATGATGGGGATATCGACTATATAGCGGGTAACCTGGGCAGCAATTCCTTTTACCGTGGCAGCCACCAATACCCGCTGCGTATCTATGCGAAAGATTTCGACAACAATTATTCACTCGATCTCATTACCTCGTTATACCTGCCCGATGCCGGCGGTCAACGCCATGAATATCCTGCCCAAACGCGCGACGAATATGTGAACCAGGTACCGGCCCTGAAGAAAAAATTCCCCACCTACGAAGCATTCGGCAAAGCCACGGTTGCCGATCTGTTCCCGGCCGCCGACCTGCAGGCGGCGGTAACGCTTAAGGCAAACTACCTGCAAACGGCCCTGGTTGAAAACAGGGGTGGCGGCCGGTTCAGTATTCATGCGCTGCCCGTGGAAGCGCAGGTGGCGCCCGTGCATGGGGTGGTGGTAGGTGATTTTAACGACGACGGATTGCCGGACCTCGCACTGAACGGCAATGATTTCGGCAACGAGGTCACCAACGGCCGGTACGACGCCCTCAACGGGTTGCTCCTGCTCGGCAACGGGCGGCAGGGCTTCACCCCCATGCCAATGGCAGAAAGCGGCCTCTATATTCCCGGCGATGGCCGGGCGCTCATCAAACTGCAAACCGCGGCCGGCTATACCCTGGCCGCCTCCCAGAACAACGGCCCCTTATTGCTCTTCGGTAAACGGCAGGCAATAGCGCCACAGCGCCCGACCCGGCAGCCAGGTAAAAAATAAAATTTTCATTAACCGGTACCTAAAAGTGTTCTATGACACACAAACACGATCATCTTCCTACCCAACTGATCCTTGCTGCCATTTTTGTATTGGCATTTGCGGGCTGCAAAACGCCTGCCGGTGAAAAGTATACGGATTGGAAAGTGTATGGCGGCAGCAGTGCCAATATAAAATACTCCGCCTTGTCGCAGATTGATACCGGTAATGTGTCGAAGCTGGCCATCGCGTGGGTATACCGGGCTGAGCATGGAGACAGCACCAGGTTTGGGGCCATCGAGACCAATGCCATCATCATAGACAGTGTTTTGTACGGTGTATCACCGAAAATGAAGCTGTTTGCCCTCGATGCGGCCACCGGAAAAGAAAAATGGGTTTTTGATCCCGCCGATTCTCTTCAAAACAAAAAATGGCACAGGAGCAGCGTAAATATGAACCGGGGAGTTGCGTACTGGCAGGAAGGCGATGATAGGCGCATTCTATTCACCGTAGGGCCCATCGCTTTTGCGGTGGATGCCGGCACGGGAAAGCTGGTGCCCGGCTTTGGCGAGGAAGGCGGTGTTAACCTGGCCAAAGGGCTGGGAAGAGCGGAAGAGAAAATGTCGATCACCCCTACCTCGCCTGTAATGGTGTACAAAAACCTGTTCATCGTCAGCGGGCTGGCGGGCGATGAAACGCCCGGGCATATCCGCGCTTTCGACGTCAAAACCGGCAAGCAGCAATGGATCTTTCATACCATCCCCTGGCCGGGCGAACCGGGCTATGAAACTTGGGAAGACACGACCGCCTATAAACATATGGGATCTACCAATAGCTGGTCGGGCTTCAGCCTCGACGAAGACCGGGGTATTCTTTTTGCCGGCACGGGTAATCCCAGCAATGATTTTTACGGGGGTCAGCGACGCGGTGACGGACTGTACGGCAATTGCGTGCTTGCCATCAACGCGTCAACAGGTAAGCTTATCTGGCATTACCAGATCGTACGCCATGATGTGTGGGATATGGATCTGCCCACACCGCCGATACTCGTTACCCTCAACCGCAACGGGAAAAAAATAGACGCCGTAGCGCAAACCACCAAAACAGGTTACACATATGTATTTGACCGGGAAAACGGCCAGCCGCTTTTCCCCATAGAAGAAAGACCGGCGCCTACGCTTAGCCCGCTACCCGACGAGAAGCTGTCGCCCACGCAGCCCTTTCCGGTACAGCCACGCCCCTTTGCGCGACAGTCCATCACCGTGAGCGACCTGAATCCGTTTGTACCCGATACCGCCAGGATCAGGAAACGTTTTCTGGCAACCAGGTATGAAGGCATTTATACGCCACCCACCACAGAAGGCACGTTGATTTTTCCGGGCTACGACGGCGGCGGTGAATGGGGCGGCCCTTCGTTCGACCCTGTTACTCAAATGCTGTATGTAAATGGCAATGAAATGGCCTGGATACTCAATATCGTGGAGAACAAGCCGGGCACACTGTCGTTCAACAACAAGCTGGAAGCCGGAAAAAGCTTATACAACCTGCATTGTATGGGGTGCCATGGCCCTGAACGATTTGGCAGCGGCGACTACCCTTCGTTACTTGGGGTGGAAAAGAGGATCACACCCGCCGCTTTCAACGAATTGCTCTCGACCGGTCGCCGGATGATGCCCGGGTTCAACCACCTGGGCGCCGAAGAAAAAGAAGCCATCGCTTCCTTTATTCTCGACATACGGCCTGAGCAGACCAAAAAATACAAAGGCAAAGTTACCGTGCAACCTTCCAACAACAAATCAAGCTTCGGCTTTACCGGTTATAATAAATTCCTGACCGACGAAGGGTATCCTGCTATCAGTCCGCCCTGGGGCACTTTAAGCGCCATCGACCTGAATACCGGCGAATACCGCTGGCAGATTCCTTTCGGCGAATACGAAGCGCTGAAAGAAAAAGGCATACCCACCACGGGACGCGAAAATTATGGCGCCCCGGTAGTAACTGCCGGGGGACTGCTGTTTGTGGCGGCTACTACGGACAGGAAATTCAGGGCCATCAACAAGCGAACCGGTGAAATACTTTTTGAAACCGACCTGCCCGCCTCGGGAGTGGCCACTCCTTCAGTATACGCCGTGCATGGCCGGCAATTCGTGGTCATTGCCTGTGGTGGCTTCAAAGCCGGTGGGCAACAAGGCGATGCCTACGTAGCATTCACGATTCCCTGAGCAATTTCTCCATGGTTTCTTCAAACTCCTGTACATACTCTTTGTGTTGTATTTCTCCATTCTATAATATCGCTTTGTAGTATCATTCGTCAATTTATTTCGGTTGTTGTTATTTTTTATATGGTCTCAATGAACCGACTTTTGAATTGAAAAATGCTTATTGGTCAAAAGTCGGTTTCAATTTCTGTGTTCACTATAACTTTCCATCGTTCATCGGATGGATAGCCTTTTTTTATGGCTGATGTTTTCAAAGGAATACGAAAAAAGTCAAGTTCCGCAAAGAAACTATGAATAAAAAGAATATTGGGAATAATGCCCGGGAAACAGCAGGTGAAGTGACGCCATCTCAGGTAATAAATATATTGGAAAAGCATGGAACCATTGTAACAAAAGATGAAGCTGAAATTATTTTAGACTTCGTATCTAAGATGTCAAGAATTTCAGTTCACCAGTATCGTAGGTTGGGGAAAAAGCTTTTGAAGATTAGTTTTATTATCAATCCTTTTGGTATTTGCGAGCATCTATTGAGCGAACACAAAAAAGCCTTCAAACTCAAAGAATTTGAAGGCTTCTTAATTTTCTGTGACCCCGCAGAGACTCGAACTCTGGACCCGCTGATTAAGAGTCAGCTGCTCTACCAACTGAGCTACGGAGTCAGGGGTGCAAAAGTAAGGCTTTTGTTTGAATCAGCATGCCCGTTTGATGTAAAAGGATTCCATGCCTTGTGTGAAACTGGTGTATTTAAACAGCCCTGCCTTACCACGCTTTCCTTATTTTTGCGCTCCTGTATGGCTAAAGCAAGTTCCGATACTCCCTTAATGCAGCAACACCGGGCTATCAAGCAAAAATACCCCGATGCGATCCTGCTTTTCAGGGTGGGAGATTTTTACGAGACATTTGGTGAAGATGCCATTATTACATCGCAGGTGCTGGGCATTACCCTTACCAAACGGAACAATGGCGCGGCGTCGTCTTCCGAGCTGGCCGGTTTTCCTCACCATGCATTGGATACCTACCTGCATAAGCTGGTAAAGGCAGGGTACCGGGTTGCCATCTGTGATCAGTTGGAAGATCCCAAACAGGCGAAAGGAATTGTGAAAAGGGGAGTAACGGAAATGGTTACTCCCGGCGTTGCTACCAACGATAAATTGCTTGAGCACAACAGCAATAACTTTTTGGCCGGGGTTTATTTTGGGGACAATATTGTAGGTACTGCGTTTTTGGATATTTCTACCGGGGAGTTTTTTGTAGCAGAGGGCACTACCGAATACGCCGATAAACTATTACAGGGACTGAAACCGGCGGAGGTGGTTTTTCAGCGCAGCTTTCAGAAGCTGTTCAAAGAAACATTCGGGCCTAAATTTTATACTTATACACTTGAAAGCTGGTTGTTTGAAGAAGGGTACGCTACCGAAAGCCTGCTGAAACATTTCGGCACCCATTCGCTTAAAGGGTTTGGCATAGAGAACATGCCTGCCGGTATTATTGCTGCCGGCGCGGTATTGCATTACCTCAGGGATACGGAGCATCCTAATCTCCAGCACATCACCTCTATTCAGCGCATCGACAAAGACGACCATCTGTGGATGGACAGGTTCACCATCCGGAACCTGGAGCTGCTGGGCATGGGAACAGATACCGGTAACACATTACAGAAAGTGATGGATAACACAGTTTCGCCAATGGGCGCCCGTTTGCTGAAGAGATGGCTTGTTTTGCCGTTAAAGGACATCGCAAGGATCAACGAGCGGCTGAACCTGGTGGAATTTCTTATAAAAGAAGTGGACGACCGGAATAAAATAGCGCATCACATTAAGCAGTGCGGCGATATTGAAAGGCTGGTAAGCAAGATTCCGCTCAAAAAAATAAACCCGCGGGAAATAAAACAACTGGCTAAAGGGTTGCAGCATATAGAAGAGATCAGGAAGTTGTGCATCAACAGCAGCAATGATTACCTTAAAAGATTAGCCGATGCGTTGAACCCCTGTCACTATATTGCCGAAAAGATCAACAAAGAGGTTGTGGACAATCCGCCTGCGCTTGCGAACAAAGGGGGGATCATTTGCAAAGGCGTACACGCAGAGCTGGATGAGCTGAGAGGCATTGCTTCCGGCGGAAAGGAATACCTGCTGGAGCTGCAGCAGAAGGAAATACAGGCTACCGGTATTTCCACGCTCAAAGTAGCATTCAATAATGTATTCGGCTACTATCTTGAAGTAACCAATTCGCAGAAAAGCAAAGTGCCTGAGTCATGGATCAGGAAACAAACACTGACGAATGCGGAACGTTATATTACACCGGAGCTCAAACATTACGAAGAGAAAATTACCGGCGCCGAAGATAAAATTTTCCAGATAGAGCTGGAATTGTATGATAAGCTGTTACTGGAATTGCAGGACTATATTGCCCCGATGCAGGTAAACGGCAATGTGCTTGCCATACTGGACTGCCTGATTTGTTTTGCGAACAATGCCCTGCAGTTCAACTATAAAAAGCCACAATTGCACGAAGGAACGGCGCTGGAATTAAAAGAAAGCAGGCATCCTGTAATTGAGCGGTATTTACCGGCAGGCGAACAGTATGTAGCCAATGATATATTGCTCGATCCTTCCGGTCAGCAGATCATCATACTTACCGGGCCCAATATGAGCGGTAAAAGCGCCTTGCTGCGGCAAACCGCGCTGATCACCCTGATGGCGCATACAGGCAGCTTTGTTCCCGCCACCTCTGCATCTATCCCGGTGACCGATAAAATATTTACAAGAGTAGGAGCGTCGGATAATCTGAGCGGGGGAGAATCTACTTTTATGGTAGAGATGAACGAAACCGCCAGCATCATCAACAATATATCCGCGGGCAGTCTTATTCTGCTGGATGAGATAGGACGGGGCACTTCTACTTATGATGGTATTTCCATTGCATGGAGCATAGCGGAATTTTTACACGATTCGCCCCATCGTCCCAAAACCTTGTTTGCCACGCATTACCATGAATTGAACGAACTGGAAAACAAGTTGCCGCGTATTAAAAACTATCATGTTACCAATAAAGAAGCCGGTAATAAAATTATTTTCCTGCGCAAGCTGGCGCCCGGCGGCAGCACACACAGCTTTGGTATACATGTTGCAAAAATGGCTGGTATGCCTCCCGCGCTGATCAACCGGGCCAATGCCGTTTTAAAACAACTCGAAGAAAAGAATCCCGGTGGAAACGATCCTATCAGCACCGCGGTTAAACAACTGGCAATACCGCAAATGCAGCTTTCTATTTTTGATGCGCACAGCGAAACCTTTGATGAAATAAGGAAGCTGCTGGAGAATACAGACATCAACCGGCTTACTCCTGTAGAGGCTTTACTGAAACTGAATGAAGTAAAGAATTTGCTGAAATAGAATTCAAATTTTCACCCCAAGATTTAATCTGCGCATCTGCGGCGGACAAGCCTGCAGCCAGGTTTTATTGTTATAGTTTCAGATACCCCACTACCTGTAATATATGGTTGTTGGTGAAAGCCTCGTTTCTCCCGGAAATGTATTGGTTCATATATCCCGCTTCGGTGTCCAGGCGCGGGCTGAAGCGGTATCCGAGTGCCAGGTAAGCGCGGTTTTGATCGAAGGTTTTGCCATTCACATTGCGCGTATTCCCGAATTGAACGAAAATTTCATTCTGAGCCGCGCCAAACATGCCTTTGGAAAATTTTTTTTGCCCGTTGAAAGGGATGATCCCCCGTAAAAAATACCTTGTTCTGTTCGCATAAGCGTGACCGTCTTTTTTTACATTATCGTCTGCAAGCACAGGTTTGCCGATAAAACGTTGTTCCAGCCTGAACCTGTGTGAAACAGGAATGAACCCGGCAACTTTTTGTGAAATCAAAAGCTGCTGCCATACCCGGTGCTCTGAAACATATCCTTTTTGATCCGACAACGTACGCAGGTTGTCGATATAGGCGTATCCTGTCGTAAGCATTAAATTTTTAGAAGTATTGTAATTGATCCCGGCACGCAACAGCAATGTTTGTACATGCTCCACCTGGTCACTGCTTCTCAATTGTACGTCTGACTGTATGCTGAAATTGTTCTTTAGCCTGACTGTGTAAAAACTGGCGAGCCACCCGTTAAACTGAGCCTGCGAAAAGCTTTGCAACGCCGGTATCATCAGCAATAAAGAAAAAATAAAAAGCTTCATGAAGGGGTTACTGTTTTAGTGTATGCATATTATCAATTTTTTCGCAAAGTTATTTTTACATTAAAGTAATTTTAACAGGCAGCCCCATGCATTATATAACCAGGGTAGCGCCTATGGCGCATAATTGTAAATTACCCTCTTTGCATACGAACGGGTTGTGCAGATGGCACGGCAAATCTGGTATATCCATCGGCATTTTATATAGTGGAGAGACTGACTAAAAGTATTGCGGGGTACATAAGTCGCACCGGGGTCTTCATTTCAAACTATTGCGGGCAGTCATGAGACCCTGATGCTGAGGGATTCGCCGGGTCTCACCCTTCACACAATTACCTGGCTATGAAGACCCCTGCGAGACACAAATGAGCAAGTAGTTGAGTAAAATCCGAACTTTTTCTGAGTGCTGTCAGTAAAAAATCAAACTCTTACTCACTGCGAACCCGACCTTCGGTTGGGTGAAGCAGTCCTGGCAGTAGGACAACTGCTTCTTTTTCTGTGAGGATTGCTTCTCCCCCCGAAAGTCGGGGCGATTGGGATCGCAATACGTACACGTGGTTGATGATTTTGTAACCTTCGTGATCATTCAGGTTTACCAAGAGTTCATTTCTCTCGGTACACCCCATAGGTATATCCATGTTTTACGGATAAGCCTGCCCGGCTGATCTGGAGCGATGATGGATGTGTTATATGGGATATTAAATGCATTGTATCAACTGTTTATTTGCCCGGTTCAAATACAATGTCATCAGCTTCCAGGTTTATGCCGCTTCCTTTGCGAACAGGCACGATCGTAAACATCCATTTTGGGGGCACCTGCCAGTCGAGCAACGGGTCAAAAGTGCTCATAGGCAGCTTCAATAATATTTCATTCCAGCCTTTTTTTGTTGTAACAGTAAAAGGAGGGCGGTAATAAAACGTTTCATCTGCCATGGGTTCTGATAGTTTGCCGGAAGCCCTGCCAGGATATTTCCACACCGGCGGCAGAACAGGGTTGTTGTTGATCCATACTTTGCTGTGCATATAGTCCCATTCACCGGCTGGGGGCGTAGCGTCGGCGCCCGACCGTGACAGGTCTTTAAGATCTATCCACATTTGTATGGATGAATCGCTGTTGCTCCAAAACCGCGTATAGGCATACCAGGTAGTATTTTCTTTGGGCGAGGAAAGCCATGCGCTTACTGTGGGCCAATGCGTATGCCGCAACCAGATGGTTCCGCCGGTTGCCAGAACATTTGCATTGGAATCTGCAAGGTTCACCTTTTTATTTTCCGGCCAAAAGGAAGCATCCAGATCGCCGTTGTTCTCAAAAGAACCAAAAAGCTTCCACTTGAAATTGCTTTGCTTTACGTATACAAAAGGTAATTGCGGAAAGTATTTTTCTTTATGTACCAGTAATCTTGTTTCAAACGCTTTAAAGTCCTTAGCTCTTTGTTCATCATCGTTACCGATAAAAAACTGAACACCGGGGTATCCGTTCCCGCGCCAGCTTCTTTCCGAAAACGCGAGCATCGCGGGATAAGCAGGATTTTTACTGATAAGGTCTGTCTCATCTGAAACAGCCCGGTCATTCCATAAGCAGAACTCGGCACCCAATAAGCCGGAGTCTCCTTTGGGTTTTCCGCCCAATTGCCTGTTGAAAATGGTAACTACGCTGTTTAACGGGTCAAAATCACTGATGTATAGAAATTTAGAATCTATATACCTGATGTTGTGCTGGGTAAGCTCTTTGTCTCCTTCCTCTTTCCACAACTGCCTGATGATGGTTTCGTCATAATTGCCACCCGGCGCCCAGGCTACCACCTGTTTGTTGTGCTTCTTAATGATATCCGTGATTGCAGGAATGAACAAAGGGTTGGTGATCCTTACTTCATCCGCCCCAATATGCAGATAAGGAATATCATAAGTAGTACATATTTCTTCGAAAATATTTTTTACAATGGCTGTTCCTTTTTCGCTCTGCATATCCATGCCCATCGCCCGGGTAAACGCTTTGCTATGCCCGGGCACGTCTATTTCAGGCACCAGCGTAATATGCCTGTCCCTGCAATAGGCGATCAGCTCTTTCATCTCAGCTATGCTGTAAAATTTTCCTTTGTTCCGTTCCATCGCTTCCGGTGCTGTCAGTTGCGGGTATTGCTTTATCTGTAACCTCCATGCAATATCTTCTGTTACATGAAAATGAAAAATAGTAAGCTTGTAACGCGCCATCACATCTACCTGCTGCTTCAGTTGCTGTACCGATTGAAAATTCCTGCCGACATCCACCATATAGCCTCTCCACCGGTATGCAGGATGATCATGGATTTCGCAGCCCTGTACTGATTTTTTATTCGCAGCCAGTTGCAGCATGGTTTGTATGCCATTAAAAATGCCATGTGCTGTATGAGCCCTGAGCCGGATACTATTCTTATTAACGGTAAGATGATATGCTTCTTCATTCGCCCCTGTTACTGCCGGGATTAATTCAAGTATTATAATATCCGAAGCAGCAGCATATTTCTGAAGAACAGGCAACACGATCTTGGATTGCTTCCATTCATTTTGTAAGTAGGCTGTTTCTTTTGTAAGGTCCCCTTTTATCACAATGCCTTTGCACCGTGACAGGTCAAAAAACCCCTGCTTCCATTTTACTGACTGTGGCATAGGGATAAGCGCAGGATATGCTCCTTCATTTTGATTTGTATGTGCATAGGCAAACAGGTGTACCAATACCAGTGCCGCTGCAAACAGCAATCTTTTTATTTCACCTGTACTTATTATTCGTGGCCAGATCATTGTATAAATGTAGGTTTTATGGCAAGATATACATACGCCTGTTCTCGCAGACAGCGTACCGGCATTGTTCTGTTACTAAGATAAGCTTTAAGCAGATTGCAGCAATGTACCAATACTATCAATATATTTGGACATAAATAATAAATAGCGCTAAAAAAAAACCGTTATGAAAAAATGGATTTCCCTGCTCTGTATATGTTTGTCGCTTACCGCTTCTGCTCAAAACAACGATTTCAGGCTCTGGTATAAGCAACCGGCCAATGCAGCAGTTAAAGACGTGAGCGAGGGCTGGAAGAATGATCCTGAATGGCTGCGCGCTTTGCCGGTGGGCAACGGGTTTACGGGCGCTATGGTATTTGGCGACGTAAATAAGGAACGGCTGCAGTTAAATGATAAAACCTTGTGGAGCGGCAGTGTGGCTGATAATGACAATCCTGACGCTTTTGCATCGCTCAATGAGATCAGGAGCCTGCTGTTTGCCGGTAAATACAAGGAGGCTACAGCGCTTACCTACAAAACGCAGGTATGCAAAGGCGCGGGATCGGGGCATGGCAATGGAAGTACCGTTCCTTTTGGCTGTTTTCAAACACTGGGCGATCTGTGGATCGATTTCAATAAAACAACAGGATATAAAAACTATTACCGAGATCTTGATCTTATCAATGGGGTAGCTACTGTAAGTTACGAGCAGGACGGAGTGAGCTATAAGCGCGAAATATTCGCCAGTTACCCGGATAAGGTGCTGGTCATGCGTCTCTCGGCTTCCAAACCCGGCAGCATTTCGTTTACCATGGGCATGGATCGTCCCGAAAGATTTACCACCACTGCGCTTACAAACAGGGTAAGCATGAGCGGTGTAATGAACAATGGCGCCGGTGGCGATGGCATGCAGTATACGGTGGAGGCGGTACCTGTACTGAAAGGAGGAAAGCTCTCTGTAAAGGGCAATACGCTGCAGGTGAATAAGGCGGATGAAGTAACGCTGATCATCAGTTCTGCTACCAACTACCGGCTGCATTATCCCGATTACGTTAATCCCGGGTATAAAACTGAGCTGGCAAATACGCTGGCTGCCGCTACCGGTAAGCCGTATGCGCAATTACGGAAAGATCACGTAGCTGACTTTTCATCTTTCATGAAGAGGGTAACGCTGCGTTTGGGCGATCACGCGCAAGCCCAAACACCTACCGATGAATTGCTGGCACTGAACAAACGATCACAGAACGAACAATATTTGTATGCCCTGTATTTTCAGTATGGACGCTATTTATTGCTCTCTTCTTCAAGAAAGGGAAGCTTACCCGCCAACCTGCAGGGTATGTGGGCCAATAAAATACAAACGCCCTGGAATTGCGATTATCATACCGATGTAAATGTGCAGATGAACTATTGGCCGGTAGAGGTAGGCAATTTATCGGAAAGTCATCTGCAACTGACAGACCTGATAGAATCGCTGAAAGCGCCCGGCGAAAAAACAGCGGCTACGCATTATCATGCAGGCGGGTGGGTAATGCATCCTATTACCAATGTGTGGGGATTTACAGCACCGGGTGAGCATCCGAGCTGGGGCTTGCATGTGGGTGCCAGCGCGTGGTTGAGCCAGCATTTGTGGGAGCATTACGCATTTACGTTAGATAAAGACTACCTGCGCCGCGTGTTCCCTGCGCTGCAGGGCGCTGCCACTTTTTACCTCGACTGGCTGGTAAAAGATCCCTCGACGGGCAAGCTTATTTCCGGTCCCGCGGCGTCGCCGGAAAATACTTTTGAAGTGCCGGATGGCAGCACCGGCAGCATCAGCATGGGACCGGCACATGATCACCAGGTGATCTATAACCTGTTTACCAATACGCTGCTGGCGGCGGAAGCATTGGATATACAAAATGAAACGATCTCGAAAATTGCTTCCGCGAGATCGCAGTTGCCTGATCCGTCCATAGGCAGCGATGGCCGGCTGATGGAATGGGCGTACGAGTTCCCGGAAAAAGAACCGCAGCACAGGCATGTATCGCACCTGTTCGCGCTATACCCCGGCAGCCAGGTATCGTATTATCAAACGCCTGCTTTGGCCGCCGCGGCACGTAAATCGCTCGAAGTACGGGGCGATGGCGGAACGGGATGGTCGCTGGCTATGAAAATAAGCTTTTGGGCCAGGCTGCACGACGGGGATCACGCGTTGAAGCTGTTGAACCGGCTGCTGCATCCGGTACAATCCAGTGATGTGGAAATGACCAATAGCGGCGGAACCTACGACAACCTGTTTTGTGCGCACCCACCTTTCCAGATAGACGGGAATTTTGGCGGGACCGCCGGTATAGCGGAAATGTTATTGCAGAGTCATGAAGCGTTCATTGAATTGTTACCCGCATTGCCTGCCTCGTGGAAAGAGGGAGAAGTAAAAGGACTATGCGCCAGGGGAGGCTTTGAGCTTGATATGAAATGGAAGGAAGGAAAATTGCTCAGCGCGTCGCTGCGCTCTAAAAAAGGTGGTGTCTGCAGGCTGCGTTACGGGCAAAAAGAGATAAGCATTGTAACAGAAGCAGGGAAAAGCTATGAGCTGGGCGAGCTGCTGAAATAGTCAGGGTGTATTAACAACTGTTAATGGGAAAAAAGTTGCTTTTATTAAGGCGATGACGCCGGCCAGGGATATGCAGGTATACAACTATTTTATCTTTACCCATTTAGATGGCAAGGTTTTGTTGCTCAGCTTTAATTGTGCTGAAAAGCTCACAACGAAATGGGAAAAAGTAGCTGATAAAATAATGACTTCCTTAGCAGTCCGGGAATAAGGAAGCAGGTTGTAAAAAATCACTATGATATATAGCGTGGCAAGCTGGCAAAACAGGTTGCTCCTTAGTTTTGTAAAGATGGATGTATGGAGCACCTAAGTACTACAATCAGGTTGCTGTTATGGGTTGCCCTTATACTGTTTTTAGTATTGGTGGCGGGAGCAATATATTTTGTAAGAAAACCGGCGGCTACATTTCCAAAATATTCAATTGTACAGGGTGACCCTGCTTTTGAATATGGAGAAAGAATTTTCATTTCGGACTGTTCGGTGTGTCATGTTACCAAAAAACGGTTGCACAATCATCTCGAGGGGGTGGTAGACAGGGTAGGGGAAGACTATTTGAAGTTATATATAACAAAGCAGGATTCATTGGTTCAGTCCGGGGATACCTACGCGTTACAATTGAAAGAAGTGTGGGGTAATATGGGCAACAGCCATAATTTTAATTATACAGCTAATGAACTGGCGGCATTAATTGAATACCTCAGATAAAATAGTATGCTTAAAGAGAAACGATATATGAGCCTGCTGGTAGTGATGGCAACAGTTGCTGTTGTATATTGCTGCCGGTTTATTGCCGGGAACGGGGAAATTTTTAAATAGCCATGAAAATTAAGTATATCATAATCGCAATAATATCCCTTCTCTTCCTTACCGTTTCGTCGTACGGTCAACGAAAGGCGGTAGAATTTTTCGTATCGCCTGGCGGAAACGATCTTAACCCGGGGACTGAATCCGCTCCTTTTCAAAGTCTCGAAAAAGCGAAAACAGCGGTAAGGTCGCGGCTGCGGGAAACTCCCGGAAAATCAATTTTCGTTAATATAAAAGGCGGTATTTATTATTTAGATGCACCGGTTGTTTTTACTTCTGAAGATTCAGGGGAGGAAGGTCATCCGGTAGCTTACAAGGCTGTTGATGGAGAGAAACCGGTTTTTACCGGTAGCCGCGAATTGAAAAACTGGCGATTGCTTGATGATCCCGGAAAATTAGAGCTGCTGTCTCCCGGACTAAAAGAAAAAATTTATGTATGCGATGTAAAAGCCGCGGGCATCAGCAATTTCGGCGATCCTACTGAAACGGGAAAGCGCCCGGAATTGTTTTGCAACGGACAATTGCAAATGCTGGCGCGTTGGCCCAATACAGGATTTGTAAATGCCGGACTGGTGAAAGGCGAAACGGAATTGCCTCTAACCTATATCAAAAAACACGGAACGGTAGAGGGTGTATTTGAGTATATAGATGAACGGCAGGATCGCTGGGCGGCAGAAAATGACGTGCGACTGGGCGGCTACTGGTACTGGGACTGGAGCGATGAATTTCAGAAAGTGGAGAAGATAGATGCCCGGAGCAAAATAATGTATCTCGGTAAGCCATATCATCATTACGGTTACAAAGACAGCCTCCGGTATTTTGGCTTGAACCTGTTCAGGGAAATAGATGTTCCCGGCGAATGGTACCTGGATCGCACGGATGGTTTGTTGTATTGGTTCCCTCCCGAAGGAGTTGCACCGGGCAACGCGAAGGTTACACTTTCTGTTTTTGACGCGCCTTTTATGATTGAAATGAAAAATTGCTCGAACCTTACTTTAAACGGGCTTGGTTTCGAGGAAGGCAGGGGAAGCGCCATATCGGTCACCGAAGGGAACCACTGCCTTATTTCCAATTGCAGGATAGAACGTTTTGGCAAAGATGGTATACATATTATGGGCGGCAGAGCGCATGGCATTTCAGGCAGCCTGCTTCGCACGTTTGGTTGTGGCGGTATTAAAATAAAAGGGGGCGATAGAAAAACGTTGACCCCCGCTGAGCATGTTATAGAAAATACCGTTGTCGAACATTTCTCATTATTCAAACGGACTTATGAACCGGCAGTTCATATGGATGGTTGTGGCATCAGTGTCAGGAACAATCGTTTCCGCTATTCTTCCTCATCGGCTATGCGGTTTGAAGGGAACGATTTTATAGTGGAGTATAATGAAGTCAGCCATGTGGTGAATGAATCCGACGACCAGGGAGCGGTGGATATCTGGTATAACCCATCGTACCGTGGTAATGTCATTCGCTATAACCGTTGGTCTGATATAAAAGGCGGCACGCTCCACGGCGCCGCGGGCATACGGCTCGACGATATGATTTCAGGTGTCGCCATTTTCGGAAATGTTTTTGAACGATGCGGAGCCGTGCATTTCGGCGGCGTACAAATACATGGAGGTAAAGATAATCTCGTTAGCAACAATCTCTTTTTCGATTGTCTTGCGGCATTCAGCTTCTCTCCGTGGGGCGAAAAACGCTGGATAGAACAATTGGAGTCTCCTGCTATTCAAAAGAAAATATACGAGGACGTGGATATCCGCTCTGACCTCTATCAAAACAAATACCCGGAACTGAAAAATATCCGGGAGAATGCAGATGTAAATACGATTAAAGACAACCTTATCGTGGATTGTGAAAAGGATTTTATAAGAGATCATGAGAAACTGGTGAAAGAAAACAATACTTCTGTTCGGTCCAACGGGAAAAGTATTGAATATTTCTGTTCTGTTAAAGTGTTGAAAAAATATGGTTTAAAGTCCATCCCTTTGCAGAAAATCGGCCCACACCATAATAAGTGGATAGAATAAGTCTCAATAAAATGAGTGTTAACCGGAGCCATCATTTTAAATATACCGCTAATGAACCGGCGGCATTAATTGAATATCTCAGATGAAAAGTAATATGCTCAAAAAGAAGCGATACATCATCCTGCTGGTAATAGTGGCAACAGCCGCTGTTATATATTTCTGCAATAAAAAAATAAACGATGCCGCTGAAGGGAAACTGTATTCCGATATCAGCGCGATCCCTTATACCAAAACCGGCTTATTGCTGGGAACGGGAAAATTTTTAACGAATGGCAGCATCAATCCTTACTATCGTTTCAGGATAGAGGCGGCGAGAGATCTTTTGCGGTCGGGTAAAATAAAATTCCTCATCATCAGTGGCGATAACAGCCGGAAAGACTACGACGAGCCTTCTCTTATGCGCAGTGATCTGATAGACGCGGGTATGGATTCCACCGTTATATTCCTGGACCATGCGGGATTTCGCACTTTTGATTCTGTTATAAGGGCCAGGGAAATTTTTGACCAACAGGCCTTAACCATTATATCACAACCCTTTCACAATCAGAGAGCCATTTTTATTGCCGCTAAAGAAAATATAGAAGCGATAGGTTTCAATGCGGCAGACGTGAGCCGCTCTACAGGACTTAAAGTACAGTTTCGCGAGAAACTGGCAAGAGTAAAAGTATTTATAGATTACCTGTTGGGCCAAAAGCCAAGATTCCTTGGGCCGAAAGTGGTCATTCCGGAGTAGGATGCAAACCGGTTTCGGGTTTATAGTTTGTTGTTTATGGTTCTTAGAACCATCAATCATAAACCCGAAATCATAAGCATCTCAAATTAAGTCGTACCGGGGTCTTCATTTAAAGCTATTGCGGGCAGCCATGAGACCCGGGGGCTGAGTAATTCGCCGGAGAATACCCCGTTGGAACGAACTTAATATAACCTGTGTTGTGGATTGTTGTTGGTGATGCCCAAGCACAATAAGCTATGCTCAACACCCAACAACGGCAGTTAAAGCAACTCTTTTTGAGAGATGAAATAAATAAAATACTTTACTTGTTCAAAATCCGGATTACAATTAATTATTTGCTTTAATTGCAGTGCTCAAATTTAAAACTCAATAAATGATCTTTGTATCCCTTTGCAAAAAGAGTATAGCAGGCAGCTTGTATCAGGCTTTGATGATATTATTCTCTGCTTGTTTTTTTATTGCTTGCAGTAATGCTCCCCGGGATGCTCCCTATAAAGGACTGGAGCCTGCTTTGATACGTGCCCAATCAGACACTGTTTTAGCAGACAGGCTTTATCTGAAAAGAGACTCTTCCCTGAGCTATCACAACGTGCGTGTTGATAACCATGGAGGCATACTGCCCTGGTATTCGGCTGATCTGGGAGCGTCGTACGATAAAGTAATTACTGCAGTTTGGAATTTTTGGAATAATATGGAGATGGACAGCGGCAATGTGAAGTATTATATGCTGCACCAGGTGTGGAGACCGGAAGATGATAAAAGGGGATTGGGAGGAGATCAGATAATGATGGCGCTTTCTTCGTGGGATTTGCTGTATAATTATACAGGGAATAAAGAAATTACAGATAATATGAAATACATGGCGGATTATTACCTGGCTCACGGAATGTCTGCATCAGATGCAGCATGGAGCGACCTGCCATATCCTTATAATACAGTATTGCATTCAGGTATCTATGATGGTGATATGATATTGGGAAAGGGATACCTGCAGCCTGATAAAGCAGGATCCTTTGGATTTGAGCTGGTGCATTTGTATAAGAAAACAAATGACAGCAAATACCTGGATGCTGCAGTAAAAATTGCAAACACTTTGGCCGGAAAAGTGAAGCCGGGAGATGAGTTTAATTCCCCATGGCCTTTTAAAGTACATGCTGTTACCGGGGAAACGGGTAAGCTTTTTAACGATCCCAGAATTAATGCCCCTGAACCCGGAACCAAAGCGTTTACCCAGGTACAGTCATCTTCTTACACCACCAACTGGACAGGTACTTTGCAGTTGTTCACTGAGCTGAAACAACTAGGCAGGGGCGATACAGCCTTGTATACTTATGCGTACAATATTGCCCTTGACTGGTTAAAAACCTATCCTGCAAAAAATAACAAATGGGGGCCTTTTTTCGAAGATATTCTGGGCTGGTCCGACAGCCAGATCAATGGTATTACCTATGCCATGTTCTTAATGGAGCATGAGGGGGCAGATGCAGATTGGAAAAATACCGTACAATCGATCTTTAGATGGGTACGTTCCAAATTGGACGACCTGGAATTTATCAAATATGGAGTGATCACAACAGATGAACAAACTATATATCGTACGCCGGGCAACAGCCATTCTTCCCGGCAGGCTTCCATGGAATTGCGATATTGGGAAAAAACGGGCGACACCACCCGGCTTGTGAATGCAATCCGGCAACTCAACTGGGCTACCTATATGGTAGATCATGATGGTAAAAATTATTATCTGAGAGATGATAACTGGCTGACTGACGGTTATGGAGATTATGTCCGTCACTATATAAGGGCTATGGCTGCAGCGCCTCAATTGGCTCCGTCGGATGCCGATCATATGTTGCGGACTTCATCTATTGTATCTGATATTCAGTATGAGCCCGGGCGTATCAAATATTCGACTTTTGATAATCATTCGTCTGAAAAATTCAGGCTGGTCAGGAAGCCGGAGAGCATTACAGTAAATGATGCAGCACTTCCACGAACAACAGATAGCGATACTGAGGGATGGGTATGGGAAACAATGGGAGATAATGGAGGCGGCGTGTTGCATATAAAAAAAACCAATGGAAAAGATGTAAGTATTGTTTTTTGAAATGCGGCAAACGTAAGCCGGTCCGGGCATTAAAGTGCAGTTGCCGGCAGGATTCCGCCACAGGCCGCTGTATTGAATTAAATGCATATTGTGGTGGCGGAAGCAGCCCCAACGAGTGCCCACGTGAACTACCCGACGGATTTAAGACATTTGTAGTTGCCCCCCACTTGAAAATTCGTTTGATAGCCAGAGAAAATATGTTTGAAACCGGAAGATGAAATTTTTTTTCAGAAGTGACCGGTATGCTTGTTTACCTTTTATAGGTGATTACTATATATATTGATATGCATATGCGGTATTCCGTGGTTACATACGATTGTATAGGTAAAGTAATATTTTAAACCATTATAAAACCAAACAGGATGAAAAAAAATCTGATTGCTAAAATGACCTGGACGATTGTCGGAACCATACTGTCCATTACTATTATGGCCCAGGAGAAACAATCCCTGCTCCTGCGTTATGGCGTGAAAGCAGGCGTACAGTTGAGTACCATACAAAAAGGGAGCAGCGAAGCTTTTTCTTCCCTCAAAATTAAACCCAGGCTGGGCTACCAGGTGGGCGGTTTTGCTACCATCGGGCTTTCCGATGAATTTTCTCTTCAGGCTGAGTTGTTTTTTTCGAGCCAGGGCTTCAAAGAGTCGATGATAATGAATGTTGGGGGCGGAGAAAGCGAGGAGCACACCGAGCCCTATTCAATGCGATATATAAAGCTGCCGGTATTGCTGCGTTATAGCGTCACCAAAAACATTTTTATTGAAGCGGGTCCGCAGTTCGGGGTATTCGTTTCATCTAATATAGAAAGAGACGAATGGACGCATTTTAAAAAATTCGATCTCGCAGGAGCGCTGGGTGCGGAATATATATTGTCGGATAAGCTTAGCGCGCAGCTCCGGTACGCGCATAGCTTTGCAAAAATAGATAACATAGAAGACTACCTGTGGGTGCACGAGAGACCGCGCGTGTTTTCACTCGGTCTGGCATATACCTTTTAAAATTACCGTTTCTATGTTTTACCTATGTTGCACCTGCAAAGAAAAACGCTTTGCAAGTAAATAACCTGCAAAGGGTTATATCTATTTCCTGTGATCCCGCTGGGACAAAACTCGAACTCTTTGTTGGAGGATTTACGGCGACTGAACCAGTTAAAAGATATTCAAAATCCAACCAATACAACTTCTGCAACCAATAAAAGAGCAAACCTAAGATAATGAGGTTTGCTCTTTGCGCAATTTTACAAAGGAAAATAGTGAGCTGATAATGCTGCTACTATCACTCTGATTGATGGTGAAGAGCTTTGAGGTTCCAATTTGGAACCTCAAGTTTAAGCATATCAAAAGGTATTCCCCAAAGAAAATATTTACATTTTAATAGTTTAACGGCGATTATCGCCGTCTAAATAAAAACAGGTAAATATGGGGCTTAACCCGGAAAAGCGTAAGCTATAGGATGCTTTACATTTTGTCAAGCAATTCTTTTTTTACTAACTCGTAAGCAACATTGTGATCATACACTTCATCAGGGCGAATTAATCCAGCAATATCCCCTACGAAATACGCATTTTCCAATTTCAATTCCATGTTCTGTATAAATTCCTTTTGTGAAGGAACACCCCCAACACTAAACTTTATATACTTCTGGTAGCACTCAAGCATAGCCTCTACACTCAATTTTCTTTTAGTAAATGCCTGATACAAGTCATACAAATCACGCCCTTTACGCCGCTGATATAAAGCACGAATTTTTGTCCCTAACAATTCTTCCAGCTTATATGTGGTTAAAGAACATGAGCCTTCAAACCAATTCGATTGCACGCTAAAATTTTTCTTTTCCCAACCCAGTTCGGAAAAATGTTCCCGGCAGTTTATTTCAATTTTTAATCGCAAAGGGACGACAGGGGCTATTTCAGATTCAAATCTGAATTTCATCGTAGCCATTGTATCGCCAACCTCAACTTTTGCTTTGCCTATGAAGTCAAGTACAATTCTAAGCCTATCCAATACTTCGCCTATCGGCTCTGCTTTCATTTGCACCAGGTCTATATCTTCAGAATAACGAGGTTGAGGCTGTAAATACAATTTATGTAAAGCTGTACCACCCCGAAACGCTAAATGCCCGGCTAAATAGTCGTCATTAAATATCTGAACCAATGCACGACAGATTACCAAATCCTGTTCGATCTGTTCATTGGTTTGCCATGCAACCGTATTGCTCCATTCTATAATATCGCTTTGTGGTATCATTCGTCAATTTCAATTTCTGTGTTCACAATTACTTTCCATCGTTCATCTGATGGAAAGCCTTTTTTTTCCGCCGATGTTTTTAGAGGGGTACGGAAAAAATCAAGCTCCGCTTTTTGGCTTACTTCGTAAAGATGTTTACCAATATCCTTCTTTAAGATTACTTCCAATAAAAAGCCTAACCGTTGGATGGCTGCAACAGGTACTTCTTGTAAAAGCTGTTCAGTTATTTGTTCTTGCTTTATAGCTTCTGCCAATTCGTTTAAAACAGTAGCAGCCCTATCAAGTCCGCCAACCCGCTTATCAAATTGTACCAAATCTATTGCTGTCAATGCAGGGTTAGATATGGTGATAGAGCCTGTTTCTGTTTTTCTTTTTTCCAGATACAATTCAGGTACTTCCTTTTTGCTGATATAATTTATTTTGATGCCTTTTTTGCCGGTTGGCCGCAATACAGGAAAATTGGTAAATACAAAGTATTCCTGCGGTTGCTGATGTGCTGCACCGTGAAATGCAGCAGCATTTAATAAACCAACATAGTAAGGTCTTTCCAAAAATTTCATCAGTCCGTCAATGAACAATGCAGGCGGTAAGATGCCTCTGGAAGCATATTGAGAAGTAATGATTAAATAATAGCCTTTATGTATGGATATTATTTTCTTTTTCCCCACCATCCTTGTTAGCTTCAGTTTAATAGCCGCTTCTGTATCATTGGCAAAAGCATTCCTAACCTCATTAAGGCTAAAAGAATGTCTGCCCTTTGATGCAAAATTTTCTACCCAATCACTTATTGATAAATAGACTTCCAAAGAGTAAAATTTTGCGAAAGATATCGTTTTTTGATAACTTTTGCAAAAAATCACTCTCATATAGTAGGCTATAATTATATCTTACCCGTAAAGATTTCAATACCTGCATTCAACAGTAACATCACAGATTTTTATTGTAAAAAGAAACTATGAATAAAAAGAACATTGGAAATAATGCTCCGGAAACAGCAGGCGAGATGACGCCATCTCAGGTAATGAAGACATTGGCAAAACATGGAACTGTTGTAACAGAAGACGAAGCCGAAATTATTTTAGACTTCGTATCTAAAATATCAAAGATTGCGGTTGACCAGTATCTTAGGCTGGGGAAAAAAGCTTTTGAAGATTAATTTTATTATCAATGAATCCTTTTGGTATTCGAACTCATTAAAAGTTCTGTATTAGTTGATTATGATTTTCCAGTTTTGTGAGCATCTATTGATCGAATACAAAAAAGCCTTCAAACTCAACGAATTTGAAGGCTTCTAAATTCACCGTGATCCCTGTGGTACAAAACTCGAACCACTTTTTAAGCGATTTGAAGTTGCTAAGTGAGCTATAAATTTTCACTGGGGCAATACAACTCATGACTAGCATTCTTTTTTGCGACTCGTGATAATATTATTAAATGTTGTCGTGTTAATTCTATTAAACAATGTATTATATTATTATTCAATGAAATTATCTTCCGTATTTCTGCTGGAACCTTTTATGGCAGAAGGCTTTTTAAATATTCTTCGACATACCTCTGAGAAATTTTTTCCTGCTCCAACCTGTTATTATCTATCTGTTTTAATTTTTCAAAAAGGTTGTGTTCTTCATTATTTAGTAATGAAAGCCGTTCAGATTTGTTGCGTGATCCTGTTACTGCAAATTCCGAAAAATACTCAAAAGTTTTACAGTCCATCATGATGCTTTGCGTGTTTAGATAATAGCTTCTAAGTTGGTGGAGAATTTGAAAACCATGTTCGTCAATATCTCCCCAATAGAAAATGTGCTTCTCCGTCAGCCAATGAACATTTTTGAGGTAACTGACATTAAACCCGCCGCCGCTCCAAACAGCAACTGTAGAAGGCACGGCCGGTAATGTGAGAAAGTTCATCTTATTCTCTGTAATCAATACGTTCTTTGCAAGTATATCCAGTTTTTCAAAATCGGAAAGTGGGATACTAATATCGGAAAAATTACCAAAGCAGGTCAAATCGGTGTCCAGCATGCGTATTCTGACAAGCGGTTCATCATATTTCAAAAAATAGCGTTCTACGAAGCGCTTTTGGGTAATTGAACGTATATGATCGGGAATAAGAAAGTCAAGCAAGGATTGGATTAATGCATTGTTTTCCTCAATGAACTTTGTGTGGATTTCTATAGGTAGTTGCCGCAGGTAAATATCGGGTCTTGGATTTTGAATGAAGTATTGACAAACTTTAATTATATCATTCCACTTTATATTCCTTTCTGTTAACCATAAACAATTATTCAAAGCCCAGTCTTTCAATCTTGGAGCGCTGTTTATAATAGTGCTATAATTTTCCAGGAAAATACTCCATTCCTTTTTATACCCTATGAAATAGATGTAATCGTCAATGGTTTCAAAAAAAATGGTATCCGGCAGTTCATGGCTACCTGTTCGTCTAAAATTCCGCCCGGTGGTCTGAACAAGATAGCCTTTACCGGTTTGGTTTTTGGAGTAGCGGTAAAGTTCTTCTATTTCCCCTTGCAGCACTTCAAATCGCGCTGTTATATGACCAGATTTAACTTTCCCGATACGATCAATACTTTTGGGGAAAAATGGCTCCTCCAAAATACGACTTTGCAGTAGCGGCTTCCACCATCTCAAGGCCTGCTTTTTTATTTCAACAGGGTTAATCATATATCTGATGTAGTTTGAAAAATACCGCTATGCTTAGCGCGTTCGCTTTCATATTCTTCTTTTGTGAAATTACTGACTTGCGAATTATTACCCTCTCTGTTGCTGACAAAGTGAAAAGAATTTACATGACCTTCTATTACATGTATTTTTTGCAATGGGGTAACAATAAGCAGTTGGAGATTGAGCTTTTTAAAAAGTTCGAGCCCATAGCGTGTACTTTCATCGCTACCTCTGCCAAAAGCCTCGTCAATGACCACAAAGCGAAAACTCCGGCTTTTGCTCTCCCCGAATTGTAGTCCAAACTGATAGGCCAATGCGCTAGCAAGAATTGTGTAGGCTAGTTTTTCTTTCTGACCGCCGCTCTTTCCGCCAGAACCCTCGTAGAATTCCTTTTCGCTGTTATCCAGACGAAAACGTTCGCTGGCATTAAATTCAAACCATTGGCGCACATCGGTAACGGTTGAAGTCCAGTCGCGGTCCATATTTTCCATACTTGCGAAGCGATCCAGAATGCGTTTAACCTGTTCGTACTTTTCCTCCGTGTATAGGTCGTTATTGCTACTGAACGAATGGATGTAACATTTCTTTAGTTCTTCCCTAAAAAGGCGTATTTCCTTATTGGCGGTGGCATCCATCAGAATGGTGATATAGGTATCCTGCGAAGCATTGTACACTATTTCGGAAAGATGCTGGTTGATGGTACGTATTTTTTGTTTGATATCCGTTTCATGTTTCTGTAGCTGACTGTCGAATACTGCAATACTGTTAATGACATTCTTGTTCAGCTCTTCCTTGAAACGTTCTTCATGACGCTTTAAATCTTCGGAAACCAACTGTTCGAACTTTTTAATATACTCTGCACGGGAATCTATGCTTTCTGCAATCTCACTGTATTCCGCCCTGGAATGTTCCTTGATTTCCCGCATCTTTTTTTCAATCGAAGACCGATAGCCCATTTGCCGTCCCCGAAGTTTCCGTAATTCGCCATTTTCGCCCTGAAACTGTTTGCGGAATTCTTCCTGCCTGTTGTCGATACCTCTTAGGGTGATTTTTATTTCAACGAGTTTCTGTTCAATCAAGGGGTACCATTTTTCTTTTAGGTGGACAGCTAATTGTTCCTTTTGCTGATAAGCACTTTGTTGCTGCTCCTCATAGCTTTTAATGGTCGTTTTCACACCACCGATTTTTTCCGTTAATTGTTTTTCTTTTGTTTTGGCCTCACTGATCTGCTGATCAACATCGCTTTTATTGCGTTGTAATTGCGCAAGAATATCATTGTTATTAAGCAATTCGTTGCGTTCCTGCTCCAGCTCGTAGATTTTCCCAACGTGATACCGCCAGTTGATACGGGAAAAGTCCCTGACATAAAGTAACAAACCTAAGAGTTGTTGTTGCTCTTTGTTTTTCTTCTCTTGAACTTCAATACTGTTAAGTTGCGATCTTAGCTCATTTATCTTTTTATCCAGTTTATCAACAGAAGTTTCCAGCGCTTTTATTTTCTCCGTATTACTCCATCCCAACACATAGTTACGTCTGTCATCAATACGTTTACGGTCATCCTTTGTATGCCTTATACGACCGCTTTTTATCAAACCTTGTTGGGTAATACCAAAAGGTACATGTTGTAAACCGGTTACATCGGTACACATATAGTCTCCAAAGCTCCGCTGTATATAGGCTTCCAACCAATCGTAAAAAGGTGTTTCAGGCTTGATGTCCATTTTATATGCGATACTATCCTGATCCAGCTCCTTAATTATGCGGCTGTTGCTGTTATACAAATCAGCCTCCAGGTAAGTGAATTTGATGCCCCGCCCATCAGCACTTTTTAACGGGTTGTTATTTACATAAGTGCTGACACTCCTATAATGATTTTTAGGCACCAGCAGACTGATACCAACATCATGCAGCAGCTTTTCTATTGCACCTTCCCATGCAGTTTCATCTTCATTCACTTTCAATAGTTCCCCTGCGAAAGGCAGCTCTTCTTCATCAATGCGCAAATCACCACATAATTGCGAACGAAAGCCAACGAGCCAGGCCGGTATCTGTGTTTTTCGTTCTTTTAGGGATTGAAGCTCTTTTAGTTCCAGGCGGTATTCTGTTTCCTGCTTGCGCAATTCCGTTATCTGGTTGTCCCGCTGCTCACGAAGCTGCTCTTCAAGCTGTCCACATTGTTCGTCAAGTTCCTTTGCCTTCTTAATGTTTTCCTCAAATTCACTTTCATTCTGTACACCTTTAAGTCCCGATTGCAGTGCAAGACGTTCATAATCGTCAAATTCTTTCTGCTTGGTTTCTTTGTCCTGCTCATGCCTTTTGATCTCTCCCGCAATTTGCTCTATTCTTTTTCCACCATTGCTGGCAATATCCTGTATAATCGTCTGCCTTCTATTTTCCAGCCCATCCAGTTCCTCAACCATGCGTTGCTGTTGCTGCATGACCTTTTTCAACTCATTGCCGGCATCTTCAATAGCCTGTTCTAACAGCCCCCATTTCTTTTCGGCGAACCAAACCGGCATTACTTCCAGCATGGCTTCGATGTCCTCTATCTCCCGGGTTACTTTTCCATATTCGATACAGGATTCGGTCAGTGGTTTCAATATCAGGTATTGCTCCCTGGTGTGTACCACAGCGGCATGGGCTTTATTAAGGTCATCAAACCGTTTCAGCAATGCTATGATCTGTTCTTTCACATCGGTCTTCTCCAGCATTTGTTCCCGTACAAAATCAGTAAGACTGCTCACGGATTTCATTGAAACGGTTTGATAAAACAGGTCAATGGCCTTATCGCTATTCATGCCAAAAAGCCGTCTAAAATGTTCGCTATATTGGGAGAAGTTATCGTTGAATAGTTGCACCCCGTCCGTATTACGGAGTTTTTTCCTCAGATCATTAATATCTGTAAAGTTTCCAAAGTGATCTTTAATCGTTAATGGTACCGTTCCTATAATAAGCAGTTTCTCTACTTTGCCTTCTTTGCCTATCCAAAAGAACTGGGCAAGACAGATATCTTCATTATAGCCCTCATTGTGGAAATTTCCGATCACTACGGTATAGGTATTGTCATCCGACCGGAGATACACTTTCTTGGCTACCTTGGTGATCTCTTCTTTTTCCTTTTTATATTCGCCTCTCACATAGCTCAATAGGTTGCGTTCTTTTCCTTCGGCCCCGGCAGCTTTGTTAAAAACAATCTTATTATGCGGTACCAGAAGACAGGTCAGGGCATCCACTAAGGTAGATTTACCAGAACCGATATCACCTGTCAGCAAAGCGTTATGCCCGTTGGGTTGTATCTGCCAGCGCACTTTGTTGAAGGTACCCCAGTTGAGTACTTCCAAATATTGAAGCCGAAAACCAGACAGGTTGATCTCTTCCGGTATGGTATTTAAAATTTCTTCCATAGTGAATGCTTATTCTGTTACCTGTTTTTCTGCCGCGTAACCCTGGAACCGCTTCAATGTATCGTCTATCACATCGGCATTTACAAAGCCCTTGATAATGCGGTGTATTTCATAGTTTTTTTCCAGATCTTCTAGCTTTCTCAAAAAACCTATTTCAAGTACCCGGTTTATGGTTGTTGTAATCTTTTCCTGCTGTTTGGCTTCATCACTTGCATTCGGCAAAAACACCTTTGTCCGGTTGATGATCTCCTGTTCGCTGATAATAGAGCGTACAGATCCTCCCTGGGCATCATGTTCAAGCAAATATTTTCTTAACACAACACATACCAACGAAGTCATAAAATTGAGCTGACGTTTTTCCGCCAGTTTTGGCAGTTGCAACTCATCTTCTTCCAATTCTTTTTGCCTGAGAAAAGCATAACCTTCGCTTTTATCCAAAAACAATTCAAGACCGATGGGAACGAAATATTTTTTAACATCGGGTTCGTAATGCAGTAAGTTTTCCCATACCTCTTTCTGGTGGTTGTACACAATCCCTTTTAGCAAGGCAATGAGACTTAAAGAATATTTTTGTTCCATATTGTTTATCGGTTAAAAATGATGACCGGTGTCCGCATACGATACTTTTTCCCACTGCCCGTGTTCTCAATGATCAGATATTCTAGTTGTTCCCGGTTCACTATGTGTTTGCCTTCATTTGTTGCGATCTGCATATAGCCTAATATCTCGGCAACACCTTTGGTAGGTTTGTAATAACTTAACAACTCGGAAAGCGCAATCTGGGATCTATTTTTCAATAAGGATCTCACGTTGTTTCTCAGCTGGTCTATATCCACATAAAATTGTTCAAAAAGGATGTCTGTGTCCGCTTCGGCCAGACCGTCTTCGATAGCCGTATTTTCAAAAGCAACTTTTACCGGAGGATTAAAAAGCGGACGATCCATTGTAAACGAGGGTTTAAAAAGTCCATCGGTTTCCATCCAGACGGCCTGCTGGTCGATCGTTTCTTTATGTTCCAACAAAAGACTTTCTATCTGTTCGATGCTTTGAAGGATATGGCGACTTTCTGAGAGATTCTTTTGTTCCACAAACTTTCTGAGTTGTTCTATCAAACCATCATTACTGCGATTTACTTTATCTCCTGCGTCCACGAGATTTGCTTTTATCCTGTCTACAGTCTGCTCTTTTTTGATTTCCAAGATTGCAGGTATGCTGTTGATCCTTTCAAGTAGTTGTTCCAGTTCTTCCTGCATCTGCTCGCTCATCAAAAACTCCCAGAAAGCTTTAAAGCTTTTTCCCTGGTCGGTACTCCAGAGGTAATCCTGTTGCTGAAATACATTATCCAAAAGGTCTGCTTTTGCGAGATTGCTTTTGATGATCGTTTGCCGGGTTTGTGTATCCAGCTCTCTGAAGTTTTCTTCCACCTGCCGAAAATCGGACAGCAACCTTCTAGCTGTTTCTTCTGCCAGAAAATAATTTTCTTTGACCTGGGTACTGGATGGCCTGGAAAAATTCCCCTGTCTGATCTGTTCGATTTCTTTGTCAATTTTATTGCGTTCTTCCTGTAACTGCTGGATACGCTCGTAGGGGCCGGAGGTTGTATTGACAATCTGTTGCAGTAAATGAAAGAACTGTATGAGACGGCTGTGGGTACCTACAAATTGTTGTTTATTCAGGTCTTCCAGCCATTTTAAGGCGTTCTCTGTTGCGGGAGAGAGTTCATACACGGGTTCGTCGGCTCTTTCGTAATACCTCCGCAGATATCCCTGTTCAGCCCATTTTTGCAAATAATCTACGGCTGATTTTCCGTAATCATTGATATCCTGCCGCTGGAGTGCATAAATGTAGTCTCCCAAAAGACTTTGCAATTCACTCTGCAAATACGAAATCCTGTCTTGCTGCTTGAATGCCAAATGAAAAAAGCCTACCAGCAGCGGAAAATGTTCCGCCCGCAATAGCTGCAATGTTTTGTCATTGCGATAAAGGGATAAGGCTTTTTCGTAGTTCATAAAATCTATTCTTTCCAATCATATTTTGTCGTATCACAACCACACCTTATTTTCTTCGCAACATTATCATAGTTTTTTATTGAAACCTTTGGTCGTGTGCAAGTTGATTCCTGACAATAAAATATGGTTTCGAGTTCTTTTATGTCCGCCCAGAATGCTTTTAAATCTCCAATTTTGGGATTGAACGGATTATCGTGGGAAAGCAAATTTCCAAGCAAAGATGAACCTGCAATACGCTCAATAATGGGAACTTTTGCTTTTATATCCTGTCCGCCACTTTTATTGATTTTGGATTTCAATTCATTCAATAATTCGTCAGGCATTCTCTTTTCATTCACGTCATTTAGCCTGAAACTAACTTTTACATCTAAATTCAAACAAATGTCTTTCAGTTTGGCTTCCAAGTATTTTCGTATTGGATTTCCAAGCGTTTCAACCGAGCTATTTGCAAGTTCTCGTTCTATAAATTCTTTCAGGTGATTTGGCTTTTCTTCAAGGTGTGTGCCTTTCGCTTCTGCCCACTTGATTTCCCCGATTATCCAACCTTTTCTTTTGGCTAATTGTTGAACATAACTAAACCATTCTGCTTCGTGTGTCAAGAGAATAAATTGATAATCGGCAAATTTTTCAAACAACAAATCAGCAAAACGTTTTCTGTGCGTAGAGTCAAAACTTGAAATTACATCATCTAATATGATAAACTTATTTTCTTTATTAAATGCAATTACCGAAGCCAAGAAAAATGAAATGCCAAAGCAGTTTAAATGTGATTCACTAAAATATTTTTGCGGGGGAGAAACCCACAGATTATTGTATTTGTATTCAATCGTAATTCCGTTTAATTCATCTTCCTCTCCAATAGTTACAATCCTGATTTCGTGAAATTGTTCATCAGGGTTCATATATTGATAGAAGTCATTTATGTATGAAGAAAACGTATTTATAAAACTTTCCAATCCTTCTTTTTGGCGTTTTACAAACTCGTTATAAATTAGTTCCAAAGAATTTTTCTGATGCTCTAACTTGCTTTTGTCTTTTTCAAATCGTTTGATTTTCAAAAAAGCATCTTTTGCAGCCGAAATGTTTGCGTAAAGTTCGGTTGATTTATCGTTTTTTAATGTGGCTTGTATTGCTTCAAATCTTACAGAAATTTGATCTTGAATTTTGAAATCATCTTTAGTTAAAATCAACGTATTGTTGGCAGGAAGTTTATTCCCCGAAGTAACTTTTTCATTAGCAGCTTTCTGGTATTCGGTTAGCTTGGTGTTTAAATTACTTATTGCCTTTTTGATACTTTCATTTTCTTGCTCACTCAGCAAAGCGTTATTCGCTGTAAGTTCAAGTCGTTTCAAGCGTTCCGCCACAATGTCGGCAATAGATTTTTTAGCAGAGTCAAAAGCAACTTTCTTTTTAGAGGATTCTTCTATTTCTTTTAACCTGCGTTGAATATCCGTTTTTAATTCTTCAAGATTTAGTTGTTGCAAACATAAAGGACAATTATCCTCTTTGTGATATTTCTTTGAAATAACTGTTTCCCCCGATTTCAATAGTTCAGCCAAAAAAGTTTGCATTATACTTTGAACATCTTCGGCAATCTTATTAAACTCCGAAAAGTATTTTTGATATTCTCCGTCAATAAATGAAATTTCACTTCTAAGTGTTGAAAGTGCTTTGTTCGTGTTTTCTAAAAATTGAAGTTCTGTTATCTGTTTTGTGTTGGTAGGTTTCTTGATGTGGTTCAAAACCTTGTCGATATCCTCAATAGAATTTACAGCAATTCCTGTTTTTAAAGGCTCAATTATTTCGTTTATCTTTTCAAACAAGTTATTTTCTAGGCTAACTGCTGCACCAATTTTTGCAATTAGTGTTTGTTTTTCGTTGTTGATTTGAGCTTCAAAATTTTGTGTTTTTATCTCTGACTTGATTGAGCTAAACGCTTTTCTCAAAACATCTTTTGTTTTGGTTACTTCTGAAAATCCGATAATATCCGACAAATATTTGAGTTTGTCGCCTTTTGTTTGGTCAATGAAATCTCGCAGAAATTGGTATCGAAGCAATAGATTTTCACTTTGAGAAGCGACATAATAATTCTGAAAATCATCGGACGAATTAGATAATTCAGATGTCAGCTTTCCCCTTTTGCTAAACAAACTCTTTGTAGCGCCAATCACATTTCTATTGTATGAAATAGCAATAGAAGCGGTATCAGTATCCTTCTGATACGAATTTCGCAAAGCATCTTTTAAGTCAATTTCACCACCTGACAAGTGAGAAACTTTATCTGTATAAAACCACTCGATAGCATCAGAAATACTGCTTTTCCCTGTCCCGTTATCGCCATAAAGCAATACGGATTTTTCATCAAGCGGTAATGAAATGAAATCCTTTATTCCCCTAATTCCTGTGATTGATATACTTTTAATTTTCGTTGCCATTCTCAGTTCTTATTTTTTGAAGTTCATTAATCACATTCTTGTCGGTTAATTTTCCATTCGTGTATAATTCTGCTAAACTGTCAGCAATCGTTTTATCAACCTTTTCAATAGATGAAATCTCTTTGAAAAAATCATCTAAAATTGCTTTGCCTGATTTTACTTTGTTTTCTTCCATTGTTACATTATTTAAAGTAATTCCAATCAATTTTAAAATCTGTTGTTAGAGTGTTGTTCAATATCTCAAATCCTGTTTTATTATTACAAATCGGATATACTCCAAAATGCTCCACGAAATTTAGGATAAAGTAACTTTCCAAATCTTCTACTCTGAAACTCCAGATATTTCTAAGCATTTCTATATTGATATAAGTAAACCAAAGTGGCTCTATTTTTCTATAACTGACCAACCCTACATTTTTTGATTTACCTTCAAAGTGCCCTATTAGTCTACTTCCGATACTATTCGTTCTTCTTTCACTCATTCCTATGTACAGCAGCCTTGATTTTTCAAATGGGTACTGGATTTGAATCGTGGAGCTGAAAATGAAATATAAGCCTGTAATACCGCTCAAAGGTTTAATATTCTTAGCCTCAAACTGCATGGGGCTGTCGAAGTATATATCAATCGTATTTTTTTCTATTTGGTTACTCATAAATCTCTACGTTACTGATGCTTCCAAAGCATCGTAGTGCATTTTATCCTTTGTTTTTATCAGATAAATTAAGTCATCACAAGCGTGTCCTATGTCAGCTACAAATTCACTATGCTTGCTTATTCGGTCAATATTGTTAAAGTGGCTAAAATGATGAAGTAGCTTTAGTATTCTTTTTGCATCTTTTTTACCAAATATTTTTTCAGCACGGGTATCAACCTCATCGTTAGTAGGTAATTTGGTCAACGTATACATTTCGAGGAACCTTCGTACTATATTGGGAATAAATAAAAGTTTTGGCGAAGTATTCTTGTTAGGATCGTTTGAAAACGTTAGTATTTCTCCAAATAAATAGTGATACTCAGAAGCAAAACTGCTATATACCGCCGGAAGCTTCTCAATAGTTGATTCTGTTGCTTTTCTTGCAATAAAATATCTTGAATCTTTGTGTCCTTTTTTAGGTAACTCCTTTAAGAGCGTAAAAAATTCAAAATTATGTGTAGAGATAAACAGTTGTTTACACTTCAGTTTCCAATAAGGATTTTTAGGTTTTGCAGGATCTGTCACTAACTCAAAAAATGTTTCTTTAAGAAGTGAATTGATCTGAAAAATATGATTGCTATCCAAGCTTGAGATAGGATCATCTATATAGATAATGTAATCTTTAAGTTTACTCTTTTGTTCAATACTTTTGAGATTTACTAGAAAGTGAGAGAAGGCTATTGCCATTTTCTCTCCCTCACTGAGATTTTGAGCTAACTCTGCTCCCCTCATCAAATTGAACTTCTTTGTGGAGGTGTTCAATTTAATTTCGATATCATCTCTGCTTAAAAAACTTTGAACAAACGAATTGAATTGTGCACAACCTTCAGAATCGCTTTCTTTTAGTGCTGTAAGCCTACTAATCTCACTGCTGTAAGCTGAAATTTGTTCATCAAGGGATTCAATCTTATCCAGAGCTTTTTCATATTGGGATTGCCTGATAAGATATTTCGATTGTTTTAAGAATAAAGCAACCAGATGATTTTTATATCGGTCTCTGTCAGCAGTAATGATTTTTTCGAAGTTTTCAGTAAACTGATTGTTTTCGTTAATTAGCTCGTTAAGCAATTTTATTTCATTAAATAGCTGTTCGAACTTTTCTATTGAAAATGAGACATCTATCGGACTATATATTTTATTGGTAGCTTTTTTGCTTAATGCTATTGATATACTTTTTAATTGCGCTTTGCATTTGGCAATTTCCTTTTCAATTTTTTGCTTTCGGCTTTTAAAGCCTTCCTGAAATCCATCATTAAAGTCATTAATACTTGTAGGAATATTTAACTGATCAATGCTTTTTTCTTCTTCAGAAATAAAATTTAAAAGGGAGGATATATGATCTTTTAGTCTTGAGGATTCATTTTCAAAGTAACTTATTAATTGAGCAAATCGTTTATCTGGTATTTTACTTCCGCAAAAAAGGCAACTGTCACTTTCTTTGTGCAGTGCTACGCCTGACTTTACCCAAGTAAAAGCAGGCAGGTGTTTGTCTAAAACACCAATAATATTTTCTTTAGAAGGTACTCTTTGAACTATCTCATTTGCAGAATCAATTATTTTTTTGATATTGGATTCAATATTAACATCTTTCAATTGAGGCTTAGGCTCTTCAATCTTAATAGTTTTGGATAGTACAGCCAATTCTTCTTTTGAATCTATAATAAAGTCTTCTAAGTCATCCAATATCTTGTCTTTAATTCTTTTGAGATGCCCTTTGTTGAATTCTATCAAGCTTGAAAAAGCATCATTTTTAATCCTGCCGGCCTCTTGTGTAAATAAGGCTTCAAAATTGTTGAATTCATCAATTGCATTCTGATATCTTTCTTTCTTGCCTTTTACTGTGGTAGTACCGTTGATTGCGTCAATAAGCTTTTCAATTCTTTCTATTTCAGCGGCTATTTTAGCGTTGTTTCCTACTTCAAAATAAATAGCCTGAATGTGTTCGTCAAATTCCCATCGAAGATTATCTTTTACATATTCCGCATTGAACACTAAAACTTCATAGGGAAACGAAGGTAGGGTTGCATTGTCAAAAACTCCACTGTCACAGGTTAGTTTTATTATGCCTGATTTATGTCCAGAATGAATTCCTTTATCTCTTAAGGAAGTGAAAATTCTTGACAATGTTGTTTTGCCGGAATAGTTCCATCCATATAGGATATTCTTTTCTTTAAATTCTTCAATATCAGAAATAGTTCCCCAATTGAAGTTTTTAAAGATGCCAAAATCTCTTATTTGGTCAATGCGCTTAATCATTATCGGCAGAATTTATAGCAATTAATCGTACAAATGCTTTACATATCTATTAATATAACTATTCAAGCCACTTCCACTTTGAGCTAATCGCTTCATATTCTCAACGTGAGAACTTCCTGCTTTTCGATAGCTATAAGTATAAGTTCTAAAAGAACTTGAGAATTTTATCTTAATATAATCGTTACCTATTTCATAGGCAGATACTCCTGAATCACCTGCTCTGTTTCTATATCTTTCCATTATTAAAAATTTAAAGTTCAGCGTGAATACGGGACATGCCTTTATCTCCGCGTTTATATCCTTCTCTTGGACCATCAAAAGTTTGCTCAGTGATAGTAATATCATCGGCTTTCCCTAAATCATACATTTTCCATCCGAATTTACCAGTTGAGCTATAGCCGTCAATCTGATAAGCGCGCAAACCTTCATTGCCCGCCGTTGTTTCACCATAGCAATGTGGTTCAACTACCCTTAATTCTCCTTCATAGTAGAATTCGATTACATTTAAATTATGAATGGCTGTAATAATGTCTGTGTTCATTTTTAGTTATTTTAAACAGTTAAAAATTTAATTTCATTAATTCCTCCACCAACATCCACACCATCGTACACGGATTATGTTCCGCATAGTCCTGCCTATCTTCATAAGTTTCCATAAGCCGTTTAGCATTCCGAATGGCATCTTTAATACTACCGTGCTCTTTTAGTAAGGCATACATCTCCTTACTGTTCTTTTCATAATTATAATCATCTCCAACATAAAGACGAAGATTATCTTCAATCAAACCTTGATATTGCTTTCGGTTCATTGCGTTTTGGTAGTGATGGAAATGAAGCAAATACCATAACTCAAAAGCCTCATTGCTCCAGGCACAACCAATTATAGGGTTGCTTTGTGCACAACTACTAATAGCATTATTGAAATCGTTGGCAGCGAAGTTATCTCTGTCAAAAACCACCCAAAGCCTGTCTACAGGATGTGTACTGTTTTTTTCGTACACAACTTTTAAGCGCAATGCTTCATTTACCAGGGATTGCGTATTACGCCCTGTACCCTCAATATCTATTTGATAGGCAGTGAGCACACCTTTAGGCAAATCCTGCTTCAAGCCTTCAAAATAGTTAGGTTCCGTAGCTTCTCCTTCGCAAACAATCAAGTAATACATACGCTTATTACGAACATTCAGCTTACGCTTCTGTTCCTTCCTTGCATAGCGTTTAAGGTGTTCATTCGGTATCTTTATCTTTCTTGCCATTCCTTTACAACATTTGAAAGATTTCCAATAAAAGGAATAGCACCATAACGACCTTCGATATAGTCTTTCTCAAAAGAACGGTCTTTTCGAATGGTTTTGCCTTCTTCCTTGTATTCAACCAGTGAGTACATTTCGGATGCACCGTATTTATTCTTCTCTACAAAATATATCTGATCTCTACGATAACTTCCATAATTCAAAAGATTAGTATCATGTGTAGCAAAAACCAGTTGGGCGTTTTTTTGATTGAATTCTGCCGAATTGAATAATCTGGTGATAGCAAGTGTCAGCAAAGGGTGCAAACTGGCATCTAGTTCATCAATAACTAAAACGCCCCCATCATTCAATACATCGAATACAGGCCCCGAGATATTGAATAGCTTGTTGGTTCCGGAAGATTCCTGGCTTCGCATATCAAATTCTACCTTTCCGGCTATTTTATTCTTTGCATCATATTTTTTATGAATGGTCCTGATATCAATTCGGAAAGAATCCTGAAGATCTGTAATGAGTTGTTTCACCAGGCTTTCAGGAATATCTTCTGGTAATTCCTTTGGGTCGAAAGGCTTTTTATCCGTTGTAATATCATCAAATCCTAAATCCAGCTTTTTATAAAAATCCAATAGAAGAGGCCTACTTTTTTTGTCCTCTAGCAGCCCAAAAGTCACAGCTTTATAACCTTCATGACTTAACCCTGATACTGTAATAAAATTGCTAAACCATTGCATGATTTTCTTTGCTGTTTTTCCATTGAATTGATCAATGACTGCCAAAAAAAGGGCGTTATCTCTTGTTCTTTCTTCCAAATCTTTTCCCTCAGGAAAAGATTTTTCCATTACCTCAATTCCATCCTTTTCGCGAATAAATAGCGGTTTTTCTGATTGCTTGATTGCTTCGTATAACCACTCGGCATGTATAGCCGTATCGTCTACTTCAAATCCATAACGATAACGGATATTGTCAATAAGAAAAACTACCTCAAATAAAGAAGGAGCATTTTCTGTTTCAGTGTTTAAAAGAAATGGCGTGATTCCTAACTCTTCAGTGGAAGATTTTTCAAAAGACAAAAGAATTAGCCTTCGCATAGTGGACATTGCCTTGATAAAATTGCTTTTCCCACTGGCATTGGCTCCATATAGCACAGCCCCTTTCAGCAGATCATGTCTTTCTGTGGAAAATATATTTTTATCCTTATGCTCTTTAATTGAGGTAGAAAGAAGGCTTAAAGTCGTTTTGTCCTTGAATGACAAATAATTAGCTAGCGAAAACTCTATTAGCATTTTGAGAAAATTTCTCAAAAATACTAATTTTTATTATAAAATGAGAAAATTTCTCATAAAATTAGAATTGGCTCAATAAGAGGATAATAGCTACATCCAGTAATTCCAAGATTAAATTAATTGCCGTCAAAAATAGCACAATGAAGACCGCAGATTTATACATTCGCGTAAGCACAGACGAGCAAGCTGAAAAGGGATTTTCAGTAAAATATCAGGAAGATATCTTGCGACGACATTGCCTGGTAAATAGTATCCAGGTTCAAAATATCTACTTTGAGGATTTTCCCGCCAGAAATTTTAAACGTCCAACATGGTCTTCTTTATTGATGAGTTACAAAACCCGCAAAGCCAATAGACCAGATTATGTTCTTTTCACTAAATGGGACAGGTTTAGCAGAAATATAGCTGAAGCCTACCTGATGATTAAAAAGCTTCAGGATATAAATGTCATTCCGCAAGCTATAGAACAGCCATTGGATATAAGTATTCCTGAAAACAAGATGATCCTGGCAATTTACCTGGTAACGCATGAAGTAGAAAATGATATACGTTCATTGAATGTAAAGGAGAAGATGCAAAAAGCACGTGCGATGGGTAGGTGGATGGGAAGCGCCCCTATCGGATATCGAAACACGCAATCGGCGACTGGAGAAAAATACATAGCGATACAAGAACCTGAAGCGACATTGATGCGGGAAGCATTTGAACAGGTTAGCCTGGGATTATTTAGTATCCGTGAAATTCACCGAATGGCTGTAAAAAAGGGTCTGGTTTGCTCGTTAAATAACTTCTGCCAAGCACTACGAAATCCGGTCTACTGCGGAAAAATCATCATAGATAGAAAACAGATTATACCACAGATGGCAAGTGGCAAACATGCAAAAATCATTTCGCAACTGCTTTTTGACAAAGTACAAAATGTACTTAAAAGCAAAAGAAGGATGATACCGAATGTAAGCAAGAAAATCGCCAATGAAATGCTACCCTTCAGGGGATTTCTTTATTGCCCTCGTTGTTCTCAAAGATTGACGGGCAGCAGATCAAAAGGGAGAATGAATTGGTATTTTTATTATCACTGTAATTGTGGCTTCAGAGTAAGAACTGAAAAAGTGCATGATTCCTTTATCAACATAATAAAATCATTAAAACCAAATACTGAATACAATACTTTATTCCAGTCAATCCTTAGAAAAAATTACAAGACTTCTTCCTTTTTAACCATGATCAATCAGCATCGCACTGTCAAAAAGATTGAAGAGTTAGAGGATCATATGATAACAGCACGTTCGTTACTTCTTTCAAAAGATATTGATGCACCGGAATATTATAAACTCAAAAAGGAGTGCCAGATAAAAACGGAAATATTGAAACGTAAAATCGACAATGCTTATATTTCCCTTAAACTTTGGGAGGGAAGACTAGACGGAATGTCAGGAACACTGTCCTCGCTTGATTACCTGTACGAAAACGCAAGCATTGATCAGAAAAGACGGCTGATCGCTTTATTGTTTAGAAAACCGATATTATGGAATGAGAACTGCTTTAGAAATTTACTTGAAGATAGTGTGAAGGTCATTTATAATCATCTCATAAAAACGCCAGTTACTAATGAAACTAATTTTATTGAACTGGATGAATTGTCACCAGAATATAAGCTGATCATCGAAATAGAACAACGAAGAGGAGTGTATCATTCAGCTTCGCAGATTCAGCATATCCTGTCATTCTTATATGATCTAGCGAACTTCACAGTTGAGTTTTACAACAGTCAATTCATCCTTAAGAATACGAATTTACTGGCCTATAATTAATAATTACAATTAAGCGGTTCGATGTATATTCAAGCCACTCTGAACTTCAGTCAAAACTTATTGTTTATTAATGATTTAAGCGGTTCGAGTCCCAGGAGGTCATCCCTATGGGACTAGGGCATAAATATGTTATTTTATCTCGCAAATTTTCGGTAACAGCCTTATTTTAAGTCAATTAAAATAACTAGCAATTACAGATTTTGGTTCGATGTATAAAATGATTGCCTTAGAAAACTTTTCAGGATAAAGGAAAATGGTAAATATGAAAATACCTGGCAATTAGATATTTACTAAAAAACAAAAGGGACAAAATGAAAAATTTCATTTTGTCCCTTTTCGTGAACCCACTGGTACAAAACTCGAACTCTTTATTGGAAGATTTAAGGCGATTGAACCAATTGAAAGACACCTCTTATAAGTATGATCTAGATAAAAATAAAGTTAGCTCCGCTAAACCGAAAATTATCTTAAACACGGAAAAACGGAAATTGTAAAAAATGTCAATAAAGAAAGCTATACTAAAGTCTTCAACCAGCTTTATTACTACATAAAAAATGTCTTCTCAATCGAGCTATACTCAAATTTAAAGCCGGTTTGTTTTATTTTGTAATTGCTGACCCTAGAACCCTTTAACAACATCACGGACATTTCCCCCAAAAATAACCTTACCAGAAATGCTGGTACATTGGGCAAAAAACTCGTTTTTCCGAATGACCTTAGCAGGGCTTTAGAAAAATCATTCATCATAATGTGCTCGGAAGAAACAGCATTAAAAACCCCGCTGAGTTCATCTGTCTTCAAGATGAATTCATACAACCGGACTAAATCCCGGATGTCAATCCAGGGTAAGTATTGCCTGCCATTTCCTAAAGATGTATTGATGCCCAACTTCGCCAAAGGTGCTAATTTTTGATACATACCACCATCTCTCCCAAGGACAACGCCTTTTCTTAAAATCACGGTAGCAACACCCAAACTGTCAAATTGCAGTGCTGTTTTTTCCCATTTCCGGCAAACCGAAGCCAAAAATTCGCTGCCGTTATTGGATTTCTCTGTAAATATTTCATCCGTAGTAATCGCACCATAATAACCTATGGCGGAAGATGAAATGAAGATATCTATGCTAAAATTCCTTGTTTTAACATAGGTAAAAAGTAAATCTATTGCCTTGGTCCGGCTTTCGATTATTTCAACTTTCCTTTTTTCCGTCCAACGCTTTTCGGTAATGTTTGCGCCTGTTAGATTGATGATTTTCGAAACGCCCTCAAATGCTTTTTCGTCAATAAATCCTTTCTTTATATCCCATTCAAAATACCGAATGTTCTCCATGCTGCTGATTTTGTTCCTCCGTGTTAACACATTGACCATATAACCACAATTTACTAGGTGCTTTATCAATGCTTTTCCGACAAAACCTGTACCTCCGGCGATTAATATCTTTTTCATGAATTGATTTTTGAAAGCAGCTCCGGAAAGGCCTGTCTGAACCAGACCGTATAATGTGATGGATTATTTTTTATATCAGATAGAATTTCATCCGCATTCATCCACTTATAGTCCTGTACTTCATCTTTGTTTAAAACAGGACATTGTTCAGAATAACCAACAAAAACATAATCCAGCTCATGCTCTGTCAAATTGTTTTCAACCCGCTCATTGTATATAAATGAATAGACCAATCTTAAATCACATTTCAGTCCCATTTCATAGATTAACCGCTCTTCTGCACTTAAAGCAACAGTTTCTCCCCATTGCGGATGCGAACAACAGGTGTTCGTCCATAACCCTGCTCCGTGGTACTTGTGGCTTGCCCGCTGCTGCAAAAGAAGCTCTCCCTTATCATTAAATATAAATACCGAAAATGCCCGGTGGAGACGCCCTTGCTCGTGGGCCATCAATTTTTCCATTTCAGCAATGGCATTATCGTTTTCATCGACCAACACTACATTGTTTCTCTCCATTTTACTTTAATTAAAGCGTTATTGATTGTTTTCCTTGACGGCTTCTCCATATACTTTCAACGCTCTGTCTCTTGCGAAACTGTGTTCTACTATTTGTTGGGGGTAAGCATCTGTTCCAAATCCGGGAATCCATTTTTTGATATATTCCAACTTCTTATCAAACTTATCGGTTTGAACAGTTGGGTTAAACACCCTGAAATACGGTGCAGCATCACAACCCGAACCCGATGCCCATTGCCAGTTTCCATTGTTGGCCGATAAATCGTAATCGTTCAGCTTTTGTGCAAAGTAGGCTTCACCCCAACGCCAATCTATCAGTAAATGTTTGCACAAAAAACTCGCTGCAATCATCCGTACCCGATTGTGCATAGATCCTGTTTGGTTCAATTGTCGCATTCCTGCATCGACAATCGGATAACCTGTTTTTCCCTCGCACCACTTTTCAAATTCCCATTCATTGTTTCGCCATTTGATGTTATCGTATTTCGATTTAAAAGATTGATTAACCACTTTAGGGAAATGATATAAGATCTGCATAAAAAACTCTCGCCAGATCAATTCATTCAGCCACGTTTGATTGTGGTTCCATGCAAAAGCTACACATTTACGAATACTAATGGTGCCAAATCGAAGAGCGATGCTCAATTCTGTTGTCCGTTGCATTGCAGGATAATCCCTGAATTTGTCGTATTCGTCAATGATTTTTGCATCTAATTTCGGCGGATCAAAAGTGATATCTGTTTTTTCAAAACCGAATTCATTCAACGAATGAATTTCGGCAAACCGCTGTCTGAAAAAATTAGTGCAATCAGGATTATACGACTTGTAATCTTTTTCTGTCAATAGCTCTTTCCATTTTTTTGAATACGGGGTATAAACCGTATAGGGTGTGCCGTCATTTTTCAATACATCGTTTTTATCAAAAATGACCTGGTCTTTGAATGCCTTAAAAGGAATGTTCTGTTCGTTGAAAAACTGGTAAATCTCCGTATCCCGTTTAATGGCTTGCGGTTCATAATCCCGATTGCAGAAAACGCCTTGAACAGCATATTTTTCGGAAAGCATTTTAAAAACATCCAAAGGATTTCCATAAAATGTATTCAATCTTGCGTTGAATGTCTTCAATCGGCTATTTATTGCCGAGAGTACCTGATGGATATAGTCAACCCTTCGGTCTTTTTTATCTTCTAATTTATTTAGGATGGTCTCATCAAAAATAAAAACCGGCAACACGGGTAATTCGGAAGCAAGTGCCTGATACAAACCCACATTGTCTTCCAAACGCAGATCTCTGCGAAACCAAAAAACGGAGACCCTACTTTTCATTCAAAAATGGATTATCGTTCCTGTCGTGCTTTACCCAGATCAGTTTAGAGGTATCATAACCAATCCCTTCTGCAATTCCCAAATAGTTTGCTTTAACCTCTTGGGGAACGTTCTTTGTTCTCGATAAAATCCATAAATACTTTAGGTTTTTTCCCGCAACCAGCGCATACTGGTAATTTTCGTCCAATGCGACCACATTGTAACCAGAATAAAAAGGACCGAAAAAACTTACTTTCAATTTTGCAACATTTTTATCTCCTCTGAACCTTGCTAAACCGTCCGCTTTTTTCCATTCTTGCTTATTATGGTTATAGCCACTGTTCAAGACGATGACATTGCCATTTTCATTCAGGCTGTATTGAGCGGAAACATTGTCCAAGTCCCTTTCAAAACGAGAATCAAAACGGGCAATTTCGTACCAAGTGCCTAAATATTCATCGACATCAAAGTTTTCCACTGCTTTTGCCTTTTTGGGGATCGAGGCACAGGAATTTAAAAGAGCAATTAACGCTATGGAAAAGGCCACTGTTAAAATTTTATTTTTTGCTTTCATCATCTATATGTTTAAACCGTTTAAAAAAATAAAGCACCAAAAGAAACTGCGTATATCCATAAACGGCATCCTCAATTGGTATCGTTAGTATCCGTATACCCAGAAAATCTCCCGGGTTGTAATTTACGATAGGTGTTTCGATACCAGTCCCCGTCAGCACGCCATTTACAGGAAAAAAACCTAACATCAATATAGTAAACACCAAAGATGCCTTGCCAATCCAATCTACCTGTGCAATGAAATTCAGGTAAATTAAAGTTGCTATAGTGGCGATAGCCGTCATAAGTGTATAGATTTTATCATAATGCAACAAAGCCATAACCGAACAGATAATGACGCTGACAAAAACGATCAGGTTATTTAAGGCGGATAGCCATCCTAACTTGAAAAACTTATCAAAACAGAAATAGGTAAACACGCATGAAAACGGAATGAAAATAAAGAAAAGCCATTCTTCAAGAGGCAAACCCGCTATCACTATTCCCAGTGTATAATCTGTATTGAACCACCAAACACCTTTTGCGGTAAACCATATATCCCAAGAAATAAATGGTATAGCAACCAAAATCGCAGATTTTATAAACGATCCAAAATAACGGTTAAAGAGAATCCGGCTGTCAAAAGATGCGATAAAGCAAATGATGACCGTAAAAAATAATATCATTGAATAAGTATATGCCATCATTTTTTCGCGGAATTAAAATACATTTTGAAATATTTGAAAGGCACATATAAAAACCCGAAACATTCACCGTTTTCTTTTCCGATATGTTTGTGATGTTGTTTGTGTGCCCTGCGCAGTGCCAAAAAATAGGCACTTTGGGTCTGGGACAGAAATTTGATCCGTTGGTGGATAAAAATATCGTGCACAAAAAAATAAGCCATTCCGTAAAGCATAATGCCCAATCCGATATAAAACAGATAGTTGAAATTTTCAAGCGAACCGAAATACATCAAAGCAATCGTGGGTATAGCAAATATGACAAAAAAATAGTCGTTCTTTTCAAGAACGCCCTCATTGCTGTGGTCATGATGGTCTTTGTGCAAAACCCAAAGAAAACCGTGCATAACATATTTATGGATAATCCAGGTTGCCCCTTCCATCAATGTAAACGTGAGCAATACGATTAAAAAAGCCATATCAGTTTTTTATTGGGTTAAAAAGTTTCTCTAAAACGTGGTATCGGAAATCAAAGATGTACGCCAATTTCTTTTTCACAAAAAGTAGATGTGCCATCTTCCCCAAAAAGCCGAAAGGCAATTCATAATCTACCGTATCTTTCATCAGCACTCCGTCTTTATTGGGGATAAATTCGTGAAAATGGCTCCAGTATTTATAAGGTCCTTTCTCCTGAAAATCAGTAAAGCTTTTATTTGATTCCACATGAGTAATTCTCGTTCTCCACTTCAACGGAACTTTCAGCAACGGCGAAACGATATAATCGATCACCATTCCTTCAGCAATCTGTTCGCTGTTATAATCCGACAGCACCGTAAAACCCATATCTTTGGGTGTGATCTTCGAAAGGTTCTTAGGAGAAGAGAAAAAATCCCACGCTGCTTCGATATCGCAATTCAATTGTTGCTCCCTGTATAACCGATGTTTCATAGTCTAGTCCTTTAAAAGCGTTCCTATATTTTTCTGCAAAATCTCCGACCTGATTTGGTGTCGGTTTTCCTTAATAAATTTGGCATCCCCATTTATGTTTGATTTATATCCTAAAAAAGACGGAGCATTTTTTTGAACCGAAAGTCGGATAAACCTTAATTCCACATTTTCAGGTTCTTTTTTGATTGCCTGCTCGATGTTTTTCTTCCCTTCTTTAAACGTATTGAGTTTACTTATCGGACTAAAGACGTGATTTGCCCAGATAGTTTGTAAACCAACCAAATAAGCCATATGTGTAGCTGAATTGTTCTTTGTTTCTGTCAATTCCGCAATTATCTTTCCACACAACTCTTTTTCTGATACCAGTTTGTTGTAGTTAGCCCTTACTACATCCAAACCTGTTGCATTAAAACTCATAAGAAAGAGTATGGCCGATATTAGTAAGCCAGGAATTTTGATCATAAAAACGCAGTTTTATATCTTACATAACTTTTGAACGCCACAAATGCCTTTTCAGAATTAGGAACCCGAATCCTGTTATTCAATATCTCTTTGGAGGATATTCTTTTTATTTTTTGCAACAAAAACAAATAGTACTTGTAAGCTAAATACACCCCAAACATTGCGGAATTGGGTAGCTTCTTAATCCCGATTAAAGCCTCCTTAAATTCTTCCTCTATTTCCTTTTCAATCTGACTTTTCACACTATTATCAAATATGCACATATCAATATTCGGGAAATAAGTCCTGCCCAAAATCTGATAATCATCTTTCAAATCCCTTAAAAAGTTTACTTTTTGAAAAGCTGACCCCAGTTTCATTGCATATGGTTTCAATTCTCTATATTTTTCCATATTCCCATCCGTAAAAACTTGTAGACACATCAGCCCGACTACTTCGGCTGAACCAAAAATATATTCTTCGTATCGTTCTGAATTGTAATCTATTTTCTGCAAATCCATTTCCATACTATGTAAAAACTGTTCAATGAGACTTTTGTCAATTTTATACTGATTTACTGTTTCCTGGAACGATTGTAGAATAGGGTTGAGCGAAATTCCTTCCTGCAATGCATCGTCGGTTTCTACTTTTAATCGATTCAATAGTTTCTCTTTATCGTACCCGTGAAAACTGTCCACGATTTCATCAGCCAGTCTCACATATCCATATATGGCATAGATAGCGGGACGTATAGACGGTTTCAGCGCTAAAATTCCTAGAGAAAAACTCGTACTATACTTTTGGGTTGTAATCTTGCTTACCGAGCACGATAGTTCGTCAAAGATCTTTTTCATAGTCCTTCTTGTTTAAGTTTGATTATTTCATTTGCTACAATTTTACCAGATAGGATGGACGGAGGAACTCCGGGGCCGGGAACGGTCAATTGACCCGTGTAGAATAAATTTTTCAATCTTTTATTTATTATTTTAGGTTTCAAAACTGCAGTTTGACCAAGTGTGTTTGCCAGTCCGTACGCATTGCCACCGTACGCATTGTAATCTGAAATAAAATCGCTGACACAGAAGCTTCTTTTGTACTCAATCATTGACTGTAAATCGGCTATGCCCGTATGTCTTTCAATTCTTGAAAGCATTTCCATTAAATACTTTTCCCGTGTTAATTCTTCATCGTTTATTCCGATTGCCAAAGGCATCAACAAAAACAGGTTTTCTTTGTCTTTAGGGGCAACGGCATTATCTGTTTTTGATGGGCAACAAACATAAAAAAGAGGCTTTTCCGGCCATTTCTTCTCGCCATAGATACAATCAATGTGTTCGTCTAAGTCATTTTCAAAGAAGAGTGTATGATGTTTTAGGTTGGGAATAATTTGATTGATGCCTAAATAATAGATCAAACTTGATGGTGCAAACGTTCTGCTTTTCCAGTACACCTCAGAATAATTTCTGAGGTCTTTATTTAAAAGCGTTTCTGTATGATGATAATCGGAAGAAGCAATTACAATATCGAATTCATAGGTCTCGCCATTGATAGTTAAAGATCTTACCTTACCATTTTGTGTATTTATGCTTTCAACGGTTTTGTTAAAATAAAAAGTTGCACCTTGGTTTTCGGCTACTTTTTTCATCGCCAATACCAATTGATAGAAGCCACCTATAGGATAATGCGTTCCTAAGGCATAACCCCCATAGTTCATCAAACTATACAATGCAGGAATATTTTTTGGCGAAGCACCCAGAAAAATCACAGGAAACTCCATCAATGTTCTTAATTTTTCACTTTTGAAGTATTTAGCAACATAGGTTCTGAAGTTCGTCAGTAAATCCAATCTCAATGCACTTTTAGTTATTTTAGGAGAAATGAATTCTGACCAATTATGGCAAGGCTTATTCACGAAATCCTGCATACCGACTTCATATTTGAATTTAGCCGATCGCATAAATTTTTCTAATTGTAATCCTGCACCCTTTTCGATTTGTTCGAACAAGATTTTTAATTCCTCTAAACTTTCAGGTACACTGATTTTCTCTTGTGAAAAAATCATTTCAAACTGTGGGTTTAATGAAATCAACTCGAAGAAATCAGAGATTTTGTAGCCGAAATCAGCAAAAAAACTTTCAATAATATCAGGCATCCAGTACCAACTTGGTCCCATATCAAATACGTAACCTTGTTGGGTAGAAAATTGCCTTGCTCTTCCACCTGGCTGCTCGTGTTTTTCAAATACGTGAACCTCATTTCCCGCTTTTGCCAAATAAGCTGTAGCAGACAATCCCGAAAAACCGGAACCGATAACGGCTATTTTTTTCTTCATCGCCTTTTATCTTTTAAAACTTCATTCAATAAATATTCTGGTTCAATATTTTTATCGTAGATCTGTTGATGAAAATCATTGAGTTTATTGAGCAACCTGATCAATTCCATTTTTTCGTTATGGGTTAAATCTCCTGTAACGATTTCAGTTGCTTTTCTGATTTTGTCCATTTGCTTTTCTAAAACCTGAATTCCCTTATTGCTTATTTTTAAAACTTTACTTCTTTTGTCGGTCTCAGAATCGGTTTGATTTACCCAACCTTGTGCAATCAACCGGTTGATAACTTGCATTCCGGCAGGTTTTTCATGTACATTCTTTTTTATCAAGTCCATTTTGGTCATTTCTCCAAAAGCTTTTAGGTTAATGAGGTAGATAAGATCTTCCTGTGTTGAAAAATCCGATCCGAATATGGCGGACTTGGAATAACTCTTGGCATATCTGTTCATATGGACAATTAAAGTATTAATGACACTTTCTGCACTACGTCCCTTTTCTTTTCCATCCCAATTAGGTTCATTATTTTTTTCTTCACCTTTATAATTGGCAACTATCCATCTTTTAAAACCTTCGATATCATTAGGGTATGTTCTTCCTTGAAGAATATCTTCTTCAAATTCCTCAAGCAGATTGACAACATTTTTTAAAATATCATATTTCATATAATTATATTAGTTCACAAATATACTATATTCAACTTATTAAATGTATAAACTTATACTAAATTCTTTGCGGGTTTATTTTTAGCAATACAAGACTCTTGGTAAGGTCGGTAGTATATATATTATAAGGATGTATTTAGGATCATGCTGATAATTTGGGGGATTAATATTTTATGCATAAATATTTGCTAGCCTAAACAGGAAGAAGTTTATATCTCTGACACCTCTTGCAGTAGCTCTGAAGGCCTTTATTTTTGCGTTAAAAGATTCAGCAGAAGCATTGGTACTTCTGTTGTTAAAGAAGTTTAGTATGTCCAAGTAGTGATTCTGTATAGATTTAGCTACTGTTTTAAAAGAGTCTATTTTAGCCGCCTCTACATCATTGTACCATAATGCGAGTTTTTTAAACGCTTGTTGTTTGCTGGTTGAAATCCGGTAAACTTCACCCAGCCTGTTTGCTAAAGAGTAAGCCTGTTGTAATTTAGGATAGCGGGTAAACAATAAATCAGCTCTTTGTTTTTGCTCCATGGACCGATGTTTTGTTCGAAAAGCATCCATTGTTCGGCATGTGCCTTTTGGTTCCATTGCCTGTAATCGCTTATATGTTCTTTGTATTGTTGTTGAAGCAGTTTGCCATCGACTTGAAAGTAATGACCAAGCTGATGGCTGCTGATAGCGTAATTATCCAAATACTTCTTTTAAAAAAGCCGCAAATTCTGCGGTCATACGGGTTCCGGACTGAACTAAAGACCAGTCCCGGCTTATAATCTCACCAGTTAACTGATTCTCCCAGCGACGTCGCTTAATACAGAGGTATACTTTTTTACCACGAATGGGAAAATCCTGAACACGGATCTCAGGATAGAAACCCTTGGAATGATAGATGAGCGATTTAAACTCCTGAGGTATACTATTATTCTCTTCCAGGTAAATGTTCAGTCCTATATCACTATCCTCAACACGGATAATATCAAAATAATCTAAAATGCCAACAGGCAACAATGCAGATATAAGTTCTTTTTGTACTTCAGCCAATCTATTTGTCTTTAAAGCACAAAAATCTAAACTCCAACAAAATCCCCCAAATTTTTAACTTGATCCTGTATTTAGTGGATGAAACGGCAATAATGTATCATTCAATTTATTACCGAAAATTAGCTAATAATAAATATTGGAGGTGAATCTTATAGAAAGAAAAGAAATAAAAGCTTACCCAAAAACCATATGGACTGTTTAACAAATCAGGTAGAAATAAAACAATGGTTGGTTGTTGACAAAAGCGACTGGGTAACCACAAGTGAAGATACTCATACCAAAAAAAGCCAAAAGGTACCCTTTGGATTCAAATGGCGCCTTTTGGCTTTTGTTTGTGAACTTATTGGTACAAAACTCGAACTCGTTATTAGAAGATTTGCGGCGGTTAAACCAGCTAAAAGATACTGCAAATCAAACAGATACAACTTCTCCGAAAATTGATAAACCTACCAGTCCTCAACCTCTGCGACCTATAAAAAGAGCAAAATTAAGATAATGCGGGTTGCTCTTTGCAAAAATATCTGCCAACGCCCAAAGTACCTTTTTATCAAAAAAATCTTCCCCAACTTGGGTTCAACTTGGGAAACAAATTCATAGTTAAAGACAACCTTTGTATTTGTAATCGCAATCGTACCCTTAATGAAAACAAATCTTAACTATGAAGCATCCGTTACACAAAATTGTTTCGGAAATCCAAAAACAGGAAAGAAAGTTTTCTGCCGAAACATCCAGCGTTATTGACGAGGCGTATCAGATGACGCTTTATCTTCAGGAACTCCTGCGTACCGTCAAAGAAGATGTGATAAAGGAGGGCTTTTCCGATAAAAACGATGAAATCCATTTTTTCAGACAGGTAAAGCCTAATATCCTGGGCAAACTTATTTACTACAACAAGGTATTTCGGATTGAAACAGCCTGCCCCGCCAATAATGGGAATTTGTACCAAAGTTATTTCGCCCTGCAACTGAAAGAACTGAAACAGGAATACACGGAGTATATATGCAATTCTGATTTTTACAGGTACTACCGTTCCGGCAGAATTGACAGGGACGAACAGTATTTTATGTTGGGAAACATTAACTACTATGATGGGCTGAACAGCTTTGTGTTTGAGATTGACCCTAAATTTTCGACTTATTTCGATTATAAGGTGGCAAAAATCATCGGCAACGAACTCATCTATAATTACCTGACGACAAAAATAAATCCCGAACAAAACCCGGATATTCTGTTACAAAATGATGAAACGAAAGATATTTTTTGGACACAATCAAAGAACGCCCTTATTGAATTGATTTACGCACTCTATGCGGCAGGAGCTATTGCACACGGGAAAATAGGCATTCGGAAAATAAGCATGGTATTTCAGGTATTGTTTCGGGTTTCGCTCAACGACATCCATAACAGCTTCCACCGCATGAAGACCCGCTCCGGTTCCCGGACGTTATTTATAGACCAACTGAAATCCAGTTTAGAGGAATACATGGACAAAGAAGATAGCTACTAATCTCCGTCTTGTCTTTCAAAAAAAGAACAGCATCATCGGTGCTGTTCTTTTTTTTGCCCGTTTGCCTATATGTGTCTATCGGCAAATCGCATATTGCGATACCAGATATATACTTGAAAAAAGAGAAAACCGCTATAAAACCAACACGTTAAACCCAATCAAAAAGAAATCAAAAATCTGTCTTTTTGATAGACACGTATCGGACGACAGACCCCGCCAAACGCTCCACTTTTGTACAGCAAATATTAAGAAGCTGTGCAATGAATATTATAACCATAGAAGAAGAAGCATGGAAGCTGCTCAACGAGCGTATAAAGTCCATCAATGAATATATCCTGAAACTGGAAGACACCAGCTATGATAGCCTGTGGCTTAATAATCACGAAGTCTGCCAGTATCTCCACATCAGCGAAAAAACGCTATGGCGTATGCGCACCAACGGGCAAATCGCCTACTCCAAAATGTACGGACAATACTATTACACCATTGGAGCCATAAAGGATATGCTTAATGCTCATGCTGTACAAACCAGCGATGAATATATGCAGGCACTTATGGCAAAAGGTAAAAGCTATATCGAAAATGGAAGAAAAATAAAGGCTGAAAAATAATTAAAGCGTACCCGTATGAACATAGACAGAATGGAATTTATCGCATGGATGGAGCGCATTATGGAACGCTTTGATATACTGAACGACAATATCAGCGATATACAGAAACAGCGCAACAGCATAGACGGTGAAGAATTACTGGATAATCAGGATTTGCTGCAAATGCTGAAAATCAGCCACCGCTCTTTACAGCGTTACCGCTCGTCCGGCAAGCTGCCGTACTACACCATTAGCGGCAAGCTGTATTACAAGCTATCCGATGTGCATCAGTTCATCCGGGAAAGTTTCAATGCGCCCCTGCAACGTACAAAGGACAATACATGACAAACTACGCCAATGGAAGACAGATACCGCCAGTGCGTATAGGCTTCGCCTACTTTCGGAAATTAACAACATTAAAAAATCAGTATTATGAGCGAACAGACCATTGAAAACCCGCAATTACCCGAACAGCTTTCGGATATTTTGCTGGTGCTGGATAAAGACAAAAAGAAAATCCAGGCAGTTACAGGCATAGACAAAAACGGTGAACTGCAAACCGTTGATGCCGACAAAAAGAACCAAAGCCAGTTTATGCGGGTGGATAAGAGCGGGGATGTATTTTCCAACTTCTTCTCCAACTTTTGGCGGCAGCTTAAAAACCCCTCTCACTTCAACTTTTTTAAAGTGCCTGCTTCGGAAGCGGTTGATACCGCCAAAGAAATGCAGAAACAGGTTGATGCGCCCACCAAAGAGGGCGAAGCAGTACTGGCAAAGCATGAGGTCAAAGAACCCAAAGAACAGCAAAAAGAACAGCAACAGGAAAATAAAAAAGATATGGCAACAGCACAAGCAACACCGGAAACAAGCGAATACCGCTTTAAGGTGGAACAGATTGATTGGGAAACCATGAACAATTTGGGGTTGAGCAAAGAAAGGCTTGAAAAAGCAGGCGTAATGGACACCCTGTTAAAAGGGTATAAAACCAATATATTAATGCCGATAAGCCTTAACCTCGGTACGGCAGTTACCCGTATGGATGCAAGGCTTTCACTTCAACCTGGTGAAAACGGCAGTGCAGTTGTTGCCATTCACGGCATCCGCAAAGAGCCGAACCTTGATGCGCCTTTCTTCGGTCATGAATTTACCAAAGAGGATAAAGAGAATTTGCTCAAAACCGGGAACATGGGGCGTGTAGTGGACTTGACCAACCCCAAGACCGGGGAAAAAATACCGTCCATTATCAGTATTGACCGATTGACAAATGAGGTTGTTGCCTTACGGCAGGAATGGATGAGAATACCCAATGAATTTAAAGGCGTAATACTCAACGCAGAACAAAAGCAAACTTTACTCGATGGTAAACCACTTCATTTAGAGGGCATGATTTCCAAAAAAGGAGAACCTTTCAATGCCCCTATTCAATACAATGCCGATAAGCGTTTTATTGAATTTCTTTTTGACCGGAGCAATACGAATAAACAAACCCAAAGCCAGCAGCCGGGACAGCAGCATGAAGCACCTCGCACATACAGGGGTAAGGAACTGACCGACCAGCAATATGAAAAGTATAATGCTGGCTTAACGATTTACATTGATGGCTTAATTGACAGGAAAGGCGAAAAATATCAGGGCTATATCACCTTTGATAAACAAACCGGGAAAGAGCAATTCTCATTCACCAATCCCAATAAGCTGAAAGATAAAATACAGCCTGCTGAAGCAAATAAAACGCAGGTCGCAGTTAATTCCGATGGAAAAACCAACGAGGCTACGAAGAATGTCAAAGAGCCTTTGAAGCCGCAGCAGCAAACGCCGAAAGACAACAAGCAGCAGCAACAGCAGCGTGCGCCGAAAGCTACGGTTAAACCCAAAGGCATCAAAAGGTAATCACTAAAAAAAGGAGGAAGTATTATGAAAGCAGTGATTGCCGAAAAACCAAGCGTAGCCCGTGAGATAGCCGCCCTGTTGGGAGCCACTGATAAAAAGGATGGCTACCTGACAGGCAACGGCTACCAGGTTACATGGGCGTTGGGGCATCTGGTCGGGTTGGCTATGCCGGAAGACTACGGGCTAACAGGCTTCCAAAGGGAAGCCCTGCCCATATTGCCCAATCCTTTTTTACTGACGGTACGGAAGATAAAAAAGGATAAAAGTTACGTTCCCGATAGCGGAGCGGTAAAGCAGTTGAAGATTATTGAGCAGGTCATCAACCGTTGCGATAGCATTATCGTGGCTACCGATGCCGGGCGTGAGGGTGAGCTTATCTTCAGGTACATTTATGAGTACCTGAAATGCGGCAAACCCTTTCAGCGTTTATGGATAAGCTCACTGACCGAAAAAGCGATTAAGCAGGGTTTTGACAACCTGAAACCCGGAAGCGATTTTGACGGTCTGTATCGTGCCGGGCAAGGGCGAAGCCGGGCTGACTGGCTGGTAGGCATCAATGCTTCGCAGGCATTGAGCATTGCCGCAGGGCGGGGCGTATATTCGCTCGGTCGGGTACAAACACCTACGCTTACCCTGGTCTGCAAACGGTATCTGGAAAACCAAAACTTTACCGTTCAAAAGTATTGGCAGATACAGTTAGAACACCGTAAGGAGTTTATTGATTTTAAAAGTCTTTCCAAGACCAAATGGGACGATAGGAAACTTGCTGACGATACGCTTAAATCCATACAGCGAAACGGAACGGCTACCGTTACGGCGGTGGAAAACAAAACGGTTTCAGAGCAACCGCCTTTACTGTTTGACCTGACAGGCTTGCAAAAGGAAGCAAACAAAAAGTTGGGGCTTTCTGCCGAAGAAACGCTGAACATAGCGCAAAGCCTGTATGAAAAGAAGTTTATTACCTATCCCCGCACCGGAAGCAAGTACATACCGGAAGATATGTGGGCTGAAATTCCTGCGCTTATCAGGGCAATGGATGCAAGACCCTCCTGCAAGGAAGCCCTTGCCAAAGTGAAATGGGGGCGTTTCAATAAACGTATCGTGAATGATGTAAAGGTAACAGACCATCATGGGTTGCTCATCACCGAAAAAATACCATCTGCATTGCCTGCAAAAGAAGATGCCATATATGATATGATTGCCCTGCGCCTGCTGGAAGCCATATCACAAGTTTGTTCCAAAGAAATAACCGACATCGCTTTGCAGGTTTTGCATTATGATTTTGCGCTGAAAGGGTGCAAAATCCTGGAACCCGGCTGGCGTGCCATCAGGGGCAATTTTACAGAGGAAGACAGTGAGCCGATATTGGAACTACCGGAACTAAAGGCAGGTGATGAACTGAAAATCAAAAATGCCGAAGTGCTGGAAAAGAAAACCAAACCGCCGGTGCTTTATACCGAAGCGGGCTTATTGTCAGCTATGGAAAATGCAGGCAAAGAAATACAGAACGAAGACGAACGGAAAGCCCTGCAAGGCATCGGCATTGGGACACCTGCCACAAGAGCGGCGATAATAGAAACATTATTTAAGCGGGATTATATCAGGCGTGAAAAGAAATCCCTTATCCCTACCGAAAAGGGATTGCAGGTTTACCAATCGGTAAAGGATAAACGGATTGCCGATGTAGCCATGACCGCCGAATGGGAAATGGCTTTGCAGAAAATCGAAACGGGCGAAGCCGATGCAACGGCTTTCCATAAAGACATGGAAAGCTATGCTACATCTATTACGCAGGAATTGTTGAGCAGGACGATTGCGGGTGAAAAGCATCCCGAACTCACCTGCCCCAAATGCAAAAGCCATAAACTGCTTATAAGGGATAAGGTTGTTAAATGCCCGGATGAGGCTTGCAACTGGCTATTGTTCCGCAATATCTGCGGGGTGCAGATAAGTGTAACCGAAGTTGAAAACCTTGTCCGCAAAAACAAAACATCCCTAATCAAAGGCATGAAAAGCAAAGCGGGCAAAAAATTCGATGCCTTTATCGTCATGAACGATAAAGGGGAAACCGCTTTTGAATTTGGTAAACCCACACATACAAAAAGAGATGAACGATAACACTATTATAATCCGCAAAGAAATAGAAAACTTTATCTATACAGTAAGGGGCAAACAGGTCATGCTCGATAATGACCTGGCTGCATTGTACCAGGTAGAAACAAAAATACTGAACAAAGCCGTAAAGCGGAATATGGAGCGGTTTCCCGATACATTCTGTTTCCAGTTGACCGATGAGGAAAGCGAAACTTTGAGGTTCCAAATTGGAACCTCAAACGCCGGACGGGGTGGACGGCGTTATTTAGCCTACGCATTTACGGAACAAGGCGTGGCTATGCTATCAGCCATATTGCGCAGCGATACAGCCGTAAAAGTGAGCATTGAGATTATGAACGCATTTGTAGAGATGCGCAAGATATTAATGAGTAACGCTGTACTGTTTTCAAGGTTGGATAAAATCGAACTCAAACAGTTAGAAGCGGACGGCAAATTTGAGGAAATATTTAAGGCACTGGAAAGCGGTAAGCTGCATAGCGAAAAAGGTATTTTTTACGATGGGCAGATATTTGATGCCTATGCCTTTGTTTCCGATATTATGCGAAGCGCCGGGCGGTCAATCATCCTTATTGATAATTACGTGGACGATACGGTACTAACCCTGCTCGGCAAGCGTGGGCAGTCCGTATCTGCCACTATCTACACCAAAAGCATCAGCAGCCAGCTACAACTGGATGTGCAACGCTACAACAGCCAGTACCCGCCTATTGACGTTCACACATTTGCCTATGCCCATGACCGTTTTCTCATTATTGACGGCACGGAGCTTTACCACATCGGGGCATCATTGAAAGATTTAGGCAAGAAATGGTTTGCCTTTTCTAAGATAAATTCAGAGGTCGGTAAAATGCTTAGTTTCCTGAATGGCATTTAGCGTGAGGGATAGAAGCGGCATCCTTTTGTTAGGAACGAACAAAAGATATAGCGGATAGCCCGACAGCGTATGGATTTTTTCGGTGGTGCTGGTGCATAGGTAAAATGCAGACGGTGGCACGCCCTGATAAAACTGCGTTTACCTTTCGTCCTGCTCATCCATTTTCCTAATAAGTTCGTCCCGCAAAGCATCGAGGAACTTCGTCCGGTTCATTTTCCTGCTCCTAAGTTCCAAATAGGTGTGATAAAAATCGCCCAAATTAATATTGAGCATATCTTCAAATGTTTTAACGATGACTTTAATATCGCTGTTCCCGTTATCAAAAACGCCCTGATAGTGCAGTGCATAAATCAGTTCTATTAATCCGGCTTTGCTGCCCGTCCAGTTCAGCTTTTGCGGTGCTATTGATTTGTCTTCCGGGATTTTATTATAAAGCTGGTCTTCGATATAAACCTGTATCAAATCATTTGCTATTATTTTGGCTACCTTGTAATCGTGTGAGGTGGAAAAAGTATGGTCTGACTGAAAATAGTATGTGTCCAGGCATAGCTTAATATCATGCTTTCCCCGCGCAAAATATTTATCGTCAAGATAGGTGCTATTGGTTCTATAATACCTGTAAAACTCAAAGTTGTTGTCAAAGTATCTCTTGATTTTAGAAAGCTCGTTATAGAGATACTTTTTTATTATTTTGCCACCGCCATGCGGTCTTTTTGTTTCAATTTTGTATATCGAATTATAATAAATGAGCTTAGCTATAAATAAGGGTTTAATCTGTTTAAAAAAGTGTATTTCCTCTTGCTGATTCTTAAACCCTGTTTTCAATACATAATTTTTCAGTTTGGCTGTCTTACTCAGGATAAGTTCAACAGCTTTTTCATAGGACGCTAAAGAATTACCCTGCTCATAGGTCAGTTCTTTTATTTCTTCTTCTAAGCCATCTATTGCTTTTTTATAATGTCCAGTCATTTAGCTATAGGCTTTCTTTAATGGAATCTTACTAAAAGTATGATAGCAGAAGCACTGCTATCATACTGCTTTTTCAATACGTTTCAAATCACATATAAATTATCCTTACACTAATCGTTTTGTCTGCATTTAATTTAAAACTTGCTTTGGAAAAATTAGGTCTGTTTCGTAAACCTATTGACTGACAATTAGAAAATCCAATTCCCTCTTTGGGTAAAAGCAAACCTTTATCAATCTTTCCGTTATTGTTTTCATCGTGTAAAATATTTACGGCATATTTCCCTTGGGGCAGGTTTTTAAAAGTAATTTCTGCTTTGCCATTTACAATTTTCGCTTTCTCTAATCGGTAATATTTTTTGTAATCTTCATCGGGAATTGAATTGTCTTTGTTGTAAAGGGTGAATTGAACAACACCCTTTGAATTTCGTAAATTTTCTACCTTAACGGTCAATGTACAGATTTCTGCCTGATTTCCCGAAAACGAACAGAGAAAAAAACATAACCCGACTGACAGTATAATAAAAATTGGCGCTTTCATTTATTGTTGTTTTTTATTTGAGCCCAATTTTTCTTTCATTCTATCTACTCCGTAATATACCATTGGCACTAAATAAATCGTCAATGCTAATGAGGAAAGCAAACCACCAATAATTACCCACGCCAAACCGTTTTTCCATTCGGCTGCTGTTCCGCTGGCTAATGCTATGGGCAACATTCCTATTGCCATTGATAAAGTCGTCATTAAGATTGGTCGCATACGTTCTTTTCCTGCGGTAATCAATGCTTCTTTGTAATGTTTTCCCTCCGCTTTCAGTTGGTTGGTAAAGTCCACAATCAAGATAGAATTTTTTGTTACCAATCCCATTAGCATAATCAAGCCGAGCAAGGCAAATAAGCTCAAATTGCTTAGTGATAAATTCAATGCTAAAAATGCTCCGATTGCTGCAACAGGTATGGCAAACAGGGCAACAAAAGGATAAATGTAACTGTCGTACAAGGCTACCATAATCAAATAAATCAATAAGAATGAAATCAGCAATACCGAACCCAAAGCCCCGAAACTGTCGTTTTGCCTTTTAATATCGCTTCCCCAGGTCATTTGTATGCCGTTGGGTAAAGGATTGTTTTTGAGATATACCACTACATCGTCTGCTACTGTTCCCGAAGGTCTGCCGAGTGCATCGGAAGTTAATGTAACGGCAGGTTGTCGGTCTTTTCGTTCCAAAAGCGAAGGCGAATTATCTCTTTCAATAGTTGCAAACTGCGAAACTTCAATCGGAATGCCCATTGGATTTATAATGTTGAGTTGGTTTACATCATCATAATTTTTACGGCTGAATTTATCCAACCAAATCCGTATAGGATATTCTGTTCCGTTTTCCGTTAAAGTGGCATCGTCATTTCCTGTAAAAGCGGTACGCAAATTCATTCCCACATAAGCCGTATTCAAACCCAAACGCTGCATTTTGTCTTTGTTGGGAATTACTTTTAATTCAGGGCTTCCTGCTTCTACCGAAAGCCGTACATTGTCTGCTCCGGGTATTTTTTCAATGACTGATTTCAAATCATTACTTGTTTGCATTACTTGGTTTAGGTCGCTTCCGCTCAATGTGATTTCTATCGGTGCAGAACGTGGAATTAAGCCCAATGCTATCATAGAAAAGTTAATGCCCGAATGTTCTTTTTGTAAATCAGTTCTCAACTTTCGCATAAAGGTTTCGGTAGAAAGATTATTTGTTTCTTTCCTGGATTTTAGCTGAATGGTAAATTCAGTTTTATTGGCAGAACCAACTCCTAAACTTCCAATGCCTGTACTTGGTCCGCCCACATTACTGAAAACAGTTGAAACTTCGTGTTGCTTCAAAATATAGTTTTCTATTTTTTCGGAAACCAAATTGTTTTGCTGAATGGAAGTGCTTTTGTCAAATTCTAATGCCAAACGGAATTTTCCCTGGTCGCCTGTTGAGATTAGTTCTTTCCCAATAATTCCCTGCTTCATCATTACCGCTGTTCCCACAAAAAGAAGCAAAACAAATCCTGTAAAAATAAGCTTGTGATGTAAAACCCAATTTAGCGTTTTGCCATACCAACTAATAAATTTGTCTAACTGATGTTCAAACCAAAGTAAAAAACGATTGAAGAAATTAGTCGGTTGCAAATCTTCTTTTTCCCCGATGCGTGAAGCTAACCAAGGTGTTAAAGTAAAACCTACCAATAAACTTGTAAGCGTAGAAGTAATCACT
>JAHBTL010000024.1 GCA_019638615.1 Chitinophagaceae bacterium | reverse complement strand
CGTAATCTTTGGCGCATGGGCCAAAATTTTACACAAATCATTCGCCGATATCATGCTCACTGTTGGTCTTTTAACAGAGGCGGTGATCTTCTTAATCTATGCGTTTTTACCTCCTCCCGGTGGTGAAATGAAAGAAATTGCAGAATCTCTTAAAGGCGGCGTTGGCGTTGCCGGTGGAAATCCTGCATTAGCCTCTATGGACAAAATGTTACAGGATGCAGCCATTAACCCTGCTAACCTGCAACGTTTAGGCGAAAACTTCAGCAAATTGGGTATCACCGTAGAAAAAATGTCGAACATAGCGGATATCACTGCTGCTACTGCCGACTATACGCAAAAAACCAAGGACGCTGCCAATGCCCTGGTACAGGTTAAAGACGCTTACGCAGGTGCAGCAAGCACTGCCAAAAGCTTTAATGACGCTGCTGAAACCAGCAAGCAGTTCCACGACCAGGTACAAACGCTTACTAAAAATTTATCTTCTTTAAATACTGTTTACGAACTGGAATTACAGGATACCAACAACCACCTGAAAGCTATGAACGGCTTTTACAGCAACCTGGTGCAGGCTTCGCAAAGCATGCAGGGCAGCGTAGATGACGCCAAGAAAGCTCAGGAACAAATTGGCTTGCTGGCTAAAAACCTGGGCAGCCTGAACAATGTATATGGTAATATGCTGGCTGCAATGCAGGGCAGATAATTAAAACCATCTGCAAGGGAGCCTGACGCTCCCCTCTGTGTAATTAACCCTTGATTCGTAAATATATTAAATCCTGAAAAATCATGGCACTACCTAAAGAGCCACGGCAGAAGATGATCAACATGATGTATTTGGTGCTTACAGCATTGCTGGCACTGAACGTGTCTGCCGAGATCATCAATGCCTTTAAAACAGTTGATAACAGCTTATTAAAGTCTAACAGCACTTTAACCGCATCAACTGATGTTGTATATAAAAACTTTGAAGAAAGCCTGAAAGACGAAAAAACAAAGGATAAAGCCGCTATCTGGAAGCCAAAGGCAGATCAGGTAAAGGCATTATCCAATGAGTTGAATACTTATATTGAAGGCTTAAAAGCCAAGCTCAAGGAAGAAAGTAAGTATAATGAAGAAACAGGCGAAGGCATCAGTAACCTGGATGCAGCAACCCGCCTGATGGATACGCAGGGCGAAGGTGAAAAATTACGTGCTGCTCTCGAAAAGTATAAAAAAGATATATTGGCCGTTGACCCCGAGATTGCGAAATCTTTTGAAGGTAAGTTACCTATTGATGTAGAGAAGCCAAAATCTTCAACAGGAAAGGATGATGAAAATTTGTCGTGGACGAATGCTTATTTTCACATGACGCCTACTATTGCTGCTATGACGATCCTGAGCAAATTTCAAAATGATGTAAAAAACACTGAAAACAAGGTTTCCAACTATCTCTTTGAGAAAATCGGAGGCGTTGTATTTAAACTGGATAAGTTCGAACCAATGGTAGCGGCTAATTCAACTTACCTGATGCCAGGTGAACAACTGGAAATGAAAGCTGGTTTGGGAGCATTTAACTCAAGTGTAAAGCCACAGGTGTTAATTAATGGAACTCCTGCCAAAGTAAATGACAACGGTGTTGCTGAAATTAAAATGGCCGCCGGCGGATCTGGCGGACATAGTATAAAAGTAGATATTAAATATCTTGATCCTAATGATGGCGTGGAAAAAGTAGCTTCAAAAACATTTGAATACACTGTTGGGCAAGCTTCCGGTGTAGCGGTAATGGCCGATAAAATGAATGTGCTGTATGTTGGAATGGAAAATCCTTTGACTATTACAGCCGGCGCCGGTAGTGAAAAAGTAAGCGCTGTATCAAATAACGGAAGTGTAAGTAAAGCAGGTGGCAGCAAATATATTGCTAAACCTACGGCCCCGGGAACAGCAGATATTGATGTAAGAGTGGATGGTAAATCGGCTGGTAAAGTGTCTTTCCGCGTAAAATACATGCCTCCTCCAACAGCGATGGTAGGTACATTTGAAGGCGGACAGGTTCCTACTGCTCAATTTAAAGCAATGGGTGGCGTAAGAGCATTGCTTCAAAACTCAGAATTTGAAGCTAACTTTAAAGTAGTAAGCTATACAATCGCTGATCTTAGCAGTCCCGATTATAATCCTATTGCCAACAACGGGCCCGTATGGACTGGTGCGGCTGCTACACTTGTAAGCAATCTTAAACCTGGCAGAGGCGTATATATTGACAATATCAAGGCTATTGGACCAGATGGCAGACAAGTACCCGTGAAGCCGCTGTCCTTTATCCTGAGATAATAATCACTTTGAGGTAGCGTTTAATTTTATATTGACTATAACACTTTTGACATGAAATGGAAATTTGCGAAATATGCGTTGCTGGTGGTGGCTTTTGGGTTAGCAATCAACACGGTTGATGCGCAGACCCGGAAAAAGACAACAAGGAAAGCTACAACCACCAAAAAGAAAGCGACAACTCAAAAAACGCAGGCAAATGTGTCTGATGCTAATTTGGGCGCGCAAAAGCAGGATACCCTGATCGTAACTGCTCCCAAGCCTGATCCCATTAAAATGGATACCATCAGGAAGTCGCTTCGCAATGATAATGCGATAGAAAAAAACCTTGTAAAGGACCGCACGCCCCTTAGCTATGAGCATATTCGTGAAGACGATGCCATTTACCGGGAAAAAGTATGGAGAGAAATCGATATTCGCGAAAAGGTGAACCTGCCTTTCCGTTATAGTGCAGACGAAGACAATGGCAACCAGCGATTCATCGCGATTTTGCTGAATGCTATTAAGAGTGGTGAAGTTACCGCTTTCGATGCCTCGATAGACGACAGGTTTACCACACCGATGACGCTTGATCAAATCGGAGCTAAACTCGCCGGCGGATGCGATACGATCATGGTGCCTGATCCTGAAAAGGATCCTGATCTTTCAAAAGGCATTATGAAACAGTCTGTAGTGTGCGAAGAGTTCAATATGGATGATGTTACCAAATTCAGGATCAAGGAAGAATGGGTGTTTGACAAGGAATCTTCAAGAATGTATGTAAGGATACTGGGTATTGCCCCTGTTAAAACATATTTCGATAAGATTACCGGCAGGGAATTGGGTTCTTCCCCTATTTTCTGGATCTATTATCCTGATATGCGTCCTGCCCTGGCAAAATTCGAGGTATACAATGGCAAGAACTTTGGCGCCCGTATGAGCTGGGAAGAGTTGTTCGAAAGTCGTTTCTTCGGCAGCTATGTTATCAAATCTACCCTCGATAATCCATACGATCTTTATCTGAAGTCGTATGTAAAAGACGATATTTTAAGGTTATTGGAAGGAGAAAACATCAAAGACAAGATTTTCAATTACGAGCAGGATTTGTGGCAATACTAGTATCATAAACAGATTTTAAACCGCAAAAGGGATCAATGTTAAACCATTGATCCCTTTTCTTTTAGGTGGCAATATATCTTTCATTCCGGAAGGCTGCCTAGCTAAAAATACCCACATTCAGGTATTGCTATCTCCCGGCTCTACACTATCTTTACCGCGGTTTTTCATAGGATATTGGATTTTAAAAACGGGGCTGGATTTTCATCCTGGCCCCTTTTTTATGTAACCTGGAACTCATGCGTCTGTATCTTTCTCTCCTGTCTTCTGAAAATATTGATGTACCAATCCGGCCCTGGTGCTTCCTATAATATCAGCAAGTTCATCCAGTGATTTTGTTTTAACAGATTTTACAGATTTAAAGGTCTTTAAAAGCAGGTCAGCAGTTGCTTTGCCAATGCCTTCTATTTCTTCGAGCTCGTTCTTAAAAGTACCCTGGCTTCTTTTTTTACGGTGAAATGTAATGCCAAAGCGGTGCACTTCATCACGGATCTGGCGTAGCAGCTTAAGGCTGCTGCTATCCCAGGGCAGTTTTATGGATTGCTGATCGCCACTGAAAAAAATCTCCTCTTCGTTTTTAGCAAGTCCAACGAGTGTCATCTTTCCATCAAGATCCAGCTCATGTATTGCTTCTATGGCTGCGCTTAATTGTCCTTTACCGCCATCAATAACCACCAGTTGCGGTAAAGGCTTTTCTTCTGCCGATAATCTTTTATACCTGCGGGAAACCGCTTCCTTCATTGTAGCAAAATCATTGATGCCTTCAACGGTCTTTACATTAAAGTGACGATAATCGTTTTTGCTGGGCACCCCCATTTTAAAACATACCATTGCCGAAACCGGGAAACTGCCCTGGAAATTTGAATTATCAAAACATTCTATGTGCACCGGTAATGCAGGAAGTTTTAAATCGTTTTGCAATTGCTGAAGCAATGCTGTTTTTTCAGACTCCGTTTTGTCCTCAAGCTTCAGCATTTTCCGCTTCCGGAGCTCTTCCTTAAAATAGTTTACATTTTTTTGCGACAGGTCCAGGAGTTTCTTCTTGTCGCCGCCTTTCGGAATGGTAATTTCAATTCCCTGTTGCGGGAAATCTATGGGTAAGGGCACAATGATCTCACGGGCGGTACTATTGAAGGTATCTCTTAACTGGGCTATTGCAAATGAAAGTATCTCGGCTTCGGTTTCTTCAAGCTTTTTTTCAAGTGTAATGGTTTGGGTTTGCACAATGGTTCCATTTTCAACCATCAGGTAGTTTACATAAGCGATATTGCCTTCCTGCAGGATTGAAAACACGTCGAGTGTGCCAAGCTTATCGTTTACAATGGTTGACCGGGCCTGGTATTGCTGCAGGTGTTCTATTTTTTTTCGGAACAGTTCCGCTTTCTCAAATTCAAGGTTGCCGGCATACACTTTCATTTCTTCCTTGAACTGGTTAATAACCGGAGACAGGTTACCTTTGAGCAGGTTTTTTATCTGTTGAAGCCCCATTCTGTAATCTTCTTCTGACTGTAACCCTTCACACGGCCCTTTACAGTTACCCAGGTGATATTCGAGGCAAACCTTAAATTTTTTCTTCTGTATGTTGGACGGTGTCAGGTTAAGCTTGCAGGTGCGGATGGGAATGTTTTGCCTGATAAAATCCAGCAGCTCCCGTACTTTTCCCACCGAAGTATAAGGTCCCAGGTATTCCGACCCGTCGCTGATTTTCCTTCTTGTAAGAAAAATACGCGGGAAATGCTCATTTTTAATCACAATGAAAGGAAAGCTCTTATCATCTTTAAGGTCAATATTGTATTTAGGCTGAAATTGTTTGATAAGAGCGTTTTCGAGCAAAAAAGCATCCTGCTCAGAATCTACAATCGTAAACTCGATCCGTTGAATGCGCTGTACCAGCTCATGCGTTTTATAATTGTGCTGGTTTTTATTAAAGTAAGAGCTGACGCGTTTCTTTAAGTTTTTGGCTTTGCCAACATATAACAATTCGTTGCCGGAATTGAAGTATTTATATATACCCGGCTGTAACGGAATGGTATGAACTATTTCGTGGAAGGCTGCAGTGGTCATAATAATTTCACTGCAAAATTAATTTAATCAGGCAAAATGGTAGCTTCTGTATTGTTATAACATTCCGGGCCAGGCGTTATTCGTCCCAAACAAACCTTTCCTGTATAACTTTATCGGGTTCGTTGTTTTTTTGAATAAGGGAAGTGATCTGGCAGCTTTTATTCGCATTCCATAGCATTTTCTTTAAAACAACACTGTCGCCCGCTCTGGTTATTTTTTCAATATAAATGGTGCTTATTGCAGCATTTTCCTGTTTGAGTAATACATCTATTTTCTTTACTGGCAGATCAGGACTGTTTTTTTCGGGGGTATAATTCAATGTAATGGCGCCCAAAGTTGCATCTATAAATGACGTTTCAGTATAATTTTTTTTCTGCTCTTCTCCGCTAATGTCAGATCGAATAAATTCTATTGCCACCGTCTTCCTGAATTCGCTTTTTTCAATAATGGCAGTGTCGGTAATGTTGTTAACGGTTGTGTAATGGATAACAGCCAACGGAACAGAGTCAAGATAATGAAGCTGGCTTTCAATAAAACCCCCTATCGGGTAGAATTGCTTTTCAGCACCCGTTTCTTTGACCGGGTTTTCAGCATTCCTGCAACCCGTAAGACCGGTAAAGATCGAAAAAACAAGCGTAAGCAAGGTTCTGTTCATACAATAAATATAACCGCCGTGCAAATATTTTGTTTGCCGATACTATAAAACTTAGAAATACCTGTTGTATTGTTTTAGCAGGGAGAAATTAATGCAGTGTTTTGGTTACGCCAATTTTAAATCCAAAATCAACCATGTATTCTTTGATCGGATATGGTTTTTTATAGCTGGAAATAAGCTGGTAGCGTAACTGAGGACCTGCCTGCATTTTAAATGATCCCAGGTTGTAAGAAACAAAAGTTTCAACGCCTGCATTAATATTCCAACGGCGAACCAGCGATGGATCCTGCCCATACTGCTTAAAGTCTGTAGAAAGCAGGTACACGTTGTTGGCGAAATTATATACCGGCTGAGCACTTGCCGCAACATTCCATTTAAAGGTTGAATTGCCCAGTACTCCCCATTCAATACCAACAGGCATGGAAAGCTGGTAATATTCATTATTCAACCAGGACGCGCCTCTTCCTGCATAGTTCAACAAGGTGGAAGGCACTGTAATAGAGTCGGTACCCTGCACCGCCAGGATAGCGTCTGATTGTTTAACCGGTAATGCGCTCAACTGATACCTTGAGTAGTTTAGCTGTAAGCCGGCTTTTACAAGAAAATTCTGGGTCAGGTTATACGTTAAACCCGCCCCAACTTCTACACCAATAGCCGGCTTTTGAGTTACGGATTTATCAACTGAGCTAACTTTTCGATCGGGGCTTGCAGGCACTCCCCTGAATACTTCCGTAATATCCTGTATACCGCTGGTTAACCTTCTGTAGCTGACAGTGGGTGAAAATGAAATTTGCCAGGAAAGTTTGGATTTCCTGAAAACTTCGCCACCCCATAAAACTTTTTTTATAGTGTTCGTTTCCTGCTCTTCTTCTTTGTTGGCTGTTGTCACAATCCGGGTTTTATTATCCAGCTTGTTGATTGTTGATAATACTTCTTTAACCGGAATATCGCCAAATTCATCCGCAATTTCTTCCAGAGAAGTATTTACTGTAGTAGCTACTTCCGGAGCCTCTACTTTTTCAGTTTGTAGCAAGCCTATGCGGTTGTTTGATGCAAAACCGGAAGAACCCGAGGCAGCAGCAAAAGCCTGTATTTGAATGCCGGGAGTATGAATGTTTTCGGGCGGAACTGCAATGGCATGCTGACTTGCCGGCTGTTGCGTAGTATTATCTTGTACGGATAAAGTTTGCAAGGGTGCAAACCTGTATCCTGAAACCCCATTGCTATAATCAGGGTGATCAACTATTACTGAAGTTCCTAACAGCAATAAAATGGTTAGTGTTATATAAGGCCATTTTCTTTGCGGTCGAAGCGATCGTTGTATATTACTCCAAACCTTGTCTGATGGGTAAAGTTTATATTGATCCGCTTTCTCCTTCAGTAATTTTTCAAACTCATCATCCATGTAAATATTTCTCTCCATAGTCAGTTCCTTGGTATATCCAATATAAAAAGGTCAGCCCCATTTACTTTATTCTAGTCTTTTGTTTTGGTTATGGATGCCCGGCCAGCAATTCAATTTTTGAATCGTAGGCTGGCATAAGATTTCTTTTCACCAGAATGTCTTCCAGCATTGCTTTTGCTCTTGTGTATTGCGATCTGCTGGTACTTTCTTCAATATCCAGCATGCCTGCAATTTCACGATGCGAATACCCCTCCACGGCATACAGGTTGAGTACGGTTCTGTACCCGATGGGAAGCATCCGTATACATTCTACCACCTGTTTGGCCTGCACAATGGAAGGAATGCTTTCTTCCCGGATATGTACACCCGAAGCATGTATCAGATCTACGCTTGCCGCAAACTTTTTGTTCTTCTTCAGGTTGTTAATGCACGTATGTACAATAATCTTCCTGATCCATCCCTCCAGAGCGCCCCGGTTTTGAAATTGTGCTATTTGTGTAAAGATCTTGATGAAGCCTTCCTGTAACATGTCCTCAGCATCTTCGCGGCTTTTTGCGTACCTGTAACAAACCGACAACATTTTAGGACTATACCTGTAATATAGTTCCTGTTGTGCTGCCACATTGTTGCGGATACAGCCTTTAAGCAAAGCTTCTTCTGTCATGAAATCAAAGTTGATTTCATGTAATTTAGACAATTTTTTGATACCAGGTGCTGCCCACCAACCAAAAAAATTAATGTATGATCATCCGGGCAGGTACCGGCATCCCGGCACAAGAGGATAAAAGTACCTGAGAAAACAGCCTGTTGTTTTACAAACAACTGAAGGTTAATGTGTAATTACATGTCAGTCAATATTTTGCCAGTCATTTCCTGGGGTATGGGTATATTCATCGTCTTAAGAATAGTGGGAGCTATATCACCCAGTTTACCTGGGGTTATTTTTCCTTTCCAGTCATTGTCAATGATGAAAAAAGGAACCAGGTTCAATGTATGGGCGGTATTGGGACTGCCATCTTCATTAATAATATAGTCGGCATTGCCATGATCGGCTGTGAGGAAAATGGTATACCCGTTTTCAAGACCGGCAGTTACTATTTTTTCAACGCAGGAGTCTACGGTTTCAACCGCTTTTACCACGGCATCCCATATGCCGGTATGTCCTACCATATCCGCGTTGGCATAGTTGAGACAGATAAAATCGGCAGTCTGGTTTTTAATTTCAGGCAATAATAGCTCTGTAAGCTCATAGGCGCTCATCTCCGGCTTTAAATCATAGGTGGCTACTTTAGGTGAGGGCGCCATGATCCTTTTTTCACCTGTGAAAGGTGTTTCGCGCCCGCCGCTAAAGAAAAAGGTAACATGGGGGTATTTTTCTGTTTCAGCTATCCTTATTTGTTTTAGCCCACTCGCCTCAATTACTTCGCCCAGTGTATGGGTAAGATTGTCATTTTCAAAAATGACCGACACCTTTTTAAAAGTTTTGTCATATTCCGTCATGGTTGTATAGTGCAGTGCAAGGGTATACATTCCAAAGTCGGGCATATCGGATTGCGTCAATACTTCCGTTATTTCGCGGCAGCGGTCGGTGCGGAAATTAAAACAAATAACAGCGTCGCCATCTTTTATATTGCCCTTGCCGGCGAGGTTCGCATTGATGATCGGTTTTATAAATTCGTCCGTAACCTGGTCGCTGTACGACTTTTCAATGGAGACTATTATATCGGTCGATTGTTCGCCGATGCCTTTCACCAACGCGTCGTAAGCAAGCTTTACCCTTTCCCAGCGTTTGTCCCTGTCCATAGCATAATAGCGCCCTGTAACGGTGGCAATCGTTCCGGCAGAATGATGAAGATGTTGCTGCAAATCTGTCAAAAAGCCCAGGCCGCTTTTGGGATCCGTATCGCGTCCATCGGTAAAAGCATGGATGAATACATCATCCAGGTGATTGGCTTTACAGATGTCGGTAATGGCCTTGAGGTGATTGATGTGGGAATGCACGCCGCCGTCGCTTACAAGTCCTAAGAGATGAAGGGATTTGTTATTTTCTTTTGCGTACCGGATGGCATTCAGCAGGGTTTTGTTTTGCGCGAGCTCGCCTGTTCTTATGGCTACATTAATACGTTGAAGTTCCTGGTATACAATGCGCCCGGCGCCCAGGTTTAAATGCCCTACTTCACTGTTGCCCATTTGTCCGTCCGGCAGACCCACGTTTTCCCCGCAGGTAACAAGGGTAGTATTAGGATATTTATTGTATAATGAACTTACAAAAGGCGTTTTAGCGTGCTGGATAGCGTCGCTGGACTTTACTTTTCCAAGTCCCCATCCATCCATAATGATCAGAATAACTTTTTTGCTTTTCATGGCGCAAAAGTAGTTTATTTACAGCAAGCTAAGTAATAGGATGTGCGCCCTGTGAGTGTGTGGGAGGATATTATACCGGGCTATTTATCAACATCGGGATGGGTGAGGGCAATCTGGCATATTTTTAGCATTCTTCCAGGCCAGGAATTTTTCCATTTATGAAACGCTTGATACTCATATTGCTTCCATTTGTTGTAATGTTACTTTCATTCAGGGTTTCTTTTTCTATTGAAGATGTGGTATCAGCTATGAAGGCCGGAAACGCCAACCAGTTATCCCGGTACTTTGATAATATGGTTGAAATAACCCTGCATGATAAAAGTAACGCGTACAGTCGCAGCCAGGCGCAGACCATTTTGAAGGATTTCTTCGGCTCTTACGGTGTAAAAACCTTCCGTATCGTACATAAAGGCTCCAACAGCGGTTCCGAATTCTGCATCGGCAACCTGCAAACAAAATACGGCGATTTCCGCACTACCATTTTTATGCGCTCCCGTTCAGAAAAACAGGTGCTCCAGGAAATCCGTTTCGAGGAAAACGAATAAGGGGTGTTATAAGTTACTGAAATGTGCTTCCCTGTACGGGGAATAGTTTAAAGAACATTTTTAGCAGATCATCAATGCGGATGAACTTCACTTTTTTGTACTTTTAAAATTACAGATTTACTGGTGGGGGTATTGCTTTTTTCCGCTACGCTTTCAAGAGGTACCAGTACATTGGTTTCAGGAAAATAGGTAGCGCAACATTTTTCCGGAATATTGTAGGCAATTACGATGAATTTATGAGCCATTCTTTTCCTGCCGTTGTAGAAATTGTATAGGTCTACCACGTCTCTGTCTTTTAATCCAAACTTTTGTATGTCCTTTTCATTCATAAAAATCACTCTTCGCTCATTCAGCACACCACGATAGCGGTCATTCAATCCGTAAATGGTAGTATTAAACTGATCGTGACTGCGGATCGTCATCATGAGTAACTCATCTTCTTCGAGCTTAATAGGCGTTATGTCAGCCACATTAAAATTTGCCTTTTGTGTTCGCGTAGGAAAATATCCCTGCCTGGAAGAATTAGGCAGGTAGAATCCGCCTGGTTCGCGAACCCGCTGATTGTAGTTGTCAAAGCCCGGAATGGTACGCTCAATATCATCCCGTATATTGTCGTAGTGCTGTAAATATTTTTGCCAGTTTACCCTGGTCCGGTTGCCCAAGACAGTTAGCGCCAGCTCGCATACAATGGCACTTTCACTTTTCAGTTGATCACTAACAGGGTTTAAATTTCCCTTGCTTTTTTGAATGACGCCCATGGAGTTTTCGCAGCTTATAAATTGTTCTTCACCGTTCATCAAATCCCTGTCGCTGCGCCCATAGGTAGGCAGTATCAACGCTTCCTCGCCGGTAATGAGATGACTGCGATTCAGTTTGGTGCTGATCTGCACCGTTAGCCTGCATTTGCGTAAGGCTGCCGCTGTATAAGCCGTATCAGGCGTGGCAGATAAAAAATTTCCTCCCATTGCCATAAATACTTTTATCTTCCCCTCGTGCATGGCTTTAATGGAATCCACCACATCAAAGCCATGATGTTGCGGCGGACGAAATCCAAAATTTTTCTCAATGCTGTCCAGGAACTTCTGAGAAGGCTTTTCGTATATACCCATAGTACGGTCTCCCTGCACATTGCTATGCCCCCGCACGGGGCAGGTGCCTGCTCCGGGTTTGCCAATGCTGCCCTTCAGCAACAGTACATTTACAATCTCTTTGATGGAATCCACCGCATTCTTATGCTGCGTGAGGCCCATTGCCCAACAGGCGATGATTTTTTTCTTTTTGCAGAAAACGGAAGCTACTTCCTGCAACTGGCTTATGCTAATGCCACAGGCGCCCGATAATTCTTCTGCCTGGTACTTATCTATATTGGAGAGAAGCGCATCGTAACCGGTGGTATGTTCTTTAATAAACTCATGATCGAATACAGTACCCGGGCTTTTTCGTTCTTCTTCCAGCATCAGTTTTGAAATAGCCTTCATCAAAGCCAGGTCGCCATTGATCTTTACCTGTAAAAAAATATCTGATAATTTGGCTTTTATACCCAACACACCTTTAACGGTTTGCGGATCGCTGAACGCTACCAAACCGGTTTCGGGCAAAGGGTTTACAGAAATAATAGTGCAACCGTTTTCCTTTGCTTTGCTGAGCGCGGTCAGCATTCGCGGATGGTTGGTACCCGGGTTTTGACCAAGAATAATAATTACTTCAGCTTCATAAAAATCTTCCAGCGTTACAGAACCTTTGCCAATGCCAAGACTTTCATTCAATGCCACACCGCTGCTTTCGTGGCACATATTGGAACAGTCAGGTAAATTGTTGGTTCCATATTCCCGTACAAAAAGCTGGTATAAAAATGCTGCTTCATTGCTCGTTCTGCCAGAGGTATAAAAAGCAGCTTCATCGGGAGAAGCCAGTTCATTCAGATGCCTGGCTATAAGATCAAAGGCATCCTTCCAACTGATGGGCTGATAATGCGTGCCATTTTTGGGAAGATACATGGGCTGCGCGATGCGCCCTTTTTTGCCGATACGGTAGTCGTCAAAATCGGCAAGCTGCTCAATGGAATTAAGCGCAAAAAAGTCTGACCGTAATGCTTTGGTGGTGGCTTCTTCCGCTACAGCTTTCGCACCGTTTTCGCAATATTCCGCAATCCTGCTGCGATCATCGTCTGGGTCGGGCCAGGCGCAGCCCGGGCAATCAAAGCCACTTTTTTGATTCACCTTCAGCAGGGCCTTCATACCTCGCAGAGGATCCATTTCGCTGAGAATGTGTTTTACGGAAGAAATAACCGCAGGAACACCCGCCGCTACTGTTTTAGGAGCAGTAACTTTTAGTCCTTCGAAAGACTCCGGATTTTCGGGGTTGGAACGCTGGTTTCCTGTTGCCGCCTTATCCTCCTGGTTGTTATTTTCTTCCATAAATTAAGATGGTTAACAGGTTTTATTGGGGTTCAGGTACATATCGCTTTGATCTTCGAAGGTATGATCCAGGCACTGAAAATCTTTTTCCACGAGGATGAAAAATTTATTGTTATTGTTGATGGGTGATAAGCATCGTATCCCACCCTGTCGGTTTCCACCAGTGTTTTTACAAAATAATCGGGAATGAACACTGTGATCTTTCCACCAGAGAAATCTGCGTGCATATCATTAGCAGTATTACTACATTGCAAACGATAGCCGAATATGGCATTGACAAAATGTGTTTGCTTCTGCACATATCCCTGCTGACCTAAATTGCGCCTATCTGTTTGAGTAAGCCGTAGCCGTACGCTGTCTCCCCTGATGCAGATTTTCATAGAATAAATTTAATCATTAAAAGCTCAAAGCTGGCACGACCGCTTAACAATAAAATGCAGCGCGGGGACTCAGCCCGGCAATTTTTACTGCCTTAAACGGCGCCAATTAATTTATCCAATGCATTGTGCCGTCTTATGTCTTCACGCAGCAAAATCAAATTTCTGCTTGTCACATACCGGTTGAGAAAGGGGATCTTCTCAAAAAAGCTTTCATTTTTTCAATAGTGTTGATCTTACAATAGTTTGCCATTTGTTGCTGCTATACCGGGCGATGAATGTAATAATGATGACGGCAAACCCGCCAAGGAAAATACCTGTCAATGGAATTTTTAATGCAAACATTAAACCTCTCAGGCTGCTTTCGCTAAGTGCCCAAAGCGCAGTGAGCCGGTTATAAAAGCGGAATGATTGGCTTGCATGTGGCAGTCTTGTCTAAAGTATAGAAAGGTAAAAATATAAAAAGAGACAGTCAAAAAAATGGACTGCCTCTTTTAATTTAATGGTAATGTAAAAGCACTTTTAATTGGGTATCATTCCATGCGGATCGATCACATATTTTTTAGCGGCGCCTTTATCAAAGTCCTTGTATCCATTAGGCGCATCAGCAAGTGTAATGATCTGTACATTCACAGCTTTGGCAATTTGTATTTTATCATATAAAATCGCATTCATTAGCTGGCGGTGGTATTTCATTACAGGGCATTGACCTGTATAAAATGAATGTGATTTTGCCCATCCCAATCCAATCCTGATGCTAAGGCTGCCAATTTTAGCAGCTTCGTCTTTAGCGCCGGGATCGCCGGTTACATATAAGCCGGGGATGCCCAATGCACCGCCTGCCCGTGTAATTTCCATAATAGAGTTCAATACAGTTGCCGGTTGCTCAATGTTACTGTTCGTTCCATGACCTCTTGCTTCAAAACCTACACAGTCAACCGCGCAATCTACTTCAGGTACGCCTACGATAGCGGCAATGGCGTCAGCCAGCGGAACATCTTTTTTGAGGTCTATTACTTCGCAGCCAAAGCTTTTTGCCTGTTTCAGGCGTTCATCAATCATATCGCCTACTATCACCACTGCGGCACCAAGCAGGTGGCAGCTTGCCGCACAAGCCAAACCTACAGGACCCGCCCCTGCCACATATACAATGGAGCCTGGTCCTACACCGGCGCTTACAGCTCCATGATAACCTGTAGGGAATATATCAGAAAGTAAAGTGAGGTCCTTGATCTTCGCCATGCCCTGGTCTTTGTCGGGGAATTTTAACAGGTTAAAGTCGGCATAGGGTACCATTACGTACTCTGCCTGTCCGCCTACCCAGCCGCCCATATCAACGTATCCATAAGCTGCGCCGGGTCTTGCAGGATTAACATTTAAGCAAATGCCTGTTTGCCCGGCTTTGCAATTCCTGCATCTGCCGCAGGCAATATTAAAGGGAACGGAAACCAGGTCGCCCACTTTGATAAATTCAACATCAGATCCTGCTTCAACTACAATACCTGTTATTTCATGGCCAAGTATCAGCCCTTCTGGTGCTGTTGTTCGTCCGCGAACCATGTGCTGGTCGCTGCCACAAATATTAGTGGATACGATTTTGAGGATAACACCATGATTGCATTTCCGGTTTCCCAGTTGCAGTTTGGGGTATTCAATTTCCTGTACCTGTACTTCACCAGGTTTAATGTAAGCGACTCCGTGATTTTTACACATGGCAAACGTATTTCGTTGATTTAAAAAAAGGATTAACCAATTTTATTATACAGCCGCAATACCCGCTATTGCAACCGCATGATCATTTACGGGCGCACGGCCCGGCTTCGATCAGCTCTCTCAGGATATTTTGGCGGTATTAAATATACAGTTTATTTGGAGAGCAATTCAATTTCTTTTTGTAAATTTTGTCGCGCCTGTATTTCAAACCTTTTGTAAAAAAAGGCTGTTTTGAAAATCCTGTCCATAGACAAAAAATGATTTAATACTTTTTTACGCCCTGGATTATAGACGAAGTCAGGATAAATTGAATACTCTTTTCTTACATTTTTGTAATACCAGGAATATGTTTCCCAGTCCTGTCCTAATACTGAAAGGTCGGCATCCGTAAAATAGTTTGTGTCGTCGTCTGCGGATGTATTGTGTGATTTAGTTGCCAGGACTTGCTCTTTGCAAAGTTGTATTGTGTTATGAGGAACAGAAATTCGCTTCATCCGTTTTTCAGCAAGTTCAGCACTTTTCTCTTCATTGTCGAATCTTAGTGAACTGTAAATGATGTCGTGATAATACAGCGTAAATAAAACAGTTTCCCAATTTTCTATTTCACCTTTTACTTCAGTCAATTGAACCAATAAATTATCAAGGTGCTGTAAAGTATGATAATGTCTTTTTCTACCTGAATAGTTTTTCTCAATTTCCGCCCATAGCTCATTTACCAGGCCGTTATTGTCTGTATAGTTTGACAAAAGCTTTATGAACGTTCCTTTTAGCACGGCCGGTCTTTAAAATTACTGTTAACTTAGTATATAATATAACTCCACTGTAACCTTCTTCTTTAAATATTGTTCCTGCGGAGCTAAATAATTATACCTGCCGGAAAATTGTAATTATTTATCAAACTGACTGTTAATGGTCTTGTTTTCCCTCTGCTGATCCGGCAACACCCTCTATATATTACCGCTATAACCATACCTGGTACACAAAAAATCCCGGTAAAAATTTCTACCGGGATTCATTATTTAAAAGTGGATTGTTTGCTTATCCTAAAGCTACTCTTTTAAATTCGGTAACTTTTAAACTGCTGTCCACACTTTTCAGGAAATCACCTACCGTTTTACCATTGTCTTTTACGAACGGCTGTGCCACCAGTGTGTTTTCTTTAAAGAATGCGTTCAGTTTGCCTTCAGCGATTTTTTCAATCATTGCGTCGGGCTTACCTGCCATTTTAGGGTCGTTTTTGATCTGGTCGGTAACGATCGCTTTTTCGCGTGCTACCACCTCAGCGGCAACAGACTCAGGGTCTACCGCTACGGGATTCATAGCTGCGATCTGCATAGCCACATCTTTACCGGCCTCGTCTGACGCTTTGTTTAACCCTACCAGCACACCAATGCGGTATGCACCGTGAATATAAGACGCTACAAAAGGAGCATCCACCCGCTCAAATTTACTGATGCCGATCTTTTCACCGATGCTTGCCAGCTTATCGTTTACAAGATCTGCAATTTTTGCACCGTTAATAGATACATTGTTCAGCTCATCTGCGCTTTTTACGTTGCTTTCAATAGCAGCATCGGCAATACTTTTAGCAAAAGCCACAAAGTCTGCGTTCTTGCTCACAAAGTCTGTTTCGCAGCTGATACATACTGCAATCCCGGTTTTATTGTCTGGGGTAGTTTGAGCAATTACCACTCCTTCCTTTGCTTCACGGTCGCCGCGCAATGCTGCAACCTTCGCGCCTTTTTTACGCAACCAGTCAATCGCTTCTTCAAAATTACCATTGGTTTCTGTAAGTGCCTTGCGGCAGTCCATCATACCCGCGCCGGTCATTTGACGCAGTTTATTTATATCTGCTGCTGTTATTGTTACTGTAGACATTTCGTTCTTTTTAAAAATTACAAACTCAGGCTTTCCATCCGCTAAACTTATTTTCCGCCGCCAGGACCAGATCTGCGGGCGCCACCACCGGCTGTGGTACGCCTTCTGCCTTGTCCGCCACCTGCACCAGGCCTTCCGGCTCCTGCTCCGCGTGCACCACGCCCGCCTTTTTCTCTTTCATTACCGGCATCATCAATATCAAAACGGGGCCCTTTTTCCACTACCTCTTCTTCTGCTTCTTCTTCCGCTTTTTCGTTCTGGCGTTCTGCCAAACCTTCTGCAATGGCAGCGGTAATATAATTGGTAATGATGGCTATTGATTTGGTAGCATCATCATTTGCAGGAATAGAGAAATCAACTTTATTCGGATCGCAGTTGGTATCTACCATACCAAAGGTTGTAATACCCAGGCGTTTTGCTTCAGCCAGTGCAATGTGCTCATGCCCGATATCAATAATGAACAAAGCCGCGGGAACACGTCCTAACTGGGCGATACCACCCAATACCTTCTCCATTTTTTCTTTATCGCGTGTAAGCGTCAGTCTTTCTTTTTTGGTAATGCTGTCGAACGTGCCATCGTTCAGCATCTTTTCAATGCTCTGCATTTTCTTAACGCTCTTACGCACTGTATTAAAGTTGGTGAGCATACCACCCAGCCACCTTTCGGTAACGTAAGGCATGTTAACACGCCTGGCGCATTCGGTAACAATTTCCTTTGCCTGCTTTTTGGTGCCGACAAACATTATTTTTTTACCGCTTTTAGCAATGTTTTTTAATACTGCTGCTGTTTCCTGCAGGTTCTCAACGGTTTTGTTGAGGTCTATAATATGTATGCCTTTCTTTTCTGCGAAAATGTAAGGCAACATTTTGGGGTTCCACTTCTTACGCAGGTGACCAAAATGTACACCGGCTTCCAGTAATTGCTGTTGCAATGAAGTGCTATTTTCCATTTTATTGATTTGAATAATTTGATGAATAAAATTTGATAAAGACTAACGCTTGCTGAACTGGAAGCTCTTTCTTGCTTTCTTTTTACCGAATTTCTTACGTTCAACACCTCTTGAATCACGCATCAGCAAACCGGCAGCTTTCAAAGCAGGGCGATAATCGGGGCTGAGCTCGAGCAATGCACGTGCAATGCCTAATTTAGCCGCTTCCGCCTGTCCTTTAATGCCACCGCCGGTAGCGTTGATCTTTACATCGAACTTGTCTAAAGATTCAATTGTTTTTAAGGGAAGCTCCACCTGGTTCTGCAGGTAGATGAGTGAAAAATATTGTTTGTAGTCTTTGTCGTTTATAGTGATGGTTCCGTTTCCTTTAGAAAGAAACACCCTTGTCACTGCTTCTTTACGACGACCAACGCCATTTTTTTGCTTTTCCATTTATATTAAGCTTTAGGCTATTAGCGAAACCGCTATTAGCAGTTTACTAATTAAAATTTAAGTTCTTTTGGTTGCTGTGCAGCATGAGGATGTTCTGCCCCGGCATACACAAATAATTTTTTGTAGACCTTGCGTCCCAAACGGTTTTTGGGAAGCATCCCTTTAATAGCTCTTTCCAGCACTACTTCAGGACGGCGGGCCAACAGGTTTTTCGCTGTTTCTTCTTTTTTTCCGCCCGGGTAACCCGAAAAGTTGATATAGGTTTTGTCTTCCAGCTTGCTGCCTGTGAACTTTACCTTGTCGGCGTTGATGATCACAACATAATCTCCGCAATCAACATTGGGAGTAAAATAAGGCTTGTTTTTGCCCCGTAGCACAGCCGCTATACGGGCGCACATGCGACCCACGGTTTGATTGGTGCCGTCTACAACATACCAGTTATGTTGCACGGTAGCCTCGTTCGCATGTTTGGTAGTGAAATGTAATTTGCTCATTCTTTTGTATTTTTTCCTCCTTCCGGAGGGCGGATTTATCGCCATCCCGATAATATCCTGGTTTAAAATTGGAGCGCAAAGGTAGGTGGAATAAGTATTCATTCCTACAAATAACAGCACTATTTTTTGAGCGCTCCTTTATAATGCACTGATAATCAATAAAAATTTTGCCTGTTTTTTAAGTTATTCCACAAGTGCCGGGGAATTGAAGGTAATTATTCAGCTATATAGGCCATTAAAAGAGCTATTTTTATACAGAAACCCGGAGCCATGGATCAAAACATCTTTGCTGAGTATTATCCCTATCTTTTTTTATTTATTGGCATTGCTTTCCTGGCGTTTTCAATTTTTTGGGAATCAAAAAACAGCAAGCTGAAACAAACAGGTATGCGCGTTGAAGGGATTGTATTTGAACAGGGCTTTGAAACTAATTCTCAATGGTCTTTTAATGCAGGCGATCATGATTCATTGGTAAAGGATAAAATAACAATACGCTTCCTGACAGAAAAAAAGGAATGGATTACGGGACCTCTCAACCAGGATTTCCGGATATTTTACAAAGGACAGTATAGAAACGGCAATAAGGTTACCGTATACTATAACAGGAACAACCCGTCAGATTTTTATGTAAATACGAAACAATCGGAGACAACAGGGCGGTTGATTTTTGGATTAGTTGGAGTTACATTCATATTGGCAGGGCTGTACCAATTATTCTTGAATTGATTATCCGGGCAGCCTCACCTGTAAAACATGAGAGATATCCTTTGACTGGCAAAAGAATAGATTATTTGTACGATCGTAAAGCTTACGGCGTCATCAACCTCTTACCCGTCATGGCGAGCCCGCTTAAACAAATTTTGAAATATCCGGTTGCTTTGCGGGAGAAGCCATCTTCGTGTGTCTGCATTTTCTTACTGCGAGGGCTGCTTCACCCCCCGTTTTCCGAACCTTCCAAAGGTTCGGAGCCCTGTATACAAATGATGCCGGGCTCACAAAAAACAGATGAGCCCGGCCGCTTGATTATTTGCCTGTTAATTGCTTTATTAAATCCACCTCAGCCTGTATATAAGGCGTACCATCTTTCCTGAAAATATCATGAAACCATATGGGCGGCTCTCCTTTGTAGGCCTTTTTCCAGCTATCCCAGGCGTATTTGGTTTGCGATTTTCCATCCACCAGTCCCCAGTTGTAAGCCGCTACATGGTACCTTTTTGCAATGGGCAACGAACCCTGGAAAGTACTTTTATTTCCTCTTGCCATATATTCTGTACACAGCAAGGGTTTGCCATAACGTTGCAGGTCTTTTATATCTTTCTCGAAAGAGGTACTGTCTTCATAGTTGTGAAAAGAGATCACATCCGATTGTTCGATCATCAGGGTTTCAATTGATTTCAGCTTTTCGGGCGCAGACCAGTCGCCATCCCATAAACCAGCCGTTAGGGGTTGTTGTGGATGTACTGATCTTGCCCATTCAAAAACCTGCTTCAGCAATCCTTCAACAATTTTTGGTTTATCAGGCGATTCCATCTTCCTGTAATGTTCATTGTTCATATTTTCAGGCTCGTTCCAAACATCCCAGCCTAATACACGATCGTCATTGGCAAATTTTGCTACTACTGCCTTGGTATACTGTTCCAGGCGGGGATACTGTGTACTGTCGAGCAGGGCTTCTTTGCCGGGATTCTGCACCCATCCTGAATTGTGAACTCCGGGCTTAGGATCACGTTGTTTGCCCGGTTTTGGATAAGGATCCCAAACAGAGTCGAACAATACAAACAATGGCTTAATGCCATGTCTGGACGCTATTTGTAAAAAAGCATCCATGCGTTGTAAAAAGCCTGTTGAATCCTGCTGGTATAACAGGTCGTGCAGGTATACACGAACCGTATTCATGCCTATTGAGGCTGCCCAACTCAACTCACGGTTAATAGTAGCCGTATCAAAAGTTTCCGCCTGCCACATTTCCAACTGGTTAATGGCAGTGCTCGGTAAAAAATCACAACCTACTAGCCAGGCTTGTTTGGCATACCAGGCATTCGCTTCCTCTTTTGTCCAGATGGTTCTTTCTTTGACGGCAGAAGCTGTATTGGCGTCAGCTTCTGATTCTTTATTAGTATCGGCAGTGTTGCAGTATTGCAGCAATAAAGCCGCGGCGCAAATAAATGATAAGTACAATCGTTTTTTCATTGTTGTATTGTTAAAAGGTGGAAGGGCGAAGTTGATGAACCTATAAGGTTTGCCGGGCTGCATTGCTGCGCTGCAAACTTTATAGGTTTCAGCTATCAGCTACTTCTTCACCCCGAACTTATATATGGTTGTTGATGTATATTCCTTACCGGGCTCCAATACGATGGATGGGAAATTTTTTTGATTGGGCGCATCGGGAAAATGCTGGGTTTCCATACAAAATGCTGTACGATAGTCATCCTTCGCGCCGCTTTTAAAACTGCTTTTGCCGCTCATAAAATTGCCGATATAAAATTGCAGTCCCGGCTCGGTAGTAAATACATCCATCACAATGCCCGACTGGTCACCGGTTGCCCGGGCAGCCTGGTGCAAGGAAGGCCCTGCTTCATTCAACACAAAGTTGTGATCATAGCCTCCGCCATTTTTCAATTGCTGGTTGGTATTGGTATCCAGGCGTGCGCCAATAGCGAAGGGTTTTGTAAAATCAAAGGGTGTTCCTGCCACCGGCTCCAGCTTACCGGTTGGGATCAAAGTCGCGTCTACCGGAGTATACTTATCCGCGTTGATCTGTACCAGATGATTAAGAATGGTTCCGCTGCCTTCTCCATTTAAATTGAAGTAAGCATGATTGGTTAAATTAACCACTGTTTTTTTATCGGTTGTAGCAGTGTACGCTATTTTGAGTGCATTGTCGGCTCCCAGCGTATATACCACTTTAGTGGTTAAGTTCCCGGGGTATCCTTCTTCACCATCTTTAGAGAGGTAAGAAAGCGAAAGTGTTGAATCATTGGATTGTACAACATCCCAAACCACCGCCTGGAACCCTTTGATGCCGCCATGCAGCGAATTGGGTCCGTTGTTCGTTGCCAGCGTATACTCTTTGCCGTCCAGTGAAAACTTTCCTTTGGCAATGCGGTTACCCACCCTGCCTACCAACGCGCCGAAGTAAGCATCGCCCGGGCCCTGGTATTCTTTTACCGTTTTAAAACCAACAGATACGTCGGTTGGTTTGCCATTTTTATCAGGTACCACCAGGCTTACAATCCTGCCGCCATAGTTGGTGATGGCTGCACATGCACCGTTGCTGTTCTTTAAAATATACAGGTCCGTTGCTTTGCCATCAATGGTATCCTGGAAATCTTTGCGGTCAAGTGAGCCGACACAGTTGGTGACCGCATCGTTTTCCGGCTTTGCGGCTTCTGTCGTTTCTGATTCGGTTGCGGGCTGGTTACAGGCTGTCATTAACAAGCTAAGTCCTGCTACTGTCACAAAATTCTTATAATGTATTGTCATATGGGTTGGTTTTATATTTACTGTTTACCAGATTTAAATGAAATATTTTCTGTTCCGTTCTCTATCTGCACCACATAAGCATCTAATGTTAATCCGGTCGCTTCTTTATATTGCTTGCTTATATGCTCTACAAGAGGGTCTATTGCTTTCTCTTTTACAAGATTAATGCTGCAGCCTCCAAAGCCTCCTCCCATCATCCTGGCGCCCAGCACTTCGGGGTTGTTCCTAACATAATCTACCAACCAGTCTATTTCCCTGCAGCTTACTTCATACTCTTTGCTCAACCCGTTATGTGTAAGGAACATTTTCTTTCCCAGGGATTGTATATCGCCTTGCTTTAAATCATCGCAGGCGGACTGCAGCCGCACATTTTCTTCCACTACATATCTGCAACGTTTATAGATCAGGGCATCTTTGGGTAAAACGTACCGCTCCAGCATGTTGAGCGTTACATCCCGGAGCGAAACAATTTCAGGAATAAATTTCTTTATCCAGCTTACTCCCTGCTCGCATTGCTCACGGCGGGTGTTGTATTCCGATGAAGCCAGCGAATGAGATACATTGGAATTCAGCAGCAGCACACTGATGCCTTCCATATGTAAAGGAATATAGTTGTACTCCAGGCTGCGGCAATCTAACTGTATAGCGTACCCTTTTTTCCCAAACATAGAGGCAAACTGATCCATGATACCGCACTTAACACCTGCAAAGCTGTGTTCGGCGGCCTGGGCCAGTTTCACCATTTCCATTTTGGATAGTCCAAGCTCAAACAATGTATTTAAAGCATATACCACGCTGCATTCCACAGCGGCTGATGAAGAAAGACCCGCGCCGATTATGATATCGCCGTCGAGCACCAGGTTAAAGCCCCCCACACCATATCCTTTGATCAAAAGCTGATCCACCACGCCCAGTACATAATCCGTCCATGTTTTCCTGGGAAATAAAGCCATTAAGCTGCAGGCATACTCCTCCCGGAATGATCGTGAATACAGGTGGATATTGTTATCTTCCCTTTTAGCCACGGCTACATACGCGGCTTTATCAATGGCGGCAGGCAGCACAAAGCCTTCGTTATAATCAGTATGCTCTCCAATGATATTAATCCGCCCCGGCGAACGCACCAGCAAAGGTTTCGTTCCAAAAAGTCGCCGAAAATCTTCTTTGATCAGTTCAATGTCGTACTTATTCAATTCCATTGTATATTCCTTATCAAATCAAATTTAAAGAGGGTGTAATATACTCACCAAATGCCTCATTGGCAAAACCAACGATGGCAATCTCTTTAGGAATTTTTTGCCGGCGGACTTAATTGCCTGCATGGCGCCCGGCGCGGTAAAATCCTCTATGGTATCTACTGCTTTTCCAACAGTTTCATAAAATACCCACCTACCACACTCCTTGCCTGGAAGCCGACCTGCTTACCGTCCGTGGTTTCATACCAATCGCTCATTGGTACACGTGTAGGCGTTTCTGTAATGTATTGATACACGGGATCAACCAATGCTTTAAAATCATTACTGTTATCTGCCAGCGTAGCTGTCCATACAATCCAGTCAGATTTGGTATATGTTTTACGGCTGTCTAACGGTAGCCCATATTTGTTTTGTTTGCTGAGATAGTATTTTATTTCCCTGTCATATACTTCTTTCGGGAAAAGTTTCAATCCTAAAATCTTATCCCAAACCAGGTTGTATTTCTGGCTCCAGGTTCCTTTATTATCAAACGTAAGCGCATAGTGGTCGCCGTCATTTGCCAGCTCCATCCACCTGGCTACCATTTCAGCAGCGCTTTTCCTGTAGAACTCGGCCGTATCTTTCTTACCCAATTGCGCTGCAAGCTGTGCATACGATCCTAAAGCCACAATGGCTTTTGCGGAAAGATTGGCATTGCGGGCAAGATGCCCTGCAAAATCATCTGTGCACAATTGGTTTGCCGGATCAAAGCCTTCTTTCAATAAATAATTGGCCCATACAGATAAGGTGTTCCAGTGTTTTTCAGCATAGCGTGCATTTTTTTCCGCTTTGGCTATTGCCGCGGTAAGAATAACCATATTACCTGCTTCTTCCACCGGCATATCTTCACCATAGGTTTGCCCGTTCGCCAACGGGTATGTTCCCAAATCATGCGCAGCAAAAGGCTTTGTCCATTTGCCACTTTCACTATAATAAAAAATGCCATTCATCATACCCTTCAGCAAATCAGGATTATAGGCAAGGTAAAGCGGAGCAGAGGGGTAAGTTATATCTACCGTATTGATTGACCCGTTGCTGTAATTTTCTTTCGACATAAACAATAAGTCGCCCTGCGGACTTTTCACCAATTTATGTGCGGCTATGCTTTGCCGGTAGGAAAGCACACACAGGCGGGCATATTCTTCACCCCCGGCTTTTAAAGCGTCAGTATATAATTTGGTGTTCCATTCTTTGCACTTTATAATAACAGGTCCAGACTCTGCATACGCTTTTGAAAGCTCTTTTTCTATCGTTGTATTCTTTCCGTCTTTCCACCAGGGCAAAAGGTTTTGCCCGAAGTATTGTACGGAATACAGGTCATCATAACCGATCATCATGATCTTGTTCACTACTTCATTACCCACTCTTCCGAGAGGAATCACGGAGTTCAGCATAAGCTGCGTTCCTTCTGCAGAACCGGTATTGGCACGGTAAGTGTCATTTAAAAAAGCATTGAACGCGCTTTTAACCGGCGTAATATATTGTACCGCCCTGTCTTTGGCGGGAAGAGCTACGTACATGTAGCCCCAGTCAATGCGCAGGTCATCTCCTTTCTTCTGCAGCACAGGCTGCTCTTTGGTGCCTGCTTTTAAAATATTTAATTGTTCTGCTGTATACCCGTTAGCCACCACGGTTTGTGCATTTGTATTTACCGAAAGCGTAGTAGAAACGCCAAAGTATAAGGAAGCAGAATGCGCGACGCCATCATTTGATTTTACTTTTACCGATATATAGGAAACCGGTCTCGCCAGCAAGTCAGGGTTTTTGATGAGCAATGGCGAAGTGAATGTAAGCTCTGCATCAACAGTGCCGCAGGTATAAGTATAGGTTGTTTGCGTGGCATCTATTGTTACGCTTTTTTGTTCGGCCTGCTGCAAGAGCCTGCTCACCGTATTCTTTGCTTCTTTAACAATACCCGCATCAAGCCATGCGCCGCCAGCGGTATTAGCCACATGAATAGCCAGTACATTTTTACCCTTCACCAATTTGTTTTTTATTTCATCGCCAATCGGGAGGTAAATGAATTTGTTTGTCCAACCGGTGTATTCATATACTTTTTGCCCGTTCAGGTATATCTCCACATTGTCGTCATGATGAAGCTTTAAGAAAAGCTTATCTGCTGTCAGTTCGTTTATAGTAAAAATGCGGCGTGCCCATATATCGTGCGACTTCCATAAAGTTTTTACTTTTGATTCATCATCACCAAACGATGCAGTACCTTTCTGCCAGCTTTTATCATCATAGGTTATGTTAGTCCAGTCGCCCTGGGGTTCCGTTTCGGTATACATCATATCATAAGCTTTTTCATCAGAAGCCGGAACAACAGCATCATATACTTTTTCAATATCTCCCAAAAACTTATAAAATTTTCCATCCACCTTCAGGATGCCAATCAGCGGTTGGTCCTTGCCTGTCCAGTGTTTGGTTGGGGAAGCATTTACCTGATCGGTAAATGACCATATGCTGAAATAGGGATCGTGTGTAACCAGCGGATAGGCCGGCGCACGGAAGCTTTGTGCAGATACATAAGACAACAGAAGGGAAAAGCCAAGAGGCAAAATGAGTTTCTTCATATATGTATGTATTGATCTCTGATATTGGGACAAGTGTTTTGCTAGCGATCCGTAGAACAGCCTCACCTCCCTTCCTCCTCTCCTTGTCTTTAAACCTATAAGGTTTGCCGGGCAGCATTGCAGCGCTGCAAACCTTATAGGTTTTTGGAGAGGCTGTCTGGGGGCTTCTCCTACTTTCCTTCCGATGGTATTGCGAGTGCCGTACCGGTTTTTACCGGTTCACCAAATACAGGAAATCCATTGCTGTCCCACGAAAATTGCTGTGCCCTGGGCGAACGGAATTTTCCGCAGCCCTGACCGGGCTGATCATTGGCATGATATAAAATCCAGTCTTCCGTACCATCCGGTGATTTGAAAAATGAATTATGCCCGGGCGCATACACGCCGTTCTCCTTTGATTGCTTAAAAACGGGAACAGGATGTTTTTTCCATGCTGACGCATCCAGTAAATTGTCTTTTCCTTCAAATTTCAAAACACCCAATGCATAAAAATCCGTCCAGCAGCCGCTTGCTGAAAATATGATGAACAATTGATCCTTGTTCATCAACGCCTGCGGACCTTCATTCACATTTACATGCGGCGGATTATTGGCATCGTTCAGATCTCCGTGTGTTTCCCAATCGTAAGTTGGTTTGGAAATACAAACCCTGCTTCCCTCTATTGTCCATGGGTTTTTCAATTTCGCGATATAAATGTTCTGCTGCACATTTACATCACCTTCCCATCCGCTCCATATCATATACCATTGTCCTTTGTATTCAAATACATCGCCGTCAATCGCCCATTTGTCGGCAGGGTCAGCAATCTTTCCTTTAAATACCCAATCTCCTTTCATAGGATCAGGAGATGCATTTTCCAGCACATACATCCTGTGGTTCTCATTCTTTCCATCATCCGCTGCGAAATAAGCATACCATTTATTGTTGATGAATTGAATCTGGGGCGCCCACAGGCTTTTTGAATACATAGTGCCTTCCGGCGGCGTATAAATGGTTTTATACTCCGTATTTTTCAGATCAGCCAGGTGTTTGGTTTTCCATAACCCGATCCTGTTGCCGAGTGTATTGGTATAATAGTAGTATCCGTCTTTGTAAAAAGAGTATGGATCCGCCCCGGAAGGGAGAAGGGGGTTGGTGAAGGCGCCACTAACCTTATCCTGTGATTGTGTTTTGCAGGATAAGAGTATAAATGGTGCAATGCAAAAAAGTATGACGACTCTTTTCATAAAATTTATTCTTAGGAACGTATATATTTTCAGCATCTCCGAAAGGGAGATTAAACCCTCACCCCGACCCCTCTCCGCCGCAGCGGAGAGGGGCGGTGCTATATATCTTTAATAAGCCCCATAACTTCCACATTTACTATAGTAATCCTATTCTGCAACGTTTCAACAGCTCCTTTAGTTTTTCACCCTCTTCAAAAAGCTGGATTCTGTGTTTAGACCTCCTCCCGCCGCGGAGGAGGGGCTGGGAGGGGCTGCTAGACTGCTGCTACTTCCTTTATTTATACAACTGCTTATGCACTTCCCTTGCTTTCTCCACAGGTATCTTCAATACTTTTCTGTCGTAGGTGAAGAAGCCGTTGGTTTCAATTTCCACATCTGTTGTTTGGGTATATACTGCCGCGGATAAGCCAAGCTTTATCATACCAGGCAGGCGATTGATAAATTCAGCATATCGGTTAAACAATTCATCTGTATTCTTAAAGCTTTGATAGCCCCAGTTCTTGGTATCCTGCCAGGTGTGTCCCTCTACCGGTAATCCCAAACCTCCGAATTCGCCCAGTATCAGTATCTGCTTATCGCCGAATACTTCCGGTGAGGGCATTTGCGGATCAGGGTAATGGTGGATATCAATGATAGGGCCAACACCGAAAAAGTTACCACCGCTCGATTGGTTAACTAGCCTTGAAGGATCCATCTGCATTGTCCATTCCACAATTTCTTTTGTTTTGAACTGGCCCCATGCTTCATTAAACGGCACCCATGATACTATAGAGGGATAATTATAACAGGCATCCATGATCGCTTTCCATTCTTTGCGGAAAATAGCTTCCGATTCAGGTGTACGGTCTTTATCCAGTTTACGCCCTGATATCTGCCCGGCGCGCATATCCCATGCATTGCCTCCCATATCCCCGCTTGGCATATCCTGCCATACCAGTATACCTTCCTTATCGCAATAGTAATACCAGCGTGCCGGTTCTACTTTAACGTGCTTGCGGATCATATTAAAGCCAAGCTCTTTGGTTTTCACAATGTCAAATTTCAATGCCTCATCTGTTGGCGCGGTATATAAGCCGTCAGGCCACCAGCCCTGGTCGAGCGGACCATACTGAAACACAAACCGGTTGTTCAGCATCATACGCTGTATACCGTTATTATCTTTAGCCATCGAAGATTTGCGCATGCCGAAATAGCTTCCCACTTCATCTACTGCCTTGCCCTTACGCTTAACCGAAACTGTAAGATCGTAAAGGAAAGGATCATTGGGTGACCAGAGCTTTGGGTTGCTGATATTTAATGTGGCTGTGCTTTCTCCCTTTAATGTTTGTGTTGCAACCTGCTGCCCGCCATCCAGCGCAGTAATCACAATCTCATCCCCGGGCTGAAGATTTTCCACTTTCACTTCAACGGTAAGCGTTTGCTTATCTATATCGGGTGTTTGCCGTGTAGAGGCGATAAATGTTTTCGGAACATTTTCCAGCCATACGGTTTGCCATATTCCTGTAACCGGGGTATACCAGATGCCTTCCGGTTTTTTTACCTGCTTGCCACGGGGCTGCGGGCCATCGTCGGAAGGATCCCAAACCCTTACCGCTATTTCCTGTTGTGTTCCTTTTTTCAGCGCACCTGTAATATCAAAAGAAAAAGGATCATAGCCGCCCTGGTGAGCGCCTACCTTAGTTCCGTTTACATATACTTCGCTCTCCCAGTCAACCGCGCCAAAATGCAGCAGCACATTTCCTTTGCGGAATGCAGCGGGCACTTCTATTGTTCTTTTGTACCAGAGCACGCTGTCTTTACCTACTGTTTTGCCAACGCCCGACAGCGCAGACTCTACAGCAAAAGGCACCAGTATGTTCCCGTCGAATGATGTTGGCTGGTTGTCTGCAGACTGTTTTGGTAAAATACTGTACTGCCATAATCCATTCAGGTTTATCCAGCTTTTGCGGGTAAGCTGCGGGCGCGGGTATTCCGGCAAAGGGTTGGCAGGGTCAACCTGCGTAGCCCATTCTGTCATTATTTTCCCGGATACAGGTTGCCACGATGTTTGACTGAAAGATGCAGCGGCAGATAATAAGCCGATCAATAGAAACGTATACTTCATTACAAACAATTAAAATTTACAATTTAATAAATATTATAGATGACCAAGATAACAATTAAACAATAAGAGGCGGTTCCCTCTCTGATGCAAAATATTTCCAAAATCCGCTTTTTGTTTGTCCATAGATATTTTTATTCAGCTATATCAAGATTCTTTACAAAATCAGCGGGGCTTTTGCCAAACTGCCGGCTGAAATCCCTGCTGAAGTTGGATGGATGTTTATACCCCACCATATACGAAACTTCATAAACCCTGAGGTTTTTATCCTTAAGCAATTCGGCGGCTTTTTTTAGCCTGATGATATTGATCAGCTCGTTGGGTGTAAGATTGGAGAGATCCTTTATCTTTCTGAACAGGGTAGACCTGCTCATGTTCAGGTTCTTGGCCAGCTTCTCTGTATCCAGGTCTGCATCGTCAATATTATCCAGTATTACATTTTGCAGCTTCTCCAAAAAGGTTTCATCGGCTTTTGAATGTGCCATAGACCGCATATGTACCAGCGGCGAATTACTGAAAAAATGCATCATCCTTTCCCTGTTCTGGAACATGCTTGCGATTTGTGCTTCAAGATAGGCTTGAGAGAAAGGCTTTTCTATATATGCTTCAGCACCCACTTCAAGTCCTTCTACCTTTGATTGGATACTGTTTTTAGCGGTAAGTAAAATAATGGGAATATGGCTGAATTTAATATCTGACTTCATGCGTTGGCAAAGCTCATATCCATCCATTACAGGCATCATAATATCACTTACCACCAGTTGAATTGCTTTATCCTCAAGCATGCGAAGCGCTTCGGCGCCATTGGAAGCAAGATATACAGAATATTTATCAGTAAGCTCTCCGGCAATGAATGACAATATTTCCCGGTTGTCATCTACCAGTAAGATGTTGGGTTTGGAATGATCTTCCGGCGTTGCAAAAAAATCGCTTTGCTGAGCAGGCTCTTCCGCTTTTTCCTGCGTAAGATTGAACTCCAGTTCCTGGTGAATGGGTAACCGCAGGGTAAAAACATTTTTCCCGTCATCAGATGCGTTAAGTGTAAGCGTACCTTTATGCAGCTCTGTCAGCGACCGGGACAAAGCAAGCCCAATGCCTGTTCCTCCTTCTTTTTTTTCATGCGAATGGATCCTGAAAAACGGCTCGAATATTTTTTCCCTTAAAGCGGCATCTGTTATCAGCCCGTCATTCAAAACCTGTATGGTAAAATATTCATCCTCGCTGTTGAACGGCAGTAGTTTTATAGCTATGTCCTGGTCTGCATATTTTACAGCATTGTCTGCGAGGTTGCTTATGATTTTAGTGAGCGCTTCAGGGTCAACATAAGCCTGCAATGGTATGCGGGGCAGATGGATCTGCATGTTTTTGCCCTTTTCGACAGCCGCGGGTTTAAAGCGTTCATATACATCCTGCAGCATGCTGCTGATGTTGGTTTTGACAAAGCTCAGCCTGTAGTGCTCGTTCTCCGTTTTCCTGAAATCAAGTAACTGGTTGGTTAATTGAATAAGGCGGTCAGTATTCTTTTCCATCGCAAGTAGTTTTTCTTTAATTGAAGGATGCGTATCTGCAATACCCAGGATCTTTTCAAGAGGTAACTTAATCAGGGTCAGCGGCGTTCTTATCTCATGGGCGATGTTGGTAAAAAAGTCAATTTTAGACCGGTAGATCTCCTTATCCTTTTCGTGCTCTAATTGTTCAAAGATTACTTTGTTCTTCTGTTCATTGTATTTTTTATTGTACCTGAATATAACATAAAGAATACCCAATATTATTAAAAAGTACAACACATACGCCGTATTACTTTTCCAGAACGGAGGCGTAATTTCTATTGCCAGGCTTGTTACAGCTTCATTCCATTCTCCTTTTTCGTTAGCTGCTTTTACCTGAAATTCGTATGTGCCCGGCTGAAGGTCTGTATAAAAAACCTTCCTGTTCTTTTTGAGGTAAATCCATTTGTCATCAAGTCCTTTTAAAAAGTAAGCATATTCTACCATATCCGGATTGGAGAACCGTAAAGCTGCAAAATCAAGACTCAGGTTATTTTGCAGGTGCGATAATGTGAGCTTTTTAATACTGGTTATGGAATTGTTCATTAATGCGGAACCATAAGGCCGTTTGGCTTCAATTTCTTCATTATTGATTTGTATCCCGGTTAAATAAACGGGAGGAAAGGAAGTTTCCGGCACCAGGCTTTTGGTGCTAAAGCGTATCAACCCGCCAACACTTCCAAAGTACATGATGCCGTTTTTATCTTTATGGGCAGAATTGTAATTAAACTGGTTTGTAAGCAAGCCACTGCTGCTGGTAAAGGTTCTTATAACACCCGATTCCGGGCTGAGGTATACAAGCCCCATTGAAGTGCTTACCCATAATTTCCCTTCATCATCTTCCAGCATACTGTATACCATATTGCTTGGCATTCCCCGGTGCGTATTATACAGCGCTGTGATATTGCCTGACTGATCAATGCTCAACAAACCGTTTTCGGTGGCTACCCAAATACGCCCCGAACGGCTTTCAAACAAAAGGTTTACACGGTCGGAGATAAGACCGGTGGTATCATTCCGCTTAAGCTTTATAGCGCCTTTTTCTCCTGTTTGGGGATTGAAATAATATAAGCCATCGCTGAATGTACCAGCCCATATCCTGCCTGTGTTGTCTTCCAGCAGGCAGGTATAAAAAAGATACTCAGGCATTTCTGTGAGCCTGGTGAATGCATCTGAGGCTTTGTCATAAGTATGTACGCCTTCCGCGGTAGCGAACAGCAATTTATCATCCCTGGTGCGAAGTATCGAATGAATGAAATTGTTTTTCAACATTCCCGGGCGGGCCCCTGCCGAATAGTGCCGTATTACCTTAAGTGTGTTGATGTCAATCACATCTATGCCATGATGAAAATATCCTACCCATAGCTCGTTGTCAAGTGCCGCCAGTCCATGAACGTTGTAATGAGATATGCTTCCGGGCTTTTTATCAGCAGCAAAATTTTTAAAATTTCCGCTTACAGGATCCATCATATTGAGCCCGGCATCTTCCGTTCCCACCCATATTCTGTCATATTTATCCTGCACAATTTCTCTTACGGCATTACCGCTTATGGCGTACTTTCCACCCGGGTAAAACTTTTCAAAATGATTAAACTGCCTGGGCATATAGTTGAGACCACCAAAGTAAGTGCCTGCCCAAATGCCGCCTTCCGTGTCTTTACACAAAGCATATACGGCATTGTCTGATAAAGAATAAGGATCGCCCTGCTGTTTCGTAATATTGATGATGGAGTGTGTTTCTGCATTCCAACTGCAAATGCCGGATTCCGTCCCTATCCAGTATTCATTATTCCCTATAGCGATACAATCGCGGATATATAATTCTGTGCCATCATTGCTAACACTGAGAAGGCGTTTTGTTTCTTTTGTATCGGTATTATATAACAAAAGTCCACGCATGCTGGTACCCACCAGAATATTTTGGCTATCTACCGGCAGCAGGCATTCTATGAACCGGCTGATCTTGTTGTTCGTGTCGTGTATAACCTTATGCCGTATCAGTTTGCCTGAATCATCAATTTTTGCTATCTGGCCATCGGAAAATCCAATCCATATCTGCTTTTCCGAAGATATGTTCATACAGGAGGCGCCCATTCCGGCTCCATCTTTTAGCAAAGCCGATTTTCCGGAAGCAGTATCATAGCGATAAATATTTCCATCCATTGTATACCATAATGCTCCTTTGCCATTAAACGCAATACCGCTTACCCTTCCATTGGGAGGAGATGATAGCAATGTAAATTTTTCGGTTTGGATATCTAATCTGTACAAGCCATTATAAGTGCCTACCAGTATGTTCCCTGATGCATCTTCCAGCAGTTTATAAGTGGAGTTACTGCCTATACTTTCAGTGTCGCCTTCAATGTTCCGGTAAATTTTAAATGTATATCCATCGTAACGATTCAGTCCGTCTTTGGTAGCAAACCACATAAAGCCCCTGCTATCCTGCAGAATGTCCATTACAGAGTTGTACGACAAGCCGTTCTCCACTTTGAAATGGCGGAAATTGAATTGCTGAGCCTGCAATTGCGCAACAATCGTTAGTGATAATATGAGATATAAGCCCCTTCTCATTTCCGGTACAATTTAAAGCAATTACAGATTGGGTTTACTGCCTGGAATGATTTGATAAGATTTTGATACGATATGGAAAGATGATCTCTGCTTAAAGAAATTACTTTGAAAGAGAAATGCAGCCTGGAATAATCGTTGTTTCGGCCCGGGCTGATTTTTAGATTTCAAAACCATATGATATGATAAAACGACTGCTTAACAGATTTGCCATGCTGTTCATGCTCCTGCTGATCAGCTTGGCCTCCCAGGCGCAGCAAACGTATAAAGGCGTTGTGCGTGGCGCCAACGGAGAGGCATTAGCCGGCGCTACTATTGTTTCCAAATCAAAAAAAACTTCCGCTGTTTCCGATCTCAACGGAGCATTCAGCATCCAGGCGGCTTCAGGTGATGTTTTGATTGTTAGCTATGTAGGTTATGTAACAAAAGAAGTAACCGCAGGGGCTTCGGATGTTGTTGAAGTTACGCTGTCGGCAGTTTCGGAAGACCTGCAGCAGGTGGTGGTAGTGGGATATGGGACCCAGCGAAAAAAAGATCTTACAGGCGCTATTGCCGTGGTAGATCCTGATCAGTTGAAAAAGAGGCAGGCTACTACTGTAGCGGAAGCATTGCAGGGACTTGCCTCGGGGGTGTATGTAAGAGCTTCCGGCCGCCCCGGTTCAGAAGCGAATGTGCAGATACGTGGCGTTAAAAATTTAAGCAACACCGGTCCTTTGTATGTAATTGACGGATTGATCACTACAGCGAACCGTGATTTCAATCCCAATGACATTGAATCCATACAAATCCTTAAAGACGCTTCAGCCGCTGCCATATATGGCTCCAGGGCTGCCAACGGTGTGATCATTATCACCACTAAAAGAGGGCGGCAGGGCCCCATGAAAGTGGATGTAAGCGCTAAATCAAGCTTGCAGGTAATGCCGCGCTACAAACTGGCGGATACAGAAGAATTTGCGCGATTGAACTATATGGCATACGATAATGCCGGCGTGCCCCACCAGGACCTGGCACTGGAAAATAATACCAACTGGCAGGACGCAGCTTATCAAACCGGTATAATGAATGATGTGAATGCCTCTTTCTCGGGTGGTGGCAACAGCGGCAGCTATATGGTTTCCGCGAATTATTTTGGCAACAAAGGAACCGTTATCAGCACCAATTTCGATCGTCTTACCTTACGTGTAAACTCACAGGGATCAAAAGGTATTTTTAGTATTGGTGAAAACATTGCTGTTTCAAATGCAAAATCGGATGAGATATCCGGTAACCCCGTGGCCGATGTGGTGAGGTTATTACCTACTATTCCTATTTATGATGAGAACAACCCTGGTGGTTATGGCTATGGTAATGAAGCCAAAGCCCGTACATTTGGCACTAACCCCGTGGCTATTGCCGACCTGGAAGACCGCACCAATACCAATTTGCGTATAAGGGGTAATCTCTGGACTGAACTGAAACTTGCTCCCTGGCTGAAGTACCGGTTCAACGCCGGATTGGAAACCAGCCACGATAATTATAAATATCTCCGCAAAGAGGGCAACTGGACATTGAACCAGCCATATGACCCGGCTATTGCCAACCAGAATATGGCCAAATACTTTTCTACGCAAATAGACAATACGCTCACATTTACCAAACAATTCGGCAAACATGATGTGAACTTTGTAGCAGGTCAAACCTACCAGCGGGACCGTTATGAGCAAATATGGGGAACCAAACGTAACCTGCTCGTAAACCCGGCCGGAGGATATTACAGTACGCTTGACCAGGGCAATGAACCGCAAACCGGCGGATATATCACCGAGGCGGTTATATTATCCTACCTGGGCAGGCTGGAATATAAGTTCGATGATAAGTATATAATCAATGCGGTGTTACGCCGCGATGGCACCAGCCGTTTAAGCCCCAACAAACGGTGGGGTAATTTTCCTTCTGTTTCAGCCGCCTGGCGTATCAGCAGGGAGGAATTTTTTAATGTATCATGGGTGGATGATCTGAAGCTGAGGGCAAGCTATGGCACACTGGGCAGCAGTAATATCGGCGCATGGGATTACCTGGCTGTGATCAATACCTTCAGCACGATTGCTATGGGCACGGGGCAAACCGTTTTGCCGGGCGCTACCCAGGTACGGCTTGTAAACCAGGATCTCGGTTGGGAAAAGCTTGTTCAGAAGAACATCGGGTTGGATGCTTCCCTGTTCAATAACCGGTTAACGGTAACGGCTGAATATTTTAATGCCACTACAAAAGATGTACTAACGTCAATGCCTATTGCCTATACTACCGGTAATGATGGCGGTAATCCCGTGGTGAACGCGGCTACTGTGCGCAATACCGGGTTTGAGCTTTCCGCTACTTATCGCAAAGAGGGAAACTTTGGTTACAGTATTGGTGTAAATCTTTCTACGCTTAGAAATAAAGTATTAGAGCTGGGTTACGGGCGAACAAAAATTTATGTAGGCAATACCGTTAGCGAAATAGGACAGCCCCTGGGTATGTGGTATGTTTTGCAAACAGATGGCTTGTTCCAAAACCAGGGCGAAATAGACAATTATAAAAATAAAGATGATAAAGTAATACAGCCTTCTGCAAAACCGGGCGACATCCGCTTTAAAGATAATAATGGAGATGGACAGATCACCAACTCTGATAAAGTAGTAGTAGGAAGCCCCTGGCCCAAGTTAGAAACGGGGATTAATCTTGGAGCTAACTGGAAGGGCCTGGAATTAACCATGCAGTGGTTCGGTTCCTTTGGACATAAAGTGTATAATACCTACCGGAGCCTGGTAGATCGCTTTGATGATAATTCTAACTACCGCGCCGGTATAAAACCCTGGACGCCCGAAGATCCCAATACTGATTTTCCAAGAGTTGTATACGCCTCTACGCTTAACTCAAGAGGTGATACCGATCGCTGGCTGGAATCCGGGAGCTTCCTTAGACTGAAATATATAGGGCTTTCCTATGCTCTGCCTGAAAGCCTTGTCAGTAAAATAGGCTTCAATAATGCACAGGTTTCCGTGTCAGGACAAAACCTGCTTACCATTACCAAATTTACCAGCATTGATCCGGAGTTCAATAACGCCAGCATTTATGAAAGAGGGGTGGAAGGATTCATATACCCGAATGTAAAAATGGTGAGTGTTGGTTTGTCTTTCGGATTTTAATACTTACCTAAACAAATCTGTTATGAAACATATACTATCAATTATAATTATCATGACCGCATCCATGCTGATTGCTTCCTGCAAAAAATCAGCGCTGGATGTAGAAAATCCAAATACACTTACGGAAGATGTATTCTGGAAAACAGAATCGGACGCACAGAAAGGATTGAATGCGGCCTATGCCATGTTTTACAAACCAGGTCTTTGGTCGAGATGGATCTACTTCCGGCTGGATCTCACCTCCGATGAAGGGTTCAGTAACAGTCCGTGGGTTGAATTGGCCGACTGGACCCGCTTCCAGTATATTAATTACAATTTTTGGGAAGGCAATGTAAACACATGGAGGGATACTTACAAAGCGGTTTTCCGGTTGAACCAGGTGTTGGCAAATGTGGCAGATATCAGCTTCTCCAACCCGGCGGCAAAGGAACAATTGATCGGCGAGGCAAAATTCCTGCGTGGATTGCATTATTACTATGCAGGCCTGATGTGGGAAAATATTCCGCTCGTGCTGGAACCTTCCAAGCCGGATGATCTTCCCGCTCAAAGTACACTCGACCAGGTGTGGGCACAGGTGGAAAAAGACTGGAAGGAAGCGCTGGCAGCGTTACCTGTTTCATATGACGCAGCCAATGTGGGAAGACCTACCAAAGGAGCCGTGCAGGGATATCTTGCGCGCTTGTATATGCAGCAGCATAAATGGACTGAAGCGAAAGCAGCGCTTGATTATTTCTTTACCGGCGAAGGCAAGGACCGCTATTCGCTTGTAGCCAACTACAATGATAATTTTACAGACGTTCGTGAAAACAACAGTGAGTCCGTTTTTGAAATCCAGTTTTCAGATGTTAACAAAGGCGGTGACGGTGATGGCGTAAACCAAACCATGAGCACCAACCGTCCGCAGTTTTTTGCGCCCCGTGGTATTGGCTGGTCTGACGGGCAGGCGCGCTATTGGGTTGTAAATGAGTTTAAAAAAGAGAAGACCACCGATGACAATATAGATCCGAGGTTGCGGTATACGCTGTTTTATCCCGCGCTGGAAGCCGATTTTGGTGATAAAATATATGGGCGCAGTTGGGAATGGGGAGCAGAGGAAGCATGGTTCCGTAAATACTCCCGTGATTATTACCGCAACAATGAAGATTATTTTGCACAGAACAATTTCAGGATGCTCCGCTATGCCGATATTTTGTTGATGTATGCGGAAGTGCTGAATGAGTTAGACCAGACAGCCGATGCCTATCAATATGTAAACACTGTAAGGGCCCGTGTAGGCATAGCTCCTCTGGCTACTGCCTACCCGGCCATTGGCAATGATAAAACGCTTTTCCGCAACCGGCTGAAGGTGGAAAGGGTGCTGGAGCTTTGTGGTGAAAGTGTTCGTTGGGCCGATTTGAAAAGATGGGGCGACCTTGAAACACAGGCGGGTGTTGATATTGTAAAACAACGCGACCCCGACTTCAACAATTTTGTGGTGGGTAAACATATTCGTCTTCCTCTGCCTCAGATTGAAGTAGAGAATAACACAAATCTTCAGCAAAATAACGCGTATTGATTTTCTTTGTGGAAGAAGCTTCTGCTTAATAAACAGGATGGATGATGAAAACACAAAGAAGATATAACTTTTGGACAACATTGCTGTTGATGCTGTGCATACAATTTTTAAAGGCGCAGACATCACCCATTGCACTGGCAGATCCAACCATCTTCAGCTATAAGGGTACCTACTATTTATACGGCACGGGCGGAAGAAGCAATACCGGCTTCTTTGTTTATACTTCAAAAGACCTGGTGAACTGGAGTGGTCCTGCAGGTACAAATAACGGGTATGCTTTAAAGAAAGGAGAGGTGTTTGGTGACAAAGGATTTTGGGCGCCACAGGTATTTAAGTATAATGAGAAATTTTACATGGCATACACAGCCAACGAGCAGATAGCCATTGCCGTTAGCGACAGTCCGCTCGGACCATTTCGTCAGCAACGAAAGGATTCACTTTCCGGCCCGGGTAAGCAAATTGATCCTTATGTATTCAGGGATGATGATGGCAGCCTGTATATGTATCATGTAAGGCTTACCAACGGGAACCGGATCTATGTTGCAAAACTGAGACCTGATTTAAGCGATGTGGATACTGCTACGGCCCGCGAAGTACTGCATGCAGAACCGGGATGGGAAAATACATGGAATGCGCCATGGCCTGTTGCCGAAGGCCCAACGGTTATCAAACGAAAAGGAAAATATTATTTGATCTATTCCGCCAACGATTTCCGTAACCCGGATTATGCGGTAGGGTATGCCGTTAGCAACCATCCTATGGGTCCCTGGATCAAGCAAAAGCTCTCTCCTGTTATCAGTCGTAACAATATTGGCATTAAAGGTACGGGCCACGGTGATCTGTTAACGCTTCCCGATGGAAAAATGAAGTATGTAATGCATACGCATCATGACTCTGCTACTGTTGCCCCAAGACTTACGGGTATTGTTGACATCAGGTTTGAAAAAGGAAATGAGTTTGAAAGGCTTGTTGCCGAACCTGCCAGCTTTAGATATCTTACCACGCAACAATCTGTATTTACCAACCCGTTATTGCCTTCAGGCGCTGATCCATTCAGCATTTACAAAAACGGCTATTATTACTATACCCACACACTGGCTAACCGGCTGAGTGTATGGAAAGTAAAAAACATTACCGATTTGCCTTATGCAAAGGAAAACGTTGTTTTTACGCCACCTGCCGGTACGCCTTATTCAAAGCATATATGGGCGCCGGAGATCAATTATATCAATGGCAAATGGTACATGTATTTTGCCGCTTCGAACGGCGATATGGGCAAGCAACGTATGTATGTTATTGAAAATAGTTCACCGGACCCTACTTCGCAAAGCTGGGTACTAAAAGGGCAGGTGGCAGATGCTTCCAATAAGTGGGCGATTGATGGCAATGTATTTGAATGGAAGGAAAAATTATACATGCTTTGGTCTGGCTGGGAAGGAGATGACAATACGCAGCAGCATATTTATATCGCGCCCATGTCTAATCCCTGGACCATTTCAGGAGCACGTGTTTGTATTTCGAAGCCGGAATTTGACTGGGAAAAACACGGAAAGCTAACAGATGCAAAAGGCGACAGAGTTGTGCTGGTTAATGAGGGACCTCAATCATTGATCCATAATGACCACTTATTCGTGATTTATTCTGCGTCGGGTTGCTGGACGGATCATTATGCGCTGGGTCTGCTGCGATTGAAAGGAGGCGATTTACTGAATCCATCTGACTGGATAAAAAATGAGCAACCCGTATTTGAAGGATCGGCTGCAGATGGCATTTACTCGCCGGGACATAATTCATTTTTTAAATCTCCTGACGGAAAGCAGGATTGGATACTGTATCATGCCAATGATCAACCCGGTTTGGGTTGCGGAGGTGCGCGTTCGCCCCGTGCCCAGCCTTTTTCCTGGAAAGCGGATGGTTCTCCCGACTTTGGTAAACCAATAAAAACAGATCAGCTGCTGGCAGTTCCTGCTGCGGCGAAATAAATGAGTGATGCTTGCATATACTGTACTTAAATATTTACTGACATGAGAGCAAACCATGTGATTTTGAATGTGCTTTTACTTATTGCCTGCAGTGTAGCGCAGGCGCAGCAGCCCAACCCTCCGGGACAGGTAAGCGGTTCGGAGAAGCCTATGCATGAAGCCTACCTGTTTGCGCACATGACACACAAAGATTATGGGCGCTTATACTATTCCGTTAGTCTGGATGGTTTGCACTGGAAGCTGCTGAACGATGGCAAGCGCGTGTTTGAAGATTACAAAGGGCATCCTGATATCTGCAAGGGGCATGACGGGCGGTATTATATTGTGGGCAATACCAGTGACGGATCTCCGGATATCAATTTCTGGGTGTCTGACGATTTAATACAATGGACAAAGTACAGCACTTATACTCCTGACCTGAAAAAAACGCCGGGATATGCGCACGCGCTGCAGCGTATTGGTGCGCCTAAGTTGTATTACGATACGGATTCATCCCGCTATATTCTTACCTGGCATACACCGCATCTGAACGGGAGCAAAGAAGACCCGGAAAGATACTGGGCAAGTCAGCGTACCTTGTATGTGCAATCAAAAGACCTGAAAACTTTCTCAGCGTATCCCACCAAACTTTTTCAGTGGGATATGGGCACTATTGATGCATTTCTCAGGAAGATAGCTGGTAACTATTACGCGATTATCAAAGATGAAGTGTATCCCACACTTTACTGGACAACCGGTAAAACGATCCGTATTGCAAAGGCCCCGTCACTACTTGGGTCTTATTCCGAACCCGGGCCTTCCATCAGCCCAAACTTCCGGGAAGCGCCCATGCTGATCCCGTCACCCGATGGAAAGATCTTTTACCTGTATTACGAGCAATACCCGGGCGTTTCCTACGGACTTTCTATTGCAGACAATATGAATGGTCCCTGGTACCAGGCATCGGGATATACTTTTTTTAATGACTGGGATAAATACAGCCTGCCGCCGCAGGTGCGCCATGGCTGTATGATCACCCTTTCAAAAAAGGAGTATGATAAGCTGGTAGCGCACTTTGGATTGGCAAATTGACAAATGGTTTGGAATATATTTTACGTCACAGGAAATAATGTATAGCAGTTTCTGCCCGAAGACCGCTTCTCTCTGTTAAATCTATTGCGTCTTCAACAACATTTCAAAATCCTTGTCGATATTGAAGTAAGTATAATCAGAAATATTTTGATGATAATTCAAATACCCGGATTTAACTATAGTATCTTCTGATAAAATCTCATTAATGCAATTGGTGATAAGCAGACCAGGATGATATCTCGCCCCGGATATCAGATATTTCAGGGAACGGGCAACGAGCAGCCTGCTGACAGGATTGGGTGAATACAATAAGCTCTCCATCGCAGTTGTATCAACATTTGTTATAAAATAACGAAGATGGTCAAACGCTGTTCTCCAAAAATGATCGAATACGTGTAATTTCTTTAAAGATAAGCTGGACATAAAAGGATCTGAGAAGAATTTTTGTGCAATTTCCCTACGATAGTTGCTGTCCCGTGGATCTATGTACAACTTGCCTACTTTCTCATTAAAATTATCCAATTCCTGTTTATACGTAATCTCGTAAATAATTTCGCCGCCATCACAATACAAAGGAATCTTCAACCATTTCAGGTGATGTTTTTCGATCAGTCTCTCATAAGTACTGAATGACAGCTTAATTTTGATAATACTCCCTTCTGTGTAAAGTACTTTTACACCAAAGGTGGTATAACCACCAAAAAAAGTATGTCTCACCAGATAAAGCTTATTATCAAGGGTATCATAAGTTTCTACAATATTGTGATTTTTTTTCTGAAATAAAAATGGAAGAATTGCTTTTAATTTCTCCATATTACCATTGCATTCCGGTATTTTATTAAATACGTTTGTAATTCTTTGAGAATCCAGTGCTAACCATTTTTTATTTAGAGGGTAATCAACATATTTGTTGTGTTCTTTGCAAAATGCTATGCTGATATCAGGCGTGCTATCATTCTCAAATTGTGCACGTGATATTATTGGTACGACAATGAGAAACAGAAAAAAATATCTCATTTCACAAAATACTGCTAAGTATTTTATGAATGATACCCTCCAATACAACAATAGAAAACTTTAACTTTTGTCTGATAACCCCATGATATATTGCATTTGTTTGTCGGAGCCTTCTGATTTGCAAGCATCCTGAGTCGGCTGAGTTATCAGCAAACACATCAGGGTTCTGTTGCTGAGTTCACAGTAGTACTAAAGCTTCATCAAGGCGTTCCCGAAATCGGCCGTAGTCCCAGCCTGCCGGCTGGCAGGGATTTCGGGCAGCTTTTTGCGTTACTTTTTTCCGTAAAAAAGTAACAGAAAAGGCAGAAGGCTTTCAATTTAAAGGAAGACAGAATTTATACTTCAGCAAAGTAAATTTTATAACCAATTGATAAAACATCAAACTGAATAATATGCATTGGCATCCCGACCCAAGGTTGGAAGAAGCAACCCCAAATGCTTAAACCTATGTCATCAAATGAGATTGCTTTCCCGACACAGTTGGGATTCCCAGAATACGTTCAACGAACTTTTAGTTGAATTAAAGTTTCTTCACACCACAACAGGATTCAAAGCACTGGCCGCATTGGAGCCGGGTTCAGCGCCGCACAACCAGCGCTGACGGTCGGCTTCCTGGTTTTCATTTTTAGGTGTAGTTACTTTAGCGCCATCGGCAAAATATATGATCGTCATTACTTCGCGTGTGCTGGAAGAAGCGTTCCCGGGTGCGCAATGCAATGTCCAACCGTAATGCCAGGTAGCATCGCCCGCATTCATGCGCTGGGGACGGGTAACCGGATAGCCGTTTTGTTTTACATACTCATCCAGCATTTTTTCCGATTCGTCGGAAATAGCCACGCTGTCTACCATGCCCGTTTTCTGTGTGCCCGATGCAAAAGTGAGCATGCCCATTTCTTCGGTAATATCAATCAACGGCATCCACATGGTAACCGTATTAGGCGTATCAATTGGCCAATAATACTGGTCCTGGTGCCAGGGCGTTAATCCCCCGCCGGCTTCTTTGTACAGGGCCTGGTCGTGATAAATACGTACATGCTCCACACCCAGCAGGTCGGCTGCAATTTTTGCAAACCGCTTTGCCAGTGTAAATTTCCTTACATCTTCATCTACTTCCCACAAATTCATGATCTGCAGGAATGCTTTACCGTAGGTATCCCGGTCTTCCATGGCGCGGGTTTCAGTATTGTATTTATACGCGGCGTTGTTGATCACGTTCCTGTAAACATCCACTTCTTCCCTGCTCAAAATGCCGGGTATCAGCGTATGTCCGTTTTTCCTGAAAGACTGAATGGTAGCATCATCGATCTTTTTTGTATCATTCAGTAATGGCAAGTTCATTGTTTCCATTTTTTGTTTGTTTTGTACGTGATGAGATACAACAAAATAAACGATTATACAAAGCCTAAAAAATGCTTAACTTGGCTATTTAGTGGATTATTTTATCCAATTAAATAAAATCTACATTGCAGACAACTAAAATATACCATGCTTAAGCCAACACTGGAATCGTTGCGAACTGCCGCATCCAACTCATTCCTGGTAAGGCGATTCAATGAAAAAGCCTTTTCAGCACCTTATCATTTTCATCCCGAACTGGAGCTTACCCTGATTTTGAAAGGAGAGGGAAAGCGCTATGTAGGCAACAATATGTCTCAGTACACAGCCGGCGACCTGGTATTACTGGGTCCCGACCTGCCTCATTGCTGGAAACTGGAAAGCCGGGCCAAAGGAAAGGTCAATGCCTCCTCTTTGGTGCTTCAGTTCAGAAAAGATTGCCTGGGAGCAGATTTCTTTACGAATAAGGAAATGACAGTTATTCATAACCTGCTTCAAAAAAGCATATATGGCATACAATTTCTGAATCGTTCTGCCAAGGCAGCAGCCGGGAAATTACTGGACCTGGATAAAGAACCCCATCCTTTCAAGAAAATGATCTTATTTCTTGAGGCTCTGCATACACTGGCCATCTCAAAAGAATTTGTTTTATTGAATAAGGAAAAAGAAGCAACAGTTGCCTCCTTTGCCGATCAATCCAGGATCAATGATGTAATGGCATATATTGTTGAACACTTCAAAAAACAAATAACGCTTGACAAAGCAGCCGCTATAGCCGGCATGACCCCGACCGCCTTCTGCAAGTATTTTAAACGTGTAACAAGAAAAACATTTATTGAAACCGTATTGGAATACCGGATCAATTATGCGATGCAGCAACTGGTTAATACTGACCATTCTATATCGCATATCAGCTTTGAAAGCGGTTTTGGTGATGTATCTCATTTTTATAAAACCTTCAGAACAAAGCAAAAGCTCAGCCCGCTGCATTACAGGAAAAGGTTCAGGATAGACGCCTTTCAATGAGCCGGAATAATTATTTCCATAAAAAAACTTATCGTGTGCAACGGTTTCAATACAGTCCCTGTCAGCATACAAAATGATTTGCCATGATACTCAAAACCACATCCAGGCTGCTGATGGCTTTTACGGCAACAGCTTTGTTCTTAACTTTCACAGGCTGTTTAAAAGACTCGGTAAAGCAAACCCGTACTTATACTTATACCATGCTAACCCCGGTATACAAAACGCGGGCAGAAGTATATAGTGCCATGAACAGCAATCCAGCCGAAAAGATCACTTCGGCGGGTAAAATTTATATCAAAGGGAATTTTATATACCTCAATGAAGTGGACAAAGGGATTCACGTCATTGATAACAGCAATCCTTCCAACCCTGCACAGGTAGCATTCCTGGATATTCCCGGCAACCGGGATATGGCGGTAAAAGGCAATATTTTATATGCCGATATGTATAGCGACTTATTAGCCATAGATATTACGAACCCCAAACAAACCACCGTAACAAAAGAGATAAAAAACTTTTTTCAATACAGGTATTACCAGAACCCGACAGTCATTGACAATAGCCTGGTGGTGGTTGACTGGATAAGAAAAGATACCACGATCACTACTACCGAAACCAATTACTTTCCCGGCGTGGACTGCTTTGGTTGCAAGTATTTTGAGACAACGGCTTACACCCAATCAGGGAATGTATTGGCAAGCGCTGCTGCGTCCGGCAAAGGTTTGGCCGGTTCTATGGCAAGCCTGGTGCTGATGAACGATTATCTGTATGCCATACGTGAGCCGCACAGCATTGGAATTGTGAACATTGAAAATGCCGCTGCCCCTTCGCTTGACACTACTTTTTCCGCCGGCTTCGATCTGGAAACCATTTATCCCTTTGAGAATAAACTGTTCCTGGGCTCTATGACGGGCATGTATATGTACGATCTCAGCAACCCGCTTGTTCCGGCCAAGCTCGGCGAGTTTTCGCATGGCCGTGCCTGTGACCCTGTAGTAACCGATGGCTCATTCGCGTATGTAACGCTGCATGCCGGCGCTTCCTGCGGGGGAACTGCCAACGAATTAAATATTGTAGACATCGAAGACCTGATGAACCCTGTTCTTGTAAAAACATATGATTTAACCAAGCCTACCGGGCTTTGTAAGGACGGTGACCTGCTGTTTATTTGTGATGGTACCAGTGGTGTAAGATTATATGACGCATCTGATGTATCTGACCTTAAGCAATTAAAGCAAATAGAAGTAAATGAATCTTACGATGTCATAGCAGCCAATGGCTTAGCGCTTGTGGTTGCCAAAGATGGCTTGTATCAATATGATTACAGTAATACCGGCAATATCCGTTTGTTGAGTGTATATTCCATCAGCAATAACTGATTTTCATTTTCTATAGTCTTCCATCTATAACCGGCATTATTGCCGGTTTTTTGTTATGTGCCTGTGGTGTTTTCTTCCTGTTTGATCGTGCTGCAAATTAATCTGTTCATTCTCCTCATCCGGCAACAATATTTTCGTATTTTAAAGGCTTATTTGTATAAATTAACTGCATGAACAATTCTTCGCAACTGAATCGCACGCTTGGTTTACGACTGGCTGTTATATTGGTAATTGGCAATATTATTGGTTCGGGGGTGTTTAAAAAAGTAGCGCCTATGGCTGCGGAGCTGCACTCACCCGGCTGGGTGCTGGTGTGCTGGCTGCTGGGTGGGATCATTACCCTGTTCGGAGCGCTGAGCAATGCTGAAATAGCCGGTATGCTGGCCGATACAGGCGGCGAGTATGCATACTATAAAAAGATCTACAACAAGTTTTTTTCGTTCCTGTACGGATGGTCCAATTTTGCCGCCATTAAAACCGCTGCGGTAGCAAGCATTGCCTATGTATTCGCCCAGTCTCTTCACAGCATTATTCATCTTCCGCCTATGTTATCATCCCTGGCTGATTTTAATATAGCAGGCATATTTTATCCCTTTGCGGATTTTAATGTAAAATTTACTGCCATCGTATTGATCGTGGTGCTTACCTGGTTGAACAGCACAGGCATTAAAACAGGCGCGGGGATCAGCACCGCGCTATTGCTGCTGCTGCTGGCGGGGATTGCGCTTATCATTGTATTCGGACTGGGCAGCAGCCAGTCCGATATAGGCGCTGCGTTCGACTTTTCTACCAGCAATGATACCGCTGTCACAGGCAGTGCTGTTTTCACCGCCATGCTGGGCGCTTTTTGGGCATACGAAGGTTGGAATTCGGTTGGGCTGCTGGGCGGTGAGATCAAAAACCCGCACCGCAACGTTCCTATGAGTATCATATTGGGCCTGCTGCTGGTCATTACCATTTATATGCTGGCCAACATCGCATACCTGTCACTGTTGCCCATTCCGCAACTGGAACAAATAAACGCCGCCGGTAATTCCATTGCGGCGGTAGAAGCGGTAAAAGTATTTTGGGGACAGGGAGGCGTCATGTTCATGTCGATACTGATATTGGTATCCACACTGGGCTGCACGCATGCCACTATATTAAGCAATGCCCGTACCTATTATGCCATGGCGAAAGAGGGAGTATTCTTTTCAAATGTAGGCAAATTGAACAGTGCGCAGGTTCCTGCCGGGGCTTTGTGGTACCAGGGGGTATGGGCCTGCCTGCTGGTGCTTTCAGGCACATTCGACCAGTTGACCGAAATGCTGATATTTGCGGCCTTCATTTATTATGGTGCCACTACGCTGGGTGTATTTATTTTAAGAAGGAGAATGCCTGATGCGCCACGCCCTTACAAAACATGGGGATATCCTGTTATACCAGGTATCTTTATCATTTTCTGTGTACTGCTTATCGGTAATACCATTCTTGAACGCCCCCGCGAAGCAGGTATAGGACTTACCCTGATTTTATTAGGCATTCCTTTTTACTGGTGGTTTACGAGGAAGAAAGGATGATTTGTCAGCTATGGGCTAACAGCTGATCGCTGAAAGCTATTCAGGTTGCAAGTTGCAACTTTCCACAAGCGTTGCGTCTTTAGTCAAAGATTTTCAATTGTTTATGATTTAGTTCTTTGAAATTTTGTTGTTGTTTTGGATTTGAGAACAATTCATGTATATGCGCTTTTTCAAAAATAGGAATACTGATCACTTGCAATATTTGTGTTTTCACTGCATTCTGTGAAGTGCCCCGGAATGACTTTATTTTCAAGTGCTGTTTTATCCATTTAAAGAAGACTTCTATGATCCATCTATGTTTATATAAGGTGGCTATTTCCGTTGCCTTTAAAGCGAAGTTATTGGTAAGGAAGACAAAGGTTCTATCTTGCTCAATATCATAAAACTTAATTCTTCTATAACACCCGGGGTAATCCTTGTATACATAGAAGTTGGACTGCTTATTAGCATGTACTCTCTGGTCGCATAAAACACCACTTTCTTTAGCAGCAGGATAAGACTTTGTTCTGACAAAACTAAAATCACTTCTGGCTCTTGTTATAAAAAAGGCATCAGAACGATGGATTCGGTAAAGCCTGTCAAAGTCAATATAGCCGCGGTCTACGACATAAAAACTGCCTGCTTCAAATTGGATCATATCCAGTACGTTGAGTTCATGAACAGAGCCAGGAGTAATCTCAATGAATTCTGGAATGGAGGTCTTGACGTCCAGCTGTGCATGTACTTTAACCCCTCCTCTGGTATGCTTGTATTTAGCCCGGTAAAAAGCCGAAAGTGGCACATCGATGATCGTGGCATCTATAGCAAATATGTCATTGTCAATATCCACTTCCAAACTATGCTCCTCATTCAAATAAAGACTTTTGGCTTCCTGAATAAGTAGCAGGCACAGGTCGGCATATATTTTCCAGTTTCTTTGTTCATTCGCTCCGGACAAAGTTGATTTTGAAATCACTTCACCCACACCCAGATGATACAACCTGGTAGCATTAGCAGTTAAACATAAAATGGTATCCGATAAGCTTTTCCTATGAGTAAGTTGACCGAATGCCATACAAAGGAATTGTTTCCAGCAAGAGAACTGTTTGACTTTATAATCACCGTTATACCGCTTTACGCAGTTATAAAACATTTTGTGTGAAATCTGTGCCATTATTTGCGAAAAGACGTATTTTCCCTGATTCATGTGAGTTGATTATCAGAGAATTATACGAAATCTTTTCAAATGATTTTCAAATCGTTTCCACTTTAGATTCCTGGCAAAACCAATACGGACAACAATTTCAAAGATCTAGTTCAATCAACAACGCAACGCTTGTGGTAACTTGCAAGTTGCAGGGTTCAAGGTTTATTGTTTGCAGTTTATAGTCTCGGATTTATAGTTTATAGTTTTATGGTTTGGGTGTGTGTTTGGGCCATAAGCATCAAACCATCAACCCCAAACAACAAACCATCAACTTTAAATATCCTCTACCCTTTCCTGCCACTTATGCATTTTTTGATTCCGCCATCCACAGCACCGCGTTTGTCAGCAGCTGCATGACCCATTTTTCCCTGAAAATAGGGTAGGTTTCATGTCCGGGCCGGAAATAAAAGACCCTTCCCTTGCCCAGTTGCCATAGCATCCCCGAGCGAAACCACTCACCGCTGTCCCAGCATTCTTCCAGCAATACATGGTCGGGTTGCGGTACATGGAATGGTTCATTGTACATTTCGGTCTGCGACAGGTGCAATTTGAGAGCAAGCCCTTTAACAATGGGATGATTTTTTTGCAGTACGCTGATAGTGCTTGGCTTGCCATCGTTGGCCACATCAGGGAAACAGCAATTGGGCAGGTGTACCCGCAGCTTTTTGCTTTCATCGGGGAACTTACGGACATCTGCATACGGAGAAATGCGGTCTGTTCTCTTCGGTAAAGACTTCCTTACTTCCGGGGCGATAAATTCCACATCCTCTTTTTTCAGGGAGTAGTCAGTAAATGTTTTTCGTTTGGTTACTTCATTCATCGCTTCAATAAAGGGAACAGACCAGTGCGCGGAATGCAGCCCGATAAACGACAATGCCCCCGACGCTATGCGCTGCACAATTTCCTGTCCCTTAGCTACTGGTATTTCACCATGCCTGATATGTCCCCACCAGATCAATACATCGGTATTGTTCAATGCTTCCGTGCCTATGCCCTGCTCCGCATCATCGAGTGTGGCGGATCTTACGGTCAATGCGGGATGAGCGCTTAGCTGGTCTGCGATGTACCTGCCGAGAAAATTTTCGTACGCCTGCTTTTGGGCTTCGCCTGTTTCATCCCAAACCAATACCCTGATTTTTTTTTCAGGTAATGGCGAGGCAAGCAAAGAATCCGGAGATAATATGCCTGCGGCGGCAAGCATGGAAGAAGCTTTAAGAAAATCGCGTCTGTTGTTTGGCATAACCGATCGTTTAGAAATGTAAGTGAAGGTGAAAATACAAAATTTAAGCAGATGAATGAATACTGCGGGACGTGTTTGAAGCTTTTGCAGGAGTGGCATCAGTTATTGAAAGAAATGAGCAAATAACAGCACCTGCTTATTTCAGCCCTGGTAAGCAGACGCTTCGTACCTCAGCGTAACAAGCGGTGGTATATGGGAGCAGCTATATCAATAATGCTATGCATTTGTGCATGATTTTGCAGACGAAAATAGTGGTGTAATTATATTATAGCTGATTTTTATTTTTTTATTGTCACTCTGACGAAGGAAGAGTCTGTGCTGAATTCGGAGAACAATGATCAATTTTCATTTCCCAAATCTCAACTCCTTTGCTTTCGCCTGTGCCTTCAATGCCAGTTCCGCCGCCAGGAAGCAATCTTCCTGTTTGATGGCCGTTTCCGTACGGTTGATCACATCGCTTATAAACAATTCGCTGAATGGCAATGGTTCATTGTTACAGTTAATGTAGCGGGTTTCTTTCTGATTTACCAGGAACAAATGATTGCCGCCTTCACGACCGCCTATATCAAGCGTTTTGCGCAATTCTATATAGCCATCGGTGCCGAGGATCGTCATCCTGCCATCGCCCCAGGATTGCAATCCGTCGGGCGTGAACCAATCCACGCGGAAGTAGCCTGTGCCCTGGTCGCCTCTTAACATTACATCGCCAAAATCTTCGAAAGCAGGATATTGCGGATGATGAACATTGCCCGCCTGCGCGGAAATAACTTCTGCCTTGGAAGAACCGGTAAAATATAAAAACTGGTCAAACTGATGAGAGCCGAGATCTGTAATAATGCCCCCGAAATATTTCTTGTCAAAAAACCATGCCTCGCGTGAAGAAGGGTTAATGCGATGTGGCCCGGTACCCATCGTTTGAATGACTTTACCGATGACGCCGACTTTTATCAGCGCCCCCGCTTTGCTGATCGTCTTGCTTTCGAGCCGCTCAATGAATATGGTATACGAACGCCTGGTTTCTTTCTGCACCCGGCGAACGGCTGCCAGTTGTTTCAGCGTGGTAATGCCGGGCTTATCCACAAGAAAGTCCTTTCCGTGCTGCATCACTTCAATCCCCAGCGGCGCTCTTTCAACAGGTATACCGGAACTGAGAATGAGTTGTGTAGACGCGTCTTCGAGTATCTCTTTTTGACCGCGACTCAATTTTGCCTGCGGATATTTTTTTGAAAAAGACGACACAAGCTCCGGTTCTTTCGCATAAAAAGAAACCAGCTCTCCTCCTCCGCGTATCACCGTATCAGCCATTCCGTATATATGTGAATGATTGATGCCGATAACAGAAAACCTGATTTTGGGCTTATGTCGTAATAAAGCAAAGGAACTTTTGGGTACGGAAGATACCAGTGCCAGACCTGCGGCCAGCTTTGAACTGTTTTTAATAAACGTGCGCCGGTTGAGCAAAGGATTGTGCATGTACTGTATTGAATTAACTGCCCGAAAGCGTTAAATTAATGAAATAAATGCAATTGGGTGCTGACATGGGTGCATTCCAAATTAGCCCAGCGGGGCGGGCCCGCAAAAAAATAGGATATACCCCGGATTTTTTAGCCGCAGATGCACAGATTAAATCTGCGCATCTGCCTGCGGCGGACAGGTCTGCTGCAATTTCTATATGGGGTATATATAATTAGCTCTGTAAGCACAAGCCCGCAAAACAAAGGATGTACTCTGGGTATCAGCACGAGAATGGATTATTTGTAAAACTGAATGATCGTGAAGCTTATGGAGTCATCAACCTCTTATAGGTCATTGCGAGTAAACGATTAGTGTGCTCAATCATTGAGCCGTGACATGTTGTATTCGTATTTTGCAGTTTTTGTATATGCCCTGGTTCGGAGAAAAAGTATCAGGTTTCTGTTGCTGAGTCCACAGTAGTACCAAAGCTTAATCGATCCCGCATTTGCGGGACCCGAAATCGGCCGTAGTCCCAGCCTGCCGGCTGGCAGGGATTTCGGGTGGCTTTTTGCGTTACTTTTTTCCGCAAAAAGTAACAAAAAAACTAGCACTAGGCTTTATAGTTAAAAGGAAAGCGAGTTCACGGCGGCGAACTCGCAGAAAAAGAAGGTAGGTATTCTACGTTGATATCTCTTACTGCGCCGCCTTACTTTTCCTGCTGACAAAGCTCACAAAAATCCCGGCGGTTATAAACATGATGATGCTGTACACAACCGCAGGAATGGCCATGGTTGAATTGTTGAGCATTAGCGGACTGCTGGCTATGGCAATCGCTAAAGTGCCGTTCTGTATGCTTGTTTCAATGCTGATGGTCACCCTTTGGGAGACAGGAAGCTGTAAGATTTTGGGAATAAAATATCCAAGGGTCATGCCCGAAATATTCAGCAAAAGAGCTGCGGATCCGGCAATAGAAAACGATTGAACAATACTATCTTTTTCCTGGGCGATAGCGGCGATAATGACCAGCACTAAAAATATGGCCGACAAAATTTTTACCGGCTTTTGTGCTGCTTTTGCAAAGCCCACGAATTTTGCTTTTACCAGCATGCCTATGGTGGCGGGAATAATAGTGATGGTAACAATCTTTAATATTGAACTTACAACATCCAGGTGAAGACCAGGTGAGTTGCCCATGTATTGCTGTATGGCATAATTTACCATTAGCGGGATAGTAAAAATTTTTACGATGCTGGAAATAGCGGTCAGTGATATACACAAGGCGGTATCGCCGTTGGCAAGATGTGTTATCAGGTTGGCAGTGGGTCCGCCTGGGCACATGGCGAGAATGATCAAACCAATTGCCAGCTCCGGGTTATTGGATAACAGCAAAGCTGCTATGGTGAAACCCAGTACTGGCAACAGCACCAACTGGGTAAACGAACCGGTAAGAACGGCTTTGGGGTATTTGAAAATTCTTTTAAAGTCTACAATTTGCAACGACAGTCCGAGTCCGAACATGATGATGGCCAGCGCAAGCGGTAAAAGGACCGTAGAGATAATTCCGGAATTCATGACAAACAGGTTTAGGCGTTGAAATAATACCAGTTAAGTAACTGAGCTTCCTCTTGCTACAATATACTCAAACTTATTAAGCAACTTTAGGCTAAGGAAAAATTCCTGGTACTATTGAACATTGCTGTTGCTGCTTGTGCCATCGGCGGGGTGCACGGCGCTTAACCTTCCTTCTTTGTTCATTTTCGCAAGGTCAATCATTTCCACAATTTTATTTTTGATCGTTTCTTTTTCTGAGAAAGCGATCAGGTGCCCCCTGTCAGGGATCATTTGAACATCCAGGTATGGGGCGCCGGTTAAGTGTTTCTTGGCGAAGTCTGCGTTGGTAGTATATATCAACCCGTCTTTATCACCTTGCATATAGATTACCGGAACCCTGATGTTGCTCCAGTAGGGCAGCATTTTAGTAAGCTCTTCCCTATGATGTATTTTTTCCGCGTTGGCTGTTTGCAGCATTCGTGGAATAAACCATTTCAGCGCAGGCGATTCGATCAAATGCGAAAACCAGTATACCTTTTCCTCACCGGGTGCAAGCGCGGGAGCCAGCAAAACCAATCCGTCTACCAGGTCGGGGCGGTCCATCGTAAGCCGGCATGCAATGGAAGTACCGTAAGAAGCGGCGACTACAATAACCGGGTGATGTACTTGATTGAGGCTGTCGAGGATGGGTGTGATCAGTTGTACCTGTTTTTCAATAGAAGTTTCAGGCTGTCCTAATCCTGAAAACCCGTATCCCGCCCTGTCTACCGCGAACATAGAAGCTTTTCGCAGCAGCAGGCTGTCGCTCAGGTAATCCTTGTAGTAGCTGAGAGAACTGGGCGCGCCATGAATATAGAATAAGGTAGCGGTGGTATCACTTCCAATAGAAGCATAACGCATTTTCCTGCTCAGTTTTTCGTAGTAGCCAAGCGTTGGGTGAAGCCCCTTCTGTGAAAAATATTCCCTGAATTCCTGGTCGTTCATGCGGAACTGAATAAAACGGTCAGCTACCAGCAACCCGGCAACGAACAACCCGCAAATAATACACACAAGCTTCAATAAAAAAATTCCCTTCCTTTTCATGAATAAACTTACATATAAGTAAGCTATTCAACTGCAAACCAATATTAAATATTGCATTAACATTCGTATTCAGGAAAAAATAAACCATTCAGAATAGGGGGCTATTTTCTCCTGTCGCTTACAATGATATTGTATCTCAGGTAAAGCTGGAACGACTGGTTGCGTGCATGCACCGGAGTAGAGGAATTGTTTATTCTTATATTCATAAAATCGTTTAACGCCTGGTTGTACCTGAAGCCAAACATAAAACGGTTGACATAGTAGTTGGCATCAAACAGGTAGCGCCATTCCGATGAAGTAATTTTAGAAGACAACGAATCATCTTTGATCTTAATATTTTCCGACCGTACAAGACTGTTATCAGCAGCGCGTTGTTCCATATATGCGAGCCCGCTGTTAAAGGAAGAGAACTGCATGCCGCTGCCGATGTAAAAATTCTTTACAGGACTGTAATAGAAGCTTACCGGCATATTGAAATAATACAGCTTGCGGAGGTAGGTGCTCTCTGTATAGCCAATGGTATTCATAGGCACGGTTAGTTGCTTTTGCGACAGCAGCAGCGATGGCGTTGACTGAGGTGCGTTAAACTGGAATTCACTCAAAACATATACCTTGTTAGTGATATGCAGTTGCAGGTAAGGCGCCGGTATATAATCTGCAACAATGTTTTTATTGCCTGCCGAATTATAGTTATAGGTTTGCTGGCTGCCAATAGAAACGTTTTGATAGGGGGCAAGTCCTGCCGCGAACCAGCGGTCGGGCTGTTCGCCCCAGAATGAGCTGTTGGAACGGTACGACTTAGCCAATTCCCTTTCCTGCTTTTTTTCCTGTTTGCGCATTTCCTTCAGGATGGCTTTTTTCTGCGCGGTAACATCCGGAAGCTGCCATACGGTGGCGGGTACGGCAAGACTATCCGCAACGGTTGATAGCAGGTGGTTGCTGTAAGAAATGTTTTCACTGGGTACGGATGCCATCATATAATTTTCGCTGTTGGCTGTTGTTCCGGTTAATGCCGGGGCAGAGTAGTTATTTGGCCTGGTAGCATTGTCTGCGGAACCGCTATAGCCATCCGGATCATTGTTGTTTGTGGCAGCATCAACAGGCGCTTCATTGATTGCCGTTGAAGTGTTGAGATGTCTGCTTTTATTATCAGGTGTATTATCAGTCCGGGTGTTCGGGGTATTGGTAAAAGTCTTTTCTGCGTAGTCCCGCGATTTTATAATGCCAGTCGCGATGGGTGCCTGCTTTTCAAACCCGGTTGTATTTGTTCCGGACTTTTTGAATGTAGCTGTACTGTTTTTTGATACCGGTTTTTTGTTCCCGGTAGTTGATTCAATAGCTGAGGTGATACCGGCTAAATCATCCGGATCAACAGTATTGGCGCCAGGTATACCGGTTTCAGACTTATTGTTTCTATTAGTTACTGAAGGTGTAAAGGTTTGATCTATAGGAGTGATTGTTTCGTTTTGTTCTGCAATATGGATGGTTTGTTCCTGCGGGATTGTTTTCACAATGCTATTTTTCGCGCCATCGCGGGTATTGTAAAAAAAGTATGTCCCAACAGCGGTTGTTACCAGTATCACCAGCCCGCTTTTCCACCACCAGCCACCGCCGGGGCGTTTTTTGGAGCCGCCTTCTAAAGGCATTTCTTCGTCCAGCCGGCGCTTCATTTGCTGCCACGATGTGTTGACATCCAGCACAGGAAGCTCCTGCATCTTTTCCGCGATCAGTTTCTCGTATGGTAGTTTCTGGTTCATTATACTACATATAATGTTTTGAGTGATTTCTGCAATAACTTCCGTGCTTCGCTTAAATGCCACTTGCTTGTGCCTTCGCTGATGCCCATTTTAATACCTATTTCTTTATGAGTATATCCTTCTATTACATACAGGTTGAAGACAGTTTGTGTAGCCGGCGGAAGCTTGCGTACAAGATGCAACAGCTCACCCGCGTCCAGCTTTTGCAGCGCCTCGCTGTCAATATAGGGTTCGTTTGCCTGATCCAGCTCAAGCTGCCTCGCGTGCTTATGATGTTGCCGAACAAAGTCAATGGCGGTATTTACCATAATGGTTCTTATCCACGTATACAAGCTGGCTTTCACCTGGTCGAACTGGTGAATATGCTTGAATACTTTTAAAAAGCCATTGTGTAATACCTCTATGGCGTCGTGCTCGTTGCGTGTATACCGCATGCAAATAGAGGTCATAGACACATAGAACTGTTTATACAAACGTTCCTGTGCCTGACGGTCGTTGTTGATGCATCCGCTTATAAGGTCAATATCTGCAGGGTTCCGACTCAATTACTATCAATTGTATTTTGGTACCGCCCTCTGTCCTTCTCCGCCGGCAGCTTAATGCTGTTTAACGGGTAAGTTAAAAATTATTATTCCGTTTACCACATATATCGACCTGTTTTCATACGATTATAACACTATTTAAACATGTGGTATTTACAGCATAGTATACGAAAACAAAAGCGCGGTGGTTGGGGAGATTGTAAGCCAGGCTGTTTTGATGACAATTGGCTCTTTTTCTGCGAGGGTGGCTTCTCCCGCCATAATATTTAATCCCAACCGGCGCGAAGATGGTGGCGGGCTGCCAATGACTAAAAATCAAAGCTCAGCCTGTTGTCGGGCGAAGTGAGCCTGCCGCTTTTCCGGTTGCTGTTCACCTTTACATGCATCAGGTTTACCTGTTCTTTTTTGTATTCGTATAAAAGATCATTAAAAACCTGTATCTGTTGAAAAGGAGCAATGTTGGCGGATGAAAAGTAGCACCAGGCGGCTTCCCCCTCTATTTCAAAGCCCAGGTATTGAAGCGGTACAGGCTTTCCGTCGGCAAGCAGTTGTAAATGTTTACTAATATAACCAGCTATCTGTTTGCCTGTTAAAGCGGTATCTTTTGTGTTGTACAGGTCTATTTTCGTGTGATACATTTCTTTTAACGCCTGCTCAAAATCGTCGGCAAAAATTTTACAGGCAATCCCTATTTCTTTATTTGTCTGGATGTATTCTATTTCGGTTACGCTTACATAATAGGGATGTTTATTCTCTTCCCTGAACGACAGGCAGGATAACAAAAGGAGCATCACCGGGACAACAGAACGAACCATCCAAACAAATTTTGCAGTTACAAAAGTCTGATTTATTTTAAACTTTTTCAATCTGATGGGGGCGTATTTCAAGTTTTCGTATTATGCAAATTTTCCGGTCGGTGGGACCTGCCCGACTACGTCATTCAGGCGGGCACCGACCGGTAGTGAGCCCTACAGGCGGGTGTCATCACCCGCCTGCGAAAGTTTGAAATGCACCAATCTAATCTTTCTTCTATGAACGATTTTACATTTTTCCTGCGGGAAGGCCTGTATCATATAACCGATATAAGAGGCTACGATCACATATTGTTCGTGGTGGCGCTTTGCCTTCCCTATTTGCCGGGCGACTGGAAGAAAGTATTGCTGCTGGTTACGGCTTTTACCATCGGTCATTCCGTAACGCTGGCATTGAGCATTTACAATAAAATACTTCTATCCAGCAACTGGATAGAATTCCTGATCCCTGTTACCATTATGATCACAGCCTTGCAGAACGTGTGGGTAAAAAAGTTCGATGTAGAAAAAATAAAATGGAAGTATGCCGCCGCGTTGGTTTTTGGGCTGATACATGGCATGGGATTTTCGAACTACCTCCGCAGCATGATGGGCAAAAATGAGCAGATCGTAACACAGTTGCTGGCCTTTAATATAGGGCTGGAGCTGGGACAACTGTTAATAGTACTGGCTGTAATGCTGCTGGGTTTTATATTTGTACCTGTTTTTAAAACACCCCGCCGGGAATGGATATTGTTTATTTCAGGAGGTATTTTCTCCATTGCACTGGTGATGGCACTGGAAAGACTGGCGGAATTATAGGATAATTTTAAAAAACAGATATGTTGCAAACACGTATATTTTTTTTCGTTGTTTTATTAACAACCTGTTTGAGCGTAAAAGCCCAGCATCTCAACAACCCCGGCTCCAACCATGGTAACCGCTTTGAGCAGTTGAGCTACCTGCTGCCCACTCCCAATGAGTACAGAACAGCCAGCGGAGCCCCGGGAGCGAAATACTGGCAGCAGCGTGCCGATTACGATATTACCTGCACGCTGGATGAAGCCAACCTGAAGCTCACCGGCTCGGAAACCATTACGTATTATAACAATTCTCCCGACGCGCTCCAGTATATATGGTTGCAACTGGATGAAAACATCCACGACCCCAACAGCGACAACAACCGTGATACACGTTCGGAAATGAAGCCGCTGATGAACCACAATGAGATCATGGACCTGGAAGACTGGCGGAAAATGCAGGACTACGGGGTAAAGATCACCAGGCTGGTATCTGCAGGGAAGAATCTTTCATATACCATCAATCAAACGATGATGCGCATCGACCTGCCGGCTACATTGCAGCCGGGGCAGAAGTTCATTTTCAGCATCGACTGGAATTATAAGATCCCTGACAGGTATTACCACATGGGCAGGGGAGGGTACGAGTTTTTTGAAGAGGACGGCAATCACGTTTTTACCATGAGCCAGTGGTACCCCAGGCTGGCGGTGTATTCCGATTTCCAGGGATGGCAGAACCTGCAGTTTAAAGGAGGTGCTGAGTTTGCGCTTACGTTCGGGAATTTTAAGGTGAAGATGACCGTACCCGCTGATCATATAGTAGGCTCTACGGGCGAATGCAAAAATTACAATGCGGTATTAACGCCTGCACAATATAAAAAATGGCAGCAGACGCAAACAGCGAAAGACCCTTTGGAAGTGGTGACGCTGGAGGAAGCGGTTGCCAACGAAAAAGACAAAACAACCGCCACCAAAACATGGATATACGAAGCGGAGAATGTAAGGGATTTTGCATGGACTTCATCGCGGAAATTCGTATGGGACGCGATGCCGGTGCAGGTGGAAGGAAAAAAAGTAATGGCCATGAGCTATTATCCTAAGGAAGCATATAATTTGTACAGCAAATATTCCACCAAGGTAGTAGCGCATACCATTAAAACCTATTCAAAGTATACCATACCCTATCCTTACCCGGTAGCTATTTCCGTGGAAGCATCCAGCGGTATGGAATATCCCATGATCTGCTTTAACTATGGCCGCACCGAAAAAGACGGCACTTACAGCGAGGCGGTAAAGTATGGTATGATCAGCGTGATCATTCACGAAGTGGGACATAATTTTTTCCCGATGATCGTGAACAGCGATGAGCGCCAGTGGTGGTGGATGGATGAAGGACTGAATACTTTCTGCCAGTTTTTAACAGAGCAGGAGTTTGATAACAATTATCCTTCCAAGCGAGGACCTGCTTATTTGATCACAGACTATACCCGTCAGCCTAAAAATGATATGGAACCCATTATGACAATGGGCGATAACCTGGTGAGCATAGGCTGGAACGCATATGCAAAAGCCGCGACAGGACTTAATATTTTGCGTGAAACCATCATGGGAAGGGAGCTGTTCGATTACGCGTTTAAGCAGTATGCCCGCCGCTGGGCTTTCAGGCATCCCACGCCTGCCGATCTTTTCCGTACCATGGAAGACGCAAGCGGTGTGGATCTCGACTGGTTCTGGCGCGGATGGTGGTTTGGAACGGAGCCTGTTGATATAGCATTGGACAGCGTGAAATGGTTTAAGATGGATGATCCCCATAATGCGCAGGCGCTGGCAAAACAACCTTTTATTCATATAGGGCAGGAGCGTAACAAAAACGATAAAAGCATTCAGTTTTATACCGATACCGATACTTCCCTGCGGGATTTTTATTATTTCAACAGACAGGCTGACGAAAAAATGAGACAGCAGCAAAAGGATGCGATGGTAGTGCCGGATGAAGTGAACAGGAGCACCTGGGTGGGAAAAAATTTTTACGAGCTGAACTTTTCCAATAAGGGCGGCATGCTGATGCCCGTAATCATTGAATGGACATTTAAAGACGGTACCAAAGAAACAGATCGTGTGCCTGTATCCGTTTGGCGGTTGAATGAATACAATTTCAGCAAGGTATTTATTAAGGATAAGGAAGCAACCGCCATCAAAATAGATCCTTACCGGGAAACAGCCGACATTGATGAATCGAACAATGGGTGGCCGGTAAAAGAATTGCCCAGCCGGTTCCAGTTGTTCAAAGAAGGTCACCGCGCCATGCGTGGCGCCAGCACAGGCGGCAACGCCATGCAAAAAGCAGGCAGTAAATAACTGGTTTGCTTCAAATCCAGTAAACGTTTCAAAGAATCGTTTGAATTGACGTTCCGGTGCTTGTCTGATGTGGGGTCGAAGATCAACAATTTATTGACGTTTTTTATACCGGTTTCTTTTTTATTCTATTAGAGGAATTTAATTGTTTGAGAATGACATCTATAATCAACTGTGCGTTTATGTCAAGTAAATTTGCTAATTCTACAATTTGTTTAACTGAAAACTCTTCGGGCTTATATAATTTTTGAATGTACCTACTGTGATTAATACCAAGTGCTTTTGCAATCATTGTCGGATAGAGCTTTTCAATATCCTTCATACGCTTAATATTGTTGCTTTGAAACATTAAACGTACTACCTTGTATTGCGTTTCATTTTCTTCCCTGGCCATAAAATCATAAAACGAAAAGTTACAGCCATGGAAACGTGGGGTAAGCAAAAAATAACAATAAGTATATATAAATTTACATTTAGTATCTTTTTTTGGACTTTTAGTAAGGGCAGAGACCTATCGGCTGCTTACTCCGCATTGCAAAAATTGTCTTCTGGTAAAAATTTTCTTTTCAACTTTGTAGTGTGTTTCCTCATTTGCGTACTTTCTTATAAGAAGCATGTGCTAATTTAATATTATGAATAACAATCCATACAGCCATATGGACAAGGAAGCCCATCGCGTAGCCTACCTTATTGCCGGGTATATCCGCAATACCCTTAGTAATGCTGAACATGTAGAACTGGATGATTGGGTAAATGCAAACGATAGAAACATGAAACTGTTTGAAGACCTGACAGATGAAAAGAATATTGAAGCTAACCTGGCGATGATGGAAAGAACACAGTCTGAACAAATTTTCCGGGAACTGCAACAAGGTGGCCGGTTTGAAAAACCAAAAAGGAGGAAAATGGGGTTGGTATGGATGTCTGCCGCAGCAATGTTTATTATTTTATTGGTCGTATTTGCGGTATGGCGTACCGCCAATTCGTCTTCCTCCCCAAACAAAAAACCGCCAATAGTGAAAAGAGATATACTGCAACCGGGAGGAAATAAAGCCACGCTCACTTTACCCGATGGCTCCATTATTGATCTTGCCGATGCCAAAAACGGCCCGCTGCCAACTGCCGCAGCACTTAATATATCAAAACAAGATGATGAAGTTTTAATATACCCGCAAGAAAGTGATGGTAAAAATGTAGAGGCTATACATATGCTTACTACTCCCGTGGGTGGCCAGTTTCAGGTAACACTGAATGATAACACTAAAGTGTGGCTGAATGCAGAAAGTACCCTGCGCTACCCGGCAGCTTTCCATAGTAATGAACGCAGGGTTGAGCTATCGGGTGAAGCCTATTTTGAAGTTGCTCATAATGCAAAAGCTCCTTTTAAGGTTGTATTGGCAGATAGCGATACGGTGGCAGTATTGGGCACTCATTTCAATGTGCAGGCTTATCCTAAAGAGAAAGAAAAGACGATAACGCTTGTTGAGGGAAAAGTGCTTGTTCAAAATGACAGGCATAAAGCAGTTTTAGCTCCGGGAATGCAGGCGGTTATACAGGATGATACAATAGCCACAGCCACCAATATTGATATAGAGGAAGCAACCGGCTGGAAAGAAGGTTTATTCGTTTTTCACGATGCGCCTATTGAACAAATAATGACCCAGGTGGCAAGGTGGTACAATGCAAAAATTGTTTATCAGGGTGATTTTAAACAACAGTTTAATGCTACTATAAGCAGAGGTGAGCCATTAGAAAAGTTGCTGCGTCTACTGCAATTAAATGGCTATGTAAAATTTAAAACTGAAAATAATATCATTTATGTATTACCCTGACGGCTGAGCTTACACCGGTTGATACCAGTAAAAACCGGAAGTGTTGCGAGCACTTCCGGCGGAATGTTGGGTCAACCCAAAATCAATTGCGCAAACAACTGTATTTAATAAACCCAACAATGCAAAAGTATGGAAATACACATTTGTGTCCGAAAGTACCTAACCTTACTGCTTATGAGGCTGATTTCTATGATAATGCTGCTTACCTGTCTCCAGGCTTCTGGCCTGGGATATGGACAAACAACAGTTACGCTCAGCTTAAGCAATGAGCCCTTGGAGAAGGCCCTTAAAGAAATAACCAGCCAGACTGGATATTCTTTTATCTACACCCGAGCGCAGCTAAAGCATACGATCAGCATCACAGTTCAGCTAAAAAGCGTATCGCTAAATGAGGCGCTCAGCACTTGCTTCCTGAACCAGCCACTCTCTTACATCATTGAAGATAAATATGTTGTTGTGCTTGATAAACATGACAAAAGTATTCCAGCGCTTGATACGACAATAACAGTGTCGGGAAAAGTTGTTGGGGAAAATGGCGTAGGGTTGCTTAGCGTATCAGTTACGGCAGTTAAATCGAAAAAAGGGACTTATACAAACGAAAAAGGCGGGTTCACTTTGGGGGATATTCCTGTAAATGAAGTTTTGGTATTTACAAGCGTGGGATATAATAAAGAAGAGGTCACTGTAAGCAAACAATCTTTTATTACAGTTACTATGAAACAATCCATAAGCATGCTTGATGAAACAGTAGTAATGGCATATGGAAAAACATCCCGCAGATTTAATACAGGCAGTATCGGCAAAATTAGTAGCGAGGAAATAGCCCAGCAGCCGGTAAGCGATCCATTGGCAACTCTTCACGGGAAGGTGCCCGGGCTGGTAGTAACACAATCAAGTGGAGTGCCAGGAGGAAGTATAAGTATTCAGGTACGGGGACAAAATTCTCTTAGCCAACGTTCGGAACCATTGATCATTGTGGATGGTGTACCGCTTGCAGCAAATAACCAACCCATCAATAACCAATATTCAATCCTTACTACCAGCAGTGGTATTTCAGGACTCAGCCCTATTGCCAATATTAACCCGCTTGATATAGAAAGCATAGAAATACTAAAAGATGCTGACGCTACCGCCATATATGGCAGTAGAGGCGCTAACGGGGTTGTTTTGATAACAACAAAAAAAGGCACTGCAGGGAAAACCAGGGTATTTGCAAATTTTTACACGGGTTGGAGCAGAGCTCCAAAACTGCCGGACATGCTAAATACTGCTGAATATATGGAGATGCGAAGGGAGGCGCTTGCAAATGATGGATTTACACCTTCTGCTGATCCCTGGGCAGAGGGCTACGCTCCCGATATATTAATTTGGGATACTACAAGAAATACTGATTTCAGTAAAATGATGCTTGGTAATATCTCCCATTCATATAATGGTCAGGTAGGGCTTTCCGGTGGCAATGAAAATCTCCAGCTTTTTTTAAGCGCAGGCTACAATAAGGAAGGCACTGTATTTCCGGGTGATATGGGGGTAAGCAAAATATTCTTCACTAATAATATCAGCTACACAAGCAGGGATAAAAAGTTTACGGCAAGGCTGGCATCAAGCTATTCCAATGCCAGGAGCAATCTTTTTAATACATCCATTTCATCCTTTCTTTCCATACCACCGAATGCTCCTCCGCTTTATACAGAAGATGGAAAACTGAATTGGGAAGAAGGGGGGTATTATTTCGATAACCCTGCTGCATATTTGGATTTTAAGTATGCTACCATAACAGATAATCTTCTCAGTAACCTGCAGGTTGAGTACAGAATAGCAAATGGTTTATCCATTCGAAGCAGTTTCGGATATAACTCGATGCAGTTATCAGAAAAATCGACTGTTCCTATATCAGCACAGTTGCCAATTTATAATCCTACTGGGAGTTTGAGCATTTCGCAAAACCTTTACAAAAACTGGATAATCGAGCCGCAGGCTGAGTATGAAAAACTAATAGGAAAAGGGAGGCTGAATATACTTGTCGGAACCACCTTTTCACAAAACAGGCAAAATGCGCTCTTGGTAGATGCCTCAGGCTATAAAAGCGATAATCTTTTAAACTCGCTCAGTGCAGCCTCAGCAACTTATACTTCTAATATTTTTTCCGATTATAAATATACCGCCTTGTTCGGAAGGGTAAACTATAACTTGGATCAGAAATACATACTGAATCTGACGGGCAGAAGAGATGGCTCAAGCCGATTTGGACCGAAAAGGCGCTTTGCAAACTTTGGCGCTTTTGGAGCGGCATGGCTGTTTAAAGAAGAACGCTTTATACAAAAAATACTGCCTTTTCTAAGTCACGGGAAAATTCGTACAAGCTATGGGCTTACCGGAAATGATCAAATTGGTAATTATCAATATTTAGATACCTGGACTATTAATTATTATAGTTATCAGGGTACATCTGCGCTATATCCTTCAGCTTTGTATAATCCCCTTTACAGTTGGGAAACGAATAGAAAATTCGAGACTGCATTGGAACTTGGTTTCTTAAAAGATCGTATTTATCTTTCTACTGCTTATTTTAATAACAGAAGTGGCAATCAACTGGTTCAATATGCTCTTGCTCTTCAAACGGGATTTGGAGGTATTATAAGTAATTTTCCTGCACTGGTACAGAATCAAGGATTTGAGTTTGAACTTTCAGCAAGTCCCGTTCAATCAAATAGCTTCAACTGGTCGGTTTCAGCTAGTATCAGCCTTCCATCCAATAAATTAGTTCGTTTCGAAGGACTAAGTACTTCGGGTTATTCCACTTCTTATATTGAAGGGAAACCGCTAAGTGTAATATATAAACTTAATTCCTTAGGCACTAACCCTTCCACTGGAGTGTTTGATTTTGACGATATTAATAAGGATAATGCTGTTTCAATTCCCGAGGATTTTATTGTTAAGGGAGATGCAGACCCAAGCTACTACGGCGGTATCAGGAATACACTATCGTTTAAAAAAATTGAGTTAGATTTTTTTATTGATTTTAAGAAGCAGACAGGTATTAATTACCTGTATTCAATATACAGCAATTTTAGTATCCCTGGTTTCTCTGCCAACCAACCCAAATATGTGCTTGAACGTTGGCAAAAGAATGGTGATATATCAGAGGTTCAGAAATTCACTACGATCACTTACAATGATGTATATGCAGCTAAAGAAACATTAAGGTATTCAAATGGAGTTTATAGTGATGCATCATTCGTACGATTGAAAACAGCCTCAATATCATGGCAACTGCCGGCGGTCATCTTTAAGGTTATAAAAACCTACAATTCAAAAATATTTCTTACTGGTCAAAACCTCCTTACCATCTCCAATTACAAAGGTACAGATCCGGAAATACAAAATTATTATGCTTTGCCCCCTTTAAGGACTATAGCAGCGGGCATTAGCTTAAACCTTTAAAGCTGGATGAAAAATGAAACATATTAGATACATTATACTTTTAGTATTATTTCTAAATTCAACCTCATCATGCAGAAAGTTTGTTGAAGTAGAATCGCCTATAGATAAATTAGACTCTGAGCTTGTTTTTACAGATGTGGAAACTGCAACTTCGGCTGTTGTAGGTATTTATGCAAATATGATGGTTATATACCCTGTCATCTCCTCAGGCGGAGTGACGATCTACACCGGATTAGCTTCTGACGAATTGTACAATTCAAATGTTGGAAACGCATCTCAGTCTGAATTTAATAGCAATGCAGTATCAAAGAGTAACACGATTATTTTAAGTGATTTTTGGCAGAAGGGATTTAATATTATCTACCATGCGAATGCCTGTATAGAAGGACTTGAAAGTAATACCTATCTGCCTTTGTCAATAAGAGATCAGCTACTGGGTGAGGCATATTTGTGCCGGGCATTCATTTACTATTATTTCGTAAATCTTTTTGGTGATGTTCCCTTACTGCTAAAGACTGACTACCTTGAAAATCAGAAAGCAGCAAGAACACCATCTGCCACAGTGTATGAACAGATCATTGCTGATCTTAAAAATGCATGGACGCTTTTGGATACTTCTTATCCTACAGATGAACGAGTACGCCCTAACAAATGGGTTGCTACTGCATTGCTGGCAAGGGTGTATTTGACAGTAGGAAATTGGTCATTAGCTGAACAGGAATCCTCATCTATTATTAACAACGAAAATTATGCTCTTGACCCCGATCTTGACAATGTTTTTCTTACTTCAAGCAAAGAAGCTATCTGGCAAATTATGCCTGTGATAAATGGATACAATACTACAGAAGGTGCAAATTTTATACCGTTAAGTTGGTCTTCCGGCCCGCCCACTTTTCCTTTAACAGCTTATTTGATGAGTTCATTTGAAGCAGGAGACCTTAGAAAAGACAGTTGGGTAGCATCGAAAACGGTGCAAGGACAAACTTATTATTACCCGTACAAATACAAGATTGGTGAATATGGTCAACCTTTAACAGAGTACTATATGATTTTTAGGCTGGCAGAGCAATACCTCATTAGAGCAGAATGTTATGCCCGTCAGGGAAAAATTGAGGAGTCAAAGAATGACCTGGATTTGATAAGAGAACGAGCCGGTTTACCTCCTGCAAATGCAAATACTTCTGACGGACTATTATTTGCTATTGCCCGTGAAAGGCGCGTCGAACTTTTTGCAGAATGGGGACACCGCTGGTTTGATTTGAAACGAACTCAAAAGACAACAGAAGTTTTAGCGCCACTAAAACCAGGTTGGCAGCCAACAGATACATTGTTTCCTATCCCTTCTGAGCAAATACTGCGAAACCCCTTTTTAACGCAAAATGAAGGATATTGAATGATAACTATTAAACTCAGCAGAAATGATATTTACAAAATATAAAGTGGAGGTACGTGTCTTCATCATAAATGTACTACTCTTATCAATAGCCACTACTCAATCGCAGGGAATGCTGGTGGGTGACCGAATTTCAGATTTTGAGCTGAAACAAATGCTCAACTATACCCCAGGGAAGGCCCGGTTAACGGACTTTGCGAATAATAAAGCGCTGCTGGTTGATTTTTGGTTTACGGCCTGTGCTTCCTGCATTGAAAGCTTCCCAAAGCTGGACTCCATCCAAAAAGAGTTTAAAGATGACCTGAATATTTTGCTGGTTACTTTTGAAAGTAAAGAAAAAGTGCTTAAAACTTTCAGCACTTTAAAGAGAATAAGCCATGTAAAGCTACCCTCTGTAGTGGCGGATACATTGATGCACCTTATATTTCCGCACACTACTGCGCCACATGAAATATGGATTGGTAAGGATAGAAAAATTAAAGCTATAACAGATCATACCTCCATTAACCGGGACAACATAAAATTATTAATAGATGGGAAGGATCTAAAACTACCAATCAAGAAAGATAACATGGAATACTCTCTTTTTGATCCACTTGTGAAAAATATGGAACTTGATAGAATGTTCAAGTACAATATAATTTCATCGAATCAACCGGGGTTGCCTGCTTCCGATGGTATGTATATCCATCCTGACAATGGTTTTTTAAGAGCGCAGGCTACAAATGTTGATTTTCAAAGCCTGTATGTAATGGCTTATAACCAATGGAGCAAGGGCTTTAATTATGGAAGATTGATTATTGATAGCAGCGTAATGCAGCGCCTTCAAGAAGCTGAAAACGGACGAAATACTTTTTGCTATGATAGTTGGTGGAAAGATACGTCAAGAATTAACGCCTGTACTGAAATGCAAAATGAGCTCGATCATTTTTTTAATCTAAAGAGTTATTTGGAAATAAGAAAAATCCCTTGTATCGTTCTCAGGCAAAAAGGTACAAAAAAACGATTTATATCAACGGCTACGGAAGGAAGGGAAGAAGCTTATTATAAAAAAGATACGCTTTGCCTTGATAACGTATATTTAAAATATCCTGTGGAAACTATATTGAATTACGGAAGGCATGCCTGGTCTCCTTTTCAGTTCCTTGATGAAACTGGATATGATGAAAAAGTAACTATTCGGCTACCCGGAAAATTTGAAGATCTTAAACATGTTAATTATTTCCTTAAAGATTTTGATCTTGAAATTGCCTTTGAGGAAAGATGGTTTGAGGTTGTTGTTATAAAAGACAATGACAAACTGTGAGCTATCTGATGAAATTTATTGCTAATTCACTTTGATTTTTTCTCATGTTTTGAAAAAGAGGCCACTTTATTCCTAAAGTTAGCCTCTTTTTTTACATCCCCTGCTCTAGTGTGGTTTTTTAATATCAGGTAACCGCGTTCCAGCGGGTTTATCTTGTGCGGTTTTTTGAGTCCAAACCTGCGCGCAAAAAATCTCGTTTGCGCCAGGGCAAAGAGTATTTTTTAATGAAGTAGTATCAGTCGCAGATCCCAGATACATGCCTGTATTACTGAACGCATAAACAGTCGCAGTAGGAGCTTTTTTTGAAGATGATGTTGGTGTAAATGCAAACGTAACTGCTGCCACTCCCAACGCCAGCAATGCAAAACGGAACTTTTTCATGATGTTTTAGTTTTAAGTTTAAATATTCATGCCTACTCTTTTGTACAGGTGTTCGGCTATTCCTGTTTATTGCAATAATATTTTTAATTAAAAGCGAAGCAAAATTTCATTAGGTAACCCTGCTTGCCGAGTATGATGGCTTTTTAATATCGCTAAGCTTTATTCCTACAGGTTAATTTTGTTTTGTTTTACTTGTTCAAATCGCTGCACATATGGTACTATATTATGGTAATGTTTTTTTTATATCTGCTACACGTATACCTGCTGGATGATTATCGATAGTCTTTGAAGTCCAAATCTGAGCGCAGAAAATTTGATCTGATCCAGGACAGAGAACGGTTTTTAATATCTCAGTGCTTGGGGCGGTTCCAATTAAAACTCCAGAAGCGTTAAATACATACATCATTGCAGCAGGTGTTTTTGAAGGAGATTGTGCTGGTGTAAACGCAAACGTAATTGCTGCCACTCCCAGTGCCAGCAATGCAAAACGAAACTTTTTCATAATTATTCATTTTGACTGATTAAATAATTGCCTACTTTTTTTATACAGGTGTTCGGCTGTTCCCGGCTATTGCAATAGTAATTTTGTGCTTTCTTAAATCAAATAACGCCCCTCCCGCAAGGGCTACTAATAAAATGTTCACTGCCAGATGCGATTTCCATGATAAGGCTTTTAATATCCCTCCACAGTTGCAGGGAAGATCGTTGGCAAAAAGCAGAAGGTAACCTATGTAGGTAGTAAATACAACCATTAGCAGCAAAGAAGCGATGAGCCCCGTCTTACGGGTTACAGAAATAACCAGCATTGCAACTATTATCAGCTCTGCAGCCGGTACCGCTATTGCTGCAATATCTGCATAGTGTTCCAGAACAGGGGATTGTATCAATGCAATCCTGAATGTTGGATAATCTATAAGCTTGTTTATGGCAGTATAAGTGAACAGGATAATGAAAATACCGGATGCGATATTTATTATTTTGGTGTGTTTCACGATTATGCTCATGTTGGAAACATTGAAGCATAAATTTCGGCAATGATCTCTTCATTATCCGTTTTATTTAGTTTGCAATGCGTGCTAAAAGTTTTGCAACCGGGATTTATTTTCGCCTCATGTCTTCAGAAGTAACGCTATCCGTTTAAATTTTTCCCTATTGGCAGGAGGATATTTCCTGATCGGTTATAATACTATTAAAGCTGTATAAAAGTAACTGAAAACATTGCCACGGATAAAACATGATTTTTGTTTGATAGATGGATGGATGCAGGATTTGAGATCAGGATGCAACAAAGGTATATGGTATGGAGTGTAAGGGTTTGGAGTTTGTTGTTTCTGGTATTGGTAATGAGTTATCGGCTGTGAGCTGTGGGCAATAAGCATTCATAAACTATAACCACAAACCATAAACTACCTGTAACCCGCAACTTGCAACCTGCTTATAGCTACCTTTCAAAAATTAATAAACCTGTTCCTCGCCACCACCTGCCATTCGGTAGTTACCGCGTTATTTTCTACCACGTATGCTTTATCGTACAGCGCAACGGTAGGACAAATATGCACCGGCACCCCGTATAAAACATCGCCTGGTGTAAATACCGAGCTGTCTTCCACTTTTAATACCAGGTGTTCCTCGCTTTGCCCCACCGGCGTAACGTCCGGTGCGTTCAAAAAATGAACTCTCGGCAGCGGGTTTTCCGCGGCTACGGATTTATGCCCCAGGTCGGTACACACCGTATTTTTGTCTACTATTGATATTATTCTTGTAATGACGAGTGCCGCATATTCAAAGGGCTCGTCGGGAATGCCGTGCTTGTATCCCCAGTCGCTGAACACAAAAGTGCCGGGACTGCATTCTACATTTTCGCGCACGGCATGCGTCGGAAAGGTAGGCGTGCCCGAGGTTACAATGTTGAGTGACTGCCTGTATTTTTCCTGCACCTGTTTTTGCAATGCTGCCACAGGGGCAAATCCTTCATCGCTGTTCTTTTTTCTTGCTGCCAGGTCAATAGCTCTTATATGACCATCGTAGGCGTGTAGCCCAACCAGCCGTATGCCCTCCAGGAGCCGCAGCTCATCGATCAGCGGCATGGCTTTCGAAGCGGGAATGCCCGTCCGGTTCATGCCGGTATTCAGATCAATGTAAACATCAATCACCATATTATGAGTGCTTGCTTTTTCCGCGATGGCCTTTGCGGAGGTTGTATTGTCGGTAAGACAGGAAAAATGCGTGTTGGGATATGCTTTAAGAAGGTTGATGAATCTTTCTATCTTGGGGCCAACGGGTTGATAGGCCAGCAACACATCCGGGGCTCCTGCCAAAGCCAGCATTTCCGCTTCTGAAATGGTAGCGCACTTGAATTTGGTAATGCCCGCCTGTAGCTGCATCTGCGCTACTTCCCGCATTTTATGCGTTTTAATATGTGGCCGTAACAGCGAAATGTTCTTTACTATGCCGGTGGCAAGCTTTATATTTTGTACCACCCTTTCTTTATATACTATCAATGCCGGGGAGTCGATGGTTTGAATATTGGAGATATTGTACCACTCCTGCGATGTATCTTTTAAATAGCTCATTACTTATAAATGCTTATGCCAGTTCAAATAATGCTTCAATTTCTACAGGTATATTTTCCGGTAACGATCCAAATCCTACCGCGCTTCTTACGCCCACGCCGTTTTCTTCGCCCCATATAGCGGCAAACAGTTCGCTGCAGCCGTTTATTACATACGGGTGCTTTTCAAAATCGGGGGTGCAGTTCACCATGCCCAGCACTTTAATCACTCTTTGAATATTATCAAGACTGCCTATATGCGCTTTAATGGTGGCAAGCATGGTAAGACCTACCTGCCTTGCTGCAAGCTTTCCCTGCTCTTCATCCATATCGCGCCCTATGCGTCCTTTCATAAGCGATTGATCGTTTTGAACAGGCCCATGTCCTGACAGGTATAAATATTTTCCGTCAATAAGACAAGGTTTGTAAACACCCTTGGGCCTGGGTGCCGGCGGTAATATCAATTCCAGTTGCTTTAACTTTTCCTCTGGTGTTGCATTTTGCATAACTATTGTTTTAATACGCAAACAATGGCAAATTATGAAATATATGAACGGGAATTTAAATTACTTTAATTTTTGAAATAGAGCTATTTCTTCTTGGGTGTTTTCCAAATTGTCGAACCACTTTTCCTTACAGATGCGCGGAGAGGGAATAAAAAGGGTGAGGCAAGCTAAATATGCAGCGATAATTAGGAAGGCGCCCTCTTTTTTTAAGTTCAAAATTTTGCAGCATTTTGGGGTTGGTAAAAAAGGTCATTGGGGTACCGACAGTATAAGAGCTTGAGTTAAATGAATGCTGTGACAGGGAGAAACAGCCCTAACCATTTTTTCGGTTACTGCGATCCCGCCAATATAAGGTTCGAATTGAACGGATGTTACGGCGGGAGAAGCAGTCCCAGCAGAGCATAGCCTTTATGTACGGGGAGTGCTTCTCCCAACCTTTGGTCGGGGTCGTAATACGGTTGTGAGGTTCCGTCATTTCGACAGAGCCAACAGGAACTCAATAATTAGATTTCTTTTTCGCAAAAGGGCACCGGAGGTAGCCCCGTTCTTTTAGCATGAATGTTGTATATTCATTCAACCGTAAAACGATATATTATGAATGCTTTAAAGTTCGCTTTGCTTAAACGTATGGTGCTATTATGTGTTGTTGTATTTATTACCCTACCTGCTTTTTGTCAGGAGATAGGAGTGCAGTTGTATTCTTTCCGTAACCAGATACCAAAAGATATTCCGGGTATGCTTGAAAAAATAAGCAAAATGGGCATCAGAGAACTGGAAGGCGGAGGTAGCTATGGAATGCCCGTGGAAGATTTTAAGGCGTTGCTGAAGAAGAACAACCTGAAAGTAATAAGTGTGGGCGCGGATTTTAAAAAACTGGCAGAGGATCCGCAGGCTTCTGTTGACCTTGCAAAGCAATACGGCGCGAAATATGTAATGGTTGCGTGGATACCCCACGGTGAAACTTTTACTATTGATGATGCTAAAAAAGCGGTGGAAGTATTTAACAGGACAGGTAAAATATTAAAAGAGAATGATATCAATCTTTGTTATCACGCGCATGGCTATGAGTTCCTGCCATATGAGGACGGGACTATTTTCGATTATATGGCAAAGCATATGAATCCTGCGTACGCCAACTTTGAAATGGATGTTTTTTGGGTGAAACACCCGGGGCATGATCCTGTAGCATTGCTGCAAAAATATCCCGGGCGGTTTCCATTGATGCACCTCAAAGATCGGAATCCCGGTACGGAAGGTAACCAGAAAGGACAGGCCGATGTGGAAACCAACGTAGTGCTGGGTTCAGGGGATGTTGGTATAGCGGCGGTAATGAAAGCGGCAAAGAAAGCCGGTGTTAAGCATTATTTTATAGAAGACGAATCGTCGCGTTCCCTGGAGCAGGTGCCGCAAAGCCTGATGTATTTAAAAAGTCTGAAATAAAAGCAACAGCGATATTATAAATCTCCCGGTTGCGGACGAAGAATAATCTCTTCCACGCAGGCCTGTGCCGATAATTGTGAAGCGGTATAGATCATTTTCGCTATGTCGGCAGCTTTCATAAGGCGCTTTGGATTCACGCTGCTGCCGGCCCATGAATCGGTATAGGCGGCGCCAGGATATACCGTGGTTACCTTAATGTTATAGGATTTCATTTCCTCCCGTAAATTTTTTGAGAATCCGGCTAAAGCAAACTTGCTGATGCTGTAGGCGCCACCGTTAGGATAAGCCTGCAGCGACGCGATAGAACAAATATTGAAAATATGCCCGTTCTTTTGTTCCATCATTTTGGGCAATAATGTCCTGGTAAGATGATAGGCGCTGTAAAGATTGACCGCCATCATATTTTCAAGTGTGTTATCGGGCTCGTTGTATACGCTTCCGGGTTCAAAGGAACCGGCATTGTTCACCAGTATATCTATTGGTATATCCAGGCTTAGTATCCACTTCCCGAAAGCCTGCGCTTCTTCTTTTTTGCTGATGTCGAAGGGTCGGGCTTTTACAATGCTTTCAGGAAAACCTGTCATTAGCTCCTCGAGTGTTTTGTACAACGTGGTTTCGGTGCGCGAGCACATGTAAATATTATGTCCGTTGGAAGCAAATATTTTCGCTATAGACTTTCCCAATCCTTTGGAAGCGCCGGTAATAACAACATTCATACAATAACAATACGGTTGAGTGATTGGCTCAAAGCTACATACTTATACGAAACAGTGTACTTTTGCTTTTATTTGAGCGCAGTTAAAATGCCGCGGATGCACAGATTAATCTGCGTATCTGCCTACGGCAGACAGGTCTGCGGCTAAAAAAACAGGGTATATCCCTTTTATTTTGACGGTAATGAAATACAAACATTTGTTTTTTGATCTGGATCATACGTTGTGGGACTTTGAATCGAACGCTAAGCTTACGCTGCAGGAACTTCATCATACATTACAATTGGCTTCATACGGTGTAGAAAATTTTGAGGCTTTTTATGAAAGATATATTTATCACAATACAAGACTATGGGAGCGATATCGTAAAGGGTTTATTAAAAGGGAAGAACTGAGGCTGAAACGGATGCGGCTTACCCTGCTTGATTTTAAGATAGGCAACGAAAGCCTGGCACGCACCATGGATACGCAATTCCTCGATCAATTGCCTATGCGTACATTGTTATTCCCCGATACGCTTGAAATACTCGGGTATCTCCGGGATAAAGGCTACGCATTACATCTCATAACAAATGGCTTTGAGAGTGTACAGCACAACAAGCTGAAGTATTCAGGACTTACCGGTTTTTTTGGCAATGTTATTACGTCCGAGGGAAGCAACAGTCTTAAACCCAATAAGGAGATATTTGATTTTGCCTTCAGAAAAACCGGGGCGGCTCCGGTGGAAAGTATTATGCTGGGTGATGATGTAGAGGCGGATATTGTTGGTGCAAGGAACGCGGGCATCGACCAGGTATTTATCAATCATAAAAACATTCCGGACCCGGTAGAGGCTACCTATACAGTTGGCTCGCTGAAGGAGCTAAGGGAGATTTTTTAGTTACGGGTTGCAGGTTACAAGTTTCAAGTTCCAGGTTTCGTAACCATAAACAAAAAACCACAAACCATAAACGCTGAAAGCTGATCGCTGACTGCTAACAGCTATTCAAACTTCCTCAACACTTTTTCCATCTGGGCAACAATACCATCGTTGCTTAAATTACCCAAACTGCCTTCGTGCGTGTGATGCAGTTGATTTTTATAATCGAAATTGAATTTTCCCTGTTCAATATCATTGCCAACCTGCCGGTAAGCATCACGGAACGAAATACCTTTGTTTACCAGTTCATTTACAGCCTCTACACTAAACAGGTATTTGTATTTTTCATCGTCCAGTATATTATCCTTAATGCTGATGTTTTCCAGCATCAGCTTTGTCATTTGTATACACGCTTTCAGCTCTTTTATAGCAGGAAATAAAATTTCTTTGGTCAGCTGCATATCCCGGTGATAGCCCGACGGCAGGTTATTGATGAGCAAGGTAAGTTCATTAGGGGTAGCCTGTATGCGGTTGCATTTGCCACGGATCAGTTCAAATACATCCGGGTTCTTTTTATGCGGCATAATGCTGCTGCCTGTTGTCAGTTCATTAGGGAATGAAATAAAGCCGAAATTCTGGTTGATGTACAGGCAGGCATCCATTGCCAGCTTGCTGAGTGTTGCCGCAACGCTGCTGATGCCGATAGCAACGATCCTTTCGGTTTTGCCGCGGCTCATTTGCGCATATACCGAATTGTAATTCAGCGAACCAAATTGCAGCAGCTCAGTGGTAAGCGTCCTGTTCAAAGGAAAAGAGGAACCATAACCTGCACCGCTGCCCAATGGGTTTTTGTTGGCTACCTGGTAAGCCGCTGCCAGCAGTTCCATATCATCGGTAAGACTTTCGGCGTATGCGCCAAACCATAATCCGAACGATGAGGGCATAGCGATCTGTAAATGCGTATAACCCGGCAATAACTTGTCTTTGAATTTTTCGCTCTGGCTGATAAGGAGATCAAAAAGAGAATTTACCTCATCTTTTATCGAAAGCACTTCAGCGCGCAGGTATAGTTTCAGGTCAACCGCTACCTGGTCGTTCCTGCTTCTGCCGCTGTGTATCTTTTTGCCGGCTTCGCCTATATGTTGCGTTAGTAAATATTCAACCTGGGAGTGTACATCCTCAATGCCTTCTTCGATCGTAAATTTTGAATCCAGTATATCCTGCAGAATGTTTTTCAGCCCTTTTACCGCGTCCGATGCATCCTGTTCGCTCATTAAGCCTACTTCCTTTAGCATCTTAACATGCGCTATCGAACCCTGCACATCATACTGCGCCAGCAGGAGGTCAAATTCCTTGTCCCTTCCTACCGTAAATTTTTCAATCAGCTCATTTACCGAAGAATTGTCTTTTTGCCAGAGTTTCATGTTTGATAAATTGCAGGTTACAGGTTGCAAGTTAGGGGTTTCAGGTACAAGTATAGTTTGTAGTTTTTTGTTATTGGTTTATGGTTTACAAAAATTGGAACCTGTAACTTGAATAGTTATCCAGTTATGGGCTTTGAGCCAGGAGCGATCAGGTATTAGGAATCCCTAAATCAGAAATCAACAAATCAGAAATCAGAAATTCAAACCTTCAACTGCCATCAAATCTCAAATCCTCTCACCAGCAACCATAAACTCCAAGCCCCAAACTATAAACTTACATTATCTTTCCCAACAACCCCACATACAACTCAATCCCTTCCCTTATCTCGTCTGTAAAAATATATTCATCTGCCGTGTGGCTCCTGGCAGAATCGCCCGGGCCTATTTTCAAAGAAAGAAAAGGCATCAACGCTTTGTCGGAAGTGGTGGGCGAACCGTAATATGTCCTTCCTAATTCCAGTCCTGCTTTTACGATAGGGTGAGTAAGAGGGATAGAGGAAGAGCGCATTCTCAGGCTCCGCGGCTGTACGTCTACATGCGTATTGCTTTTAATAATATCCAGGAGTTCTTCAAAAGTATACAGCTCATTCACCCGTATGTCTACCACAAAGCTGCATTGAGAGGGCACCACATTATGCGCTTTGTTTTCTGTGTTGATCACCGTTACGCTCATCTTTACCGGCCCCAACAGATCAGATACTTTCGGAAAACGAAAGCTGCTGAACCATTCTATATCTTTAATGGCTTTGTATATGGCATTGTCGCCTTCTTCTCTCGCCGCATGCCCCGCCCTGCCATTTGCAATGCAATCCAGTACCAATAAACCCTTTTCAGCAACAGCCATCTGCATTTTCGTCGGCTCGCCCACTATCGCGAAAGCCCAGTTCCTGCCAGGCGGATTAAAAGCGCTGTTTTGCAGCAGCAATTCAATTCCGTTCTTACCCGAGATCTCTTCTTCCGCGCTGGCTGCAAATATAATATTGTATGAAAGGTCTTGTTCTTCGTAATAGAACAGGAATGTGGCAATGAGTGAAACCAGCGCTCCTCCCGCATCATTGCTGCCCAATCCATACAATTTTCCATCCTTTTCAGCCGGATTGAACGGGTCGAGCGTGTAGCCTTTATTGGGTTTTACCGTATCATGATGAGAATTGAGCAGTACCGTGAGTTTGCTTTCATCAAAAAATTTATTGGAGGCATATACATTATTGCCGATGCGGAAATGTGGTATGCCTTTTTTTGCAAAGAATAAACATAGTATACCGGCAGTTTGATCTTCTTCTTTGCTGAAGGACGGAACCGCAATCAGTTCTTTCAGCAAAGCAATTGACTCAGTTGTTAATATGGAAAAATCTTTACTCATTGATTATAGTTGTTCCCGACCTGCCATCCAGCAATGATCTCAATGCTTCGGCTTTCCCGATGATTACTTTTTTTACGCCGCTGTTCAGCGCGGCAAACGCATTGTCGAGCTTGGGGATCATACCTGCAAAGATCTTCTGTTCCTTTTTCAGTTGCTCGTATGAAGCCGGGTTAATTTCGGGGATTACAGTAGTGTCGTCATTCGCGTCAAGCAATACGCCGCTTTTTTCAAATGAATAGATCAATGATACAGCATAGTGCTTAGACAGTGCTTTGGCGGTTTCCTGGGCAATGGTATCGGCATTCGTGTTCAGCAGTTGTCCTTTTCCGTTGTGTGTAATGGGAGCCAGCACTACTGTCATACCCTGTTCCAGCAATTGTGTAAGCAGGGTTGCATTTACCGCGTCAATATCGCCGGCAAAACCATAATCAATGTTGTTTTTACTGATACGCTTGTGTGCCAGTATAGTATTTCCGTCCGCACCGCTTAGCCCTATAGCGTTGCAGCCGTTTGCCTGTAATTGTGCCACTATATTTTTATTGATATGGCCGGCGTATACCATTGTTACAATTTTCAATGTCTCAGCATCTGTAATTCTCCTGCCATCCACCATCTGCTGTTCCACGCCCATTTTCTCCGCAAGGCGCGTGGCCAACTTCCCTCCGCCATGTACTAATACAAGACCCCTGCCCCTAACCCCTGAAGGGGGATTGGTAGCAGCGAGTTGGGCAAAAGATTGAAGAAAAGCTGATAATTTGGCTTCATCATCAATGATATTGCCACCGACCTTTACTACAAAAAGAGAAGGCTTTTCGTTTGCCTTAGCCTGATTACTCTTAATGGTTTCAATAGCTTTTGAAATAGTTGCCAATGTGGTTCCTAAATTTTGGATTATATATTCGTTCTTAAATCTTATTACGTGTAATCCTAAACTTTTTAAATGATCCTCCCTGATCTTATCCTTCGTTTTTACCTGCTCATCTTCATGTATCCCGCCATCTAATTCTATGACAAGTTTAACTAAATGACAATAAAAATCTACAATATAGTTAGCAATAGGATGCTGCCTTCTGAATTTTACTTTCCATTCATTGATGTGAATGTGTTTCCAAAGCAATTCTTCCGCAGGCGTCATCCTGTTTCTTAACTCTTTGGCTCTTTCAAATATGAGGCTGCTCGCACCATAAAACATATTTTGTTTTTCATTTCCATCAGCAAGTGGCGAATAAAATTGCTTATTTGCAAAAGGTGCATTCATATTAGGTTATTTAAACTGGTTAGCTAAATTTAAGAAAAGGCATAGTTCCCCTTCAGGGGTTAGGAGCTGAGAATTTCAGATAAAATGGTTTGTGCGGCCCAAACTCTATTGGAAGCCTGCCGGGTAATAATGCTGTTCGGACCGTCCAGTATTTCATCGCTCAATTCCACATTTCTTCTTACCGGTAAGCAGTGCATTACTTTAGCATTATTGGTCAGCTTCAGCTTTTCATTGGTAAGCATCCACTCAGGATCGTTGCAATAAATCTTTCCATAGTCGTTGTAAGTGCTCCAGTTTTTCACGTATACAAAGTCTGCATCTTTCAATGCTTCTTCCTGGTTATGGGTGATGGCTGCTCCTTTTGTAAACTGTTCATCCAGCTCATAATCTTCGGGGTGCGTAATGGTAAAATCCGCCTGCCCCCACGCGTTGATCCATTCGGCAAAGCTGTTGGCTACACACTGCGGCAACGCTTTTACATGGGGCGCCCAGGTGAGAGCGATTTTTGGTTTTTGGTTTTTGGTTTTTGGTTTATTGTTTTGTAAAACTTCGGTAATAGTGATAATATCCGTAAAGCTTTGCAATGGATGGCGGGTAGCGCTTTCCAGGCTAACCACCGGTATACCTGAATATTTGATAAACTGCTTTATGTACAGCTCGCTGTAATCATCTTCGCGGTTTTGCAAAGAGGGGAAGGTGCGTATGCAGAGTATATCAAAATATTTTCCCATGATGGGCGCCGCGTCTTTTACGTGCTCCACTTTACTGCCGCTCATGATGGCTTCTTCTTCAAACTCCAAAGCCCAGCCTTCGCTGCCCACGTTGAATACGATGGGTTCTATGCCCAGGTTCTGTGCTGCTATTTGTGTGCTCAAGCGGGTTCGCATGCTGGGGTTCAGGAATAACAATCCAATGCGTTTATTGGCGCCGAGTGCTTTATCCTTAAGCGGATTGGCTTTGTAATCCAACGCCTTTTTTACAAAAGCATTGATATCGTTCACGTCATTTGCAGAAATAAACTGTTTCAAAGTAGTTGGTTTAAAAGGTGTAGGGTGAAAGGTAAAGGGTGGAAGGTATAGGGTGTAGGGTGGAAGGCCTTTTACCTTACGCCTCATACCTTATACCTTTTACACCGTTTCAAGTACGCCAATTTCTTCTTTCAGCGCCTCGATAAAATCTTCTGCATCTCTTCTTTTTAATGCAAGAGAAGGCAGTAGCCTTATTACATTGGGTTTGGCTTCTCCCGTAAATATTTTTTGATTTACCAGCAGGTTTTTCTTCAGGTCTTTTAATTCTTCCGGCACGTCAAATCCGATCATCAATCCCCTGCCTCTTACATTTTTTATCTGTGGTATTTCATTCAGCGCTTCTTTCAGGTATTTACCCACCATAACCGCGTTGCCTAAAAGTTTTTCCGCTTCCAATACTTCAAGCACGGCAATGGCTGCCGCGCAGGCAAGGTGATTGCCCCCGAAAGTAGTGCCTAACTGAAAATGTTTGGGTTTGATATGGGGCGCGATAATAAGTCCCGCAACGGGAAATCCATTGCCCATGCCTTTTGCCATGGTGTATATATCAGCTTTCACGCCTGCAAAATCATGACTGAAGAATTTTCCGGTTCTGCCGTAGCCACACTGTACACTGTCGGCAATGTATACCGCGCCGTGCTTATCGCAAAGCGCCCTGATCGTTTTCAGAAAATCATCACTTGCTACATTGATGCCGCCAACGCCCTGTATGCCCTCAATAATAACAGAAGAAACCTGATCCCCGTTTTTTGAAAAATAATCTTCCAGCGCCTGTTCGTCATTAAAAGGAAGAAAAACGACATTCTCGGTTTCATTTACCGGCGCCACATAATTTTTATTATCAGTTGCAGATACTGCTAACGATGTTCTTCCGTGAAAAGCTTTGCTGAATGCAATTACCTTTTTCCTTCCATTATGAAAAGATGCCAGCTTCAATGCATTTTCATTGGCTTCAGCGCCGCTGTTGCATAAAAATAACTGGTAGTCTTCTTTGCCTGATAATTTACCGAGCTTTGCTGCCAGCTCTTCCTGCAAAGGAATTTTTATGGAATTGCTGTAGAACGCAATTTTCTTTAGTTGGTCTTCTATCCGTTGTACCCAGTGCGGGTGTGTATGACCGATAGAAATTACCGCATGACCGCCATACAGGTCAAGATACTGTTCACCTTTATCGTCCCAAACATAAGAGCCTTTTGCCTTTACGATGGCGATATTGTTGATCGGATATACGTCGAATAAGTTCATTTTATAAGTTTGTTTAAGTTCGTTAGTTCGTTAATGAGGTGTAAGGTGTAGGGTAAAGGGCGTAGAGGATGTTCATCATCGTAAAAATTTTATAAAAGCGATCAACATTGCTCTTGTTTCATTTATTAATTTATTTACTACACAGTACTCCTCTCTATGTATATAATTTAGTTCAGATGCTGCAAAACAGCAGTAATCAGTTTCATTTAATGACCCTAATGCGTTATCAAGAAAATGAGTAAAATCTTTGTCTGTATGCTTGCCGCAACCTTCTGTTATATTTAAAGGAACCGACAATGCCGCTCTTTGCAATTGCGAAGCCAATTCGTATTTCTCTTCTTTCGGAAATTTCACTACAACCTCTTTTTTTATGTACAAATAAAGTTGATGGGATTTACTCCAAACTTCACGTTTTTTGCAATCGCGCATGCCGGTGTTTTTAATAGTAAGCAAATATGTGTATCGGTCACAAGTTACAGGTTTCAAGTTGCATGTCGCGGGTTACATGCTACCAACTTATCAAACGGTCTCTTTCATCTTCATCCTTATGCCCTACACCTTCCACCCTTCTCAGAATCCCGCCGTCTTCAGCCTCAGCCCCACTTTCTCATCCACCCCGAACATCAGGTTCATATTTTGTACAGCCTGGCCGCTCGCGCCTTTTAATAAGTTGTCTGCTATTGAATGTATCACCAGCTTGCTGCCTACTTTTTCCGGTTGAATGATCGCTTTATTTGTATTTACAACCTGCTTCAAAAATATAGGCTGGTCGCTTACAAACGTGAAAGCAGCGTCTTTATAAAAATCTTTATATAGTATTTTCAGTTCTTCAGCGCTCAGATTACAGTGTACAGTAGAGCTGATAAAGATCCCCCTGGTAAAATCACCGCGCCAGGGCACGAAGTTTAAGTCAATCGCTCCTTTGGGTTGTAATTGCAATAAGGATTCGCCGATTTCGCCAAGATGCTGATGTGTTAGTGTTTTATACGCCTGTATATTGTTGGCACGCCAGCTGAAATGAGAGGTGGCGGAAGGGCTTTGTCCGGCACCTGTGCTGCCGGTGATACCGGTGGTATAGACTTCTTCCAGCAAACCTGCTTTTGCCAAAGGCAGCAATCCCAATTGTATGGTAGTTGCAAAGCAGCCGGGATTGGCAATATTCCTCGCTTTCTTTATTTCTTCTTTATTTAACTCCGGCAACCCGTATACAAACTTCCGGTTACCAATAGCCGATTGTTTGTTCAGGCGGAAATCATTGGCCAGGTCAATGATCCTTATTGGATCAGCGACTTTATTTTCAGTTAAAAATTTCTTGGACTCTCCATGACCGAGACATAAAAACAATACATCAATGCCGCCATTCAACCCCGAAAGATCTTCGGTAAAAGCAAGATTGGTTTCGCCGAGTAGATCCTGGTGAATATCCGAAACCGGCTTGCCTGCATTACTGCGGCTGTTGATAAAAACAATATCGGCAGCAGGATGGTTGATGAGAAGCCTGATCAATTCCCCGCCGGTATATCCTGCTCCGCCTATTATTCCAACTTTAATTTTTTGCATGTCAAATGATATATTTACTTACCGTTCGCATCCTGCTTTACCAGTTGATAGATGGATGTTTGATTGCCGAATATCTTACTGAATCCTCTCACATCCTCGCCGGTAAAGCCGGTATTCATTTCACCATATTTGCCAAACCTGCTGTTCATTAAATCATATACAGATTCTATACCAATTACCTGGAAACGATAAGGCTGCAGTTGTACAAATACATCGCCGGTTACATGCTGTTGGGAGTTGATAAGATATGCTTCAATATCGCGCATTACAGGATCGAGTATCTGCCCTTCATGCAGCCAGTTACCGTAAAACTGCGCCAACTGGTCTTTCCAGTTCAACTGCCATTTGGTGAGCACATGTTTTTCCAGCGCATGATGCGCTTTAAGGATGACCATCGGAGCCGCGGCTTCAAAACCAACGCGGCCTTTAATGCCGATGATGGTATCTCCCACATGTATATCGCGGCCAATGCCATAAGGGCCGGCTATGCTTTGCAGGTATTGAATAGCTTCCGTAGGATGGTTAAGATTTTTGCCATCCACTCCTTTCAATTCCCCTTTCACAAAGCTCAGCTTTACTTCGCGGCTATCCGTAGCTGTTACCTGCGTTGGCCAGGCTTCTTCCGGTAAAATGCCTTTGGAAGACAATGTTTCTTTACCCCCGACACTTGTTCCCCACAAACCTTTATTGATAGAATATACCGCTTTCTCGAAATTCATTTCCACGTCCTTGCTTTTCAGGTATTCAATTTCCTGCTCGCGGCTTAATTTTAAGTCTCGTATCGGCGTAATGATCTCAACGCCGGGGATCATTATATGAAAGATCATATCAAAGCGCACCTGGTCGTTACCTGCGCCGGTGCTGCCGTGCGCAACAGCATCGGCATTTAATTTCTTAACATGTTCTGCAATGTGCAGCGCCTGGCTTAATCTTTCTGCGCTTACGCTTAAGGGATAAGTATTGTTCTTTAATATATTCCCATACACCAGGTATTTTATGATGCTGTCGTAATAAGACTTTACGGCATTCACCGTAGCATGTGTTTTAACGCCCAGCCTGTAAGCGTGTTCTTCAATTTTCTTTAATTCATCTTCACTGAAACCACCGGTATTTACGATAACGGAATGTACTTCATATCCCTTGTCCTCGCTTAAATATTTTACGCAATAAGAAGTATCCAATCCGCCGCTAAAGCCAAGAACTATCTTTTTCATCGTTGTGTAGTTGGTTTATAAGATGTGATGGAGATCCCCTATCCATTACAGGTTAAAAAAATAATGCAGCACTGCTTTCATGTTTTTTTTAGAAGATTTTTCCTCCTTGTCTTTTTTCAGGAAGGGTTGCAGCAATTTCCATTTTTTTATACGCATAAAGCGTTCGTATAATTTAGAGTGCTGCCGGAAATCCTCTTTGGTTTCCTCGGGCTCGTAATGGTCTTTTGGATCATACAGCATTGCTGTGCAAAAACAATTCTTTCTTTCCTTGCTCATCAGTATATCATAGTTCACGCAGCTTTTACAGCCGGCCCAAAAAGCTTCGTCCTGGGTAAGCTCTGAGTAGGTTACAGGTTCATATCCCAGTTCCGAGTTTATTTTCATCACTGCCAGCCCTGTGGTAAGCCCGAATATTTTCGATTCAGGATATAACTTCCTGCTCAGCTCAAAGATTTTTCTTTTAATAGCTCTTGCCAGTCCGCCCTTGCGGAAAGCGGGGGCTACGATCAGTCCTGAGTTAGCCACATACTGTCCATGGCTCCAGGTTTCTATATAGCAAAAGCCTGCCCAAATGCCGTCGTGGCTAAAAGCGATCACCGCCTTGCCTTCTTTCATTTTCTGCTGTATATATTCAGGGCTTCTTTTGGCTATGCCTGTTCCGCGGGCTTTTGCCGAAGAAGCCATTTCATCGCATATAATCTGCGCAAAGCCGAAGTGGCTTTCATTTGCAACCAATACCTGATATTGTTCCTGGGTTTTCATTTTCTTTTTAAATACTTGATAAGCGCCATAAATAAATGTAAAGCGTTATTAGCCCGGTTATTTTACCGGATCATAGTTCCTGTTTGATAAGAATAGGTGTACTATGTCAGGAGGGAGTATCAACGTCGCACCCGGAAGGGAGTTGGGCGACAGAAAAAAACTGCTCCCGGAAGAACAGGAAAAATCCCACGCAAAGAAGCGTTCGTTCCGGCGAACCCTTCGGTCATTGTCGTGGAGTGATTTTTTTGCATTGTAGTAAGAGATATACTTTGAATAAAGCTTTTGACTTTGCAAAGAAAGCACATTTTTTATATGCAGGGCGTTTTTTTATACGAATTTTTGATAATCAAATGTAAAAATCAAACGCGCAGGGGGATGCTGTGAACAGCGGCGCTCATATCCCTGACCAGGAGAGGGTCTTTTTCGATGGCATTTCCCACCACAATGATGTCGGCGCCGGCTTTGCAGTTCAGGTAAGCTTTCTCCGGCGTGTTTATGCCGCCGCCCACTATCAGCGGCACGTCAATTACTTTCGATACGCTATGGATCATTGACTCGGTAATGGCTTTTTCAGCTCCGCTGCCGGCGTCCATGTAAATGAGCCTCATGCCCAGCATTTCGCCTGCCATGGCGGTACACATGGCAATTTCATTTTTATTGGCAGGGATAGGAATAGCATTGCTGATATAAGAAACGGTAGTAGGAGCGCCTCCGTCAATGACCATATAGCCGGTTGGCATAAGCTCCAGCCCGCTTTGCTTTACTGCCGGAGCAGAAATAACATGCTGTCCAATCAAAAGCTCGGGGTTCCTGCCGGAAATAAGCGAAAGGTAAAGCAAGGCATCGGCATACCGGCTTACCTGCGATGGTGTGCCCGGGAAAAGTATGACGGGGATATTGCTCAGCTTTTTGATCAGGATTACTACTTCGTCCAGGTGATTGCTGACCACCAGGCTTCCGCCGACCAACAGGTAGTCTACTTTTGCCTCGGCAGTTAATTCCATCAGCTCGCCGATCTGTCTTTCGCTCACCTTATCGGGATCTATGAGCACCGCAAAGGATTTTTTCCCGGCTTTCTTTTTTTCAGTTATGGATTGATAAATGCGGTCGCTCATCATTGCTGTCAGGTATTGTTTCCCTATCTGCAAAAATGCAAAAAAGTTTAATAGTCAACGCTTTTAATTATTCAGGGATATATTTCAATTTTTTCACCCATGTATGCTTCCTGTCATTGGAGCACCGGTAGGTAGCTGACGCTGGGATATTATTCGTAAATGCTGCATTGCCCCGGGGAAACTACGAAAGGGCTTATACTATTTAAAACAAATCACCCGGAAAACCAAATTTTTTTATCCATTATACATGTGCAAAAAACAGCTAATACCCTGCTGTATTGCCTATCCGGCATTTATCCACACATTGTTGATATTTACAGGTTTGACAACACAATTTAGCCTGATACTTTCGCTTTCTTATCCTATGATAGCTATTTAAAAAAACCCTGAATCCGAATTACATGATAAACAGGAAAAGATTTAGCGAAGGCTTGAGCTGCTGAACCATATTGCGTTTGCAGCATGGCGTTGTGCAGACCCGGGTACCCAATACGATACCACCATAAATGAATGGCATACCAGCCCCGAAGGTGCTCGTATCCGGGCCGCCAACCCTTGCAGCAGGGATATGTTTCCAGGCAATCCCGCTTTCATTAACCTTCGTATATCTTTTAAGCCTCAAGATATTTTTAATTAGGACGGTTAGGAACATAAACCTACACAATCCGTCCCGATTCTTCGGGATGGATTTTTTTATAATAGACGTAATTGAAATACTCACGGGAAGTAGTATCCCTAAAAGGCATTGGAGCGACTTAAAAAAGAAGCCGGTTAAAGAGGGAAGTCAGTGTACGAAAAAATCGTATAACTCAAATTTGAAGCTGCAGACGGCAAAAAATATGCTTCAGATTTTTTCTTCGCGCAAAATGATTTAACGACAGGATCCGCATTGGCTCGGTCAAAATGACGGGGATATTCATCCTTATTCAGCCGGAAACTCCATGCCGAATTTCCGTAATTTTACATTCTTATGCCATTTAAAATTCATTCCTCATATACGCCCGCCGGCGATCAGCCGGAAGCCATCCGTCAACTGACCGAAGGCATACTGCAGGGGGAAAAAGACCAGACATTGCTGGGCGTTACCGGCTCCGGTAAAACCTTTACTATTGCCAATGTAATACAAAATGTACAACGCCCTACCCTGGTACTTACGCATAACAAAACCCTGGTAGCGCAGTTGTATGGTGAGTTCAGGCAGTTCTTTCCCGAGAATGCGGTAGGATATTTTGTTTCTTACTATGATTATTACCAGCCCGAGGCTTACTTACCGGTAAGTGATACTTATATAGAAAAGGATCTTGCCATAAATGAAGAGCTGGACAAGCTGCGTTTGCAGGCTACAGCTCAATTGTTAAGCGGCAGGCGCGATATTATTGTGGTGGCATCCGTAAGCTGCATTTATGGTATTGGCAACCCGACTGAGTTTGCCAATGGAGTAATCCGGGTTCACGTGGGACAGGTCATCAGCAGGCAGGGATTCCTGCATTCTCTTGTCAACTCGCTGTACTCACGCAGCCAGGGCGATTTTACACGCGGCACTTTTCGGGTAAAGGGCGATACGGTAGATATCAACCTTCCTTATATGGATTATGGTTACCGCGTAAGCTTTTTTGGTGATGAAATTGAATCCATAGATACGCTGGAGATCAGCTCGGGGAAACGAATAGCGTCTGTTGATAATGCCGCGATATTTCCTGCCAATTTGTACCTGGCGCCCAAAGACATGCTGCAGCAGGTGATGCATGAAATACAGGATGAGATGAGCCGGCAGGTGGAATATTTTAAAACAACGGGAAAATACATAGAGGCGCAACGCTTAAGCGAGAGGGTGAATTATGACATGGAAATGATCCGGGAACTGGGTTTTTGCAACGGCATAGAAAACTATTCCAGGTTTTTTGACCGGCGCGAACCGGGTACAAGGCCGTTTTGCCTGCTGGACTATTTTCCGAAAGACTTTTTGTGTGTGATTGATGAAAGCCATCAAACCATCCCGCAGGTGAGTGGAATGTATGGCGGCGACAGGAGCAGGAAGCTGGTGCTGGTAGATTATGGCTTCAGGCTGCCTTCTGCATTGGACAACCGTCCGCTGAACTTCCATGAGTTTGAGTCGATGCTGAATCAGACCATCTATGTATCTGCCACACCGGGCGAATATGAGCTGGAAAAGACGGGTGGCGTGGTAGTAGAACAGGTGGTACGCCCTACCGGGCTGCTGGATCCGCCGATAGAGATCCGCCCCAGCGTGAACCAGATTGATGACCTGCTGGATGAAATAGACAGGCGTATACAAAAAGGCGATCGCGTATTGGTGACAACCTTGACCAAACGCATGGCCGAAGAAATGGACAAATATCTCCACCGCATCAACATCAAATCAAAATACATACACAGCGAAGTAGATACTTTAGACAGGGTTGAAATACTACGCCAGTTGCGGCTGGGAGAAATTGATGTGCTGGTGGGCGTAAACCTGTTGCGCGAAGGACTGGATCTTCCTGAGGTATCACTGGTGGCGATACTGGATGCGGATAAAGAAGGCTTTTTAAGAAATGAACGCTCTTTAACGCAAACGGCAGGGCGTGCCGCGAGGAACGTGGATGGGTTGGTGATTTTTTATGCGGATAGCATGACGGAAAGCATGCAGCGCACGATCGATGAAACCAACAGGCGCCGGGAAAAGCAGGTCGCCTATAATATAGAGCACCACATAACGCCCAGGACTGTTAAAAAATCGAAAGAGCAGGTATTTGCGCAAACTTCGGTGCTTGACATCAAAGGATACGATGCGGGCAAACCATACGCTGTAGCTCCTGATGAAGACCTGGTAACGATTGCCGCGGAAGAACAGGAAGAATACAACACCGTTCCAAAGATGGAAAAAGCCATTTCAAAAATTAAAAAAGAAATGGAAAAAGCCGCCCGTGATCTGGATTTTATGGAAGCGGCCCGTTTGAGGGATGAAATGTTTTCGATGCGGAAAAAGCTGGATGAAATGAAAAAATAACAAGCTATAATAAATTATTTATATATTCATTGTATGGTATCAGTAGCACTATACAATTTAAAAGGCGGGGTGGGAAAAACTGCCTCCTGCGTAAATTTTGCTTACCTGGCGGCCAAGGACGGGTACAGAACATTGTTGTGGGATATCGACCCGCAAGGCTCTTCCAGCTTTTATTACCAGGTAAAAGCCAGGCCCAAAGGAGGGATAAAAAAACTGATTGAGAAAGGAGCCGATATAGAAGAAGCGGTGATGTCGACCGGGTACGAAAATCTTGATATCATTCCTGCCGATGTTTCCGCTAAAAGCTTCGACATCATGGTGGAGGAAATGAAATCTTCAAAAAAGAGGATCAAAACCATCCTCAGCGCTTTTTCAGCGGAGTATGACTTCGTGTTTATGGATTGTCCGCCCGGTTTTTCCGTACTTTCTGAAAATGTGTTTCACGCGGCTGATATTGTTTTAATGCCGGTAATACCTACCACGCTTTCCATTCGTACCTACAATATGGTAAAAGATTATTTCAGGGAAAAAGAGCTGGATGCATCTAAAATGATGTGCTTTTTTACAATGGCCGACCTGCGTAAAAATATGCACAACGAGATCATGGATACTTTATACAAAGACAAACGTTTTTTTCAAAACTATATACCTTACCTTTCTGATGTGGAGAAGATGGGAGTGCATCGCGCACCCCTGGAGGAGTTCGCGCCGGGCAGTTATGCCGCTCAATGCTACCGTGATCTGTGGACAGAAATAAAAGAAGGTGTGCTGGAGTAGGAATTTGAAAATGAGACAATTTGAAAATTGAAGACAATGTGGAAATATGGCTTTGCGCCTTTGCTTACTTTGTCGCTTTGCGTGAAATATTAGCTTGAACATGAAATTATTATAAACATCTGCAGTATGCAAAGACAGCTCACTTCGTGGCACAGTCCGGCTTTGGGAAAGGAAATGCCGATGGTAACTTACGGGCATTATGGTTTTGCACTGCTGCTGATACCTACTGCTGCAGCAGATTACCTGGAATATGAACGTTTCCAGTTGATAGACGCCGTTGCTCCCTTCATCAATGATGGAAAAATAAAAGTGTTTTCCATTAACAGCATCAATACCGAAAGCTGGATGAATAATGAAATGGAAGGGGCGCATAAGGCCATTCGCCAGAACCAGTTCAATGAATATGTTTTTAACGAGGTGATCCCGTTTATAAAAAACAATACCTCCGGCGAAACGCCTGTTATTATCAGCGGGGCCTCTTTTGGAGCGTTACATTCAATGAATCTTTTTTTAAAACGTCCCGATCTTATTAACGGCACCATTGCCATGAGCGGTGTATACGATCTTACGGAATATACCAAAGGTTATTATGATGAGCAGGTATATTATAACTCGCCCATTCATTATATTCCCAACCTTACTGATGAATGGTATTTGAACCATATCCGCAATGGTAAAATAATTATTGCTACAGGCAGCGGTGCTCACGAAGATCCTCAGGCCAATCGAAGATTTTCAGAAGTGTTATGGAATAAAGGCATTTGGCATGAGCTGGATATTTGGGGAGAGGATGTAACACATGATTGGCCTACCTGGAGAAAAATGTTGCCGCACTTTATTGGTTCAAGATTTTAACAGATGTTCTTAGCGTAGCCCCGGGGAGAATGTGATCGTACTGAATTTTGCTGTAAGCGCTCCCATTACAGGCAAAGTGATCAGATATTGGAAAGAATCTTTGAAGGTTGCCCATCGTGCGACAGATAGCCAGTATTATGTAATTTCACCATTTATATAAAAATCTGTTTAAATAGTTCGTGTCAGACAGTCATGCCATTTTAAAATCATTCAATACAATGTCGGGGAATACAAGTATTACTCAGGTTAACGCTCATGCCCAGGTTACAAGAAAAGCGTTTTTGAAACAATCCTCTTTATCTCTTTTGGGACTAAGTTTACTTCCTTTTGGCGCCTCTTCGCATGCCGGCAGCAACCATCCGGGATGGACTGAGAAGGATAATGATGGTAATGGGGAAAAAAGGTTAAGGTCGATTACATACAATGTTTTTAACGGCTGCATAGGCTATAAAGGTATCAACGGCAGAGAATTACCTCCAGGTGAGAATAGTGAGTTGGTTAAGGCTGTCAGGGATATGGGACAGATCCCCCAACGGATCATGCTGGAGCTGGCATTGTATAACCCCAATATTATTAGCTTTTCCGAAGGTCCGGGTGAGGAGGTAGTAGCAAAAATGGCAAAAATGCTGGATTTGAACTATGCCTATTTTTCCGGAGGTTTTCCGGGCGCTGTTTTAACTACTTACGAAATTATAAGTGCTGAAAACAGGCCTTTCCAAAATAAAGACCGCAACAACCCTAAGGAATTATTTACGCGGCATTGGGGTAAAGTGAAGCTGCGGTTGCCGGATGGAAAAGCGATCACTGTTCACTCAGCGCATCTTTGGCCCTTCACAAAGGAAGAGAATGATACCCGGCTGAGATTAGCTGAGATTAAAGAGATGATAGCTTCCATAAAATATGACCTGGCAAACGGTTCCGACTCCGTTTTACTCCAGGGAGACCTGAACCATACGCCGGACATGCCGGAGTATAACAGCTTACAGCATGCAGGACTGGTAGATACAGTTATAAAAAATGTCTCCGGTGACGGATATACCTTCGATTCGATTAAACCAACCAGGAGAATTGACTATATATACGCGGCGGGAACCCTTTCTAAACAAATAAAGCACTACATGTCATTATTTGAGGGCAGTTTCCGAGTAAATAATGAAGATCCCAAAGGCTTTGCTTTGAGTGATCACCTTCCGGTACTGGTGGATTTTGCATTATAAGCAAACCCTTTCAAGGCAAATTATAACTGCATAAAAGTTTATGCTGTTCAAGCACAGCAAAAGGCAGATGCCCAACGTGTACTTTAATAGCAGTAATATGGTGGCTGCCCCGGGATGTGTCTCCTCTTCACTATAGCCGTCAACTTAAGCCCGGAGGGCTTGAATGTGAATAGCCCTCAACCAAAGTTGGGGGTAAAAATGTCGAAGCTTTTGTTGGACCCCGCAGGGGTTCAATGTAAAATTGCCGCCAATATACTACCAGTTGCGCCGATGGCTATTTAAATGAAACCCCATTCGTGGTATTTGTACGCATAAATTCCTTAAGTTGACGCTATGGTGTCTTCACCTGCCGGAAAAGCGAAAGTATAACCCTGTGAATAAGCATACACCAGTTTAGATGTGTTTGCTCCTCCATCCTCCTCTTCCCTTATTTTCCCCTCAAATTGCTACCTTAGCGCCATGAGTAAAAAGCTTTTTTTGCTGGATGCGATGGCGCTGGTTTTTCGCGCATATTACGCGCTGATACGCAATCCCCGGATCACATCAAAAGGATATAATACCAATGCCCAGTTTGGATTTACCAACACGCTGGTGGAATTGATGAACAACCAGAAGCCTTCTCACATGGCTGTATGCTTTGATACGGCCGCACCCACCGAAAGACATACGGATTTTGCCGATTATAAAGCCAACCGGCAGGAAGCGCCTGAAGACCTTTTGAGCGCGTTGCCCGATATAAAGAAGATCATCAAAGGATTTAATATCCCGGTGATTGAAATAGATGGATACGAGGCGGATGATATTATTGGTACATTAAGTAAAAAAGCGGCGGTGGAAGGGTATGAAGTGTTTATGGTTACACCGGATAAAGATTATGGGCAATTGGTGAGCGACACCATTAAAATATACAAACCTGGATACCAGGGCGGAGACGTGGAAATAATGGGGCCGGCGGAAGTATGTGCCAAATGGAATATTAAAAGCATAGACCAGGTGGTGGATGTTTTAGGACTGATGGGGGATGCAGTAGACAATATCCCGGGCATAGCGGGAGTAGGCGAAAAAACAGCGGCCAAGCTGCTGGCCGAATATGGCACACTTGAGAATATTTTAGAGAAAGCGGATGGTATTAAAGGGGCGTTAGGCGAAAAAATAAGAAATGGCAGGGAAACCGCTGTGATGAGCAAAAAGCTGGCTACCATCATTACCAATGTGCCTGTTGAATTTCATGAAGAGGACTTTAAGCTGAAAGAATGGAACAGGGATTTACTGAAGGAAATTTTTACGGAGCTTGAATTCAGGACCATTGCTCAGCGCCTGCTGGGCGAAGCCATTTCCGTAGCAGCAAGAAATACGGCAGAAAAAACAACAGGCTCTGTAGTGCAAACAGATCTGTTCGGCAATACAGTGGTGCAGCCGGCGCCCAGAAAGCAGTCAAAACCTGTGGCGGAACAGACAGGCGAACCGGTTGAAGAAACGGAAGCCCCGTCCGTTGTATCCGCCGCAAAAAATATTCATAATACACCTCATACATATACAGCTATTACCGAAGAAAAAGATCTGGTAACATTTGCCCAACGGTTAATGGCTCAGCCTGAAATTTGTTTTGATACAGAAACAACCGGGCTGGATGCCAATGATACTGAACTGGTGGGCATGAGCTTTTCGTGGGTGCCGGGAGAAGCCTACTATATTCCCTGCCCACCCGAAAAAGAGCAAACGCTTGCGATATTAAAAAAATTCATTCCCGTATTCAACAACCCTGCTGTTACCTGGATCGGTCAGAATATAAAATTTGATATGCTGGTGCTGAAATGGTATGGAATTGAAATAGCGGGGGAGCTGTTTGACACCATGCTGGCTCATTATGTAATTGAGCCGGATGGCAAAAGAGGAATGGATATGCTGAGCGCGCAATATCTTGGCTATGAGCCAGTGCATATTGAAGAGCTTATAGGCAAAAAAGGAAAAACACAGGGCAATATGCGGGATGTTGAGCTGGAAAAGATCAAAGACTATGCAGCGGAAGATGCGGATATAACATTGCAGTTAAAGCATACATTATTGCCCGAATTAAAGGCAAAATCGGTAGAGCGGGTTTTTTATGAAGTGGAAAATCCTTTGGTAAAAGTATTGGCCGATATGGAGTATGAAGGGGTAAAAGTAGATACGGAGTTCCTGAAACACTACTCGCTGGAGCTGGAAAAAGAGGCCAGAGAGGCGGAGGGAAATGTATATATGCAGGCAGGCGTACGTTTTAACCTGGCTTCACCCAAACAATTGGGTGAAGTGTTGTTTGAAAAGTTACGCCTGGATCCCAAGGCTAAAAAAACAAAAACCGGGCAATATGCTACCGGCGAAGATGTGCTGCTGAAGCTTTCACATCAGAATAAAATAGTGGAAGATATTCTCACTTTCCGGGAGCTTACCAAGCTGAAATCTACTTATATAGACGCGCTGCCGCTGATGGTAAATAAAAAAACCGGCAGGGTACATACTACTTACGGGCAGGCGGTAGCCGTAACCGGCAGGCTGGCGAGCAACAACCCCAACCTCCAGAATATCCCGGTAAGAACGGCAAAAGGGCGTGAGATACGAAAAGCATTCATACCCCGTGACAAAGACCATGTGCTTTTATCGGCAGACTACTCGCAAATTGAGCTCAGGATTGTTGCAGCCATCAGTGGTGATCCTGCCATGTGCGATGCTTTCAGGCATGGTAAAGACATTCATGCGGCAACAGCGGCCAGGGTATATAAAGTAGAGGAAACCGCGGTGACCAAGGAACAACGCTATAAGGCCAAGAGTGTAAACTTTGGTATCATTTATGGGCAGGGCGCCTTTGGGCTGGCAGATAACCTGGGCATAAGCCGGACAGAAGCCAAAGAGATCATTGATAACTACAAAAAAGAGTTTTCGTCTATTTCGCGTTATATGGACGATACCATCAACTTTGCACGTGAGCACGGGTATGTACAAACGCTGATGGGAAGGAAACGCTGGCTGCGCGATATCAATTCATCCAACTTTACCGTGCGCGGATTTGCTGAGCGGAATGCCATCAATTCGCCCATACAGGGCAGTGCCGCCGATATGATCAAGCTGGCCATGAGCAAAGTACATGCAGCCATGAAAAAGGCGAACCTGCAAAGCAAAATGATACTGCAGGTACATGACGAGCTGATATTTGATGCGCTTAAAGCCGAAGCCGAAGCATTGAAAGCTTTAATTATAGACAGCATGCAAACCGCGCTGGCTTTGCCCAATAATGTACCGGTTGTTGCGGAAGTAGGCGAGGGGGAAAACTGGCTGGAAGCGCATTAGAGGCCTTCCTGGGTGTATTCCAAAATTAGCAAAGCAGGCACGCCTGCAGAACTATGGGATATACCTTTGCGGGTTGGCGGGAGAATGGATTATTTGTAAACTTGAATGAACGCGAAAGTTGTAAATCCATCAACTCTTTACAGTCATGGCGAGCCCGCTTAAACTAACCTTGAAATATCAGATTGTTTTGCGGGAGAAGCCATCCTCGTGGGGCTGCATTTTCCCATTGCGAGCCTCTCCGTTCAGTAGAGTATTATTCCTTTTGACGACTATGTGTGTATAGAACTGTTTAATTGTTTATTCTTCTTCTCCCCTGATCTTAAACACTGCCTCATGCATGGCATCGTTGATCCGCAACTGGCAGGCAAGCCTGCTGTCCGGACCGGCATCGGGTAAGGTATCCAGCATATCCAGTTCTGCATCAGACATAGAGCCCAGCTTTTCACCTCCTTGCAGCACTTCCACATGACAGGTAGCGCAAAGCGCCATGCCGCCGCAGGTAGCAAGAATATTGTATTCATTCGCCTTTAATGCTTCCATCAGGCTTAATCCCATATCTGTAGGCAATTCCAGTTCCTGCCTCTCCCCATTCCTGTTTTCAACTGTTATATTGATGAAGTCCATAAGATCTGAAATTTGAGATATTTGGAGTTTATTGTTTTTAGATCAACCCTAAACCCAAAACCTTTCACCTTGCCACTTAAAACGCATTCACTCCATTAACGGTGGTGTATTTAAAACTCAGGTGCTTATCGGGATAGATGTATTTAAATGCGCTGTGCGCCATAAGCGCCGCTTCATGAAAACCGCAAAGAATTAATTTCAGCTTGCCCGGGTAAGTATTAATATCCCCGATAGCGTAAATACCTTTTACATTGGTAGAATAGTCGTAAGTATTTACCTCAATGGCGGATTTATCAATATTCAATCCCCAGTTGGCTATAGGACCCAGTTTAGGGCTCAGGCCGAACAGCGGAATCAGGTGGTCTGCATCAATGGAGTTGGTCGTTTTATCGTGACCGGTAACCAGCACTTCTTTTAAATGTCCGTTGCCATCAATTTTTGTAATATTTGATTTAAGCAACAGGTTGATTTTACCCTCTTCAGCCATGCGCACCACTTTTTCAGCAGAATCAGGAGCGCCCCTGAAACTGTCTCCCCGGTGAATCAATGTTACTTTTTCAGCAATATTGGCCAGGTACAATGCCCAGTCCAGCGCAGAATCGCCTCCACCTGCCAATACCACTTTTTTATTTCTGAAGTTTTCAGGGTCCTTTACCATGTACGAAACACCTTTGCCTTCAAAATCCTCCAGGCGTTCTATAGCCGGTTTACGAGGCTCAAAGCATCCAAGTCCTGCGGCAATCACTACGGCCTTACTGCGGACTTTGGTACCTTCGTTGGTCGTTACAATAAAAGAGCCATCTTCCTGGTGGTCCAGTTCCTCAACCCTTTCTCCCAGGGTGAATTCCGGCTTAAAAGGAGAAATCTGCTGCATCAGGTTATTTACAAGCTCCTGGGCATTTACAGCAGGAAGGCCCGGTATATCATAAATGGGCTTTTGCGGGTAAATTTCGGAAAGCTGGCCGCCCGGCTGCGGCAGTACATCCATAACGTGGCAGCGGAGCTTCAGCAGCCCGGCTTCAAAAACAGCAAACAGTCCAACCGGACCGGCGCCTATAATGCAGATATCTGTAGTATACATTTCTTATATATTAAACATAACTCGCTTATAACCAATATATTCATGGCAATAAACGGGTCGTTTCCCTAAATATTGTTGGAAAAATTCTATGGAAGGCAATCAATTCAGCCCGCAAAGATACGTGATAGTAAAGCGATTTGATTATCGCATAAAGGAAATGCATTTACGAAAACCGAAAACTGACAGAGAAATGACGGAAAGCGGTATGATGTTATTTGTTTATAGTTTGGAGTTTATGGTTGAACCTGAACTTGTAACCTGAAACCTGTAACTATAAACCCCAAACTCCAAATTTCCTATCTTCGTCGCATGCCAATCATAGCTCCTTCTTTATTAGCCAGTAATTTTCTTCGCCTGCAGGATGAATGCGATATGCTCAATGCAAGTGAGGCGGACTGGTATCACCTGGATGTAATGGATGGGCGGTTTGTGCCCAATATCAGCTTCGGACTGCCCGTAATAGCCAAAATGAGGGAGGCGACCGAAAAGCCGTTTGATGTTCACCTGATGATAGAAGAACCCGGGAAATACGCTGCAGATTTTAAGTTGGCCGGGGCAGATCACCTTACCGTGCATTATGAAGCCTGTCCGCACCTGCATCGCAATATCCAGCAAATCAAAAATCTTGGCATGAAAGCAGGGGTGGCCGTTAATCCGCATACGCCTGTACAGGTATTGCAGGATATTTTGGCTGACGTGGACATTGTGCTGATCATGAGTGTTAACCCGGGTTTTGGAGGGCAGGATTTTATTCCTCATTCTTTGACTAAAATACAGGCCCTGCGGCAGCGGGTAGACCAGTTAGCGCTCAAAACCATTATCGAAGTAGATGGCGGTATTACCGAAGCAAATGCTGCAGAGGTCGTTCGGGCGGGAGCGCATTCCCTGGTGATCGGCACCACTGTTTTCAGGGCGGCCGATCCCCTTAAGGTCATTCACAACCTGAAACATATATAATCCATTGTCTCTCAGGTAATATTTCATATTGCCTTTCTTACTTTCAATTTTCCCTCCTCGTATTGCGACGGGTATATTGTTTTTTTTCGATTAGCATACGGTAAACCACGACCAAAAAACAATAAACTTATAATAATAGGATGCGAGTACCCGTTTAATGTATGATAATCCAAAATTTTATCGAAAATAATTTCTACCCACGTGAAAAAACTATCATTAATTGAACCCCAAACAATGGAGAAAGTAATATCCATTTGCCAGCAGTATGCACCGCTTGACGAAGCCAGCGCGCAGGCGCTGCAGGGTATTATTACATTAAAGGAGTACAGAAAGAATGAGCATGTATTTGAGCAGGACCAGTTTTGTGGAGACATTTTTGTGATTGTGAAAGGAGCTTTCAGGCTTTTTCACAAAACCTCGCAAAAAGAACACACCACCTGGCTGGGCTACGATGATCATATCATTTCTTCGCTGCACAGCATTTTGTTTAATACGCCTGCAAGAGAAACAATGCACATCCTGGAGGAATCTGTTATAGGTGTAATACCTTATAATGCATTGCTCGAGCTCAGCCGTCAGTATGCTGCTGTTGATAAGCTGCATCGTACCATTATGAGCGTGTTCATTATGGAAATGCAGGAAAACCTGTTTGCAACGCGTTTTATGGAGGCTGCCGACCGGTATCACTATTTCACGCAAAAGCAGCCGGAAGCCTTGCAACGCATCCCGTTAACATACCTGGCTTCATTCCTGGGTATAACCAAAGAAAGCCTTAGCCGCATCCGCTCAGGTTTCAGAAACAGAGACAATAGTTTTGGATTAAATAATTCATACCTGCGTACAGCATCGTAATTTAATTCTTCGTGTAGATATCATTATATATTTTGTAAGCATAATAAAATTGCCGGTTCATGAACCGGCAATTTGCTTTTAAAGGTACTTATCAGCTTTTAGGATCCGCTGGCTTTTTTTTATCATCATCGCCATCAAACGCATCAGTTACCTTGTTCCATAATTTTTTGGCACCTTCTTTCAAATCGTCCAGTTTGTCTTCGGCAGTGTCTTTCCATTGTTCCGCTTTTTCTTTTACATCATCCCATACATCCTCTGCCTTATCTTCTATTTTCTCCCATGCGTCTTCTGCCTTGTCTTTAAGCTCTTCCGCCCTGCCGCTTAATTTTTGTTTCCAGTCGGACTGCTCATTCGCGCCGGTAGTTGTTTTATCATCCATATTATTGTGTTTAAAATTAACAATCACCTTAAAGATACGTTATGACCCGGCATGAAAAAAATGTTATTCTGACCATAGCTCCCGGCTGCATACGAAACTTCTTTTCCGGTCAAACGTTTCTTATTTTTGTCGCCTATGTTTATTGATTGTTCGGAAAAAGAGCGTTTTATTTTTAAGAAAATTGCTCATGCAGCGGAGCAGCTGGGAACAGAATGTTACATCATCGGCGGGTTTGTACGGGATAAAATACTTGGACGTAAAACCAAAGACGCAGATATTGTTTGCCTGGGTGATGGTATTGAATTAGCGCATACAGTTGCCCGGCAGTTCACCCCTTCGCCTAAGGTTTCGTTTTTTAAGAATTTTGGTACGGCGCACATAAAAGCAGACGACCTGGACATAGAGTTTGTAGGCGCCCGTAAAGAAAGCTACCGTTATCATTCACGTAAGCCCGAAGTGATGCCCGGCACGCTGGAAGATGATCAGAAACGAAGGGATTTTACCATCAATGCTTTAGCGGTGAGCCTGAGCAAAGCAAACTACGGAGCGCTCATTGATCCTTTTGAAGGGATGAAAGCGCTGGAAGAAAAGATAATACGCACACCCCTCGATCCTGATCAAACGTTCAGCGATGATCCCTTAAGGATGATGCGCGCCATCCGGTTTGCATCGCAGCTTCAGTTTTCTATTGACGAAAATACATGGAACGGGATAAAGAATAATATCGAGCGCATACACATCATCTCCCGGGAACGTATCACCGATGAACTGAATAAGATACTTCTCAGCAAAAAGCCTTCTGTCGGACTTGACCTCTTGTATCAATCAGGATTATTGCATGTCATTTTTCCGCAGATGATAGACCTGGCAGGCGCGGAGTACAAAGATGGAATGGGACACAAGGATAATTTTTACCATACCCTGCAGGTGGTTGATAATATCGCTGAACATACAGACGATCTCTGGCTCAGGTGGGCAGCCCTGCTGCATGATATTGGTAAACCTGCTACCAAACGTTTTGAAGAAGGGCATGGCTGGACGTTTCACGGACATGAGGTGGTGGGTGGAAGAATGGTGCCTAAGATATTTGCCCGCTTCCGGTTGCCGATGGATCATAAAATGCGGTTCGTGAAAAAGCTGGTAGAGCTGCACCTGCGTCCTATCAGCCTTACAAAAGAAAATATAACAGATTCCGCCATCCGAAGGTTATTGTTTGATGCGGGAGATGATATTGATGCATTGATGACCCTGTGCAAAGCGGATATAACGTCTAAAAACAAGCAAAAGGTGAAACGTTATCTCGATAATTTCGAAATGGTTCGTCATCGGCTCGAAAGTGTTGAAGAAAGCGATCGTATCCGTAACTGGCAGCCTCCTGTAACCGGTGAAATGATCATGGAAATATTCGGTCTGCCTCCCTGCAAACAGGTAGGCGATATTAAAAACGCTATCAGGGAAGCCATTTTAGATGGCCATATAGAGAACAATTATGATGCGGCATACGATTTCATGCTTACAACTGCCAGGGCGCTCAACCTGGAACCGGTTAAATAAGCCGATGTGTAAGGGACGAATTTACCTGCGGTGAGAAAATCTTCGTAGAGAACTACTTTCATTGCAGCAAAATCAGAAATAAGCAATTCTGGAACCTTCCTGCCTTGGTAACCGGCAGGTCATCACACTGGGTTATTTGTAAACCTGAATGATCGTGAAAGTTACGGAGTCATCAACCTTTTCTCCGTCATGGTGAGCCCGCCGCTGCATTTGCCTCGACTCAAACAAAATATAATGGCGGGAGAAGCCATCCTCGCAGGTCTGCATTTTCCTACTGCGAGTCCCGCCGAAACATTTGTTTAATTCAAATGTTCATACGAGGGGGATCGCAGGGACCTGCAAAAGTGTTTGGTTTTTGTAGCCGCAGATTCAATCTGCGAATCTGCGGCAATTTCCATACAGGTATATATAATTTTCACGCTATGTAAGATTTGCGAAAATTTGAAATGCAGCCTGTATAACTATTTGCATATATAACTGCCGGAATTATATTAAATTTGAAAAATTTTTCAGGAATTTTCAACTTTTAAACGATACAGATGGCCATTTTAAAATTCAGGATATATTTTGAAGAGGACGACAGTGTATACCGGGATGTAGTGATAAAGCATACGCAATCGTTTTTTGATCTGCACCTGGCAATTTTAAAAAGCTTTGAGTTCGACAACAAACACCAGGCAACTTTTTACCGCAGCAACGATAACTGGGCACGTGGCCGCGAAATCAGTGTTGAAAAATATGATAAAGCATATAAAGCGGAGCCATTGATAATGGCGGATACGACCATAGGATCGGAGATAAAAAACCCGAACGAGAAATTTATATATACATACGATTTTGTGAAAGGCTGGACTTTCCTGGTGGAGCTGATTAATGTTTCGAAAGAGGAAAGCTCGAAAATAACTTATCCTGCAACCGTACGCAGTGAAGGCATTGCCCCAAGCCAGTATGGCACTAAAAGCATGCTGGGAGACCGCTTTGTGGATGTAGAGGAGAAATATGACCTGTCTAAAGGCGTTGAGGGATTTGGTACGGAAGGCGATGGAGAGGGCGACAGCGACGAAGGATTGGAAGATGAAGCATTGCCAGAGGAAGGAGGCGATGATGAGCGCTGATGCAAGGCGCTTGTTTCTGTGTATAGTCAAGATATCATATCATTCATATCCAATGCCTGGTCATAAAACCTGTATCATAATAGTTGGCCCGACTGCATCAGGTAAAACGGATTTATCACTAAAGATCGCGGAACGCTTTCATACTGCAATCATATCCGCCGACTCCCGCCAGTGCTATAAAGAATTAAATATCGGGGTAGCAAAGCCTGCTGTTGAAGATTTGCAAAGAACCAGGCATTATTTCATCAATACACATTCGATACACGATGAGGTAAATGCAGGTATATTTGAAACCTATGCCCTGAATGCCGCAAAGGAGATTTTTTTGAATAAGGATATTGCAGTAATGGCCGGCGGCACGGGTTTGTATGTGAAAGCTTTTTGCAATGGAATAGACAGCATGCCGGAAGTAGATGAAACAATAAGGGCGCATGTAAGAAAAGAATATGAAAGCAGGGGCATGGAATGGTTGCAGCAAATGATCAAAGAGCACGATCCCCTGTTCCACGAAGAAGGTGAACTCCGGAATCCCCGGCGGATGCTGCGGGCGCTGGAAATAAAATTATCATCGGGGAAGTCCATACTGGAGCTGCATTCCTCCCCCCGGGCCAGGCGGGATTTTAACATCCTTAAAATAGGGATTGAATTATCCCGTGAAGAAGTGTATTTCAATATCAATAAAAGAGTAGAGACAATGATGGGAGATGACCTGCTGGAAGAAGCGAAAGGATTGTACGAATACCGTAAACTGAATGCATTGCAAACGGTGGGGTATACGGAACTTTTTAGTTACATAGATGGCGCCTGTACTTTGGATAAGGCGGTAGAAGAGATCAAAAAAAATACGCGCCGGTATGCAAAAAGACAGCTGACCTGGTTCAGGCGTGATGAAAATATAAATTGGTTTTCGCCGTTGAATACAACAGCACTGTGGGATTTTATCAGCAACAGCATACAGCAGCAGGCGGCTTATAATAAATAAAACAATAAATTGTAAAAATGCTTTTATGGCGGATACATTGCAGGAAATAAAACATTTTTTTGAAGACTGGTCTGCAAAACCTTTGCAACATGTGGTTACGCTCAGGCAGGCAGGCAGTAACAGGCAATATTTCCGGGCGCGTACAAAAGATTCTTCTTTTATTGTTACCTACAATCCCAATAACGTTCCGGAGAACAATGCGTTTATTGAGTTTGCCAGGCATTTTTATAATAAAAAGCTGGCGGTGCCTGAGATACTGGTTGCGGATAAAGAAAAAACCATGTACCTGCAGACCGATTTTGGCGATGTGTCGCTTTTTGATATTATTAAGGAAGAAGGGTACAGTGAAAGAGTAAAAAAATTATATAAAAAAGCATTTGAGCAGTTGGCAAAGCTGCAGGTAAAGGGTGGAGAAGGGCTGGACTATAACAATTGCATTGCCACCAAGTCTTTCGACAAGCAGGCGATTTACTCCGACCTGTTGTATTTCCTGTATTATTTTATTCGGGCTTTGGATCTGCCTTACGACAAAAATCTTTTATTGAATGATTTTGAACTGCTGAGCAGCTATCTCATGCAGGAAGAAGCCCGTTATTTTATGCACCGCGATTGCCAGAGCCGCAATGTAATGGTGAAGGATGAAGAAGTATACTTCATAGATTTCCAGGGAGGCATGCAGGGGGCTTTGCAATATGATGTCGCCTCCATGTTGTGGCAGGCGCGCGCTGCGTTGCCGCACGAATGGAAAGAGGAACTGGTAAATTATTATTTCGATACCGTAAACGGCTTGCTTGGCGGCAGGCTTAACAGGAAGGATTTCCTGGACAGCTACGATGGCTTTGTACTGATACGCATGCTGCAAACACTGGGCGCCTATGGCTTCAGGGGACTGTTCGAAAGGAAACCGCATTTTATAGCCAGCATACCATATGCATTAAAGCAATTGAAATGGTTCCTGGAAAATAAAAAAATCCCGATACGGCTGCCTGAGTTGCAAAAAGTGTTGTGGCAGATCGTAGATGATGCTATTATTGCCAGGTACGAAACCGTGAAGGCCGGGCCCGACTCGCCGTTGGTGATAAGCATCAACAGCTTTTCTTATCGTAAAGGCATACCCGAAGATAAAGAAGGGAACGGCGGCGGCTTTGTTTTTGACTGCCGGGGGATTTTCAATCCTGGTCGTTTTGAAGAATACAAAAAACTGACGGGTCGCGACAAAGAGGTACAGGAATTTTTGCTGCACAAAAGCGAGATGCCTTCTTTTTTGCAGTATGTATATGGATTGGTAGATATTTCCGTAGCCGATTATATCAGGCGTGGCTTCGGCAGTTTATCCGTAAATTTTGGATGTACGGGCGGGCAGCATCGCAGTGTGTTTGCGGCCGATAGCCTGGCTAAGCATCTGCAGGAAAAGTTTGGAGTGAAAGTGGTGGTGCATCACCTGGAACAGGAAGCGAAGAGCTGGGTGAATGGGTGAGCGTGTATGAATTAAAAATTGTATGAAAATTGGAAAATAAACATGCTATGAAGGCAATGATCTTTGCAGCGGGACTGGGTACGCGCCTCAAACCCTGGACCGATCATCATCCTAAAGCATTAGCACCGGTAAACGGAAAACCTTTATTGCAAAGAAATATTGAGTACCTGAAAAAATATGGTATCAGCGATTTCGTCATCAATGTGCATCATTTTGCTGAGCAGGTAATAACCTTTTTAGAACAGCAACAACAATTTGGCTGCAACATTGCCATTTCTCACGAAGTGGGTGAGCCGCTGGAAACAGGAGGAGGGTTGAAAAATGCGGCTGCATTCCTGACGGGCAGTAACCCTTTTGTAGTAATGAATGCAGATATTCTTACAGATCTTGACCTGGGGGAAATGCTGGCATTTCACAGGCAGCATGCGCCGCTGGTTACATTGGCTGTAACCAACAGGCAAAGTTCCCGGGCTTTTTTGTTCAATAACGAACACGCTTTATGCGGCTGGAAGAATTTGCAAACCGGTGCCGAAAGAATATCAGTACCTGCTGCACATACGGTTGCCAGGGCTTTCAGCGGTATCCATATTATGGATGCTGCCATCTTTCCATTGTTAACAGAAGAAGGAAAGTTCTCACTGGTAGATGTATATCTTCGCCTGGCAAAAGAATACAGGATATTAGGGTATGATCATTCGGGCGGTATTTTGATAGATGTGGGAAAGCCGGAATCCATTGCTGTTGCCGAACAATATTTTCATTAATTTTTTGCTGATGATAGTATGCAGCCTCCTGTAAAACATATCATTGCCGGTAATACATTTTGGCTTTCCGCGCACAGGGTTGTTTACTGGGAGGAAGACCGGTCGTTGATCGTGGCCGATCTGCATTTGGGTAAATCGGGTCATTTCCGGAAGTCAGGGATAGGCATTCCTCAAACAGTATTCAAAGAAGATATGTTGCGGCTGGTAAATTTGCTGCAATTCTTCAAACCGGCCAGGCTGATAGTAGTGGGAGACATGTTTCACAGCCATGCCAATAAGGAAATGGATCTGTTCAGCCGTTGGAGAAATGATTTCCCGGCGCTGCAGGTACATCTTATAAAAGGCAATCATGATATACTCAAACCCGAATGGTATATGGCAGCCGGCATTAAAATCCATCATGACACACTGGCAATCGGCAATTTTATTTTTCAGCATGAATACCAGCCGGTAACTCAAAATGATACTGCAGGCAAATATTTGTTTGCAGGACATATACATCCCGGCGTTCGCGTAAAAGGCCCGGGCAGGCAAACCCTGTCATTCCCTTGTTTTCACTTTGGCGATCACTTGTGCACGCTCCCGGCGTTCAGCCGTTTTACAGGATTGATAAGTATACGGAGGAATAAAACAGACAGGGTGTTCGCGATCGTGGAAGATAAAGTATTGCAGGTGTAATTGAATAGACAATCCCGGGTATTTGCAGAGGTATATCGAAGTAAAAAGCCACGCTTTTACACGTGGCTTAAATGTTTTGAAATCTTGTCAGAGGTTAGTGGCTCAAGGGTTAACAGAGAGAACTAAAGGAGGGTACTGACCGATCTCGTGTTTTCATGGCTGCTTCTTCATTGGTATTGGATGGGTTGGTTTTCCTGGTCAGCGCTTTGTGTTTTCTAAGATTAGCGTGCATTGTATGTGTTTTTCAGTAAGCATTGGGTGTTACCCGGGCATTGTTTTTCGAAGGATGGATATCATCGGCGATGACAATACAAAGATGCAATGTATTGCGGGCAGATAGAATTTATTTCGGCTGAAGCAGGGTATTCATCGATTTTCGGGATCGTTCCATCGTTGAATGGAAAAAGAAGATGCTTATGGCAATTATCTTATGATAACAACAGTCTTACACGAGGCTAAAAAAGAATGAGGTTTGTTGTTTTACAGGATGTTTATTTTTTGCATCACCCCTGATTTATGTGTTTTGCTGATAGGGATCATATTGCCGTTAATGAAAAGCACGTTTTCCTGTATGTCGTTGATCTTGGTAAAATTGACGATATAGGAACGATGCACTTTCATAAAAACCTGCGGATTTACTTTTGTTTCGAGGTTTTTGATGGTGTTGTGTGTAATGTATTTTTTAGCAGGGGTTATGAACTTTACATAGTCGCCCATGCTTTCAATGAAAAGGATGTCGTCGTTGTGCAGGCGGATCAGCTTCCCGTCTGATTTGATGAACATATGATCCATATCGGAATTGCCATTCTGCTGTTCTGTTTTCTTACTTACTTTTTGAACGGCTTCCAGGAAACGTTGATAGGTAAAAGGTTTCTTGAGATAATCGGTAACATTATACTGGAACGCATCGTATGCGTATTCGGTTTTAGAAGTAGTAAGGATCACCTGCGGCGTATACACCAGTTGATCGAGCAGCTCAAACCCGCTCGCGCCGGGCATCTCAACGTCAAGGAAAATAACATCCACTACATTGTCCTTTAAAAATTGCAATGCGTCTTCCGCGTTAAGAAAATGATTGATAACGTCAATCACGCCGCTTTTTTCGCAAAATCTTTTAAGGAATTCTGCAGCTACCTGCAGGTCTTCAACAATAATGCTCTGATACTTCATAGATATTGGGTATTGAATTGTTTCAGGCGCCTGGTTTCTTTCTCAATTTTCTGGATCGCCTGTTCGGTTATGCTTGTAATATCATTAAAGCCTTTTTCTGTTTCTGTAATGCTGGTTGCCTTTACACACACTTCTTCAAACGCTGCGAACTGCTGCATTATTTCGTTCAGCCCAATATACCCGAACAGGGGCTTCATTTTATGAACTACTTTTTTCAGTCCGGCGGTATCTCCGGCATGAAACCGGGCCTGGGCCAATAAAAGCTCGTTGCGCAACTGCTGAACCGATGACTCAAATACAGCTTCTGCCTGCTGCAGGTCTTCTCCATATAAGTCCTTCAGAAAATCACTGTCCAGATCAGGAGAAAAAGCGAATAATATTTTATGTGCTTCGTTATGCATATCACAATTTATATTTCAATAAGACGTTATATAATGTGCATTGTATAAGTGTTTCCAAGGACTAAATATTTCATCCCAGGTTATGAAAACGAACATATTAGACAAATTAGTATCTTTTTGTTATGGTATTTTGAATAATGGGATTGACCCGGGCAAGGGACACGAAGAGAACAAAAACATACAAAGGCTTATTATATTTATTTTTTTCGGGATAGGTGTAAACCTGATTTCAGCCTTGCTTAACTGCCTGCACGAACTGTACCTGAGCGTTTCAATTAATCTTACTTCTATTCTTCTTCTTTCAGTCTGTTATTTTTTGAATAAAGACGGCAGGTTGGTTTTTGCCAAAGCGTTGGGGATAATTACCATCAACCTTTACCTGTTTGCCATTAGCTATGCAGAGGGATTGCGTGCGGGCGAGCACATGTTTTACTTTCCTTTTTTGCTCGCGTTGATTTTTGTAATTGATCTCCGCAATAGCTACGATGAGCTTATAATGACCTCCATCGTTACATTTATTACTGCCGCCATGATTTTTATTATGGCTCCGTATGTGAGTAGTGTACAAAATATAAGTACAGAGCTGTATAGCGCGCTGTTCAGTTCTAACCTCAGTCTTTCACTGGTAATAACCGCTTTGTTTACTTATTATATTTTGAAGACCCTGGAAAGGAATGAAGATAAGATCCTGGAAGAAAAGAAGTATAAGGATACTATTTATGACACATCGCTTGACGCCGTGTTCATTGTTGATACCAACAGCCTGATGATAACGGATTGTAACCGGCGCGCGCTTGAAATTTTTGGAATCAATGGCAAAGAGGCTGTAACTAAATTGTCTGCACGGGAGCTTTTAGGCGAAAAAATGGAAGAGCATATTGTGGTACAGGGCAAGCAGTCGTTTGAAAAGAAATCTCCCTGGTATGGCAACATGGATTTTATGAAAAAGGATGATACACCTTTTTATGCGTACGTAAATATTGTTCCTTTCCTGCACAGCGACGTCAGCTATTGCAAAATCAGTATACTGGATATTACTGAAATAAAAATTGCCGAATTTGAAATTATAAACGCGAAAGAAAAAGCGGAAAAAGCAGCGCAGGTAAAATCGAGGTTCCTGTCGAATATGAGCCACGAGTTGCGTACTCCGTTAAATGCTATCATCGGCACAACCAACATCATATTGCATGAAGAGTATTTGCCCAGCCAAAGGCAAAGCTTTGAAGTGCTTAAGTATTCTTCGGAGCACATGATGCAATTGGTAAATGATATTCTCGATTTCAGTAAAATTGAAGCGGGTAAAATGGAGCTGGAAAAGGTTCCTTTTAACATAAGGTCTTTCCTGCAGAAAGTGGTTACTTCTTTTACCGCGCCCGTAGCGGCTAAAAACCTGGCGCTTAAAATTGCCATTGACGATCGTACGGATATGGAAGTTTTTGGTGATGAAACCCGCCTCAACCAGGTGATGAATAACCTGCTTGCCAACGCTATCAAATTTACGGAAAGCGGTACCATATCGCTCGAAGTGAAAATATTGAACCGGAAGAGCAATAGTACAGATGTGCGTTTTGCTGTGTCTGATACGGGGATCGGTATTCCCCCGAATAAAATACGGCAGATTTTTGAAAGCTTTACACAGGCGGATATTGAAACAACCCGTAAGTTCGGGGGTACCGGGCTGGGACTGGCTATCAGCAAAAGGATCATTGAGCAGATGGGAGGAAACCTGCAGGTTGAAAGTACCCCGGGAACGGGCAGCAATTTTTATTTTACGCTGAATTTTGAAATTACAAAGCAACAGAAGTCGTATGTAGATGAGGATAAGCTGAAGCAACTAACCGGTTTGGATGGAGTGAAAATACTGCTGGCGGAGGACAACCCCATCAATATGATCGTAGCCAAACGTTTTTTGCAGAAATGGAATATACAGGTGTTAGAAGCAGAAAACGGGTTAAAAGCCGTAGAGTTGTTTTACCAGCATAAGCCGGATCTGTTATTAATAGACCTTGAAATGCCTGAAATGGATGGCGCCCAAACGGTAGCGGCCATACGTAAAACGCATAAGGATATACCCATCATCGCTTTTACGGCAGCTACTTACGAAAATATCCGGCAGGATTTACTGGACAAAGGGTTTAATGATTATGTGCCCAAACCCTTCAAGCCCGAGGAGCTGCATAAAAAAATTATGTTCTATACATCGTCGCCGGGCTTCCTGGAGCACAGGCAGGCATCGTAAATTTCCATCTTGTAGCCCTTGCAGTTTAAAAGGAAGAAACTAACGAAGGTCACTGCGATACCGCTATAGGGTTGCATTAAATTAATGATATGTTGGCGCGGGAGAAGCAGTCCGCATTAGGGCAACCGTTTTTTTCTGCGAGGATTGCTTCGCCGCCGTGAAAGCAATTGATGATTTAATTTTGATTCACCGGACTCGCAAAGACAGTAATTTTCTTCCGTCATTTCGATGGCACCGTAGGTTGCTTGAACGAGCTTTTGCATGCCTGAGAAATCTGTTAGGCAGTAGTGAAATGTTGAGCAATAGTACCCAAGCCCGGCAGATTTACCTTCGGTGAGAAAAGTTCTCCCGCGCGTAAAAGCGATTACAGTATAGTCTTCGTGTTGCGCAATGCCAATACATATTATTCAGTTC
>JAHBTL010000023.1 GCA_019638615.1 Chitinophagaceae bacterium | reverse complement strand
AAAAGGATTACGCGGATGGCACGGAGAAAACAAAAACAAAATCCGTGAAATCCTTCAATCCGGCGAATCGGTGGTTCAGACGAAAAGAAAATGTCTGAATCACGGATTAAAAGGATTACGCGGATGGCGCGGAGAAAACAAAAACAAAATCGGTGAAATCCTTTCATCCGGCGAATCGGTGGTTCAGACAAGAGGAAAATGTCTGAATCACGGATGAAAAGGATTACGCGGATGGCACAGAGAAAACAAAAACAAAATCCGTGAAATCCTTCAATCCGGCGAATCAGTGATTCAGACAAGAGTCAAACATATATTTCCTACTCCCGCATTGGTGGGGAGAGCAAAGTGGAATTTTGAATAACAAGTTTATATTTTATTTATGTACAGGCTAAAAAAATGGTTACTTATTCCTTATCTGCTACCGGTAACTTTTTGTTCGGGACAAACATTTACAACCCCTGAGGTATATAGTTTTAAACAAGAAGTTTTCAGCCCCGTATCTTACTATACAGGTCAGGCCAATATTTCTATACCGATCACTCAGATACAAACTCCGGAAATCACTATCCCAATTACATTGAACTATGTTGGCGGTGGCGGATTAAGAGCTGTAAATCCATACAGTAGTGTGGGTGCTGGTTGGAGAATTTCAGCAGGGGGTGCAATAACACGAACCAAAAACGGGGTTTGCGATGAATTTACAAGACTTGCAAATGGAATAACACTGGACGGATTTTTCAGCTTAGCTGCAAATACCGTTACCAATAGTTATGTAAGAAACAATGTAAGCTCATATACTGCTCATGACGCACTGGGTCAATATTTCGGCCCGACAACGGAATATTCCCCGGATGTATTCTCGTTCAGTTTTCTGGGTTATACCGGTTATTTTCTAATGGGCTATGACGGAGTGTTCAAAATTCAATCCCAGGATATTGTAGCGGTTGAAAAAATAGACGGCATTTCATGGCCGGGAGCTGGTAATAGTATAGGGTTTAAACTCACAGCTAATGATGGAACTATATTTACGTTTGGTACTACCGCAGGGTCTATGGAACTCTCGGGAGGTAATGCTCAGCCGTATGAGCCACATCCGGTAACTCCTTATCAATGTGATGCCTGGTACCTCACCGAGATAAAATCAACCAACGGCCGGATAATTAGTTTTAATTACCAGCCTAATGCTTCCACATTTGTTCGTTATAAAGGTTCTTCAGAAACAGCAGATGAGTCTGCCAATTGCCCCGTGGTATTGGATTATATCGGATTCAACGGAGGAGGGGTGCAATTCTCTTCCACAACTGTCACGCAGAATTTAATAGGCAGTGCCAGTTATCCCAGGCTGATTAACAGCATAGCATTGAAAGACCCCGATAATAAGGTGATCAGCAGAACAACTTTTACCTATTCGTCATACGTCTCAGAACGATATTATTTTTTGGATGCAATGACGGTAGACGACAGAACGTATTCCTTCGGGTATTATAACAGGTCAGAGTTACCCAACGAAATCACAGCTCTTGGCGCTGATTACTGGGGTTTTTATAATGGAGGTGCTGAAGTAACTTCTTTAGGCACAGGAAATGTTTCTTCGTTTTGGGATATGTATTTGAATCCAACAGTCACCTACCCGGCCAGGATGCCTTCCCTGTACTATGCAAAGACAGGAATATTGCAATCCATCACCTATCCGACAGGAGGTGCTGAGACATACGAATATGAGCTCAATGCTTACTCCTATAAAGGATTACAGACGCTTGGCGGAATTTATTACAAGGACGTTGGAGCGGCCCAAATAGCGGGAGGATTGCGCATTGCCCAAATAACATTGGGAGATATGGTTAGGAAATACAGGTATGTTACTTCATTCGATCCTAATGCGCCGAATGCCTCCTCTGCCGGCAGCGGCATCCTTTACAGGCTGCCCGGGGTTCCCTATTTTGGGAGGAGCGCTCTGAACGCCCTGTGCATAGATGGCGAACCAGCGGTGGTTTATTCAAAAGTGATAGAATTTCTTGCCGACAAAAGTTATACAGAATATACCATGCGTTCCCCGCTCGACAAGCCGGATGGAGATAATACTCAAAACGAAAGCTATTATTCTGTCTATTCTTCTAATTCTTCCGTTTTTTCATACAATCCGCAAATGGCTTTTGTAGGTTCACTTGGTAAAAGTTCTTCCCGCTCCCTGGAAAGAGGACAGGTATCCGGTATGAAAATATATGACGGTACCAACACGTTAAAAAAGTCGGTTACTTATACTTATGCAACAGATCCTAACAGGTATACTCAAAATGTTGCTGTGGTAAATATCGTAAGTACCGCTGACCAGGCAATGAGCCGTTTGGGACTGGAGCTCGGTCTTTCTTATTTTGGAAGCGCTTTTATCTTTTCCATCATACATAGCTACGAGGTCTATACTTTTCCTGTGTACCTGGAACAGGAAACCCAGACAAGCTATGAGAATGGCAGTACGATCCAGCAGATCACCCAGTATCAATACAATAGCGAAAAATTAAGGTCGGTCGTAACAACTACCAGTAGCAATGGCGCTGTAATAAAGTCGGAGATTAAATATCCGAAGGATATCAATACGGGCATATATGCCACGATGGTTACTAAAAATATGTTGAACTTTCCGGTAGAGCAGGTCCGGTTTAACGATAGTAATATTACCGGCGCCCAACTAACGACTTATAAACTGAATGGCACAAGCTATGTGCCGGATAAAAGATATTCCCTTGAAATAACAGCTCCTTTTTCCGGGTTCACCTATTTTAACGGCACCACGAAAGACAGCCGGTATGGGACCGTCCCTGAGATCAGCTATGATAGTTACGGTACTTATGGCAATGTCAGACAAACAACCGGGAAAGACGGTATCATTACTTCTTATCTCTGGGATGCTTCGGGCAAATATCCTATGGCCCGGGTAAAAGGAGCCGCCTATTCGCAAATCAGCGCCCAGGATGGAAAAGCGGCAAACTATTCCGGCAGTACTTTGTTCTCGGCTTTGTCCGGTCTTGCCCCCTCAGCGTTTATAAGCACGTACTCCTATAAGCCGCTTGTAGGCATGACTACCGCCACCGATCAGCGGGGACGAACGATCTATTATAATTATGATCCGTTTAACCGGTTAGTATTGATCAAAGATCATGATAATAATATCCTGAAGAAATATTGCTATAATTACCAGGGGCAGACAGAAAGCTGCGAGTATTATGGTAACCTGGCAATAAGCCAGACCAGGAGGCGGAATAACTGCACCGGTTGCCAGATGGGTTCATTGGTGACATATTCAGTTCCTGCAAACACCTATTATGCAACTACGCAACCGGCAGCTAATGCACTGGCTCAAGACGATATTACAGCCAATGCTCAAAACTATGCCAATGCCAATGGAACGTGCACTGCATCTGTTATGGCGAGCCTGCTGTCCAGCAACCTGATTACCAATAAAAGTTTTACGGTTGTATTTCATAATAATTGTACGTCTGCCGACTATACGTATACCTTAAATGCAAATACTTCAAATGTTACACTCAGTCCACAAATTCCTACAGGTAATTACAATGTAACCTTCACTCCCGTTGGCGGCGGTACCACAAGCTATGGTTTTTGGGTAAATGGCTTCTATGAATACGGAACCTCCGGTAATATATTGGGTGTAGACATTCTGCCTGGCAGTAATGATGTAAGAGTATATCCATAACGATTAAAACATACTTATATGAAGATATTATTGATTGGTGCTTTTTTTATGCTGCCCTCCGGATGGTTGCAGGCGCAAGACAATTTTTATGATCTGTCTGTTGTTTCCGCTTCGGGTGAGCTGGCTAATCTGTCAGACTATAAAGGTAAAAAGGTATTGATTGTTGTGGTAAGCCCCGGTGCGCTGCAGGCAAAAACACCGGCACGTTACCTGGGCAAAATACAATCTGAATATCCCGGCATTTCAGTGCTCATTTTACCATCAGATATCGATGCAGACAGTCTCTCTGCCGCAGACAGCTCCTCAGCCATAGAAAGCAAGGCATACCCTGTCCTTAATAATACCAGGTTCGGTGCGCTTATAAAAGCCGGCAAAGATAAATCTTCGGATAGGGGAGCAATGTTGCAATGGCTGACCCGGGCAAACGGAAACAAACATTTTGAAAAGGACATCCTGAGTAATGAACAATATTATGTTATCAGCGAGTCGGGGGTATTGTATGCTGTTCTGGAAAAAGAGGTATCAGATATTTTTTTAAAAGCCGTGCTCACAGCAGCGGATGTACAACCCCAGCAAATCATTACAGATGTGAACAGGCAGGGATATATTAACCCGAGATAGTTGCCTGTTGTTTAATATAAGCCATGAAATTACTCTATATGCTATTAAGAAATTTGACCATGATGCGATACCGGAACGTAATTGGCATTATACTATGCTGCAATTATATCCAGGCGCAATCACCCCGCAATGTTCCTGTTAATTATACCACCACCACCAAAGTCAACTTGGTCCGCACCTGGGATGCTAAGGCTCCTGAACAAAATGCCAATACGCTTATTACAAGACCGCTGCGGGATGTACAGCAGACCACCCAATACTTTGACGGGCTGGGCCGCCCCCTGCAGACTGTAATAAAACAGGGATCGCTGGTAACCAACCCCGCAGACCCGCTGTCCTCAGCCGCTGCGGTGGATATGGTAGCGCCGGTGCTGTATGATGAGTTCGGCAGGGAAGCTGTTAAATACCTGCCTTTTGCCAGCACGGCAACTGATGCAACAAAAAACAACGGCTTGTTCAAGCTCAACCCTTTCCAGCAGCAAATAAGCTTCTATAACACACAACTGGCAGGACAAGCCGGCGAGACCAATATCGGTGCCAATGGTGAGAACTGGGCTTACAGCCAAACCAGTTTCGAGCCCTCGCCCCTCAACCGCATTGCCACTACCTATGCTCCCGGCGCTAACTGGGTAGGCAGTGAAGGAGCTGCTTTGGAAGCAGACAAGCATGGCGTGAACATAAAGTATTATGCCAATACCGCCACCGATGCGGTAAGAATATGGACCGAAACCTACCCCACTACGGGAAGCTGGGGCAGCTACAGCAGCAGTGCAGCTTACACCGCAGGTACACTCTATAAAACCATCGCTGTGGATGAGCACAATAAGCAGGTGATAGAGTTTAAAGACAAGGACGGAAAAGTGGTGCTGAAAAAAGCGCAGCTTACAGCCGCAGCAGATGATGGCAGCGGCAGCAGCCATACCAACTGGCTGTGCACCTATTATATTTACGACGACCTGGGTAACCTGCGCTGTGTAATACAGCCCGAAGGCGTAAAAAAGCTCAACAGCAACGGCTGGGCGCTCAACAGCACCCTGCTGGCCGAACAATGCTTCCGCTATGAGTACGACCAGCGCAACCGTATGATCATGAAGCAGGCGCCGGGTGCCGGGCAAACAGATATGATCTACGATGCCCGTGACCGGCTGGTAATGACCCAGGATGCAAAGCTCAAAGCGACCAACCAATACCTGGTGACCCAATATGATGCGCTCAACCGCGCCATAGAAACAGGACTGTGGACGAGCGCCACCATACCGCAGACCCACAGGAACAGCGCTTCCGGCTCCACCAGCTATCCCGCCATTACCGGCACCTATGAGTACCTTACCAGAACAGGCTACGACAATTACAGCGCCATTCCCTCTGCCAGCGGGCTGACCGGTACTATTGACAATACCCATACTACAGGCACTTATGGATTTTATACTACCTACAACAGCGCCCCCGCCTATGCCCAACAGGTAACAGCATCTGCCCAAACCAGGGGACTGGTAACCTGGACTGAAGTAAAGATATTGGGGACAGGCACTTTTACCTATGCGGTCAATATTTATGATGATAAAGCGAGGCTGATACAGCAAAAAAGCAAGAACCTTACCGGGGGGGCGGATATCACCACCACCCAGTATAACTGGACGGGTCAGCCGCTGGTGGTATTGCAAAAGCAGGTAAAAGCCACCGCACCGACGCAAACCAGCATTGTGGTTACCAGCATGAGCTATGACGACCTGGGCAGGCTGCTGCAGACCGGCAAAAAAATACAGCATACCGATGTCAATGGCAACGCCCTGCCGGCAGCTTATACCACGGTGAGCAGCAACGAATACGATGCGCTGGGTCAGCTGAAAGCCCAAAAGCTGGGCAACAAGCCCGGGGCAGGGGCGGGCACCCCGCTGGCAAAGCAGGAATACCAGTACAATATCCGGGGCTGGCTGCTCAGCCTTAATAAAGGCTACATGAGCAGCGTCAATGCCGATCAGTATTTTGCCATGGAGCTGGCCTATGATAAAGATCCCAGCCTGGGCACTTATTCTGCCAAGCAATACAATGGCAATATCAACAGCATCATGTGGAAAAGCGAGGGTGACCAGCATCGCCGCAAGTACAAGTTCAGCTACGATGCCGTTAACCGCCTTAAAGGAGCGGTCTTCGGGCAATACGCTTCGGGCTCAGGCGCCAGTGCGGTGTTCAGCACGGGAACAGGAGTTGATTTTTCGACCAGCGGGATAACCTATGATTACAATGGCAATCTCACCGCCATGACCCAAAAAGGGCTGAAGCTCAACAGCTCTCCCACCATAGACCAGTTGACCTATACCTATAACAGCAGCAGCAATAAGCTGCTCAAAGTAGTGGATGCCATAACCACTGACAATAAGCTGGGAGATTTTAACGACGGCAGCAGCGGCACAGGCAACGATTACACCTATGATGTGAACGGCAATCTCAGCTCAGATCAGAACAAAGCCATCAGCAGCATCACGTATAATCATCTCAACCTGCCGGTAGTAATTACAGTAACGGGCAAAGGCACCATTACCTATACCTACGATGCGGCGGGCAACAAGCTGAAGAAAACAGCGGCGGAGACCAGCGCCACCGTGCCATATAATGGCACTAACTATACCGGCAGCATCACCACCACCACGCTGTATCTCGGGGGCATGGTATATGAGAGCAAAGCCTATAGCAACTCCACTTTAAACACCGCATTGGGCTATACGGAAAAATTACAATTGGGCGCCCATGAAGAAGGCAGGATAAGAGCGCAGTACAACAATGCCTCCACCCCGAATACCCCTACCGGGTTCGCCTACGACTACTTTCTCAAAGACCACCTGGGCAATGTAAGGATGGTGCTGACCGATGAGGTGAAGCAGGATATCTACCCCGCCGCCACCCTTGAAGGCGATATCAATACAAACGGCAGCCCGAATGCAGCGTATATTGAGAAGAGCTATTACACCATAGACGCTACGAAGATAGCAGATAAGCCAGCCGCCACCGGGATTACGGATTATCCCAACCACAATGGCAATCCCCCGGTGAACAATAATCCCAACAGCAACACCACAGCCAACAGCACAAAGCTGTACAGGCTCAACAGCACAACCAACAAAACGGGACTGGGTATTACTTTAAAAGTAATGGCGGGCGACCGGATAGACATTTTTGGGAAGAGCTATTATTTTCAGAACAACACGGGCGGAGCAGGCGCTAACAGCGCCATTCCTGTAATAGACATATTAACGGGTCTGCTGGGCGGACCCACAGGCGGCATAGCAGCGGGCGCGCATGGGGGGGTAACCGCAACGCAGCTCAATGGTATTACGGGCACCACATCGGGCATTAATACTTTACTTGGCAACCAGACCACGGATGCAGCGGGAACGCCCACAGTGCCGAAAGCGTACATCAATTGTATATTTTTTGATGAGAGGTTCCAGGTAATAAGCAGCGGGTTCAGCAGGGTTGGTGGCAACAGTGTTGTTAAAACGCATACTGACCTTACAAATAAAACAGCGCCGAAGAATGGATATGTGTATATTTATGTGAGCAATGAAAGCCCTGTAAACGTGTTCTTTGACAACCTGCAGGTGATACATACCAGGAGCGCTATCCTTGAAGAGACACATTATTATCCGTTCGGGTTGACGATGGCCGGAATATCATCCAAGGCTTTAAACAATGCTCCAGCAAATCGGTACAAATACAACGGAAAAGAAGAACAGAGAAAGGAGTTCAGTGATGGCTCTGGCTTAGAATGGTTAGACTTTGGAGCAAGGATGTATGATGCGCAGATAGGGAGGTGGCATGCCGTGGATCCAATGGCGGATCAGATGCGTAGACACTCTCCTTACAATTATGCGTTTGATAATCCAATTAGATTTATTGATCCGGATGGAATGGCACCAGAGGATATAATTTACTTTAATCGGAAAGGTCAAGAAGTTCATAGGGTTGTTAGTAATGACGTTAATAAGGTTTATATGATTAATGACAACAACGGAATTATGAGCAGTTCCACGACAAGGCTTATTCAATCAACTACAAATGTTCAGGAAGCACAGGCTGCTAATTCATTACTGTCTTCAAAACTTTCAGAACCAAGCACAATGTCAATGTCTTTTACTGGAACTGCAACTGCAAGCGGAGGGACTGATAAAGAAAATAGGGATAGATATACATCGGAAGGGAATCTATCTGTGAAAGTTGGCTTTAATAATGGTGTGGAAGCTGAAATACAAAACTTAAGTGCAATTAGTGGACCTTGGGATTTCGGCCCTACTCCGAACGGAGAGTATACCGGCTCAAGTATAGTAAATACAACCGAGAGTGGGATGGTTAGAGATGGAGTAGGTTTTAAAGTTTATTTGTCGGATAATATAGAATTAAACAGAACACAGCTAAGAATACATCCCGACCAAGTACCTTCTGTAGGAACTGCGGGCTGCATAGGTTTAGCAGAAAATGCAGACATGTTACAAAAGTTCAGAGGGTATGTCAGAAATCATTTTGCTAATAATCCCAATAATAGTATTAGCGTAAATGTAAATGTCACAAATAATCCCAATTACAATAGACCTAGAAATGGAAGGGCAAATTCAGGAGAATAAAATTTAGCAGAATGAAACTCCTATTATTAACTATACTAATTTTTACAATCAGTTGTAAAAACCTTAGCAGCACAAATAGTAACGATCTGAAAAATAAGAATAATTTAAAACCAAACTACGATCGTATAACTGATAGAGATTCACTCGCCATAGAAACCAGAGCTCATACGGTTATTCCAGATGTTAAGGTTAATGATTTGGAATTAGCTAATCCTGAGTCAATTTTGAAGCATATTGGTGATTTAAAGGATTTAATGATTGAAGAAGAAGGATTACCTCATCTTGCTTTGGCTAATAAAAACAAGAAAATCAAGCTTACCTTAATATCCTTCCCCGGTTCTGGTTACAATGATATTTACCAGTTTATGATTGAATATAATACTGATACAAAAACAATAAAAGCTATTTCTGATAATAATTTCATAACAGAGAGTAACTTAAAATTAGGAATCAGAAAATACGAAGTATTAAAAATAAAGGGAGATAGTTATACTATGAGTGAAGAAGGTGGCTTTGAAATATTAACATATAGAATAAGCGACTATAATTCTTCGCAATTTTTAAAAAAATACAATTTACCTGGTTATTTTATGGAGTTTAATTTGAAGGAAGATACAGTAGTTAAAATCAAATTTGGATTTGACTATCCATAAGCTCAGTTCTTTCCTATAAAGCTCCTGGGAGAGACGCATTATTATCCGTTCGGACTTACGATGGCGGGGATATCATCAAAGGCTTTAAATGGTATAGCAGAAAACAAATACAAATACAACGGTAAGGAGGAGCAAAGACAGGAGTTCAGTGATGGTAGTGGGTTGGAGTGGTACGACTATGGAGCGAGGATGTATGATGCGCAGATTGGAAGGTGGTTGCATGTTGACCCACTTGCAAACAAGATGCGAAGATGGTCGCCGTATAATTATGCGTTTGATAATCCTATAAGATTTATAGACCCCGAAGGCCTGGCTCCTTATTCATATAATTGGGATAAAAAGCGTTATGAAGACGAAAAAGGAAATGAAGTAGGATGGGATGTTGTAAATCAAAGTTTAAAAGATGAGGGAGCTTACGAAAATAGTGGCAAGGCTATATTAGTAGCTTTTCCTGATGCAAGCCCTGATATACCTTCCAATCAAGGAGTGGCAAAATGGTTTGAAAAGAAATTTGGTGATGGGGATGGTAAACTTAATAAAGGTGGGCATGCTGGTATTGTGTTGATAGATGGAGAAGGCAATACAAATTATTTTGACTTTGGCAGATATGATAGACCTGACGTTAACGGAAGAAAAAGAGGGAAAGATGAGGGGGCTGTGAGGTCAAGTAAAAATTATGATAAAGCATTGCAAGTTCCTAAATGGGATTTTACCAAAACTGATGCTGAAAATGTTACTGCAATACTAACAAAACTACACAACTCTCCATTGCTTGCCGGCTATGGACGAATCGTCGGGGCACTTGCAAGTAATCTTGACTATGCTAAGATGTTGACATATGCAAGGGGTGCAGAGGGTGAAGGTTATCTTCCTTTTGGCGGCTATAGTGGTGGCTATAATTATTGTAATAGTGGAACATACTGTGCAAAATTTGCAAGAGCTGTAGGTGCGGCAGGTGGAATTGATTGGAATTTTAATACACTCTATGGTGTAGGGAACATTGAAGATGTTGAAGACGAATATGATGTTGAACGAGTCGAAATACCGCCGCCAAAGTAAAAATAACTGCTCATTCTAAAATTGTAATATGATGAAACTTTTTATTATACTTTTATCTTCATTATCATTTAATCTTGGTTGCAGCAATGCCCAAACAGAAATGAAGGATAAAAAAATAAACACAGATACTTTGCAGCGCCCTGCAGGTATGACACAGCAAGCAGCATTGTTAAACTTTGGTTCAGATGATGAGCCAATAATGGTATGGGCTGATTATGTTGGCACTTTTAAAAATGATGGAAAGGAATATTCTCATATTCATGGTGTACACTATCACTACGTAAAAGCAGACAAAAGCGATACTGTGTACTATGAAAACATGGATTTGCGAAATGGAGTTAGAAAGTTTGATTTCACGAATTATTCAATATTGAACTACCCAGGAGAAGCTACAATCAAAGTGTCTAATAGTAAAGATAGCTTTCTATTGTTTTCTGTTCTTGAATCAACTGAGTTTGATAGAATTCATAGGGGGATAAAGTTTACAAATATGCCTACTATAGAAAAAAGGAATGGAGCATTAATGCATGATGTAGAATTGGAGTTTAATCTAAAAGAAATCGGTAATGGGATTTTTGAGATGACTTTAAATGATGGTACAAAAATTAAGTATCGAATATCTTCCGGCTGTAAAGTAAAAAAGCCATTGTGCAGTTTTTTAAATCGGCAAGATGGCAAGGTATATTTTGTCGATGCCGATTGTTATTTAGAATTAGTTAATAAAGATGATGTTCAAAAGTTTCAAGGATTAAGATAAAAATGAACATACCGTTTTTCTTAGCGGTTTCCCGGTAATGTTCATTCCAGCGCTGGTTTAGTAGCAGCGGAATTGTGCGTTGCTAGACCAGTGCTCCCTCGGGCGAGTGGCTGCTGCCGCGCATGGCGGTGTTACCTACACACAGCTGAACAATATACCGGCAGTTACCTCAGGCATCACTGGTTTGCTTAACGACCGCGCCGCTGATGCTGCCACCGCGCCTACGGTTCCCAGCGCATATATCAACTACATATTTTTTGACGAGCAGTTCAATGTAGTAAAAGATGCCGGAGGAAATACAGTAGCCGGGTTCAGCAAGGTAGGCAGCAACAGTGTTGTGAAAACGCATACCGATTTAACAAATAAAACAGCTCCCAAAAACGGATATGTGTATATTTACGTGAGCAATGAAAGTCCTGTAAACGTGTTCCCTGCCTGCCGGCAAGGCAGGTTTGACAACCTGCAGGTGATCCATACCAGGGGAGCTATCCTTGAAGAGACGCATTATTATCCGTTCGGCTTAGTGATGAGCGGCATCTCCTCCAAAGCATTCGCGTTTGGAAATCCTGAGAATAAACGAGGTTATAACGGCAATGAAATACAGAATAAAGAATTTAGTGACGGTAGCGGGTTGGAGTTTTATGATTTTAAATTCAGAGGATATGATGCGCAGATAGGGAGGTTTATGCAGATTGATCCGCTTGCCGATATGTCTTTTAATTATTCTCCCTATGCATATGGCAATAACAATCCAATTTTATTAAATGATCCTCTTGGATTAGCTTCTGATACAGCCTGGAAGGTGTTACAGGAAGTTGTTGTCACAGCAAAACGAAAAGCATCTAGTGTGGGAGATTGGGTTACAGGTAGAGATGTTGGTTATACCGGTTCAGGTTGGGGACATGGGCCGCGTAGGTGGTTAGCTAATCAACTTGGACTTGGCAATAAAGCTAATAATTTAATAGAATTGGGGCTGCATTCTCAACTGCAATCTTCTCAAGTTAATTTATCCGGAGATTTGTTGGAAAGAATAAAAAATGACCCCGATATGATTGCTCACTAAAATAAAATCATAGCTATTCTCAAAGCCGACCCCCGATTCAAAAACATATCTTTTGTTCAAAAAGGAAGAGAAGGAGTTGAGTTTGGCGGAAAACGGTGGAGTGATACTAATGAAGACTGGGGTGCTCTTAATGGCAGTAATCCTGCACTTCATGGAGAAACATGGGCTGTAGCAGCGAATCCTCTTACATGGTCTACACGCCATGCTTCTGTTGATTATGTTGCTACTGTGAAATCTGACGGAACTATAGTAATTGCATATCATTTGAATGATACTCTGGATTTGAGTGCACAGAAGGGGAGATCAGAAGCATATAACAATATTAGTTCAGCAACTGGTTTTTTGTATCATGATGCTGCAGGCGGTAATAGTGCAATGAAAGTCAATGCGGATTGGCAGACAGTAATTAAATAAAAGTTTTGATGTTAATAAAATATATAGGATTGTTTGTTTTTTTCTTTTCAGCATGTAATCGTATTGAGTCCGATAAAACACTCAAAGAGTCCGATATTAAGTATATACAAGGGTTAGGATTACTGGATGAGGATGAAACTATTTATAGGTTTTATTCAGAATTTAAAAAGGGAAATGCAGGAAACTTTTTTACAGATAAGAGGATAGCAACTTACTGGATAGATGAGCGAGATAAGGAAAAGGATGAATTGTCTTTTGCATTTTATAAGGATATAGTTTCTATTGACACTATATACAACGCAGGGTTGACTTTTAGTCCGTATATGCTTGTCAAAAAATCCAATAATCAACAATTTAAAGTTAGCGTTGGTGGAAGCCGCGATCAAATTAAATCTTTTTTCGAGGAAGCCATGAAACAGTGGAATGAGCATAAGTAATCGAAGTGCAGATACCTGATCAGTGCTATACTAAAATGTAAAAGCCCGGCATTACGGGTAATGTTCCAGAGTTAGTGATGGGATAATTTTGAATAGTTAAATAATTGAAAATCAATAAAAGCCTGTAAGGGCAAGGATAAAAAGAGATGGATGGTATATCCGTCTCTTTTCAATTTAAGGCTTCTAATGGTAAAAATATGCTTAATGCCATAGTATCATGTTCCAGAGTTAGTGATACGGGAAAAATCCTCAAAGCAACATTCATTAATGCAATCCCTCCGCACCCAACACCCAACCGGTTTCGTGTATGATTATTTTCTGAAAGACCACCTGGGCAATCCCGCTTTAGGCGGGACAAGTTGTAAGGATGGTGCTCACCGATGAGGTGAAGGAGGATATTTACCCGATGGCAACCATGGAAACGGCGCAACTCGCAACCGAAGAAGCCCTGTATGCCAACATTGACCTTACCCGCTTTGACAAAAGCAGCATCTCCGGCTAACTATTAACAACAAACTACAAACCGTACCCCGGATTGTTGTTGGCGATGCCTAAACACAATATCCTATACCCAACACCAACAACGGCATCTAATTTCAAATTTCAAATCTCCATAAAAAAAGCAGACCGTTAAGCCTGCTTTTAAATATTACACAACCAAAAAATATGCTTAAATATGTTGTTCTATTTTCTTAACAAAATTAGCCTTGGGTTGTGCACCTACTAATTTGTCAACTACTTTTCCATCTTTTACAAAAAGAATGGCAGGTATGGAAGTAACTCCGTAATTAATGGACAACTGGGGATTGTGATCTACATTTACCTTTCCCACATTTACCTTCCCTGTATATTCTTTGCTTAATTCTTCAATAACGGGGCCTATTGCGCGGCAGGGGCCACACCATTCAGCCCAGAAATCAATAACAGAGAGTTTATCTGAATCCAAAACTTTCTCCTGGAAGTTTGTGTCTGTAAATTCAAGTGCCATAGCGATCAAATTTTGTTTATTTGTTTAATATATTATTGCAGCAATAAGTCTTATTTTACTAATACATAATTTGGAGTGCAAATTTAAGTCCATTACTCCAAATAAGATGTTATGGCATTATCCACAACTGTGCATTAGACATTTTGACCTTTTACTCATTTCACAAAGTGGTCACATTCACCTCCATATCCGGGTTGGCTTCTAAAAAAGCAGTCATTTCGTCATTCATTTCAAATCCCTTTTCCAGCGTATACATGCTTACCCGGCAATGGCTACGTGGCTCGGAAAGAACGAATTTGATGGATGCCTTGCCCGGGAAAGCCCGGAGGTTGTTGTCGATAAACCCGATCATCTTCTCCGTAACCTGTTGAGGATGAAGGTCAATTTGTACCTGGCGCGTCAGCAGCCTTTTTACGGTTTCCAGCAACATAACGCTGCCCAGCTTAAACTCGAAGTCTGTAGTGCTGTTCCAGCGCGATTTAAAATTGCCGGTTACGAACAGTACATTGCCCAGGCTGAAATGATCTTTGAATTTAACATAATCTTCACCGAACAGGGCTATTTCCATTTTGCCTGAATAATCTTCCAGCGCAAATACGCCAAATTGTTTCCCGTTGCGGGTAACACGGTGCTGGGCGTCTACTACCAGTCCTGCCAGCCTGAACTGCCTGAAAGGGCTGGGTTGAGAGGTGATGGAGTCTTTGAACTCATTGAACTCTGATATAATTGTAATGCCATAATGTTTCATTTCGAACCTGAAATGGTCGAGCGGGTGACCGCTTAGAAAAATGCCCGTAATGCTTTTTTCGTGATCCAGCAGCTCCGTTAAAGTCCATAGCGGGCAATCGGGCAATTTAGGAGGGGTAACATCCGGCATTTGCAGGTCGCCAAACAAAGTATTGGTGGTATTGGCTGCCTGGCTTTGGTAAATGTTCCCGAAACGTACTACTTTTTCCAAACCGGTAGAAGTATCATTCGGGGGAATGAAAAAGTATTGCGCCCTGTGTATGTTTTCAAAGCAATCGAAAGCTCCCGAGTAGGCAAGACATTCCAGCGATTTTTTGTTGACCACCCGTTGGTTGGCTCGTTTCACCAGGTCAAAAATAGATTGATAGGGGTCTTTCTTCCTTTCTTCAATAATCCCTTCTATTGCCGCTTCACCCACTCCTTTCAGTCCACCCAGTCCAAAACGGATCTCCCCTTTCCTGTTAACCGCAAAACCCTTCTGCGACTCATTGATGTCGGGTCCCAGTACTTTCAATCCCATGCGCTTACATTCTTCCATAAAGAAGGTGATCTTTTCGATAGCGCCCGCGTGGTTGAGCACGGCAGCCATGTACTCAGACGGGTAATAGGCCTTTAAATAAGCGGTTTGATAAGCAACAAATGCATAGCAGGTAGAGTGTGATTTGTTGAATGCGTATTGCGCGAACGCTTCCCAGTCTGTCCATATTTTTTCCAGCACCTTGGGGTCGTGTCCTTTTGCGGAAGCGCCGGTAATGAATTGCGTTTTCATTTTATCCAGCACCGCTTTTTGCTTTTTACCCATCGCCTTGCGTAAAACATCTGCATCGCCCTTGCTGAACCCCGCCAGCTTTTGCGACAGCAGCATCACCTGTTCCTGGTATACCGTTATGCCGTAGGTATCCGCCAGCATTTCTTCCATTTCAGGCAAATCGTAGGTAATGGGTTCACGCCCGTGTTTGCGATCAATAAAGTTGGGGATATAAGCCAAAGGGCCGGGGCGGTACAGGGCGTTCATCGCGATCAGGTCGTCAAATTTATCGGGCTTTAATTCCCGCAGGTATTTCTGCATTCCCACACTTTCAAACTGGAAAGTACCGTTGGTATCTCCGCGCTGGTACAACTGGTAGGTTTTTTCATCGTCCAGCGCAATACTGTCCAGGTCTATATCCTTGTCATGGTTTTGTTTGATGAGCTGCAGCGCTGTTTTTAAAATGCTGAGCGTTTTCAAACCCAGGAAGTCCATTTTAATAACGCCGGCCTCTTCAATTACGCTTCCCTCTATTTGTGTAACCCACAGGTCGGAATCCTTAGCCGTTGCAACGGGCAGTAATTCAGTCAGATCTTTGGGAGCGATGATGATGCCCGCGGCATGTATACCCGTGTTGCGTACAGATCCTTCCAGTATCACTGCCTCTTTCAGCACTTTTGCAGGCATATCAGTCCCGTTGTAGAACTGGCGAAGTTTTTTTACATTTTCCAGGTCGTCCGGCGCCAGTCCCTCTTTTTCTTCCAGCGATTTTTCACCGTCTTTGGGCGTGAGCGGGGCCATTAACACCCGCTTCAGCGAAATGCCCGGCTTTTCAGGCACCAGCTTTGCCAGCATATTGGATTCCGATAAAGGAAGGTCCATTACACGCGCTACATCCTTAATGCTCATTTTGGCAGCCATGGTACCGTAAGTAATGATCTGCGCTACCTGGTTTTTGCCATATTTTTCTACTACATAGTCAATTACTTTTTGCCTTCCCTCATCGTCAAAATCAGTATCAATATCCGGCATGCTTTTGCGGTCGGGATTCAAAAACCTTTCGAACAGCAGGTTGTATTTTATAGGATCTATATTGGTAATGCCAATGCAGTATGCTACCACGGAGCCTGCGGCGGAACCACGCCCGGGTCCAACAAAAACGCCGATATCCCTTCCGGCTTTGATGAAGTCGCTCACAATTAAAAAGTAGCCGGCAAACCCCATTGATTTGATGGTGAACAATTCAAAGTTAATGCGCTCTTCTATTTCGGGCGTAAGCGGATCATACCGTTTGTGCGCACCCTCCAGCGTAAGATGGCGCAGGTATTCCCATTGGTTCAGGTTGCTGTCTGCATGCACCTGGAATTCCTTTGGGATAGGAAAATTAGGCAGGAGGATATCCCGCTTCAGGTCCAGCAGGTCTATTTTATCAACTATTTCATTGGTATTGTCTATCGCTTCCGGCAGGTCATGAAACACCTGTTTCATTTCCGTTGTAGTCTTAAAAAAGAACTGGTCGTTGGGAAAGGCGAAGCGTTTGTTTTTTACCGATACATCATCGTCGGAAAACTCGCGCATGGCGGGCGTTGTTATTTTTTCGCCGGTGTTGATGCAAAGTAAAATATCATGCGCGTTAAAGTCCGCCTGATCCACATAGTGAGAATCATTGGAAGCGATTACTTTAACGTTGTACTTTTTAGCGAACTTCAGCAATACATCATTCACCTTTTCCTGCTCGGGTATGCCATGGCGTTGCAGCTCCACATAATAATCGTCCTGGAAAATATTCAGCCACCATTTGAATTCATTTTCGCCCTCTTCTTCTCCTTTTTTTAAGATCGTTTGCGGCACCAGCGCACCCAAACAACAGGTAGTAGCGATCAGCCCTTCATGATGCTTGTGGATAAGTTCTTTATCAATGCGCGGATATTTGCTATACATCCCTTCAATAAAACCGAGCGACGTGAGCTTGATGAGGTTGCGGTAACCGGTTTCATTTTTTGCCAGCAATATCTGGTGATGCCTCGGGTCTCTTTCTTCTTTCGAAAATACTTTGCGGTGCCTGCTTTCGGTTATATAAAATTCACAGCCCACAACAGGCTTTACTTTCAGCGGACTCTTTTTATCGTCGGGGTTTACCCTGTGCTTGTAGGCTTCGGCTACAAAAGAAAATACACCAAACATATTGCCATGGTCTGTAATGGCAAGCGCGGGCATCCCGTCTTTAATGGCTTTCTGGTACAGGCTGGTAATAGGAGCGGCTCCATCCAGCAGGGAATATTGTGTATGTACGTGTAAATGAGAAAAGGTAGACATACTGCAAATTTCGTAAACTTCAAATAAACAAACGGCTTTGCTTTTCCACACGAGGTGTATTTCAGCGTTTGTGGTTTGCAGTTTTTTATTTATAGTTTACCTTGTAACTTGCAACCTGAAACCTGCAATAAGCAATCAGCCGTGAGCTATGGGCGATGAGCAGGTATGGGGTGTAAGGAAAAGGGTATAGGAATCTCAAATCTCAAATTTCAAATCAGAAATCAAAAAATCCCAAAATCAGAAACCCGAAATCACCCGGATGCAGGGCGCTCTTTTTTAATTATATTGCATGCTACCGTATGAGGAACGAGCAAACGAAAACCGTTGCTTTCAACAGCAGCGAAATAATTTATCATGTTTTTCAACGCAGCTTTTACGACAGTAACGGCGACGGGCACGGCGATTTGAAAGGGCTTACCCAAAAGCTGGATTATATCCTGGAACTGGGAGCCACATCCATATTGCTCACACCCCTGTACAAGTCGGCTTATTATCACAACTATTTTGCCGAAGACTTTGAGGCCATAGATACCACGTATGGCAGCCTGGAAGATTACCTGCAACTGGTGCGGGCCGTGCATGGGCGGAATATGAAAATATACATGGATATGGAGATCCAGTATATAACGGAAGACCATAAATGGTACAAAGATTCTTACCAAAATCCCGCATCTCCCTACAGTGAATACATTGTTTACAAAGACGCGCAGAATACTGAACCTGAAAGTATTATTTTTAATTTAAATGGACAGTTGGGATATAATAATCTGTACCGTAACATTACTACCGTAAACCTGCTGAGCAAAAAAGTGCAGGAGTATTTATACGGGTTGTTCAGGTATTGGATAGATCCGCATAAAAACGGGAGTTGCAAAGATGGCGTTGACGGTTTCAGGCTGGATCATATGATGGATATGCTGGATAACAAGCCACATCTGGATAATCTTTTTTCGGATTTCTGGAAACCCCTTATTACAAGATTGCAGGCGTTGAAGCCGGGGCTTGTTTTTATTGCGGAGCAAACCGATTGGGATTCATCGGGGAACGATCACCTTTTGCAGGGTGGTGTAAGCTGCGTTTTTGCGTTTCAGTTGAGGGAAGCCATTTTAACTTTTGATAAAAACAATATTGCGCAGGCCGCCGAAGCGGCGTTTGAAACATCCGTTGATCAGCAGGTTGTTTTTATTGAAAATCATGATATACACCGCTTCGCCTCGCTGGTAAACAACGATGCAGGTAAAATACGGGTAGGCGCCGCGCTGAATATACTCATTGGCGGTATTCCCGCTATTTATTACGGGCAGGAAATCGGGATGCTCGGGGAAGGTGGTTTTGGAAGGTATGGCGATTCTGATGGCAATGACATTCCACGGCGTGAAGCGTTTCGCTGGTATAAGCAGGTAGAAGGGGAGGGGATGACGTTGTGGTATAGAGATACCGGTCCCTGGTGGAATGATTCCACATTAAGAGACGGTGACGGCATTTCTGTAGAAGAACAACAAAATAATCCTGCATCTTTATGGAATTATTACAGGCAACTGATTGCCTTGCGTAAGGAATACAAGGCATTCAGCCTGGGAACTTACAGTACGCTTCAAAATAACAATCAAAGCATATTTTCTTTTGCGCGAACCTGGAAAAATGAAATCATGGTGATCGTTGTTAACCTGTCAGACAGGTATGAAAATGTGGAGGTAGCATTAACGGAGTATCAATACAAAAAGCAGGAAAAGAGCCTCCGGTCGTGTATAGGAGATATTACTGCAATGATGTCGCCGGGAAACATCCGCACCAGTTTACCTCCTTACGAAACGGGCATATGGAAACTGGAACCGGATGGTAAATGGTTAAAAACAAAACCTGCGATACAAAGATAAAGAGTAGCGGGATGGTTAATAATCGGCTATTGGTGCGGTTATTTGCTATTGTTTGCTAACAGTGTGGTTATTTTGAACCCTCGTTAAATATTTTTGAATATATGAAGATTGCTTTTCATGGTGCAGCCCGCACAGTGACGGGATCGAAGCACTTAATCAGCTTGAAAAACGGCAGGAAAATATTGCTTGACTGTGGAATGTTCCAGGGGCTTGGCAAAGAAACCGATGTGCTTAACAGGGAGTGGGGATTCAATCCGCCGGAAGTAAACTATCTTATTTTGTCGCATGCGCATATCGATCACAGCGGGCTCATTCCCAAACTGGTAAAAGACGGGTTCAGGGGCAGAATATATTGTACGCCTGCCACACACGAGCTCACGGAAGTATTGCTCGAAGATTCTGCGGGTATACAGGAAGATGAGGTGAAATACATCAACAAACGCAGGGCTATAGCGGGCCAGCCATATTTAAAACCATTGTATACAACAGACGATGCCCAAAAGGCCGGCGATTATTTCAGCGTGGTAGAGTACGGCTTGTGGTGCACTATTGAGGAGGGCGTTGAGTTTATGTTTACCGACGTGGGACATATCATAGGCAGCGCTGCGGTGCACCTGCGTATTAAGGAAAACGGGAAAACCACCCGCATTACATTTAGCGGGGATGTGGGCAGATACCGCGATGTAATATTGCGTTCTCCCCAGGATTATCCGCAGGCGGATTATATCATACTGGAATCGACCTACGGCAACAGCCTGCACGACCAGTTTAAAACCACTCCCGATGAATTGTTGCGCTGGATTGAAAAAGCCTGCCTGCAAAAAAAAGGGAAACTGGTAATGCCAGCGTTCAGCGTGGGAAGAACGCAGGAAATATTGTTTGCCCTTAACCAGTTAGAGTTGGAAAACAGGCTGCCCGGCCTGGATTATTTCGTAGACAGCCCCCTGAGTGTAAAATCAACGGAGATCATAAAAAAATACCCGCAGTATTTTAACAATACCATACAAAAAATACTGAAATCAGACCAGGACCCCTTTGGATTTAAAGGATTGAAGTTTATAAAAACGGTGGAAGAGTCGAAATTGCTTAACTACCGGAATGGTCCGTTTGTAATTATTTCTGCCAGTGGCATGGCCGAAGGCGGGCGGGTAAAACATCATATCAGCAATGCTATCGAAAGCAGTCGCAATACAATTTTGTTTACCGGGTATTGTGAACCCAATTCACTGGGCGGGCGACTGATAGCCGGTGCGGAAGAAGTAACCATCTTTGGGGTGTATCACCAGGTACATGCCGAAATAGGCTCTATCAGGAGCATGAGCGCACATGGCGATTATGAAGACCTTTCACAATTTCTTTCGTGCCAGGATCCCCGTTCGGTAAAAACGCTTTTCCTTGTGCATGGCGAATACGATGTACAACTGGACTTTAAAAACCGGTTGCTGAAAAAGGGCTTCCGGGATGTACAGATCCCCGAAAAACATTATGAAATAGGGTTGGGATAACTGTTGTGTCCATTCTCCATTGTTAACTGATAGCTATGCAAGTTACAGGTTGGGTTTATAGTTTGAAGTTTCGGGTTTGTGGTTTCTCAACCATAAACAAAAAATCATAAACAAGAAACCATAAACCATATGCCGGGCAGGCGGGAGACAGAAATGCTTATGTCTGTTATTTCGGCTCAATTCCCTGTTTTCTTTTCTTACCTTTGCTCTCTTTCTGCCATAATGGCTGTAGCTAAAAGCAGCACTATATTTGACAGATAAAGAAGCTATAACATACGTATAAAATATTATTTAATACATTTTCAACATGTTGCAATTTTTTTCAAAGTTGTTCGGGGGAAGCAAGTCGGAGAAAGATATAAAAAGCATTGAGCCGTTGGTGGGGGAAATCAACGGGCATTTTGCCTCTTACGCACAGCTTTCTAACGATGAATTACGTGGTAAAACTGCAGAATTTAAAACCCGCATCAAACAACATATTTCCGGTGTCGACGCTGAAATAAGTGAACTGAAGAAAAAAGCCGAAGAGCTTCCTTTTAATGAAATCATTCAAAAAGATGAGATATACCAGCAGATAGACAGGCTGATTAAGCAACGCGATGAAAAGCTGGAAGAGGCGCTGGATGAAATTTTACCCGAAGCATTTGCAGTGGTAAAAGAAACCGCCCGCCGGTTTTCGAATCATACCGAACTGGTGGCGACCGCTACAGAGCTCGACAGGGAGCTCAGCGTAAAAAAGCCTCATATTACGATACAGGACGACCAGGTAATTTACAGGAATTCGTGGATGGCCGGTGGCAACCAGATCACCTGGAACATGGTGCATTACGATGTACAGTTATTGGGTGGCATCGTATTGCATAAAGGCAAAATAGCGGAAATGGCTACGGGTGAAGGTAAAACGCTGGTATCTACCCTGCCCGCCTACCTGAATGCGCTTGCCGACGAAGGGGTGCACATTGTTACGGTGAACGATTACCTGGCAAAACGCGACTCGGAGTGGAACGGAACGATTTATGAATTCCTGGGGCTTACGGTAGACTGCATAGACCGCCATTATCCCAACAGCGCCGACCGGCGCAAGGCATACCAGGCAAGCATCACCTATGGAACAAACAATGAATTTGGCTTTGATTACCTGCGCGATAATATGGTGCACAATCCGGATGAAATGGTGCAGCGCAAGCACCATTTCGCCATGGTAGATGAGGTGGACAGCGTATTGATCGATGATGCCAGGACACCGCTGATCATTTCAGGACCTGTTTCCAAAGGGGGCGACGATCAGCAATACATTCAGCTTAAACCTCGTGTACATCAACTGGTGGAAGTACAACGGCAGGTGGTGAACAAGGCATTGATCGAAGCAAAAAAGCTGATTGCTGAAGGAAAAGATGATGCAAAAGAAGGCGGGCTGTGGCTCATGCGTGCCCACCGGGGATTGCCCAAGAACACAGCATTGATCAAATACCTCAGTGAACCGGGCAACCGCGTAAAACTGCAGAAAGTGGAAAACTATTACCTGGCCGACCAGCAAAAGCAAATGCATATCGTTGACCAGGAACTGTATTTCCATATTGATGAAAAGAATAACCAGGTAGAGCTGACCGAAAAAGGACTGCAATACATTACGAAGGGAGGCGAGGATCCTAATTTCTTTGTATTGCCCGATTTGAGCATACTCCTGTCTGATATTGAAAAAAGCAATGATACCCCGGAAGACAAGCTGCATCGCAAAGAGCAGGTATTAAATGAATACGGGCAGAAAGCAGACCGCATTCATACCGTGCAGCAATTACTGAAAGCCTATACGCTGTTTGAAAAGGACGTGGAATACATTGTGATTGACGGGCAGGTAAAAATTGTAGATGAGCAGACAGGACGCATCATGGAAGGGCGCCGTTACAGTGACGGACTGCACCAGGCCATTGAAGCCAAAGAGAATGTGAAGGTAGAAGCGGCTACTCAAACCTACGCTACCATTACGCTGCAGAATTTTTTCCGCATGTATCATAAGCTTGCTGGCATGACCGGTACGGCGGAAACAGAAGCGGGTGAGTTCTGGAGCATTTATAAATTAGATGTGGTTTCTATCCCCACCAATATACCGGTTACACGGAAGGATGAGCAGGATCTTGTTTATAAAACCAAGCGTGAGAAGTACAAAGCCGTTATTGAAGAAATAGAAAAGCTGCAGCAAAGCGGACGGCCTGTGCTGGTAGGCACTACTTCGGTAGATATAAGTGAGCTGTTAAGCAAAATGCTCACTGCCCGTAAAATTCCCCATAACGTATTGAATGCAAAACAGCATGCCCGTGAAGCGCAGGTGGTGCAGGAAGCCGGTTTGCCCGGAGCTGTAACCATTGCTACGAACATGGCGGGTCGTGGTACGGATATTAAGCTGGGACCGGGTGTAAAAGAAGCAGGTGGTTTGGCTATTATAGGTACCGAAAGGCATGAATCCCGTCGTGTAGACCGCCAGTTGCGTGGTCGTGCAGGACGCCAGGGTGATCCCGGAACCTCGCAGTTTTATGTTTCGCTTGAAGATGACCTGATGCGTATGTTTGGCAGCGAACGCATTGCCTCGCTGATGGACAGGATGGGCTATAAGGAAGGGGAAGTGATACAGCACAGCATGATTACCAGGAGCATAGAAAGAGCCCAGAAAAAAGTAGAGGAAAATAACTTTGGTATCCGCAAACGCCTGCTGGAGTATGATGATGTAATGAATAAGCAGCGGAACGTGGTGTATACCAAACGTCAGCATGCTTTGTTCGGCGAACGGTTGGCATTGGATCTTGATAACGCATTTTACAGCGTGGCGGAAGGTTTGATCAACTCATTCCGCGAGCAGGATGATTATGAAGGCTTTAAGCTGGCTGCCATCATACATTTTGGTATAGATACCTCCATAACACACGATGAGTTTGACAAGGGAGATATCCGGACGATTGCAGATAAATTATACACCGAAGCTTCTGCCGGTTTCCAGCGTCGTAAAGACGAAATAAGAAAGCAGGCGATGCCCGTATTCTCTAATATCAGGCTGATGCAGGGCAATCACATTGAGAATGTGGTAGTTCCTTTCAGCGATGGTAAAAAAGGCATCCAGGTATTGGCCAATATGCGCAAAACCCTCGATAGCCAGGGACTGGAGCTGGCTAACGCCCTGGAAAGAACCATTACCCTCGCTGTAATTGATGATGCCTGGAAAGAGCATCTGCGTGCGATGGACGATCTGAAGCACAGCGTGCAGACGGCAGTATATGAGCAGAAAGATCCGCTGGTGATCTATAAAACAACAGCCTTTGAGCTGTTCAGGAATATGGATGGCGATGTGAACAGGGATATCGTATCATTTTTAAGTCATGCCGCTATACCTGTGGAGCAACAACGGGCAACACAAATAAAAGAAGCCCGCGAACAAAAAACGGATATGAGCCGCATGAAGATCAATAAAGAGGAAATTGATGCACGTGGGGATGATTATGCCGCCAATGAAAATGATTATTTCGATCCATCGGGCGGTGTAAAGCAGGAGCCTGTTAAAGTGGGTCCCAAAATAGGCCGCAACGATCCTTGTCCCTGCGGCAGCGGAAAAAAATATAAACAGTGCCATGGCCGGGAGGCTTAGGGGGAGTTACGAGTTGCAGGTTCCAAGTTGCAGATTCGTGATTTGAAATTTGAGATTTGAGATGTGGATTGACACCTATACCTAAACGCTCGTAGCCGACTGCAGGTTTGTGGTTTCGGTTGATGGTCTATGCAACTTCAAACAATAAACAACAAACATCTCAAATCCCTCATCTAACCTGCAACTAAATACCATAAACCACAAACATCTCAAATTTCAAATCTCAAATTTCAAATTTGAACCTCTCTTCCTACATTGATCACACGGTGCTAAAGCCTACAACGGTTTTGGCTGATATTGAAAAGCTTTGTAAAGAAGCTGTGGAATATCATTTTGCAGCGGTATGTGTGCCGCCATTGTATGTAAAAACTGCAAGGCGGTTGCTGGAGGGAACAGGTGTTAAGGTGGCTACTGTAATCGGGTTCCCGTTCGGTTATTCTGCTATTGAAGCCAAAGTAGCCGAAACAGTGCTGGCAATTGTAGATGGCGCTGATGAACTGGATGTGGTCGTTAATATTTCAGCCATAAAAAATGCCGACTGGCAGTTCGTTGCAGACGAAATCAATACCCTGCTCCCTGTGATCAGGAACAGCAATAAAACAGTTAAAATTATTATAGAGAGCGGAGTGCTTACAGAAGATGAAATAATAAAATGTTGCGGTTTGTATGGCGCATCGGGGGTAGATTTTTTAAAAACATCTACCGGCTATGCCAAAGAGGGTGCTTCCGTAAAAGCCGTGCAACTAATGCGCAAACATTTACCTCTTCATGTAAAGATCAAGGCATCCGGGGGTATAAGAACCTATGCCTTTGCCAAAGAGCTGATAGAGGCAGGCGCCGGCAGGTTGGGATGCAGCGCCGGGGTTGAGATCATACGGCAGGCGGGATGATCTGGCACGGTTTTAATTTAATATTTAACAATCCGGCAAGCTTACTGGTGCCGGGCGCATTCCAAATTGTCGCACCGCTTTTCCCTCGTCGCTGCGCGGAGAGGGAATAAAAAGGGTGAGGGCAATTAAATATGCAGCGATAATTTGGAATGCACTCCGGCACTTTTCGTAAGCCTTAATATGTAAATTAGTATGGTTGTTTGATAAAAAGATCAGAATGAAAAAAACAGCGTATATCTTCATTGTTCTGTTTTCATTGGTGCAACTGGTTGCTGCACAAAATGCCGATTCGCTCAAAAATATTACAGTGGTGCGTGATGCCCGTGTAGACGCACTTATGAAAAAGAATAAGGAAACAAACGAGGAAATATACCTGAAATCGATTAAGAACATGGCAGGCTACCGGTTGCAGGTTATTAATACCAACGACCGGAATAAAGCCCTGGAGGCAAAAACAAAAATGCTGAGCCAGTTTCCTGCCGAAAAAGTATACTTTCTTTACCAGGCGCCTTATTTCAAAGTGCAAATGGGCAACTTCCGTACGCGGGAAGATGCCGGCAAATTGCTGGATAAAGTAAAAAAAATATATCCTTCCGGTGTATTCATTGTCCCCTCCCGCGTAGAAATAAAGCCTTCCAAAGACGGAGAATTGATTTTATAGCTTAAAGATCCTGTTCATTAATACCCATTTTTCACCCGGTTTCGCCCAGGGAATGGCTTGCTGGTATTTCCACATCAGGGTTTCCCATTCCTGTACTTTGGGCGTATTTTTATCTATGTCTTTTTTCTTTTCAAATGTAAAATCATCGGTGGTTTCCATTATCATGAACATGCGGTTACCTGTGCGGTAGATCTCAAGATCAAGAATACCGGCATCCAGGTCGGCCTGTCGCACTTCCGGCCAGCCGGCGCCGGGCGCATGCCAGTTTTCATATTCCTGTATGCTTTGGGGATCGTCAACCAGGTCAAGGGCAAGACAAAATCTTTTCATCCTGTAATGGTTTATTTTTTAAAATAAGTATGAAAGGCCCGAATGGTTTGCACTGCAGCTTCATCGGGCGAAGGCAAAGGAAATATTTCTGCGGAAATATAGCCGGTATAATTTATTTCCTGCAATGCGGTGGCTATTTCATGGATAGCGGTATGTCCCCAACCCATCGCTTTCCTGTTACTGTCCGCAAAATGCACATGTTCAATATACCGGCCATGTTTGCGGATAGCGGAAGGAATGGATTGTTCTTCGATATTCATATGAAAGAGATCAGCCAGCAATTTTACATGGGTCGTTTCCAGCATATTGATAAACTCAACGGCATCGTCAAAACGGTTCAGCAGGTTGGTTTCATACCGGTTCAGTGGCTCATATATTAAAGGAACGCCGGCATCTCCAGCATGCTTTCCCAAAACATTCAATCCGTCGGCCAGCCATGCCAGCGACTGTTGATGATTACCGCCGGCCGTAACATTTCCCTGCATAGAGCCAATGATGGCAGGCGCCCGGAACTGCGCTCCAAAATCAATCATATTTTTTATAAAATCCACTGCCTGCCTGCGCACTGCTGCATCGGGATCGGTCAGCGTTAAACCCTGTACTACTTTTCCGGCGCCTGTTCCCACTGCTGCTATATGAATGTTTGATCCTTTTACAAGGTGCTCCAGCCGTGAAGCTTCTATTGCGTTTCCATTTGCCGTAAACAACTCAACTGCATCAAATCCCAGTGCTGCGGCTTTTTTTATACTTTCCTCCAGTGTATTCCAGTAAACCCAGGGGCCTGTTTTTATTTGCGGTACCAATGCGATCGTAACAGCCGATTTCATGATTTTTGTGTATTTTATATTTGAGATTTGATATTTGAAATGGAGCTCATAGCTGAAGGCTGACAGCCGATAACCGACATAAATAGCCAACAATTTATCTGGTGGCTGGCACCAGATAGCAGATCAAATCTCAAATCCGTCTTCCACCCTAATCAATCTCCACCATAATTTTCGTGATGTTTTCCGGATTGTCTGACCATTGCTTTAATGCTTCGCCGGCATCATCAAGCGAAACGGTTTTGGAAACAACAGCATCGGATGGAAAAAGCCCCGCTTCAAGATAGCTTATTACATCCGGAAAGTCTCCCAGGCAATTCCGGGAACCCAGTATCTCAATTTCTTTTTTTACAAACAGCCCGGTGTTGTATTCTACCGGCTTTTTGCCATAACCAATATATACCACCCTGCCGGTATAAGAAACCATTTCCACCGCGGCGCGGTACGTAACATGATTTCCTACTGCTTCAATCACTACATCCGGACCATCGCCATCAGTTAGCTCAGCCAAAGCATGCTGCAGATCGGTGGTGGCGCTGTTGATCGTTGCCGATGCCCCCACTTTTTGCGCAATGCCGGTTTTATAGTCGCTTACATCTACTGCAATCACTTCCGCTCCACGTTTTAAGGCGCCCGCAACGGCTCCCAGACCAACGATGCCGCAGCCCATTACAACCACAATATCGTCTTTGGTTACCCTTCCCCTGTCTACCGCGTGAAAGCCTACCGTAAGCGGCTCCACTAAAGCAAGCTCCCTGGCCGACAATATATCCGAAGCATGCAGCTTGTTCCAGGGAACGGTTATGTATTCCGTCATTGCCCCGGGACGGCGCACTCCCATTGTTTTATTGTCAATACAGGCGTTCGGGCGTCCTTTGCGGCACGATATGCATTTCCCGCAGTTGAGATAAGGATTTAAAGTAACGTTCATGCCTACCCTAAAATCGTGTGGTACATTGCTGCCTGCTGCCTCTATCACGGCGCCTACCTCGTGCCCCAGCACATTTGGGTATTCCTGCAGTTCAAATAAGCCGCGGAATCCGTTCAAATCGCCGCCGCAAAAACCTACCATTCCAACTTTCAGCAATACTTCATCAGCAGCAGGCGCCGGTTTTTCTATTTCGCGGATCTCTGTTTTCCCGGGTTCCACCAAAACTAAAGCTCTCATAAATTAAATATTATTGCTTGGGTATATTGTTTGCAGGATTTCCTTCAAACCACATCTGGTTCTTCACGGGTGCGGCAAGCGTATTGATTTCGTCCATCAGGGCAGAAGGGATTTTTACCTGCAGCGCTGCCAGGTTTTGTTGTACCCTTGCCACTTCGCACATGCCTGTAATGGTTGTGGCAATATCCGGATGGGCGGTAGCATAAGCCAGCGCTACATCGCTTAAAGCTAATCCATATTTTGTACAGGCGCTGATGAGCGCGGGCTGGATATTGAGCATTTCTTCAGGAGAGCGGTGCCATTCGGGCAATGGCGCATCGGTGAGTATGCGCTGCAGGAATGGTGCGGCGTTCATCAGTCCGAAACCTCTTTGTTTGGATAAGGGAACCAGCTCATCGTTGATCTCATCTTCCAGCAGGTTATAATGCGCCCACGACAACAGGGTGTCAATAGGCACCTGCCGGGCAATATGGGCCATATAACGGACAGGCAATCCGGTGATACCCACGAATCTTGCTTTGCCACTTTCTTTTACTTTTAAAATAGCGGGCATTGCTTCATTCAATACCTGTTCTTCCGTTCCAAACTCGATATCATGCAACTGGTATAGATCTACATAATCCGTTTGCAAGCGCTTCAGCGATTCATCAATACTTGTAAGTGCCCGTTTATAAGAAAAGTCGAATTCCGTTGCATACCGGCAGCATTTCGTAGCCAGCACAATTTCTTTCCTTTTTCCTTTTAATGCTTTGCCCAGTCTGGTTTCCGCCAGTGTGTTACCGTAAAACGGCGCAACATCAAAAAAATTGATGCCATTGTCCAGCGCAAGATGTACGGCGCTGACACCTTCCCTTTCCTCCACCGGTTCAAATACATTGCCCAGCGGAGAAGCGCCGAAGCCGAGTATGGAAATATTCAATCCCGTTCTTCCCAGTGTGCGGTATTGCATGACGATTTAATAAAATAAGCGATAAAGGTATTTGTTAATTTGAGATTTTTGATTCCTGATTTGAGATGTTTGTAGTTTATAGTTTCGGGTCTATGGTTTATGGTCCACGGAACTTCAAACAACAAACTACAGTGTTGATGCTCTTTCCATTATCCACCGTCCACTATCCATTCTCCATTACCTGAACGCTGAAAGCTGATCGCTGACAGCTATGCGAGTTGCAGGTTTTGGGTTTATAGTTTGAAGTTTCGAGTTTTGGTCAACTAACCATAAACCATAAACCATAAACTACTGATAGTTCATTTCAAATTTCAAATCTCGAATCTACCTGAAACCTCATACCTGTCAGCTTCACCATTGATAACCTTTTCTTTTTACCGGCTTAACATTTTCATCATATTGCAGCAGTTTTTTTGCCGCGTTTTCAACCGCATTGCGCTGCCATACGATCGCTTTAATTTTTGCCTTGCATTGAATTTTTCCGGAATATCCGGTTTACTAAAAAATGCAAACGTTTGCAAAGATTCGGCTACAGGCAAATCAAAATTATAATACTATGTTTACCTACAACAAATTATTTAACCAAAATTACCTAAGCTTATGAGACAACGATTGCTATGGTGTATGGTATTGCTATTACCATTAACGCTGAGCCTGTCGGCGCAAGCTCAAAAAAATGTAACAGGAACGGTTAGAACGGAAACGGGGGATGCAGTTCCCGGGGCTTCTGTTACCGCCGAAAATACCTCCAGCAAATCAAAATCAACAGTTACCACTAATGAGGAAGGTGTATTTACCTTTTCAGGACTGGCAAATGGCCGCTATACCTTTACTGTAAGTTATGTAGGCTATGCGACAGAATCGGTTACCGGTACTGTTGGAAGCGACGGTCTGCAATTGGCCATTGTGCTGAAAATAGCCGCCCAAAGTCTTGAAGACGTTGTAGTGGTAGGGTATGGTACCCAACGCAAAAAAGATGTAACCGGCGCCGTAAAGTCGGTAAAAGCAGAGTCATTCAATAAGGGCATCGTAAACAACCCGCAGCAACTGCTGCAGGGCAAGGTCGCAGGTGTAAATGTAACTTCCTCAAGCGGGGAACCGGGAGCGCCTGTAAATATTGTAATTCGTGGAGCTGCCAGCGTCAGGAACAGCAGCGCGCCGCTGTTTGTGGTGGATGGCGTTCCCCTTGATAATGCGGGTACAGGTACAGGAGATGCATTGAACTTTTTGAACCCGCAGGATATCGCATCTATGGATGTATTGAAAGATGCGTCTGCTACCGCCATTTATGGTTCACGCGGTGCCAATGGCGTAATCATCATTACAACAAAAAGAGGCAGGGCCGGAACATCTGTATTAAACTTTACTACCAGCGCCGGTATTTCCAAAGTGGCCCGTAAACTTCCCGTATTTTCAACCAGTGAATTTAAAAAGCAGGTAGTAGCCGCAGGAGGCACCCTGGAAGATTTCGGGTCTTCTACCGACTGGCAGGACGAAATATTCAGAACGGGTAACACTTTCGAAAACAATTTAACCCTGAGCGGTGGCGCCAATAAGCTGGTATATTATGCTTCGCTGAATGCCCAGAACCAAACGGGCATTTTGAAGGGAAGTAATATGAAAAGGTATACCGGCCGCTTCAACGCCACACAAAAATTCTGGGACGACCGTTTATCCATTGATGTTAATCTTACAGCCGCCAATACCAATAACCGTCGTCCTTCAAATGATGGTTTATTAGGAAGCGCCATTTCCAATAACCCTACTTTGCCTGCGCGCGATGATAAAGGGAATCCCGCAAAGTTCGAAAATGCCAGTAACCCGCTGCTGGACCTGGAACTTTACAAAGACATTGCTGTTGTGAGCCGTGTGCTGGGAAATATCTCTCCCACTTTAAGGATCATAAAAGGGCTTACGTATAAGTTGAATTTTGGTATTGATAACGCTACCACTACCCGCGACATCGTAAATTTTGCCAGTGCTGTCCCCCAACGGGATGGCAGGTTTGAAACGCAGAATATACTATTGAGAAACAGGTTGATTGAAAATTATCTTACTTATACAACAGATATTGACAAGCACAACTTTTCAGTTTTAGCAGGACATTCTTACCAGAACATCCTGTACCAGTACCGCAGCTCCAGCATTAACAAGCTGCCGCTTAATGACCTTGACCCTATCTACAACCCGGGTATAGGCCAGGAGCTGACCATGGCCAATAACAGGCCCACAGGAAATGCCAATATCAGCGAATTGCAGTCTTATTTCGCCCGTATTAACTATGGGTTCGACAACAGGTACCTGTTAACGGCAAGCTTCAGGATGGACGGCTCTACGAAATTTGGTGAAAATAACAAATATGGTTATTTCCCTTCTTTTTCGCTGGGATGGAATATAAAGGAAGAGGCATTTATGGCGAATTCTGCTTTCAGCGCTTTGAAATTAAGAGGCGGCTGGGGCATGACAGGCAACCAGGAAATTGAGCCTAAATCAACACAGGCGTTATTTAAAACAGAAATAACATCCGGCACAAGTTACCCTTTGTATCCCACCGGTGCTTATCCGCCGGGTACGTTCTTTGCTCGTTTTGCAAACCCGGATCTGAAGTGGGAGGCTACTCACCAAACCAATATAGGGTTAGAGTTCGGCTTGTTGGGCGGTGCGCTAAACGGTTCAATAGACTGGTTTGATAAGATTACCGACAATATACTCCTGTCTATTCCTCCACAGGATCCCGTACAGCCCGCAGGAACTACCTATGCCAATATCCCTGGTATGAAGATCAGGAATACCGGTATTGAGTTTGACCTGGAGTATCGCAAAAAAATTACCAATAACCTGAGTCTGGGTATTGGCGGTAATGCTTCTTTTATGAAAAACAATGTAACAGGCTCTCCTTACCAGGTTATCTTCTCGGGATCGGCTACGGGCTCGGGGTTAACAAGCGCTACTTTGAATGGCTATATCAATGGTCATCCTGTCGGCTCGTTTTACCTGCTTGACTTTACTGGCATTGATGCAGACGGGATGAGCAAATATGCTGATACAGACAAAGACGGCATTATTACTCCCAAAGACAGGATCATAGCCGGCTCTGCAGTGCCTAAATACCTGTACAGCTTCTTTGGCAATCTTTCTTATAAAGGATTCGATTTTGTAGTGAATTTTAACGGTGTGGGCGGCAATAAAATATATGACAATACCGCTACTGCCAATTTCTATAAGGCAAAAATTGCCAAGAACAGCAATACAACAACGGAGGCGATACAATATCCGGCAGAATCTATCAGCAATGCTGCAAGCGTAAGTACCCGCTATTTGAAAGACGGGGGGTACCTGAGGCTCAACAATATGTCGCTGGCTTATAATTTTAATACGGAACGCCTGGGCGTAAAACAATGGATCACCAATCTGCGTTTGTCAGTAACCGCTCAAAACCTGTTTGTGATTACAAAATATGACAGCTTTGATCCCGAGATCAATACCGAGAGGCCAATTGACAGGGCAGTATCGTACGGGGTGGATTACCTGAGCTATCCCAAAGCACGTTCTGTTATTTTCGGTTTAAATCTGTCATTCTAAAATTTGATTGTTATGATTAAGAAGATATTTTATATACTGTCATTATATACAGCGGCAACTGTTTTAGGAAGCTGCTCCAAGCTGAATGAACAGGTGCTGGATGAAACTTCCAGTACCGGCGCTACCGATAAAGAGGTAACAGAAGGACTGATCTCGCCGGTTTATGCTGTTTTACCGGGGCTTTTTCAGCATACCCAGTATTTTGCTTTGCAGGAAATTTCTACTGATGAAGCCATACTGCCTTACAGGGGTGGCACAGATTGGGGAGACAATGGTATTTATATTTCATTGCACAGGCATGAAACCACCAGTTCGGATCCTAACGTAAGAAATGTTTGGAACAATATTACACTGGGCATTTCGCGTGCCATACTGGCTATTAATGAACTGCCTAATAGTTCTGACGCCAATGCGCAGTTGTTTTTAGCAGAAGCGAGAGGTATGAGAGCCTATTATAACCTGCTTTGCCTCGATCTGTATGGAATAGCATTTGTTAAAGATGACCCCAAGGTGAACTCGGTTATTTTGCGTGGTAATGATGCTGTTGAATACATCAAGTCGGAATTGCTGGCTGTTGAGCCTTTGCTGAGAGATGATACAGGGCCGGGCAGAATTTCCAAACAGGCTGTATGGGGATTATTGGCGAGGCTGCACCTGCAATCCGCCGTGTATCGTGATGTATATGCTTCGTCGTTCAATTTTACCGGAGAGGATATGGATAAAGTGATCCAGTACTGCGACCAGATCATCAATTCGGGAAAGTTCCAGTTGTCTCCTGAATATTTTGCAGTATTTGATGATGCCAATCACACCAACAAAGAGTTGATCTTTGCAGTGGATCAAAGGGCTGATCTGAACGGGCACAACCGTATGGCATATTTCTCTCTCTCTGGCGATCAGTTTCCGCTGGCTGCATATCCCGGAGCCAACGGTACCGATGGACCTGGCATTACCTCTGATTTTTACCAGAGCTGGAAACAGGCCTATGCGCCCAATGATCCTGCGGAAATGGATGGACGGTTTTTTAAAAGAAACCTGGATACAACGATCACCTGTATCCCTGGCAATGACTTCAATATTGACCGTGGCATCTTAAGAGGACAGCAGTATGGCCTGATAAGAACAGGAGGAGCATTTGAAACATGCCCTAATGGGGACAAGAAAGTAGGTAAGCTATACAATAATACCCGCGGCAGATCAGACCTGCCGGTTTATTTTACTGAGAGTATTGATTTTTCGGATTTCAGCAACTATAATAATGGTTACCGCGTGGAAAAATACGAGTTCAGTCGTGGTTCTGTTAGCGGAAGAAACTTTGGAGAGCATGATATCGTGATCCTTCGTTTGGCGGATATTTATTTGATGCGTGCAGAAGCCAGACTTCGCAAAGGCGCGGGCAACGAAGCCGCGGCGCTTGCCGATGTAAATGCGATTCGTGCGTCAAGAACTGCCCGGATCGTTCCGCCGGAACTTACAGAAATGAATCTTGATGTATTATACCGTGAGAGAGGTTTTGAATTGTACTGGGAAATGGTTCGCCGTACCGATATGATCCGTTTTGGAAAATACGAGGGTACATGGACGGAGAAGAACAATTCAGATACCAAGAAAAGGATTTTCCCCATACCGCAGAATGCGATTGACGGGGCTTCGAATTTGCCTGGTTACCTGGAACAGAATGACGGGTATTAATCATTCTTTTAACTTTTATCAAACCGGAGCTGCAGCAATGCTTCTCCGGTTTTTTATTTTGATCAGCTACAGGAAACTATAAGAAAATATTACCCATCCTGTCATCGTTGTATGTAGAAATTAATCCGTTTATGAAAAGTATCTTTTATGCTGTTACAGGCGCTTTGGTATTATTATCAATTTCCTGTAAAAAGGTTTCGGAGTTAACTAAGTTTGATATAAAATACAACAGTGAAACAACCATTGAGGCAGGGATTGCCGCTTTTATTCCGTTTGATATAAATACACCTGATATTGAAACCCAATCTGAAGACCAGTTTAAAGGACATAATACTGCAAGAGATCTGGTCCAGTCCATAACACTGAAAGAGCTGAAAATCTCTATAATAAGTCCCGAAGAGCAAAATTTCGATTTTTTAAAAAGTATTGAAATATATATTTCTGCTGATGAACAGGAGGAAGTAAAAATAGCGTGGAAGAATGATATGCCTGATGCAGGTGCCAAAGCAATTGTTTTGGATCGCAGCAATGCAGACTTAAAACCTTACCTGGTGAGTGAAACGTACAGGCTTCGTTTAAAAACAACTACGGATAAAGTATTGAATAAAGATGTGAAGATTAAAATAGCCAGCATATTCCGTGTTGATGCAAATATATTAGGCTTGTAATACGAAATCATAAACCGCTGTGGGGAATAAATAAAGAGGCTGCCCAAATGTAAAAGCCAGAGAGAGGCGGGTGATTGTTTTTACCGACAGCATGCTGAACAAAGCTAAAAATCACCTAATCACCTGGCATTGCGAACCGGTTTTTCTAAACGTCAGCCCTTTCGTAATAATATTTTCGAGGACTGGAAATCATTGGCCGCATTAATGATTTCAATAAGCCGGGGCCATTTGCCGGCACGTTCAAAAGAGTTGGCGTATATCTTGGTTACTTTCAGCCTGATGATATTTCCCTCCTGTTTAACATCGGCAATGAAGCTGCCGGTTTCATTGGTTTTATTTACAACCAGTTTTTCAATGCCTTCGGCCTTATAGCCTTGCGGAACTTCAAAATCAATATTGTATTCAAAGGTGCGTGCGCAAGGCATATATACATCTACATTCCTTTCAATTTGTGAGGGTTTAAGCTGTAACTGGCTGCCAATAAGCTTACCTATATCAACAATGTAATTGTTACCCCCTCTTTTTATCCAGCCTTCCATTGTAAATTGGGTGGAATAGATAAGATCGGGATTGGTATGACGCAACCCCATATTATCTATGCGGTAAAGTGCAACATCTTTGGGCTTTTCATTGAACGCATCGGATATTTCATCCGTAAACCTGTCTTTCCACTCTTTGCGGGCTTTTGCAAATGCGGCGGTGTATTCATCGGCAAGTGATTTATTTCTGCGGCTGTCGGCAAAAACTTCCATAAAAGATTCTTTTATGCCAAGCGCCTTTCTCTCTTCTTCATAATAATCTTCAAACAATAACAAGCCCTTTTGGGCACCCTGCCGCATTTGACCTTTTAAAACGGTTTTCCTCGTAAATTGTAGCTGCTCCATATTATCCGAAACAGATACTTTCATGTTTTCGCTTTGCACATTGTGCTTTGCCGCAGACCTGCCAATATTTTCCGTTGCATCATCTTCCAGCTTTATGGAAGCTTTTGTAAAGCCTTTTACCATAACCGAAGGATATTGTTGTCCTTCATATTCTGCCGGCATGTAATTACAATTGGTAAATACTCCTTCGGCACACATGTATATGGGATTGTTTTTTGTTGTTTTGATGATGTATTCAAAATCATCTGCGAGCATTACCTGCTTGGCATCCGGGCCATACATTGAAGTTGCCAGTATGATTTTGTTATCCACGCCAAACTTGTCAAGGATAAGGCTGAGCACGATTAAAAATTTTTTCCTGTTGGGTGCCTGGTAATTTCTTTCAATGCCAACATTTATTTTATCTGTAGGATTTACTTTGTAAAAAGCGATATACCTGAAGGCGTAATATATATAATAGGGCAAACTGTCTTTGGGCAGATCATCCTGTCGACGCATGCTTTTGATCATAGGCTTTATTTCATTTACCAGCGCCTCCGCCATTAACCCTAACTGGGAGCCGTAAAAATCTTCTTTCATATCAACCTTCGTGTCCTCAATTATTTGCTGGTAAGGCTGATTGCGGTATACTTCCCCTTCTTTTCTCTTGATCTTCCTCGGACCGCCCACGCGTATATTTAAACGCAGTATCGGAAGTTGCTTTGCTGCAGACATCCATAATTCCACAGGCGACTTCGGGATATCTTTGTACTCGGCATCCAGGATATTATCATCCTCATCCTTTTTTACTTTAAATTCCGGAGCTCCGTTCATGGCCCGGTATTCAACCGCGCAGGTAGGTCCTATTTCACAATGCACGGAATAATGCATAATGGGTTTGTTGTCGCCAAAAACAAAGAGATATGGCTCTGTTCTGTATCCTACCGCTTCTTCCTCCTGCCGGCTTACAAAGTAATCTATAATATCCCCTACTTCTAAACCCGGAACAGCTACCTTGCTCTGCCTTTCGTTATTATCATCTTTTATCATCACTTCCTCATCTACGTCTACCTCTTTTATAGTACCATCCGGTTTTATAATACGTATGCCAAGAATGGTAACCCTGCCTTTCAGCTTTCTTGAGAAAAACCTTTCAAGTCTTTTGGATTTCTGGTAACTGAACTCGGAATATTCTTCCAGCGTGGCTTTATCGTTGACCTTTACCATTTCCCTGTAGGTATTGGTAAAATATACTTCTTTGTATTTAGCCGCCGTAACTACAAGAAATTTGAATTTGTTTTTGCTGATGGCTTTTATTTCCTGGTGCTTCGCCATGATCACTCCCGGCTCATTGGCCAATGCCGAAGGAATAGTCCTGTTGTTGAACGCCGGAATATTCCAGCCCCACACCTCTTTGCGAACTTCTTCCACTCTTTTTTTATAATCAGCATCTGTTTGGGCAATGCCGTGCTGGCATATTACAGACGCCAGTATGAGCAAGGCACCGATGTGTTTGTATATCATGACCGGGTTATTGTAATTTGAAAGAATTATTTTTTAGTAAGCGTTACCTGTTCGTTGTAGCATTTTTTTAACAGGGAAATGCTGGTGTTCCATTTTTCAAAAACCGACTTGCGCAACCGTGTATCCTTTATAGTAATTTCTTTGCGGTATACCAGTTTTTCGCCGGCAGCCTTGTAGTTCACTTTAAAGCTGTAAGCCGGCTCCTCAATGGCCAGACCCGCAGGCAATTCACTGATTTTATATCCCTGGGGAATGACCAGTTCGGTCTCATATACGAGGTTTTGCTTATAAGGGAAAACCCAATCGGTCGTTCTTTTGTCGAGCCTGATATCGGCATTGTCCATGTCTTTTCTAAAGTCCATGTCTATATACAATTCGTCTCCAAAACCGGAAACCGCGTCTTTATAATCAAGCTGGTAATGGATAGTAAGCCCGTTGTTCCTTTCGTTCAGATCGGAAGTTTCTAACTGGGTAATTACGTATTTGTGGTCGTTTTCGGAAAGATAAGACTGCAGCGCCGTGGCAAGTTTATCTTTTTTCAGGCTGTGTATGCGTGTAAGCAACCATTCCTTGCTCTCGCCCCTAAGCTGGTGCGATGCGGTACCCACAAGATTGTTGCCATCAACGCGGACAATTCTTTTTTCCGTCTCAATATTTTGCGAGGGAGTGCAAACGGGTATTTTTTCAAGTATATATTTTTCTCCGTTTTCGATCATTACCTGCCTGCCCTGTATACGTTCCGCATACTGGTCAAAACCCATGTATGTTTCCGTGGCATCCAGGAAATAGAATTTTCCCTTATAACGCAAAGCGCAGATCATGTGATTATCTACCGAGAGAGACGGAGTGGAATAATCGTACGCTATATGGTTGGTGCCAATCCAGCAAAGCCTCGCGTCAAACCCTGCAGCCTGTAACAGCTCTTTGGTAAGATTCGCCATTCCTTTGCAATCGCCATATTTCTTCTTTAATACTTCCTGTGCTTTTTCTGGTTTAAAGCCTGCAATGCCGTCTTCAAAAGCTATATACCGGATATTATCCTGCACATAATTGTATATGGCTTTTACTTTGGCTGTATCGCTGCTGATACCTTTGGTTATTTCCTGCGCTTTTTCTTTTATAACGGCAGCATCATTGCCTGTTTGAAGCACAAGATGCCTGTACCACGCATACTGATCCGCAACGGTATTGAAATAAGTTAGCTTTTTGCCGTTCACGTCAGCATACTGGCTTAAAACCAGCAGGTGTGGATAAATATAGGAAGGCCCCGGGCTCCGTGGCTCGTTTTTCCTGGCTTCAAGCTGCTGAATGATATAAGTATAAACAACAGACTCCCCTTTATTTTCCTTTTGCCTGCTGATTTTGTATCCTTCAAAATTCATTTCCCTGATATCAATATGCATCCATTGGGGAACCACCAGTATAACCTGTTTATTTTCTACTTTGTAAGATTCTGAAAAATAAATGGTACTGAAATACCGTGGGTCATTGATGGTCTTGCTGACCTGCACTTCACTCTGTGATCCTTTTTTTTCGAGCGGTAGCTGGAAGTAGCATACCCTGGCATCGGAATAAAAAATGTTTTCTATAGAATAGTACTCGTACTTTGGCCTGATGAGCTTGTTTTTTTTACCGTCAACAAAAATATTTACTTCTTTAATTGCAGACTGATCGTCGTAGAATTCAACATAAGGGATATCCGTGCGATACCCGTCGCACCTGAATACCGTATTTAACTGCTCATTGATAAGCACCGGGTTATCAGCGCTTCCATATGTAAATTCATATTTTTCCGTTTTACTGCTGATCACTACGTTATCGTCTCCCGGTGAAGCATATGATTTGCCGGGTAAACCATAAGTACAGGAGGCTGTAACAGTGAAGGAAACAAGTAGCAACAAGGGGAGCTTTGTAAGCTTGTTCATGAGGTGTAGGGTTATATCAAAACGGTAATGGTTTAATATTATCATGAAATATATAAAAGCAAAAGACAATTTCTTGTAAAGGAACGCAGAAATCTTTTAAAAAGTATCCTTTGTGCATAGATCCCTATAGAATAAGGCTGGAGAGCAGAATTCTCAAAGAAAATAACAACAGGGGATACAGTATATGGGTTTCTAAATTTTCAATAACTATTGAAAATTTAGAAATAATGAGTATATTTGCATCAACAATCTCTGTCAATGAAGTTAGCAGAAGCAAAACAGCAATTTGTAGCATCGTGGGGGGCATTCGGAACCCAGTGGGGAATTAACCGTACCATGGCACAGATACATGCATTGTTACTGATAAGTCCTGATCCTTTAAGCGCGGATGATATTATGGAGCAGCTGAGCATCAGCCGGGGCAATGCCAACATGAATATTCGCGAGCTGATAGACTGGGCCCTGGTGAACAGGGTGATTGTGGCGGGCGAGCGGAAAGAATATTTCACCGCTGAAAAGGATATATGGAAAGTGGTGCGGCAAATTGTGAAAGAAAGAAAAAAGCGCGAGCTGGATCCTATGCTGAAGCTGCTGGATGAACTGGAAAATGTAGAGGGCGATAAGCGTGACAAGGAAGTAAAAACTTTTACAGATGCCATCGCCAATATAAGAAGGGTAGGAGGGCAGGCAGAAAAAACGCTCGATACCCTGATCAAAGCGGATGAAAGCTGGTTTATCAGCAGCCTGATGAAGATCTTTAAATAGTACAGCTTAATGTGAAAAGCAAATGCAGCCGGATATCCGGCTTTTATTAAGAGTAATATTTTCAAATTTTTCTGAAAATTCAAAATTAAAATTATGAAACAAAAAAAGATCGTGCTGGCGGGCGGAAGTGGTTTTATAGGAAGCTATATGAGCCGGTATTGGTGTGAAGATAATGAAGTGGTGGTGTTAACCCGGAAAAGAGAAAAAGCAGGCAATAATAGTTATGGAAGGTCGGAAAAAATGGCTGCTGTGAAATATGTTAAATGGGACGGGAAAACCTGCGGCGAATGGGCAAAAGAACTGGAGGGTGCCGACCTGTTGATCAATCTGGCTGGCAAATCTGTGAACTGCCGGTACAGTTACCGTAATATGAAAGAGATCTTTACCAGCCGGCTGGATGCTACCCGCGTATTGGCCGAAGCGGTGAAGAAAGCGATCCACCCGCCCGCCTTATGGATCAACATCGCTTCGGCTACTATCTACCGCAACGCGCTGGATCATGCCCAGGATGAATATGCCGGGGAGATCAGTGAATTGAAAGCTATGAATATGCCTGCTTCTTCCGGGGAGGATATAAAATCTTTTATTTACAAATGGGTGGGTTGGCTGATACCCCCGCTGTTTGTTGACCGGAAAGCGAAGATCAAAAAAGATTTTTCTGTTCGTGTATGCAGGGAATGGGAAGCCTGTTTTGAACAGATAGAGACTGCACGTACAAGAAAAATATGCCTGCGCACTGCTGTTACCCTGGGAGACGGAGGTGTGATGGTGCCTTATATGAACCTCGTAAAAGCAGGGCTGGGCGGCAGACAGGGAAACGGAAGGCAGCTGTATAGCTGGATCCATGTAGAAGACTTGTGCCGTATAGCAGAATGGCTGGAGGTGAATAAGGAAGTGAGCGGTACATTGAATGCCGCTGCTCCGGCGCCTGTTACCAATACCATTTTTATGAAGGCGTTGAGAAAAGCGATGGGCTTCTGGGGAGGGCTTCCTGCATATAAGTGGATGCTGGAAATAGGCGCCGTAATGATCGGCACTGAACCGGAGCTTATTTTAAAAAGCCGATGGGTAATTCCCGCAAAATTACTGGAACAGGGTTTCCATTTTAAATATGCCCGGATAGAAGAAGCGTTCGAAAAGATCATGACAGACAGGAAGCATGAAAAAAGGCAGGCTGCACCGGCGCTGCACCTGTCAGCCTCCACGGCAAGGGAGAAACATCCCAACCCTGCGACAGCGTTAAGTATCGGCAATTAAAAAACATAAAACAATTGCACAGTTTGTCGTTTGTTGTTTATAGTTTATGGTAATTCAATATCAGAAATCTTAAATCAGAAATCACAATGCAATCTCATAGCCGACAACCCACTGCACACAGCCACCCATTAGATTCTTCGCTCACGAAAATGATTTATTATTATCCAACAGTTATTTGCTCGCTCAGAATGACAAGAAAAAAACAATTGATAGTTGACGATAAACTATAGACCACAAACCATAAACACCAAACACCTCAAATCAGAAATCAACAAACCAGAAATCAAACATTATATTTTCTTCCTGTCCGCTCCCTGCCGTTCCAGCATCCACCCCGGATATTCCGAAGGCAGCTTGCTTATCTCATCCAGTTGCTTTAACTCACCATTGGTAAAAGTTACCTGTGTGGATTTGATATTGTCTTCCAGTTGTTCGGGTTTATTGGCGCCTATAATTACACTGGTTACCGTTTTTTGATGCAACAGCCACGCCAATGCCAATTGAGCTACCGATACCTGCTTTTCTTTTGCCATTATTTCCAGCACATCAATGATGTCGAATGCTCTTTCCCTGTTTACCGGCGGAAAATCAAAACTGGTACGCCGGGAACCCTGCTCTGCTTCCCCTGACCGTTTGTATTTACCACTCAGCAGTCCGCCTGCCAGGGGGCTCCATACCAGTAGTCCCAGTTGCTGATCTTTCAATAAAGGAATGAGCTCACGTTCGAGGTCGCGCCCGGCCAATGTATAGTAAGCCTGCAACGAAACAAACCTGGCCAGCCTGTTGTAATGCGAATAGCTCAATGCCTTCATAATATGCCAGGCACACAGGTTGCTGCAGCCAATGTATCGTACTTTACCGCTTTTTACCAGGATATCCAGCGCATCCATCGTTTCTTCAAGAGGGGTAAGTTCATCATATCCATGGATCTGGTACAGATCAATATAATCCATATTCAGCCGCTTTAAACTGGCATCTGCTTCCTGCAGAATATGCTTGCGGCTTAAGCCAATGCTGTTAGGCAGGTCGCCCATTTTGCCACGCACTTTGGTTGCAATTACCAGGTCGTCTCTTTTTAAGCCCAGGTTTCGTATCGCTTTTCCGGTCATCTCTTCCGATAGTCCTTCGGAGTATACATTGGCTGTATCAATAAAATTAATGCCTGCTTCTACCGACCTGCGAACAAGGTCATCTACCGGTTGTTGTTCCAGTGTTCCTATGGCAGTCCAGTAGCCCCTGCCGCCAAAGGTCATAGTACCTAAACACAGCTCAGATACTTTCACCCCGGTGTTCCCTAATAAATTGTATTTCATAATGATTGTTATTTGCAGGAACAAAGATATGCCTTACAGAGGTTACCCTTGTAGAGCCGGCCAAAGGTTGAAAATAGGCTGGACCTATGCTGCAAAACCTAAGCTGTCAGTATGCCTCTTAGAGGCTACCGGTTGGTAGAAATAATTAATGAAAAGATTTTCTGCACCATAGGTGCTACCCTTTCCGCACAAAAGTTGGTCGCCGCTACGGCACAAAAAGTATTTAAGGAAACGACATTGATTAAGCTCTTGTTATAGCCAGTCGGGATCAACCCTTTAGATTGCCGTATTTGCCCCCCTTTGTTAAGGGTTTGTGTTTGTAGATTTGATAAAATAATATCTCGCTATTTTATAGCGAAAGCATTTCATATAATTTTGAATACCACCGTAATAATTTTTTATGAAAAAAGCATTGAAAATCGTTGGCATCGTACTGCTGGTTATTATTGTATTTATACTCATTGCAGGGTTGTTTGTAAAAAAAGAATATCATCTTGAAAAAAGCGTCACCATTAACGCTCCCATGGAAAAAGTGTGGGAGCAGGTAAGTACGCTTGCCGCTATGCAAAAATGGAGCCCGTGGCTGGAAGCGGACCCTAATGCTGAAACTTCGATAGATGGGCAGGATGGCGCTGTAAATGCAGTATATAAATGGAAGGGCAATAAGGAAGTAGGCAGCGGTACGCAAACCATTACAAAAGTTGACAAGCCGGGAAGAATAGATACGCACCTCCATTTTATTGAACCCTTTGAAGGAGATGCCGATGCTTTTATTATACTGGCTAACGAGGGAAACGCAACAAAAGCCACCTGGGGTTTTGACAGCAAGTATACTTATCCCATGAACTGTATGCTGCTGTTCATTGATATGGATGAGATGATGGGCAAGGAATTTGATAAAGGGCTTGCGAAATTAAAATCGCTTTGCGAAGCCCCCTGATATCATATCCGGCAATTTGCTGAAATAATTTTTTATTCGCGTAACACGGATAGAGGATATATTTTGTCTTTGCCTTTTGGATCATCCAAAATAATGGTAAGACATGGTAGAAATATTTAAAACCAATGTACAGGAAAAAACAGAAGCGCAGGAAATTATAGCGCTGCTAACGTTCCATTTTCCTGAAAGTAAGATAAATTTTGACCTGCACGACTGTGATAAAATATTGCGTGTAGAAGCGGGCCATGTACCTGTTGGGGAAGTCATGAGCCTGGTACATCAAAATGGCTTCTGGTGTGATGTGCTGGATTGATGTTTCCGGTGCTGGAAGTTTTTTATAAAATGAACGGCTGTTATATATGCCAAGGATATTCTATTCTGTATTAGTCAACTCACTTACTGCCGCGCTTATCAATAATTTTGTTTGGTTCGCGGTTACTTTTTGGGCTTATCTTGAAACCCAATCGGTAATGGTTACTTCGATCATGGCAGGCATTTACCTGGCAACGATAGCGTTATCCGGTTTTTTCCTCGGTTCGGTGGTAGACCGTTACCGTAAGAAAAAAGCAATGATGATATCCAGCATACTTTCTTTGGTGTTGTATGTTGCAGCAGGCTGGCTATACCTGCTGGTTCCCGAAGCAACATTTTCTGATCCTGCCAGTCCTGCATTGTGGGCTTTTATTTTACTGGCATTGCTTGGCGCTATAGCGGGTAATATGCGCAGTATAGCGTTGTCTACAATTGTTACATTCATTATTCCCGAAGGATCCCGCGATAAGGCAAACGGGATGGTGGGCACTGCCAATGGAGTCTCATTTCTCGTGGCATCCATTTTTAGTGGATTGGGGATAGGCTTTTTGGGCATGTGGTGGGCAATCGTTCTGGCTATTGTTCTCACCCTTATTGTTTTTATTCACCTGTGGAGCCTGCAGGTAAAAGAAACCCCGATCGTTCATGCCGGCGCCGGTTCTGAACATACTACAATTGATATACGGGGGACAATAAAGGCGGTAGGAGCCATTTCGGGATTGTTTGCTCTCATTTTTTTCAACACGTTCAATAATTTTTTGGGAGGCGTATTTATGTCACTGATGGATGCTTACGGGCTCTCACTGGTTTCTGTGCAGGTATGGGGTGTTTTATGGGGCTTTTTAAGTACAGGCTTTATCATTGGCGGATTGATAGTAGCGAGGAAAGGATTAGGCAGGCAACCCTTGCGCACTTTATTTGTCTGCAATCTTGTTATGTGGACGGTATGTATATTCTTTACCATTCAACCTTCTATTGTTTTATTGACCACAGGGTTGTTTATATACCTGTGCCTTATACCCGTAGTGGAAGCAGCAGAGCAAACTATTATACAGAAGCTCATTCCGCCCGAAAGACAGGGAAGGGTTTTTGGATTTGCTCAAAGCATTGAACAGGCAGCTTCACCTGTTACAGCCTTTGTTATAGGCCCCATTGCACAATTTATTTTCATACCGTTTATGACTACCGGCTCGGGTGCGGACTTGCTTGGCCACTGGTTTGGCACCGGTAAAGACCGGGGACTTGCATTGCTTTTTACAATTACAGGAATAGCAGGGCTGATCGTAACTGTAATTTCCATGCGTTCTGTTTATTACAAAAGATTGCTGAGAAGTTATGAGGGATGACAGGTAATGCAACACCAGTCCATTGTTATGGTGGAACTGAAATTGCAGCCTCCTGTTCAGGACTTAATAAGACAGCGCGGGCATTATACCATAGCGACAGAATGTGAATATTCTGCCGCTATGGTATTTCTATTCTTCCAGGTACCCGAATTTACCGTGATTGAAATCGCTGTAAGCCTGTTGCACCTCATCGTACGTATTCATTAAAAACGGGCCGTAAGCCGCAATGGGTTCATTGATCGCCTCTCCGCTTAATACCAGCAGCACGCTGTCTTCTTCCGCTTCTATTGTTATTTGTTCTCCTTCGTTTTGGAACAGTATGAAATGATCTGCCGGAGCTTCCGTAGTGGAATTTACTTTTACTTTGCCTTCTACTACAAGCATGCCTGTATTAAAGCTTTGCCGGAAATTGAATTCGGCAACTCCTCCTTTCTTCAGCTTCGCATTATACATTTCAATAGGGGTAAAGGTATAAGCAGGCCCTTGTGTTCCCTTATAATTTCCTGCTATTACTTCAATTTTTCCTGCTTCGTTGGGCAGCGCGTAAGCGGGAATGATATCTTTGGTAATAGACTGGTATTTGGGGTTGCTCATTTTGTATTGGGCCGGCAGGTTTACCCATAACTGCACCATTTGGAATGGTCCGCCTTTTTGACTGTATTCCGCTTCATGATATTCTTTGTGAAGCACGCCCGAAGCGGCAGTCATCCATTGCACATCGCCTTCGCCAATTACGCCGCTGTTACCCGCACTATCGTGGTGCGCTACTTTTCCATGATAAGCGATAGTAACCGTTTCAAAGCCGCGGTGCGGATGTACGCCTACGCCTCTTGGTTCTTTCCTGGCGGGAAAATCAATTTTTGAATTATAGTCCAGTAAGAAAAAAGGGCTCATTCTTTTTTTATCCATATTATAGCCACCCGGAAAAAAATTATGCACCCGGAATCCATCGCCTACCATGTGCGGGGCAGGAGGGGCTAATACCTGTTGTACCTGTTTAGTGCTCATATCTTTTATTTTTTATGATCTGGATGGATAAGTGCAAAATTAGATCATTGTCTACCCGCTGTTATTGATGTGAGATAAGAACGATTTTGCAGATAGGGTACAAATGGTTCAGCCCCGTCGGGGAAGAGGGACGTTTATCTTACAGATGCCAGCAGTTCGTTGTACTCAGGGTGCCTTCGCATATACATTTGAATAAACGGGCAATAGACAATTATTTTGAGCTGTTTGGCTTTTGCGTATTCCAGTACATGCTTCGCCAGCGCTGATCCAATACCCTTTCCTTCCATGGAAACAGGAACTTCTGTGTGTAAAAAGCAATCCCGCCATCAAAAAGCTTATACGCCACCAATGCCTTTCCTGCTGCTGAAATAAGCTCAAACCGGTTTTCTTTTTCGTTATTAACAATGATATGTTCCATATACTTTGTTTTAAGATTCGAGTATTCCGAATAAGCCGTTCGCATAATCTTCCATAGCCTGTTGAATTTCCACGGAGGTATTCATTACATAATTATCCTTAGCTGCTACGGGCTCATCAATAGGTTCTGCAGAAAGAAAAAGCAGTTGTGTATCGGTTACGGCTTTTAACGCGATGTTGTCATTTTCTTTTTCAAAAATTACAAGATTGTGCCTGGCAACCTGCTCTTTATTGTTTATGATAATACTGCCGTGTGCTATATACAGCAGCGTCCAGTAGCCTGGCGTGGCATAGAGTTGTATCTCCTTTTCTTCTTCCATTTCGCCTATAATAGAAATAACAGGGGTATAGCTTTTCATGGGTCCGGTAGCCCCTTTATATATGCCGCTCGCCAGGCGAAGGTTTACGCCAGGCTGTTTCAAAACAGCAGGCAGATCTGTTTTTTTTGCAGACTGGTAAAAGGGCTCATCCCATTTATTGGCCTGCGGTACGTTTATCCATAATTGTATAAATTCAAAAGAGCCGCCTGTATTTAAAAAATCCTGTGAAGGTCCTTCGCTGTGTAACAATCCTTTTCCGGCAAACATCCACTGCACGTCACCCGCTCTTACTATATTATTATGTCCCATGCTGTCTTTATGATATCCTTCGCCCCTGAGTTGAAAAGTAACCGGAGCAAAGCCCCTGTGCGGGTGCGGATGAATGCGTACTTGTCCGCCGGCCTTTATGTCATGTGGCACGCCGTGATGTATTACTATAAATGGATTGGCAAAACGGAAATCCTGATGAGGAAGCGGCTGAAGCACAGTTTCATTAGCGGTGATCTTTTTTTCCCTGCCTTTTAATATATGAAGAATCGCTTTTTCCATAATATGATCGTTTAAGGGGCAAAGCTAGGAATAGCCGGGATGGAACATCTTGATTTGTGATAAGAATCAGGAATGAGGCTTGAAGTTTTTCCTGGCAAGCTCTTTTCTTATCCTGCTGAGCGACTCCGGTGTAATGCCCAGGTAGGAAGCGATCATCCATTGAGGCACTCTCAGGGTAAGGTTGGGATAGCGTTCTATGAAATCAAGGTATCTTTCTTCTGCAGTGGCTGCTACCAGCATATTCAACCGGATTTGCAGTGTGCGTATGTGATTGTGCAATACTTTGGTATTAAAATCACTGAATGAAGGGATAAGATTGGCCGCATCAAAAAAAGGATGGTTCAATACCATCAGCTCTGAATCTTCAATGCAATCAATAAAAAATAAAGCGGGTTCATTAAAATAAAAGCTGTTCCTGTCACCAATCCACCATTCTTCAGGCGCGAATTGAATAATATGTTCTTTGCCCGCATGGTCTATGGTATAGGAGCGGAGCAGGCCACTCTGTACAAAATAAACTTCACTGCAAATTTTATCCTGCCGCAGGAGTATTTCGCCCTTTGATACTTTCCGGGTAATGAGGTTTTCAGTAATTTTTGAATATTCATCTTCGGTAATACTCGTTTTTTGCAGCAGGTAATTTTTGAAAACAGACATGGCCAATAATATAATGATGGAAAAGCTTTTTTGATACAGGCAATTTAGTGGAAATAGCAGTGCTGACGGCTGTATTTTACTGCTGGTATAAAAGTCAAAGCCTTTTTTTGAATGATATTATAGTGACAATCTGCGATAAGCCTTCGATTATTAGTTTTTTTATATATAATTCTCTTTTTTGGCTTTGTCGTTCCGATTTGGGGCGTACATTTGCAAAAATTTTAAATGTCATGAAAATTATTAAGTATGCAATGATTGCCGCTGTTGTTAGCCTTGCAGCATGCGGTGGTGGAGATGACTCCAAAAAAGCAGATCAGCCCGCTGCTGAAGAACCTAAAGCTGAAACGCCTGCCGCAACTCCTGCCGTAGAAGGCGCAATGCTGGAAATTACAGGAAACGATGTAATGCAGTTTGATAAAAAAGAGCTTCGCGCGAAAGCCGGCCAAAAAGTTACGCTTACTTTGAAGCATTCCGGTAAGCTGGCTAAAGAGGCAATGGGGCATAACGTGGTAATTTTAAACACAGGCACTGATGTTGCGGCTTTTGCTGCGAAAGCTGTAGATGCTAAAGACAATGACTATTTTCCCCAGTCTGAAGCAGCGAACGTAATTGCTCATACTAAATTGATTGGAGGTGGTGAAAGCGATACCATCGAGTTTACAGCTCCTGCTGCCGGAACTTACCCCTTTATCTGCAGCTTCCCTGGTCACTATGGATTCATGAAAGGTGAATTTATTGTTGAATAGTTAAGCGAAAAGAATTAAGATAGCTGTTACTGTTAAAAAAGCCTGCTGAAATCCAGCAGGCTTTTTTGTGGAGATGATGGTAAATATATCAGGGTTCTGTTGCTGAGTTCACAGTAGTATTACAGCTTAATCAGGGAGTTCCCGAAATCGGCCGTAGTCGATTTCGGGCGGCTTTTTGCGTTACTTTTTTCCGCAAAAAAGTAACAGAAAAGCCAAAGGCTTGTAATTGAAAGGAAGACAGAATTTATATAGTAACAAATTGAATTTTATGACCAATTGATAAACATAAAACTGAAATTGCTTCTCCTCCCTGAATATTCGGAGAGGAGAAGCAATGACGACCTTTTGGGTAGGCTTCATTGAAAACTATTCCATTTTAATACCTGTAATGTTCAGGCTTGTACGGGCCTTCTTTTGAAATGCCCAGGTATTCAGCCTGTGTTGAGGTAAGCTCGTCAAGTTCCACACCTATTTTTTTCAGGTGCAGACGGGCTACTTTCTCGTCAAGATGTTTTGGAAGAACATATACTTTGTTCTCGTAGTTTTTGTGATGCAGCCACAATTCAATCTGTGCCAGTGTTTGATTGCTGAAAGAATTGCTCATTACAAAGCTGGGATGCCCTGTGGCGCAGCCAAGATTCACCAGCCTGCCTTCAGCCAGCAGTATGATGTCTTTGCCATCAACATTGTAAATATCTACCTGCGGTTTAATCGTGTCTTTGGTGTTGCCGTAATTTTTGTTTAACCAGGCAACATCAATTTCAATGTCGAAATGACCAATGTTGCATACAATGGCTTTGTCCTTCATCAGCTTAAAATGCTCTCCCGTTATCAGGTCGCGGCAACCGCTTGCTGTTACGATGATGTCGGCTTCTTTTACCGCATCCTTCATCTTCTTTACTTCGTAGCCGTCCATGGCGGCCTGCAGCGCGCATATCGGGTCTATTTCAGTAACTATTACCCGGCAGCCTGCTCCGGCCAGCGATGCGGCGGATCCTTTGCCTACATCGCCGTATCCGCCCACTACAGCTACTTTACCGGCCAGCATTACGTCGGTAGCGCGGCGGATAGAATCTACAAGACTTTCCTTGCAGCCGTATTTGTTATCAAACTTCGACTTGGTTACAGAATCATTTACATTGATAGCAGGAACCGGGAGCGTACCTTTTTGCATTCTTTCGTACAGACGGTGTACCCCGGTGGTGGTCTCTTCGCTTAATCCTTTTACATGTTGTATCAGCTCGGGGTATTTGTCAAATACCATATTGGTAAGGTCGCCTCCATCGTCAAGTATCATATTCAAAGGACGGTCGGCGCTGCCGAAAAATAAAGTTTGCTCAATGCACCAGTCTGCTTCTTCCTGGGTTTGCCCTTTCCATGCAAATACGCCTACGCCGGCAGCGGCTATGGCGGCAGCGGCATGATCCTGGGTAGAGAAAATATTGCAGGAGCTCCATTTTACTTCAGCTCCCAGCTCAATCAAAGTTTCTATCAGCACCGCAGTTTGAATGGTCATGTGCAGGCAGCCCGCTATCCTGGCGCCTTTTAAGGGTTGTTGCCCTTTATATTCTTCACGAATTGACATCAGTCCGGGCATTTCTGCTTCAGCTAAACGGATTTCTTTGCGTCCCCATGCGGCCAGGCTCATATCTTTTACCTTATGCGGTAACGAAAAATCAATGGATTTGGAAACAGTTGACATATTTAATTATTTAAGTAATAAGAATGTGATCTAAATTGCAAAGCTACAGTTCCAGAACAAAATATTAGCAGTATTATCAGTATTCAGGATAAAATAATTTTTTTTCTATTTTTAAAGAACAAATGTCCTGTTTGTAATGAAAAAAATACTTCAAAAAGAAAAACCTCCTGTCTCGGCAGACCTGGATGAGAAGGACCTGGCGATTTTACGTTTGTTGCAGCAGAACGCACGTATAACGGTAAGAGAAATTTCGGATGCGATACACCTCAGCACCACCCCGGTGCACGAAAGGATCAAGCGGATGGAAGAATCAGGCGTCATAAGGCAGTATGCCACTTTGCTGGACCATGCGAAGGTGAAGAAAGGGCTGATGGTGATTTGTTACGTATCCTTAAAGCAGCATAACAAAACAGCGGGCGCCCGGTTTATAAAATCCATCCGGGAAATGAATGAAGTGATCGAGTGTTACAATATATCCGGCGATTTTGATTTTATGCTGAAAGTAGTGACCGAAAACATGGAAGACTATTACAATTTTCACGTTAACAAGCTAAGCGAAGCGGAAAATATCGGGAACGTGCAGAGCGTATTTGTAATGGGCATCATCAAACAAACACATCAGCTGGTGCATTGAAAGTTGCAGGTTTCAGGTTACGGTTATTTGAAATTTGAGATTTGAGATTTGATGGCTGTCGCAGTTTGTGGTTTCGGGTTTATGTTCTATACCCTATACCTTCCGTCTTAAACCTTTGTTTCAGGTTAGGAGTTTGAGGTTTATAGTTTCGGGTTTGTTGTTTATGGTAACTAAAAACTATAAATAATAAACTGATATCTGACAGCCGGAATATCCTTGGTGTACCTTTGTGCCTTCGTGGCTTTGTGGTTCAAAAAGCAATAGCCTGCAGTCTCAACCACAAACAAAAAACTATAAACCTGGACTCTTACCTGATACCTGACAGCCCACAGCCCATAGCTGATAGCTATTTCAACCATCAACCATAAATTTTAAAGAGTTTACCCTTCTTACACAACACAATACGCTTATTTTTGTTTATACTACCATAAAATAAAAATATGGACAACAGTACCATCATTATCCTGGCTATTGTAATTGTTGTGGCGGTTTTTGGAGTGTACCTCCTGGTATACCGGAGCGACATAAAAGGTATAAAAAAAGAGGAAAAAACGCCGCCGTATGATAAGGCTTTGCAACTGCAGGCTTATGAAAGACTGGTAATACTGGCAGAACGTATTGCATTGCGTAACCTGGTGTCGAGAGTACAGCCGGGCGATATGAATGCCATCGCATACCAGGGGTTGCTGACAGAAAACATCAGGCAGGAATACGACTATAATCTTTCCCAGCAGTTGTATGTTTCCGGACAGGCCTGGCAGGCGGTAAGCAGTCTTAAAGAACAGAACATTTTTATTCTCCACCAATTAATGAATACACTACCTCCTGGTTCGAGCGGACTGGACCTGGGGAAACGGGTGCTGGATTTGCTGGATGCCGATCCCAAAACGTCTTTGCATACGGTAGTGTTGGATGCATTGAAGTTTGAAGCTAAAAAAATCATGTCCTGAACCGGCTTTACTTTTTCTTTTTATGCGCCTGCGTAGCCGCTTCCTTCATTTTCGCTGCATACAATTATCTATAAGAATTGTTAATAGAAAGACGAAGCTGATTGATAAAAAAATAATCACACTATTTTCACGTTCGGCAAAGGACTTACTAAAGTTGTTGTATTGTTCTTACATTTGTCGCACTTTCAACAAAATTATAATATGAAATTGTTTTTTCTGCAGGTTGCTACTGATTCTGTAAACAAAGCGATCGCTGCTCAACACGGAATTCCTGAGCCCGGTACAACTATTAGTCTTTGGGATTTGTTGCTTTCCGGTGGATGGATCATGGTTCCCCTGGCTTTGTTGCTGGTAGTAGCTATTTTCTTCTTTTTTGAAAGATTGATAGCCATCCGCAATGCAGGAAAAGTTGACTATAACTTTATGAGCATCATTCGCGACCATATTGTATCGGGGAACGTTACAGCCGCCCGGTCGCTGGCGCGTAATACGTTCAACCCTGTTGCAAGAATGATCGACAAGGGATTGCAGCGTATAGGCAAACCCATTGAAGCCATTGAGAAAAGCATGGAAAACGTAGGTAAGCTGGAGATCTATAAAATGGAACGTAATATTTCCGTGTTGTCGTTAATAGCAGGTATTGCCCCTATGTTTGGTTTTTTGGGAACCATTGTAGGGATGGTGCAGCTTTTTTACGGTATTTCTTCCACCGGTGAATATACACTGAGCACAATTGCAGGTGGTATATATACCAAAATGGTAACATCGGCTACCGGGCTGATCATTGGATTGCTGGCATACGTGGGATATAATTACCTGAATGCGCAGGTGGATAAAAACGTAAATAAAATGGAAGCTGCCAGCGCTGAGTTTATTGATGTATTGCAGGAGCCAACGAAATAATAAAAAGCGAAAATGAATTTAAGAAAAAAGCTACGAAATCATGGCGAGGTACATACCGGTGCGCTGAATGATATATTATTCATATTGTTGCTGTTCTTCCTGATCGTTTCTACCCTGGCCAACCCCAATGTAATTAAAGTATCTGCTCCCAGGGGCAAAAGTGATACCAAGGCAAAACAAACCGTAGTAATTTCCATTGATAAAAATAACCAGGCATATATCGGGCAAAAAAAGATTTCACTCAACGACCTGGAAAATGAGCTGAAAGCGGTGCTTTCCAAAGAAACAGATAAACCTTCTGTAGTAGTAAATGCCGATACTGCCGGCCACTGGGGCGATGTGTACAAAGTGCTTCAGACCGCTAAAAAATTAGGCGCCTCTGCCGTAGCTTCTGTAAGCGGGAATTAGGAATGGCAGTCAGCTATTTTGATTTGAGATTTGAGATTGAATGGTTTGTAGTTTATAGTTTGTGGTTTCTCAACTATAAACAAAAAACCAGGAACTATAAATTGTTTGAAGTTTATGGTTTGTGGTTTGTGTGTACCTAAAAAACAACCCCCGGCTGTTGCGCGGAGGTTGGTAACTTTTATCAGGTTGCTGAAATTTTATTGTTGCACACCACACAGGTACAAATATTCCTGCATGCTTATTTTCCCGTTCATCAGGTAAACATACAACACGTCAATATCCAGCCTCCTGGCCTCCAGCTTGCTTACTATCTCTTTATCAAACGTGAGATCTTTAATACATGTTTCTACTTGCATACGTCATTGTTTTAATACAGCGGGTTGCTGATGGTCCGCTAAATCAGGATTTTCACATTTTCAGCCGAATGCTCATCTCATATGTATCACAATCACAAAAAACTTTAAGAGCAATGCGTTTTTATTATGGCAAGGCGGGCGGTATTATTATGCAATTCGCATAAGCCAGTTAGTGTAATGAGGTTTGGTTATCAGATAATGATCACGCAAAGGTACGAAATCCTGCAAAAAATCAATGTTTGTACATTGAAAAGAATAGAAAATAACAACCATTTTATATAAATATACTAGTAATTAGTAAATTATATATAAGTTATTCTTGTTAATAAGCTATTGTTATCTATTTACTTGTATCAATGATCACTTTTCGTCCAAAGAAGCGGGCAATGGAATCCCTCACTCTTGCAGTGTCTGACAGGGGACCGTTAATAATGGTAAATATGCTGAATGTAACCGAATCTTCTGTAGTCATGTTTACTTTATAACCCATATCAAGCAAATCCTGGTGACGTTTCAGCGCCCGCGCTCTTTTAGAAGTTTCAATAATTACTTTGTAAGACGGAGGTGCGGCTGCAGAGTCAGCCCCGATGGTATTCACACTGTCATTGGCTGATTTCGGTATGGTTGAATCGGGCGCCGTAACCGGGGTGGGTAAAACAGGTTGTATATCCTGTGGAATGGAAGAGTTCGTTTTGCTTTGCCATTGATCGTAAAAATAATATACACCCCATCCCAGAAGCGCTAATGCTGCTACTACAAGCAGTGTTACCAAAAACTTTCTTGTACTGTTGCCTGCACTGCCGGAACGTCCGTCGTCGGTAAAAGATACTGGATCGACGTTCTCTTTTATTTCATATTTCTTTTTGGAAAGCGTCTCTTCCGTAACAGCGGCTGGAACCAGCTCGTTTCCCTGGCTGAAATTTAAATTATTATTTGCGTCCAATACCATCGTACCCAGCCCTTCAATATAAAACTGTTTGCTGACATTGAGCAATTGATTGCCGATGTTTAAGAAATCTTCAAGATCCGATGACGCAAGCGGTTTTATTTTTCCCGTATGTTTTGATATGAATTCAATTAAATCCGCATCTTCTCCGCATTTCTTATTGGGGGTAAATTTGATGGCATTATCGGGAATTTTAACTTTTCCTTTTTCGTGCTCAAAAGGATTGTCGTAGAAATTCTCCATTGTAAACTCCCCTAAACCCTGCAACCTCATTGTTTTATTCTGTAGCAGGTACTGACCTAATAAATGTGCAATTTTCAATGTTCGTTCTTTTAATAAAGAAAGAATATACCGTTAAAATGAGAGCGTAAGTTACAAAAAACTCAAAATTAATTGATTATAAGTTTTATACAGCAGCAAACAGGTGAGTCTGTCAGTGGTTACAAACGGATTGCCCGCCGCGGCGGGGCAAAAGGCAGGTTGTTATGATGCCTCATGGAGGCTACCTGTTGGTAAAAATAATAACAATACGTCCTCATGCACCATAGGTGCTACCCATTCCGCGCAAAAGCGGCCTGTTGCTATGGCGTGAAAGTATTGTAGAACACAGAAAGCGCGTAAACACAGCGGTTGGCTTATATCATCTATATTTGCACTCTCAATAATACCCGTGTGTATGTTAACCGATGAGGAAAAGTCTTTTATGATATATTGGGAACAAAACCGGCTGAAGGAAAAGCGGACGTTCCGGCAATTGCTGATCGGATTGCCATTGGGTTTGATATTTACACTTCCCATATTGATTAATTTCATATCGGGCTGGTATAAAAGAGCCGATATGGTAGGACGTGCACAGTTCAACCCGGCTGTATTGATCAGTGCGGCAATTATTATTGCTGTTTTTTTTGCAATATTTAATAAACGGCATCGTTGGGAAATGAATGAACAACGTTACCTGGAATTGAAGTCGAAAGCTGAAAGCGGTGAAAATGAAATGTAGCGGATGCAACGTTTTTTATCGATATGAACTCAGTGATGTAAAATATAGAATTTAAGTTATGAATAAGATTTTGTTTGGTTTATTTGCGCTTGTTGCAGGAATTATATTTTCAGGGTGTTTAAAAAGTAAAGATCCCGGCTGCCCGTTTACCGAATCCACCAGGAAAGCGCCTGATTCACAGGTGAACAAAATAAAGACTTACCTGACAGATAAAGGTCTTATTGACGAGGTTACCTTAGATTCAACTTCCGGCATTTTTTATAAAGTTGAATCTCCCGGTACTACTGTTTCGCCCAATGTATGTTCCGTGGTTACTTTCAGGTATAAGGGCTGGCTTACCAACGATAATGTGTTTGCTGATGCGATGAGCACGCCGAGTGTGTTCACATTGGGCGATTTAATAGTGGGCTGGCAAAAAGGGTTAAAATTCATCAAAGGCGGCGGAGGGAAAATGAAGCTGTATATTCCTCCTTACCTGGGGTATGGCGATACAGAAAGAAAAGATCCCAATACCGGTGAAGTGGTCATTCCCCGCAATTCAACCCTTATTTTTGAGCTGGCGCTGGACGAAGTGCAATAGCAGCAGGTTCGGAAAAATATTACTTTAAGTAAAGCTTTGGTGTTTCCTAATACCAAAGCTTTTAACTTTATGGATAAATCTTTTTCAATTGCCACACGAGGCCATTTCTGTATTTGACATGTTTAAGATAGGGGTAGGGCCCTCCAGCTCGCATACCCTCGGTCCCTGGCGTGCTGCGCAATTGTTTACCCGTAAGCTGTCAGGCTTGCATCTTCTGCAAAGTGTGGTGCAATTAAAGGTATTGCTATACGGATCGCTGGCAAAAACAGGAAAAGGGCATGGAACGGATATTGCCGTTCAACTGGGCTTGTGCGGTGAAGACCCGGAAACATGTGTGGTAGATGAAATACAAAGTAAAATACTTGCCATATCCGGGGGACTAAAAATTAAATTGCAGCATACAGTCGAGATTCAATTTGACCCCGCTGCGGATATTGTATTCCTGGTAAACGAATCGCTTCCCTTTCATCCAAACGCATTAAGCTTTCTGGTAACGCTTGCCAACGGAGAACAATTCTCGGAAACGTATTATTCCGTGGGAGGAGGTTTTGTAAAGCAGGAGGGTGAAGATAGCGGTGTTCAATCATTCGTTCAATTGTCTTTTCCCATCAATACGGCTTCGGATCTTTTACATTGGTGCAGGAAAACCGGGTTGAGCATACCCGAAGTTGTTGCTGAAAACGAAAACGCCTGGCGTCCGGAGGGGGAAACAAAGATGGGCCTGATGCGGATATTCTCTGTAATGCGAGATTGCGTTTACAGTGGTTGTCATTCAACAGGCGTGCTGCCGGGAGGATTAAATGTAAAGCGCAGGGCAGCCGCTTTGAATAAAAAACTAACCGGGGAATCAGTATATCATCATTACGGGGAATGGAAAAAAGTGATCCGTGCGGGAGGGAATGATTTTAAATATACGCTTGATTGGGTGAGTTGTTTTGCATTGGCGGTAAATGAACAGAATGCCTCGTTTGGAAGGGTAGTAACTGCCCCTACCAACGGAGCTGCCGGTGTAATACCCGCTGTGCTGATGTACTATATCATTTTTTGTGATGGAGACAGCGACGACAGGATCAGTGCTTTTTTATTGACCGCTTCCGAAATAGGGAGTATTTTTAAAAAGGGCGCAACCATTTCTGCGGCGATGGGCGGATGCCAGGCAGAAATAGGCGTATCGTCGGCCATGGCGGCAGGGGCCCTCACGGAGGCAATGGGCGGAACCCAGCGACAGGTATTGATGGCGGCAGAGATCGCGATGGAGCACCACCTGGGCTTAACCTGCGATCCTATAGCCGGGTTGGTGCAGGTACCCTGTATCGAAAGAAATACCATGGGCGCCATCAAGGCGATTACCGCATCGCAGCTCGCATTGCAAAGCACGCCTGACTTTGCCAAGGTATCGCTCGATGCCGTTGTAAAGACCATGTGGGACACGGCGATTGACATGAATCATAAATACAAAGAAACTTCAGAAGGCGGACTGGCGGTGAATATTCCGTTGGGATTGAAGGAATGCTGATGAGAAGAGGTTACCAATGGGCCATCAGCAGTCAGCTTTCAGGTAATGGACAGTGGATAGTTGACGGTGGACAATGGATGGAATGTTTATCGTTTTGGGTTCATAGTTTATAGTCATATCAAATCATTAGTGTCCGGTAAAAAATAATATTAGTTCTTTGAAAGTCTTATTGGATAAAGGTTTGATCAAAATTTAGTTTGGTGACGATTTGAAATGAGCCATTTTATAACTTACTGAAAATCAGCATAGTTATGAATCAAGGCAAATATGTCTTTGCGCAAGCAATTACCTTTCTTCCCGCCAGAATATTTGATCGTTGTGTACGTAAATATCAAGGCGATAAGTGGGTAAAACATTTTACGTGCTGGAACCAACTGTTGTGTATGATGTTTGGACAATTAACTAACCGCGATAGTCTCAGAGACTTACTTGTTTGCATAAATGCACATCAGCCAAAGCATTATCATTTAGGATTAGGAAAACGTATATCCCGGTCTAATCTTGCTGAGGCCAATGAGAAAAGGGACTATCGGATCTTTGAGATGTTTGCTTATGAAATGATTGCCGAAGCCCGTAAATGCTGCATACCTGATAGCGATTTTGATTTGTCTGTTCAGGGAAACGTATATGCTTTTGATAGCACTGTGATAGATTTATGCTTAAATATATTCTGGTGGGCTACTTTCCGAAAAGCTAAAGCCGCTATCAAACTGCACACGTTGTTTGATGTAAAGACCTCCATTCCTGTTTTCATACATATTACTGCTGCAAGCGTGCACGATATAAATGGATTGGATAAACTTGTTTACGAAACTGATGGATACTACATCATGGACCGCGGCTACGTTGACTTTGAAAGACTTTACATTATTGACCAGCATGAAGCCTTTTTTGTCACCAGGGCCAAGAGTAATACTAAGCTGAAACGAATATCATCTTCAAAGCCAGACAAATTGAAAGGCGTGATGTGTGATCAGCGGGTAATACTTACGGGTCATTACTCTTACAAATCCTACCCGAAGCAATTTCGGAGGATAAAATTTTATGATGCTGAGCAAAACAGAACGTTTGTCTTTCTGTCCAATAACCTTACACTTCCTGCTATCGAAATCGCTATGTTGTATAAGTATAGATGGAGAATAGAACTGTTTTTCAAATGGATCAAGCAACACCTCAAAATAAAATCCTTTTGGGGCACTTCTGCTAACGCAGTGAAAATACAAGTCTACATTGCTATCATTACCTACACGATGGTAGCAATTATCAAAAGCAAGTTGAGGTTGAAACAATCAACCTATGAAATCTTACAGGTGTTGAATGTATCTCTTTTAGATAAAACACCTTTAAGGCAACTTTTTGAAAACTCTTTATCCCAAGATGTCAAAGAACAAAATTATACTCAATTGAAAATCAACCTAATTTAACCGGACACTAATGATATCAAATCTCAAATCAAAAATCAACAAATCAGAAATCGGTTTATAGTTTTTTGTTTCTGGTTTTGTTAACCATAAACCCGAACCTGCAACCACAAATTCAAAACACATCCCGAAATTCTTAGGTTGCCAGTCCGATAAAAAAAATTTTTCGCACTATTATAATTTCTGGTTATTAAGTATTATCTTGTTGGCAGGTTAATGATTGTCTATGTTTGATTGCATGATCATCAGTCTCCTGCCCGAAGCATGTTCCCCTCCCCAAAGTGATGAAAGAAAGCATCTATGTTAATCTCCTGTTTTAATCCATGCTGAAATTCCTGAGTGTAATATGTTCTCATTAAAGGGCCTGGTCAAAGCCTTCTATTGTGAACCGGGTGCGGATATATTTGTCTGCACGCTAATTTTTTTGATTAATAATCAAACGGGATACCCATGCCTGCTCGTAAAACAGAAAGCCGGCTTCCTGACGGATTCACAGCCAACGACCTGGGAGAAAGCGCCCAGGCGCAGGAAAACAATGCAGTGATCGTTTCTTATATAAGGTCACCCCTCGTTATTAACAGGCAGAATACCTATGTTGTATTTGTTACAGATACAGCTACAGCAAATGCCGCTTCATCGTATGAATGGACATTCAGTGAAAATGGAACTCCTGTGGTTACCGAAACAACCCCGGTTGGGGAATTTACTTACATCCCGCAGGCAACAGGAGCGTTAACTGTTGCTGTAAAAGTGAAAGGAGCAGACAATTCAGTCAAATCCGGTATTACACTCAACCAGGAGATAGTGCAATTGAACGCAGAACTGGAAGCATTAATCGCAACAGCCGCTGAAACTCCGGGGCCGGGCATAGGCAATCTTGATGTTGCCAGGGAATTGGTGAATGACCACAATCCCTATTACCAGCAGGTAGTCCTGCAAACACCTGAAACCGGTGATGGTTTTAAAAGATTTGTTTTCAGTATGGTGTCGGAGGGGGCATTGCAGCAAAATATACAACAACGAAAGGCGCACTTAGATGAGCTGGCGGCATCGCTTAATGAAGATGCGGGAGATTTTGTAGCCCTGGCTGCAGAAGGTGCCGGTGTATGCAGGATACGGTTGGCATTGCATGCCATGGTTTTACCGGGTGGGTTGCCCTGGACGGAATTACCTGAGCCAAGCAGCATAAGAGCCTCAGCAGACCAGGAGTTACGGGAGGCTTTAGCGGCTCTTGGTGATAATAAAAAAATTGATCTGTTCAATCTTGTTCGTTTTCCTAAAAGTAACATTAGCCAATGCGGAAGGATATTGGAGGAGCTAAGGAACCGGTATTTCGGCGGGGCCAACTTTAATGATGTGCTTGCAGGAATGAATGGAACAAGAGCGCACTGGATCAGCAGGCATTACAAAGAAGGTCCGATAGCAACGGCTTAATGCCCTTTTTCAGATTTGATTTTATTCCTTTATGTGCAAAACAACCAACAGGGCAACACAAACCGCATCGCCGGGCGAAAAAGAGCTGATACAAATTCAGAAGCAACCGGCTCCTTCGCAGCCCCCTCCCGGGTTATTTCCACCGGTACAAACTTTTGTAATAAATGGTGTACCGTCGCAGATAATGACAGGTACATTTAATACAGTTAAGGCAAATGCAAAATTCAAGGATCTCCGTTTTGCCCTGCTTGATGTTACCGGATCGGCTCCTGTTTATTTGGGGCATAATGATACAAAGCACACCTTCATTGCCAGTACTGCCAAAATTGCGGTATTGTTTGCAGCTTTCTGGCTGCGGAAAACCGTTCGTGAAAATGCAAAAGGAGTAAATGCTACGGATAAAAATGCTTTGTTCGACGGGTTGAAGATAAGCTGGGTAGGTGCTGCGCAGAAATATCCCGGGAAATTTTCGGGACATGCCTGGCCGCCCGACCTGCATACAATTTTCAATGCAACAAAAAAAGGAAATGGTGAATGGGAGATAGATTTTACATCTGACTTTGACTACTCGGAGCCCGCCAGGGGAGAGTCGTTGCTCAACGTAGCGGATCAACACGGAAAGTCGTTGAACGTTATCAATGGGCTTGGTTTCAGAGACCGCCTGGAGCTGATGATCGGCTGGTCAGACAATAATGCGGCAGGTTCCTGCATCAATGCGCTCGGTTTTCAGTTTGTGAATGGTTGCATGTCGGCAGCCGGCTTTTTCGACGAGAACTCAACAACTATAGGCGGGCTATGGCTAAGCGGTAACTATGCGGGAACGTCCTTTGAAAATGATTTTAAAAACAACAATCCGCAAAAGATCACTACTCAAGGCGGAAATGCCGAAGTGCTTGCCAGGTTTATGGCGCTGCTGATAAAACGAAAGCTGGCAGATGCCGAAACATCGCAGGAAATGTTGATGGTAATGGACCGGATAGTGGCAGACGAGCTATGGGACAAAGAGTATAATACAAGCTGGATAAGAGATGAATTGGAGAAGAAGGGAAGAGTGATCACCCAGTGTTTTGCCAAAGTAGGCGTGTTCGGAGCTAATTTCAGTGAAGCCGCTTATTTGTCAGAAGATACGGATGCCGGAATGTTGAGATATGCGATCGGGTGTTCCAGGGCGCCATCCAAACAAAGATTAAAAGACCTGGCTGTGGCATTGGCCAATGTAGTAGCTGCAGGTCATCCGTGAAACAGAAAATGATATGTGTAAAACAACAACTAATAATACAGCTTCGGCAGACAGGGTACGAAGAATCTTTCCTCAATGCGCCGAGGAGGTAGCAGGTAAGAAAGTGAAAGTAGCAATCTATGATCCCAAAAAAATAATTGATGGCAGAAATGATTTAAAGGCTGCGTTGATGGGAGTTCAGAATTTTTATAATAGTTTGAAAGATATGCCCGGGTTATCTCCGGATCTGTCAAACGATTTAGCGCTATATACTTTTGAAGTCACCTATAAATCTTTCAGTCCTGCAGGTGATGAAATCCAGAGAATGGGTAGGATGGATTTCCCTTTCTATGTTTTTAATACTCCCGGATTGTCGGCGAATAGTACTTCTGCAGACGAGATACAGCGTTTAATGGAGAAACACCAGGTAGCTTCTTATATATGGCTTAGGAAAATAGAGGATGACCCTTCTGCTCAGACCCTCGTTCCTACACGGGATGTATATAAGGGTATAGAAGAAGATTGGAGCGCTGAGAATGTTTTAGGATTTGGTTTTGCAGGCAATTATTACCTGGGAAAATTCTGCAGGAAACTGGGAATTATAAAAGCAGACGCGGTACTTAAGAATATCACGGGATGGAGCTCGGGGGCAGACAAGTTTAAAAGCGTTGTAGAGCATGAGCTGGGACATATGTTTTCTTTGACTCATCATAGTGGCACAGTTATGAACGAGACGTATCAACCCGGCACAACACAGTTTTCTGTTGCCCAGATTGATATTATAAGAGATACGTTAAAAATATTATCGCCCTGAATGAACGTAGTATATGTGTAAAACAACAAAAGGAACACAAGCCGCGGCAGGTTCACAAATAATTGGGATTCAGCCCAATACCGGTGGAGTGGTTACGCCTCCAACTCCCGCTCCGCCCGCCAACCAGTTTGACGGATTCCAGGAGCATGTTCCCGATGTAACTTTTATATCAACTGCGGGAACCGCCGGTTTTTTGCAAAGCGCACGGCAGTTTTACGGTTATTTCGGACTGCAGCCACGCGATGTAAACTCCATAGAACACTTGTTACAACTGTTGGCCGATCCTGCTGTTACTACCACGTATCAGCGAATGCTGTTGGTTTCGCACGCGCATCCCCGTGGCGTTATTATGCCTTTTTTTACGGGCGGCGTAAACGGAACCAATAAGGAAGTATTCAGGGAATTTGCGAAAAGTGACCTGGACGGATTAAAATACCTGGATCCTTTCGATCCCCCGGTTTTTAACTGGAGCTCTGTTTTTTCAACCATTATGGGCAACCTGAGAACATTCATAAGCGCCAATGCCCAATATGCCAATGCGCTCAATCCTTTCGGATTGCAAACGTCAGGAACTCCATCGGGTACGCTCAGGTCATTTTTTGAAGAATGTTTTAACCATGTATTCATCGGAACAGCAGGGAGAGTAAGAAGCCGGAACGGATCGGCCATCACACCTGCGCAGCGCACTATCTGCACAAGATTTAAAGGGGCTATCCTTACCGAAATGGGTAAGGGCCTGGTAAGCGGCAGCGTTACAGCCACACAGGTAAATACCTTAAGGGAAGCCATCACGCACCTGGGCATAACCAATTTAAATGTAGACACATTTCAATATACATTATCCGATTATGTACCGGATAATATGAACTATTATCCTACGCTTGATAATGCTGCAAGGGCGGTTGCCGCAGATTTCAGGGCAAATCTTAACCGGGCAAGACAGCGTTTTGCCGTAACAAGCACAATAGATATCAGGGGTTGTCGTGCAGGAGATGACAGTGATTACCTGGTGGCATTACGTGAATTTTTTGACAGGCCGCAGAATCCACGACTCCGTGCTTCTGCGCCCATATGGTTCCAGTCATACCCCCCGTTAGGCTGGGAGCGACCAAGGAATCGCGCCGATATAGCAGCCTATCTTACCAGGAGTATTTTTGCGAATGCTGTACCGCCGGCCGAGCAGCGAAGCGCGGTGCTGTCGTGGGCCGGATTGATTAAAGTAGAACCGCTTCACACCGCTTTCTGGACAGATCTTTTAAGCGGGCATGCGTTGCGTTTTTGCGATCTTACATGGCGCACCCGCATACCTGCATTGTTCATTCCAACACCCGGACTGGCTTCATTATCCGGGCTGGCTTTTGCAGCAGTGATAACAAATCTTACCAATTATTTCAATGTGCCTGCAGCATCAGTGCCTTCGGCTACGCAACTAACAGGAGTCGCTTCTATAGTGAGCTCCGCTACGTCTTACAGTCAAACGCTTTTTGCAACACCTGTTGCCGCCACGCTTCAATCTCTTTTTACAAGCCTGCAGCAGATCAACACAGCGTTGTCGCAAAACATTGTGCCTGCAACAGCTCCTAATCCGTTAACGATTGCCATCATTCAACAGTATCAGCAACAATTGCTGGATCACCTGGCAACACAATTGACCCCTGTAAAAAATTTTATGCAGGCGGCACAGGATAGTTTGCAAACGGGTGATGGTTTGTACTACTATATGCTGTTTGCAGGATTGCCTGTTTTCTTTTTCAACAGGAACGCGATCAGCCGCAACGGTTTAATGGTATTACAACCGCACGACAATGCAGCAATGCAGTCGTGGTACAAATGTATATGGGCGGAAACATTGCCTTCGGGCGCTGCTAACCAGAGTACAGGCGCTGCTATAGGTACTGCGCAGTCGCGCCGGGTACCCATGCTGCAGGATGATCATGTTTTGACGGAACTGGCAATATGTCCTTCAGACAGGTATGGAGACCGGTTAACATTCAGCCCGTAAAATCTTTTTATATAAAAAGCAATGAATTGAATTTATAGTAAACACATTATATGCCACAGGATGCACTACAATCAGTATTAACCGAAGCGGGGCTTGCATTGTCGCCTTTACGGTCGGTAAATACGCCGCAAAAAGCGGCTGACCTGTTTAAAAAGTTAGGATATGATATACCCGCAAGCGCCGTGGGGTCTGCATTATCGGGCGTGGCTACCGAAGGAACACAACTGGTAAATGCGGTACGTACCCTGGTAGATGCGGAAGGCGATATGGAAGTGATTGCCGCGCTTGCAGCGGTGGGAACTCGTTTTGGTACGCTGGTGAATGCTATCGTAACGCTGCATAACCAGATCAAATCCGGCGGAGGGGCAGGTATACCGGGTATTAATGATTTCCCAAGAAGGCTTACTGATTTCCTGATACTGGATTATTTCGAGCATCAAAAGCCACAATTGCATGATGCATTGTTTTTACTGGGGTTAACAGAGTTCGAGCCGGAGGCTCCGGCGGGGCAACCTATGCGCCTGGTTAACTGGAACAGGCTTGGGTTGATGTTCTCTAATCCACGGCAGTTGTTTAATGATGTTTACCAGTGGGATAGCAATTTTGACGCCGGCAAATTTCTTTTCAGGCTTGAGCGGCTGATGAAAGCCGCCTCATTGCCGGGTGGATTGTACCCCCAGGCTGAAACCACCCGCACCATTTTGGGAAATACCACCGCCGGTCAGAAGGAGTTGCGTTTTCCTTTCTTCCAGAAAGGGTTTACTCCTGAAACTTATGCACAGTTTGGTGTTACTTTTTCTCCGGCTGATGCGCAGGGAGGAAAGAAAAAGGGAGTTGCTTTGCTGCCATACATAATGGGGGCAGCGGAATTCCAGTTCAATGTATGCGACCGGGGTGAACTGGTATTTCAATCTTCGGCAGATATTAAAGGAGTGGGTTTTGTAATACGCCCGCCCTTCAACGCGGAAGGTATCCTCAATTTCACTTCTAACTATAATGCTTCCATTGCTATCAGGGAAAAGGCTGATAAAATAGATGAGATCATTTTGGTTGGATCGCGCAACGGTACCCGTTTTGCATTAAAAGGATTGGGTGTGAAATGGTTTGTTGGTAATTCCGGTGGAAAAGTAGACCTCGGGATGGAAGGAGAGATACAGGTCATCCGCCTGGTGATCAGCGGGGGCGATGGCGATGGCTTCTTGCAGAAAATGCTGTCGGGCGTTAATATACAGATAGACTCCAATGTTGCTTTTAAATTCAGTCTGCTGCATGGCTTCAGCATCAGTGGCGGCGCACAGTTCGCTATTGACCTTCCTGTGCATATTGAATTGGGCCCGGTGGCCATCAATGGCATGCGCATAGCGCTTACTCCCGCTACCGAAAAATTCAATCTGGATGCAGGTGCTAATCTTAAGCTATCATTAGGGCCTATTGTAGCGGTGGTTGAAAATATCGGGTTGCGTACCGAATTGCAGTTTAAGCAAGGCAATATAGGGCCTGCAAACCTGGAATTTGCTTTTAAACCTCCTACGGGTATCGGGTTGAGCATTGACGCGGGTGTGGTAAAAGGTGGTGGTTATATTTTGTTCGATGATGTGAACAAACAATACGCCGGCGCGCTGGAGCTTTCTATTGTGGACAGCTTCCAGGTGGCGGCTATTTGTGTTATTACGACGCGCATGCCTGACGGCAGTGACGGCTTTTCTTTGTTGATCATCATCAGCGTTACATTCAGTCCGGGTATATCGCTGAGCATGGGCTTTTTCCTGAGCGGACTCGGCGGTATGCTGGGCATCAACCGCACCATTAATGTAGACGCGATGCGCGAGGGGGTAAAGAACAACGCCATCGACCACATTATGTTCCCAGAAGATGTGGTTGCCAATATCACAACCATCATTCAGCAGATCAGCACCATCTTCCCGCCCAAGAAAGATCAGTTCATTATCGGCCTGATGGCGAGAATTACCTGGGGCGTACCTGCATTGATCACCATCGATTTTGGCTTGATCATTGAGTTTGCCAGTCCTACCCGTATTGCCATTTTAGGGGTGGTGAAAATTGCATTGCCTACCGAAGAGGCAGCCATCCTGCAACTGCAGGTAAATTTTGTGGGCATCATTGATTTTGAAAAAGGCATGTTGTCTTTCGATGCCAGCCTCTACAATTCGCGCATACTCACGTTTACCCTCGAAGGCGATATGGCCCTGCGCCTGGGCTGGGGACAAACAAAAGGATTTTTATTATCTGTAGGAGGCTTCCATCCGCAGTTCAAACCACCGTCTGAGCTGAAAGTACCTTCCATGAAGCGGCTTACGCTCACCATACTGGCAGACAATCCCAGGCTGATACTTACCTGTTATTTTGCCGTAACCTCCAACACCGTGCAGTTCGGCGCTAAAATAGATTTCCGGTTTGCCGTTTCTGAGTTTAAGGTAGTGGGTTATCTCTACTTTGACGCATTGTTCCAGTTCTCGCCCTTCCGTTTTATTGTAGGCGTTGGCGCAGGGTTGGAAGTAAAGATCGGTGATTGCACGCTCTTTGGTATTAATCTTGAGTTTGAGCTCGCAGGCCCCACTCCATGGAACGCCAAAGGCACGGCTTCGTTCAGCATTTTGTTCTTTACCATTAAAGTACATTTTGATGAAGAATGGGGCGATAAGAGCAGCATTGAATATCCGAAGATCGCGGTACTGCCCAAAGCGATGGAAGCCCTGCAACTGGATGCGAACTGGACCACGGAGTTGCCGGCCAATCGTTCTACGCTGGTAGGTGTTCGCGATATTCCTTCTGAGCCGGGCAGCATCGTATTACAACCCTTCGGTTCCTTCAGGGTAAGTCAAACAGTAGTACCGGTAGGGCAGGTGCTTGATAAATTCGGCGAAAACATCCCGGCGGATATCAAAAAGATAGACATTGCCCGGGTTAAGATCGGTAACAGCATCGTATCTAATGAATATCCTGTAGAAGCGTTTGCACCGGCTATGTTCAAAAAGCTGGATAATAAGCAAAAGCTGAGCGCGCCGTCTTACGAAAATATGAAGAGCGGGGTGAAGGTAACGGAAACAGATGAGATCACTGTGTTGTCAAGAGCGAACCGGAAAGTGGAATATGAAGTGCATGTTTCGGATTTCGATCCAACACCGGAAACTCCGTTGTTTACATTCGATAAAAACATATTTAAGCTGATGACCAAAGGCGGGGCAATAGGTAACTCTTCACTGTCGCGCGAGTATGCGAATAAAAAAGTGATGCAGAAAGGTGCTGCGGTGAATGTAAATGAAGAAGCGTTTGTAATAATGAACAAGGCGAGTATGGATGCGGTAGCCCACAATGGATTTTCCGGCGGCAGCTATTCAGATGCTACAGACGCATTGAACGATTATGTAAGAGCTAATCCGGAAATGAAAGGAAAAATAAAAGTGGTGCCGGCATATCACATGGAAATGGAATAACATAGCCGGCGGGAGAAACACTACATCACAAATTGTATTAAATGAATTAATATGGCAGATATAGCGCACTATTCATTTTTACCCTGGCTAAGGCAGGGGCTGAATGCACAGATCGTTGAAAAAGACAACCTGGCTACAGGCGCAGGTGCGGCTATGGAACGTGCACAACTGAATGTTGAGCTGACGGTACATGCCGATGCGGTGGAAGGCAATGGCGGTAACGACCAGGTGATTGCTAAAACCATCAATGTGCTGGGACCGGGTGATGTATTGAACATCAGCGACCGGGTGGTAGTAAGAGTGAACCCTGCCCGGAATGTAAATAACTACGAGTCTAATAATCTTGCCTATATAGAATTTTATGAGGAAGATTTTTTGTGGAGGTATACACCTGCATCACCTAACGAGTCCAACCCCAAAAAATTACGTCCCTGGCTGGCATTGATCGTGTTGAAGGAAGGAGAGTTTACTCAAAAACAATTGCCCGACTCGCTGCCGTTCGTTACCGTACCCAACGATCAATTCAACGATGTATTTGGAAGTCCCGCAGATAGCTGGGCATGGGCGCATGTGCATTTCAATGAAATACTGGAAGAGGCAGACCCGGCAGCGTTGAAAACGCGCGTTACGCAGGAGCTGAACAGCGATCCTGATAATGCGTTGTGTCGTTTGCTATGTCCCCGGAAGCTCGCAAAAAATACTTCTTATACCGCCTGTTTGATCCCCGCTTTTGAAACAGGCAGGAGGATTGGATTAGGATTGGAAACTACGGGAGTGCCCGCCCAGGAAAGCTCCTGGACGAAAACAGGGCAGGAAGCGAAACCCCGTGGCTTTGACTTTCCTGTATATTACCAATGGTCTTTTCAAACCGGTATAGATGGCGATTTTGAAAGCCTGGTATCAAAGCTGAAGCCTATTGTAATGGAACCCGAGTCGGGGATGATGCCCATGGATGTACAGGAAATAGGCTATGGCATGGATCAGAAAATGGAAAGCACTACCATGGGTATGGAAGCGGCCCTGCGACCGCCGTCATTCGAGACCATACGGAAAAATTTTCCTTCCACGCCCGGCGAAACCGACGTATATGAACAGCTAAAAACATTTTTAAACCTGTCGCCTTCTATTAACCGCCCTCAAAACAATGGTGGCGATACTGCAGAAAATCCTTTTTACGAAGTATCGTTTACGGATGATCCCATGATCGTACCGCCTGTATATGGCGCATGGCATGGTTTGGCGGAAGATTTAAAAACCGGCAATAACTGGCCATGGCTGCTGGAGCTGAACCTCGATTTCCGTAACAGGGCCGCTGCCGGCTTGGGAACCAAAGTAATTCAGAAGCGACAGGAAATATTCATGAATCGCGCCTGGCAACAGGTGGGAAAGATCAATGATGCCAACAGGAAAATAAACGAAGCCCTGCTGGGCAAACTGGTGAACAATGCCATTTTCAAAAAACATTTTGTAGGTGCAAAGGCCGATAAGCTGTTGCGTACCACAGGCGCTGTGCAGTACCTGGTATGGGATGATGCCAGTGATTCCAGCGTGAATGAGGCGGTAGCCAACAGTTCCATTCCCCTGGCGGTACAGAGCGCAACATTTCAAAAAATGATCCGAACCACAAAGCGCAATAAAAAACTGAGTCTTGCCAGCAATGTTGTTGCTAATTTTAACAGGCCCGAAACCGATGCTGCGGCGATAACTGCCGCCCGGTTAAAACAGGCGCCCTCCTCCGCGTTAAGCATGTCTGCTGCTACACAACTGGTAAACAGCGCACAAGATTTTTATACTGCCAATGTAAAGAACCTTGCCAAGGATGTTTTTTTTGATCTGCTCAATACTACTTCATTCAATAGTGGCGATACCGCGGGTGCCAAAGCAGGCTTGCAAACCGCGCTTGCCGCCAAACCAGGCGTGTCGGTTGAAGTAGCGGCAACGGTTACCGGGCTTATCAACAATGTTGCTGAGTACAAGAAAGACGTCGCTGACCAGGTGCAGGTAACGGTAAGCGAAACTTCTTACAAAACGGTGTTTGATGATTTCAGCGGAGGAAGAGTGTATGCTTCCGCTACCGTAATGAACGCGGCCTTAGCGACTGACATAAATGCTGTTGTAGCGGCTTCGACGTCCGGCGAAGACGTTACAAATTATAAAAGCACCATGGAGTCGTTTGGTTCCAGGCTGGCAGAGATGGATGCCGTAACGGCAAAGTCGCCTATCAGCAACCTGCTGGCTGTTAAAACGAGTGTAATAAAGCAGATCAACCCGGAGCTTACCATGAAATTTCGTGTAGGCAACGTTATTAAAATATGGGATGGCGTACAATTCAAACCGGCCAAAGAGCTGAAGCCCGCAATGGCATATCCGGAATTTATAGAACCTGTATATGAATATTTAGAAGAGATTTCGCAGAATTTTATTTTACCGAATGTAGACAAGCTGCCGAGAAATACCATCACATTGCTGGAAACCAACAATCGTTTTATTGAATCTTTTTTGGCAGGATTGAACCATGAAATGGCAAGAGAGCTGTTGTGGAGAGAATATCCTACAGATCAGAGAGGCTCCTGTTTCCGCCAGTTCTGGAATACGCAGGATAATATTTTTGAGCAGGATGCCGAAAAGAAAAAAGACATTGAAGTAATGGATAAATGGACGGAAGCCCTGGGCTTTCATCGTCCGGCAGGCGATAAAGATATACTGGTATTGGTGGTAAGAGGAGACCTGTTTAAAAAATATCCTGATACAATGGTATATGCGCAGGAAGCGGCATACGATCCGGCAAATCCCGCCAAACCCCGCAAGCTGCCTGCAACAGTAACGCAGGCCAATACCAAATTTCCCTTGTTTAAAGCCACCTTAAAGCCCGATATTACTTTGTTTGGGTTTGATCTTACGGCCGAGCAGGCGAACGGTCATCGCATTACCAATCCTGCTGAAAGTACGGCAGGTAAAAACCCGGGCTGGTTTTTTGTGTTCAAAGAAAGGCCCGGGCAAATCCAGTTCGGGCTGGATGATTTTACTACTGAACTGGGCGATACGACTACCATGCCGGCCGGCATGCCCGAAACCTGGAACGACTTTACATGGGAACACCTGGTAGCGCAAAAAGTAGAGCTTGATAATTACCAGCTTACTTTTTCAAAATCGATCAGCATCACCAAAGCGAATGATGCAGATGTAAAAGATAAATACCTGAACGAAGTGCCTGGCTGGACCAATAACTCAAATTCCGCCGAAGTAGCTTCCATACTATACCAGGACCCGGTGTTGTTTGCAAGGCACGCCGGCGAAATGCTGAACGAAGATTTACTGAATTTATAAATTTTTGATGTATATGCCTTCTACGTTAAACGCGCTGCTGGAAGATAAAAGGATCAGTGAAATAAAGAACATGACCGCCACCAAGAATGACGGCATCCCTATTTTGCTGCTGCCTGTACGTACCGAAACCCGGTTCATGGAACTGGATGAGCCCTCGCAAACAACGTCTACCGATAATATTGATACCATACTGGATCTGTTGCTGCTGGTGCAGGTTGACCTGCTGGATGTACAGGGCGCATCGCAGGCGGGCGGCGCGATCGGTAAATCAATAAAAAACATTCAGGATGCCGGTAAAATGGTAAGTGAGATCACCCTGCTCACGGCAAAGAACAAGCGCATTTTGAAAGAAATGGGCGCTAGTCTTACAGACACCGTGAATTTTGTATCGCAGCAGTTCCCGGCAATAAATTTTACGGCGTTAAAAAATGCTGTAAGCGGGTTGGTGGCTGCTATTGAAGCTTTGATAGTAGACCCGCATGGGGTGCTGATGCCGGCCCGCAACCTGCTGGAGCAGTTGCATAAAGTAGCCGGTACGATAGACGTGCTTTCGAACCGTGCTAAAACCCCTTATCAAAACATCAAGAATAAAAAGGACCTCTTCGGGTATATAGAAAATGGACTGGACCAGGTGCTTACATTTTATAAAAGCCAGGCGGCAGCCGTTGCCGGTATGCAATATATTGCTAAAAACCAGTTTACGCAGCTACAGCAGTTGCATACCCAGGTAAGCAGGGGAATTGTTGCAGTGTTGCCCAACCTGTTGGTGATCCATGCCGATGCAACCTGGGCCGTATTTGTTGCGGAAAAAGCCGCACCGTTGGTAGCGGATATAGAAAGCGGTATCAAAGAATTTGAAACGGTATCGTTGCCGGCAATAAAGGCTTTGCCTGAGCCGCCCCCATACGATTACAACGACTTGTTGCTGCAGGCAATGAAGACCTATCTTCATCTTAAAAAATTTTCAGTAGAGCCGGCGGCTCCTTATGCAACAGTATCAAAGTTTAAAGCCAGGGTAAAATCAGGCATAGGATATATTGACAGGTCTGTTTCTGCCATCCCATTAAAAGGCGCCAGCCAGGCACAACGTTTAGACAAAGTATATAACCTGTTGATGCCTGAGTTGAGCAAAGTAGGCCAAAGCCTGAGTGGTATCAATGCAAAAAACAGGAGCCAGCGATACGGCATTGATGCTTTGTCGAAATACATCAGCAGTGATGCTGCGGCAGTAATCGACAAAGCCAAAACGGTGTTGGAGCCTGCATTAAAAAAAGTACATGAGCTGTGGGTGCGGATTTATCCAGATGATATTTTTGTACATACGCATGAAGAAGGACTGACCCAAAAAGAATATGAATCGGGCAAACGTTTCTGGAGCGCCTGGTGGATGGCAAGCAATGATGAGACCCTGGAAAAAGCGGCCTGGAAAAGACTATGCACTACCCACGGTACCAAAAGAGCTTCATGGATCGCTTCGCTGATCGATCCGCGTAAATCAGGTATAGCGCGTAACGCGCAACAATTACAGCAAAAGCCTTATGCTTTTTTTGCGGATATACAGGAAGCCGCCAAAAGTATTCCACCGGCATCTCAATCACTTAATCCTACGCTGGATCCCGACCGTTTCTGGACATCTGTGATACTGAATGCCATAACGGTGCTGGATACACGAATTAATAAGCTCACTTCCCTTTTACAACCTGTTACCGCTGCGCCCGATATTATGATGCAGGAACTGGAAGTGCAGGTAGTGCGGGCCCAGGGTGATATACAGTCCATCATCTCCAAGACCACGTCGATTACCCCGGCACAACAAGTACAGTTTGCCGATAAGCTGGCCGCTTTTAAGCTGGTTACGGATCATTTCAGTAAGCTGGTTGAAACGATCAATGCCATTGAGCGCAAGTCCGTTGACCAGTTGGTAAATGAGCTGCCCCAGCCGGCATTTGATTATACGGATCCTGAAATAAAAGAAAATGTATGGACAAAAGCACCGCATACTTATGTATTGCCCGAACGGTTCGCGGTTATTACCATTACCAATAATCGCTTTCAGCACATTGTAGTGGGCAATAAAGTACCGGATAATCTGCAACTAGGCCCCGACCCGGCCTTTTTTTCGAATAAAGATGAGAACGGAGAGCCTGTTTATAAAATAAACGAAAACGGCGACCTGGAGATCGAAGATGGTATGAAGTGGATGACGGAATACAGGAGGGCCGTTGAAACCGGTATGGGGGTAACCCTGCCGCTTACAAAGGAACAGTACGATACCGGATTTGACAAGTTGCTGGTGGTTGGTGTAAAACAGGGAGATGCTATTAACAATAAAACATTGCTTGAAAAGCTGTTGCTTAACCATGTGTACGCTGCCGACGGCATGGGTATTTTAAAAGTGGGAACACCTACCAATAATACGGAAAACGCAACAGCGGGCTACAGCGCGCGGGACAATGACGAAGACGAACGTTTTGATATTGAAATAGCCAACCGGTTGTTCGATGTATCTGCAGCCGATCCGATGGTTCAAACAGATGGTAAACGCCTGGCTGATGGACTGGGTTTGTCTGCCGCTGTACTGCAAAAAGTAAACAACCGGCTGAATACGCAGGTCAGCAACGCTATTACCATGAACAGGGCTTTGTGGCATGCCACGCTGGGGCATACAATGGAAGAAATGTGGGATCATATTTTTACTTATGACAACATCAGGCGTACTGAAAAATATTTTATCAATAACTGTCCCGCGCGGGGCATACTGCCTTCCATACGCGTAGGTGCGCAGCCTTATGGTATCCTGCCTGTTACAGCGTATTCACGTCTTAAGTTGTCTGCGCAATACGATGCCTATCATTTGCCGGAAATAACAAGCTCGAATGCCGAAGTAGCGAAGCAGCTCCGGTATGATTTGCGGCTGCATGAAATATTAAAGATGTTCAATGGTGTTTGGACAGAGCTCCGGAAAAATAAAGTAGCGCATTACGCACAACTGGAAAACGGCAATCCGCAGCAAAAGTTCATTGAAATGCTTGGACTGAACGCTGGTTCTGTGGAACACTATTATCGCTACGGTATCAATATTACACGCAAAGGCGTATATACAGGCTCCGGCAGCACTGAGTATGATATAAGGGCTACACACGGTGCAGAATACATGCGCGCCTGGTTCAAGGAAATGATGATCAAAGGCGTGTTTGCACCTTCCTTTAGTTTCCCGGATGAAACAATACCTGATCTCTTTAATGTGTTGTTCAGGCTTACAGACAGTAAATATTCCCGTATAAGAGACCAGTTTGAGCAAAGCAGGATATTCCGGAACCGGTTCATTGCCGGCATTAAAGAGTTAAAGCAGCTTACAGGGTTTCTGATCGATGGCAAAGAATTATCGCCCGTTGATCCTGTTGAGAGAGGGGAAGGAGGATCGTACATTGATTGGTTGCTGAACAGTTTCATGGATACGATTTTGGCGGGGAATAATCCCGCCAGTTTCCCCAGCCGCAGCCTGCTGTTTTTAATGATGAGGCAAGCGCTGATGCAGGCATACCAGGAAGCTGCATTGGATATTTTGCAACTGGAAGGGCTGATCACCGAGGACAAACGACGCATAGTAGGTGATGAAAGTACCTATAGTGAGTGGGGAGGCATGGGCTCCCTTCGGAAATACAACACCAAATGGCATTTGTTGTTAAAAGATATAGACGAGCTAAAGGGGTTTGTATTCGATAAGTTCGATAACGGCAATGCATTTTATAATTATGTAGTAAGCACCAGTAACAACAGTGGCAGCGGCAGGAGCTCAATGGCTACTTATATATACAAGCCACAATCAAATCCATTACTGAATGGCTATGTAAATGCTGCCCAGCACAAAAAGATATTACAGAAAACTGAAGATGTACGCAAGGCCTATGGCATATTAAACAACCTGCCCACCGAAGAGCTATCGTACTTGTTGTCAGAACATATAGATGTATGCAGCTACCGGCTGGATGCATGGCTGACCGGGCTGGTAAACAGGCGGCTGAGCGAGCAGCGTGTAGTCAGCAAGGAAGGTATTTATCTCGGCGCTTATGGCTGGCTGGAAGATTTGAGGAGGGATACCAACAAGCAGGAGGCGAAGGCTGCCGATTTACCTGCAGGATTAAGCCCTGAAGGCGTGAAAGTATACGATGACCCGGATAATGACGGCTTTATTCACGCGCCTTCGCTGAACCATGCCATTACAGCCGCGGTGCTGAGAAGCGCATACAAAGCCAATTACTCCGAAGAGGACATCAGCAACAGGCTGGCGGTAAATATTTCTTCATCGCGTGTAAGGATGGCGATGAACCTGATTGATGGCGTGCAGAATGGTTTACAGATAGGAGCCATATTGGGTTTCCAGTTTGAAAAAGGCTTGCATGAAAGATACAAGCTGGCCGAGCTGGATAAATTCATTCTTCCCTTCAGGAACGCCTTTCCGCTGGTAGTGCCTGTAAAAGACAATGCGCAGGAGGGCAAACCGCCTACTTATAACAGCAATGTAGTAGACGGTATGGCATTGCTCAACAAGATTTATGATGTGATAAAATGGCTGGATTTTCCTTCCGATAGAACCATGTTTGAAGTACTTACCGATCCTGCCAACAATACCGTACTACAATGGCTGCACGACCTTGTAACCGGTAACGGTGGGGGCAACACGGAATTTGTACAGATAGCGAAAGAAATTGATCGTATGGCTGACGCGCTGGACGCGTTGGGTGATGTGGCGGTTTCTGAAAGCGTATACCAGGTGGTGCAGGGCAACTATGTAAGAGCTTCGGCAATGATGAACAGTCTTGCCCAGGGAAAAAATATCCCTGAACCGCAAATGGTAGATACACCACGCTCCGGCACCGTGGTAACACAACGGGTAGTGCTGAACTTTCAGTCGCAAAAAACATTTACGCAACCTCCGGGTTGGACGGCAGATGCGTCGCCCAGGGCAAAAGCGGAACCCGTGCTGAATACCTGGCTGGCGACTGTTATAGGCAACCCGGCAAGCATCAGGTGTATTGCAGAGCATAAAGCGAATGATCCGGATGCGGTGATACAAACCAGTGAATTATCGCTGAACGAGCTGAACCTGCAGCCCCTCGATTATCTTTTTGCAGCAGCCAACGAGGCGGATTTTAAACAATACATCGCTTACAAACTGCGCGAAAAACTTTCATTGCCGAACAATGCTGCCATTACGGTTGACCTGCAATCACGGCTTGAAACCTGGAGTGCTTCTGTTCGTAGTTTTTACGAACAGGAGCATCTGCTTATGCAATTGAGAAATATTTTGTTACAGGCACGGGCCGCAGGCGCAGAGCAACTGGTACAAACCAGCGCTGCTCCTGATCCTGACAATCCCGGCAATCACGATGAGACCCAATACAAAACAAGAACAGAGGAGGCCGTAACACAGCTTGCTGCTGCAGTAAATGCTTTAACAGCAGATGTAACCATAAAAGACCTGCTGGAGGCAAAAAAAATACTGGAAGCGCCGGATGATATGTTAAGTGATGCTCAACTGCAGCTCATGCAGCACTTTTTGGTTTCGGTCAATACGTATGGCGTTCCCAATGCCGTTCCGGCTTTGTTGCATGAGCAGGCTGCGGATAAAAAAGAAGCGTCGCAGAAATACGTGCAGCAAACCATGATTGCCTTTAAGCAAACGAAAGAACGCCTGAAGCAGGCAACAGATACATTGAATAAGATCAATGCTAAAACATCCACCAAACAAAAGCTGTCTTTTTACAATGATGTATTGAAAATAGTTTTCGGAAAAGCATTTGTATCACTGCCTTTGTACCAGGCGCCGAACCAGGGAGATATTTCAAAACAAGTAACTGCTCCGGATGAAAAGAATATTATTCGAAGTGGCCGGGCTATGGTAATGGCGGAATGGTTGCAAAGTGTGGCAAAGGTACGCCCCAAAATGGGTTCGCTTGAAATGCTGGATATGGTACTGACGGCGAATGATCGGGGCATTGATCTGTTGCCCGTACAATTGAATTATGAGGAGGATGATTACTGGCTGGGCACAGAGTTCCCGGAAACCTATATGCCAACAGGCGATAAGCTTTCGCTGGTCATGGTCAATCCGCAGCAATGGGTCAACTCCGGAGTGCAGGACCAGGCAGGCATTATTTTAGATGAATGGATGGAGATCATACCGAATAAAATAGAGACTACAGGTATCAGCTTTCATTACAACCAGCCCAATGCTATGCCGCCCCAGTCGTTATTGCTGGCGGTTACGCCCGTGGTAACCGGTAAGTGGGAGTGGGAAGATATTGTGTTTGCATTGCTTGATACACTGGAGATGGCGAAGAACAGGGCGGTAGAGCCTGATCATGTAGACCAGAGCGCATTGTCGCATATACTGCCAGGCATTTTATCGGAAGTAGCGCCACCCCAAATGGGTGATATCAACGATTCCAACCCGCTGGGTGTGCAGGTGGTAATGGACTTTTCTTTTAACAGGCAACCCCGGAAAATAACCATTTCACCAATAGAACCAATACAACCACAGCCATAACCATAATAATATGCCAAGAATAGACAGTGTTTCATGTGAACCATTCCGCGCCTGGAACAGGCTGGAGCCGCGAACACGCAAACAGGATTTTGATGATGTTCTGAAATGTGCGATACACGACCCGCTATGGATGCTTACGCGGCAATGGCAGTTTGGCGAGTTCCAGGGCGAAGATACCGGCTCTGCGATTTTTGCAAAAATAAAAATGCAAAGCACGCAGATCACAAGGTATAAATCAGCAACGGAAAGCGGTGAAGTATATACGGATGTTATACCGGCCGAAACGAAGGTGGAGAGCGAACATCCCCGGCTGGATTATCATTGCCGCGTTCAATCTGCTTCTTTTTTCATGAAACTGCTGAAAAATAAATTAACCGGCGCAGCGGGTTTTGATTATGCCGGTTACCTGCAAAAGCTGAGAACATTGTATGCGCTGGTATTACCTGAAAGTGTTGATACGAATGACAACCATATAAACACGGTGCTGAAGTTGCGTACTCTTGTTAATAATCCGCTAAACAGTTTTTTAGCGGCTAATGGAACGCAGTGGTTTGACGGAGCGTTGTTGTACAACGCTGCAAAAGCCGGGTTGCCGGCTGCTGCAACTGCCATTGCATTGGTTGACCCGGGGCATACAGATGCGCTGAAGCAGGCGCTGGAAGCCTATGTGCAATGGTTTGAAAAAACATACAAGCCGCAACACAATACCAATGGCAAAGGCGCCTGGCTGAACGAACAAATGGAATACCAGTTTGCGGTAGCATTGCCCGAAAAAGAAAAGCCTAATACCGTATTGAAAGCGGAAGAATATTATACCGGCGATATGGAATGGTATTCGTTTGATGTGTCGGCAGATGGTGAAACGATAGAGGGACTGACTGGAAATGCCACTGACGATGAGCTGCCCAAAGTGGATGAGAAAATAGTAACGGTAATACCTACCCTTGCAAAATATGGCGGCATGCCGCATCCCCGGTGGTGGCAGTTTGAAGACGGTAATATAGACCTGGGCGATATAGATGCAGACACAACGGACATTGCAAAATTGATCGTATCGGAATACGCGCTTATTTATGGCAACGACTGGCTGGTGGTACCCTATTCATTGCCGGTAGGAAGCCTTACGCAAATACCAGCCATCGTAATAACGGATGTTTTTGGAGAACGTTCACTGGTTAAACCTGCTATACAGGGCAATACAGACGATTGGACAGCCTGGGGACTGTTCAACCTGAGTGTACGGACGGCAGATAATATGAAAAATGCACCGGCGGATACACGTTTGTTCCTGCCACCCTGTGTAGCTAAGACGCAGGAAAGCGAGCCGTTGGAAGAAATACATTTTATACGCGATGAAATGGCGAATATGGTATGGGCCATTGAAACAAGAATGAACAGCCTGGCAGGCATTAATATGGCAGGCGATGCCGCAGCCAATTATCTTCGCAATGCCATTGAGCTGATTGAACCACCTGCAGGCACCTTGTTACCGGTGGATGAAAAAGCGATGTTCAAATATATGATTGAAAATACAGTGCCCGAAAACTGGATCCCTTTTGTGCCCGTTCATATACCGGGACAGTACAGGGCTGTGAGGCTGCAGCGCGCCAGCATGCCCCGTTGGTTTAAGAAGGAATACGCGCCCGTTCGCCCGGCTACCAGTTTATTACGTACAGGTATAAACGAAACAGACGCAGTTACATCGCCCATGTTTGTAAATGAAGAAGAAGTGCCGCGCGCGGGGGCAAGGGTGACAAGCAACTTTCAACGAACCCGCTGGTATAACGGAAAAACCGTTAACTGGCTCGGACGCCGCAAAAAGCTGGGCAGGGGCGAAGGCTCAAGCGGGTTACAGTTTGATGCCCTGGATCCGATTACCAGGGAAAGAAAATAGGCTACTAGAATTGAGTAGTGACGGATGAACAAATATGGTGGATGCTTTGTATTTTCGGACACGCTAAATCCACCAGCATGAAATCATTACCAGGGATCAGGCATTTTTCCATTATCGTATTTCTGGCTATGGGCTTACAGGCTGTAACCATGGCACAGGCAGCAGAAAAAGGAGACGCTTTACCTGCATGGCAGGAAGGTTATATGGATCTGCATCATATCAATACCGGTTGGGGAGACGCTGCCTTTTATATATTCCCTGACGGAACCACCATGCTTTTTGACGCCGGGGAAATGAATCCTACTGATGCAAGGGCATTCACTCCGCGGAATGCACCCATGCGCCCCGACTACAGCAAGCGGGCTTATGAATGGATCGTCCATTATATCAGGCAGGTATCCCCGCTGAAAGAAAATGCTGTAATAGATTATGCAGCCATCTCGCATTTTCACGATGATCATTTTGGAAGCTGGTATCCCGGAGCTAAACGATCCGGCACGGGTAAGTATGACCTTACCGGGATTACAGGAGTAGGTGAGCTGGTTCCTATAAAATTATTGCTCGACAGAGGGTATCCCGGATACAGCTATCCTGTCAGTCTTCAGCAAATAAGCGATAAAACTACCGGGGAGATCAATATCAATAAAACCATGCAAAACTACCTTGCTTTTATAGCCACGCAACAAACAACAGGCATGCAGGCAGCATTGTTCAGGGCAGGTAGCAGGACTCAAATAATACTTAAAAATAAACCGCAGTTATTTCCAGGCTTTTATGTGCAGAATATTAAAGCAAATGGCTTGATCTGGACGGGAAAAGACAGTTCCGTATCCCAGTTTTTTCCACCGGTGAATATGGCTGATGCTAAAACATGGCCGGGCGAAAATGGCCTGAGCCTGGTATTTACTATACACTACGGTCCCTTTGTATATTATACAGGGGGTGATTGCGGTGGTGTTGTTTCGTATGGCGATCCTTTATGGAAAGATGTGGAAACACCTGTAGCTAAAGTGGTTGGCGAAGTAGATATAGCCACGCTTGATCATCATGGCAATCGTGATGCAGTAAATGAATTCCAGGTAAAAACATTTAAGCCCCGTGTATGGATACAGCAATCGTGGTCGTCTGATCACCCGGGAGAGGAAGTATTGCGGCGTTTAACCACGCCTTACCTGTACGAAGGGCCACGCGATCTTTTTACTACGAATATGCTGGAATCGAACAGGCATGTAATCGGGCCATTGATAGACCGTTCCTATAAAAGCTTGCAGGGACATATAGTAGTGCGCGTATTGCCGGGAGGTAAAGCATATTATGTTATTATCCTCGACGACAGCAGGGCTGATATGCCGGTTAAAGATGTATTTGGCCCTTACCTGTCAAAAGCGGGAAAATAAGAGATGAACCCAGCTTCTGAGATTCCTGGAAATATATCAATGGGAGGCACACGAGAGAAAGAAAAAATTAATATCACCTTACTACTACAGCAGGATTGCCTACTGCAATGCAGTTAGCGGGAATATCTTTACTTACTACGTTGTTCGCGGAAACTACACTTCCGGCGCCGATGCGAAAAGTTATCCTTGCAAAAGATTTAACTACAGTGTTCATGTTGGAGAATACTTTTAAAAAAAAAACTATAAAAATAGTTTTAAAACTATAAATATAGTTTTATATTTGTGCCCATAACAATATTGAAATGAAGGAAAAGACGCTTACCAAAGCCGAAGAACAGATCATGCAGGTTTTATGGAAGCTTGAAAAAGCTTTCCTGAGGGAAATAATGGATGAGCTGAGTAAATCGCGCCCGCATCAGAACACGGTTGCTACTGTATTGAAAGTGTTGGTGGAAAAAGGTTTTGTCGGTATTGAAAGCTTTGGGCGCATACACCGGTATTATCCGCTTATTACAAAGGAGCAATATTCAAAAGCATCTCTCCAGTCCATTGTAAAAAGCTATTTCAATGGATCCGTTACCAGCGCTGTATCCTTTATATTAAAAGACGAGCAATTGAATGTGAAAGACCTGGAATTGTTACTGAAGCAACTGAAGAATAAGAAAAAGTAATTCATTACTCATTATAAAACCCGCGGTATGAGTGCCATAGCAGTATATTTTGTGAAGGTATTTGTAATATCCCTGATATTATACAGCTACTATCATTTGTTATTCCGAAACCGGCAGATGCACAACTGGAATCGCTTTTTTTTGCTTGCTATTTTTGCTGCCGGCATCATCATCCCATTCATAACATTGCCGGGTTCTTTTTCTTTGGTCCGGTCTTTACAGCCGTTGCTTCCAGCCGGAATTACCTCAGAAGGCGCTAACATCAGCTTCACTGTCAGTGCGCTGAAGCAAAAGGCAATACAGCCACAGCAGGTGATTGTATTTGTTTATGTGGCTATTTGTTTGGTATTTGCCGTATCCCTGTTGTTCTCTCTGTTCCGCCTTGCCCGGTGGGCGATACGTGCTGAAAAGCTAACGATGGATGGCGTTGTTATTCTTGACGCGAATGTAAAAAATACACCTTTCTCATTTTTCCGGTATATTTTCTGGAACAACGAAATAGATTGGGATAGCGCTGCCGGTTTGCAAATTATAAAGCATGAACTGGTGCATGTCCGGCAATTGCACAGCCTTGACAGGTTGTTGGTCAATATGGTGATGGTAGTGTTCTGGGTAAATCCCGTGTTCTGGTGGGTACGCAAGGAGTTGTTTTTAGTGCATGAATTTATTGCAGACGAACATTCTGTTGAAAGCAAAGATCCGGATGAATTTGCCAGGATGTTATTAACTGCCGCATTTCCCCTGCAGTACAAAACCGTTACGAGTCATTTTTTTACTTCACCTATAAAAAGACGATTGCATATGTTTATCAATCAACAAAAAACGCGATTCGGGTCGCTTACCCGATGGCTTGTATTGCCGCTGCTTTTATTTGTAATAGCGGCTTTCTCGCTTAGGAACAAACCTGTGTCAAAAAAACAATTAAGCCAGGCGCTGCATGTTAATGATCATTATTTCTTTAATAGTGCACAAGGGGTGGTACAGGATACTGTAAAAGCTTCCTTTCCCGGCGGGGAAAGCGCATGGCTGAAATATATTACAACGCAGGTCAATGAGAAGCTTGATTCTTTGCAGGAAGAAGGCAGGCAGGGAACCACAGCGGCTACTTTTGTAATTCATGAAAATGGGACCCTGTCTGATTTGAAAGTAACGAAAATGGAGGGTACATTGTTAGCCCGGATTCTGGTTGGAGCGCTTGAAAACGGCCCCCAATGGATACCGGCAACCATCAATGGAAAGAAAGTTGCTTCTATCTATAAACAGCCGCTCACTTTTCAAATTCAAGACGAGAATTAGTTCGCATGCGCGGGAAGATGTTCAGGCAGTCATCACATAAATAAAAAACCCGGCTGATCAGCCGGGTTTTTTATTTATAGTAGTAAAGCTTTTACTGTATCTGTGGCTGTTCCACTGTTTCATACGCCTCATTGTGCACGTTGATAACAGCACGGCCGGACGGGTCGTTGAGGTTCTGGAACGATTTATCCCATGCCAGCGCCTCAGGTGTGCTGCAGGCAACAGAAGGTACAGAAGGTACACAGGCGGCAGCAGTGTCTGAAGGAAAATGCTCGCTGAATATGGAGCGGTAATGATATTCCTCTTTAGACATAGGCGGGTTAACAGGGAACCTGTAACGGGCGTTCGCCAATTGCTCATCAGTTACCTTTTCGGCAGCAACTGCTTTCAGGGTATCGATCCAGCTATATCCCACGCCATCTGAAAACTGTTCTTTCTGGCGCCATGCAATGCTTTGGGGTAAATAATCTTCAAAGGCTTTGCGGAGCACCCATTTTTCTATTTTGCCATTGCCGGCCATTTTATCTGCGGGGTTCAGGCGCATGGCAACGTCCATGAATTCTTTATCAAGGAACGGAACCCTTCCTTCAATGCCCCAGGCCGCCAGCGATTTGTTGGCGCGCAAACAGTCATACAAATGAAGCTTTCCGAGCTTCCTGACGGTTTCCTCGTGAAATGCTTCAGGATTGGGCGCTTTATGAAAATAAAGGTAGCCGCCGAAAAGCTCATCAGACCCTTCTCCCGACAATACCATTTTAATACCCATGGATTTGATGATCCTTGCCATGAGGTACATAGGCGTAGAAGCCCGCACCGTAGTTACATCGTAGGTTTCCAGGTGATAGATCACATCGCGGATGGCATCCAGGCCTTCCTGTATCGTAAAATGAATTTCATGGTGAACGGTACCAATATGGTCGGCAGCTTTGCGGGCCGCCGCCAGGTCGGGTGAGCCTTTCAATCCCACTGCAAAAGAATGCAGTTGCGGGTACCAGGCAGCCTGGGTGTCGCCGGACTCAATTCTTTTTGCAGCAAACTTTTTGGTTACTGCGGCAATGATGGAAGAATCAAGACCTCCCGAAAGCAATACGCCATACGGAACGTCCGACATCAACTGGCGATGCACTGCATCTTCCAGCGATTTACGCAGCGCCGCGATATCTGTTTTATTGTCCTTTACATTTTCATACTTTTCCCAGTCGCGTTTATACCATTTTTTCAGCTCGTAACCACCATCTTTGCTGTACAGGTAATGGCCAGGCAAAAACTCCCGGATGTTGTTGCATACGCCTTCCAGCGCTTTCAATTCGGACGCCACATAAAAATTGCCCCATTCATCCCAGCCCATGTAAAAAGGTATGATGCCGATGTGGTCGCGGGCAATGAAGTAAGAGCCATCTTCCTTGTCATATAATGCAAAAGCGAATATGCCATTGAGATCTTCCAGGAAGTTGATCCCTTTTTTACGGTAAAGTGCCAGTATGACTTCACAGTCCGACTGTGTGAGGAACTCATAGTCGGGCAGCGTAGCTCTTATTTCCTGGTGATTGTAAATTTCGCCATTTACTGCCAGTACCAGGGTTTTATCCTTGGTGTACAGGGGCTGTCCGCCCGATTGCGGGTCAACAATGGCCAAACGTTCATGCGCCAGCACAATATGATCATCGCTGTAAATACCCGACCAGTCCGGGCCACGGTGCCTGATTTTTTTAGACATTTTAAGGATCTTCGGTCTGAGCGCTTCCGTGCCGGTCTTACAGTCAAACACGCCAACTATACCACACATAATATTAAATTTATTCTATTTAGAGGTTTAAAAATTTTTCCAAAATTAGGGTATTGATTACGAAAAAGAAAATAATTTTCCTTTTTTAGTTGAAATTTTTCAATATTTAAACAGATATGGCGAAAAATATTCAAAATAAAACTATGTATCGGTGAAATATACCGGATTTACACTTAAAAGCCTGCTCCCGCATGCGTATTTTTGCTGACTGCTCACCAAAAAACAGAAAATGAACAGGATAGACAGGTTAATGGGAATCCTTACCATGCTGCAATCCAGGAAATTTGTGACCGCAGAGCGCATTTCGGAAAAGTTTTCGATCAGTGTGAGAACGGTATACCGCGATGTAAAGGCGCTCACTGAAATCGGGGTGCCGGTAAGTTTTGAAAACGGGAGGGGTTATTTCATTGTGCAGGGATATTTTCTTCCGCCTGTTTCTTTCAGTAATGAAGAAGCCAATGCGTTGATATTAATGGAAAGCATTGCCGGCAGGTTTGCCGACCAATCTATCAGGCAGCATTATGAAAGCGCTTTGAACAAGGTGAAATCGGTGCTGCGCAGCAGCCAAAAGGAAAAAGCGGAGCAGCTATCGGCGCAGATAAGAGCAGTGAATTGCAAGTATGCCGGCAGCGATTTCGCGTACCTGTCGCCAATTCAAAATGCTATTGCATCACAGATCATACTGGATATTGAATACCAGAATAACCGCGACGAGGTTAGCTCAAGGTCAGTAGAACCAGTAGGGCTTATTTTTTACGCTTTCAACTGGCATATGATCGCCTGGTGCTGGTGGCGCAATGAATACCGCGATTTCAGGGTATCTCGTATTCTTAAGCTTCATTATACCCATACGCCGTTCCGCAGGCAGGAGCATGTCGATCTGAATGAATATATGAAAATGCTGCCGGTGAATTATTGATTCCAAGAGTATGTTTTTTTAGTAGTAGCACTATAAACAAAGTATCAATTCGATCAACCTCTCACCCGTCTTTGCGAGTCCGCCTGGATAAACGTTTGACTTAAACGCATCTTGCGGCGGGCAAAGCAATCCTCGCAGAAAAAGAAGCAGTTGTCCTACTTCGTGGACTGCTTCACCCGCGCCAACATGTTTTTATTTTAATACAACCCTATAGCGGTATAGCAGTGACGTTCGCGGGTTACGTCATTTCTACTGATCCAACGAGAGGGCTATACTTTAATTGTTTTTATGCAAGGAAGAAATCCATTGAGCATTTGTACTGCTGCGTGTCAGATTTACCTTCGGTGCTCTCCCGTTAAAATATACGTTTAAATCAATGCATACTACAGGGACTGCTTCTCCCGCGCCAGCATACTTTTAATTTAATACAACCCTGTCGCGGTATGTCAATGACATATCATCCAGTTTGCTATTTATCAACTGGTTATGAACTTCAATTTGTTGTTCCACAAACCCGGTTTTCCTTTCAACTACAATCCCTCCGCTTTTTTCTGTTACTTTTTTGCGGAAAAAAGTAACCCAAAAGCCGCCGGGAAATGATTACCGCAATTTCCCGGAACGCTCTGATGAAGCTTTAGTACTACTGTGAATTCAGCAACAGAGCCCTGATACGTTTGCTGATAACTTAGCCGACTTAGGATACTTACCAATCAGAAAGCTGTGACAAACAAATGCAACTTGTCACGGCGCAATGATGGAGGCGCCGCCTAATTAGTAACTCGCAGGGACGGAAAAAATTACGGTCATTGCAATCTTAACCAAAGGTCGGGAGAAGCAATCCTCGTACATATAAAAGCTATTTCGTCAGAAAGTATATTAGTTCAGGTTCAATAAACGGTCTTTGGGATATCTTACGCTGTATGCGAACCTGATCTTTTTATTTTCTCCCGGGGCCAACTCCATATTCCACGAAAGAATTCCAAGCTCTTTATCTACAGATGCATTCCCTGTTTCCAGCAGATCAACTTCTATTTCTTTTAGCGACGGTAATGGATATTGATCTTTCAACAACAGGCTTATTTTATCCTTTTTGTTGTTTTTAACGGAGATCTCGTAAGTAAATTTTTGCAGTTTATTGCTGCCTAAGAATTTTACACTGCTGTAATCTACCAGCTTTTCTTTTTTCACAACAACGCGTTTATCGCGCCCTAATGTAAGGTTCAGTGTGTCTGATATAGCATTGGGATCTATAAAAGATTTACCGACATAGGTTCCTTCGAGTATAATGTTGGCATTTCCGGGCAACAGGTTTAATTTTTCCCAGTCGGTAATATCTGCCAGCAAATAAGTGTCTTTATCCAATCGTGGCGCCGAGTAGAATTTATATACTGAGCCTGCTGTATATTCTTTTAAAACAATAGCCTGCTCTTTGCCGTTGGTAGCAACATCATAGGGCAATTCTATATCGAAAGTAACATTCAGTTCATTGTCAGTTACCGAAACATAATCGCTCATGCCTTCTTTTAAGGTCACCAGTACGGCTCCTCCTTCAGCCCTTGATCCATAAAGCGCTGTTGCAGCCGCGCTTTTTAATACTTCGGTGCTTTTAATGGATATCCTGTTGATTTTTGAAAATTCTTCTTTGCTCATAACAGCTCCGTTTACGATGTATAATGGTTCCTTTATGGCTTCTGTTTCAACAGCAGATGCGCCGCGTATACCATAACCGGTAACGACCACTTCACTTAAGCTGTTGACTTCATCATTCTGTACATCCACTCCTGCTAATTTGCCTGCCAGTCTTTTCTCCATTGCCGTAACAGGGTTGATGTAGCTGAGAAACCATGACCTTACCACCGGAGCGTTTCCCCATTGGTTAGGCACAGAAGTAGAAAGTGATAGTTTTACTTTTTTCCAATCGATGCCCGTGGTTTGAACAATTTTGGATTTGTAAATAACCTTTAAGGGATTTTTGATATCATCTACCCGGATATCATAATAAGGTGTCCAGTAGGCATTGGGTGTAATATAAGAAACAGCAAACTCGTATTTGCCTGCTGCCGCAACATTCAGTTGCAGGGTGATTTGACCGGACTTACGGGTATTTTTCTTCTCTTCTTCCTGCATCTGGCTTATTAACCTGTTTCGCAGCTCATTCCATTTTTTTTGTTTGTCCTGCTGGATGATCAGTTCCTGTTGCAGTTCAAGCGATTTATTCCTGTAATAGTCCATCAATTTTGCCAGCTCCGCCACACTTAACCCATTCTGGGCGCCTTTGATGTCTTTGTTGGCCTTTAATACTGTTACCAGGTCGTTTAAAATATTGATCTGGCTATTATTTTTTTCAATTTCCTTTTCCACTTTCTCAAGTGAGTCTTTCAGCAATTGTATTCTTCCGTTGGCTGCAGGCGGTAGCAGGAAATTATTGGAAAATTCAACACTCATGATGGTAATGGCATCAGGACAATTTACCTGGATACTGTTAAGGTCGATGTTATTGCTTATGTTTTCCACGATCAATTCGTTGGCACCCTGTGCAAGCTGCACGTTGGCGTGGTGCTGCATTTCGGCACCATTCCGGTATACGGTAACTGTTTTGAGCGTAGATGGAACATGCTGTGGTTCAGTGCCAGCCAGCGATGAAACAGTGCAGAACAACCATGCGGGCAAAAGGAAATATTTTTTAAACATAACAGGAAGCTTTTAAGCCTGGATGCACAAAGCGGGAGGATTGCATAAACCCGGCATACAGGTATTTTACTTCCGTTTTTTAAAAATCTTTTCAGCATTTAATTTATATATCTTTTTTAAAATGGTATCATTCAGCCCAAAGCCGTGTAAGGGCCAATGATAGCCGGTAAGATCTATCGCATAAAAGTGTTCATCGTTTGTTTGTAATATCCTGAAAGTGGTTTCATACATAAAATCTTCCGGCTGCATATCGGTTCCGTATACCAGCCTGTCCTGGAATTTATCAAAGAATTCCTGCATATAGCGTGGAATAGGGGCTATTTCAGCGAATCTCGCGGCGAAATCGGCATACAGGTTATTGTATTTAGTCAGTAACCGGCCAAGGATAGACAGGTCGTATTCGCAGTTGGCCAGGTGGCATGCAATAAAAGTTGTATTGGGATGATCGCGTACTACGTTTTCAAGTGTTTGTATTAATTCCGCGTGGCCCAGCAAACCCGGTTTGGTCTTGTCGATCTTCCAGTCGTACGCGTTCATTAACCCGTCGTTTGTTGAATCCATGGGCTCATACATCCACATAGGCTCGGCCACATGTACGTTTACCGGTATTTTCAGCTCGCCACATTTTTTAAAAAGAGGCTTCATCCGGGGATCGTCAATATGCATACCATAGGCAGGCACCGGATCGGAAAACAATTCTCCCAACCCCTTATCGCCCAATTCCCCAACCCCTTTAGCCCCGGCTTTTACGCAGCGTTCCAGCTCTTTCACCGCCTTTTCGCTCCAGCCGGGTTCGTTATACCCTGTATAATCAAATCCGCACCACATTTCAAAGCGGTCGCCATAAGGCGCGTATACCTTGTATATTGAATCGAATGCGGCGCCCGAAGTCATAGTAAGCAAAACGGTTTTTTCAATGCCGAACCTGTCCATCCGTTCGATCCATTGCTTTATTTCTTCTTCATTCTTTGCCAGCCATGGATGAGAATGCATATCGATCACCGGGAATTTGGCTTTTGTGATTTTGGTGACCGGTATTTTGTAAATAGACTTTGGCCGGTAATTTTTGAGCAGGATGCTGTCTGGCCGCTGTGCCATACATTCATTGATCAGCAATAGCAACAACAGTGAAAGAGAAAAAGCTTTAAACATAATTCCTGGTTTTAAAAGTTTGACCCCTTTGCTGTACGAAGTCTCTGACTTCGTACTTATTATGTTCTCCGGAGACTCGGTCTCCGTTATGTGATAACCACTTTATAAAGTACGCACCGGTATTTTTCCCAGTTCCTGCTGCATGTTGCCCATGGCTTTAGATATCAGGTTATAAATAGAATCAGTACTGATCGACATTTTGCCTGCTATCTCTGCATAACTCAGGTTGGCATAAAAGCGAAGATATACCGCTTCTTTTTGCCGGCGCGTAAGCAATGTAATGGCTTTGCGAACCTGGCTTTTTTGTTCTTTCCCGAACTGCTCGGCAATCATTTTCAATTCAACGCATTGAACAGTTTGGGTATCGGGTACTGTTTCCACTTGGCAATGGTAAAGGCCGGACCGTATTCTTTTTAGCTGCCGTAATATTTTTCTTTGCAACGAACGTGTGAGATAAGCTTTTACCGATTGAGGTTGGCCCAACCCGCTTTTGTTCTTCCATAATTCAACGAACAGGTCCTGTATACAATCCAGGATCAAATCCTTATCATCGCAAATACCTGTACCTGTATGTATCAATATTTTGTAATACCGCAGGTACAGCAAAGCGAATGCGCTCCTGTCGCCGTTTTTGAAATCAATCCATACTACCTCGTCACAAATCTGCCGCTTGTTTACAAAACTCAACTTTTCCTGTTGTATAGTTTCTTGATCCAGCATGTTTTTTCATTTAAAAAATTGCTTTCTCCGGATGGGATACTATAAACCGGCTGGAACCCATTTCCCATTCAGCATTACCCTGCTTATGTTTCTTACCGCCTTAATATCCTGTAAAGGATTTCCCTTCACCAGTACCAGGTCGGCGATCTTGCCTTTTTCGATGCTGCCCAGCCTGTCATCTATTCTGAAAAACCGGGCGTTTTCCATGGTTGCCGCCACTATGATATCCGAATTGCTGATACCGCTTTCGGCGAACAACTCCATTTCGTGTTGAAAAGCCCAGCCGTTTTCGGCATAGGGAACGCTGGAGTGTGAGCCCAGTACAATACGAACGCCGGCCTGCTTTAGTTTTTGGGTAACAGCTTTCATATTTTTAAATCCGTTCAGCTTAACAGTGTCGGTTAAAGTATCCGAAGGCTGGTATTCGAAAGGCCCCAGCGTTGGACTTACAAAAGTTCCTTTCTTTACCAGGAACCTTGAAAGACTGTCTGTTAATCTGTCATTTGGATCAATGTTACTCCATACATCATAACGCCCCTGCTTACGCGCATTGTTGTCGTTCAAAACCATTTGCCTGTATTTTTCACCCTTTCTTTTGGATTGAAGGGACAGTCCGAAAGAAGTAATGTGCTCTATGCCATCCAATCCCTGTTCAATCGCTTCCATTGCTTCTGTTATTTCAAGATGGGCCGTTACCGGCAGCCCGCGCACGTGCGCGGCTTTGCAAATAACACGAATGAGGTGAGGCGGCAGCCTGAAGTATACTTTGATAGCTGTTGCGCCTTCATCTGCCGCACGGTTTACATGGTTCACTGCTTCCAGCGAGTCGCGTACTACATACGCGTCATGCGGGTACGCGGGGGGATACATATCAAGATGAGGTCCGCATAAAAACAGGCGGGGGATCATGTTGCCGTATTTTCTTTCACCCTCGTATGCTTCATTCCAGGCGCCGGGGTCACGGACGGAAGTAACTCCATGTTGCAGGAACAATGCCGGCAACCCGCTCATGTTATCAAGATGAAAATGCGAATCAATAAAGCCGGGCAATACACTCAGTCCCTTTCCGTCAATAACTTCTGCATATTTGGGTACCGGCACGGACGGACCGCCCACCGCTTCTATCCGGTTTCCTTTCACTACAACTGTTCCGTTTTCTACCGGCGCTCCGCCATTGCCATCTATAATAGTTACGCCAATGATCGCGATCGTTTTTTGACCTGCTTCAATCTCAGAAGCGTTGAGTTCTTTAATATCAGATTTTGAGTGATTATCACCGTTTGTTTGGGATGCAGGAACATTACATGCTATCATTAGTATAAGCCATGAACAGGTATATATATAATAACTGCCAATCTTTTTTATCATTGTCATAGTTATGAAAGTATTCTTCTGTATACACTTATTCATGTAGCAACTATATAGCAAACGGTTTGTATATAAAGAATGGGTGGACGTTTTGCCGGGCATTCTTTTGCATGTGTATATTTATTGTAAATATTGGCAGAGGAAAGAAAGGCTGGCCTGCTTGAAAAGGCACAGCCTTTTTATACAGCCCCAATATTATTCGTATCCCGGGTTTTGTCCGATAGCTTTTGCATCCAGCGCCGGTATGGGCAACAGATAGTCATTTTCATCGTATCCCTGTGCATTGTCCGGCAGGTTTACTTCTTCCAGTATACGTTTACGCAATACGTCAAAATAGCGGTCGTTCTCAAAACAAAGCTCAAAGCTTCGCTCATCAATTACTTTCTTGTCAAATTCCGCCTGGCTCATGGCCATGGTTGCCCGTGCTTCGGTACCGGTACCTGCATTTGCACGGTCAATGATCATGTTCAGACGGTCTACAGCGAGTTGTGTGGGCCCGCCGTTGGCCATATTGGCTGCTTCCGCATATATCAGCAAAATATCCGCGAAGCGCAGTATTTTCATTTCTATGCCGGCATCGCCGCCGCCTACCTGTTGCTCGTATGTAAGATTAGGAATGTTATATTTCCCTATGTACGGAACGCCATCAGCAGATTCGGACCAGTTGATAATAGGTGCTGAAGGATCGTATATATTAGAAGTAAAATCCAGCAGCAGGTAACTATGTTTGCGCGGCTGTTCAGGATAGATATCGGTAGCCCATAATATTTTTACCGGGCCGGCGCTCCATCCGTCCATTTCCGAAGGTGCCCATACATTGCCAGGCATATAAGGTGTTTGTGGAGATTCATAGAAAGCAAACATGATCTCCATATTGCGGTTGTTGGATGTTTTGAACACATCTCTGAAGTCGGGCAACAGTATATATGGACCATTTTCAATCACATCATGCGCCATGTCGCGTGCTTTTGCGTAGTTCTCGGTTTGATTTAACGGCGCGGTAGCTCTTGTTAAATATACTTTTGCCAGTAAGCCTTTGGCTATCCATTTATTGGGTCTTCCCGGAATAGCTCCATCGTAATCGCCCAAATGTTGGGTAGCGAACATAAGGTCTGATTCAATCAGGTCGTATACGGCGGCAATCTCAAGACGTGATTCGGATGTTAGCGGAGTAGATACCGGATCAGGTGTATCTTCCGTTATATAAGGGATCTTACCGTAGAGCCTTACCAGGTAGAAATAATTGAATGCCCTTAGAAAACGACCCTGCGCTATCACGTTGTTGATCACCTCTTCAGCATTGCCCTCGAGGCTGCCCGCTTTGATTGCTTTCAGTACTCCATTTACGTTCGCTATGGCCTTATAATGAAGGGTCCATACCTCGTTGAACGCAGTGATGCCTATGTCCAGGCTAGCTCCTTCATATTGGCCGTCGGAAAATTGATAGCCGTTCTGGTAACCACTCCAGGTAGAGTATAATGCGTTCATGGAACCGGCATAAGCGGCCTCGCATTGCTCGGGAGTACCATAAAAATTAGCCGGGGTGGAAATGCCTTCCGGTTTTTCATCCAGCTTTTGACAAGAAAGTCCTGCAACAATCAAAAGCAGCGAAAGCATGCTTTTAAATGAATGTATTGTATTCGTTTTCATTTGCTGCGTATTTTTTGTTTCTCCAGCCGCCCGTACTAACCGGTGGTGGATACTGATGATGTTAAAAAGTTAAATTGATACCAAACATAAATGCCTTTGAAGTGGGGTAGTTGCTTAGATCAATCCCCAGTCCTCCTGCACCTCCCGCATTAAAGGAACTCACTTCCGGGTCGTAACCCGTGTATTTGGTAATGGTAAACAGGTTAATGGCTGTAACATACGCGGCTAACCTGCTGATATGTATTTTACTCAATACCGACATTGGAAGGGTATACGTTAACGTTATATTCTTCATGCGCAGATAAGATCCGTCCTCTATCCATCTGCTGGAGCGTTGATCACTGCCTATTCCTGAGGTTTGATTGGATCCGAGATTCAGTTGATTTCGGTCTCTCGAACTCAGGAATACCGGAACATCTGTCTTTTGATTTTCAGGTGTCCACCGGTTGTTCAGGTTAGTGCTTAACCCGTTTGTCGGGCTTTCTGTTTTGATCCGTACCGCGTTAAAAATATCATTGCCATGGCTGCCCTGTATCAGGAAGGTGAGATCGAAATTTTTGTAAGTGATGTTATTGTTCCAGCCGTATATAAATCTGGGAGTAGCATTGCCTATTACTTCGTTGCCGTCGGCTGCCCTGGTAATCCTGCCGTCGCCGTCCACATCTTTCCATTTGGGATCACCGGGGGCCTGGCCCATAGCTTTAGCCTGTTCTCTTTCTGCTTCGCTCCAGGTGCCCAGGTTTACATAACCACGCATCTGGTCTACGGGTTGGCCTATCTGCAAATATTTTAAAGAAAATCCACTGCCATATATCTGGTAGCCTCCACCTGTATTGGTCCGTATCGCCAGGGGCTGATCGTCCAGCAGGGCCAGCACCTTGCTCCTGTTAAAAGAAATATTTACCGCGGTATTCCATCTCAGGTCGTTGCCCTGCAACGGCTTGCCGCCTACCGATATTTCAAGTCCCTTATTTTGTATGGATCCTACATTGGAAAGGATGGTAGCAAACCCCGTGTAAGCTTCTACCTGTTTATTCAGCAGCAGGTCGGTAGTTACTTTTTTATATACATCCACAGTAGCGGTAAGCCGGTCATTAAAAAAGCCCAGGTCAACTCCTATATTGCTTTGTTCTGTTGTTTCCCATTTCAGGTTGGGATTGGCAGCCCTGCTCATGGAAAAACCAATATTAGGATTGGTATTGCCATCGTAAGGATAGTTAAACCCGGATGCCACTGTTGCCAGTGTTTGGTAAGGCTGAATCGCCTGGTTGCCGGTTTTCCCCCAACTGCCGCGCAACTTCAGGGTAGAGATCGCTTTTATCTCCTGCATAAAATCTTCTTCCGATATTCTCCATGCAGCGGCTGCCGAGGGGAAATATCCCCATTTGTTGTTAGCCCCGAATACAGATGAACCGTCGGCCCTGTAGCTGGCGGTGATCATGTATTTTTCATCAAATACATAATTTACACGCCCCAGGAAAGAATTAATGGTTTGTTTGGAAGACGAATTATAACGCTCATTGATCTGGGATGCACCTCCCAGGTCGTTGATCCCTGTTTCATCGCTGAAAAATCCCTGTGCGCTTATGAATGATCCTTTTGATTCAATCAACTGTTGTTCGGCAACACCGGTTATAGTTAATGCATGCTTATCGCTAAAAGTATTGGTGTAGGTAAGAATATTAGAATTCTGGAAATACTCATACTTACTCTCCGACAGGTCTCCCATTCCGTTCACGCCACGACCGGGTTGTGTTTTGGCGCCGTAATAATGCTTATCGTCGCTGCTGTTGATGCTGGCAGCGCCTGTAACACGCAACGAAAGCCCTTTCAGTAATTTAAAATCCAGGAAAGTGCTGATCTCATTGATGATATTATTTTTTTCGGCTTTTGTTTCCAGTGCCGTGGCCATTGGGTTCCACACATCGTTATCGGCATAAATTTTTGAACCATCAGGGCCGCCTTTCAACGCTTTAAAATTATAATTTCCATCCGCGTCGTACACAGGCGTAATGGGGTCAAATCGTGCCACGGTATTGATCACCTGCCCCAATATATCGCCAAAGCGTGTTCCTTCACCCACGGGTGGCACGTTGCCTTTATCTTTTATTACATTAAGGTTAACACCCGCGCTCAGCCAGCGGTTGAGTTTAAGGTCCAGGTTGCTTCTTAAATTATACCTTACGTATTTTGTGTTCAGCACAATACCCTGCTGGTTCATATAACCGCCCGATACAAAATAACGGGCCATATCATTTCCTCCGCTTACCGACAACTGGTGATTCTGTAACATGCCGTTCCTGTAAATTTCATCCTGCCAGTCTGTTCCTCCATTGGCATCCAGGGCTGCAATCTGCTCTTTTGTAAACGGGATAACAGGCTCTATAGGTGCGCTGGGAGTACCGTTCTGGGTGGCAGCCCAATCGTTCGACTTACGGGCATAGTCACCTGCATTCATCAAACTAAGCTTATGATTTAATTTTTGTGTGCCGATGCTGAACCCATAGTTGAAAACAGGTTTGCCGGATGCGCCTCTTTTGGTAGTAATTAATATTACACCGTTTGCTCCACGCGCTCCGTAAACAGCAGTAGCGGAAGCATCTTTCAATACTTCGAGCGATTCAATGTCGTTAGGATTGATGGTGCTGATGTTCACTCCCTGTATTCCATCCACTACCACCAGCGCGTTATTACTACCTGTGATAGAATTGCCTCCCCGCACGCGTATCATGGCATTACCGCCGGGAGCGCCGTCTGTGTTCTGCACCATTACACCGGCAGCGCGTCCCTGCAATGCCTGGTCTACGCGTTGTGTGGGTAATTTGGTTAAATCGGATCCTTTTACCGAACTAACCGACCCCGTAAGATCCGATTTCTTTTGTGTGCCGTAACCCACCACTACGATATCCGTTAAGCTCCCGTTGTCAGATTCCAGTACAATATTAACTTGTGATGATGCGGCAGAAACTTCTTTGCTTTTGTAACCCACATAGGTTATTTGCAGGACGGAAGTCTGATCTTTCACCGTAATGGAAAAACGCCCGTTCTCGTTGGTCACCACACCATTTTGTGTCCCTTTCTCTATTACGCTCACGCCCGACAGCGGTTCGCCTTTATCGTTGGTAATGGTACCGGTTACTCTTTGTACTTTTTGAACGGGCTCTGCGCTGCTGCCATTGGTCTTATCCCTGATAATGATGGTTTTATTATCAATAACATAATCAACCGGCTGGTTGGCAAATATCAACTGAAGCACCTCTTCAAGAGGCATGTCTTTTACGGTGATGGTTAAAGGCTGAACTTCTTTCAGGCTGCGGGCATTTACAATGAAATCAAAATCACTTTGTTTCCTTATTTCCCGCAGCACTTTTTGGATAGAAGCTCCTTTTTCGTTTAATGTGATCTTTTGCGCTGAAACAGAAGCGCTTGCCTGAAGACAGATCACGATCAGGAAGAAAGAAATAAGCTTCATCTGCATAATTAGTTTTGAAACCGGTAATGCCATGAGCAGGCGGCGCATCCTGTTAGTGAGAAGAAAATATACTTCCCGCGGATAGCAGCCACATGAGTTACCTTTTAAAGTATCAAATTGCATACTTTTGTAAAGTTTGGGTGAATGATTAATTGGATTGCAGCAAAAAATCGGGTTATGACTTACCCAAATATCAACCGGGAGTGCTGGCAGGCATTTCCGGTATTCTTTTGAGTATACCCGTTATGTCCGATCAGGTTGGGTTATACGTTTTCATTGCCTTTAGTTTGGTTTGATTTAAAATGATTTTTTATTTTTTGGAATAAGAAATGTGAATCGTATTATTGATGATCCTGAATTTGGTATCGCCCGACAATTCCAGCATCCGCAGTACATCGGAAAGATTCCTGCTGCGCGAAATCTGACCGCTTAAATTTTCATTGGGTATCTCGCTTTCATATACCAGCTCTACATTGTACCAGCGGCCTATTTTCCGCATAATGCTTTTAATGTCTTCGTCGGCAAAAATGAAGTCCCCGTTTTTCCAGTCTATAACGGGCTCTACATCCACTTTTTTGGTTGATATGCCTTCGGCCCGAAGGTTGAACTCCTGGCTGGGTTTGAGTATAACCGTTTCATTTTCGGTTACCACTTTCACTTTGCCTTCTATCAGTGTTGTTTTAATGCCGGTTTCATCATCATACGCGTTTACATTAAACCGGGTACCGAGCACTTCTATTTTTTGCTTTCCAGACTCCACGATGAATGGTACTTTTTTGTTATTTCTCATTACAGTTGCGACCTCAAAATATCCCTCACCGGTAAGAATGACACGGCGTTCGGAAGCGTTGAAAACGGCAGGGTAAGTAACAGAGGATGCTGCATTCAGCCATACTTTGGAACCATCGGGTAAAATCACCTGGAACTGTCCTCCTTTAGGGGTCTTTACCGTATTAAGTCCGCCGGGCTTATGATTATTGCCGGAGTGATAGGCGAGCTGTCCGTCGGCAGACTTTTTTATAATCACACCTTCTTCTTCGGCTATGTTCTTTCCTACCTGCATTTCATTCAGCTCAACCTGGTGACCGTCCGATAAAACCAGGATAGCCTTATTTCCTCCCGGTAATACATCATCCTGCGGGACCGTAATTACTGTAGACCGGTTGGCAGCGGTTGACTTTAAGAAATAAAAAGTGGTATAAGCTGCCAGCATTACGACAATAGCGGCGGCGATTTTGAGATACATGGGTTTTCTGTGCGGCGCTATTAAGATTTCTTCGCTGCCTGCTGACAGATCCAGCTTTTTAAACAATTGCTCTGAAGCCGCTTTATATAACGACTCATCAGCAGCATAATTGCCAAGATGCTGACTGATAAGGTTTTCTATCAGCACTTTGTTTTCGCCCGACCGGATCATGTCAATCAGTTCAGCGGCTTCTGATGCGCTGCAGTCGTTTGCCAGGTATTTTTTAAACAATAAACGGATATGCTGTTCGCTGTTCAAGATATGTCTTTCATACTAATACGGCCGGCCCGGGAATTTCCTCTGCTCTGTAGAAAAAAATTGGAAAGCCGGGTTAGGTTACCTGTTAAATTCTTCTGTTTTATTCTTTATATACTTCTTCAAGCTGGCGGGTAAGATATTTAAAAGACAGGGGGATGTCATGCCCGGGATCATCCGACTCTCCTTCGATGAAGATATATCCCTTGTATTTCGCTTTTCGCAAAGCTCTCAGGTAGGGTGTAAGATCGTCGCCTTTAACGCCCGGCAAAGAGCGGTTTTGTTTTTCTGCAATTTCACAATAAGCTAGTACATCTGCTGCATCCACAATACTTTGCGGCAGCTCACCTTCTCTCAGCATGTGAAAAATATCTGCATTAAGCCTGAAATTAGGGTGGTTTACTGCTCTCACTACCTCCGCTGCGGATTGTAGTGTATTCAGAAAATTGGTTTCAGCGGTTTGAAGGCCTTCAAGAGCGATCATGATTCTATACCTGCCTGCAATTGCCGCCAGCTTGCGGCATAGTACCGAAAAATCGGACTGTGCCTTTCCTGCATCATAGTAGTCAGGAATATGGCGCGCAGCCCCGCTGCCTAAAATAACAAAAGATATACCTGCCCTTTTGGCTCTTGAAAAAAGAGAATCGGCATAACCTAATACCCGCTTCTCATTCACATCAGGCCCTGCAATTTTTATATGACCGGGAAATAAAATATTACACAAAACTACTTTGCATCTGGCTTTTTTTATTTGTATAAGATTTTGCTGAAATTGTTTTTCTGTTAAAGCAGGGGAAATCATCCTGCCTGCCGATTCACCCAGCATGCGAAAACCGGATGCATACACCAGGCTATCCTGCTCTATAGGAGCTATAATGCCTAATTGAGGTATAAGTTCTTCTTTAGTGGAAAACCCGGGCAATACAACAAAAAATGCTGCATACAACACAATGCCGATCCTTACTTTCATTGTTGCTTTGTCAGAAAGAGTCATTCCTGAATTTTTCTGCATATAGTTTTAATTTTTCCAGATATCCTTCCAGGTCCAGTTGCTGTTCATCGTAAATAAAATAGCTCATATCAGGTTTCCTGTTGGCAAAATGCCGGGCCTTGTCCTGCCGGAAAAAATATTTCTTTTCAGCAGTGCTCATGCCTTTGGGTAATCTTGTTTTTTCCCAAACCTCAACAATGTTGTTAAGTACGATCTTCCTCCTTTGCAGGTTATGAATGATAATGTCCTGTGCTTTTTGCAGATAGTACCCGGCGCTGTCACGGTTCCGGAAAGCTTGCATATGCGCCGCGGCAATCGCTTTTTCCAGTGATGAAAGGTCTATATAGGTCTGGCAGGTATGATGAACCAGCCTGGCCATCGTTTCATAGATATCGAGATCATACATGTGCTTTATTTGTTGTGCCTGGTTAGCAGCAATGATTGCCAATACCCGGTCCATCTTTTTCTGCATCGCATATGAGCGTTCTACCATTGCTTTATGTGCGGTGTTCCAGTAAGGATCATATTCAATGATATCGCCTCTCGGAAGGTCTGGCAGAAATGTTTTTCCTACTTCTCCGAAATGCCACACTTTGCGTTCAAAAGTATCCCAGTAATAGTAAGACGCTTCGTTAAGGAGGTTAAACAATTCTTCCATGTTCACGCTGGTGGTACCGTAATAGTTGTTGAAAAAATTCTTTTTGAATTGCTCCAGATCTGTTCCTTCGCTGTTCCAGGAATATTCGGCCAGTGTGAGGAAACTGAGCATCCATTGCTGGTTGTGCAGACCGGCATCGTCCCAGGATGTTCTGATAAATCCGTCAAAAGCACCGGAGGATGCAGCCTGCTTCAGCAGGGTATAAGATTTTTCGAGGCAGCCCTTTTGTATTTGCCCGTCTTCCGATTCGCTATAAAAGTAGGGAAGGAATACAGGTTCAATACCAGGGTTCGGGTCAAAGAAAAAAACCTTGTAGCCGAGATCTTTTGCCCTTCGTGCCTGCTCAATGCCCGCTTCTCCCATGTCTTCGGTAAGCACTGCCTTTTTATTGGGCATGAATCTTTTGTTTTCCCCTTCTTTCACCAAACGCAGCGATTCCCATATTATCGGTGTTCTGCCTTTTGAAACAATGAACCGCGAAACTTTGTCTTCAAATATGTGATAGAGTCCCCGCTTTCCAATTTCCTTTGTTTTGGCCTGGCAGTTTTCACAGTGACCGAGTTCGTATGCTTCGTCAGACCCTATATGAAAATATGAAGAGCCCTCAGTGGCATCCATGGCATCTTTCCAAAGATCAAACAGTAAATCGTATGAGCCCTGTTTCAGGGGGCAGAACTGCCAGTTCGATGCAGCAATCTCTCTCCATGCGCTGAATTGCGGCCATTTTAAAATAAAACTCACATGTCCGAGTCCCTGCACCAACGGAACAATTTCAATGTGATAGTTCCTGGCATATTTTGTAAGCCCTTTTATTTCTTCAGGCGTAAAGGCGCCCGGGGCTCCTATTTCAGGATGACTGGGATAAGCGAATTTGTCTTCCCATTCCCAAACAAGCATATTGATTTTATACCGGGCCAGTTCTTTAATAAAATCTCTTACATAGGAAATTTTATCCTGGTGGTGTTTGGTATCATAGTGAACAGCGCGTTTGGCTATGGTAGGCCAATCTTTTATGGTAAGTCCGGTTATTCTAAGGTCTGTATCCCCTTTGTGAATCAATTGCAAAAGCGTTTGTGTTCCATAAAATAAGCCCTGTTCATCCGGGGCCTCGATTGTTATACCTTCCGGTGTAACTACAAGTTCATACCCTTGCGCACGAATAGCCCGGGATTTTTTGTTGCGTACAAGCAGGATAGCATGCTTTTTCTTTTTCGTGCCAATTGCAGCTTCAATATTCCATTCTGCTTTCAGGTCTCGGGCCAATTCTTCTGCGGTAAATGCATCATCCGCAGAATGATTTTTGCTCAAAACAATGTCCAGGGAATTTGATAAGATAAAATCATTGCCACTTACAGTTACCTGCTGCGGGTAAGGAATTACGTGCAGCTTCGGATCTGCAATGCCTCCTGCCTGGGTTATTAAGGAAGTGTGCGAAAAACAGATAGCCAGAAAAGAAATGATTAGATTATACAACCTGTAGTCTCTCTTTTTATTTTTATAGTTGGTTACTATGTGTTTTTTTAACAATAAACGGGTATGTTGTTTGCTGCTCAAGGTATTTTTTCATATTAATACGGCCAGGTGAAAAGTATCCTCTGCTCATGCAAAAAAAACAAACTTTTAATGAAAATAAAGAACGTTTCAGCTTTATATTTTATTCCGGCGGTTTTTGGACTGTTAGCTTCCGGTTGCAGCAATAACAGAACTTACTATACAATACAAGTAGAGAATCCTTCTGTTGTTGTTGATACGATTTTTTCAGGTTACGAAGATTTATCTTCCCCCAAATTGGGTGAACTGAAAAGAAAGTATCAGACAGACACTATTTTTCACGGAGAAACGGACGAATTGAAAAGGATTCTTCTTTTGAGAGAATGGATAAAAAATCATATTCCTGTTAATAATGAGGGCCCTCATCCCGGTTGCGGCTCGCCGGAATGTATCCTTGATGAAGCAATAAAAGGAAATGGCTTTCATTGTGAGCATTTTATGCTGGTGCAAAACGCTTTGATGAACGCGTACGGCTATGTTACACGTTGCCTGGGTGCTGGCGAAGGAACTCCTGATTTTCTTGAAGGGCATCATGGTATCAACGAAATATGGCTGAACGCTTATCATAAATGGTTTCTGTCTGATGCCAAATACAATTATCATTTTGAAAAGAACGGAATTCCGCTTTCAGCGCTGGAAGTACGTGCTGAATATTTAAAGAATAAGGCTGCCGATATTACATTGGTAAGGGGGAAAGATAGAATTCCGACCGAAGTTTACCCGGATTTAAATAACAGGAGCAAAACGCTTTTTGCAAGAATTTATACATGGATCAGTTGGGACAAATATAATAACCGATATACGCTTTGGCCCAACGACAGCAGTGATATTGTTATGTACAGGGACGAATACTATGATACACATACGTGGATCCGCAACGGTAAACCGCATTGGGCGTACAATACAAGATACCTCCACCTGGCTACCGATCCACGGGCTATTGAATGGACACCTAATACCCTTTCGTCCGAAGTTGATATACAAGGAGAAATGGCGTTCATCAGGTTGAAATCTCAAACACCTAATTTTAAAAATTATGAAGCCAGGGAATTACCGGGCGACGACTGGAAAGAGGTGGCTGATTCGGTTGAAATAAAACTGAAAAAGGAAAAATATGAGATTTCTTTCCGTGTAAAAAACCTTGCCGGTGTTGCCGGGCCGGAACATACAGTAGTGATAAAAAGATAAACAGGTTTGAGGAAATTACATCTGCAGAAAAACAACTATCGTTATAATTGTTTTATTTACAAGACTCTTTGAAAGGTAATAGGCCTTAATGCTTTTAGTGGCTTTTACTATATGGTCGCTGATGGTTGAAACAGATATCCCCAGCGCTTTGCTTACATCTTCATAGCTTCTGCCTTCAATTTTACAGAGGGTATATACCAGCTTTCTTTGCGGAGGCAATTGATGTACAGCTCTTTCCATCAGCAGCTCCGATTCTTTTTCTTCCAACTGGTGGCGAAACCCCGGAGCCGCATTTTCTTCTTTTGCCTGCAGGTAGCGTTCTAAAAGTTTTTGCCGCGAAGCCTTGTTAAAATAATCGAATACAAGGTTCCTGGCTATGGTAAATACATAGGCTTTAAACGACCGGTCAATATCAATGGTTTTCTTGTGTTCCCAAATACGCTGAAAGGTATCCTGCAGCAACTCTTCCGTAACGGAGGTTGATTTTACAAGTTTAAAAATGCTTCCATAAAGCCTTGTGCTGTAAATGTTGTAGATATGTTCAAATGCCTTTACATCTCCCTCGCGTACCTGCGAGAGCAATTCTTTTTCATATTCTTCCGGAATGAACCTGTTGATCACGTTATTTATAATATGGCATTTGTCTGAATCAAAAAGCCGTTCTTAAAATTATAATAATATCTTAATACTAAATAATTTTTTAACGCAACCGTTTGAGCAACTACTTTTTAAGGTGTACAAAAACCTGCAGGGTTTGCCGGGTTGAATTACCGCGCTGCAAATTCTACAGGCTTGATCGTTTTATTTATACGACAGCACCGGCGTAACAATATCTTCTTCAGCACCGGCATCGCCATTTTCGGGGCCATACCATATACCGCCTCCAAAGGTTACGATGTATACTTTTCCCGGATGCACAGGATCGGGCACCACACGTTTGCCCCATTTAAAATTATATCCTTTTATCCTTTCCCAGGTCTCGCCTTTATCTGTTGAACGGTAGGCGCTGCTGTTAAAGCCGCAGGCGTAATAGGTTTTATTCCGATCGTCAAAAGTAATATCGTGAATATGCTGGTCTTTCTGCATCACCTGCTTCCAGGTGTTGCCATCATCGCCCGATACAAAAATGCCGCCACCTGTATCGGTAGAAAACTTCCCGCCACTCACTTTGCCCCATGCGGAAAGGATCAGTCTTTGAGGCGATTGCGCATCGGCAATGATACTTGTTGGTGCATTGGTACCTTCGGGCAAGGTCATTTTCGTCCAGGTTTCGGCTCCATCCGTTGAGCGGTATAAAGCGCCGTCATCGGGTGTGCCTATCTCTCCTTTTTCACTCCGCCTGCTTACCATAAGGAACAAAACGCCGTCTGTTTCCCTTCGCATGATCCGCCAAGCAAATGGCTCCTTTCCTTCGAGCCCTTTGTTTTTTTGCTGCCATGTTTTGCCGCCGTCAACAGATTTATAAACGCCTTTGCCAAAGGCACAGGCATATAGGGTTCGCGCGTCTTCATTACTGGAGGGATCAGCCAATATATGTGTAAATGCCGCCTCACCTATGGATGAGCTTACCGGTGTCCATGTTTTACCGGCATCACCGGTTACCAGTATACCTCCTTTATAATTTGCAACACCTGCTCTGCGCCACATTTTAGGCCGGGGGAGATCGTGATTGGCGCTCATTACCGCCCATGCTTTTCCCTTAATATCCGGGTCGAACGTTAACCAGTAAGCGCTGTTGACCCATTGCCGCGGAACACCATTGTTTTGCGTGGCACTTTTCCAGCTATGCCCGCCGTCCGTGCTCTCCATCAATCCTATATCCGTATTGCAGATAAATACATGATTTGAATCGAAGGGGTCAGTTACTACATCATAGCTTGTTGTAACCTCCAGCCCGCGTGATACCCAACCCGGCCCTTCTTTGCGGGTATATACCTGCTTCCAGGTTGTACCGCCATCATCCGATTTAACGGTCCTGCCGAAATCTGTTGCATAGCAGACATCAGGATTGACGGGAGACACGCCGATCGAAAACGGGTTTTCACCCCAGGTAGGTCCGAACCTTTCGTTGAGCCAGCCGCCGGTAAAATTTTCAGATACCACACTGCCGCCTTTGGCTAGCCGGTCTTTCCATACCAACGTCCATGTTTTACCGTAGTTGTCACTTTTGGCAACTCCTATGCAAGTGGTATCGCCCAGGATAAAATTGTTGTAGGAAACATATACCGTAGCAGGGTGCAGGGCACTTGTTGCAATGGTTCTCCATTCCGGTATACCTGCCCCTGCAGATTGCTGGCTGATGATCCCTTCCTGGCGATTCTGCCAGGTTTTACCGCCATCATTTGTAAAATAAATACCAGATTCATCATCATCAGGATTGAAGTAGGAACGGCCCGCGATAGCATAGATAATAAATCGCTGTTGGGCGCTATCATAACCACCTGTACAGGTCGTTATTTTTTTAACGCCTGCAGGCAGTGCATTCATTTCCCATGAGCCATTTTCATTGGTTAATATACCATCGCCGGTTGCTATGTAAACCGTCCGCTTATTTTTAGGTGATGAAGGCGCTATAAAGATATTTCCTGCTGTTACAGTCATATCTGTTTCCTTAATCCAGTTGCTGCCGCCATCTGCAGATGTATAAAAACCGTTTTTTTGATCAATTGAAATAACAGCGTACAATTTTTTTGAGTCAGCAGGGTCTACCGCGAAAGCCTGGACGCGTCTTATTGTACTGTCCCTGGTTACCAGCACTTCATTCGCATGATCTCCTTTTGAAATGACTGCTGTTATATCTGAAGCGGAGGGGTAGACAACGTTCCAGGTATTCCCTTTATCTGTGCTTTTGAATAAAGCTATTGAATTGGCATACACGGTATTGGGATCTGAAGGATCGAATGTAAAAAAGTGTACCGGCCCGCGCAGGTTGAACATCCGCCATGACTCACCGCCATCGTACGTTACAAAAGATCCGGTCATATCGCAGGCTACAAAAGCATGACCGGGATCGAACGGGCTTACAGTAGGATAAAACATGGCGCCGCCTCCGCCATACCCGGCATATCCCCATGCATCATTTCGTCCGTTGGGTTTTTTTTCAGTTTTCGGTTGACCGTTTACGTTATCCTGCCTGTTGCCGTTGCAACCTGTAAGATGAAATAAAACAACCAGGCAACAGCCTGCGATCCTGATCATGGTCATCATACAATCACTCTTTTAATGGTGCTAATTATTGCTCTGTTTCCGGGCGCCCCCACCATACGCTGGAGCCGAAAGTGGTGAGAAATATTTTTTCTTTATCGCGCGGATCCAGCGCCGGACGCTGCCCCCAGTGAAAATCATACCCTTTTATCTTTTTCCAGCTTTTGCCGCTGTCATCGCTCCTGTAGGCCGCTTTGTTAAACGTGTTCAGGTAAAGCCGGCCGGGAATGCGTGCATCGGCAACAATATCATATACATACTGTTTGTCATCAAATACCTGGCGCCATGTTTTGCCGCCATCCTCCGAAAGAAAGACGCCACCCGGCATTTTTAATTTTTCATTACCTCCGGTATTTCTTGCCGTTTCCCCACCAACCAGGTCGCTCAAATCTATATCTGCCCAGCAACCCAGGTATATCCTGTCAGGGTGCAGCGGATCGCATTCAATACCGTTAGGGAACAGCAATCCGTCAGTTACCTGCAGCTTTGTCCAGGTAGATGCACCATCTGCAGATTTATATACCGCGCCGGAATAAAATGCACGGCCCCTTTTTCCGTCTATATGCTGAGGCGTTGCAGATACTGTAAGGAATAATTCCCGGTTAGCCGACAACGTAAGTTCAAAGGCGCAGGTATTGTCTTCAATTCCGTTGTTCATTAACGTCCATGTTTTGCCATCATCAGTTGATTTAAAAACCCCCTTGTTGTATACTGCCGCATACAATGTTCTGTTTCCTGCGGAAGAAGCAGGATCCAGCACGATGCAGGTGGCAGGCGCATCCATTCCCATTCCTTCGTAAACAGGCTTCCATGTTTTCCCGCCATCTTCTGAAACGCAGATACCTCCCCGCGCCCATTTTTTCCACGCAGCATTGCGTGTCATCTTGCCTCTCGGGAAATCGTGCATACCGGACCATGCCGACCATAGTTTATTTTTCACCACGGGATCGAACACCGCCCAGTAACAGGTATTGACCCATTCTGCCGGAACGCCCCGGGTGGAACGATGCCAGGTTGCACCGCCGTCAAACGAATGATGATAACCGATGTCGGTATAACTGATTGCGATGTGGTTGCTGTCGAAAGGATCAAAATGAACACCATAAGCAGTCGTTACTTCAAGTCCCCTGCTTCCGAAACCTCCTTTGGCTTGCGGATTGCTGTATACCTGTTGCCAGGTGTTGCCACCGTCGGTCGTTTTCATGGTCCTGTACCAGTCTGTAACGATCGCGGTATTGCCATCCGCAGGATAAACACCTACGTCCATTAAGCGGATATATTCCCCGCCGAATGCCTGTTTAACCCATGCGTCGGAAAGATTGGATGCGTCATTTCCATCCTTTACTCCATATTTGCCTGAACCGCCGCCGCCTTTCCAGCACCACTGCCAGCTCTTTCCGGCATCAGCGCTTTTCAGCGCTCCATACCAGTATTTCAGCGCAGTATCGCTTTTTTCCTGGTAGCGGTTGGTTACCACGTATACATTGTCTGCATCCAGCCCGGCGCAACTGATCATGGAATAGCTGGGGTTGATGCCTGCAGATGCATTGGTAATAACGGTGTCGGATACCTGCTCCCATGTTTTGCCCCTGTCTTCCGACTTCCATATTTCACTGTAGCCGAACTCGCCGTTCACCTCCTGTTTGGTATCGTGGTGAATGCTGTAAAATACTACACTGTCAGTTCCTTTTTTTACACCGCCGGTAAAAGAAAATGATGGGATCATAGCACCGGGGTAGTCTTTCCAATGCATGACCCCGGTATTTTTATCAAACCTGTATAAAGCTTCTGAAGTAAAAATATATACTTCATTGCCGGTAGTATTGTCTGCGTGTATGAAGTCAATTCTTTCTTTACAATCTTCCTTTGTCCATTTCTGCCCGTTATCGAACGAGTAGAAGAAATAACGTCCCATGCTGAAGTAAACAGCGTCCGAGGTAACAGGATCGATACGTATATTGCTTATCGTGCCGCTTGCCGTATCATACAGCGATGTTTCTTTTACTTTAATTGTACAGCTGGCATGATCGCCGCTGTACATTTCTTTTACAATATCTTCTTTTGCCGGAAAGAGGGTTTCCCATGTTTTACCCCCGTCGGCCGAACGGTTAAGGGTAGCCGAACCGATATATATCGTATTGCTGTCTTTAGGATGAAAAGCATAGCCTGACGCGCCGTTGGCAAAATTGAATTGCCGGTAAGTATTGCCTCCGTCCCTGGTAAGGTATGAGCCTGTCATATCGCAGCGAACGAGGAAATGAAGCGGGTTGTCCGGCGAAAATGTAGGGATAAAAGTGGCGCCTCCGCCACCGGGGCCCATGATCAGCGGGTCATGGAGTTGTTCCCGGGAAGTTTCATTCGTTCCGGATGCATGACAGCCCAGCAACCAAACAACAGAAAATAAAAGAAATATTTTTTGCATAAGAATTCATACGATGGCCGGTAAGGCTCCTGAAATTTGGATACTCTATCTTGAGAGGTGCCTGCAGAACAATTCTCATCAAACCTTGAAGAATTTCCTTAAAAAATCATACTGGTACAATGAGCTTTCTTTATTATTATTGCCCGGCTAAAATATAAG
>JAHBTL010000022.1 GCA_019638615.1 Chitinophagaceae bacterium | reverse complement strand
TCCGCGATAGGATTGTATTAAATTAAAGTATGTTGGCGCGGGAGAAGCAGTCCCAACCTAAATTCAATCGTTGAGATTGCTTCCCCCAACCGAAGGTCGGGGTCGCAATGACCATAATCTTTTTCACTGCGAACCCGACCTTTGCTTGGAAACGCAATGTTCAGCAACCTTTTTAATCAGCGCCTGTAAGAATTTAGATGAAGCGTTTCTCAAATCTGCCCGTGAGTACCGTCAATGTACATCTACCGGTATTACCGCCTTTTTCTTAAACTTTTGCAGGTATACCAGCGGAATGCAACACAATACAAACACACCTACCAGCAGGTAAATATTATCGTATGTTACCAGCATTGTTTGTTTGGCTATTGCGCCTTCCATTGCCCTGTTGGCCATTTGCTCTGCATCGAACGCGCTGAATCCTTTACTCATAAAGCCCTGCAAATACGCCTGCTTCCTTTCCAGGAAAGGCGTGTTATAGTTGTTGATATTTTCTAACAGTATATTCCTGTTTTTACCACTGTTAACATGAATAAGCGTGGTAAGAATGGCTACGCCGAACGAGCCGCCCAACTGCCGCATCATATTATTTAACCCTGCCCCCTGCCCGATATCTTTACCATGCAGGTCCTGTATACCCAATGTGGTAAGCGGCACAAACAAGATGCTCATGCCCAACCCGCGTATGATCAGCGGCCAAAAGAAATCGCCGGTACCGGATTCTAATGTAGAGGAAGATAACATCCAGCTAAATACAAAAAACAGGATAAAGCCCCCCGATGCAAGAATTTGCGCCGGTACTCCTTTTTTAAGCATCATACCCACAAAGGGCATCATGCATATGGTAGCCAGTCCGCCGGGAAACATCAGCTCGCCTGTTTGCTGTGCCGTAAAGCCTAAAAGGTTCTGACAAAAAACCGGGAACGTAAACATAGAGCCGTACAACGCAAAGCCTAACGCGAACGAGGTGAATATACCAATGGTAAAGCTCCGGTATTTAAGAATACGGAAATTCACCACCGGGTGATCTGTGCTCAGCTCTCTCCATATAAAAGCAATGGCAGCCAGGATGGTGGCAACGGTAAGCACAGCAATATACGGCGTGGCAAACCAATCTTCTGTTTCTCCTTTTTCTAACACCACCTGCAAACTGCCAACTCCTATTGCCAGCAGCAGTATACCCCACCAGTCAACCGGCTGCCCTTTACCATATTTTGGAGATTCTTTTACAAAAGTGGTTACCAAAAAGGCGGCCAATGCACCCACCGGGATATTCACATAAAATATATACGGCCAGCTTTTATTGTCTACAATAAAGCCGCCGATCGTAGGGCCTACGGTAGGACCAAATACAGCACCCAATCCGAACAGGGCTGTTGCCATACCTACTTCTTCGCGCGGCCAGGTTTCAAGTAAAATAGCCTGGGCGGTAGAGAGCAATCCGCCACCGGCCAACCCCTGCAATATCCTGAATGCCACCAGTTCTTCAAGACTTGTTGAATTTCCGCAAAGTATAGAGGCGAGCGTAAAGACTATGATGGAGGTTAAAAAATAGTTTTTCCTGCCGAAGCGATCACCTAACCAGCCCGACATGGGCAGCACAATTACATTCGCAACAGCGTAGCCCGTGATCAGCCATCCGGCGTCTTCGAGCGTTGCACCCAGGTTACCCATAATATCGGGCAGCGCTACATTCACTATCGTGGTATCAATCAGCTCCAGCAGCGATGCCATGATCACCGTGAGGGTAATGATCCATTTTCTTAAACCATGCTCGGCCATTGTATAATTGTTTGAGTTTAGAAGGTGTAGGGTGAAAGGGAGAGGGTAAAAGGTGAAGGAGTAAGATGTAAGGCCTTATACCTTCCACCCTATACCCTTCACCTTTACTTAGTGTGTACCACCACTTTAACGCTCATGCCGGGGCGAAGCTGTGCAACAAATTCCGGAGCGGCATCGAGCTTTATTCTTACAGGAACACGCTGCACCACTTTCACAAAGTTACCGGTGGCATTATCCGGGGGAAGCAGCGAAAACTTAGCCCCTGTTGCTCCTGCAAATGATTCCACTGTTCCCTGTACCGGGGTATGTTTATATGCATCAACCTGTATATCTACCTTTTCACCCACCTTTAAGTGTTCCATCTGTGTTTCCTTAAAATTGGCGGTGATGTATAACCCATTATCGTTCACAATAGAAAACAACGATTGACCTGCCTGCACCAATTGCCCTAACTGGATATTTCTTTTTGATGCAATACCATCCGCCGGCGCCGTAATAACGGTATAGGATAATTGCAGTTTTGCAAAATCAACATCAGACTGGCGCGGTGCGATATTCGCTTCAGTGGCATCTGCCTGTTGCTTATTGGTATTTACTTTGGTATGGATTACCGGCACCTGCGTTTGTGCCGCCAGCAAAGCCGCTTCCGCAGATTCCTTTTCCGCTTTCATCGCGTCAAACTGCGCTTTGGTAATAGCATGGTCGTCATACAAATTTTTATACCGGTTATAATCTTCTGTTGCTTTCCATACCCTCACTTTTGCAGCCTGCACATTTGCCTGGGCCGTAGCAATATTCGATTTTGTTTCCGCTATGGCATACCGCGCAACACTTACAGCCTGCCTAACGGATGCAAGCGCCGCTTCAGCCTGCTGCAGCTTTATTATATAATCACGGTCATCCAGTATTACCAGCGTATCGCCGGCTTTTACCACCTGGTTATCTTTAAAGCGTATTTCCTTTACATAACCCTGTACCCTGCTGATAACCGGACTGATGTCGGCATCAACCTGCGCGTTATCTGTTTCTTCGTGGCTTTGTGAATAAAAATATTCTTTAAGCGTAATAATTAACGCTACCACCAGCACGAGACCCAACAGGACAGGGAAGATTATTTTTTTTCCTTTTGACTTTTTCTGTTTGTTACTCATATAATAGTTTTTATACTTTGAGTTGTTTTTTGTTATGGTTGAATATGACCTGTTGATTTCAGTAATGCATAATATGCGGCGGTTGCATCAGACTTTGCCAGCTCAAGATTGATGCGTGACTGGTATAATAATGTCTGGGCATCTATCCTGTCCGTAGTAGTAGCAAGATTGTTTTGAAATTTGGATTCCGTTATCCGCTCGTTTTCCGCAGCCTGTGTAATAGCATCGTGTAATACGGTGATCTTTTCCAGCGCCTGCTTATATTGTATATAGCTTTTGTGTACTTCTGTCCGTACCTGGTCTTTAATGATCTCATTTTTGTCTGCCACTTCCTGCTTTTGAATTTTAGCCTCTGCCAGCTTATTCCTGTTTTTATACAAAGCAGAAATATCCCAGCCTACATTTAAGCCTATAACGAAGGGTGCCAGGTAAGCCCCGTTCTTTGGTATAAAATCTTTAGAAGGGTTTATGTAATAAAGATTTCCTCCAACGCCTACGGTAGGAAGCTTTTCATCTTTTATTTTATGGATGTTGATATCAGATATTTTATCCTGGTATTTTAATCCTTCAAGCTCTTTCCTGTCTTTCAATGCCTGGGCAAGATAATTTTCAAAGCTGTCGTTCATATCCAGCTTATAGCTTACATCCTGCTCTTCAATGATGGTGTTTTCGGGAAGCCCCAGCATTACATCAAGATTATAGTTTACAATTTTGCGGTTATTCTCCAGTTCGATCGCCGATAATTTCATATTCGATCTTTCCAGCTCAAAGCGCAATACATCGTTCCTTGTAGCTAAACCCTGGCTTTCAAATTTTTTAATTTCCTCCAGTTTGCTTTCAACATCCGAAAGGTTTTGTGCCAGTATTTTTTGATTCTGCTTCAACTTATAATAATTGATATACGCGTTGATGATATTGAAAGCGATCTCCTCCTTATCCGTTTCAGCGTCCAGCTTGCTTACTTCTATCATCAGCTCTGCCGATTTCCTGGCATAGCGGAATTGGTTACCCGAAAAAACCGGCTGATTAATACTAAGCGTTGACATATAAACACTGTTGTCAAAAGGCAGGGTCAGTTTTTTGGGCTCGCTGCCATCAGAAGAGGGAAGGTAAAAGCTTCTTGCCAGCATTAATGCATGGCTGTATCCAGCGCTTATTTTGGCCGACGGCAAAGAAGCGTCCTTTGCCTGCTCCAGCGCTGAACCCGCTTTGTCAATTGCATGGTTTGCCAATGTTAACTGCTTGCTGTTTTGCAAACCCATGGTTACCGCCTCCTGCAGGGAAAGAGTTCGGTTCTGGGCATAAGAGGTAATGGCGGTTGTAAGCAGTATTACAACGCCTGCATATTTTTTCATGCGTATGATTGTTATTAAAAAATGCTATTCGTGGTTATTAATATTCAAATGGGCGTGCAGCAATTGTTTGAGATGCGTTTTTAACTTAGGTATCATTTTCCTGTTGTACAATTCATGGTTGTTTTTTTCGATATTGAACACTTTATAGTAAAATGCTTTTGAAGAAGTTACCTGCGTAATAGTCCCCATAATGCTTGCTACCGTCAGCTCCATATCCACTTTGCCAAATACTTTTTTCTTTTGCCCGTCGGCCAAAATCTTTTTGATTTGCTCCAGGTTCCTGAATTTGATATCTGCCATCATATCCTTGATCTCACCCGACTGCATGGTAGGCAGGTGTGTGGTAACAATGCAATGGAACTTTGAGTGAATAAAAATCTTATCTACATACAGGTCAACCAACCTGTCAATTTTTTCAAATGGAGCGAGGTTTTCATTTTTTGCCAGTTCTTCTATAATATCCCTTGTGTATCCTGCCCGATGCTCAATCAGTGATGCCAGTAATTTTTCCTTCGATCCGAAATAATAAGAGATCATTGCCAGGTTTACATTGGCATGAGCGGCAATATCTCTCACCGAAGTACCATCAAAACCCTTTTCGGCAAAAAGCACTTCAGCAGCCTCGAGAATATGTAGCCGTTTGTCAGACATGTTTTCCAATTAGGGCACAAAATTAAACGATTGTTTAAATTAAACAAACGTTTAACCCGGCTTTTGAGTTAACGATTTGTTATCCGCATGTTGCGGAAGCGTTGTAAATTGTTCCCGAAAACTCTTTATTCCTTATAATATACCTTAAAATGCGTACAAAACTATTGCTGCTGTTTTGCCTTGTAATCTCTTCTGTTACAGCTACTCATGGACAAAAAGTAACGGGTTGCGGATTCAAAGTGCCGCCCAGGTCTCTCCGTTCCAATTTCAGTTCGGTATATGAAGCTAAAGACATTCTCAACAAAATGCTTACATCCATCAACTGGCAGGAAAACTTTAATGTAAGGGAACAAAACGGAATTCAAAACGCGTATGCTACCATCATTAACCGGGCCAGGTGGATAATATACGACAACGATTTTCTTGAAAACCTCGATGCATACACTTCCACCAAATGGGCTTCCATCAGCGTGCTGGCGCACGAAGTAGGGCACCACTACTACAATCATGTAGTAAGCAGTTCCGGCAGCACACCGCCCAAGGAAATTGAAGCGGATGCATTTTCCGGTTATGTAATGGCAAAACTCGGAGCTACATTACAGGAGTCCATTGCTGCGATGCAGGCTGTTGCTTCCGACAGGGCGAGCAGCAGTCACCCCGCAAAAGCCGACAGGGTAAATGCCATTACACGGGGCTGGAACGAGGTGAAAGGAACGCCAGGCAATACCACTCCGTCTAATCCCAAGCCTACCATTCCTGAAAATACGGGCAATGTGCCCACTATTCCTTCTCCGCCTCCCGCTCCTGTACCAGGCAACACGCAAACCGATCCCAATACAGACCCAAGCTGGATATGGCTTACCATTCAAAGCAATAAAGACGAAGTGGTGTTGCTAAGCGATGACGGACGTAATTTTCAACAGGCTGAAATCAAGGCCGGGCAACCATTCGTTTTTAAATTTGAGATCTACAACTACGGCTGGCTCCGTTTAAAATATTTCAACGGATATCGTACATACAAACTGGTACACGGTAAAGATTACAGTATTTTATGGAACAGGCGGCGCGGCAACTGGACACTGACGGAAGTGGGAGAGTGAGGGGGTGCAGGTTACAAGTTGCAGGTATGGGGCTGACCAAAAAGGTCGTTAAACGTCTTTACGAGTAAAAAATTAGGGGCCAAATCAATGAAGATATGACATGTTGCATTTGCTTGTTACAGCTTTCTGATTTGTAAGTATCCTAAGTCGGCTAAGTTATCAGCAAACGTAGCGGGGCTCTGTTGCTGAATTCACAGTAGTACTAAAGCTTCATCAGAGCGTTCCGGGAAATTGCGGTAATAATTTCCCGGCGGCTTTTGGGTTACTTTTTTCCGCAAAAAAGTAACAGAAAAAAGCGGAGGGATTGTAGTTGAAAGGAAAACCGGGTTTGTGGAACAACAAATTGAAGTTCATAACCAGTTGATAAATAGCAAACTGGATGATATGTCATTGGCAGGGAGGGACGACCGAAGCAATCTCATTGAACGACAACGGATTAAGTATTTGGGATTGCTTCTCCGCCGCGGCGGATCGCAATGATGACCTTTTTAGTCAGCCCCTGCAGCACCCATACCTCATAGCTCCGCATCATATCTTTTTTCATCCGTTCCAACGATAAGTATCGTTCCTTTTTCAACAACAGGACGCTTAATAAGCGTATGATGCTCCAGCATCAGCTTAACAGCTCCATCCGGGGTGGCTGCACGCGCCTGTTCGGCAGGCGAGAGGCTGCGCCAGGTAGTACTCTTTTTATTGAGTATCTTTTCCAGGCCTTCCCTGCTTATCCAATCGTGTAACTTTGTTGCGGTTATGCCTGCAACACGATAATCGTGGAACTGGTAAGATAGTTTACGCTTTTTTAACCATGCCATTGCCTTTTTTGTAGCATCGCAGGTAGGTATTCCATAAATTGCTATCATATCAAAAGATTGATCAGCGCTTTTCCCGTTACCACTTATCTTCTTCGCTGATATTGTTACTATTTGTTTTAAACGCTTTCCGGCTTTTGATTTTTTGCACTTGCCTTTCAATGATCAACCCGCTGATAATGTCTGCCGCGTCTTTATCCTGGTTTGTTTCCAGCAGCCATTTCAGTTTCTCTTCACTTACATCTATCCGGTACAATAAGGTCAGCAGCGCATTGAAATCAGTTTGCAGCAACTCATTTACTTTTTGCTTTACAATTTTCACAATCTCCTCTTCGCTCATGGTATCGGTTGCCTGTATAGCCAGTTCCTTATTCAGCAATGTAACCAATTGTTGATCGTGCATATTTAAAATTTTTCTATCACGCCTAACCCGAATAAAGCGAAATCATATTTTACCGGGTCTTCGGGGCACAGGCTTTTCAGGTGCTCCGTCAGTTCCAGTGCCGCCAGCCAGTCCGTCTGGTGTCTTGATACAAGATTAAATCTTTTTGCTACTCTTGCCACATGCACATCTATCGGGCATATCAATTGCGCGGGACTTATCTTTTTCCAGATGCCAAAATCAACGCCCTTTTTATCCCGGCGCACCATCCACCGCAAAAACATATTCAGCCTTTTACAGGTAGATTTTCTGTCCGGTGTGGCAATATGTTTGTGTGTTCTCTTTGGTGCCTCTTCCAGCGAAAAAAAATAGCTGTAAAACCCGCGCAAGGCGTTGCCTGTATCTTCATCCCCTTTCAGCATTCCTTTCGTAAATGCAGTTTCCAGCGAGTCCGATATATTGTAATGATGATGAAGGAATTCAACAAAATACAGGATATCGGTAGCGTTGAAGGTACGGTGTTTGAATGTTGCCAGCTTTTTTAACCCGGAAGCAGAAGGCGACAGGCAAAATTCGTGGGGAGCATTGTCCATCAGCCGCATCAATTCCCTGCTTTTATTGATGATGGTAGTACGGTTGCCCCATGCCAGTATAGCGGCAAAAAAACCGGCTATTTCAATATCCTGCTGTTTTGAAAATGCATGAGGTATGCAAACCGGGTCGCTTTCAATAAAAGCAGGCCGGTTGTATTCTTCTACCTTCCTGTCCAGGAATGCTTTAAGCGTTGCCGTTGTATTCATACGCTTTCAATCGCCTGTTTCAGGTCATCCGCCAGGTCATCCGCATCTTCAATGCCCACGCTTAAACGGATCAGCCCGTCTGCCAGTCCATTCGCAATACGCTCTTCCCTTGGAATAGAAGCGTGGGTCATACTGGCAGGGTGCCCGATCAGCGATTCCACACCGCCTAACGATTCCGCACAGGCGAAGATTTTTGTAGACGACAATACCTTTTCGGCGGCGGCAACGGTATCATTCTTCAATTCAAAACTCATCATGCCTCCGAAACCCTTCATTTGCTCTTTGGCAACCGCATAGCCGGGATGATCTGTAAAGCCACACCAATGCACTTTGGCTACCATCGGATGACTGCGCAGGAACTGAGCTATTTTTTCTCCATTCTCGCAATGGCGCTGCATACGCACATGCAGGGTTTTCAGTCCGCGCAGCAATAAAAAACAATCCTGCGGGCCGGGAACGGCTCCACAGGCATTTTGTAAAAAATACAGTTGGTCGGCAATTTCTTTATTGTTGGTGATCAGGCAACCATGTACCACATCGCTATGTCCCCCTATATACTTGGTTGCCGAATGCATCACAATGTCCGCTCCAAGATCGAGCGGATTTTGCAGGAAGGGTGAAGCAAAAGTATTGTCTACCACCAGCAACGCGCCTGCTTTTTTAGCCTCGGCTGCACAGGCTTCAATATCAATGATCCTTATGAGCGGATTGGTAGGTGTTTCAACCCATATCATTTTAGTAGCCGCCGTAACATGCCTGCCTATATTGGCGGCATCTGTCATATCAATAAAATGGAACCTGAGCCCGTATTCTTCCCATATCCTGCGCATCAGGCGATAGGTGCCTCCATACAAGTCATTGGTACTGATAATTTCATCGCCCGGCTTAAACAATTTAAGCAATGTATCTGTAGCGGCGAGACCGCTTCCGAAACTGATGCCATACTTTCCGTTTTCGGCCGCAGCAAGCGCATTTTGCAATTGCGTCCTGGTAGGGTTTTGTGTTCTTGCATATTCATAGCCCTTATGTCTGCCCGGGCCGTCCTGAACATATGTGGATGTTTGATAGATCGGTGTCATTATTGCGCCGGTAGAAGGATCCGGATACACTCCGGCATGGATGAATTTAGTAGCTGGTTTCATAACAATTGTAAAAATGAATTGCAAAGATGGGGAAATGCCATGAGTTTAAACTTATCAAGTTATTTTCCGGAATTCCAGTTTAACAGAAGCTTAACCGTGCAGCAGTAACAAACTATATTGTGCTTTATAAAGCAGTACAGACAAGCATCTCGGAGTAAGTTGCTTTTTACTTTTCTCAGGAGGTAACAAAAGAAAGCTGCTATTGTTATCATGATACACCCGCCTGCGTAAATTACATTTTACGCTATAAAGTCCAGGTATATTTTTGAATCAGAATCATTAATTTTTTTCTCTTGTTAAAAAACCATGTTATGAAAAAGATATTTGCTTTGTCATTGTTTACATTGCTTGCAGCAGCTGTATTTGCCGGACCTACAGAAGTGAATGAAAAAGTTTTAAAATCATTCAAAGAAACATTTACAAACGCCGAACAGGTAAAGTGGAATGAGAGCGGCAACAGTTATTCCGTTCGCTTTTTACAGGGAGATGTACGGTATATAGTGTATTACGATAAAAAGGGATCTATTATCAACTCCATGCGGTTTTACCAACCAGCCTTGCTGCCCGCCCATATTCTGCGCGCTTTGCAGCATTCTTACAGCCGGCAAATAGCGTTTGGTGTTACTGAAATTACTTCAGGCGAAGACATTGCTTATTTTGTTAAACTGGAAGACAGCAAATACTGGTATACCGTTAGGTTCGACTCCAACGGTGAGGGAGAAGTTTATGAGCGGCTGAAAAAACAATCTTAAGGCTACCGGCGCCGGTTACATTTATGGTAGCAGGGCGCCGGTTATAAGATACCGCCAGTCCATATTATCTGCGGCATAGGCTGCTACCGGGCGTACCGGTATATTTACTTTGCTTTTTTTAAGAATGCCTGCATCAAAGAGCTTTTGTCGTGAATGATAAATACGTTCCTGCAGTAAAGGTTCTTTCATCCATTGCAACTGGGGGGGCTCAAAGCCGGTTTTATCCCGTCTCCATACTACGGATGCAGGCAGCTTTTCTTTCATTGTTTCCCTGAGTATCCATTTTGAATACCCTTCCTTTATTTTGAAACCGGCTGCCAGGGAAAACACAAACTCAACCAGTTCATGATTTAAAAAAGGGAGCCGCAGCTCTCTTCCGAAAGCCATCGAATTCCGGTCGGCATACCTTAGCAAATCTTCAAGTCCTGATTGCATTGTGTTATAATACAATATATCATTCAGGTTTTTTACAACCGGTTTAAAAAACAGTTCCTCATCCAAATACTGATCAATGAACTCATCTTCTATTTCGCCTGCACGCGTCAGCCCTTGCATTTCCCTGTTGCGGAGAAAAGACGCAGCCTGCCGGGGCAGTAAAGCAGCCAGGTAATTTTTATAGCTCCATTTAACATCTGTATTGTTGCTGAGTAACGCCTTTTTTTCATCCTTAAAAAGTTTCATTGCGCCAGTGCCGATCAGTTGCTGCAGGTAGTAGTGAAAATATTTGGTATAGCCGGCCAGGGCTTCATCAGCCCCCTGACCGTCAAGCAACACTTTTATACCATGCTGCTTCGCCAGCCGGCTTAATGCAAACTGAAGGTATATTCCTGCTGAATCAAAAGGAAGCTCCTGGTGATAACATACCTGCTCAAGATCATTGATACAATCATGAACGGTAGGAGAGATGGAAAAGTTCTCTATCCCGTATTTTGTTATTACCTCTTGGATATACCCCGATTCATCTTTTTCAAATCCCGGGAATACCACGGAAAAACTTTTATAGCTGCGGGCAGGGTTGGTGAGCCCGCTGATGCTGCTTACGATAGAAGAACTGTCCAAGCCGCCGCTGAGACTGGTTCCTGCCGGGACATCGCTTCGCAGGCGCCTTTTAACAGAATTGTAAAACAGCTCCCTGAACCGTTCAACCGGGTCAATGGTTTTATCCGTTTCAATGGTTTTATCAATGTCCCAATAGCGGGTGCATTGTATATGAAGGTCAGCCGGCTTATAATAAAAATAATGTGCCGGCGGCAACGACAGGATATTCCTGTAAAAAGTACGCTGCCTGTTTGCAGGCGATTGCGACATTCCCGATGCCAGGTAGTACAGCAGTACCTGTTCGTCTACGCGCTTTTCTATGCCGGCAGCGCTCAATGCTTTTATTTCACTTCCAAAATACAAAGCATTGTTATGGCAATGATAGAAGAAAGGCTTTTCCCCAAACCGGTCGCGGGCTGCGAACAATTGCTGCTCCCGCTCATCCCAGAGGGCGAAAGCAAACATTCCGTCAAATAAACCAAGACAGTTTTCCTTATAACAATCGTATGCTGCCAGTATCACTTCTGTGTCTGACTGTGTATGAAAAATATATCCTTTGGCTTGCAGGATTTCCTTCAGCTCGATGTAATTATATATTTCGCCGTTGTACACAATGGTATAGCGTGGCTCTTCTGTTGAAGGATAATGCATCGGTTGAGCCCCGGCCGGCGACAAATCAATAACAGCAAGCCGCCGGTGAGCGAAGCCGGCATTGCCGCGCCTGTTGATCCATACACCCTCTCCATCGGGGCCACGGTGCGCCAGTGCATCCGACATTTTTTTCAGCCGTTGCCGATCAATCGATCCTGTATCGCGAGATATGATGCCGGCAATGCCACACATGGATTATAGTAAATTACCTGGTTTTGTCAGAATGATAAAAATAATACCGGCCCGTTGCGCTAACTCAGGTATTTTCCTACAATAGGTACCCGCCTGCCCACACCAAATGCTTTGGAGCTTACGCGTATAATAGGACAAAACTGGTTGCGCTTGTATTCATTGCTGTTCACCAGCTTTAATATCCGTGCTACCAGCGCCGGTTCTACCCCCATCGCTATCATTTCTTTTGGCCCCTGCCGCCTTTCAATATACTGGTACAATACTTTATCCAGTATATCGTACTCCGGTAAACTATCGCTGTCCTTTTGATTAGGACGCAATTCTGCAGACGGCGCTTTGGTGATAATATTGTTGGGGATGATCTCTTTTTCCCTGTTAATGTACCGCGCCAGCGCATATACCTGCATTTTGTATACATCACCCAGCACGCTCAGCCCGCCTGCCATATCGCCGTATAACGTGCCATAACCCGTTGCCAGTTCGCTTTTGTTGGAAGTATTCAGCAGGATGTATCCAAACTTATTGGCGATTGCCATTAACAGGTTCCCTCTTGAGCGGCTTTGTATATTCTCCTCTGCAAGACTGAAAGGAAGATCTTTGAATACAGGCTGCAGTGTATGAAGAAATGTCTCATATACATTTTTAATAGGGATAATATCGTAAGGATTGCCCAACGTTTTGCTGAGTTGCACGGCATCATTTACCGAATGATCCGATGAAAATTCAGACGGCATCAGTATGGCGCGCACATTTTCAGCGTCCAATGCCTGGCAGGCAAGCGCAAGCGTTACCGCGCTGTCTATACCACCGCTGCTGCCCAGGATGGCTTTGGTAAACCCCATTTTGCTGAAGTAATCTTTAATTCCCAGCACCAGCGCTTCCTGTATCTGCCTGATATTATTCTCTGCGGTAAGAAACCCGATGATCTTATCGGGATTGCTTACCTTGGATACCCGCATTTCTTTGTCTGTAAACCCCGAAACAATAACAGGCTGTGGATTTATATCTTTAGCGGGACGGCGGGTATTTTTTGTGGGTATATCCACGATGCAAAAGTCTTCCCCGAAATATTTCATTTCTTCCAGGAGGTTGCCATCCGGATCATAAGCAAGGCTGCCACCATCGAATACAATTTCGGTTTGCGACCCTACCGCATTACAGTATGCCAGCGGTAACCCGTATTTCAATACATTGGCACGCGCCACTTCCTTCCGGTCTTCATCATGATCATAGTCGAAAGGCGATGCGGAAATATTGATCATGATATCCGGCTCCTGCTGCACAAGTATATCCATCGGGCAGATCCTGTACAAAGGATTATCACCCAGGTTCCAGATGTCTTCGCATATAGTAAGCGCTATGCGATGGTTTTTAAAAGGAATAACATTCCATTCAAACGCAGGTTCAAAATAACGATACTCATCAAAAACATCATAAGTAGGCAAAAGCGTCTTTTGTACTACGCCCGTCACTTCTCCATTGTATAAAAACCATGCAGCATTAAAAAGGTCTTTCCCCAGCTTGCCGGGGTTTTTCTGCGGAGCACCTACAATCACGCCTATTCCCTGCGATTGTTCTTTGATCTTTTCTATAGAAGAATAACATTGGCTCACGAAGTCTTCAAATTCCAGGAAGTCGCGGGGGGGATACCCGCAAACGCTTAATTCGGAAAAAATCACCAGGTCTGCATCCAGGGCTTTTGCCTTTTGTACCGCTTCTATGATCTTACGCGTGTTGCTTTCAAAATTGCCTATATGATAGTTTTGCTGCGCCAGTGCTATTTTCATGTTCCAAAATTAAGGCTTAACAGATATACTATTTTTCATTCCTGTTATTTGAGGCCGGAAGGTTGTATTATTCGTTGTAACTTTGCTCTTCAATTTACACTCACCATGAAGCGGGTATTTGCAAGGCTGGTTTGTTTGGGAATATTGGTTATATGTACTATCGGCGCATCGGCGCAATGTTCTATCTGCACCAAAACGGCTCAGCAAATGGGTGAAGCGCCTGCCAAAGCTCTCAATGCGGGGATTATTTACCTGGCGCTTGTTCCTTTTGCGGCTGTGGGGGTTATCATCTATCGCTGGTGGAGAAGCCACAGGAGCTAACCCGGCCGGCTTCAGCTCAACCGGTTATAAGGTTTTGGTAATACGGTTTGCCGGTTCAGGGATATTTCTTTCTTATACCTTTGCTTAAATTCAGCTTATGCCCATTGATCTTAATGAGTTGCTTACAGTAGTTTTTACACTGTTTGCCGTGATTGATATTATCGGCTCCATTCCTATCCTGATTTCCATACAGCAAAAATCGGGGCCGATCAGGGAGTTAAGGGCTACTGTTATCTCCGGATTGTTAATGATCGTTTTTTTATATGTCGGTGAGCCTTTCCTTCACGTTCTTGGATTAGATGTAAAATCATTTGCCGTAGGCGGTTCCATCGTAATATTTATACTCGGATTGGAAATGGTGCTGGGCATGGAATTTTTTAAAAGCGAGAAAGACGTAAAAGCGGCTACCCTGGTTCCTATTGCATTTCCTTTAATAGCAGGATCGGGAACGCTGACCACTATTATTTCGCTGAAGGCAAACTATGGGCAAACCACATTGCTGCTTGCTATAGTTATTAACCTTATTATTATATTTATCGTATTGAAATCACTTGGTTTTATAGCAAGATTGCTCGGAAATGCGGGCTTGCTGGCCGTACGTAAATTTTTTGGCGTAATATTGCTCGCCATTGCGGTAAAAATATTTGCCAGTAATGCACCCGGGTTAATTTGAAAATGACATTTTCAAATTTGTTTTGGCCTCGTAGTACAATGGATAGTATAAGAGTTTCCGAAGCTCCAGATACAGGTTCGATTCCTGTCGAGGCTACCAAACCGGAATTTTTGAGAATCGTCTCAGAAGTTCCGGTTTCTTTTTCCTCTTGTATTACACTTCAACTCATTTCAAACCACCAAAGATGGAAAACTTAGAGGAGCGAACACTTTTCAGCATGATGTGGATGTAGTGATTGATATACCCGAAAAAGGCAAAGCTGTACAAATGGGTAGGTTTAATCAGGGCGGTGAAATGAACATATTTGAAGATAGACTTGTGGCTTAATAATTATTATATTCTTCATTATGCAAAGATCGCCTTCTTCCTATAGGCATAACCATGTATTGAGTAGATAAGTGTTTTCATATATAAAAAAATTTATTTGTGTTGTCGGGAAAGAAAAGTTAAAATTGTTTAACAATAAAAGCATTTTAAGATGCACAATCTTAACCATCTACACTATCGCCTTAGCCCATCAGGTGTGGGAAGGAAGATGTGCTGCACATGGCTTTTTCTTTGTATTTTACAGTTCATCGTTTCTCAGCCTTCCACGCCTGTATTTAAATCGTTTCAGCCGGTAACCACCGATAAAAGTATGCCTCCGGTAAATAATTTTCCCTCACAACGCCCTCCTAACTATAACCCGTTACAGCCGAATGACCCGTACCGCGAACAAAATCTGAAACTAATGCGACAGGGTGGTATGACTATTTTAGGCGCACCTGGTGTCAATCAGCAAAAGCAATTGGAGGAAATTCGCAGGGAAATTCAAATGGCTGATGAAGATGCTTATATGAGGTATAGTTCTGGAAGATACCAGCAACAGTTCAGCCGGTTTCTGCAAATGAATCCTGATGATTTTTCTATTTCCAAAGCTATATATCTTTCAGAAAGTGCATGGTATGACAATCCCCCTTCATGGCAACAATTCCAGGCAAGCATACAGAAATATGCCAATGTGGTTAAGCAAATGCTGCAACGGGAGGGACTTAGCGTGAAAAATAATGCCGCTATTAATTACGCAATACAGAAACTGTATAAACAGGATAATATATATTATGATCCCATAACTAAAAAGCAACAGACCCTTGCGAAGCTGGAATATGATTTTAATGATCCAATGGGTAATAATGACTGGAGAAATATGTTCGTAATAAAGCTACTGGACAAAGGGAAAGGGCAATGCCACTCACTTCCTTTAAACTACCTCTGCGTTACAGAGCAATTAGGTGGCAAAGCCTACCTTGCTTTGTCTCCCAGTCACTCTTACATTCAATACTTCGATGAAAAGGGCAGGCACTACAATTTTGAAACAACGAATGGTCACTTCATCTCTGAAGCATGGTTAATGCAATCTACCGGGGTTAGTGCTGCTGCATTAAAACAAGGCACTTATCTTGATTCATTATCAGGCAGGAGACTATATGCGCATTGCCTGGGAGATATGTTGTATGGTTATGTAACAAAAATCGGCTATGATGGAGTAGCTGACCAAATGGTTAAAAAAATATTAGAAACAGACAGTTCGAATATTAGCGCTCTAAGTATACAGGCATGGTATCTCAGGGAAGTGCTCAATGAAAAAGCCTATATGGCAGGCAGCCCACCCCCTGAACAATTAATCAATTATCCGGCATTGTATGCTATTTATAAAGACCTGATGACGGTATACGCTAAACTGGATCAGATAGGCGTTCAGTCAATGCCACCCGATGTTTACCGGCAATGGCTGAAAAGTATGGATGAAGACAATCAAAAAGAACAAGACAGGCAGGAGTATGAAAAGTTATTGCGCCAGATTCAAAAACTAAAGAAGATAAAACCAACATTTACAAACACACCTGAAAAATAGCTATTACAAAACCTAAAACTGGCCACCATATGCAAGTAAAAAATTCGCTCAAAATACTACTGCTGATCCTTACAGCTTCCCTTGCATCTTTTGCACAAAAAAATCCTTATAAAGAAATCGGGAAGAAAGAGAAAGTGCTTACGCTTACCGATGGTAAGTATGATGAGTTTTTTGATGATGAGGATGTTCAGCAAATTGGTACTGCCCTGGTAAATATCCAGACCAACAAAGTGGTGAAGCTGCTGACTGAAGAAGAAGCAGAAAGAAGATTGGATAATACTGCCGGGAAAAGGTTTTTGAGTGTTGATCCGTTAACGAAAAGTTTCCCGTGGAATAGCCCGTACGCTTTTGCTGAGAATGATGTAATAAGAAGTATTGATTTAGAAGGGGCTGAAAGATCCATTAGGACAGCCTCTTTTAAAATTTCAAATGGAAAGCCAATAGTTACAATTACTAATGATGTCTGGGTACAAAAAACTGATATAAGTATTAATCCTTTAGGAGCACCTCAAACTGATAAACAAATAGCCGCCCACAGTGCTATAACCTATCAACAGAATCCAAAACCAGACAATGGCAGCTTTCAATACTTTGAATTTGCGCCAGAATTAGGAATCGAAAATTATGCTGAATATTCTTATACCGATGCAAGCGGTAATGTTCAACATCAACGTTTTACTCAAGCAGACATGCAGTTTAGATTCGAAGAGATTGAAGAAGCTAAAAGTAAGCTATACAAGGGATATAATATTTTTTCTTCTCTTCTTAATCTTGCGGCTTCCGGTTGGTTAGCAAAATCAGAATTGCGGGTTACAGAAAGTGAATTAAAGTCATCTTTAAATTCACCTGAATCAAAATTCCTGGGTGGGGCTAAAGGTGATCTATATTCTAAAAGAGGAATTTTAGAAGGAAATCATGCTCCCAGTATGGGTTCAATGGATATTGCTGGATTTAAGGTTAGCTATAACGAGGGCAGTGCTTTTCAGATGCTTTACGAGGAACACAGGGCATTTATTTCAACAGGAAGCAGTAAAGTCGCAACAGCTTTTCGTAATCAAGAGGCTGGTTTGTTAAATCAAGGTAAGTTTATGGAAGCTTTTGATTTAAATGCACAACGAGTTCGAGCAGCATACGGAAACAAATACAACGATGCTTTAAATCAGGCGAGAGAATATTACCAAAAAAGTATTGTTCCGCAATTGCAACAACAATTGCAACAAAGAACCATCACCCAATAATTAATATGATCATATTTTATAACCCACTTAGGAAAATCTTCATAGATGAAACTGCTTTAGAGTTTGGTGAAAAAAGAGAGTCTATTAGAAGAAAACTTGGAAAAAAACATATAGTAGATGATCAAATTCTTCAGATTGGAGATTCTGATACAGATGTGATATATCAGCGAAGAGATATTTATCAAAATTTAAACGCTACAAAAAATTATTTCTTCTTAGGGTATAACGAAAATGATTTGCTAAGTGAAGTGGAGATACATAATTGTGACAAAATAAAAGTTAATGATTTTGTATTCAATTTTAATGATGATTTAACCTTCATCGCTTCAGGATTGAGTAAATATTCTTCTGTGATAAAGTATGGTGATGGTGAATATCTTTTAAGCGACATTAAAGTGTCCTTGCTTGACAAAAGCCAGATGGGCGAATATGGGGATCATCATCTTGGATATTTTTATTGTGCAGAGGATGTGACGCACCTTGAAAGGTTCAATTAGTTATTAACAGAGACATAAACCTTTACCAACAATTTTGTCATCATTAGATTTTCTCTATTACTGAAGTAATTTACATATATCAAAATGAAGGTAAAATATTGTTTAATATACATACTTTTAACTCAACCATTATTCTCGATCAGTCAATCTCAGTTGAACATTGTTGACAGCTTAAAACTTGAATTTGATGAGGCATTTAGGAGGTTGACAATAAATTTGAAATCCAAACAGAGCTTTGAAGAAGCTGTTTTCGCCACTGAACAACTTTTTAACGATAATGGATTGAGTTCGACAAAGTTTAATGAAGCAATTAATTTTTTGTCAGAATTCGGATTAAGTTATTTGGATCACCAAAAGATTATCAAATACAATCAACCTGATAGCATTAACTACTTGAAAAATTATTCAATATTCAGTTTATTCTTTGATACTTCAGTGGTTAAATCAATGAATCAGTCCAATGCAGGGAATATAAAAGTTTCATTCTCTTTTTTACCCGAAGATCCCTTAGCAAAGCAAGATTGGACGAACATGTTTGTCTCAAAGCTTTTGCAGACTGGTAAAGGCAATTGCCACAGCCTCGCTTATCTGTATAAAATAATTGCTGATAAAATAGGTGCAAAATGCTGGCTGGCGCTTGCACCTAATCACATCTATATTAAAAATTTCAGCCAGTATTTTGGCTGGTATAACACAGAGCTTACCAGCAGGTCATTCCCTACGGATGCCTGGATCATGACAACATCTTATATCCATCCTAATGCCGTACGAAGCGGTTTATATATGGACACATTAAGTAATCAGCAATCTATTGCCTTATGTGTGCTTGATTTAGCAAAGGGATACGAAGCTCAAACGCATAACTACAATGACGGTTTTATTATTCAGTGTTGTGATCTTGTTTTACAGTATCATCCTGTAAACCCAATGGCGTTATTACTAAAAGCAGAAACGTTGAGAAAAGTTTATGCCCTTCAAAACAAAGAAAAGAAACCCGAGGCTGTTGAAACCTACAGGAAAATGGAAGCGGCATATATAAGATTGGCGAAATTGTATTATAGGGAAATGCCGGAAAAAATGTACTTACAATGGCTAAAAACAGCAGGTAATTATAACAATACAAAGCTTCAATGAAACGCATCCTGCTCTTTCCTTATGTAATAATTTCTTTTAATCTGCCTCTTCAGAACCAATCAGGAATATCTCGAACCAAAATATTCCAAATAAATCAGGAAATGTCACCAGATGTCGCCAATTGCTTCAAATCCTCTAATATCTGGTTCGAGTCTCCGACCCGTGGGGCTACTACTGTTTTTTTTATGTTTTAAAAAGCATCCACCACTACTACTATTACAAAGGGCATTACCCAAAGAGCAATAATTTTCATAATTTGTTATCACAGGTTTAAAACAGCAAAATATCTTCACAATACAAAAGATATTCTTTAGTTTTGAATAGTTGCATAACTAACTATATGCCAAACAACCAATTTAAAAGAGGCGAATTATACAGTTTTATTACGGGCGTGGCATCTACAGCCATCGCAAGGCGGCTGCAAAAAAAATTTAAACAGCACGGCATAGATATTACTATTGAGCAGTGGAGCGTTCTGTATCATTTATGGAAGAATGACGGGTTGAGCCAACAGGAGTTATGCAACGCTACTTTCAGAGATAAACCCAGCATTACGCGCCTGGTAGACAACCTCGAAAAGCTGAAGCTTGTAAAACGGGTTCCTTCAAAAGAAGACAGGCGCATCAACCTGATTTATCTTAGTGAATCGGTACATCCACTTCGCGATCAAACGATGGAAATGGCCAATCAAACCTTAAACGAAGCTTTAGGTGGTGTAACATCGGCAGAGGTAGAAGTATGTAAATCTGTTTTACAAAAGGTGTACGATAATCTTAAATAACTATTGCTAAATTATAAATAATATATCATGAGTAATACAGCAGCAATATCTGCCACATTAAAAGGAGGAGAATGGCTGATAAAAGAAAGCCAACCCGACCAGGTATTCACTCCCGAAGACTATACCGAAGAGCAGAAAATGATCATGGAAATGTGTACTTCATTTTTACGGAATGAAGTTTTGCCTCATATAGAACGCATTGACAACCTGGAGCCGGGTTTAATGCCTGCGCTGCTCGACAAAGCAGGCGAACAGGGCTTGCTGAGCGCTTCCATCCCGGAAGAATTCGGCGGATTGGGAAAAGATTTCGTAACCTCCACGCTGATCAATGAAGGATTGGGGGGCGGATTTTCATTTTCGGTGGCATTGGCAGCGCATACGGGTATTGGCACCTTGCCTATCCTGTATTTTGGAACGCCCGAACAAAAGGAAAAATATATACCCAAACTGGCCACCGGCGAATGGAAGGGCTCCTATGGCTTAACGGAACCCAACAGCGGCAGCGATGCATTGAGCGCAAAAACATCTGCCAAACTGAGCGCAGATGGAAAATATTATTTGCTGAACGGGCAAAAATGCTGGATCACCAATGGCGGCTTTGCAGATGTATATACTGTATTTGCTAAAGTGGAGGGAGAGGGCAAGGCAGGATTTACCGCGTTCATTGTTGACCGTAATACAGAGGGTTTTACCCAGGGGCAGGAAGAACATAAAATGGGCATCAAAGGATCTTCTACTGTGCAGTTGTATTTCCAGGATGCGAAAGTGCCGGTTGAAAATGTACTGGGCGAAATAGGCAAAGGACATATCATTGCGTTCAATATTTTAAACATCGGGCGGTTAAAATTGTGCGCGGCTGCTTTAGGCGGAGCCAAGGGTGCGGCCAATATTTCTATTCAATATGCCAATACGCGCGAACAGTTTAAACAGCCCATAGCCGGCTTCGGCGCTATAAAGCACAAAATGGCAGAAATGGCAATCCGCATGTGGGTAGCCGAAAGCGCATTATACCGCACGGCCAAATGGATTGATGATAAAGAGCAGGAATTGCTGCAGGCGGGCAAGCCATTCAACGAAGCATTGCTGGGCGCCGCCGAGGAATATGCCATTGAATGTGCCATGCTGAAAGTATTTGGCAGCGAGGTGCTTGATTTTGTGGTAGATGAGGGCGTGCAGATACATGGCGGAAACGGTTTCAGCGCCGAATATATTATTTCAAGGGCCTACCGCGACAGCCGCATCAACCGCATTTTTGAAGGCACGAATGAGATCAATCGCTTACTCACGGTAGACATGGTATTGAAACGGGCCATGAAGGGCAAGCTCGACCTCATGGGACCGGCCATGGCAGTTCAGAAGGAGCTGATGAGCATTCCGGATTTTGGCAGCGGCGAAGAAGGCCCCTTTGCCAGGGAACTGAAGCTGATAGCGAATATGAAAAAGGCGATCCTGATGGTAGCCGGCGCCGCCGTGCAAAAGCTGATGATGAAAATAGAAAGTGAACAGGAAATACTAATGAATGTGGCAGATATGGCCATCAATGTGTTTCATGCGGAAAGCGCCCTGTTGCGCGCCATAAAGATGGTGGCAGCCAAAGGGGAAGCCGGATCGGCATTGCATGTGGATATGGTCCGCACCTACCTGTATGATACCGCCGACAGGGTAAACAAAAGCGGCAGGGATGCCATTAATGCTTTTGCCGAAGGTGATGAGCAGCGTATGATGCTTTTGGGCGTGAAACGTTTTACAAAAGCGGAACCTTTTAATACAAAAGAAGCCAGAAGAAGGATAGCGGATAAACTGATCGCAGATAATAAATACGCTTTGTCCTGAGCCATTAAACAAAAGCCGGCGATCCGGTAAACAGCATACTATACATCTCATCACGTCCTCTTCATTTGTATTTGAAGGCGGAGTTCTTTTATTGAAAAATGGCGGTAATACACTACCGTCATTTTTGTATTATCCTTTCGCATATTCTGCTTATTTTCAGTCGTCAGAAATTAGTTATCGTACCTAAATCAGGAATGTATGATAAACGCGGAAAATACAATCCGGAAAAAAAAGGTAATTCACACCTTATTACCCATCATAGTATTAGCGGCTGTAATAGTATTATGGGCTATCGCCTCTTATACTACTCTCTTCCCGGCGTATGCAATGCCATCGCCCGCAGCAGTAATAAGAAGCTTTAAAGAAGAGTTCCTGGCAGGGCGTTTAATAAATGATATCATCGCTTCCCTGTGGCGGGTAGCAATCGGCTTTGTACTGTCTGCCGTATTAGGTATTCCATTGGGACTGTGGCTGGGTCAGCATTTGTATGCCCGGAAAGCTTTTGTACCCATGCTCAATTTCTTTCGTTTCCTGTCTCCCCTGGCCTGGATACCCTTTGCCATACTCTGGTTCCACATCGGCGATAAACCGGCAGTATTCCTGATATTCATGGCCACTTTTTTCCCGTTGGTATTGGCTACCATGTCTGCAGTAGCTACTATACCAAGCATTTATTTCAGGGTAGCGAAAGACTATCATTATACCGGTTGGGATTTGCTTACAAAAGTCACGTTCCCTTCTGTGCTGCCCCAGGTAATAACCGCGCTTCGTGTAAGTTATGGCATTTCGTGGGTGGTAATTGTAGCGGCGGAAATGGTGGGCTGCCAGGATGGACTGGGCTATGGTATATGGGAAGCCAGGAATGGATTGCGGCTGGATTCGGCGGTATGCTATATGATCGTGATCGGCGTGCTGGGCATGGGCATAGACAGGCTGCTGTCCCAATTAACTAAACTTCCAAACGTAAGATGGGGTTATGAACGATAAAAACAAGGTAAGCCTGGTATTGCAAGACGTATCGCACAGTTTCGGATCTACAACTGTATTAAAGGAATTGACGCTGCAGGTGAATGCCGGCGAGGTGGTGGTGCTGGTGGGGCCTTCCGGCTGTGGCAAAACAACGATACTGAACCTGCTGTCCGGTTATATACAGCCTGCTTCCGGCACGGTGCACAGAACAGGCATTATACGAACAGTATACCAGCAGGACGGGCTTTTTCCCTGGCTGACCGTTGCGGAAAACATAGAGATGGGCTTACAAACGATTGATGATATTTCACAGCGCAAAAAGGAAAAGAAAGAACTGGTTGAATTGATCCACCTGGAGGGTTTTGAAAACCACTACCCTCATGAACTATCGGGCGGAATGCGGCAGCGCGTGGAACTGGCAAGAGCCCTGGCCGGTCAGTCGGATATTTTATTAATGGATGAACCTTTTTCTGCCTTGGATTACCAAACAAGGCTGCGGATGCGTTTGGAGCTGGTAAGAATATTAAAGCAGCGTCCGCGTACCGTTGTTTTTGTAACCCACGATATTGAAGAAGCTGCGCAACTGGCAGACAGGGTGCTGGTATTGTCCAGCCGCCCGGCAACCATATGCAGGGAATTACCGATCCATACCGCACGCCCCAGAGACCTTACGAGCAGCTCCGTTATTGAAGCCATGAAGGAAATATTACAGGCATTGGGACTGCCGCAATAATATACATCTGTTTTTTCGTTCCATCGAGTTTCACAGCCAGATAATTGTAGGGCGAGATGCCGGCGAATTCTTCAGCAAGCACCAGGGTCTCATGACTCTGCCCGCAATAGCTTTACATGAAGACCCGGTGCGACCTAAGGCTGCTGGGTATACCGGGATTTATGTGCCATCGGCACAACCCATTTGTAGACAAAGAGGATAATTTTCAATTATGCGCCATCGGCGTTACCCTTTTTCGTCTCGCCGGGGTCTTCACAGCCAGGTAATTGTGTGAGGTGAGACCCCGGCGCAGCTTAAAAGGTTCAGAACCCGATAGCATGGCTGCCCGCAATAGCTTTGAAGGAAGACCCGGTACGACTTCAATAGTTCTCACTGGAAGCCATACCCCCCTTTTGAACTAAAAAATAATTAAGCTACATTTGAGCTCATAGAAAATCGGATAGTGAATACATTTACTTTTAAAAAACTGATACTGGGTGTAGTGGTTGTTTTAACAACCCTGGGCCTGCTGCGTTATAAACCCTGGAAAAAAAACGGTGCAGCTACGGCAAGAGATGTTATACATGAAGGGGTTAACAAAAAAGCTACCCGTGAGCTAACGGTGGGCTATTTGCCCGTTACCTGCCATCTTACCTGCCCCGTTACAGATTTTGCTTCTAAAACCACGCAAACCAATACCAATTTCAACTCAAGGGTTTTTACTGATTTTCCTACTGTAGTAAGCGCGCTGGAAGCCAAGCAGGTACAGGCCACTTTTATGATCGTTCCGCTGGCCATGAAACTGAGGGAGCAGGGGGTGCCGGTGAAAATTTGCTACCTGGGTCACAGGGATGGCACAGAGGTGATAGTAGCGAAAAACAGCAGAGCAAGAAGCCTGAAAGATTTAAAGGGAAAAAAAATGGCCATACCAAGTCCTTACAGTAACCAGCACTTTGTAATACACAAGCTGATGGAGGACTTTGGCATGCAGCCCAACGACATTGAATTTATTGTATTACCGCCGCCGGATATGCCTACCTCACTTGCCTCGGGCGCCATTGACGCCTATATAGTAGGCGAGCCGTTTTGCGCCAAAGCCGAATTAGACGGAACAGGAAGGGTTTTATATTATGCCCGCGACATTTGGCCCAACTTTATTTCCTGTGCGCTGGTAGTGCACGAAGACCTGATACAGCAAAACCCGGGTGTGGTGGAAGACTTGGTAAGAGGCATAGCGGAATCGGGCGCCTGGGCCGAAACACACCGGGCAGAAGCCGCCAAACTCGCGTCGCCCTATTTCAGGCAGGACCAAAAGGTGCTGAACTATGTATTGACCTCCGACCCCAAACGGGTAAGCTACCTGAAGCTTACGCCAACGGATGAAGACCTGCAGCAAATACAGGACCAGGGAATAAAGTTAAAGCTGCTCACAAAAAATATCCCGATGAATGAGCTGATAGACCGCAAATTTGTACCGCAGGTAATAACGCCCGCCCCCATTGACGAAGCATGGATACCCGATCCTTCCACCATTAAAAGACAATGATGTTACGAAAAGTAATGGAGCAACAGCGACATTGCAAATAAATCACATTCTTTCATCTATTAAAGCTCAACAACTATGGCCGCTATTCAAAATGACAAACTGGTTATTACCAACCAGAAAATAATCAAAGACAACCAGGGCACCATTCTTAAAAACCAGAAAATGCTGGGCCAGATCCTTAAAAATCAGCAAACCATACTCAAATTATTGAAGAAGTAATGTAAAAACATTTCTTAAAAGTTCTTCGACAGTGAGTTCACCAACAAAAAATGGAATATTTACGCTAATGATGCGAGTGGCCGGCTTGCTGAGCTATGCATTGCACCCGTTCATCATATCTCATCTTGCGCCGGCTCTCCATCGCACATCGTTTACAAGGTACAGTTCTTTATGTTACATCAATAGTGAGTGATAGCAACGGCTGTAAAGCGCCGGAGGGACATATTTCCGTGCAGGAAAATAGCCTGCTCCACTTAACGCCTTTTAAAAACGGAGACAAAGTTATCAAGATATTCCAGGCAGAAAATAGTACTAAAGTATTATTTTTGAAAATGCTGACAAGAACTCAAATACCGCATCCATGCCTGTAAAACGCCACATCTTTCAAGTGACTGCTCCGGCCCTTTTGCTGACGTTGATCCTCGGCTTGCAGCATTGTAACCCAGCAAACAAGCCTGAGCTGTCTAACGAAATACACGATATTATGCCTCCGGCCGACTCCGTAAAATGGATGGCCATCGTTACCAAAGTTGATAATGCCGGCTCGAAGGGCGACATAAAAGGAGAACGCATTGCGCTGGACGAAGCAGTTACATTTTGCAAAGAAAACAGGTATCATATTTACCTTTTCCAGGTTTACAACATTTATTCGCAACGATTGTACAGCTTTGGTGAAATTGAAAAGGGGAACCGGTATCTCGACTCTGCCGCATGGGTAGTCCGCCACTTTAATATTCATCAATTACAGGGCCAGCTGAATCTGGCTTTTGCCGCCAGTCCCCGGAATGTTGGAACCGACAGCGCTTTGTTCTACTATAAGGCTGCTCTGGAAGATACTACCTGGCTGCCTGATGTGTACAAACGAATATTGTATGCCAACCTGAGCAGAACCTATATTACCAAAGCCTATTACAAAGAAGCCAAACAGTACGCGACAAAAGCGCTTGAACTTATACGGCAGGAACATTTCGATAACAGGCTCCCTAACGAAATACATATGTACCAGTATTTCTATTTATGCGAAATGGGATTAAAAGATACAACTGCCGCTTTTACCATTTTAAGCAAAGCATACCGTATAATGATGGACTCCCTGGACGGCAAAGGCGATGAAACAATATACCGGTCGATGGGCGATTATTATTTTGCGAAAAACAACTTTGACAGCGCCTTATTTTTTTACAACGGATATGAAAAACGAATTGCGGATACCAGGACGGATAAAATGCAGATCATTCCATATGTGCTGAAAGCAAAAGTGTATGCTAAAATGAAGGACTTTGCCAGGGCAGAACAGCTTTTACATTTTGCTGACAGCCACGGCGATCTTTCTGCGGATGCGCCGGGTAATTCGCAGGATGAATACTACGAAACAAAATACGAAGTAAGTAAACATAAAGGGGATTTATTAACAGCGCTTTCCTCCCTTGAGGCTGTTAGAAAGATTGAAAAAGAAACACATCGCGAAGAAAAAAGCGTAGCGCTTGCAGCGCTTGAAGAAAAGATTACACAAGCCCGCGCCGAAAAAACAATTGCCGAAAAAGAGCAGAAAATCGATGAACAAAAACTATATACCGCCGGCTTTGCCATTGCTGCTTTTTTTATTGCAATAATAGGGTTGCTGCTGTATATGAACCAACGCAGAAAAAAGTTACTGGAGACACAACGTATAAAGGCATTGGAACAACAGGTCATCATTGAAAAAGCAACGTTAAAAATGCAGGCGGAAAATGAAGAACGAAAAAGAATTTCCAAAGAAATACACGATGATATCGGGCCGGCATTAACTACCCTCAATATGGCTGCCAATATGATTACCCTATCGGGCGATAATGACAGTCAAAAACAGGTCATGTCGCTTATCATTCAAAACACGCGCTCCATCAATAACCAGATCAATGAAATTGTATGGAGCCTGAACAGCAATAATGACAATGTTCAAAGCCTTGTGGCGTATATCAGGAAATTTGCAGGCAGCTTTTTACAAACCACCGGTATACAATTAGTATTTCAATCTGACCTCAACGATCAGCGCAACATGCTGGAAGGCTATAAAAGAAGGAACATTTATCATTCAGTAAAGGAAATATTAAACAACGCTGTAAAATACTCCAGCGCTTCGCTAATAAATATAGATATTGCGAACCGGGAAAATGTATTGTTTTTTTCTATTCACGACAATGGTTCGGGGTTGCCTGAAAATATTATCCACGGCAATGGATTGCGCAATATCCAGGAAAATATTGCAAAATTGAATGGCGATGTACTTTGGGAAAACAAGAATGGACTATCTGTTACAATGAGTATTCCAATAGCAGACGCCTGACGTTTTAAATGCAACTCCTTTTATTGAAAAAATGGGTATATGATTTCCGTATTTGTTGTAGAAGATAACAATGATTTCAACATTCTTTTGACCCAGCTATTTCAAACCCATCCTGAATTTATTTTTTCAGGATCGGCAAGGACGGGGCAGGAAGCATTGTATAACATTCCCCTGCAGAACCCGGATGTTGTGTTAATGGATATCGGCCTGCCCGATATGTCGGGAGTAGAGTGCATTGCCAAATTAAAGCCCCGGTGCCGCAATACGGAATTTGTGGCTTTTACTGTTGCCGACCAGGACGAAGTGGTATTTGATGCGCTGAAAGCGGGAGCTACTTCTTATCTTATGAAAGCGACTCCCCCGGCTGATTTAATAAAGGCAATTAAGGAAGTTCATAATGGCGGCTCGCCCATCAGCAGTGATATTGCACGAAAGCTGATTAACCTGTTTTCGCAACAAAGCAACCATCTTAAACCTTTCAAAAATGACTTTGGTATTTCCCGGCGGGAAGACGAAATGCTTACCTACCTGGCAGAAGGAATGACTTACCAGGAAGCGGCAGACAAGATGTTTATCAGCTTAAGCACATTAAAATCACATATTTACAATACATACGAAAAATTGCAGGTAAATAATAAGGTAGAAGCCATTAATAAATATTTTAAACAGTAGCATTTATTTTTAACCACTTACAAGCCTTCTGCTCTCCCCACTACCGGTCGGTGTCTCACCATGGCCGTCAACTTAAGAAACAGGGTCCATAAAATACTTTGAAAAGGTAATGTCATTTAGTTAAGGAAATATAATATTATTAAGCGGGATTTTGAACTTTAGTTGCTGGATCAATGGCTCCGGGGGGCTTCTTTCTACATCCAGGGTAGCGCCTAAGGCGCATAATTGAAATTAACCTCTTTATCTACAAACAGGTTGTGCCGATGGCACAGCCAATCCCATATATCTAACAGCATTTTGTATAGTGCAGAAGCTGACTAAAAGTATTTTATTCACCCGGGGAAGCATGCCGCATAGCGGCTACCTGTTTGTAAAAAAACCATCCGTTTTATTTGTCCGCCGCGGCGGACTACCCTTCATGTAAAGTGATCGGTGAAATACAAGAAAATATTTTATCCCAATGTTATGACTAACGACCCTTTGCTAACACTAAAATAGCTCGGGGGCTTACGTTCACGGCTATGGTGTCTCACCTACCGGAGAGTTGAAAAATTGAACTTTATTGCGGGATTTGCTTATTTCTGTTTTTGCCGCAATGAAAATAGCTCTCACTAAAAGTAACTTTTTTCCTCGCAGGGAATGCACCCGGTAATGCCCCCAACAAATGCCCGGAAATTAAGCATTGCTTATAACATTTATCTTTGCCGGATGTATTATATTGTGCTGGGACTTCTTTACCTGTTTTCCTTTTTGCCTTTGTGGGTTATTTACCGCATTTCCGATTTCTTTTATTTTATTCTTTGTTATGTACTGGGTTACCGCCGTAAGGTGCTGATAAAAAACCTCTCCATCGCTTTCCCCGAAAAAACCGAAGCAGAAAAGAAAAAGATCATTAAGAAATTCTACAGGAATTTTACCGATACTTTTTTGGAGGCGATCAAGCTTTTATCCATGTCGGAAAAAAGCTTACAAAAGAGAATAAGCTTTGACCCTTCCATTTACAATGAACTATACAATACGGGTAAAAGCTGCCAGGTACACCTGGGGCACAATTTTAATTGGGAATGGGTAAATGTAAGGGTCACCAAACAGTTAGCCTATCCCTTCCTGGTAGTGTATATGCCTATCGGGAACAAGCTGATAGACCGGTTATTCATGCATTTCAGGGAAAAAACGGGTTCTATTATGTTGCCCGCAACCGATATGCGAAATGCCATGCTCCCTTTCCGGAATACCCAATACCTGCTGGCGCTGGTAGCGGATCAAAATCCGGGACAACCAGAAAAATCTTACTGGATACAATTTTTTGATCGCTGGACCCCTTTTGTAAAGGGGCCTGAAAAAAACGCCCGGTTCAATAACATCCCGGTTGTTTTCACCAGGTTTTCCAAGCCTAAGCGGGGTTATTATGTAATTGAATCAAAGCTCGCAACGATTAATCCTTCTGAAATGAAAGAAGGTGAACTTACATTGGCCTACGTGCGATACCTGGAGGAAGTAATCCGCAAGCAGCCCGAAATATACCTCTGGAGCCACAACCGCTGGAAATTTGAATATAAAGAAGAATATAGAAATAATAAGATAGAGGATCAACAAACTGTATCCAGCCTGCGGGAAAAATAAATCAGGAAGTTCACTCCCGGCATGGCTTTACCTGTTCCGGGAATATACGCCCGGGAACAATTCATTCATTCTAAAATAAGCGATTTTAGTTACTGGCGGTTAACCGCTGGTGTTTGGCAGTGCTGGCAATGTACATGGCAAATCCGGCCAATGCTGTATCTTTCAATGCATTTACCAGGGCTATCTGTCTCATAACCGGATCACCGGAGTTCAGGTGATTGGGTATGTGAATCAATACTACGAACAATACCAGCAATCCGGCAAGCAGGTACCCGGCCAAAGAAACGTACCGGTTGGTTATAAAAGCGAGCGCTGCAAGGATAAACGCTATTCCTACTAAATAAACCCAAACTATTCCTTTCGGAAGATAAAGCGGCACATATACCAGCATGTTGTCAGGATTGGTAAAGTGCTGAATTCCGAAAACAATCATTACGAGCGCCAGTAGTAAAATGGCAATGCGGGAAATCGTTAGGTGTATCATAAAAAGAGCTTTAGTTCCTATTAAGTTAGCTCATTTATTTAAAAAAGCACATTATAATTTCTCACATTCAGTAAATCTTCGTTCAGCCATGTGTATAATTTAAACAAAGAGCAAGGATGTTCGTCATGCATGAATGAGTCCGCCCCTTTGGAGCAAGAAGTAAAGCCGGTTCATTTGCCATATGCCTGCAGCAATTTTTTCAGGTCCTCCAGCGTGTTGATCTCGTCTGGTTTTTTATCTCTCCTCCAGCGGTTAATGCGTGGGAAACGCAATGCCACTCCCGATTTATGCCGGTTGCTGGCCGCTATTCCTTCAAACGCTATTTCAAAAACAAGTTCGGGCTTAACTGTTCTTACAGGGCCGAATTTTTCAAGTGAATTCTTTTTTACAAACGCGTCTACCTGAGCGAACTCTTTATCCGTTAAACCGGAGTAGGCTTTCGTAAAGCTCACCAACCGGTCGCCGTCTTTTACCGCGAACGTATAATCTGTGTACAAATTACTTCTGCGCCCGTGCCCTTTTTGTGCGTATACCATCACTGCATCGATCACCAACGGATCCACTTTCCATTTCCACCAATCGCCCACCCTACGTCCCACCTGGTAAGCAGAAGATTTTCGCTTGAGCATAATACCTTCGGCACCCATATCGCGTGAGCCGCTCCGGATGTTCTCCAGTTGATCCCAGGAGGTAAATTCAATAACGGGGGAAATGATCAGTACCGGGTGGTTCACAGCGCTTACTATTTCCTCCAGCAATACACGGCGTGCGCTCAATGGCTGCCCCCTGAAATCGTTTCCATTGTATTCCAATACATCATATGCGAAAAATGCGATAGGCGCTTCCCGGAGATTTTTACCTGTAACATTTTTTCTCCCTATGCGCGTTTGCAACAGGGCAAAGGGCAGGGGCTTGTTTTCAATGCTGGGGATAATCTCACCATCCAGCACCAGTCCCTCCGGCAGCATGTTCTTTAGTGCATGATATTCAGGAAATTTTTCCGTCATCAGCTCTTCTCCCCTGCTCCACACAAAAATTTCATGGTTGCGTTTGATGAGCTGCCCGCGTATGCCATCCCATTTCCATTCTGCCTGCCATTCTTCTTCGTTGCCTATAGCGCTCACTTCCCCGTCTATGGCATACGCCAGGTAAAAAGGGTAGGGCTTTGAATGATCGGCCGCGGAAGATTTTTCGCTTAATAATGTTTCAAACGAAGTGGTAGCAGGATCCCAGTTGCCGCTGATGCGATGTGCAATTACACTGGGTTCCAGTTGTATTGTTTTTGCCAGTGCATTTACGATCGTTTTTTGTGAAACGCCGATCCTGAAATTTCCGGTAAGCAGTTTATTAAAAACAAAACGTTCGTCTTTGTCCAGTTGCATCCAGGTATCCATTACAAAGGCCTTTTTAACACGCTCTTCTTCCTTCTCAACCGTCATTAGCCTGCTGATAACAGAGGAAAGGCTCGTATCACTGCGTTCGCGGTTCGCGGGCGGTAAAAGCAAGGCAATGGTTTCTCCCAGGTCGCCTACCGTATGATAGCATTCTTCAAATAACCACGCCGGGAGGTTGGCGGCTTCCATGCACCATAACTGTAAAAAGGCAGAGCTGATGACCCTTTTGGGGCGCCTGCCGCTGAACAAAGCGATCACCCATACCTTATCCGGATCAGCGGCTGTTGCAAAATATTCCGCCAACGCATCCAGCTTTTCGTTGGTTTTGGTGCTGGCGCCCAATTGAGCGATTAATAAAGCAAAGGTTTTCATATGTCACCTCCTGCAATTTCTTCTTCCTGCTCTTTAGACGTAGAAGGCTTTTCCTGCTCTTCCTCCTCCCCTCCGTATGCTGTTTTTACTTCTTCCGATCGTATGCCGTTTTCATTTAAATAACGGCTGAAGGCAGACTGAAAGCCGTGGGTTACAAACACTTTTTCAGCGCCGGTTTCTTTTACTGCCGTTAATAACCCTTCCCAGTCTGCATGATCGCTCAATGCAAAACCGGCATCTGCATTCCTGCGCCGCATGTTGCCGCGTATCTGCATCCAGCCGCTGCATACTCCCACGCTGTAAGGATTAAACTTTTTCATCCACGGCGTTCCGTCGGCGCTGGGAGGAGCAATGATAACCGCATTTTTAAAAGCACTTTTATTTGTTTCAGGAGTAATCCTCTGTACGGCCGGCAATGCCCGGCCTGCTGCCAGCAGCGCCTGGTGCACATTCCATACAGCGCCATGCACAAAGATCCTGTCGGTAATTTCCGCTATGCACTTCAAAACTCTTTGCGCCTTGCCCAGGCTGTATGCGATCATCACGGAAGTTTTGCCTGCCCGCTGGTTGCCGGTAACCCATTGCCGTATATCGGCAAAAATTTCCTGCTGTGATTTCCAGTGGTAAACAGGCAACCCGAAGGTGGATTCGGAAATAAAAGTATGACAGCGAACCGGTTCAAATGTCCCGCTTAACCCGTCATTTTCAATTTTATAATCACCGCTTACTACCCATATTTCGCCATTGTGCTCCACCTTTACCTGCGATGAGCCGATGATATGCCCTGCAGGGTACAAGGATACTTTAACGTTATTGATATAAACAGGTTCATTCCATTCCAGTGTTTGTACACTGATGTCTCCCAACCTCAGCTTTAAAACAGGAGCTGTTTGCGTGTGGCAGAGGTAAAAAGCATTCCCCGGGCGAGCGTGGTCGCTGTGCGCGTGAGTGATCACCGCCTTGTCTACAGGTGCCCAGGGATCAATATAAAAATCTCCGGCGCTGCAATAAAGCCCCTTGTCTGTAAATTCTATGAGCTGCATATAATGTGTAACCTAACAAAAGAAAATTGCATGCCGTAAAAAAATTCTGGTTAATTTAATTGTGCCGGAAGGATCTCATTCATAAAAAAGCACAAAAAAAGTCATGCCATTGCCCGTACAGTTATCGCTAAAAGCCATTCAGCACATCGGAATTCCTGTGACGGATATCCGCACATCAGAAAATTTTTACCGCATGCTTGGTTTTACCAACGTAATGGAAGCGGAATTTACACAACCCGAAGGAAAAGGAACATGCATTATGATGCAACAGGGCGCTATTGTTATTGAGCTTTACCAGTTGCCCGGGGCCCTATTGCAGGAGGTTAAAAACAGGAAGGACGGGCATATTGACCACATAGCTTTTGATGTGAGTGATATTAATGCAGCATACGACAGCCTGTTGAAAGCAGGGTTTAATATCCTGGAGCCGGCACCTGTTTTTTTACAATTCTGGAAAAACGGCTGCAAATATTTCAATATTACCGGCCCCGATGGAGAAAGGCTGGAGTTTAACCAGGTACTGTAAGAGCGATCCTGTCATTAACGCTCTCCGTCGGTGCCGGCAGTTTTTTCATCCTGCTTTGTCTCGGGATTAATAAGCTCTTCCTTTGCGGGCGCATGCGGGAACCCCGGAAAATCCTGGTCAATCCTGTTATCCGGATTTTTCTGTACATCTTCCTTTCTACGAATGGGATGCGTGGCTCCTTTTTGCTTTTGAAAATACTGGCGGGACCGTTTGTTGTTCATATAACCCTGTTTTAAAAATAATTACTCATAATAACATGCCGTTTTTATAGCATAGTTACTCAGCAGAAGCGGTTGCTATGGAGCGTGCAGTCCGATGAACGTACTGTGAAATTTTTGCCCCGGTTTGCTGCCGGGATGCAATACCGGATCGACAGCGCCCCGGCTGCTAATAAATTTCTTTCTCTGCAACACCTCAACTCCAAATCATGTGTTGGCTGAAATGCTCTTGCCTACCCGGCTCTCTCATCCGGGCTACGTGAATTAGCAGGCGCCTCTGCGGCAGGTGGAGAATCAAAGGTTGTATTTAATGCCACATGAGGAAGATGTAGATTAAATAAAAGAGAGACGATGATTATACCTCGGGGTGCTTTCTGCCTGTCTTCGGTAATATTATTTTATTTCCAGTCCTGTTTCAGTAATAACAGCGCTTTCCTGGTAACTTTCATAATCTGTATTTACGGCCCATAAATCTTGTGCTTTCCCATCAGCAATAATTTCACTTACCATAATACCCATTAAGATAGAATGATCCTGGTTATTGTATTTAAATGCGCCATAACGCCCGATGGGATATAAATTCCTGATCGTTTTCAAATACTCCTCAACCGGGTACAACATCTGTTTATAACCTTTTTTGTAAATCGGATAACACCTGGGCACACGCACAATTTTACCGTCCAGTATTTTATTTCCTTTTAATAATCCGGTTTTTTCCATGTCTTCCTTCGCTGTTGCAAGAAGCGCCTCGTCATCCTGCTTCCACATCGCGTCCTCATCATTACACCAGTATTCCATTGCAATAACCGTGTTTTGCTGATCTTTATATAACTGTGGCACCCAGTTTCTGAAATTAGTGATCCGCCCGGTTTTAATATCAGGAGAATGTACATACAACCAGTTATCCTCAAACATATTTACACCATCAATCTTCAGGTAAGCGATAATGGTATTCCGGAATTTCAGTTGTGCAATCTTTTGTTTAATATCTTCAGGCCTGCCATCCAGCCTGTTTACAAGAATAGTCAGCGGCATGGTGCTGATGACATGGTCATAATCCACTACTGCACCGCTGCTGTTGATTAACCCTTTTACCGTTTTATCCCGGATAATTACTTTTTGTACAGGAGCATTCAAATATAAGCCTCCTCCTCCTTCCTGTATTTTTTGCGCCATACGCTCATAAATCATCCCGGTACCTCCCACAGGGTAGGCAAATTCATCAACCAGTGTTTTATGACCGCCTCCTCCAAAGAACGCGTTTTTTACTGCTTCATATAAGGACAGTTTTTTAATCCTTTGCGTGGCAAAATCAGAATCCAGGTCAGTGCATGGTAGTCCCCAGAGTTTCTCTGAATAGTTTTTAAAAAAAATAGAGAATAATCTTTTACCAAAACGGCGCGTTACCCAGGATTCAAAATCATCCCGTAGCGGGGTAGGGTTAATTTTCTGTGCAAAATAGCTTAGTAAGCATCTTGCCGTTTCAAAAGTCCCCAGATTTAAAAACGCGTTCATGGGCTTTAACGGATACAGATAGAACTTCGATTTATAATAGATACGTGTAAGCCTTGATACCATTTTATAATCTCTTCCGGCAACCTCCAGCCACAGTTCATTTACTTTCCTGTCGCTGCTGAAAAACCGGTGAGGTCCTATATCTACTTTCCAGCCCCAAAGATCAATTGTTTTACACATCCCTCCCACCTGTTTATCTGCTTCGTACACATCAACCTTATAGCCTTTTTTGGTTAAACAATAAGCGGCAGTAAGGCCGGCAGGTCCCGCTCCTATTACGGCAATTCTTTTTTCTTCATTCATAACTTCTTCTTCAGCTTCTTTTATTGTTTTTGCAGTATAACGGCTGCAAAAGGAGCGCCTTGTATATTAAACTGTTGCAATACTACCAGCTTCGATTTGTTGAGCAGCTCCGGGCTCACGCTTTTCAAAGCATAATGATTGTCTATCACGAATATTTCTCCTTTGGGCGCATTCACCAGTGTTGTGGAGTCCAGCCCCATCACATGCCTGTAATCCCCTCCGTTCTTCATACCATAATAAGTAAATAACGAATGCGCTGCATGTACTTTGTCTTTTGCGTACGGGGAGTTCCAGAACCAGTCGGCAGCATCTTTCATTGTTTCGTCCTCTGCAGTAAGCGCTATAGGTTTTACTGAAATAATCGTATAGAGGAACAGGATTCCGGCCAGCAAAGCCGCATATAATTGCGTATTCTGAGGTTTTAGTATAATCAGCAGGAATATAATAACTGCGCTTACCATTATCGCAAAAGCGTTTTTGTCTACGGCGCTCATAACTACCAGGCTGTTAAATACTGCGGGCATGATACTTTCCAGTGACAGCAGGTAAAATACCAGTGTAAGAAATGAAACTGCGAACAACTTGAATTTTGTTTTTACTGATGCCTGTATGCTGCTATAAAAATTGAGCCCTGCCAGCGCTATTAAAGCGATACATGGTGATACAACAATGATAAACCTGCCCAGGCCACCGCTCCGCCCAAAGCCGAAGGATTTTGATGTAAACACACAATGCATTAAAAAATAAACAGTAAATAAAATAAATACCGAATGAAATTTCCGGAACTGCTGTTTCCTGCTTTCTTTATCGCCCGTAAATACGGATATATAGCCGGATATAAACAAAATAGCGATGATGGCTCCTACAATTTCCGGTATCATCAGCCACAAATAGAAGAAACCGTTACGCTGATAAGTATCGGCAAACCCTCCCTGTACCAGAGTATCTACAATAAACATGGGATTGCCGGTCTTATACCACCCTACACATCCTAAGGCAATAGGAGCCCAGGCCAGCAACAGGAATGGCAGCCATCTCTTTTTTACCAAAAAAAAGACACCCAGGAATACGGCAAACACGGCCATTTCCTGACGTAGTGTGAATAAAAAAGAAGCCGTAACCGCCGCCCATATATATTGCTTACGCAGGTAGAAAAAAATGAGCAGTATAGAAAAAAACATGGTAGGCACTTCGGGGTAGCACCTGAAAGAAAGATTAAGGATAAATGGCTGCAGGCCGAATAAAAAAAAGCCCAGCCAGGCATGTTTAAGTTCCAGCTTTTTAGCCACCAGCCAGGTAAGATATGCGGATCCGCAGGTAAAAAGTATGTTGGTTATTACAATAGCCTTTTCTCCCATGGCACCGGAAATGGCATATAGTATTTTATAACCGCCTCTCGACCATAAATTGATCATCGTGTCCAGAGGATGCTCCCAAAACCCGAGCATATCCAGCATATGACCTGTTTCATCATGCTGATAGAGACCCTCGGAAACGCTGAACATATAATAATACCAAATGCCCAGTAAGCTGCAAAATATCAAAGGCAGATATTGCTGTGATTTCGTATCATTTCCTGTAGGCTGAACTGTTGTAAGCAATGTCTTCTCTGTCGTTGTTTTTGATTGCGCCTGCTTTTTTGACATGTTATTGATGTTGGAACAAAAGTAAATGCCCTTTAATTATAAACCCTGGAAAATCGCTGCGAAGTTAACCTTTTTTAGGCCACAGCAGGAACTTGCTATTCAGAAGCTAACCTTGCTGGTACAGGTGCAGGAGCAGGCAAAAGAAATCGTAGCGCTCAAAAAAAAGCTATCCGTTTATAAAAGTAAAAAGAGCTCCTCCAACTCGCACCTGCCGCCATTTTTTCGCCGCCGGGTGTTCTGCCATCTTCCCGGGTGTAGTCTCGGCGTACAGGGATGTGCGATAGCCGCCCGGCTCGCCGCGTAATGAAAAGCAAAAGCAGGATATTTCTTTCTCCGCATAGTCTCACCTCTGAACAATGTGCGTAGGCAGGACTCCGCAGCAGGCGGAGCATCAAAGCCTGCAATTTTACCCCTGCAATATAAAGAAGATGTGGCTATGAAAAAGAAGACGATCAAATTCCCCGCAGCGTCCCTCCCTTCACGCAAGGTTTAACGCGAGGAGACACTATGGAAAACCAAAAGTCAACAACGATACCAAAGGAACATTTAAATCAATATATTTATCTTTTCAACCTACCTTACCAGGTTTATTATTCCCGAACATGCATAAAACGCTAAGTATATATTTTATTATCACAATTGCCTCAATAACAACCGGTGCTGCATATGCACAGCAATTTTGCAGAACGGCAGGCAGAAAAAATTTCACCTCTTCAAAACAGGTAGCAGACCATCCGTCTGTCAAATGGAAGTTCAAAACAAAAGGAAAAATATTTTCGTCTCCCGTGCTTGTCAAAAATATGCTCATAACCGGCTCGTGCGACAGCATATTGTATGCGCTTGATAAAACAAGCGGCCGCTTGGTCTGGAAATTCAGGAGCGGCGGTGAAATACGGTCTTCTATTGCTGCGGAGGGGAATAAAATTTTCTTTATAAGCACCGATGGCATTTTTTACGCCCTCAATGCAAACACCGGGAAGCAGGAATGGACATTCAGCACAGCAGGAGAACAGTTTTACGATGCCTGGGATTATTACCAATCGTCTCCTGCCATAAGCAACGGGGTAGTCTATTTCGGATGCGGCGACAGCTATATCTATGCTCTGGATGAGCATACAGGTAAGATGTTGTGGAAATATAAAACCGGCGGCATTGTACATGCTTCACCCGTAATAGCAGATAACGCCGTGCTGGCAGGAAGCTTTGACGGATTTTTTTATTGTATCAATACCGACGGTACTTTGCGGTGGAAGTTCAATACAATAGGAGAACATTATTTCCCGAAAGGAGAAGTACAATTTAACGCAACAATTGCCGACAGCACCGTTTTTTTCTGTGCCAGGGACTATAATGTATATGCATTGAAAATAAGAGATGGAAGCGGGCACTGGGTATACCATCAGCCGGGAAGCTGGACGAGCGTTCCAAGTGTTTCGGAAGACAGGTTGATCGTAACCATGTCTGATGCGCACAATATCACTGTGCTTGGAAAAAATTATGGCGAAAAGCTGTATGATCCATTTGTTCCCCTTAATATATTTAGCAGCGCTTCTATTAACAATAACGCTGCTTATTTTGGGTGCATGGACGGAGTGCTTTACAAATTAGATATTGCTACAGGAAAGGTTTCGGCAATCTTTCGAACCGAGTTAAGTCAAAAGAATCATGCGGCTTTTTTGGATGCTTCAAAAAAGATAAGGGAAGATATAATAGCCAAATACCAGGAAGATATTAATTCACTGTATGAAGCGTTTTTAACGATGGGGAGCATTCTTTCCACCGTATGGATAGACGAAGGAGTATTGTATTTTGGAAGTGCAGATACCTATATCTATGCCATAGAATAAATTAAGGCTTTAAACATCATTATTGGTGTTGTGCATAGCCTATTGCCTTGACCTTACCAACAACAATCCGCAGATACAAAAAAGGCGACCTGGAAAGGAAGCCTGATGCGTTTATTGAACGCGTAACATGAGAAAAACGATTTTGATCAGCCTGGTAATATCATTTCGCCAGTAACGCTTCACTGTAATAAGCCGATTCAGCAACAATATTCCCTTTTTCATCAAAGCTGTTGCTAAGATGCATAGGAAGAACGATGGCTTTTTTATCCGACTTCCTTACCAGGTTAAATTTCCACCACGAGAGCACTTCGCGACCATTGTCCATTTCATATTCCAGGTAGTCGGGATAGCCGATCATATCTATGCTCTTAATTTCAAATTGCGACAGGAATTGCTGAATATTCTCTTTTTCCTGCGCTTTGGTACGGGTTTTTCCCCATTCCCCGTTAATATCATAGAACTCCGCATTGTCGCTGTAATAGCCCAGGTATTTTTCAATATCGCCTTTTTCAAAAGCATACACGGCTTTGCGAATGGTATTGATATTATCGTGATGATTGTAGATCTTTCCATTGGTTCTGTTAGCAAAGCTGGCATATATCTCATCCATCACCTTACCATTACTATAGCTGATGATCCGTTTGATTTTATTGTCTTTGGTAAGATAATAGATACGCTGCGCCGCGGCGTCTATCTTTACCCCCGTAGCTTTATGTACACCCTTTATTATGATCCAGTCTTGTATCACGATATCCCCGTTCTTATTGTCTTTTTTATAATCAAGCGCATCGGGGTAAGAACCGGGTACAGGCTCTATGGCAAAATAATCCAGTTCCCTGTTGTAGTGAAGCATGGTATTTACATATGCCGCCTTGCCGGTGCCGGCTTCGCTTAAATTACTCAAACTGGTGGTTGTACCATTATACGATTTAAAGTCTTCCGTTAAAAAGCCGGCGATTCTGGCTGAATCTCCCGCCACCGTCGCTTTCTCAAATTCATCTATTATTTTAATGGCGGGATGATCAATATAGATCGTTCCGTTTTCTTTTTTCTGCGCAAAAAGGAGCGTGCCTGCAAAAGTGAACGCGAGCGCTGATATTGCTTTTTTCATTTTATCAGAAGTTTAATAATTAGGAATATAATTGAAATACATGTTTTGGCTGATAGGCGGGCAGTGGTAAGCGGGAGAGTATTCCTGAATATTGGTTGCGTAAAGTTCCTGACTGATCGCGCAGAGCGTGAGGAGTCTTTCATCAATTCAGTTAAAACTTTCAGCTTCTGCCTGGACAAATTGTGCATGACCCGGACAAATTCGCCTTTCTTGTACGTTCCGGGCAAAAAAGCAGGCATTGCCGTTAGGTAAATATGTGCAGGACAAAGTATCTTTATAGAGATGCCTAAAACCCTTCCGCTTCCCATATTTTTTTTGCTCCTTTTTTCTGCCTGCGCGAAGCCGGCTTCCGCGCAAACAAGCTCTGGTTATGAAACCATGTCTACTGCGCAGGGTCTGTCGCAGGGATTGATCAATGACATGTTGCAGGACAAAGAGGGCTTTATCTGGATTGCCACCAAGGGTGGGCTTAACCGTTACGATGGTTACAGCTTCAAAATATTTACCACCGATCCGCAGGACAGCAGTTCCATCAGCAGCAATTCGCTGAGCAATTTGCTGGAAGACAGCAAGGGGCGGCTTTGGATAAGCACCTACGATGGTGGAGTAAATGTATATAATAAAAAAAACGGGCGTTTCCTGCGGATTGATCAGGGCTCAGGGCTTTCAAGTAACCGGGTGGAAGCCACCATGGTTGCACTGCCTGACGGGCAGATATTGGTAAATCCGCAGGGCGGCAGCCTGAGCATTATTTCGCTGCCCGATGACGGCAAGCCTGTGATCACTTCGCTGCATATACCGGGTGGCCGTACCGCAGACTGGATTTTTAAAGATGAAAAGGGGTTTATCTGGATAAAATGTACGGATAACAGCATTTTTATTTTCAATCCTGCTACGCCTGGTTTTGAGATCTTATACGATGGGCATCGTTTCACCAATCTTATAGAAAAAACCGGCAGGTTTCTTTCTGCAAAATTCAGCCAGGCTTTAAGTGCGAAGGTTATTCCGGATATCCGGACAGGGTTTATTGATTCCACAGGACAGTTAAAGGCCGGTATTATCACCAATGAAAAAGACGGGGCGTTCATTATTGATCATCGCTTCCCGTTAAAAACCGGCGTTACTGGCTGTAATCTTTATGACTTTAATGGTATAAAAGCGGGGAATAATACCAATGATATATACGCCTGCAATCTTAAAACGGATGTGAAAGACCAGAATATTAAATGCCTGTTGCTGGATCGGTCGGGTGTGCTATGGGTGGGCACTATGGGGCACGGCATTTACAAATACCGCGTCCGTAACGACCGCTTCCATCCTGTTTTGCCGAACCTGAGCATACAGCGGATAACAACCTGGAATAATAATATGCTGTATGTGCAGGGGTGGAGAACGGCTAAATTATTGAACCCTGAAGGAGAAGAACGCGTCAACCCGGTTGAGCCTGTTATCAACGATGGACTTGCTTTTACGAATGTGGTGCGGGCAAAAAACGGCGACTATTGGCTTTATTGGTGTGGGAAAAAGAAAATGTTCCGGCATACGGCCGGCATGAAATTAACGGCCGTGTATGACGAACCGGTAAACACAACCCCTACTGAGCAACTGCAGCCATTTATCGAAGACAGCAGGAATCGTATATGGGTTTGCGGCGCCAATGGCACGCTGGCAAGGGTTGACCCTGCCACCGGCAACCTTTCAAAATTTGTAATAGATATTGAGCAATATACGGGCACAACGGCGCTTACACAAACCAATGCATTGTACGAGGATGGACAGGGTAGTTTCTGGCTGGGCACTGAACATGGTTTTGCAAGACTGGCATTTGCGAACGATACATCCTCACCTAAAGTAAAATGGTTTAAAAATATTCCCGGTAACAGTAATTCCCTGAGCTATAATTATGTTTCCTGGTTTATGGATGATCCTGCTGATAATGATTTCCTATGGATATGTACCAAAGGCGGAGGGCTCAACCGTATGCAAAAATCAACCGGGAAATTTATTCATTACACTACCCAACAGGGGTTGCCCAATGATGTGGTGTATGGAATATTAGCTGATAAAGCCGGTAATATATGGGGAAGCACTAACCGTGGAATATTCTGCATGACGGCGGCGAAAGAAGAAAACGATTCGCCACCGGAATTCCGGGTGTTCAGCACGAGTGATGGGCTGCAGTCCGATGAATTCAATACCAATGCGCTGGCGAAATTATCCAATGGCGATCTTGCATTTGGAGGAGTGAACGGCATCAACATTTTTAACCCGCAAAAAGTATTGTCCGGCAGTTATTCGCCCAACATATATATTACTGCCATACAAATTGGTAATAAAGCGGTAACCCCCGGTGATGAAACAGGCGTGCTGAAGAAAACGATTGAGCAAACAGCATCCATAACACTCCGTCATTTGCAGGATGTGCTCACTCTCGAATTTTCTTCGCTTGACTTTACAGCGCCCGCACAAAACAAATACCGCTATCAGCTGGCCGGCATTGATAAGGAATGGGTAGAGAGCGGCACACGGCGCACCGTAACGTACCTCCACCTGCCGCCAGGTGATTATACTTTTAAAGTGCAGGGCAGCAACAGCCAGGGTATATGGAGTGATAAAACCGCCGAGCTGAAGATCAGCGTATTACCTCCCTGGTGGCGAACCTGGTGGGCATATATGCTATACGCGTTGCTGATAGCTTTGGCTATAAGAGTGTACCTCCGGTTTAAAGTAAACAAGGCAAAGCTGCAATCGCAGCTCAACTATGAGCAGTTAGAAGCTAAAAGGGCAAAAGAATTAGACGCTGTTAAAACACAATTGTATACCAATATTACCCACGAATTTCGTACGCCCCTTACCGTTATACTGGGCATCGCGCAGCAGGTTACAGAAAAACCTTCAGAGCAATTTGATACCCGCATGGATATGATCGTGCGCAACGGACAAAACCTGCTGAACCTCGTGAATCAACTGCTTGATCTTTCCAGGCTGGAGACGGGTAAAATGCAGTTGCAGTTATCGCCCGGAGATGTTATCCATTTTCTGCGGTATATCGTTGAATCCTTTCATTCACTAGCAGAAAGCCAGCAAAAACAGTTACACTTTTTAACGGATATTGACACGCTGCACCTGGAATTTGACAGGGAGAAATTAAGACAGATCATATCCAACCTGCTTTCCAATGCCATCAAATTCACACCTGAAAAAGGAAATATTTATATCAGTGTATCGGAAACCATACCCTCCGGTAACACTGATAATATTACTTTAATCATTAAAGTAAAAGATACCGGCATAGGCATACCCGAAGATCAGTTGCAATATGTTTTCGACAGGTTTTATCAATTAGATAACAGTCATACCCGGAAAACGGAAGGCACAGGTATCGGTTTAGCGCTCACAAAAGAGCTGGTTAAATTAATGGATGGAGAGATCATGGTAAAAAGCCCGCCGGCCGGCGCTTTTAAGGGCAGTGAGTTTACGGTATCGCTTCCACTGAAAAAGGTAACGGCAACAGAGAGACCAGCACTGCCTGATATTAAAAAACAAATTTCCTCTCCTGTTATTGCAAAGCCGGATCTCAGCGAATGGATGCCGGGTAAGGACGAAAAAAGCATCGGTGTGCCATTGATATTATTGGTAGAAGACAATGCGGATGTGGTAGCCTATACCGCATCCTGTCTTTCTGATTACAGGCTTGCAGTAGGCAAAGATGGCAGGGAAGGTTTTGACATTGCTACAGATATTGTTCCTGATTTGATCATTACCGATGTAATGATGCCTTTTGTGGATGGGTTTGAACTGGTGAACAAATTACGTCGCAATGAAAACACCAGCCATATCCCTGTTATTATGCTCACCGCCAAAGCCGATATAAGCAGTAAGATAGAAGGGTTACAGCAGGGCGCGGATGCCTACCTGGAAAAACCGTTCAATAAAGAAGAGCTGCTGGTGCGGGTAAATAAATTACTGGAAATGCGTAAAAACCTGCAGCAATATTATCTTAAAAAGGCTGGTATACAGGGCGATGTACCCACACAACCGGTTGTGATCCATGATAAAAAAGACGACCATACTATTGAAAACAGTTTTGTAAAAAGGGTAAGAGAAGCAGTGGAGCAAAACCTGACGGATGCAGATTTTACCGTTGAGAAATTATGCAGGCTGGTCTTTATGAGTCATTCGCAACTGCATCGCAAGCTGGAAGCGCTCACCGGGTGTTCTCCCAACAAATTCATCCGTATGATCCGGCTTAAAAAAGCAAAAGAATTATTACTGGATCCGTCCAATAGTATAGCATCAGTAGCGTTGGACTGCGGCTATAATGATCCCGGTTATTTCGCAAGGGTATTTAAACAGGAGTATGGCGTAACGCCGCAGGAATGGAAGACTGAGCATACATAAATGCTGGTAAGCGTTCCGAACCTTCGGAAGATTGGAAACCTTTTTACTACAAATCACCCAAAAGGGTGATTGCATTTGATGCCTGAAATAACTTTCTTTACCCATTTATGGGAAGCAGTAAAACGATATTATTACTCATTGTTTGTAGTATGTGTTCCTCGTGGGCGTACACCCAAAACGCCTGGGTTGATTCATTAAAAAAAGCCGCACTTACACAAAAAGAAGATACCAATAAAGTCTGGACGCTAAGAAACATTGCAGATTATTACGTATACAACGATCCTGACTCCTGCATTATGTACGCAAGAAAAGCTTTAGCGATAGCTGAAAAACTGAAGTATGACAGCGGTATGTTTTGGTCAATACAATCATTACATAACGGATTGCATGTTACCGGTAATTATACCGAACAACTGAACCTTGCTTTCAAAGCTTTGCCTATCGCTAAAAGATTAAATGACCTGTATTCTTATGGCTGGAGCAACGGAATGATGGCAGACAGTTATATTAATCTCGGCGACTACAATTCAGCTAAAAAATATACAAGTATAGTAATGAAAAATATAGCGGAGCATTTTCCGGACGAATTGTATTCCGGCTGCGCTGCAATAGTGCCCCTTTATATTGGCTTGCACCAGTACGACTCGGCCATTCTTTTTGCACGCAGAGGCCTGCAACTCCTGAAAGCGCAGCCCGCTTTATATAATAGCAATGGCAACGATGGCAAGGTGGCAAAAGGCCTTGTATATTTAGTTTTAGGAGAAGCTTTTGAGGTTAATAATCTATATGACTCAGCCTTATACTACTATCGTGAAAGCATTGCTTTAAGCCTTGAAACAGACATAGAGGTGGGTGTTGTGGATGCGTATAACGGGATAGCGCATATATTTCAGGAACAACGTCAGCAAGACTCTGCAATATGGTATGCAAAAAAAGTATTGGCAGATAAATTTACCCGGGCTTATCCCGCCGGCAGGTTAAAAGCAGCAGACCTTTTGGCAGACGTATATGAAGCGCAAAAAACAGCCGACAGCAGTTTAAAATATCTGCGCATTGCACAAAATGTAAAAGACAGTGTTTACAGCCGTGAAAAAACATTTGCATTTCAAAATGCTTTATTGAAAGACCAGGAGAATCAAAGAGCAATAGAAGCCGACACAACTGCATTAAAAAACAGGTACCGGTTATATTTTTTGATCACCTTGTTTATTACATTTTCTATTATTGCTATTACCACTATACGAAACAGGAGAATAAAGCAACTGCAAAATATCCGCAACAGCATTGCCGACGATTTGCATGATGATATTGGTTCAACGCTCAGCAGCATCAGTATTATGAATGAGCTGGCAAAAGAAAGATCGCCGGAAGCATTGCAACTGCTCACTTCCATTGGCGAAAGCACAGCGGCCATACAGGAAAACATGAGCGATATTGTTTGGACGGTAAACCCCCGTAACGACCATTTTGAAAACCTGCTGCAACGCATGTATTTGTTTGCTACTGAAATAACGGAAGCAAAAAACATACAGCTTACCTTTAATAGCGATGCCGCTTTACATAATATAAAGCTTACCATGAAGCAGCGTAAAAATATTTACCTGTTTTTTAAAGAAGCCATCAACAATGCGGCAAAACATTCCGGCGCAAAAAAGATAATGGTAACCGTTAGCAGGAAAGAAAGTAATATAGAAATGAATATTACGGATGACGGCAAAGGTTTTAAAACAGGAGAAAGTTACAACGGTAATGGCATGAGCAGCTTAAAAAGGAGAGCGGAAGAACTGAATTCGGTGTATAACATCGCATCATTAACCAACCAGGGTACCACAATACAGTTAAGATTTAAACCGGTATAATGAAAAAATGTTTTGTGCATATCGTGGCTGTCATTTGTTGCTTAATAGCTGTTATTGCACAAGCACAAGAGCAATGGGTTGATTCAGTGAAAAATGCCGCATTATATCAAAAGGAAGATACCAATAAAGTATGGACATTAATTACCCTTTGCAACTTCTATGCGTTTGCATACCCTGATACTGCTTTGCAATATGGCCGGCAGGCTCATGACCTTTCAGAAAAATTAAACTTTGATAACGGCAGATTATTTTCGATAATTAGTATAAATGCCGCATTGTATTCTATGGGAAATTATAGCCAGGAACTGGAGAACGCTCTTAAATTGATCCCTCTTGCCAAAAGAATGAACAGCATTTATGCAACGGGTTTTTCCAGTGGCGCTGTTGGTGATAGTTACGCTAACCTTGGTGAATTTGCAGCCGCAATGCCTTACTATAAAAAAGTATTGCAAATAGGCATTGAGAATAAACTGCCCGAATTGCATCGTATGTATAGCATGTTGTCACCGGTATTTATCGGGTTAAAACAATATGACTCTGCATTGTTTTATGCACAAAAAGGGTACGCTCTTTTCAAAACAAGCAGTTATTATTCTTCTAATGACTGGGAAATGAAATGGTCTCAAAGTGGTGTTTACGTAACGCTGGCAGATGCTTATGCAATTAATGATATGAATGACTCAGCGTTGAAATATTATCGAATGAGCATTCCTCCTAGTGAGTGGACCAACATGAAGTATAACTGGATTGATGCCTGCAATGGGATGGCAGGTGTGTTCAAAAAACAACATCAACCTGATTCTGCTTTAATGTATTCAAAAAAAATACTGGCTGATACAAACCTTACTACATTTCCCGCAGGCAAACAACAGGCTGCTGAAATTATTGCTGCTATATATGAAGAAAGTCATTCTGCTGACAGCGCTTTAAAATACCTGCACCTGTCAATAAAAATAAAAGACAGCCTGCATAGTCATCAAAAGATGATGGCTTTTCAAAATATACTGCTGAAGAAAAATGAAAACGAACATGCAGTTGAACTGGCTACTTCCAGTGTGCAAAATCGTTATCGTTTATACCTGTTACTGGTAGTGTTTATCGTTGGTTCGCTGGCAGCATTTATGATCATTAGAAACAGGAGAATAAAGCAACTGCAAAATATCCGCAACAGCATTGCCGACGATTTGCATGATGATATTGGTTCAACGCTCAGCAGCATCAGTATTATGAATGAGCTGGCAAAGGCAAAATCGCCGGAAGCATTGCAACTGCTCACTTCTATTGGCGAAAGCACGGCAGCCATACAGGAAAACATGAGCGATATTGTTTGGACGGTAAACCCCCATAACGACCATTTTGAAAACCTGCTGCAACGCATGTATTTGTTTGCTACTGAAATAACGGAAGCAAAAAACATACAACTTACCTTTAATAGCGATGCCGCTTTACATAATATAAAACTTACCATGAAGCAGCGTAAAAATATTTACCTGTTTTTTAAAGAAGCCATCAACAATGCGGCAAAACATTCCGGTGCAAAAAAGATAACGGTAACCGTTAGCAGGAAAGAAAGTAATATAGAAATGAATATTACGGATGACGGCAAAGGTTTTAAAACAGGAGAAAGCTATAACGGCAATGGCATGAGCAGCTTAAAAAGAAGGGCGGAAGAATTAAATGCGGCGTATGCGATCAGCTCGGAAATAAACAATGGAACAAAAGCAGCGCTTACATTCAAAATCACTTAAACGGGTGATGCGATATGAATAATTAATTCAGTTATTTTAAATATGGAAATAAAAGTTGCCATATTCGAAGACAATAAAGTATTGCGCGAAAGCTTAGCACAGCTTGTAAACAGCCGCGAAGATATGTATTGCACCGGTGCTTTTGCGGATGCGAATAAAATTTTGCGCAGCATGCAGGCTGCCGATCCTGATGTGGTGCTGATGGACATAAACATGCCCGGCACTTCGGGTATTGAGGCCGTGCAGATCATCAAAGAAAAATTCCCCAACGTTCAAATTCTTATGCAGACTGTATTTGAGGAGAATGATAAGATTTTTGCAGCGCTTTGTGCAGGAGCCTCCGGTTATATGCTCAAGAAAACATCCCCGCAAAAAATGATTGAAGCCATTCACGAAACATACAATGGCGGCGCGCCCATGGCGCCTTCTATTGCCGCAAAAGTATTGGAAATGTTCAGGCATCAGTCAGCAACAACAAAAAATGAATTTATTGACTTGTCAGACCGTGAAAAAGAGATCCTGGGCTGGCTGGTAAAAGGTAAATCGTACCAGGGTATTGCAGAATCCTGCTTCCTGTCTATAGACACCGTTAAAACACATGTAAGGCATATTTACGAAAAACTGCACGTGCATTCCAAAAGTGAGGCCGTTGCAAAAGCAATACAGCAAAAATTAGTATAGTATGAAACAATTTTGTTTTTTATTTTTTGCAGGTATCATTTCGGTTCCCTCATTTTCTCAAATCACGGATGATACTACAGATCATCGTTTTTATGATGATTTGCTCGATCATTTTGCAGGTATGTGGACGGCTTCCGGAACGGTGCATGAGCAGAAATTTAAAAATATACACTTTGAAGGAAAGTGGATATTGAACCACCAGTTTTTCCAGGTTCATGAAACAGGAAACGATACTGTGCCCTGGCTGCACATGAAGTATGAATCGTTATTGTTTATTGGTTACGACCACGGCAATAAACGTTATGCGGCACATTTGCTGAATGTGTTTGGTGCAGGTAACCAGCTCGGCTATCTTTTATTCGGCACGCGTAATGGCAATGAAATAAAATTTGTGAGCCGGTTTGCTGACCCGTCTACCGGCAGCTTTGACGTTGAAAGTTTTACATGGCAACCGCAAACAAAGTCGTGGCATTTTGTTGCAAAAAATATGAATAACGGCAAAGAGGAAGCGCCCTACCTGGATTTAAAAATTGAAAGGCAAAAGGAGTAACCCGGGATGTGGCTACGCCAATGTGGTTTATCAGAGTTGTTGGTGTTCTCAAGCGCCGTTGTTGTGTGTTCGCGGTTGGGCAAAATGCGTAGGCAAACACCAACAACCGGGATTTATATGTGCTATTATAAAATTTAAGTACTAAATTGTTGTTGGTGAGGCCAGAACGCAAATCCGCACTCAACACCAACAACGGCAACAAAATGACGTGGAATTAACAGTAGAGATTGCTTCTCCCGCCAAAACTTTGCTTTAACTAAAGTTTCGATGCTGGCGGGATCGCAATGACGGGCGAGAGGTTGAGTGAATGTATACTTTGCTTTGGTACCGGTTATAAACCCAAAACAATTTTAGCGTCATTGCGATCCCGCCCGGAGGTTGTTTGAATTAAACGCATATTGCGGCGGGAGAAGCAATCTCCTGATAGCGCTGGTAGTTAACTATTTAGACAATACGTCATTGGCAGCCCGCCTCATGAAGATTGAATTATAAGCATCTTGCGGCAGATGAAGCCATCTCTCATGGATTCAAAAACGGAGATGGCTTCCCCCGCCAGGCTTTTGCTTCAATTAAGATTCCGATACAGGCGGGATCGCCATGACGGCAGGAGGGTATTAAAAAATTTCGCTTTCCTGATGTCTTTAAAGAATGATATTATCACCTTTTAGACCTTTTTGCTAAAAGTGAAATCCCCGGGCTTTAGTGCAGATAATATCCTGGCAGCGCGTGCATAGCCAACAGGCAGGTTACGCTCTTCTGCAGCAAACGTTCTTCAATTACTCATACCATACATAAATCACCTGTCCGGGTGATTGACTGCGACCCCATCAAAGCGGAATTTTGCATTATAAAATAAAATTTTGAAAGCAGCAATAAAACAATCATTCTATGCACGCTATTTTTTCATAATGATGGCTGTCTTCTTTATCAGTGTATCTGTGATAGGTTTTGGAGAAGATTACCGGGCTATCAATGCGCAACATATAACGCTGCCCTGGTTTGTTCATGTACATGGCGCCTTATTAACAGCGTGGTTATTGGTTTTTCTTATACAAGCCATGCTTGCAGCTAAAAGAAACCTGAAATTGCACAGGCGGATTGGTTTGCTTTCTGTAGGACTGGGCATACTCGCATGGATATCAATGGGTATCGTAACTTTTAATGCGCATATAGGTTATCCTTTTCATACCGATATCTCGTGGGACAGTGTTATTTTTCTTTTCTTAACTATATGCCTGTTCGGGTTATTTTTTACCTGGGGCATAGTTGCCAGGAAAAATGCGGCAGCGCATAAGCGCCTGCTTTTACTTGCAACACTGGTTTTAATATCTGCCGGTTTTAACCGTGTTTTAATCTACGCAGGTGTTAATGCAACACTGGAATGGATACCTGCAATGGCAAAACTGTCTTTATTGAACAACCCTATTCCCTCTGCATGGTTTGTTTATAATGATTTGCTGTTGATCCCCATTTTTATTTATGATCTGCTTACAATAAAAAGTATCCATAAAATCACTTTGACAGGCAGCGCCTGTATTGTAAGCGTTCACATTTTTTTGATATTGATCTGGGACTTATTACCCTGATGGTATAAAAATCACGAGTTTGGGTGATTGTTCTTCGTTCGCGTAGCAGGTAATTTTACTGAAAATTTTATACATGAACCGCCTGCTGATTGCCCTGGTAACAATACTTATTGCAACCGCTGCATTCGCCCAAAACAGTAAAGATTCATCGGCTAATAAGGACAACACTTTTCAGCAAATGCTCGATTATTCAAGACCCGGCAGGTATCACTATATGCTTGAAGAACTTACAGGCAACTGGACTTTCAAAGGCAGCCACCTGGAATGGGTTGATTCCGTTACAAGTAAAGAGAGTGTAAAATTAGCCGGAAGCCTTACAAGAAAACCTTTTGCTTACGGACGTTTTTTTATTACAGAACTAACCACAGCGGCGAAAATAGCCTTACCTGTGCGAAACGGGAAAATGATTAATGATCATGCAAAAGCAATTCAGTTGGAAGGGTATAATAATGTAAGCGAAAAATTTCAATTCAGCTATATCAATAGTCATATCGGCAGCGATATAACTTTTTGGCAGGGCACATATGACGCTGCTGCCAGAACCATTGTGTTTTATGCTGTGTTTGAAGATACGCCGGATGTAAAAACCAATGCTCGTTTTGATTTTATTTTTAATGATAAAGATCATTACCAGTGGAACTATTATTCTGAAAAAAATGGAAGATACATTAAAGATACAGAGATATATTTCACAAGAGTGAAAGCGAAATAATGATAAACGATGCAATATGAAAAAACTATTGCTTTTATTGGTAAAAATATTTGTTGTAACAACAGTTTTTACACAAACAAAAGACACTACTGACGGAAGATTTCATGATGATCTGCTTGATCATCTTGTTGGCAACTGGCACGTTACTGCTGTTGCACATGGCAGCAGGTTTACTTCAGAAATGGATGCACGCTGGATATTAAATCATCAATATTTGCTCATCCATTTAAAAAGCAATGAAGTAATTCCGTGGTGGGGTGTGGAAATGGAGTATTATCAATACATCGGATACAACCGCAACAAACAACGCTACACTATTCATGGCATGAGCATTGAAGGTGATGCAGATTTATCTGAAGGATTTTTTTATGGCTACCGAAGCGGCAACGAGTTTAAAACTGTGGCAAAATTCAGCAGTGATACCAGTGTTGTACAACGGCTGATATGGCAACCCGATATGAACACCTGGCTTATCCAGTCGCGCCCGGAAATTAATGGAAAAGAAGGCGCGGTTTTTCTTGAGATGAAACTTACTAAAGCAGAATGAATTTGACAAGATGACTAATAAAAAAATCATAACAACGTTCTTACTAATTATTGCTGTAATTATAGTGATAATATATTCACCGTCATGCCAAAATTCAGCAGAGAAAACTATTGATAATACCGGTTCATTTACCAATAACTCACAAGATAGTTTTAAAGCACGGCCACTTACCAACATTACGTTTACGAGCACTCCGGAGCGACTATCCCGTGGTGAATATTTGGTTAATGGAATACTCCATTGTCTTACCTGCCATTCTCCGCTCAATTGGAATGCTGCGGGTGCGCCGCCGGTTGCAGGGAAGGAAGGAAGCGGCGGCGATATTTTATTTGAAGACAGCACTACAAAAATAATAGCGCCAAACATTACACCTGATAAGGAAACCGGCGCCGGTATGTGGACAGATGATATGCTTGTTCGTGCCATACGTGAAGGTATTGGTCACGATGGAAGAGCATTAAGCACGAAAATGCCTTATTATAATTTCAGGTATTTGTCAGATGAAGACCTTGCCGCAGTTATTGTTTACCTGCGCTCGTTGCCGGCAGTGTATAATAAAGTAGCTGCCACCAAATTATCTGCAGATGAAAAATCATGGCTTGAAAAATCATATAGCCCGGTTACGGAAAAAGTTATTGCTCCTGATTTGTCAGACTCAATACAACGCGGCAGCTACCTGGTACGAATCGGTGATTGCATGGGCTGCCATAGTTACAGCGGCGAATACAGCCCCGGGCTTTTTGCCGGCGGATATAATATCAACATATCCGGGCATCAGGCATTTAGTGCAAATATTACTACAGATGCTTCCGGTATTAATTATGGATTGCAGGCATTTTTTTTTGTGATACGAACAGGCAAGGGCAATACGCTTAGTCCTGTGATGCCGTGGAATAGTTTTAAAAATCTGAATGATGCTGACCTGCGGGCTATTTACGCCTATCTGACCACACTGCCAAAGGCTCAACATTATATTACGAATCAGCAACCATTTACGTATTGCATACTATGCGGGCAGAAACATGGCAATGGTGATAAAAATATAATTCCAAAACCACACGGCATAAAGGTTAGTGATAATTTATATGATAAATATGTTGGTGTCTATTTCAACGAAAAATACAATGCAACTTATATCATCACAAAACAGGGAAAAAAATTAATGGGGCAACAGGCGGAAAATGCACCAAAAATTGAATTGATACCGCAAACAGCAACTTATTTTCTAACACCAGGCTGGCCGCTGCCTGTTAATTTTATCAGCGATGCAGCAGGAAATATAACGGCATTAAAAGAAGCAACCGATTACGGAGAGGTTTTTAAGAAAATAAAATAATAAATGCACGTAAGTTCAGAGATTGCTTCTCCCGCCAAAACTTTGTTTTAGCTAAAGTTTCGATGCTGGCGGGATCGCAATGACGAACGAGAGGGCTTTGGCTTTACAACCAATACTAAGGCAAAGTATGCAATTACTCAATCTCTTGCCGTCCTTGCGATCCCGCCCGCATGATCATTTGAATTGAGTGAATGTTTTGGCGGAAGAAGCAATCCACAAGTGTTCGAAACCTTTCACAATAACCGCTTTCAGCCGCAGCGCGGCGGTATATTTGTAGACAATTGATTCCGTGGATGCAAGGTGCAGCGCACCGGAATATCATTTTAGTGGGTAAAAAATATTTCGCCGCTCTGCGGCTAAAAAAACGTTCATGATAATCAGCTACAAAGATTAAGGTGCGCTGCACCTCTTGAGTAAATTTCAGGTTTCGAACACTTGTGGAAGCAATCTCCTGACTTGCCGCTATGTACGATTATTGTTAATTGCACGTCATCGCATCATTGATTTGGGTTCGCCTAATAAATTACTCGAAATGAACTGTGTTCAGTGTTCCATTGCTTATTACAGACACCTGCAACTAAGGAAACGACATTGAATGCACTATTATCTTTTATCTGCACACCTGAATTTTAGCTTCCCCTTTTCAAAATTTATTTAAAGCACATCTGCTACTATCATTTCCTGATCATCATCAAAATCACCCGTTCAGGTGATTGCCCTCCGCAGCAACACAAACTATTTTTACAGTAGTTAAAACAACTACACATGAACTCAACTAAAACACTCGAAGCAGCAGGAGTAGCAGGTATTGCCACTCTTTTTATCGGCGTCTTTCTTATTTTATTCAGCCTTTTTCAGCAAATGATTGATTTCATCCTGCATTTACCGGCAGGTGTCAGCCATTATTAATGTTACAAAACATTTTTATGCACACGTATAAAATCCTGTTCCTTTCCATTATCGCTCACTGGCTGCCGGCTGTGCAATACGTGCAGGCACAATCAGCAGCTTTGATTGAGGCAGTAAAAAATAACGACGCCGGTGCAATATTAAAATCTATACAAACCGGTGCGGATGTAAATGCGTATGATGATGACAGTGATCATGTATTAATCAATGCGGCTATATACGCGTCGGCAAACTGCATGCAGTTACTGCTGGAAAACAAAGCCGATCCAAACCTTAAAAACAAATACGGGCAAACGGCGCTCATGCTTTGCACCAATGATCTCGACAAAATGAAATTGCTGCTCCGGTATGGAGCAAACATCAACGATACGGCAAAATCGGGCAATAGCGCTTTATTGATCGCCTGTTCCGGATATGGCATGTACGAAACAGTGAAATGGCTGATAGATAACGGCGCTGACGTGAACGCCAAAAGATGGAATGCGGAAACAGCGTTAATGCGCGCCGCACAATTCAGCGATACGATGACTATTAAGCTTTTGCTCGGCAAAGGGCTCGACATAAACGCCCACCCGTGGGGATTTACGCCATTAATGTATGCGGTAAGAATGGGTAACTGGAACGCTGTTCCCTGCCTGGTGAACCACGGGGCCGATGTAAATATTACGGATGAGCAAAATTATCTTCCGGCAGCATGGGCTGCTGCGGCAGGCAATATGGAAGCCGTAAAGGTTATTTTGCCCAAAACAAAAAACATCAATACAAAAAAAACGAGAGCGGGCATGACGCCGTTGATGTGGGCGGTATATAGCGAATATGATAATCCCGGGATCATCCGGGCTTTCTTAGATAAAGGCGCCCATATAAATGCTGTTTCCGATAACGGCAGCACTGCGCTATCATGGGCTTTAAAAAAAGGAAATACCGCCACCGTCCATTTATTAAGAAAGGCTGGCGCAAAATAATAAATATACAAACGCATCATGAAGAAACTGTTTATACTTTTTTGTATCATGGCCGCTTTGCTTGCTTTCAAAAATAGAATAGATGAAACAAGAGCTGAAGCCATTAATGCAGCTATTAATAAGAGCCTGCCATTACTGCAAAGCAGCAGTCATGCTTTTTTAAAAAACGCGGCGGTTATGATCAATTGTCACTCATGCCATAACCAGGGATTGGGGCTGGTAACGTTTGCTATGGCAAAGGAGAGCGGTTTTGCCATAAGCGATTCCATTGTACAGGAAGCGATTGACAGTACTTACAGGCAATGGAAAACGCCTGATAAAATACAGGCATTAATGGAAAATGACGACCCGGTTGCCGTATTGATCACGGGTGGTTATGATTTGTGGGCATTGAAAGAAAATAATTTTAAAAGCGATAAGCTCATTGATATTTTGTCGCAGAATATCATGCGCAAGCAAACATTCAACGGCAGTTGGTTCAGCCCCGGGCAAAGACCGCCGCTTGAGTATTATTCCTTCAGCGTTACAGCGCTTGCTGTAAAGAATATTCAGGCATATATGCCGGCTGTTTTAAAAAATGAAGTAGCGCAGCGTGTGGCAAAAGCGAGAGAATGGATGATACAAACAAAGCCTGTTGCCAATGAAGAAAAAATATTTCAGCTATTAGGGCTGACATGGTGCGATGCAGACAAAAATTATATTGCACAGCAGGCAAAAGCATTATTATCTGCACAACATGCCGACGGTGGCTGGAGCCAGTTGGATTCGCTGCCAACAGACGCCTATGCAACAGGGCAGGCTTTGTATACGCTGAACAAATGCGGGGCTTTAAAGGTTACTGATATAGCGTATGAAAAAGGAATAGATTTTTTGTTGCATACCCAGCAGTCCGATGGCTCATGGCATGTAAAAACAAGATCATTTCCATTTGTGCCTTTTGTTGACAGTGGTTTTCCGCATAAAGCCGACCAGTTTATTTCAGCCGCGGGAAGCAATTGGGCAACGATGGCATTATTGCTGGCAGCAAAGAAGGAATAGTGTCCGCAGCCTTTAACGCCGATGGCGATTCGGGTTCCGAACCTTTTAAAGATTGGAAATCCGGAACAAATATCAGCAGCGTTCCGAACCTTTGGAAGGTTCGGAACGCTATTTAAAAGTATTTGTAACTTTATATTTAAACGCTGCCAGGAAATGAAAAAATTACCTCTATGTCTTACAGGCTTTTATTTTATTGTATATGCGCTTTGCGTAAACGCGCAGGTTCCCCTTATGGATTATGCGGGAGACAGCATCCCGGAAAAATACCAGTTACAGTTCAAGGAAGAGGGTCGGGCATTCCTTGCTTATACCAATCCTTCTGCGGAAGAAGCCGGAAAGACATATAACCTGCTATCGGCAGTTGAAAAAGGATATCTCAAAAGTTTCGACAAAGACTCCCTGACCAAGGTCTACGCTGAACAAAATAATACTGCATTCCTGCGTAAGATTGAATTTATTCAGCAGCATCCCGGCAGCTACGCCTCTTTGTTCAATCTTAAGGAATGGATATTAATTTCTTCCCGTTTTTCAGCAGACAGCCTTTCCAAAATATTTTTGCATTTAGATAAAGATATCCGCGAAACGCCATTAGGACTTAGGGTGGCAGAATCAATTGAACGGAAAAAAGCACTGCAGATAAACAACGAGGTACCTTTGTTTTCATTCAAAATGCCAAATGGGCAAACGGTTAAACTTGCGGCTTTCCGCAAACAAAAATATGTATTGCTTTGCTTTTGGGCATCGTGGTGCGGGCCCTGCGTAAAAAATATTCCTTTTCTTAAAAAAATAGATTCAACCTACCGCGATAAAGGATTGCAACTGATTTCTGTATCTTCCGACAGAAATGAAACTGACTGGTTAGCGGCTTTGCAAAAATATGATATGCCGTGGTTGCAAACCTGCAATTTGCCTTCCTATACAACCGGTCCCGGGCTCACTGATTTATTCCAGGTATATTACATTCCTCAATATTTTTTGATTGATAAAGACGGCAAACTGGTATACGAAAGTTTCCTGGACAAAGACACTGATGATTATACCATACTCCAGGATATGTTAAAGCAAATGTTTGACTAAACTACATATCCCGGTTGGCTACAGTTGAACCGATGACTATTCATACGTAAGCCTCATCCGGGTATTTTGCTACCATTGTTGGTGTTGAGCAGCGGGCAGTGCGTTCAGCCCTCACCAACAACGATAAGTATTCGAATAACCCTTTCCATATCTGCTGTTGTTGGTAGATCCAAATCACATAGCCAGCCCACGAATACCAACAACGGCACCCTGAAAGATCAGTTGCCGGCATCTCAAAAACGGCGTTAAAAAATTTACGGAATGAAGCGTTGCTGCCGTTGTTGGTGTTGTGCATAGCTTATCGCGTTGGGGCTTCACCAACAACAGCGATGCGGCAACATCAACAGGTAAAAAAGTATTTGTAGCTTTATAATTAAACGCTGCCAGGAAATAAAAAAATTACCTGTATGCCTTACAGGCTTTTACCTTATCGCTCATGTTCCTTATCTTAACGTCTTTAATCTAAACGAACAGGCATGCAGTTGCTCAGGAATATTTACCAGGTGGGGGGCGATATCAACGGACTGACTTTTGACCAGCCCGGCGCCTTGTGGAACGATGCCAACTCCTATATGATCAAAACAGACCAGGGGCTGGTCATGTTCGACTGCGGCTGCGGCGACACGATGGACCAGATCTTCGCCAATATGTTATACTGGCAGCTCTCGCCTGGCGATATCCGTTATTGCGTGCTAACGCACCCGCATTACGATCATGCGGGTGGCGCTCACCTTTTAAAGAAAAAAGGCGTTCAGCTTATTTCAATCAGGGAAACCGCCGACGCGGTAGCTTCGGGCGACGAGCGTTGCTGCGGATATTTGTATCATAAAACATTTACTCCTGTAATGGTTGACAGAGTGATTACAGACGGGGAGGTTTTTAACCTGTGCGGCATCAATTTTACAGCCATGCATCTGCCGGGCCACAGCATGGGCTGTACCGCTTATTTCTTTACGTGGGATGATAAACGGGTTGTTATCAGCGGCGATGTAATAGGCACACTTTTATCAGGAGATTTCGGCTGGAGCGGCTCTATTGATTTTGATAAAAAGAAATATACAGCATCCCTGCTGCGCTTTTCTGCAATCGATACCGATGTGATGTTGCCCGGGCATGGGATGAGTTATTTTTACAAACCCCGGCGAAGAGTGGAAGAAGCCCTTAATTCCGCATTGATGCAATGGCGCTAACCACATAAAAAAAGCCCCGCCAAAAGCGGGACTCAATATTTTGAAATCTTGTCAGAGGTTAGATCGTTAGCAAATAACGGTTTCAATAGAGGCTGACGGACTTCAGTGATGGCCTGGTTTTTTAAGGATGCGGAGATTGATCATTCAAAAGATATGGGTATGGTTTTCAACGGACCTGGATATTACTTCTTTCATTGGATATAGACCTGGGTTTTTGTGGTATTGGCCTGGCTTTTAAAGGATTGGGTTCTTTCTCAGGGTTCAGGTTTTTCAGGGGGATCGGGGGCGGTTCTTCAGGATTTGGGCAGTCGGTCTTTCTTCCAGGATATCGTTATCATTAATGACAGTACAAAGATGTTCAATATACCGCACCGGCAGAACTTATTTCGCCAAAAGGATGCTTTGTTTCGATATTTGGTGAAATACCTTCGATAAGGAGATTTTACAGCCTGCCTTTTTCAAAGAATTATTATGCCGGGTTTGTTCCAAAATCACGAACTTAGTTGTAAACCAGCTTTTATCCCAACAAATACAATAAGTTATGCATACCCGACGCGATTTCCTGCAAAAGCTTTCAATTGGTATTGGCGCAGCGGCGTTTACGCCATTGGCTTCCAGGGCCTCTTCTTTATCCCTGCCATCGTTCCCCGGCAAAAAGCTGAATGTAGCGTTAATGGGACTGGGCGGATATGCCAGCATTGTTGCAGAAGCCATGAAAGACTGTAAAATGGCCAAACTTACCGGCATCGTTACCGGCACTCCTTCAAAAATAAATACCTGGAAAAGCAAATATGGTATTCCTGACAAAAATGTATACAATTATCAAACGGTGCAGGACATTGCCAAAAACAAAGATATAGACCTGGTGTATATTACAACACCTAACTCACTTCATCACAAACATGTGTTGCAGATAGCAGCAACGGGTAAGCACGTCCTGTGCGAAAAACCGTTGGCCGATACGGCACAGCAGGCAAGAGAAATGACAGAAGCCTGTAAAAAGGCCGGAGTAAAGTTTTATGTAGGATACAGGCTGCATTTTGAGCCTCATACAAGGGAGCTGATACGCATGCGTGAAGCAGGCGAATTCGGAGCCGTTAAGTATGTAGACAATTTTATGGGGTTCAGGATAGGAGATCCCACGCAATGGCGTTTAAAAAAAGCACTGGCTGGCGGCGGCGCATTAATGGATGTAGGCGTTTATTCACTCAATGGCGCACGGTATGCCACGGGTGAAGAACCGGTGTGGGTAACCGCACAGGAAATTAAAACAGACCCGGTAAAATTTGCAGATGTGGATGAAACGGTGCATTTCCAACTGGGTTTTCCCTCCGGGGCTACCGCTTCCTGCGGTTGCACGTATAATTTCAATTATGCCGAACGGCTTTTTCTTTCGGGTGAAAAAGGCTTTGCGGAATTAAAACCGGCCTTTGGCTATGGCCCTATTAAAGGTTTTACCCATTTAGGTCCTATCGACCAGCCTGTTATCAAACATCAAACCTTGCAGATGGATGGGATAGCAGACTGTATTTTAAATGGCGCGCCCGATCCCAACGTAACGGGCGAGGAGGGTTTAAAAGACATGATCGTTATAGATGCCATTTACGAATCGATCAGGAAAGCCGGGGCTAAAATTGAGCTTTCGCACCAATGATCAACTCCCACAGATCAGGAGGGCGCATTTCAAATTGTCGTACAGCTTTTCCCTCGTCGCTGCGCGGAGAGGGAATAAAAAGGGTGAGGGCAATTAAATATGCAGCAACAATTTGGAATGCACCCGATCAGGAGAGCTCATTTGACATCAGTTGCAATACCACGATATCAATGGTGGCTTCCAGGAGGGTGATCGATGCAGCCAGTTCCGGGCCGGGTGTATTGGCTTTTGTAATTGATTCTATTTTTCTTATGGTTTCTTTCAGCGATGTTATTTCAAGACTGTCAATATTGGCTTTGATGCTATGCGCCAGCTCCGATACCTGCAGCAGGTTTTTACCCGCATAAGCCTTTTTCATATCCTTAATGGCGGCAGGTACCTCCATACAGAAAACAGTCAGTATTTTTTTCAATAATGCAGCATTGCTGCCGGTAATTGCCCGCAATGCCGACAGGTTGTACAGGGAAGAAACGCCTGCAGCAGGCATATTGTCCACATGGGTTTCCGCTTCTCCCGGCTTTTCAAGTGTCCATAAGATCTTATCCAGCAAAGCTTTTTCAGTGTATGGTTTCGAAATAAAGCCATTCATTCCTGACTCCAGGCATCTTTTCTCTTCGTCGTTTATCACATTGGCCGTAATCGCTATGATAGGGATATTCAGCGCTAATTTTTTCCTGATGTACTCTGTTGTTTCAAAGCCGTTCATTACCGGCATGTGTAAATCCATCAGTACAATATCGAACGATTGTTTTACAAGTTCTTCAATCGCGTCTTTGCCATTATCAACTTCCGTTATAATGGCTCCTGTCCGTTTTATAATGGAAGAGGCAAGCAGTGTATTCATTTCGTTGTCTTCAACTAAAAGTATGGACAGGTTTTTCAACGGTTCTTCATTCATAACATACATTTAACAGACTTGTTTCTTTTTGATAAAGAAATATTTTGGCAGCGCATACTATGTTACCCTGCATTGTCTTTGGCCCTACAATAGGGCTGATATTTGATAATTCATTTGAACTTATTAATAATCAATGTATTTAAAGATATAATACAAATTGGTATATAAAAAGGCAAACTATAATTGCAGGCAAATTTTTTATCTCGTCCATTGGGGAGTAAGCAGGCAACAATAAAGAAATGTTAACATGTAGATAAACAAGCTTTTTAAATCCTCTGTTAACGTGTTTGTTCTTAAATTTACGGCCTGATTTTTGTGGAAGGTGCGCCCTCTCACATTAAAAAGCTTCCTATTCTTAAAGTTTAGCATTTAAATCTAATTATGGCTCTTAGTCAGAGTTTACAACAAAAATTGTTGCAAAAACTATCGCCTCAGCAAATTCAGCTAATGAAATTGCTGCAGGTGCCTACGGCTAACCTGGAAGAGCGCATTAAAGAAGAAATGGAGGAAAATCCGGCCCTTGAAGCAGCGGAAGAAAACCATGAAGAGAATGAAACAGAGGCCCAGGACGAGTTTGAGGCGGATACAGATGATGAATTTGAAGCGGATGGCAGCGAAGACGACTATGATAACCTGGATATAAGTGAGTACGTGAGTGACGACGACGATATAGCCGATTACAAGCTGAAAGATGAAAACTATCCTGAAATGGATGAAAAGCAAACGCTCCCGTTTAGGATTGAAAGTACTTTTCACGAATTTTTACTGGAGCAGCTTAGCATGCTGAACCTTGATGAAAAACAAAGAAAAATTGCAGAACATATAGTGGGCAGCATTGATGATGACGGGTATCTCAGAAGGGATTATGGCGCCATAGCCGATGATCTTGCCTTCCGGCAAAACATAACTGCTACCGAAGAGGAAATTGATACATTGGTAAAACAGATCCAGCACTTTGACCCTCCCGGAATTTGCGCAAGGGATTTGAGGGAATGTTTATTGCTCCAGTTGCAGCGAAAAAAAGAAGAAGGATTAGACGTAGATACAACCATTGATATTCTTTCCGATTATTTTGAGGAGTTTACCAAAAAGCATTATGAAAAAATTCAACGCGGCTTAAACCTTACCGACGATGACCTGAAAAATGCCATCAGCCAGATTGTGCGCCTGAATCCTAAGCCGGGAGGTAATATGGGCGAGGTAAACAAAGCCGAGAGCTATATTATTCCCGATTTCTTCATTCATAATAATAACAACAATCTTGAATTAACGCTTAACTCAAAAAATGCACCCGACCTGCGCATAAGCGAAGGCTATCGTGATATGCTGAAGGAGTATGACAGGGGCAGTAAAAGGGATAAGCGACAGAAAGAAGCAGTCATTTTCATCAAACAGAAAATAGACGCTGCCAAATGGTTTATCGACGCCATCAAGCAAAGGCAGCATACGCTGTATACCACCATGCACGCTATTATGGATTACCAGCGCGATTTTTTCTTAACAGGCGACGAAACCATGCTAAAGCCGATGATCCTGAAAGATATTGCGGAACGCACCGGGCTGGATATTTCTACAGTGAGCCGTGTAGCCAACAGCAAATTTGTTCAAACGGAGTTCGGCACCTACCGTTTAAAATTCTTTTTCAGTGAATCGCTCAGTACAGAAAGTGGCGAAGAGGTATCTACCCGCGAAGTAAAAAAGATATTGAGCGACCTGGTAGAAGGCGAAAACAAGAAAAAGCCGCTGAGCGATGAGCGGCTTACCGACTTGCTGCAGCAAAAAGGATATAATATTGCGCGCCGCACTGTTGCAAAGTACAGGGAACAGTTAAATATTTCTGTAGCACGGTTAAGAAAGCAGTTATGATCAAACATGAAAACCCGGGAGCAGGTATTTACCTGGCTCCTGCCTACAAATTTTCAGGTATCTTTTTTTCCTGGATTTTTCACCCGTTGCTCATCGGGTTATATATGGCTTTGTTCCTCATTTACGGCAACGCCGATTATTTCATAGGCGTTAGCGAAGCAGGAAAGCTGCAAACCTTATTGATCTATATCATTAACAGTGTTTTTTTTCCTTTGGTGTCGGTATTGCTTTGCAAGGCTTTGGGCTTTATTCAGTCGCTTTATCTCCGCACACAAAAGGAGAGGATTGTATTGTACGCGATCACCATGATCTTTTTTTTCTGGACTTTTTATGTATTTAAAAATAAAACCGGTGTGCCTCCGGTGATAGCTCAAATGTCGTTAGGGATTTTTTTCGCCTCGATCGCAGCGTTTATTGCTAACATTTATATCAAGATCAGCATGCATGCCCTGGGAGTTGGCGGAATGCTGGGCTTTTTTACTATACTTTTATATACAACCGAAAGCACGGTAAGCCTTCCTCTTGCAGCTTCTGTATTAATAGCTGGAATTACCTGCACATCGCGCCTGATGGTGTCTGACCATACCGTCAAAGATATATCCTGGGGAGTGGTGCTGGGCTTTATATGCCAGTTGCTGGCAGCCTGGTTTATTTAACCTTTACTGTTAAGAACCGTAGATTGCTGGAAATATTTTTTATCGGGAGAATAAATAAATAAGCAGGAGCCATTTTTTATGGCATCGATAATAATAGTATGTTCTTCCATCGGAATGGCGGGGCAGCCAAAGCTTCTGCCCAGCATCCCTTTTTCTTCAAGAAACTTTTCATCCGCATAACTGGCTCCATGTATTACAATACTTCTTCTGAAAGCTTTGTCGTTGATGTTTCTTTCAATGCCATGAAGCCTTAATGAATACCCGTTCTCGCCTCTGTATGTTTGATCGGTAATATAAAACCCGAGGCTGCTTTTGTTTGAAGACATTACATTGGAAAAACTCCTGGCGTATTCGGCGCCTGAATTACGGCCATGTGCCACCCGGGTATTAAACAGGAGCTTTGCATTTTTTAAATCGATTACATAAAATCTTTTTTCGCGGGACGGTTTTGAAAAATCAGCGATCGTGAGGATACTATCCCTGTTTAATTTCCCTTTCAGGGACAGTTTACTGAACCCCTGTAAAGCCAGCTTCAGCACATTTTTCTGAAGCCCCAGTTCATGCAGGTGAATGCTGTCATATAGCCGGTCTGCAAAAACCTCGCGTGAGTTTTTGTGCAAATCATCTGGTAAATAATAAGTTATAGCCGGCAGAATGGGGGCCGTAAATTTTTTTTTAAGAGAACCTGCTACCAGGACCGGCAGCAAGAAAAAAAGGGCAATTGCCGTAATTTTTGGCAGGGAACGGATCTTCATGGGATTAAAATTCTGGAATACATTATAAACGATAGCTGCTTTTTAATATTGTTAACACCAAAAATGATGCTCAATTTTCAGAAAAGCCTGATTTGCATGCATATTAACTGGTTTATATGGTAAAAAACAGGGGATTTAAGATAAAATGCCGGCAGAAAAGAGATTTTTCCAGGTTTAGGGGTTACGTGCTCATTTTACGCAATGTATTGATCTGGTCGGCGGTAATGGTATTGATGATCTCAAACTGGTCGGTGATGGTTTTATACGCCGAAAGGCTTTTTTTTACATCGCTTTGCTGAGCGCCTTCTTTTAATTCGCTGATTCGCCGGGAAAGCAATTCCTGTATTTTATAACGCATGCCCGAAAACTCCTTATCTGTATTGGCAGGTAAAGAAGTGTTCTGCCCCGATGCGAGCTGGATGGCAGATTGCATTTGACGCTCAATGTTTTCGGCTACAGGCTTAAATGCTTCGAGCTGGTATTTTGGGGCAAGTGATTTTGCATATACCGCTAACGTGGCAATATGCGATGTGAGCATGTGATTGCTTACAACCAACTGGTGCAGCAGTTGCTGATAATTGTTGTTTTTTTTGGGCTCCGACAGCAATCGTTGAAACCCATCAGAAAGATTAGCCAGGGCAACATAGGCTTCTTTCCGTGTCATTTTGTATTCCATAATATCTGCAGGCTTGCCATAGAACGCCTTCGCCACGGCAGTAAAGTACTTCCTATTGGCATCCATCAGCTTTTGTATGTATTCGTCTACCTGCTCGTGCTCCCAGCGGGGAAGAAAGAACAGGGAGGCGACAAAAGCCAGCGCGGAGCCAATCGCCGTATCTATTACCCTGTCTGCTGCCAGGCTGCGGAAATCAACAGGATGAAGAAAATGAAAAGAAAAAAGTACGTATAAAGTAATGCCAGCTACCGCAACCATGTACTGGATCTGGAGAAAAGAATATCCTACGATCATAGATAATATCATGAGTGCGAATATTAAAGCATCATTGTGCACCAGGTACAGCAGTATAAACCCGGTACCTACGCCGGCCAACGTGCCCAACAACCTTTCCGCATTCCTTTTTTTGCTGATGCTATAGGCGGGTTTTAAAATAGTCACAATGGTTAATAGTATCCAGTAACTGTGTCCGAAAGGAAAAAACTGGGCTATGATATAGCCCGTCAGAATGCACAGGCTTACTCTTAATGAATGTCTGAAAACGTTTGACTGAAGTGATAAGTTTTCTGCCAGCAGCTTAAAATCTATTTCCTGGCGTGATACAAACTTGTCAACATCCACCTCTTGTTTTACTTCCCTGCTCACCTCGCTGCTATATGTACTGTAGCGATGCAGGCGCTTAATACGTTCATAAATATCTTTGATGGAATTGAGGATATGCCTCAGACTTATAAAGCCTTCGATATTTTCTGGTTTGATATTGGCTTTGTGGTAAGCAGTAAATACCTCATCGGTTTCACGTATCATTTCATCCAGGTCGCCGGTATCTTTAGATGGAAAACCGCTTTGCACAACCAGCCCTATTTTATCCAACTCATTCGCTGTTTCAATGATCAATACACGGAATTTTTCCAGTATATCGCTGCCGTCAAAATAATCATGCAATGATTTATAATTCTGTTGCGAGGTCATTACCTGCTCAAACAGGTCAACAGAATCAAGAAACATCATTAACAATATCCTCCCTTTGGTGGTGGATTCGCGGGTAAAACCGCGGGCTTTAAAAAGCAGCTCCCTCAGTTGTTCGTGCTGGTTGTGTATTTCAATCTGGAGCGGCAGCAGTTCTTCATATACTTCATCGTATTTTGTTGGTGTTTTGTACAGCCTGGCTTTTGTTTTAAGATAAGATGCCGTGCTGATAATGCATTCGCCTAAAGCCTGTTGAATTAACCGGTACGGACGCAATGAGTATAAAGTAAGGCTCAGCAGCATATACCAGGCACCGCCAGCCAGCATAAATAACGCATCATGTAAAACACGCTCCTGGGCATGGTGCACATCAATATTCAGCACCATTACAATAATGGCGATCAGCCCTACAGAGCCTGCCCGGTTGCCGTAAATACCAATAATAGAAAGAAAAAAGCTGAATAACGTGAGCTCAACAACAAGCAGCCATGGATAATAGCGGGTAAACCCGATAGCCAGCGCAACAATAAAATTGAGCACATTGCTCACCAGCATCCCGTTTCTCCGATGGTGTATCGGCCCCGGAGAATCGGTAAGGCTTACCATCAAAGCGCCAAGCGGCAGGGCTATACCTGTTGCAAGCAGGTCAAATTTATACAGTATCCATGCGGGTAATATAGCGCCAACGGTAATGCGTAAGCCTTTGGTAAGGTATTGCCCGGTAATAAATTTTTTGAATTCGTTAATATAATTCATGCAGTGCGAAACCCTCCTTAGGCGAATGCAAAATTATGGCATTCTGCAATGTGCATACAGGTACTTCATATTGCAATGACCGGAAGGAATGCCGACGAAGGTTGCCGGCTTATATTACCACTTAACAGTGGGGCATTTGTACGATGTTAATGTAAATGCCAATCCCACCTCGGCTATTACATAGGCATCCCGTTGTGCATTAAAGCCTCTCTGACGCCCTTTGGTACCGATAGGAACGCCATCGCCGGTTTCATAAGACCTGTCCTGCAGCAGGTACCATGTGGTGGGCTCTCCATTGGGAAGCGTTTGGGCAAATGCATCGGGAGCATAATAGGTGCTTACATCATCAAGATAATCGGTTGAGGTAAACCTGTAAGCTACTTCCAGGGAAAAATTGATATTGGGGCTTATATTGTATTTGATGCCCATGCCAAGCGGAGCGCACAATGCTACGGCGCTATATGCTTTGCGGGTAGGGTAAACCGACGAACCCTGTCCTTCTGTTCCAAGCGGGCGCAAAAAATATTTTCTTCCGCCAAGATAGGCATAAGGATCATAGTTAAATGCGCCTATACCCAATGTTACATAGGGCGTAAACCTGAAGCCCGGGTCGCCCGGAACAAAACGCATGAAGTTAAAATCGCCCTGCAGGGTGGCTTCCCAGAGGTTGCTGTTAAAGCTGAGGTTTCTTCTTTGCTGAAATTCATTTTTACTGTATACATCCGAATAGCCCAACTGCGCGAAGTGTACACCTAGCCGTAAGGCAATGTATTCACCAAATTGTTTGCGGAAAAAAACGCCTACTGCAGGCTTGGGGCGGTTCAGCGCAACTCTTGTATTAAGATCTCCGAAATAATGTGCGGCCCCTACCGTAACCCCGAATTCGCCTTCCTGCACTATGCCATCTGTCTGCTGCGCTCGGCTCGACAAAAAAGCTGCACTAAAAAGCAGCCACACAATTAACTTTTTCATCAGAACGATTATTTATTTTACAATCATCACGGTTCAAAATATACACCGCCTGCCTACTCCTGCCATCCTTAATGCAAAGTACAGGATTACCCGTTAACGGCAATATTATATTAGGGTATTTTAATGAAATCTTAAAATTTAATTTCTTTTGTCCAGCCCCCACGATAGTTTGTTACGTAAGGTCTGAAGAAAGCTGTTTTCGTTCAATCGTATCAGGTTCAATGGAAAAGCTTCTTTTTTAATAGCCAGTTGAATGTCCTTGCTTACTATTTCCTTTCTTGAGTCAAGGGTACAGATAAACTGGTCCGTTCTTCCTTCTACTTCAAAAGAAACGATATTGTTATCGGGTATTATAATAGGGCGGACATTGAGGTTGTGCGGCGCTACCGGTGTTATTACAAAGCTGCCCGATTCGGGGAACACCACCGGGCCGTTGCAGCTTAAAGAATAACCTGTTGACCCTGTTGGAGTTGACACGATCAACCCGTCTGCCCAGTAGGTATTTAAAAACTCACCATTCAGGTAGGTGTGTATTTTGATCATAGAAGAAGTATCCCTCTTATGGATGGCAAATTCATTTAAAGCGTAGGGCGTATCGCCAAACAATGGGGTGTCAGAATCAAGATGTATCATGCTTCTCTTATCTATCAGGTAGGTTCGGTTAACCAATGCCGTTACTGCATCCTGCAGCTCATCCCTGCCAATGGTAGCAAGAAAACCCAGCCTTCCGAGATTGATACCCAGCACGGGTATTTTGCTGTTCCTGATGAAAGTGAGCGTATCCAGCAAAGTGCCGTCGCCCCCCATGCTTATGATACATTCAAAGCTTTCGTCCAGGTCATCGGCTTCCAGAAAGGTTTCATATTCATTCGGAGGCAAATGCTGTTTTTCCTGTTCAAAGTAATGTTCATATATAAAACATGTTATTTTATGCTTTTCCAGCTCTTTAAGCAATAGCAAAAGATCATCTTTTGTAACAGTTTCACCACCGCGACTGTATATTGCGATTTTCATCCGTTATGATTTACATTATTCTTGCGGATAGCTTTGCATAAGCTACGGGCAGCATTTGCCTGGTTTTATCAGGAATTGTTAAAGGCTAAAACCCCAGGCGTGCCTGTAAAAATAGTCCCTTTTCTCCTAATTGATTAAAGCTATACTCAAGAAAAATAATGGCATCGTAAATGGAAACGATATCAATTCCCGCACCGCCCGAATACAATAGTTTGTTGTTCAAAGGATTAATTCCCGGTATTTTCTTACTATACACATATCCCGCATCGCCGTATACTTTAACAAAGAACTTAAATGGAATGACGCCGTACGATCTGGAACGCAGGCCGGTTTTTAATTTAGGATTCCATATTTCCCTGAAAAAAGTGGCTTTGGAAACTCCCCCGCCAACACCATCCACTACATAATTTTCAAGCCCTCTTAAAAACATGTCGTTATACCCCATTAGCTGCCGGTTAAAAAAGGGCTGATCAAACGGCAGTTTTACATTGGCAAGCCCTACCAGCGAAAAAACATATTTAGGAGCGATCTCCCAATATTTACCTGCTTTGCCCGAAAGTTCCCACACATTCAACGCTTTACTGATGCCTCGTTTAGTGAAAGCAACATCCCATAAAAAGCCCCGGGTAGGGTAGGGTATATAGTTAAGGTTAAAGTGCTGATATTGATAATTTAACTCAGGGAAGTTTACTTTTTTAGCATCGTTGCCGAAATACTCAGGGTTTCTTTTAAAAGCAGAATCATTGATCCTGACAATATTGTAACTGAGTTTAACGCTGTGCCGCCGGATGTACCCTGTACGGTAGCTATAGCCTACGCCTATGCGCAAACGATCGGTTACAAATTCTTTATCATTCTTGTAAAATTGCTGTTTATTTTGATCGGTTACATAATTCAGCTCCTTGTTCTGGGCAAATAAAAAATCAAAGCTGATGCCGTTTTTTAATGTTTTATCGAAATTGGGGGCCGTATAATTCAATACTGCCTGGCGCGAATACCCCGTAATAAGCCATACATTCAGCTTGTCGTTCCTTCCGCTCACATTGTTGGCAATTAATTTCAGCCCGTAATTAACGCGCGATAAGCTGGCATCATATTCCTTGATCCAAACATTAAAATTTCTGTCGACCGGTTTAAAATAAGGTACCGGGAAAAAATACCAGCGTTCCTTTACATCCACTACTATATCCAGCGAATCGTTCATCCAGCGGGTAAAATCAACGGTAGCATCAATGAAGAGCCCGGTATTGATCAGGTTTTCCCTTGCCTGTGGTATATTACCAAGTATGGAAGAAATGGGGTATTTCTCACCCTTTTTTAAAGGCACTTCACGGGCTATGATGTATTCTTTGGTTATTTTATTACCACTCACTATTACATTGCGGATGGTAACCTGTGATGATTTTAACACATCGTCGTCTTCATAAGGTATTTCTTCTTTTTCCTGGGCACAAAGCGGGCGCCAAAAACAAAGGAATAATACAGGGAAAACTACATATTTATACAAGCTCCTCATTCGCCCTTATGAATGCGTTTGTTTTGTATGTTAAGAATGATTTAATGCCGGAAAGCACCCTATACCAGCCGGTGCAGGCGGCAATAAAAAGAATTATATGTTAAGATAATTCATTAAATGAACAAGATTGTTTTGTAATTCGTTTTGGTATAGCTCTTCACCGAAATAGTAACGTATGTTATATTCGTGACGCTGAAGTGTGGCAACAATGTCAGATATCTCTGACTTGTTAATGCGAAGGGTTATAGAGAGGATCTGTGTTACGGGGTCAAGGTAGCTGTTCAACTGTGTAATATAAGCGTCATTGGATTCTACCAGGCGATTCAGTTCTCCTGCCGAAAAGTCGGATTTTTCCATTTCAAGTACTATTATGCCCCCCTGCTCTTCCACACCTACGAACAATGACAGTTGTTTGAAAAGATCATCCTCACTTATTACGCCCAGCAGCTCATATTCTTCCGAAACAACGGGCACAACCGACAAATTCATATCCCTTGCCGCCTTTACAGCCAGCAAAAAGGAGTCGCCATATCGTACAAAAGGACGAAGAAAAAATTGTTGCAAATCTGCTATAGTAATGTTTTCATCGCTGTCCAGCAATACGTCTTCGCTTATGATTCCAAGATATTTTTCCCCGGCTACTACCGGCAGGTGCGACACATGAAAATCATTCATTTCCTGCAAAGCCCTGCCAGCCCTGTCATCCACATGCAAAAAAGGGATGCTTCGTGATATGAGTTGTCCTGCAAACATAGAAGCATTTTAGGTACAGATGCAATTTAACCGGTAACTGTTGCAGGCTCATTCAATTTTGTGAGAAACTGATGCAAAATTTTGTTAAACTCCTCGGGCACTTCCATCATGGGAGCGTGTCCGCATTTATCAATAAAATGCAGCTCACTGTTAGGAATAAGCCTGTTGAACTCGCGACCCACAAAAGGGGGAGTAATGGTATCATTATTGCCCCACACCAGCAGTGTGGGTTGCTTTATTTCATTTAACTCTTCACCCAGGTTATTGCGTATGGCGCTTTTAGCCAGGGCAATGATTTTAATTACCTTCAAACGGTTCGACGTAATTTCAAATACCTCATCCACCAGTTCCTTGGTGGCCATTTGGGGATTGTAAAAGGTAAGCTCTGTTTTCTTTTTTATGTATTCATAGTCTCCCCTTTTAGGATAAGTATCGCCCATGCCATTTTCAAAAAGCCCAGAACTTCCTGTAAGAATAAGTGATTTAATATTTTCAGGATGCTTCAGGATATGCAGCAATGCCACATGTCCCCCCAGTGAATTTCCAAGAAGATGAATATTTGAATAATTCTTTTGTTCAATAAACCGCTGTACAAATTTTTCAATTCCACTGACAGATGTATGCAACAAATCAAGCTCCAGCAAAGGCAGCATGGGTACTATTACTTTGTATTGCCTGCGGAAATATTCGATCAAGGGTTCAAAATTACTCAAAGCGCCAAAGAGACCATGCAGCAAAACCAGGGGTTCACCGATGCCTTCTTCAATATATTTGAATTTGCCATCTTGTTTAATCTCGTATCTCATCCGTTAATACCTCAATTAATTGCTAAAGTAATTTTTTTGCGCCAAATACTACACCGAACCTTACAAAGAAAAGGAAAAAACTTTGAAATAAGCTGTTATTAAGCATGGGGGCATAATTTACTTTCAAGGACATAATCGCTTACTTTTGAAAACCTTTTTTATTGATTTAAAATTTTTTAGCTATGGAATATCGCAGAATGGGTAAAACCGGGCTTCAGTTAAGCGTACTGTCCTATGGCAGTTGGGTAACATTTCATCAGCAAATCAACGACACCATCGCCGATGAGCTGATGGGATTAGCATATGATAATGGCATTAATTTTTTTGATAATGCGGAAGGATATGCCCTGGGCGAAAGTGAAAAGCTGATGGGCCGTGTTTTAAAGCGCAAAAACTGGGATCGTACATCGTATGTGGTGTCATCCAAAGTATATTTCGGGTGGAGAGGGAAAAACAATAAGCCCAATCAAACGGGCCTTAGCCGCAAGCACCTGGTAGAAGCCTGCCACGAAGCATTGCAACGCCTTCAGCTCGATTACCTTGATCTTTATTTTTGCCACCGTCCCGATATCAACGTTCCTATAGAAGAAGTGGTTTGGACCATGAATCACCTGATGCAACAGGGTAAAATCCTGTATTGGGGCACCAGCCAGTGGAGCGGCGCTGAAATTATGGAAGCCCACCGGGTGGCGCAGGAGTATAAGTTAATAGGCCCTGCTATGGAGCAACCTCAATACAATATGTTTGAACGCTACAAAATGGAGCAGGATTATTTACCGGTGTTTCAGAACGTAGGATTGGGCACCACGATCTGGAGCCCCCTGGCAGCAGGTTTTTTAACCGGTAAATACAACGAGGGTATTCCCGAAGGCTCACGCTTGGCGATAGAAGGGTTTGACTGGTTAAAGGAAAGATGGGTGCAGGATGATAAAATAAAGAAAGTAAAAAAACTGGCTGAGCTTGCTAAAAAGCTGGATGTATCGCTGGCTGCCTTAGCCATTGCCTGGACTATTTACAATCCTAATGTAACGACGGCCATACTGGGCGCTACAAAAAAGCAGCAGTTGGAGGAAAACCTGAAAGCGCCGGATGCTGTAAAAAAGCTGACGCCTGAAGTGATTGAAAAAATAGAAAAGATTTTACAAAATAAACCCAGGCTGGACCTGGCATAAGTACAATAATAACCTATGGGCTGTCCATTTTCTAAAACATAAACAAACGTTCCTTACCGCCTACTTTGCCACCCAGGTTGCGGATGTTATAAGTAAAAGTAAGCATGGTATAGCGTTTGAGGATATTCGTCTCTACATCGTTAATATAGTTTTCGCTCACCTGCCGGTAAACAGCTATATTCTGGTTCAGCAGGTCATATACCGACAGCTTCAACTGCCCTTTATCTTCCTTCAGGAACAGGAAGTTGACTGCCGCGTTCCAGCGGAGGGCGCTTTTCTGGATGCCTGCGGCCACCTGCGGATTGTAGAGGTAATTCACGCTGCTTTCCCATACCCAGTGTTTGGGCATACGTACAATTATTTCGCTGCCCGAATTATGGGTAAGTGTGTTTAACCGCGGAAAGCTGTTGTCTTCGTAGTACGCCTTGTTCCATCCTAATCCATAATTCTGCCGCCATTCAAATTTGTCCTGCCAGTTGAACGATATATTTAACCCGGGGTTGAAACTGATATTATCCGTGGCGCTTCTTTTTTCGTTGAGCAGGATCAACCCTTTACGGTAGTTACCCCAAATCCTGCCCCCGTATGTAAATTTCCAGGCGTTCGAAAACTTCAGTTGTTTGCTCATGTTTATACTGGCTTGCATAAACCAGATGCCGCTGGCGTTTACGGGTGTAGAAACCTGTACTCCCTTCGCGTCAATGGTCCTGCTTCTTATCACCGCATCCCTGCTGACATTTCCGTACAGGTAAGCATTGTAATTGGTACTGGTTTTCATATTGTATTTGTAGAAGTTCAGGTTAACGGCATGATTGATGGTTGGCTTTAAAAAAGGATTTCCCCTTTGTATAAATATCGGGTTGGTATTGTCCTGCACCGGCTGCAGATCGTTTACTGCCGGTTCCGTAGCATTTACGGAGTAATTCACCTGGAACTGCCCATACCGGATGTTTAAAGAAGGAAGAATGTAATGAAAGCGTTGATAAACCGGCGTGTTTTTTTCGAAGCTGTTATTGATATGCAGCAACTGATAATTGATGCCCGGTGTAACGGATAGCTTTTTGTGTGTAAAAACGAGCGCTGCCCGGATATTGTTTCTTACACCGGCCCTTTTAAAGCCATTGCTCAGGCTTTCATCCGGCACATCATATTCCTCGTTGTTACCGGAGGTATAGGTATGTATATTATCGCGGTTGCTGAATTGTTCAAACCGCTCGTTGAACTGCAACGAAAGCTTTTTAGAAACGGGTTCGGTGTAATTGATGTTTACGCTTGCCACCTGGTTATTGAGCGCACGGGCACGCAATTGGTTAAGGTAGGTAACAACAGGTTGCTGGTTTTCAAAAAAGCGGTTCTCAACATTGTTGTATAAGTTGTTATCGTTATCCGATAGCCTGAAATCGCCAAATACCGATAAGTTCCTGCCTTTTTTCCGGAAGTTTTTGCGATAGAAAAGCTGTTGGCCGAATTCGGTGCTGTTGTTACGGGTTCGCTGCCTGTTCAGGCTTTCGTTGAGGACAGGGTTATAATTGTCAGACGTGTGGTAATTCATATCGTTCTGCCCCAGAAGTTTTACAAAACCCAGTGAAGGGCGAAGCTCAAGCGTTGATAAAGAATCTATCGTCCATTTTATCACTCCTCCTATCCGATGGGTATAATTTGTATTATCATCCATATTACGGTTTATGGTAACCATGGTGGTATCGCCCAAAAACTGTTTCCTGTTGGTCAGTTGCTGCATGTTACTGTTGATCTCCCCATAAAAATACTGGAGGTTAACGGTAAGCTTTTTACCGAACTGGTTGTTGATGTTGATGCCACCGCCGCCCGACCGTTGTATGCCCTGCCCGGTTCCGCCAAACGATACCCCGTTCAGCGCGAATCCGCCATCGCTCATTACCATCATGCTGTTAATGCCACTCCTGTTGAATCCTCCTATATTGTTGACATCGGAAAAACCGAATCCGGGGCGGTTCAGGTTGTTGACATATCCCAGTAAGCTCACCTGCAGCGTATCCCGGAACAGGTTGGCAATAGCGCCCGCTTCATAACGTTCATCCGTACCCACACCCGCGTAAGCTTTGCCAAACCAGCCTTTTTTGATCGCTTTTTTCAGTTTAAGATTGATCACCTGTCCTACCTGTCCGGGCGCTATATCGGGACTTTGAGCCAGTTGGTCTTTGTCGTCCGTTACCTGTATCTTGTCTATGATATTGGCAGGAAGATTTTTGGTGGCCATTTTTGGATCGCTCCCGAAAAACTCTTTTCCGTCTACGTATAGCCGGTTTACTTTTCGCCCGTTCACGGTTATATTGCCTGTTTCATCTACCTCAACGCCGGGTAATTTTCTTAAAAGGTCTTCTACCAGCGCCGACGGCAATGTTTTAAACGCCTCCGCGTTAAACTCGATCGTATCTCTCCTCACCATCACAGGCGGCCGTTCCGCCACAACCAGCACCTCTTCCAATATTCTTGCATCAGGCTGCAGTTTCAGTACACCCAGGTCAAGGTCGGGCTTATCGGGTTTAAGCAGGAATGTGTAGCGGTAAGGGGCTGAGCCGGCATGTGTTATGATGACGCGGAACGAATCGCCCACAGGAATGCCCGGCACTTTGAAAGCGCCGGCGGGATCGCTTAGCCTGTAACTGACCAGCACGGTGTCTTTAGCATGAAATACGGCTACAGTAGCAAGAGCAAGCGGCTGTTTGCCTGTAGTATCTGTAAGCTTTCCTGTCACAGATCCTTTCTGCGCCTGTACATACGAAAAAAATAAAACGGCAAACAATAGCAGTCTCAGTTGCTTCATATAGTGTTAAACTAATTTTTTAGTTTAACAAAGAAAGGAAATTCTCTTTTAAAAAATGTTAAAGAAAGATGTAAATTTCTGGTTATTGCTGCCGTAACAGCTTTTTTTGAAAATGATTACACCTCAAAAAACAAGCGATGCTTAGCAAATCAGGTATAGAACAATATTTTCTCGCAGAAAAGAACGCCGGGTTATTATTTTTAATAATCGGCATAGCGGGTATAGTGCTGGCCGTTGTTTTTTTCTTTTTTTTGAAAACAGGCCTTTATAAAGGCGCTGCTTATGTGTTAATTATTGCTGCGCTTGTTCAATTGGGAGTTGGATATACAATATACAGCAGGAGCGACCAACAGCGTATAGACAATGTATATGCGTTCGATATGAACCCGGGTAAGCTTGCAACAAACGAACTCCCGCGAATGGAAAAAGCGATGTCGGGCATACGGGTATTTATGTGGATAGAGCTGGCATTGCTGGTTACAGGCATTGTATTGGTCTTGAAAAACAAACCACATCCGCCTGCCGGTATGGCGCATTCGTTGTGGGCAGGTGTGGGCATTGCGCTGATAGTGCAGGCTTTATTGCTTGCGGGCGCCGACTATTTTGCCTATAAAAGGGGTAAAGCCTATCTCGAAGAACTTCGCGCTTTTACCACTCCAAAATAGTCCCAGGTTACTGCATCCGTAACTATAATAATCAGACGAATTGCCTAAGTTTTTTATTACCGTGTAGTTGTTTGGTTTTTGTAGCTTAGCCAACTCAGCATGTAAATGCAACTACACGTAATCAATAGTTTACAAAAGACCAGGATCAGTAATGAAAAGAAGAAATTTTATTTCATTGGGTGCAGTAGCAGGAACCGCTCCTTTGGTGTCGCTTATCACTCCTGAACAGGTACAACGAACAGAAAAAAGGTATCAAAAGGGAGCCAGCCCCTGGCCGGTATGTTTGGATACTGCCACCATTCGCCCGTCATTACTGAAAGATAAAGTAAAAATCGCTGCAAAAGCCGGGTATGATGCTATAGAACCCTGGGATGGTGAGCTGGAAGAATTTGAAAAGAAGGGCGGAAATTTAAAGGATCTCGGGAAAGAGATCAAAGATCTCGGGTTGTTTGTTCCGAGCGTAATAGGATTGTGGAACGCTTTGCCCCCTACAAAAGAACGCTTTGAAAAATCGCTGGAAGACACCCGCCGGAGGATGCGTATGGCGGCAGATATTGGCGCGCATCATATACAAACGATCCCCAATACCGTTGGTAAAAACTTTGACCAGAAATGGGTGGCAGCCCGCTACCGGGATATCATTGAAATAGGACTGAAGGACTATAATATTCGCCCTGCATTGGTGTTTGTTAAATATTTTCCTATTAAAACCATGGGACAGGCTACGGGCATCGCCCTCGATGCCAATCATCCTTCCGCTCTTATTATACCTGATGTATACCATATGTATATCAGCGAAGGTGGTTTTGAAGGATTGAAATTGCTGAAAGGTGATATGATCGCCATTTTCCAGTTCAACGATGCACCGGCCTTGCCAGCTTTGCCACAACTGGGCGATGAGCACAGGGTTTATCCGGGAGATGGTATTTTGCCGCTTGCCGCTATTTTTAAAGATTTAAAAGCATCAGGATATAAAGGATGCATTTCGCTTGAAATGTACAATCCCGGCTATTGGAAAGAAGATCATTTTAAAGTTGCAGAAACCGGTTTGCGGAAAACACTGGAAGTGTTAAATAAAGCTGGTGTATAGCAAAACATAACCGTTCTTCCGCTACCGCACAATTTCCCAAAGCACATTTGTTCCGCTCCGTACAAGCTTTTGTAAAGGCCCCAGGTCACTTTCCATATTATTGGCGTCTACGGTTGTAAAAGCAAAGAACAATGTGTTGTCTGCTTTTAACAGTTTCGTAATGTCCGCCATTTTCAACCTGTATTCAATTGCATCATTTGCAGTTGGAATGATCAATACAGGAGGAACAGCCGCTATATCCGTCCCGTCGGGTGAAGGAAAGGCATACAGGGCAAACTTGCGAACGGTTATTTCGCGGTCGCTGTTGGCTATATTAAGAATGATCTCCTGTTGTGCCGCTCCCCCGGAAGAAGTAATGGATGTAATGACCGGCGGCGTAGGCTTTGCACTATCTATCCAGTTCATGGGAGGGATAAGCGCCGGATATTTATAATAATGATTCCGCAGGCTGTCGTTCCAGCCGTTGGGATTTGATACAAATGATTTACTGCTGAAATATACCTGCCCCTGCAGGGTTGCAAATTTTCGCGCGTCCCTTATTTGTTCGGGGATGATATTTTTATCCTTCCACCGGGTATTGCTGCCGCCTTTGTAATAACCCAGTCCTATATAGCAATGCTTTCCAAAACTGTTGTTGGCCCACCAGTCTACCAGCACTTCGTAAGGCGCCGCCCTGTGCCCGTGCTCCCAATACAGCTGGGGCACCACATAATCTATGTATCCTTCTCTCAACCATAATAATATATCGGCATACAGGTCGTCGTAGTTGGTTTGTCCTGCGCTGGTATTACTGCCCAGGCTGTCCTGGCTTTTATTGCGCCATACCCCAAAAGGACTTATACCAAACCGGCAGTACGATTTTTCTTCTTTTATAGCCCTGTTCAGCTTAACAATAATAGAGTCTACATTGCTTCTGCGCCAGGCGTTTTTATCCATACCCACGCCATATTGTGCGTATGTTCTATCGTCCGGAAATTCCTTTCCGGCTATACGATAAGGATAAAAATAATCATCAAAATGCAGGGCGTCCACATCATAACGGCTAACAATATCCCTTATCACTTTTACTACAAAGTCCTGCGCCTGCTTGTTCCCGGGATCAAAATATCTTTTGCCTCCATATGCCAAAAACCATTCAGGATGGATTTTTGTAATGTGGGTAGGGGCTATGGAAGATTTCCCTATTGAAAACTCAGCTCTGTAAGGGTTACACCAGGCATGAAACTCAAGCCCCCTTTTGTGCGCTTCTTCAATCATAAACTCAAGGGGATCGTAATAAGGAACCGGGGGTTTGCCCTGCTTGCCTGTAAGCCACTGGCTCCAGGGCTCGTATTGCGAAGGATAAAACGCATCGGCGGCAGGCCTTATCTGCATAATGATCGCATTCATGCCGTTTTGTACGTGCATGTCCAGTATTTTCTTAAACTCAGCCTTCTGGCTGTCTGAGTCATAATTGCCCCGTGAAGGCCAGTCAATATGATCTACGGTAGCAATCCACGCAGCCCTGAACTCGTATTTGGGCTGGGCCTTACATATCATAACAGAGCAACAAAGCAGTATGCAAAAACTATAAGCAATTTTCATAACCTGATCACTGTTATACAAAACAGTGAAGATACGTTAATACGACTTTCTGAGTTTATCTAAAAGCTGATTCAGCTGTATTAATTCTTCTTCCCGTAATTCGCCTACAATGGCATCCATTTCATCATTTCTGTCATCAAGCCGTTTAAGAACCGCGATGCCTTTTTCAGTAATGGAAATATCTACCAGCCGCTTATCGGATTCGCAGGTTTTTTTATTCGCCAGGCCCTTTGATACCAGCCTGTCCACAATCCGGCTGGTATCGCTCATTTTGTCAAGCATGCGTTCGCGTATCTGCAGGGTAGAAATAGGGTGAGGAAATGATCCGCGCAGTATCCGAAGTATATTAAATTGCTGGGAAGTGATATCCTCAGCGTCAAAAATGATTTTTTGACGTTCGCTGATCCAGTTTGTAGTGTAAATGAGGTTGACAATCGCTTTATGGTGTTCGTTCCGGAATTTAGGCTGCTTTATATCTTTTTCTAAAGACATTTTAAAATACTTTATTACAAAAATATAGGATTATATTATTCAAAACGGCTATATACGGTGCAGAATCCTGTAAATGAAAATAATCTTGGCTTCTCCTTCTGCCCGCAATAATTTTGCGATATATGAAACAAACAACACAGCAGGCTGCCAGTGACATCTTACAACAACCGGGTCTTTCCCGGTTAGCTGAAACACTCATAGGATCGGAAATCATAAAACTGGGAGGAGAAGTAAGAGAAAAAATAAAACAGGGTGCTAAAATTTACAATTTTACCATAGGTGATTTTGATCCTGCAATTTTTCCTATTCCTCAAAAACTGGAAGACGAAATTATTGACGCCTACAGGAAACACTTTACCAGTTATCCCGCCGCAGAAGGCAATGCGGATCTTCGCGAAGCCATTGCGAAATTTCTAAAAGATAAAGAAGGATTAAGCTATTCGCCGTCTGAGATTTTAGTTGCATCCGGCGGGCGGCCACTGATCTATGGCTTTTTCAGAACCATCGCCGACAAGGGCGATAAGATCATTTATGCCGTTCCGTCGTGGAATAATAACCATTATACGCATTTCGTAGAGGGAATTCATTGTGAAGTAGAAGCAAGTGCTGATAATCATTTTATGCCCACCGCCGATGATATAAAACCTCATTTACAGGGTGCTGTGATCCTGGCGCTTTGCTCTCCGCAAAATCCAACGGGTACAACTTTTAAAAAAGAGGCACTGGAAGCTATTTGTGACATGGTATTGGAGGAAAACAGAAGAAGGGGCACAAACGAAAAGAAATTATACGTTTTATACGACCAGATGTACTGGCAGCTTACTTACGGCAATATTCACCATTATGATCCCGTTTCTTTACGAAGCGAAATGAAGGCATATACGGTATATGTAGATGCCATTAGTAAATGTTTTGCCGCTACAGGTGTAAGAGTAGGCTGGGCAATGGGGCCTGAACCCATCATGAACAAAATGAAAGCGATCCTGTCACATATCGGGGCCTGGGCTCCCATGGCAGAACAAAAAGCTGTAGCCAGGTTTTTAGGGCAGAAAGAGGCAATAGAGGAATACCTGCAACATTTTAAGTCGGAGGTATCGTACAGGTTGCAAAAAATTTATGAAGGATTTATGCAACTGAAAGCCGAAGGATTTCCGGTGGACGCAGTTGCCCCGCAAGCGGCTATTTATTTGACAGTGCAGGTAAATGCTGCAGGAAGAAGAACTGAAAAAGGGGTATTGCTTGCAGAACAAAAGGATGTTACAGGATACCTGCTTGATGAAGCAGGATTGGCATTAGTACCGTTTTACGCTTTTGGCGCACCGCAGGATTCAAGCTGGTACCGGCTGAGCGTAGGCACCTGTAAAAAAGAAGATATACAGGCAATGCTGGATGCCTTCGGCGCTGTGCTGAAAAAGTTAAAGGCGTAACCTTTCGTTATTATTCAATATTTATAAACAGGAAAACAAACACTATGAAAATTTTCTCCCGGCTGCTGCCGGCAGTATTTGCTTTATGCTCGCTTACAGGCTGCGAAACAGCCCAACAGGTGCTTAACGGCATGAACACAGGCAGCGGCGCCCTCAGCAGCGCCGAAATTGCAGCAGGCTTAAAAGAAGCCTTAAGCATTGGTACCCAGAACAGCAATGCAAAGCTTTCTGCATTAGATGGCTTTTTTGGCAATGCAGCCATTAAAATACTAATGCCCGAAGAGGCGCAAAAAGTAGAAAGTACTTTAAGGAATATAGGATTAGGCAGCCTGGTGGATAAAGCCGTTCTTTCCATGAACCGCGCCGCTGAAGATGCCGCAAAGTCTGCCACGCCCATTTTTGTAAATGCCATTAAACAAATGACCATTACGGACGCAGTGGGTATTTTAAAAGGAGGCGATTACGCGGCTACCGATTATTTCAAAACCAAAACCACCGAGCCGCTTACCAATGCTTTTCGCCCGGTAATTGAAAAAGCGCTTACGAAAGTGGATGCTACCAAATACTGGAACGATGTATTTTCTGCATATAATAAATTCGCGGCCAAACCCATTAACACAGACCTGGCAGGATATGTAACCGAAAAGTCGCTTGCCGGCATATTTCACGAAGTGGGACAGGAAGAGCAGAAAATACGCAAAGACCCCGCGGCAAGGGTTACCGAACTGTTGAAAAAGGTATTTGGAAGCTAGGCAATGATCAGCTGAATAAATATTCCACATCTTCCCTGGTCAGGCTCTTAACAAACGTCGAGTCGTCTGCGATAAGGTCTTTGGCCAGGGATCTTTTCCGCTCCTGTAACTGGAGTATTTTATCTTCAATGGTATCCTTACAGATCATCCTGTAGGCAAATATGTTTTTTGTTTGCCCGATGCGGTGTGTACGGTCAATGGCCTGTTGTTCCACTGCGGGGTTCCACCAGGGATCCACGATATACACATAGTCTGCCGCCGTAAGGTTCAAGCCCACGCCACCTGCTTTTAAAGATATCAGGAACACCCGGCAGGTATCATCGTTCTGGAAACGGGTAATGGCTTTTTCTCTGTCTGTGGCCGAAGTGCTGCCGTCAAAATATTCGAACGGCACGTCCAGTTCCTTCAGTTTTCCTTTGATCAGTGCCAGCATACCCAGGAACTGCGAAAAGATAAGCGCTTTATGATTGCTGATGTTTTCTGTAAGCTCCCTTCCTATTTCTTCCAGCTTGATAGAATGGTTGGGATATCTTTCCGGCTCATTCATAATGGCCGGCGAGTCGCATATCTGCCGCAGCTTCATCAGGCCCTGCAAAATGGTCAACTGCGATTTTTCTATCCCCTGCTCACTGATCACACCCAGTATTTTGTTCCTGTAATCGTTGCGGTACGCATCATATATCTCTCTTTGCTCAGCCTGCATTTCACAAAACAGGATGGTTTCGGTTTTATCGGGCAGATCTTTGGCAACCTGTTCTTTTGTTCTTCTTAAAATAAAAGGATACAGCAGCTTTTTCAGGTGTTCCTTCCTGTCCTGTTCGCCAAACTTGTCTATAGGAGTAGCAAATTCATTGCGGAAATATTCCACCGTGCCTAACATGCCCGGATTCAGAAAATTCATCTGCGCATAAATATCAAAGGTGTTATTCTGTAAAGGCGTGCCGCTCAAACACAGCCGGTTCCGGGCTGTTAATAAACCGGCGGCCCGGGTTACCTTGCTCTGCGGATTTTTAATGGCCTGCGATTCATCGAGCACTACATAGTCAAACTGGATGTCGGTAAGCAGCTTGATGTCGCTGCGCAGCGTGCCGTATGTTGTTATGATAATGTTGTAAGGCGCAAAGGCTTCTTTGTCCCTTGCCCTGTCTGGTCCGTGATGAATATAATAAGTAAGATCGGGCGTAAATTTTTTAATTTCATTTTCCCAGTTAAACATCAGCGTGGTAGGGCAAACCACAATGGCTTTCAGCATATGGTTGTAGTCGCGGTAAAACTGCAGGAAAGACAAAGCCTGTACGGTTTTACCAAGCCCCATGTCATCTGCCAGTATACCACCCCAGCCCACTTCGCTCAGGTAGTTCAGCCAGTGATACCCCGCCACCTGGTAGGGACGTAAAATATGCGCGAGCCTTTCGGGCGGATCAATTTCGTTGATGCGGTTGAAGCCACGCAGCCGGTTGTATTTTTCCTCCAGCTCAATCATTACTTCCGTTTCATCCTTTTCCTGGTACAGCTCATCAATAACGCTTAAATGATACTTGGAAAGACGCAGCGAATTGCTTTTGCCTTCGCCTACCCGGAACAGTAATGAATATTTTTTGAGCCAGTTTTCCGGCAGAATGCCAAGCGTTCCATCGTTCAACTGCACAAACTGCTGTTTATTAGCCAGCGCCCGTTTAATTTCGGCTACGCTTACATGCTGTTCGCCAAATACCACGTTTACTTTGGCATCGAACCAGTCCATGCCGCTGCTGATGTGTATTTGAGTGGCGGGACGCGCGGTATTGAAACGGAAGTTTTTCAATACATCAAACCCGGCTACCGGCACACCCATCTCCTTCATGCTGTCAATAAAAAGAAAAAACCAGTTGTTTTTTAAAACATCTGCTCCTTTTAATGCCAGTGTAGCCGATCCTTCGGGATAGATAAAGTTGGAATGCAGGCTTTCCAGCTTTTTAATAAATTTCAGCTCCGCTTCCCTGTTCCTGTGTATTTCAAGCACTTTGTCTTCCACGGGAATGGTAATAACATCCTTGGCATTGAATTTTGTTTCAAATCCTTTATAGGTAAATACGGGAACAAAAATCAGGTAATCTCCTTTTTCCTGCAGCAGGACTTTTATGTCAGGATCTCCATCTTTAACTTCCTGCACAAGAGAATCGCTGAATTTAACTTTATAATCGCGTGTCAGCGGAATGACGGTTTTTTGCAGATAAGAAGGCCAATCCTCATTGTCTATTTCTATATCATCCTTATTCAAAAACCGTTCAACTTCCAGTATATCTTCCTGTTTTCCCCAATTATAAAAAGTATCGGCGTATTTAAATAGCAGCGAGCTGTTCCATTCATTTTCCCTGAGGGGTATTTCTGCCCCGTTTACCTGCACAAAACAGGAAACAACTACTTTGTTTTTAGAAGGGCTGACATGAAATACAGGGCTTACTCCTTCTTCGGATAATTGTGCCTGCTGAAGATTACCGGTGACAAAATTCTTTTTTGCAGGCAGGTAAAATATCAGCGGATTTTCTTTTTGCTCAGAAAAAAGCTTTTGCAGCTTAGGATACCAGTATTCTGCAATAAGCGACTTGGTTTCTTCGGGAAGATCATCGTCTTCATGATGAACTATATTTTCCCAAATGCCGGAAAAAGGTGAATTACGGTTTACGTATTTATTTACTTCCGCATCCTGCAATTTTCTAAGCTGTTGTAATAAATGCCGGTCCTGTTCCGGGTAAGCATCGGCATTTACGAATTTTACAAGATCCAGCTTTTCGACTTTTCCTGAAAATCCTGATCCCGTTTCATTTACCTCACCCACCACAGCGTCCAGGGAAAAACAGGGATATCCGCCATTTGCCCGATTGAAAACTACCCCTATCCTGCGCCCCAGAATCAAATCATTGGGAACGTTTTCGACAGGCTCGGGCTCTGCTGTTACTGCTTCTTTTTCAAGAACAACCGGCCTGGGCCTGGAAAGACCTGCTACGGGTTCAATTCTTTTGATAGAGGTATCCAATACGCGTAAAAAAGGCTTGCCGTCTTTATAGGTAAATTCAAATTTACCGTTCAAATCGTCATCGAGCGAATACCCGTACGCTTCCAGCAATTTATTTTTTTGCTTATCCCAATTACGGATCGTATCAAAATAAAAAGGCCCATAGGCATTGAGCAACTGGATAAACAGGGTTACTTTATGAATACAAAGCGGATGCCCCTGCTCATCGCATTTGCACGAAGTATCAAAATTCCGTTCTTCGTTTTTTTGTATTACCAGCGGGAAATCTTCTCCGTCCAGCGTGAGGGTTGCTTCCACCCTTTCGTTTGCAGCTGATAAAATATTGGCTTTTTGTGTACGTAATATTTTTTCAGCTTCCGTATAGCTGTCGGGGGAGCTGAGCAATTTGATCGTTTTCAGATCAATATCCTTCATTTTAATAACTGTATGCCGCTGGTGGTACAGTATATCTTTTTCACCCAGCACATTTTTATCCAGCAGCTCCTGTAACTGGAGCAATGCCGCCGTTTCATGCCTGCAGATATCTCCCAGATTATATGGGCAGGTGCATCGTACCGATAACCCTTTGGGATCTTTGTACTTCTGAATATATACTTTATAAAATGTGGCGTAACTATCGTCTTTTACCCTGAACGTAACCGAGCCCAGCAGGTCGTCGTGCTCAACCAATTCTACATACCCGATCGAATGAATTTTTTTACCCCGCCGGATTACTTCATCAGTGCCATTATTGTAAACAAACTTGATAAGGTGTGGTAAGGCCATGCGTTAGAAAATCAGGTGTACCCTGTGTTTGGTAAAAAAAAGGTTAATTGGCGAAATTACGAAAAAAACTTACAGCAGAAAAATGACGGATAAGTTAAACCATGTTAATCTGCACTGATAGCTCAAAGCTCATAGCTGATACCTCATACCTGAGTAATCACTAATCTGCCTTCCCGGTAAACGGGCAAAACATTGGCGGTGTCCGGTGTCATACAGTATTGAATATCTTTTTCAAGCCCATAGCCGCTGAGCCGCATATAGTGTGAAGCTTTTTGCGTTTTAAGAAAATCAAGCAGGTTGGGCATTGCCTGCTGATAAAGTTTTTTTGCCATGCGACTCGAATCACAGTCAATGGAAAACCGGTCTTCTATCCTGTGGATAACGGCTCCGGCAAAAAGCATATCCTCAAGGTTTACACGATCCTTCCAGGCAGCACATGCGAGTACAACGTTTTTGTTTTGTTTTACAAGGTGATCGCAAATGGCAGAAAGATTGGGGAATGAGCCGGTGATAATATCTTTTGCCCCGTTGGCTACAGCCATATAAAGCAATTTAGTGCCATTCGTGGTGGTCAGCACCATTGGCTTTCCACCTATGAAATCTCGACTGTATTCAAAAGGAGAGTTGCCATGCTGCAAGCCGGGGGCTACTTTGCCATCCCGCTCACCGGCGGTAATGGCCCCCATCTCTTTTCCTTTTTCTATGCATTTTTCCACGCTGTCTACCGGAATAATAAAGCTGGCGCCGTTAAACAAGGCCGTAGCAATGGTAGAAGTGGCGCGAAGCACATCGATGATCACCACAACTGCGTCGTTTACATTGTACAAGTGAAGCAGTGCCGGGGAAAGAGAGGTATATAGTGTTGGTTTGTTGTTCATGCTAAAAGTAAACGTGTTTTAATTACAAAGCCAGTTATTTTATTGCAAGGGCAGAGGGGCCGGGCGTTGTAAACCAGTCATCCTTTATTTGCCGCAACCCAGAAATTAAGCCCAGCAATAAATGCTACCAGCAGCCAGTGAATTACCAGTGGCGGCCATTTTTTTTCGGCGTAGAAATAGGCATACGCATGAAAAGCCGCAAAAGGCAGGGCGCATAAAATCCAGTACTCAAATGTTGAATTAAAATTGATAAAAGGAATCAATAATGCGATCACCAGGTATACCAGCATCAGCGTCCAGCTTTTACGAACCTGTATCAGCATACGGAGGATGTTGCGTTGAATGTAAAAACCGCTGATCAGGAAAGGAACGATCAGCAGCAGAATAGCGATGCCGGCCCAGATGTCCTGCTGGAAACTGGGCAGACTTACGGAAACGGAAGGCAGGTAAGTAAGCGGATTCCAGTTGTTGGCAAGAAATAAAAAAGCAAATAAAAAATAGTATGGCGTGAGTATTCCTAATATGGCAACCAGCCATTCACTTAAACGAAAAGGCCGCATGGAGATAAGCGCAAAAAAAATCAGTATGATAAAGCCGATCGCAGGAAAATAAAAGAAGGAGGCAAGCCCTACCATCATTGCCGTATTGAACACCAGCGTTTTAGGGCGGGGATGATTAAATAACCTGCACAAAGTGCCCCACACCCACACCAGCAAAGTATTGATCAATAATGTTGACGACAATTGCCACCATTCGGGAAAAAGGGATGTAATAAGAATGTATGACATTGCCGGCAGGTAATTGGGCCGGGGCAGCAGCTTTTCATTGTTGATGATATTATTGAAAAAAAGGGCCTGGGTTAAGGTAAGAATAAGTACGATTAATGGGTAAATAATAGGTGCCGATTCGCCTATGGGCGCCAGCAGGTTTAAAAACCAGTGATATAAAAAACCATCTGTAGGCTGAGCAACCGGGGGATGGGGATGGAGGAACGAATATATTTTGAGCAATAAGGCATACAGCAGTAAATAAATAATATTAACCGGCGTACTCTTCTTAAAAAATCCTGTCACAGGCAGAAAGTTTAAAAATCAATTTTTGCAAAGCAAATATAATTTCTGTACATACACGGCAATATTACCTGCCGTGCACCTACCTGCTTGCCGTATTTGGGAAGAAATTCGTAATCACGATCCAGGTTCTTTAAAGTAGGTGACCGGTTGATTTTGCCATTGGGAGTAACAGATTGCTCTGTTAGCAGCCGAACCCTGCGTTCCAGCTGGTTGTACAAAAAGTTAATTTCTCCTCCTGTATTGTAAATCATGTAAGATAAGGTGTTGTCTGAATTATCATCAAACTGGCTTTTGTGCAAAATATTGCTCCATTGCATGGATGCATCGGGGTCGAAAGAAAAAACCGCAATGTTTTCACTATAATATCTTGTACTGTTTCCGTAATTCCACCGGTTCCAGGGACTTCCATACCCATAGGGGCTCCAGTAGCTGTTGTAAGGCGAGTAAGGGTAAAATCCGTAAGGGCTGTACAGGTAGTCGTACCGGTTCCAGTTACCACCCCTCGACGAAGTAAAATACAGTTCACTTACTACAATAAATCCTCCATCCTTTTTAGGCAATACCTGTCTTATAAAATAGTCGTTAAACGCGGTTTTGGCATTGGTATTCTCCGATTTCGCATCCTGCTTTAGCTGGTCGCTGAAAATATTATAGCTTTCGGCTTTTATCTGCGACAATGCTTTGTCCCACACGGCAATATACAACCCTTCAACATTGCCTCTGCGCTGTTTGTAATACAAAGAGCTGATGAGGTAGGTACGGTTGATGTTATCCGCCCTCAGCTTTATTTCATCCAAAAAATTATTGGTTAGCGGAATATTGTTTACTATAAAGCTGTCTGACTGTGCCGGCTTTATCATCAGGTCCATATGCGAAATATTATCCCTGCTTCCGGTTCTCCCGCAACGGGTAAAAACAAAATCGCCCTCATTGTCTACTATAAAGTCGCTGAATACGGCATCTCTTTGCTGCATGGTAACAGTAAGCCTGCTTTTTTTCTGAAACTCCATCTTGTCATTATACAACAAAGTGGTAAACACATAATTCTTTTCGTTCTTTTTATTGATCTTAAAAACCATTATGCGCTGCTTATTCTCGCTGTAAACCGTTGTATAAATTTTATTGTCGCTGGCGCCCCCGATCTGGGTAGTATCTATTTCTACCGGTCCCACCAGCTTTTGTCCTGCGGCATCCATTTTAACCACATTGCAATACACGATGTTCCTTTTTTCATATTGATATATCATGTAAAAGAAGTCAGGATAGGCAACAAAATCCACGTTGATCAGCTTATCCGGCAAAAAATCAAGCACAATTTTGTTTTTGAGCTTCATTTCATTGTCAAAAATCGAAAGGTCGTTTTTTGAACGTTGATTTTTATAGATCAGGATGTCACCGCTCACTTTTCCGATGATCTCGAAGTTAACCTGGCGGTAGTCGTCTCTGCCCGGGTCAGAATAATAAATGCGCTGTGCGAAGCCCCAGGCCGGCAGGCCCAATATCACGATGGCAGCTATAATCTTTTTTATTTGCATCATTGGATTGGATATGATTTTTCACTCTAAAATAGATACATCCCTTTGCAAATTAGAGTGTTTTTGCCATTGCGCCTCGATGATCAGGCTTTTTTAACCAAAACTATACTAAAACACCCGTATTATTCACTCACAAACATTTCATGTAACAATTGTAATTTACCGTATACCTTTGGCGTTTGTTATAAAGTTGTTAGAAATACTTTAACCTGTATTAAGCCGTGGGCAAACATACAAACAAAGCTACTATAGCCGGACTGGTTATAGCGCTGGGCATTATTTATGGCGACATCGGAACCTCTCCTCTCTATGTTTTTAACGCTATTATTACAGACAGGGCCATTACCGAGGATCTGATCATCGGAAGCCTTTCCTGCATCATCTGGACCATTACGTTACAAACCACTATAAAATATGTGATCCTGGTATTACAGGCCGATAACAAAGGGGAAGGGGGCATTTTCGCCCTGTATGCCCTGGTGAGGCGGCGGAAAAAATGGCTCGTATTGCCGGCCATGATCGGCGGTGCGGCATTGCTGGCCGACGGTATGATCACGCCGCCCATTACGATTACTTCCGCTATCGAGGGTTTACAAAAAAATCCCACGTTCCAGAACCTGCACGAGTACATCATTTATATAGTGATTGCTATCTTATCGCTTTTTTTCTTTTTGCAGCAATTCGGCACTTATTCTATCGGCAGGTTTTTTGGACCTGTAATGTCATTGTGGTTTACCATGCTGGCTGTGCTCGGTATCTGGCATTTGTTCGACGACCTGTCGATATTGAAAGCCTTTAACCCATACTATGCCATAAAAATTCTTGCTTCCAATCCCGATGCCTTGTGGATCCTGGGTGCGGTTTTTTTGTGTACTACGGGTGCGGAAGCGTTGTACAGTGACCTGGGGCATTGTGGCAGAGAAAACATTCGTATATCCTGGATATTCGTAAAATCCTGCCTTTTGCTGAATTATCTGGGGCAGGGCGCCAGCTTGTTAAAAAATAATCTTGATACGCCTGCCGGCGCACATGCCGGTATCAATCCCTTTTTCGACCTGATGCCGGAATGGTTTATTATTCCCGGGGTATTGATCGCTACTGCCGCTGCCGTTATTGCCAGCCAGGCAATGATATCCGGGTCATTTACGCTGATAGGTGAAGCCATGCGCCTGAACCTTTGGCCGCGGCTGAAGATCAGGTACCCCTCTGAAGAAAAGGGGCAATTGTTCATTCCCTGGTTGAACACCATGATGTATATAGGCTGCGTTGGGGTAGTGCTGTATTTCCAAACCTCATCGCGCATGGAAGCCGCCTACGGTTTGGCCATCATTGTTACCATGCTGATGACTACCATCCTTTTTGCCAATTACCTGGTAAGCCATCGCGTAAAGTCAAGCTGGATATGGACGTTTTTAATTGGCTACCTCCTTATTGAAGGCGGTTACCTGGTTGCATTGCTCCAGAAATTTACACATGGCGGTTATATAACCGTGGTGATCGGCGGGCTGATGTTCCTGATCATGTATATATGGTACAGGAGCAGGAAGATCAAGAACCGCTATGTTGAATTTGTACGGCTGGAAGACTATTTGCCCATGCTGCAGGAGCTCAGCAACGATCCTTCCGTTACCAAATATGCCACACATCTCATTTATCTTACCAGCGCCAACAATCCCAAAGAAATAGAGCACAAGATCATTTACTCCATTTTAAACCGGAAACCGAAAAGAGCCGACATCTACTGGTTTGTGCATGTAGATACTTTAGACAATCCCTATACCTGCGAATACGAAGTACAAACCATCATTCCCAATGAAGTGATACGGGTTGAATTCCGTCTGGGATTCCGTGTGGAGCCCCGTATTAATATTATGTTCCGCAAAGTGGTGGAAGATATGGTAGCCAACAGAGAGGTAAATATCACCAGCCGGTACGAAAGTCTTCAGCGGAACAATGTGGTAGGCGATTTCCAGTTTATTGTAATGGAAAAGTTCCTGAGCATGGATAATGAGCTTCCGTTCTGGGAAACACTGATCATGCGCGGCTATTTCTGGATCAAGGAAGTGAGCCTGTCGGAAGAAAGAGGTTTCGGGCTGGATGCCAGCTATGTTACCGTAGAAAAATTCCCCCTGATCGTAGCACCCGTGTCCAACCTCAACTTAAAAAGAATATACAAAGATTAGTTGCCTGTGGGCGCATTTGCCTTCGGTGTGAGAACTATTTTCATTCCGGCAGGATCAGAAATAAGCACATACCGCAATAAAGTTCAAATTTTCGCAGGGAAATAGCAAATGCTTTGTATTAAATTCACGGCACTAAACCGCTGTTTTGCCTGTATTTGTATTATATACGATCGGAGGCATTATTGCCTTTTTGCTGATGCTGTACTTTGTGCAGGATCGTTTTATTTTCAAGCCCGAAAAATTACCCGCAGATTTTAAGTTTGTATACGATGCGCCTTTTGAGGAGCTCTTCTTTGATATTGAGCCCGGCGTTCGGATCAATGGCTTGCACTTTTTTGTAAAGGAGCCGCTGGGGCTGATCCTGTACTTTCACGGCAATACCAGAAGCATTAAAGGCTGGGCAAAATATGCCCGTGATTTTTACCGCTATCAATATGATGTGGTACTGGTAGATTACCGCGGTTTTGGAAAAAGCACCGGTAAACGCAGCGAATCAAAAATGCTGGCCGATATGCAATTTGTATATACACAACTGGCTGCCAGGTACCACGAGCATCACATTATTGTATACGGGAGAAGCATTGGAAGCGGGTTTGCAGCCAAGGTGGCTTCCGATAACAAACCCCGTTACCTGATATTAGACGCGCCTTACTATAATTTCAGGAAAGTAGTGGAACGTTTCCTACCTCTTATTCCTGTTAAATATGTGCTGCGCTACCAGTTACGCACCGACCGCTGGATACGGCGCGTGAACTGCCATACCTATATCATTCACGGAACAAAAGACAGGCTCATTCCTATCAGGCACAGCGAAGAGCTGCAACGCCTTAACCCCAATAAAATTACTTTGATCCGGATCATTGGCGGTGGACACAATAATTTACCTTCGTTCCCCGAATACCACAATTTTATACGTGATATTCTCAAATACTGACAGGCGTGACAGAGTTAAGAAAACCACGGCGTAAAAAATGGCTTCGCTGGCTGAATATAATCCTGGTAGTATATCTTTTAACAGGGATAGCCATTTATTTTTTTCAGGATCAACTGTTCCTTCGTCCTCAAAAGCTGTCACCCGGTACAAAGTATGCATTTACCATGCCCCATCGCGAAACGGATGTGCAGCTTGATAAAGAATACAGCATGAATGTGGTACAGTTTCTCTCAACACCTGATTCAACCAAAGGCGTGGTGTTATATTTTCACGGAAATATGAAAAACATCGGACGATATGCTGAATATGCCGGCCTGTTCACTCACAATGGCTACGAAGTCTGGATGGCAGATTACCCTGGTTTTGGAAAAAGCACCGGCAGGCTAACAGAGCAGAAGATGTATGACTACGCGGAACAATTATACCTGATGGCAGCTTCCAGGTTTAAAGCCGGTAACATTGTTATTTACGGGAAATCGCTGGGTACGGGCGTGGCCGCATGGCTTGCGGCTAAAAAAAGCTGTGAGCAGTTAATACTGGAAACTCCTTACTATAGCTTTCATTCATTAGCCGCCCATTACCTGCCTGTATACCCGGTAAGCAAATTAATCAGGCTGGAGTTGCCCGTTTACAAATACATCAGCATCATAAACGCGCCTGTAACTATTTTTCATGGAACAAAAGACAATGTTATACCCTATAACAATGCAAAAAAATTGAAAGAAGGGTTGAAGGCATCCGATCATTTTTTTACGATTGAAAACGGGGCACATAACAACCTCGCCGATTTCCCTGTATTCAGGCAAAAGCTGGACAGCCTGCTGACTCACTGAGCCCGTTTTTACACAAACGAATGCGTATTAATTTACAAATATTGCATGCTTTTCAACCGAATCTGGCTAATTTTAAGGCTCCTTAAAGAATCAAAACCATTTTAACGATTATGTCTTACCCCTATCAATTAAAAAGTGTAGAAGCTTACAAAGCGGCGTATAAAAAGAGTGTAGATGATCCTGAAGCTTTCTGGGGAGAAATAGCAGAGACCTTTCAATGGCGGAAAAAGTGGGACAAAGTGCTGAACTGGAATTTTAAAGAACCGAAAGTAGAATGGTTCGCCGGAGGCAAGCTGAACATTACCGAAAACTGTCTCGACAGGCATTTAGCTACTATGGCCGATAAACCCGCCATTATATGGGAGCCTAACAATCCCGAAGAAAGAACAAGGGTAGTGACCTACGAGCGGCTGCACAAAAGAGTATGCCAGTTTGCCCAGGTGCTGAAGAATAATGGTGTAAAAAGAGGCGACAGAGTGTGTATTTATATGGGTATGGTTCCTGAGCTGGCGTATGCGGTGCTTGCCTGCGCCAGGATCGGCGCTATTCACAGCGTAATATTCGGGGGATTCTCTGCTCAAAGCATTGCTGACCGCCTTGAAGACGCCAAGGCTGAATTTATTGTTACATGCGACGGCGCTTATCGCGGCGGAAAGGACATTCCGTTGAAAAGCATTATTGATGATGCGCTGATCGGAAATAAAGTAGTAAAAAAAGTAATTGTATATACGCGTACACGCACTCCCGTTAGTATGATAAAAGGCCGCGATGTGTGGTGGGAAGACGAAATGCTGAAAGTAACCGACACCCTGCCTGTAGAAGGATTTGGAGAGGCAGAAGAAATGGATGCAGAAGATCCGTTATTCATATTGTACACATCCGGAAGCACAGGCAAACCCAAAGGTGTGGTACATACCTGCGGTGGCTATATGGTGTGGACCAACTACACGTTTGTAAATACCTTCCAGTATCAACCCGGGCAGGTACATTTTTGTACCGCCGATATCGGGTGGATCACCGGGCACAGCTATATTATTTACGGCCCGTTAAGCGCCGGCGCTACCAGCCTGATGTTTGAAGGTGTTCCCACATGGCCCGATGCAGGGCGTTTTTGGGATATTGTGGATAAATACAAAGTAAATATTCTTTATACGGCGCCTACGGCTATCCGCAGCCTCATGAGCTATGGGCTGGAACCTTTGAAAAATAAAGATCTTTCCTCACTACAGGTTTTGGGAACGGTGGGTGAGCCTATTAATGAGGAAGCCTGGCACTGGTACAACGAAAACATTGGAAAAAAGAAATGCCCGATCGTGGATACCTGGTGGCAAACAGAAACCGCCGGTATTTTAATTACCAACCTTGCAGGCGTTACGCCGGCCAAGCCGTCGTGGGCTACCCTGCCGCTGCCCGGCGTGCAACCCGTGTTGGTAGATGACCGGGGGAAAGAAGTGACAGAAAAGGATGAAGAAGGATTGTACAAGGGCAACCTTTGCATCAAAGCGCCATGGCCGGGTATTTTGCGCACTACGTATGGCGATCACGAACGTTGCAGGACCAACTATTTTGCAACATACGAAAACCTGTATTTTACCGGCGATGGCGCTTTAAAAAACGATGAAGGATTTTACCGGATAACCGGGCGTGTAGACGATGTGCTGAATGTAAGCGGTCACAGGATCGGTACGGCCGAGGTTGAAAACGCCATTAACATGCATGCCAGCGTGGTAGAAAGCGCGGTAGTAGGATTTCCGCATGAAATTAAAGGGCAGGGGATTTATGCCTATGTAATTGTGAATGCCATGCACGGCGACGAAGAGCATACCCGCAAAGACATCAGCCAGACCGTATCGCGCATTATCGGGCCCATTGCAAAACCCGACAGGATACAATTTGTGAACGGGTTGCCTAAAACCAGGAGCGGTAAAATAATGCGGAGAATCTTACGCAAAATAGCCGAAGGAGAAATGGATAAACTGGGCGATACCTCAACGTTGCTCGATCCGGGAGTAGTAGATGAAATTAAGAACGGGAAAGTATAATTTTTTCCCGTCATTTCGATGGCACCGCGGGTTGTTTGAATGAACGAACTTTTGCGTGCCTGAGAAATCTGTCAGGCAGTAGTACAATGCTGAGCTGAACTACAAATGTCTGGTAGTTTTACCCTCGATGTTTACTACAGGGTTCCGAACCTTTTGAAAGGTTCGGAACCCGTTTAATCTCACACAGCAGGAAATTAATTATTGCATTAAACGGTACAACTCATCAAGGTTGGGCGAAAGAATGATTTCTGTTCTGCGATTCAGGGCCCTTCCTTCAGGAGTAGCATTGGTATCGCGCGGATCAAAATAGCTGTGCCCCGACGCAACTACCCTTGCCGGATCTACCTGATAATTTTTTGTAAGGATCCGCACAATGGACACAGCCCTGGCAGTGCTCAGTGCCCAGTTGTCTTCAAACGTTCTGCGGATGGGAATGCTATCTGTATGACCTTCTACCACAATCTTTATTTTAGGATCGTTGTTCAGCACCTGGGCGATCTTACCCAATGCTTCTTCCCCTTCTTTTCCTACAACAGCGCTGCCTGATTTAAATAATAATTTTTCCTGCAGCGATACATATACTTTTCCGTCTTTCACAAAAACATCCAGATCTTCCGCTTTGTATTGTCCCAAAGCATTATCAATTGACTTTCGGAGATTTTCTACCACGCTTCGTTGCTGGTCAATTAATTTTTGCAAAGCTTCCAGCCTTTTTTGCTGTTCTTCTACTGTAAGGGCTGAACTGCTAAGCTTTTCCTGCGTACTGTTTAATTGTTGCTGGGTATTGCTTAACTGCTGTTGGGCGCTGCTCAATTCCTGCTCTTTTAATGATTTTACTGATAAGAGATCATTGTATTTTTTCTGAAGATCTTCAATGGACTGTTTGGTCTCGCGCAGGTTATTGCGAACAGACGCCAGGTCATCTTCAAGACGCGAACTGTCTTTGCGCAATTCGCTGATAGCATTGGTAGCTTCAACAAACTTTTTCTTTGAAACGCAGGCGACAAAAAGAAAGGAAGAAAAAAAAGAAATAAGGACTAATTGGATAAATTTCATACTTCGGTAAAATTTGCCTGGCTAAAATCTGTAATGACAGTAGCGCAGAGGTTATGAACTGGAAATCCAAAAATAAAGAAAATTATTGGCGCACGGGGTTAACGGCGATTAACGCACAATAAAAAACCTCCCGCGCAAACGGGAGGCGATCAAACAACAGGAAGACCTGTAAACTGAAAAAATATTACCAGCTGCTGAACCTTATGCCTACTGTATAGGGATGCTGATCAACCCCATACTGGTGCAAGGGAGTAATAGCGTAGGAACCATACAGGCAAACGGGTCCCAATCCTAACTCTCCCACATACGCGAACTTCCATCTTTCCAGGTTAAAGTCGCTTCTGAACTTTTCTTTTCCGAATTGTTCGCTTTTCTGTTTATTGCGTGCCCCGTACAAATAGCCTGCACTAACGCCGGCGCTGATGTTTATTCCCCCGTTTTTGCGATGGGGAGTAGGATTTATATTCAGCATCAGCGGCACTGTAACGTAATCGAATGCAAATTTATTCCTGTCAAGATCAATCCCCTGTCTTTCAACATAAGGTTCGGGGCCATCAATATACCGTATATCCGATTTATAATAGTATTTGTACAATTCAACTCCCAGCCCGTATTTCAGGTTAACAGCCTGTTTATACAGGCTGGTGCGCTGCATAAACAGCCATATATTCAGGTTAAAGGACAGGGGTTTTACACTAAAATCTGTTTTACCGGCAGGATGTCCGCTTGCTTGCCCGTGTACAAAATTCTGCGCTTCGGCTGAAGCATAGTTTGTGCGGTCATTGTGATTGGCAAAGCCCAGATCTACCACAAACCAGTTGGTTGAAACTTTATTACGCCGGCGTGGATTATTATTCCGATGCGCTTTAGGGGCATCCGCTGCACTTTCACTTTTATTTTCTTTGCCGTTTTTAATGATCACGATGCTGCCTACCCTTATTGTATCCGGGTTGTTATCGGGTACGGGAATAGTATCTGTTTGCGCCTTCCCTGCAAGGCACAGCAATAGTGCGCCCATCATCAGCAGATGTACTTTTTTCATGTGTTCCTTATTTATTAAGTGATTTATTTGGGGGCGTATTTCAAATTTCGCTTCATATTGAGTTTTTCCTCACCCCTTTATCGCCTCTCCATCCCGCACGTGCGGGAGCGAGGGAATATGGTGCGAAACTTGAAATGTGCCCTATTTTTTTGCGATCTCAAAACTTGCTATTCTTACAATAGATTCTTTTCCCTCCACGTCTTCAGCGTTGGTTACCCTGTTTACAAAGCGGGAAGCTTTCCTGAAAAGACCCCGGAATACTCCTTTCGATTTTCTTTCGGTATTGTCTGTATCTAAAAAAGCGAGTTCGTTTTTATTTGTGCTTTCTTCCTCCTCTTTACCGTTAAAAGCCGCCTGGTCAAGGATTACCGGTTTTACAGCCGGTCTTAAAGCATTGGACAATTTATTTTCTGCTCCTGCCTGGTTAATGGCCACAGGCAGGTCTGCAGGCTCTGGTACTGTACTTTTAATATCAGGTTTTGCAATGCTGCTTTCGGCTTCCTGCGGAATTTTCTCCATTGCAGGCTTTGCCGTTTCTTCGCTGGCAGTATTATCGGGAAATTGTTTCTTTTCCTTTACAGCCGTTGTATTTCGCAATGCTGTGGCTGTATTATTCCGGTTTTCGGCCGGGCCGGACTCGTTTTTATGGATAGCAACAGTACTGGTGGTCTTGGTTGAGGAGGCCCCTTTCGTTTGAGGAACAGGCTTCACAGCGCTTATTTCAGTTCCTTTTACGGGAGGCTCAAAAGGCGCTTTTATCCTGCCGATATTGTTCCACACCCATGCGCCGATCAGGAGAATGGAAGCCGCTGCCACCATTCTTCTCCATTGCATGGCTATGCTTATTACAGGCTTTTCATGGCGGTTCAATACCGCTTTGTTTTTGAAAACAATCGCTTCTTCAGGCTGTATCTTAACGCGCAATAAAAGATCCAGTTCCACCTTTTTATCCGGATGAGCTGTAACAAACCCTTCAACCTGGTTTCTTTCCTGCTCTGTCAGCTCATCATCGGCATACAACAAAAAGTATAATTCATAATTCGCTGTATTGATCTTTTCTGCTATGGTTTCAGCTTTATAAAGCAGGTTTTTGTCGAAGGAGGGTAATCTTTCTTCTGCAGAAAGACGGGTTTGTAACAGCACGTTCAATTCTTCTTTGAGACCGGGATATCTTTCTACAAAATCCTCTACTGCCTGGCGCTCTTCCGCATTCAGCTCATTGTCTGTATACAGCAGGAAAAATGCTTCGTAGTTATGTTTGTTAATTTCCATGTAGTTTCATTTTGTTACCCGCCGGACAGGATCCCTTTATTCAGATTATGTTTTCAATTTTAACCAGGTATTCTTTTAACTGCAGTCTCGCCCTGTGGAGATATACTTTTACCTGGCTTTCACTCAATCCTGTTATAATGCCGATCTCATCGTATGAATATCCTTCATAATCTTTTAGCATTACCAGCGAACGTTGTGTTTCATTCAACCGGTCCAGTGCCTGCTCCAGGATTTTTTTTACGCTGTGCCCGGGAGCATCAATTATTTCCTCTTCTTTAAAGTGCTCTTTCAGCATTACTCTCTTTCTCTTTCTTATATGATCGATCATTTGATTATACGCTACCGTGAAAAGATACGACTTGCTCTTCTCGTATACCACATCCTGCCTGTTGCGCCATAATTTCTCAAATGCAGACTGTACCACATCACGGGCATCTTCTTCATTCCTGAGATTTTTCAGTATAAACCTGTAAACATTATCTGCATAGCAGTTAACACATTCATTGTATTCTCTTTCAGTCATTACAGTCCGTTAAACAGCCTTAAAATTACTCCCGCGTGTTTGATTTTGCATATTATACGGTTGAACGGGCAGAAAGTTACACGAACGCGAAAAAATGCTTGTACGCTAAAAGCAAACAGGATAATGCAGTCGCACCGGGGTCTTCATGTAAGGCTATTGCGGGCAGCCATGAGACCCTGGTGCTGAATAATTCGCCTGGGTCTCGCCCATCGCGCAGTTGCCGGCTGTGAAGACCCCGGCATGACGAACCCGTAAAACAGCTTTATCCGGAATTGCATAGGTTTGCATTACAAACATCCATTTGAGCTATGGCGGATCAAACGCATGATATTATACTGGTTAATACGAACGATGAGCAGGTGGGGACCATGGAGAAAATGGAAACACATCGTAAAGCATTGCTGCACAGGGCATTCAGTGTTTTTATTTTTAATAGTAAAGGCGAAATGCTTTTACAGCAACGGGCAAAAGAAAAATATCATAGTCCCGGCCTGTGGACCAATAGTTGTTGCAGCCACCCCAGGCCCGGCGAGCAAACAATAGCCGGCGCCCAGCGGAGGTTAAAAGAAGAGCTGGGGTTTTCTGTGCCGCTGGTAAAGGCGTTTGATTTTATTTACAGGGCAGAATTTGACAACGGGCTTACGGAAAATGAATATGACCATGTTTTCCTGGGCGAATATGAAGGAGCGGTTGTTCCCAACCCGGCCGAAGTAGCGGACTACCATTATAAACCGATGGATGAAATAAAAGCGGAGCTGGTTAGCCAGCCGGAAAAATATACGGCATGGTTTAAAATCGCTTTCCCTAAACTTGAAGCCTATATCCGGCAAAAAAGCCGGCAAAGGGGTACCAGCGGAATAGAGCCTGAATTAAAGGTTTTTTTCAAAAAGATCATCCATGCAGTTTCCGCTTTGGTAATATGGGCGATCATCTCTATGTTTCTCGGGCTCTATCTTAACTGGGCGATTGTGTATGAAAAACTCAATCTGCTGAATATTATATTCTATTCCTGGTTTGCTGTAAGCCTGGGCGCGCTGATCTATTATTTTACGAGCGTCTGGAAAAAATAAGCGCCCCGTTAACTGCTATGATCTGACACGATCTTCCACTCCCCGTTAATTTTTTGGAATAATAAAGTGAAATATCCCGACAGGTTGCCTACGGTGCGTTTTAAATCAAAGCGGCCGGTTAAGAAATAATATTCTGCAGAAAGCTTTTTTAGATGCAGTATGGTAAACCTCAGTTGCCCCATTTGTTCCGCGCTGCTGTAGCTTTTTTTGTAACGCTCCAGGGTATTGTTATAACCATATACAATGCCTTTGCTCCCTACAAACATTACCGAGTCGCTGTTCCAGTAGCCTTTTACAAAATTGTCCAGGTCGCCTTTGTTCCAGTAAAACACCTGGTCGTCCATAACTTTCTGAATGGCCTTTTCATCTGACTGTTGCGCATAACCGGAGGCGCATGCAGCGGTAACAATGTATAGTAATACAGCAATTTTTTTCATGCCCGGGAATATTTTATACCGCGAAAGATAAAAATATTCTGTTAATACCTTTTCTTCTGTTTATCTTAAAAAATCTTTCTCTTTTTGTAACGAGTCTTTCGTTCTAAGTGTCCTTTATGAAAAATACTGCCATGAAAGCATATTTTACTTCCATATTGATCTGCCTGCTTTTTTTCTCCTGTAATAAGTCAGGCGACAAGATCCTTTTTAAAGGTAAATTTATTGGTGTAGCCTGTCCTAACTGGGATGTTATTCAGGTATTAGAACCGATGGATAAAAGGTTTAAAGAATCTTCATGGATCCTCAATGATTCTGTTTATACCGGGGCCGTTTCAGCCGGAATGTTGACTGAACAATATAAGACAGGACAGCCTTTCTACTTTACTATAAAATCCGTTACACAAGACATTCCCCATCCTCAAATTTGTTCTTTGCCCAAATATGCAATTGTAATAGAGTCCTGCTCAGATACTCCTCCCCGGTCAAAATAAAACCTTCTGCATATGAAATAAAATCTGAGGCTGCTTGTCTTACCAGGCCTTCTGGCCTATTCCGGATCTCCTCAAGAGAATTAAGCAGGTTTCTATCTGGGCTTGTATTTTGAATCCTGCAAAATCTGCCGGGCGTCCAGTTCCAGTAATTTTTCAGGCGGGGTATCGGGAAATCGCTCCATGTATTTTTTTATGATTTGCCATCCTATAAAAAGCGAAATATGGCCGGGCGAACCTTCTCCCAGTTCCTGTGTATAGGGACCTTCTTCAACGTACGATTGAATGCGAAGCGGATCGCTGTTGTAAATAAGATCGTTCTGCACAAGAAAGCTCCATATAAAGCCTTCGTTTTTATAGCAGCCCTGTAATTGAGCCTGTGTATAGCCGGTTTTAAGAGAGTCGGCAGTACGGGGCAGGAATTGATCCAGCAGGTACAGCCTTTTTCCCTTATCTACCATCAGGTCAAGCAGGGTTTTATCGTTGGGATTTACGGGAAATATATCATCCACAATATTTTTCATGCAGTTAACGGCAATATAAGGAGGCTCAAATTTCCGGGAAACATATTTGGGGAAAATAGATTGAGCAGTTTGTCCCTGGTATAGCGAAGCGTCTTTCCCCAGGTGCAGCTGAAGCCCGGCAGCCAGCGCGTCCTGGGTAATAACATCGCCGGTTTTGCCCATAGGTGTTTGAAAAACGGCATCCAGCGGCCCGATAAACGTGATCAGTTTTTCGGGAGCATGATATGCCGGAAAATAAAATCTGGCAAAACGGATGCCCTGTTCAATATCTTGCTGTATGGCTGAGAAATTTTTAAAAACCTTATCCGCCGTATCCTTTACCATCCTGTAATCGCGGAGAAACATTTTGATAGCCGAATCAGAAACTGCTCCATCACCGGCAATAGAAAGCCCCAGTATGTTTTGCACGAAATCCGCCAAAAACAAAGGATACTTTTGATGCAGCGCAGGCAGCGAAGCAGGTATATTATTGGTATCTATCGAAAAAAAATCCTGTTCAAAACGCTGTACTTCCAGCTTTACTTCAATGCCCGATACATCGGGCACATTCCTGTTTTGTGCACAACCTGTTATTATAAAAGCCGATAAAAAGAAACAGATCCATTTTTGCATAGCCTGTGTAACGTGATATGTATGAAATTGTTGTATTCCAAAACTACCAATGATGCAGTCCTGAACAAAATATTTTAAGGCGGCTATACAAGTAAAGAAGGCAATGAAAAAACATTGCCTTCTTTACTATAAAACCAAATATGTTGTTAAAACGCCAGCTTGTTCATATAGTCCGCACAGGCTTTGGCGCTTTTAACCGGCGTGGAACCTGTGTATTTTTCCTGCTCAACAATGTAATAATAAACGCCTTTCTTTTTTGCCACCTGTAAAATCTTTCTATAATCAATGCTGCCTTTTCCCAGGTCGCAGGAGGCATCCTCGTTACCTGGGGCGGCGCCTTTTTCCCTGTCTTTAACATGACAGAGCTTGAACCGGTGGGGATATTTTTCAAGCCATGTAACAGGGTCTTCGCCTGCTGTAACTACCCAGTACATGTCCATTTCAAAATCCACGGTGTCGGGGTTGGTATTCTCCATCAGTATATCCTGCGGGTAAACGCCCTCAACAGGTTTGAATGTATACCCGTGATTGTGATAAGCAAACTTCAACCCGTTTTTTTTGCAGATGTCGCCGCATGCGTTAAATTTCTCAGCAAATTTTTTATAGTCGTCCATCGTTTTTTGGGCGCCTATATGCGGACAAATCAGGTACTTCATTCCTATGGCGCCCGCTTCTGCCGCCTTTTTCTCAAAGTCTTTATTGATATCGCAATGGCTCGAAACAATGCTCATTCCAAGCTCATCCATGTACTTTTTAAATCCTGTATTACCCAGCCCCCAAAACATACCCCGGGCGCCTTCAAAGCTCTCTACCTGGTTATAACCAAACGCGGCCACCTGCTTTAATATTCCTTTGGGATCTTTGGGAAGGTCATCGCGTAAAGAATACAATTGCAGTCCAAAGTTTTTCGTAATAATGTTATTACCTGCAAGGGCTTCCAAGCTCCTTGCAGACAAGGCTATGCCTGTGCCAAACAATGCGCCTGCTTTTAAAAATTTCCTTCTGTTGTATGTCATAGTTATTTTGTTAAGTTGAATTGCCTGCTGATCCGGCTTGGCTTCCGGCAATACTTTGCCTAATACCTTTTGCCACCTCTTTATAACGAAAGCTGACCCAAAATCTTGTTACCTGCCTTTGTGATTTTATCCTCCCCTCTGTAGTCCGCTGCTCCGCGATCTGAAAATTTGATCTTCCTCACCTCCTTACCACTTCCTCAGGTTGCAGGTTACAAGTCTTACAGGGGATGAACTATAAACCATAAACCTCAAACCCGAAACCTGCAACTGCTTACCGCTAACTAGCCCATGCCCTGTCGCCTTTTTTATAAGGCACACAACCTTCATACTTACCCGGCACCTGCACATAACGCAATGCCTGGGTAGCGCCCGGCTCCGATGTAAAATAGCCCAGCAGCGTCAGCTCTTTCATCATCCGGAAATAATGTTTGGGATCTTCCTTCTTTTTGGAAGCCATATAGTCTTTTGCTTCTTTATCAATATCAATCAGTAACGCTTTGCGCTGGTCGGCGTCACTTTCCATAAATGATTTGCCGCTCTTTTTCCGGCTTGCCTCCTCTAACTGTTTCATTCCTTCCAAAAATACTTTCTGCTCAGCTTCAGGATAGCAATCGGTAACCATCACAATCATAAAAGCGCCCACTTTAGCGGCTTTGGCACCAGGGGTATCTGTTGCCGGAATAATTGTTTCCGCTATTTCATCAAGATAAGCAGCGTCTGTGTCTGCGAATAAAGATGGAGAGCCGCCCTGGCCATCTCCTGTTTTTTTATCGGCAGGCTTGCAGCCTTCTAAAAAAGCGTTGGCGCCTATTACTGTTCCTCCCAGTATAAGGGCAACCCTGGACAAAGCATCACGCCTATTCATAGTATGGAAAAATTTATAGTATTATAAACGTATTACCAATCGCATTAAATGTTCCCTTTTCTCAATTCACTCACTGCATGGTCTGCCGCCCTTGCGGTAAGCGCCATATACGTTACCGATGGGTTCTGGCAGGCAGAAGATGTCATACACGCGCCATCTGTAATGTACACATTTTTTACATCGTGCATTTGGTTATATCCGTTCAGCACAGAAGTTTTCGGATCGCGCCCCATCCTGGCAGTTCCCATTTCGTGTATACAAAATCCCGGTGCCGGCATGCTGTCGTAAGTCTGTATATCTTTCAGCCCGGCCTTTTCCAGCATTTCAGCCGCACTGTTCATCATGTCCTTCCTCATTGCCATTTCATTGTCTTTGAACTCACAGTCAATATCAAGTGTGGGCAATCCCCATTTGTCTTTTTTTTCTTTATCAAGAGTTACTTTGTTTTCGGCGTATGGCAGGTGCTCGCCCCATGATCCTATAGCCATTGACCAGGCCCCGGGCTCAAGCAATGAATCTTTTAACGCTTCGCCGATTCCATCACCGAAGCTTTGCCTGCCCCTGCTTGCTCCGCCCTGGTAACCGAATCCCCGTACATAATCGGTTCTTTTTGATTTTTCATTAATGTTCCTGAAGCGTGGTATATATATACCGTTAGGTCTGCGGCCATAGAAATATTTATCCTCAAAACCATCAAAGGTTCCCCGGGCTCCAACGCCATAATGGTGATCCATAAGATTAAGCCCTACCTGTCCGCTGCTATTGCCTAACCCGTCAGGAAATGCATCGGAAACTGAATTAAGAAGAATAGCCGTTGTGCCGAGTGTGGAGGCATTTAAAAAAATAATCTTCGCAAAGTACTCCTCGGTTTTCATCGTTTCTGCATCAATTATCCTTATGCCTTTGGCCTTTTTACTGTCTTTATCATACAATACTTCAGCTACTATTGAAAAAGGGCGTATGGTGAGGTTGCCGGTTTTTTTTGCTGCAGGCAATGTTGCCGAATTGCTGCTGAAATAGCCGCCAAAGGGACAACCTTCAGCGCATTTGTTTCTGAAGTTACAAGGTCCGCGGTCGCCTACTTTTACGGTATGATTGGCAACGCGCCCGATAATCATTGTTCTGCCATCGGTAAAATTCTTTTTTATCCTTTCCGCTACTGTTTTTTCAACGCAGTTCATTTCCATGGGCGGCAAAAACTTTCCATCCGGTAGCTGGGGCAACCCTTCGCGGGAGCCGCTGATCCCTGCAAAAGGTTCCACATAATCATACCAGGGAGCAATATCTTTGTATCGGATCGGCCAATCTACTCCATACCCGTCTTTGGCATTTGCCTCAAAATCCAGGTCGCTCCACCGATAGCATTGCCGCCCCCACAGCAAAGAACGTCCGCCTACATGGTAGCCCCTTATCCAGTCGAAAGGCTTTTTTTGATTGTACGGATGCTCAAGGTCATTTACAAAAAAATGTTTTGATACTTCGTTGTATGCATAACATTTACTTTGAATCGGGCTGTCTTTTTTGTTTTGCTGTGTAATGTTATTATGGTGCTTGAGCTCCCAGGGATTTAATGTTGTGTCAGTATAATCTTTTACATGCTCAACATTTTTTCCTCTCTCCAGCACAAGCGTTTTTAATCCTTTTTCGCACAATTCCTTTGCTGCCCAGCCTCCGCTGATACCGGAGCCAACCACAATGGCGTCATACGTGTTTTGTGCAGTTGCTTTATTGTTAATATTGAGACTGTCGCCCGGCATAATTTGTTCATTATTATAGATGAATTAAAAAGGTTTCTTATATAGCTGAGTCACTTCTACACATCACAAATTCGCACGGCTTTTTCAAGCGATGCCAGTTGCCCGGCCGTGTCTTTAGGCGTTGGGATAAATTCCTGCGCTACATATCCTTTAAAGTTCAGCGCTGTAATGGCTTTCATAATAGCGGGATAGTACAGTTCCTGCGAATCGTCTATCTCCCTTCTGCCGGGCACGCCGCCTGTATGATAATGTGAAATATAAGGATGGTATTCCCCGATCGTTCTTATCACATCGCCTTCATCGATCTGCATGTGATAGATATCATACAACAATTTAAAGTTTTCAGAACCTACCCGTTTTGCCAGTTCCACACCCCAGGCTGTTTTGTCGCACTGATAGTCTTTATGATCAATTTTGCTGTTCAGCAACTCCATTACCAGCGTTATCCTGTGTTTTTCCGCAAGCCCGATAATTTTTTTCAGGCCTTCGGCGCAATTGTTCCACCCTTCCTCATCGCTTAATTTTCTTTTACTGCCGCTGAAACATATTAGCTGTGTGTACCCGGCTTTAGCTACCTGGGGGATCATTTCCGAATAGTTCTTTACCAGCTTTTCATGAAAAGTCTTTTCATTAAATCCGTCTTCCAGGTTTATTTCTGCGCCGTTACACATGGAAGAATAGAGCCCGTATTTTTTTAAAACAGGCCAGTCTTTAGGCCCCACCAGGTCAATGGCAACAATGCCCATTTTTTTTGCTGCCGCACAAAGCTCTTCTAAAGGGATGCTGCCGTAGCACCACCTGCATACGGAATGATTGATATTTCCTTTCATAATATGATCTGAATAATCTTTGTTTTTTGTTGAAGATGAAAAACCGGCAAGCGCTGAGGGGGCCGTTCCTACAGCAAGCGATCCGAGTACAATATTTTTAATGGCGCGCCGGCGCGGCTGTGATGAAGACGAAGTGGACATAGATTAAAATAAAGCGGTTAAGTTAGGGAATGTTTTACAAATACATCCTATTTAAATTGTTAAGGCAACAGAGAGAATATACAGTTATACAGTAAAATTAATGGCAGCCCCTGTGGTCAGCATAAACAACGCCTGCCATTACAAATGCATGATAAAAAACAGGCGGGCGGTTAGTGTAAATGTTTTATTTTTAAACCCGCTTCTGAATTTTTAACTACGTAATATTTTTTTCATGAACAGAAAACTAAGAATGGGAATGATTGGTGGAGGCAAGGATGCCTTCATCGGCGCTGTTCATCGTATTGCCGCCAATATGGATGGACTTATTGAATTATCGTGCGCAGCGCTCAGCTCAAGGGCAGACGTTGCAAAGGAGTCGGCGAAAGCTTTGTTCCTGCCCGATAACAAGGCGTATACAAGCTATGAAGAAATGATAGAAACTGAAAGCAAGCTTCCGGCGGAGGAAAGAATGGATTTTGTTTCGATCGTTACACCCAATTTTGCACACTTTGGCCCGGCAATGATGGCTTTGGAAAAAGGATTTCATGTAATGATCGAAAAACCTATGACGTTCACCCTGGAAGAAGCAAAGCTGTTACAAAAAAAAGTAGAAGAAACAGGATTATTGCTGGGACTTACCCATACGTATGCGGGATATCCCATGGTAAAGCAGGCGAAGCAAATGATAAGAGAAGGCGCGTTGGGCAAGATCAGGAAAATATGGGTGGAATACCCGCAGGGATGGCTGAGTAACCTTACAGAAAAAACAGGAAATGTACAGGCCGCGTGGAGAACCGATCCAAAAAGGTCGGGTAAAGCCGGTTGTATGGGAGATATAGGCACACATGCGGCACATCTTGCAGAATATATATCGGGGTTAAAAATTTCAAAGCTTTGTGCCGATTTGAATATTATGGTGCCGGGACGTCCGCTGGATGACGATGGGAATGTGCTGCTGCGGTTTGACAACGGAGCCGCAGGTGTATTAATGGCTTCGCAGGTTGCCGCTGGCGAAGAAAACGCGTTGAAAATAAGAATATATGGTGAGAAGGGCGGACTGGAATGGGCCCAGCACGAACCCAATACGCTGATCGTAAAATGGCTGGATAAGCCCGTGGAAATTTATCGTGCGGGCGGAGGCTACCTCGGCAGCTTTGCCAAACACAATACCCGTACACCGGGAGGGCATCCTGAGGGCTACCTGGAGGCTTTTGCCAATATCTACCGCAATTTCGCGCTTACATTGTCAGCAAAACTGGATGGTAGCCAACCTACCCCGGAAATGCTCGACTTCCCAACCGTTCAGGAAGGGGTAAGAGGTATGGCATTTATAGACCTCGTAGTAGCCAGCAGCGCCAGCACTGAAAAATGGACTGAGTTTAAGGTATAGGGTAGAAGGTTGAAGGTATAGGGTTTAGGGTAAAGGGTGAAAAAACCTTACGCTCTACGCCTTCTACCTTATGCCCTACACCTCATACCTTCCACCCTACGCCTCAATTAATAATCTTTTTAAATCTTACAATCATGACAAATATCCAGGGGCCTGCCATATTCCTGGCCCAGTTTTTAGGAGACCAAGCACCCTTTAACAATTTAAAGTCTATTTGTGAATGGGCAGCCGGACTAGGTTACAAAGGCGTTCAGCTCCCCACCTGGGATCCACGAATCATTGACGTGCAGAAAGCTGCTGAAAGTAAACCCTACGCCGATGAGATAAAGGGGATCGTAAATGCTGCCGGATTGCAGATAACCGAACTTTCTTCTCATATTATTGGTCAACTGGTGGCAGTGCATCCGGCGTATAACGAGCTTTTTGACGGATTCGCCCCGGAAGCCTACCGTAATAATCCAACAGCCCGTACCGAATGGGCGGTACAACATCTTAAAAATGCTGCGAAAGCGTCTAAAAACCTCGGGTTGAATGCGCACGGTACTTTCAGCGGCTCCCTGCTTTGGCACACGGTATATCCCTGGCCCCAACGCCCTGCCGGTCTGGTAGACACAGGATTTACCGAGCTGGCAAAACGCTGGCTGCCTATATTGAATACTTTCGACGAAAATGGAGTAGACCTTTGTTACGAAATCCACCCGGGAGAAGACCTGCACGACGGCATTACTTACGAAATGTTCCTCGAAAAGGTAAACAATCATGCAAGAGCCTGCTTATTGTACGACCCAAGCCATTTTGTACTGCAATGCCTGAACTACCTCGATTATATCGACAATTACCACGAACGTATAAGAATGTTCCATGTAAAAGACGCGGAATTTAACGCAACCGGCAAGCAGGGTGTGTATGGTGGTTACCAGGGCTGGGTAGAAAGAGCAGGACGTTTCCGTTCGCTGGGTGACGGGCAGGTTGATTTTAAGTCTGTTTTCAGTAAGCTTGCAGCCTATAATTATAAAGGGTGGGCAGTGCTTGAGTGGGAATGTGCGCTTAAACACCCCGAAGCCGGAGCGGCAGAAGGGGCTCCGTTTATCAAAAACCACATCATCCGCGTAACCGAGCGTGCCTTCGATGATTTTGCCGGAACAGGCAGCGATGAAAAATTTAATCGTAAAGTTTTGGGGCTGGAGTAAGTTTTCTTCGGATATTTACCCCCTAAAATTTTGACAATACGATGACATTTAAAAAGCTTAGTATGAAGAAACTGGCGGCAGCAGCTATAGTGCTTACTTTTTTTTACGCCTGTGGAAGCGGTCCGCAGGAGGCTAAAGCACCCATCAGTGTTAGTGTGAATCCTCAAATTGGAGCATCGCAGGCTCATTCTGCAGTTGCTACGGGTGGTGATGGAACGCAAAAGCCCGCAGCAGCGGCTCCCGCTAAAGATGGTAAAGCGTTATTGGCTGGTTCCGACTGCCGAGCATGCCACAGCGATAGGGACAAACTGGTTGGTCCCGCCTACGCGGAAGTAGCCAAGAAATATAAAGAAAAAGATATACCTGCATTGGCAAAGAAAATAATTGATGGCGGTTCAGGAGTATGGGGACCCATACCTATGGCGCCACATGCTGCATTAAGCACAGAAGATGCCGAAGCAATGGTAAAATACATTCTCACCATTAAATAAGGGCATAATGAAAACAGGAAGACATATCATAGCCGCGCTGTTACTGTTCGCAATGACGATCAGTTATCATGTTGAGGCGCAAAAGAGAGGCGCTGATAATACGCTTACCAAAAAGGAAAAAAAACAGGGCTGGCAATTACTCTTTGACGGATCAACCACCAATGGCTGGCATTCGTTTAATGAACCCGCTTTAGGCGCTGCCTGGGAAGCTAAAGACGGCACATTCCATCTTGGAAAGAAACCCGATAAAAACAGCGGCGGAGACGCTGTAACTGCTGAAGAATACGGCGATTTTCACCTGAAGCTGGAATGGAAAATAGCGCAAAACGGCAACAGCGGCGTTATGTTCCTTGTAAAAGAAGATCCTAAATACAAGTATGCTTATTATACCGGCCCTGAAATGCAGGTGCTGGATAACAATGGGCATCCGGATGCCAAAATTCAAAAACACCGTGCAGGTGATCTGTATGATCTCATCACCAGCGTACCGGAAACTGTAAAGCCTTATGGCGAATGGAACAGTATTGAAATCAAGCTGGAAAAAGGGAAGCTGGATTTCTGGCAGAATGGCGTCAACGTGGTGTCGACCATTTTGTGGGATGATAACTGGAATAAGATGGTAGCCGGCAGCAAGTTCAAGTCGCTGGAAGATTTCGCGAAATTTAAAACCGGTCGTATCGTATTGCAGGATCATGGCGATGAGGTGTGGTACAGGAATATCAAGATCAAAAAGCTGGATTAACGCTATTCATATTTGCTGTTACGCTTTTAAAGCCGGTATATACATATATGCCGGCTTTTTTATGAGGAATGGGGGCCAACGGGAAAGTCACCCAAACCGTAAATATTAAATC
>JAHBTL010000021.1 GCA_019638615.1 Chitinophagaceae bacterium | reverse complement strand
CAAGTTGCAACTTGCAACTTCATTGTCAACCGTCCACTATCCATTGTCCTCACCTCATACCTGATACCACATACCTCATGCCTCAAATCATACGATTGCGTGAATTTGTTAAGAAGGATTTCCAAAGCATTATTTTGTCGATCTTGCACCCATCAACAAAATTGTTATTATGACTACCAACCGCAGAAATTTTTTACGCAATGTCTCGCTGGGAGCAGGCGCGCTGGCCGCAGGAACATCTTCCTTTGCCTTTGAAGCCACCGATGAGCAATTAGCCGGTTCCGCCAGGCTTGAAAAGAAAAAGCAACGTTTCAACATGTGCGGATATGCCGCTCCCAAGCTGGATGTGGTACGTGTGGGTGTGATCGGCCTGGGAATGCGGGGAAGCGACGCGGTAGGAAGATTAAGCTATATAGACGGACTTGAAATAACCGCGTTGTGCGATAAATACCCGGACAGGGTAACCGCCGCTCAGAAAACACTTGACAAAAGAGGACGCCCCAAGGCGAAGGAATACAGCGGGGAAGAAGGCTGGAAGGCCTTGTGCGAAAGCAACGATGTAGACCTTATATATACTCCCACTCCCTGGTACCTGCATGCGCCTATTTGTATTTATGCCATGAAAAATGGCAAACATGCGGCTACGGAAGTAAATGCAGGCTTAACGCTTGATGAATGCTGGCAACTGGTAGAAACCTCGGAAAATACCAAAAAGCATTGCATGATGCTGGAAAACTGTTGCTATGATTTTTTTGAGCTGCTTACGCTCAATATGGCGAGAAACGGGCTGTTTGGCGAGCTTCTTCATGCGGAAGGAGCCTATATCCACGACCTTAGCAAGGACTGGTTGTTCAACAAAAAAGCATATGCCGAGATGTGGCGGCTGAAGCAAAACTACCTGCACAACGGTAACCTCTACCCTACGCACGGATTGGGGCCCATCGCGCAATGCCTCAACATCAACCGGGGCGATAAAATGGATCACCTGGTAAGCATGAGCGGCAATGATTTTACCCTGAACAACATGGCAAAGGAAATGGCTGCAGGCGACTCTTTTTTCAATGAGTTTGTTGACAAGCCTTACCGGGGCAATATGAATACTACCATTATCCGTACCAGCAAGGGCAAAACGATGATGCTGCAGCACGATGTTTCCACCATTCGCCCTTATTCGCGTATCCATTTATTAAGCGGAACAAAAGGCATCGCGCAAAAATATCCTGAGCCGGAAAAAATTGCGTTCGGGCATAAATGGATTTCTAAAGAAGAGCTGGACGGGCTGTATAAAAAATATACACCTGCCATAGTAAAACACATTGGCGACATTGCAAAAGAAGTGGGCGGACACGGAGGCATGGACTTTATTATGGACTGGCGCTTGATAGACTGTCTGCGCAATGGACTTCCCCTAGACCAGGATGTATATGACGCCGCGGCATGGAGCTGCATTTTGCCTTTAAGCGGGGCGTCGGTTGCCAAAAAGTCACGCACGGTAGATATCCCGGATTTTACCAGGGGTGCCTGGCAAAACAACAAGCCGGTAAGCCTTACACTCGACGGCGGCGGAACCACGGGGGTGAGAAAATAAGAGTGGTTTATAGTTTGTTGTTTCGGGTTTGTCGTTTCTCCACTTCAAACAAAAAATCATAAACTACAAATTACTGACAGCTCAATCCCTGTGAAATGCACCCTCTTTTCTGTCAGTATCAATGAAAATTCTTATTTTGCAAAACGTTATGCGTTTCGCGCAGGAACGGGTAAAGAAGATTATAGCGACCCTGTAAGGGGAAGAATCAGTATCTAAAACATTTTACGGAATAAATTACCCCCAATAAAAATGAAGGCTAAAACTACACTTGGTGATATACAGCGTTTTGTTAAGATCGCTGTTTTCCTTTTGATCATTGCAGCTTGTAATAACCAATCCAACAAAAAAGAAGAAACCACCACTACTGAAACCAGGGAGAATAGCTCCGAATGGACCTATCTTTTTGATGGCACGAGCCTTAAGGGCTGGCGGGGATACAATATGGATTCCCTTCCCCCCGGCTGGACCATAAAAGACAGTACCCTGACTTTTGATACCCAACTCGGACTGGAACAGAATTATACCGGTGGCAAGGACATTCTATACGGAGCCGAAGAATTCGAAAACTTTGAACTGTACCTGGAATGGAAACTGCCCAAAGGGGGGAACAGTGGTATTTTTTATCACGTAAAAGAAGGATACGACGGCCCTCCCGTTGTAGCTCCGGAATATCAATTGATCGATGATGAAAACTATGCCAGTATCCATGATCTGACGGCTTACAATACCAGTTTGGGGTATACAGACCATCCTGAAGAACTTAAACCTTTGCAACAAACAGGAGCCGACTACGCCATGCATCCGCCCGACCCGGGAAAAACTTTGTACCCGGTGGGAGAATGGAACAGTTCAAAGATCGTATTTACCCCGGAGAAAGTAGAACATTGGCTGAATGGTAAAATGATATTATCTTTTGTTCCCTGGGACGATGCGTGGAATGAAAAGAAAAATTCCGACAAGTGGAAAAGCAGCCCCGATTACGGAAAATTCAAAAAAGGCTATATTGCTTTACAGGATCATGCGAGTCCGATCTGGTTCAGAAACATAAAAATAAAAAAACGATAAGCTTCAGACCATGAACAAAAGAGAATTTATAAAAAACAGCGTTGCGGGCGCACTGGGAATGATGTTTATGCCCTCCTTTTTAAAAAGGGCAAATCTAAAAGAAAAACTGAGAACTGCCCATATTGGCGTGGGCAACATGGGAATGGCGGATCTGAAAGCGATCTCGTCCCACCCTTCGGTGGAAGTGGTCGCTCTCTGCGATGTGGATGCCATCAACCTTTCCGTGGCTCACAAAATGCATCCGGGAGCACGGATATTTTTTGATTACCGGAAAATGTTGAAAGAGCTGGGCAATGAAATCGATGCCGTTATTGTTTCCACACCCGACCATACCCATGCACCGGCTTCCCTGATGGCCATGAATATGAATAAGCCCGTGTACTGTCAAAAACCGTTGACGCACTACGTGTCCGAATCCAGGGAAATGAAAAAATTGGCTGCCGAAAAAGGACTGATCACACAAATGGGTATCCAGGTACACTCTTTTTACGATTACAAACTGGCCACATTGTTGATCCAGGCCGGTATTATCGGGAAAGTACATACCGTACATGCATGGTCACCCAAGAATTGGGGATACGATGGCCCGTTGCCCGAGGGAGAAGATCCCGTTCCGGAACAGCTCGATTGGAACCTTTGGCTGGGCACATCAAAAAAGCGACCTTATAAAAAAGACATGTACCATCCCGGTAACTGGAGAAAGCTCATGGATTATGGCTGTGGCACCCTGGGCGATATGGGAGTTCATATTTTCGACACGCCGTATAATGCATTGAAGTTGGATGTACCGCGAACAATCACTACCGAATGCAGACCATCCAACGGTTTTGGTTTCCCGGAACACAATACTGTTACGTATGAGTTCCCGGGTACACCATACACAACCAATTCCTTAAAATGGATCTGGTACGATGGCAAGGGCGCTCCTGCTATGTCCGAAGAACTGGTGCTACCCGGTATGGAAATGAAAAAGGATAAAAAGGGGCAGAAAGATGCAAGTGTTAAGGACAAAATTTCATTGGATGCCGGAGTAGCCGCCGAAAACGAATTACCGGAGCAGGGCGCCATGTTTGTCGGGGAAAAAGGCAGACTATTGTTGCCTCACTTTATGCAGCTTCCAAAGAAAATTGTGAATGGCAAGTACGTGGACATTTCCAAGGAAATCGCCAGGGTTTCAAAAGAACATAACCTGGGTGAGCCCATCCGGGATTATGACAGTGAAGGACCTAAGCATTACCATCAGTTTGTGGATGCCTGTTTGGGGAAAGGCGACACTACAGCCCCCTTTGATTATGCCGCAAAACTGACCGAGACCATTTTATTGGGAACCATTGCCGGGCGATTCCCCGGGGAGACTCTGCACTGGGATGCAGCAACCGCGAAATTTAAAGAAGAGAAAGCGAACCAGTATTTAGCCGGCGACTACCGGGAGTTTTGATTGAAGGTTGCAGGTTGCAAGTTTCAGGTTTGTAGTTTATGGTTTTAAGCTTAACTATAAACAAAAAACCATAAACCATAAACTGATTGCTGATTTGTTGATTGCTGATTTAGAGATTGTATCCATTACACCAAAAGCTCAAAGCTCATTGCTGATAGCTGACAGCCCACAGCTATTTCACAGAATCCTCTACCCTGATCACAATCTTTCCCTTCACTTTTCCGCTGCCGAAATATTTCATGGCTTCGGGTAATTGCTGTAAGGTAAAAACCCTGTCGATAACGGGTTTCAGTTGTCCCGATTCAACCAGTGAGTTGATCAGCGGAACATTTTTATTGGGCTTATGAACCAGGATACCCAGCGTTTTGCCTCCTTTTTTAGAAAGCAATGGTCCCAGGATAGCAGCTTGCAAAAGTGAAGATACCGAGCCGCCGATCATTACAAACATGCCATGCAGCTTCAGGCAGCGCCTGTAAGAAAAAACAGAGCGGGAAGCCACCACATCAATTACCAGATCATACTTTGTGCCTCTCCTGGTAAAATCCTCCCTGTTATAGTCTATTACATTGTCTGCCCCCAGCGACAGCAGCATATCCAGCTTATCCGCGTTGTCCACGCAGGTTACTTCCGCTCCTAATAATTTAGCCAGTTGCAAAGCAAAAGTGCCTACGCCGCCGCCGGCTCCGTTGATCAATACCCCGTCTCCTTTCCGTAACATTTTTTTGTCGTATACTGCCTGCAACGCCAGTACGCCGGCCTGTGGTATACAGGCTGCCACGTCAAACGAAAGAGAAGCAGGTTTCTTAGATAATTGCTTTTCCTTTACACAAACATATTCCGCATAGCCGCCCCAGGTTTCGCTTATATCTCCCATCACCTCATCGCCCGGCTTAAACCGGGTTACATTGCTGCCTGTGGCTTCCACACGCCCCGCGATATCACATCCTGTTATGGTATGCCTGGGTTTAAGCAATCCAAAAAGCAAACGGTACAAATAAGGCTTACCCCGCAACAGATCCCAGTCCCAGGAATTAACAGAAGCAGCATTAACTTTTACAAGTACCTCCTCTTTTCCGGCAACAGGTTTGGGAACATCCGCATATTGCAGCACTTCCGGGCCGCCGTATTTAGTATATACAACGGCCTTCATAGATTGATCCATCATACCGTAAAATTGAAAAAATAAATTGAATGGGGGATTTAAAATTTGAGATTTGATGGCTGTTGCAGGTTGCAAGTTGCAAGTTTCGGGTTTATAGTTTGTCCATGCCTAAAATAGGTTGGCAGACTGCTCATAGCTCATAGCCATAGATCATTTCAACCCGCAACAAAAAAAGTTTACCGAAATCATTTCGATAAACTTTTTATTGCTCTTCAAAATAAATGTTGTTCAGCTATAGCTATAGGATATTACTTTTGATCGGCTATATAAATACCGTTTACTTCCTCGGCGCTCAGGGCTTTGGTGTAAATCCTTACATCATCCACCAGCCCGCTAAGCGCTTTTCTTGTATCGCTTCCCGCATTGTACTTCCCGGTGCCATCTTCCCAAATAGTGAAGGGATAGTCATTAGCGCCGTCCCATAACGGTCCCTGCAGAATGTTGAGATCCATGGGAGGCACTTTCGCAAATTCTTTTCCGTCAATATACACATGCAGCTTCTTCGCTGTTTGATCAAGGGCAACCGTTACCATGTGCCACTGGTCATCCGCCAACGCCGGAGCCTGTGGCGTCATTTCATTTGCCCTCCAGTCCATACGGTTGCTTACTCCCCCGGCGTCGCCGGTTATCTTAAGCAGCCAGCCTCTGCCCTCCGATCCCGGTCCCGTATAGGTAAGAGCGCCGTCAGTAGCCAGTATAAATCCGGGGTTACCGCCACTGTCCCAGTCGGAATTACCGAACAGTACAGGATCGGACCCGATCGCTGCCAGCTTTGTCCAGAAGCTGAAGCTAAACCCTTGTGTTAGTCCCGGTCTCAGCAGATCGTGCTTCGGCAGTACAGCATACGAACCTGAAGTAAAGGATGCCACGCGCCCTCTTACCGGGTCTGTTACAAAGCTCACTTTCGAGGTGGCATGTTCTCCCTGCATTGCATCAAACCTGTTCCCGCTCACATCATACAGATCATTGTCCATAGGCAGGTAAACAAGCAGGTTGTTCCCGCTGCCGCTTGTAGTAGTAAAGCTCCATGAAGCAGGGGTTAAAAAGCCTTCGAAGGCCTTACCGTTCGCATCCACAACAGATCCCGCGTCTGCAAGCACATAATAACCGGTAGCGAATTTAAGAGGTGTTCCCAGCACAACGGTTACCGTTTTACCATCAACGGTTACGGCCTGACCGGAAACAGGTATTTCAGCCACCTTCACATCTCCGGCGCTCTCAAACACCGAAATATTTCCATTCCCTTTTTGCACGTCCGCTGCAAAAATCAGCTCCAGCTTAAACAAAGACGCATCGGTGCTGCCCGGAAGCGGATTGATGGAAGTAACAGCCAGTCCGCTTGTTCCCACTGTTTTAAAAGCCCATGAAGATCCGTCCGGCATTCCCATATACTGGTTCCCCAGCAGGTCGGTAACGATCCCTCTTTCCAGGGTAACGTTATAAGGTTCGTCTGCCTTCAGATCAACAGGCGGATTGATAGTCAGCACCCGCTTGTCGTCTGCGATCGTCGCAGCATCTGAGTTTATGTCTATACGCAGTGTATCCGTTTTACCGGCAATTACCACAATACCGCTTCCTTTTTTGATATGCTTGTCAAAGGTCAATATCATGTCGCTGTTCACCGCAATACCTTCCACCGCCAAAGCCGGGTTATAACTTACAATAACCGGGTTTCCCGTATCAATCGTATGGTCGAATTTTTCTTTGCACGACGTGAACATTACTATGCCCAGCACAAGCATTGAAACCGGCCAGGAGAATAGCTTATTGTTATTTTTTTTCATCCCTGTATTTTTTGATTTTTTTATTGACGGGTGAGGGTTACCCGGAAGTTTCCTTTTCCTGTTGCTTTGGTATCGGTGTTCTCCCATCCCATATAAAAGGAAAGAGTAAGCGTACCTGATGCAACCCTGACGTTGAATTCGTCCACAGGCTCCACACCTGTCAGGGTCACCTTCGCGCTGTCCTGTGTTCCGGCAACCGCCCAAGTTCCCGCGCCGGTATTGCCAAATACGATCGGGCAATCCTGTGCCAGGAATTTAGACGGATTACCGGATCCGTCCGTGGTAAATACCAAACGCATTGCTCCGAATATTTCTGCCGGCACATTTTCGGGCGTAACAATATTGCTGGGTGATGCCCAGGTACCGGACAGCCGGCCAGACACAAGCTGTTCCTCACCGGGAACTTCATGCGGCGGCAACACATTCTTTCTACAGGAAGCCAATCCTGTAATACCTGCAACCAGCAGCACTAAAAAAAACTTTACATTCAGTCTCATTACCATATCATTTTTTTGTTAGTTGGGTACTTTAAACAAACGGAACGGCACGTTCGACTTCAGCACGCTTCCTTCCAGCCCCCAGCTTCCATCCGCGCGTATTCCAAAATGGCTGAGCACATTTACAGCAACATCCGTAAGACCTATCGGGTAGTAGGGATGGCGTTCGCTGGCGGGACCAATCAGTTCGCCATTATTTCCTTTGCCGCTGTGATCTTTTACCACAGTTCCCCTAACATCATCCATTTTCAGGTAAAGGTTCAGCGAAGCCTTGTTAGGGTGATTGCTGGTTTCAACGTTGCGGAGATACATATAGTCGCGGATGGTTTGGGCAGAAAGCACATCTGTCCATATCCTCACTTCATTAAAGGAACCGGCCCAGTTAGGTGCACCGCCACTATATCTCTGCGTTCCCTCCTGCGCCAGGCAGAGGTAATTTAAGTTAGAGATCATATTGTCCGCGTCTTTATATGTGAGCGGCGATTCGTTCACTTTCTCTCCATCCTGGTAAATTTCGCAGTACCTTGTTTTATCGAACGTAATAGCCAGATGATGCCAGTTACCATCCTCTATCGGCTTGGTTGAGCCGATGTCGTAACGGGTGCGTTTGTCATTGGCGAAATTGATCTTCCATGTTGAGCCGCTTCTGCAGATCACAAAGCCTGGATTGCCGCCCGAATCCCAGTCCTTATCTCCTATGATAGACGGGTCGCTGCTGTTGGGACCGGCTTTTATCCAAAATTCAATAGTGAATTTATTCATTCCGTCGAGCGCGGTTCCTTTGATCGGAACCCGCACAAAAGTAGCGTCGCCGGAAGCCGCTTTGTTGAGCGTTAAAATATTATCGGCGTTCTCCCTGGGAGCGAGCGAAGCGCCGATCAGCTCTTTTTTGTCCATTTCGGCTCCCGAAAAAATAACGGGCACATTGATCTCTTCCACTGTAGTGCTCTGCGGTACACCAGACTCTGTTCCTCCATGCGTGGAAGCCAGGAATATATTCCAGTCTTCATCGGCAAAGCCGGCGCGTGACTGAATAGCCGCCTGCAATCCTGTAACATATTCATCAATCTTTTGAATAGCCAGCACATAGCGGGCCTGGCGAAGCTGGAAACCAACCTCCTCCCCTGTTTCCGCAGGACTGCTGAATTGCACGAACAGCGCGCCCAGGTCGGCCTGCCTCAGAAGCTCTTCTGATTTACTATATACCTGCTCATCGGAAGCATATTGAAATTTTTGATCGGCAGACTGGTTCAACAGCGTATTTAATTCCGGGGTGCGCACAACAGACGCGACCATCATAGCCGGGATAGCAGCCTTAATGCGACTGACAACTGACGGATATTGCCCGAATTCGTTCCCTGCAAATGATTTATTTACCTTTACTCCATGCTTATCTGCCGAAACGCCGGTGAGCATGGTAGCCCATCCCGAACTTGAATAAGCGGGAACACCACCATAACCATTCATACTATATGAACCGTTTGCTTTAAGCCTGCCAATACCAGGTGTGGCCGCGTAATCTATAGCGGTATTAATAATGCCGTCTACTCCGATCACCAGTATCTTTTTGCTTTTACCGGTTTGTGCATAAGAAGCCTGGCTCAGCATCAGCAACACAGCCAGGATCAGGCAGGGGGTCTTCTTACTAAAGTATTTCATCTATGCGTTTTTTATTTATATAATCGAACCACGTAACTCCCCGGGATCCCCAGCACAAATTTGAAATTGTACGAATCGTAGCTCACCTCTTCTACCCCGTTCACAATATTTACTGTTTTCCAGGTACAATAGGTATCCGATTCCTTTACCGGAAACTTAACACTCCATATTTCCCCGTCCTCCGTATCGTTCACAAAAGTGCCTTTGAACCCGGCGGAGCGGTCTTTCGTAAAATCAATATAGTCACCGGAAAGCGGCTGACCATCCGCGTATCCTACAAAACGGATTTGATGAGGAGTATCGCCCACACGCTCTATTTCCGGTTGTTTGGCCATTCCCGATGACCAGGCTGTTACATCAAACTCTTTAAATTCCACCACAAGGGCATCCGTCAATAGCCTGCTTCCCGACTGGTTCGATACCTGTATATCAAAATGATATTCCCCCGCGGGAATGAGGTTTCCCTCCTGTATCTCCAGCCTGCCGGTATACTCATTGATGCGCACCGCCGGAACCATCACCGTATCCGATTTCAGGAGCAGCTCTTCGGGACTTTCATTGCCTATGATCGCTTCATTATAGCGCACAACAGGCAGCTCGTTGGTTAAAGCGCTTATGGCACTTCCCTTGAGCTCCCGGATATCAACGATTTCGAACTTCAGGGGCAGCGTGGAAGTGGAAGCGTTAAAATCGCCGATATTCTGCTGCAGCCCGGAAATAGCGTACTGCTTCCTGTTTTTATAATTGATATCCGGAGCTATGCTACCCTCCTGCGGTATCTTGGTACAGGCGCCCATCAGCAATGTGGCGCTTGCAAAGACTGCCGTTAAAGACCAGAAAATTTTCCTGTTGTGTTTCATCTTCATTGCCTAATTAAATCCAAAAATATGTGTGTTCGCATTCAGCACATGGACAATCCCATTGGTAGACCGGAGGTCCGAGGTTTCCACCTGTACAGACTGGTATCTTTCCGTTTGCCCCGGAGCGCTCATATTAAGTGAAAAGACGATAAACTTGGCCCCCATGTTTATGTTCCCGAGATAATCTTCCTGTACCAGGTTAAAACGCGCCTTTGTATCTCCGTAAGTGGTGGCATAGCTGTAAGCAGTAGCTAATTTCCCGCGAACGATCTCTTCGTCGGGAATAATATAATTTTTAATTATCTCTGTGATCCTGTCCACCTCTTCGTCGGGAATATCGTTGAATGTTGCCGGTCTTTTTTCCGGATCCGGGAATACCAGGTTAAAATAGTTACGTATGGAATAGTTTTTCGGGGCCAGAAAGGTTGAACCCTTTGCATTCACCGCCGGTTCCAGCCCGGTTAATGTGATCAGCGCGGTAAGCGTGTCAAACGACTCGCCATGGCTTTTCAGGTAATCCATGGTTGATACACCCAAGGTTGTTGTTTCGTCAATATTCAACGTGCCCCCGTCCGCAAAATAATCGCGACTGCATCCCGAAGTAAAAAGAACAGCCACCAGCACTATGATTTTAATTGATTTCATTCGTATAACTTTTATTGGTTAAACTGCCAGTAATAAGTCTGCTCCATATTGGGATTATTCGCAAAAGCCTCCTCACTTACAGGAAAAAATCCTGCGCCATCCTTTTCGCCCTGCTCTGTGATGTACTCATTAAACTCATGCAACCGCCCCAGGCGAACCAGGTCATATACACGGTGAAACTCACCGATCAGCTCTCTCCGCCTTTCTTCCAGCACCTCTTCTATTACTGTCGGCTGGTCGTCTCTCATAAAGAGCGGGATACCCGCGCGGGTACGAACAGCATTCAGGTTTTCCAACGCGTCGTTCACCCTTCCCAGCCTGGCATCGGCTTCGGCCTTTAACAACAATACATCCGCGTACCTGAAAATCGGTACCGGCGCCTCCATCAGGTTATACGTCCTGTCTTTTACTTTCCTGAATTTGGCAAACATAATGGCTCTCTCCCCGTTCTGCAGCGGGTCGGGAAATACCGGTCTCAGCTCACTGTTGCTTACGGAAAAGTCTATGCTTTCAAAAAACGCAGGCACTCTTTTGTCTGATTGATCTCTTGCATAATCAGGATAGATCTCCAGTATTTTTGATTTGGGCACAGCCAGCGACAGCTCTCCTCTTGATGTATAAGGATTGGTGAGATAGTAGGTCATTATATGACCGTAGTAATCTGAATACTCGCCTTTTTTCAGGTCATAATACATTTCGAATATTATTTCGTCAGACTCTCCCTGGTCAAACAGGTTCCGGAATCCGTCTATCGGTACCAGCCTGAAAATATTGGAAGCCATGATCTCTTTAATAGCGTTGGAAGCGCCCTCATAGTCCTTTATCCACATGCACGCGTGGGCTTTCAGCGCCAGGGCGCCACCTTTTGTACCCCTTGACATAGACGCTTTTTTCGTTCCGCCGTATTCCCAGGGCAGGTCGGGTATAGCTATACTTACTTCCTCGATCACCATCTGCATTACCTTGTTGAGCGGTTCCCTGCCCAGCGGCTCAACATTGCGCGCGCTAAGGTTAATGGGAACATCACCCCATATCCGCGCGGCATAAAAGTGCGCCATCGCCCTGAGAAAGCGGGCATCCGCCAGCAACTGCTTTTTTCTTTCTTCCGTAAATCCTTCGGTGATCTCCGGCACTTTTTCCAGCACCAGGTTGCACTGCTCAATGGTCCTGTAAAAAAGCCGCCAGTTGGTCATTGGCTCCAGCTCTGTTCTCTGTATCAAATGGTTTTGAAAGCCGGCATTCCAGTCCCCGTCATTATTGGGAGTGATCCAGTCTCCGGAACGTGAATCGCCCCAAAAATAATAGTCGCCCCAGGATCCGTAACGGGTGGTAGAGGGTGTATCATCTTTGGTCAATCCCGACAGTGCCCTGCGAAAAATAGCGAAAGCCGCCGCTACCGCGCCTTCAGCATCGCTTCCCTTCTGCCAGGCCTGGTCTTCTGTTACTGTATTGATGGGCAGCTCGTCGAGCCACTTCTTACACGATTCCCCGGTAAGGGCTATGATCAGCACTGCAATGATTATTTTATTTTTCATGTTCAATGACTTTATATTTTTCCGGATCATAATGCTAAAGCAACTCCAAACAACAGCATCCTCCGCATAGGGTATCCCCCCGAAAGGTCAAACCCGTCAATGGTAACCAGCTCTGCATCCGGCCCGCTGTATTTCTGGAAAGTAACCAGGTTATCCGCCGTGCAGTATACCCGCATCCTTTCAAAAGGAAGACGCGGTATTTCCTTCTTTGTAAAGTTGTAAGACAAAGTCAGGGATTTGATCTTAAAATAAGAGCCGTCCTCTATATACTCGGAATCATACTTAACGATTTGCGAGGCATCTCCCCATGGATTCAACGTAGGGTACCTGGCGTTATCCCCGCTCTTTTCCCAGATGGAATAATTATCGAAATTGGGCAAAGAAGCGCTGCCCGCAAAATCCTTACCTAACCGAAGCCGCTCAAGCAGTACCGTATTCACAATGCTCCTGCCTATAACAAAAGTCGACACGAGGTTCAGGCTAAATCCTTTATAGACGAAATCGTTCGTCCATCCTCCCGTCCATTTTGAATTAGGATCTCCCGCATAAATACGGTCTGCAACATCTATTTTGTAATCACCATTCTGATCTTTGAAATTACGGTCTCCCACCTGCAGGGTTTTGTTCTGCAGCCCAACCAGCTTTTTCCCGGTTTTGGGGTCTACCGGTATCTGGTTTTCCGCCTGGTAAATACCCTGCGATTCATAGAAGAAAAAGCCGTTCAGCGGAGCCCCTGTACGTACAATAGATCCAAAGTCCTGCCCGGATACACCTATTTTAACAATGTCGGCATTGCCATCAGGCAGCCTTATCACCCTGTTTTTATTGTAGGCAAAGTTCATATTAGTGCTCCAGGAAAAATTGTTGCCAAACCTCAGGTTGGTGCTCACCGTAAATTCCAGGCCGCGGTTAAGCACATCCGCCGCGTTGCGATACACTTCATTATATCCCGAAGTGGTAGGCAAAGAGGTTGATAACAACAAGCCTTTCGTTAATTTTTCATACGCGTCCACTATTACTTCTACTTTTCCACCAAAGAAGCTCAAATCCAAACCTATATTGCCCATAGCGGTTTTTACCCAGGTAAGATTATCGTTCTTAAAGCCATTAAACCAGGTGGGCGTAAACCCTGATACTCCGCCATAAGCTATCTGGAGTAAGGAATTATACTGGTCCAGACTTCCTCCATCCATAATACCGAGGGCGAGATAGTTGTTATCCCAGGTAGTTCCGGACAGTCCGTAACTACCGCGTATTTTACCGCCTGTTAGCCAGCCTGACTTTGCAAAAAAATCTTCTTTATAAAAATTCCATCCTGCCGAAACAGAAGGGAATACACCCCAGCGGTTCGCTTTTCCGAACTTGGATGATCCGTCGGTACGGATGGAAGCGCCCAACAGGTATTTTTGCTGAAAGGAATAATCTATCCTGCTGAAATAAGACATCATGCTACTGGCAGTATAATTGCTGGAGCCAATGCTGTTGCCCTTTGGCCAGTTAACCGTTTGCGACAGGGTAGGCGCGGCGCTAACACTGTTCACAGTGGTTATTTTCGCTTCTGTTCTCTCCATGCTTTGCCCTAATAACACACTTAAGCTGTGCCCGTCTCCAAACTTTGGCGTATAAGTAAGTGTATTCTGGAAAAGTATGTTTTGATTTTCACCGGTAGCGCTTTTGTTAGACGCTCTCAGGGTTCGTCTTGATTCAATCAGAGAATCTGCCATGCTCCGCAGATACTCAAGACTTAAGCTGGCTTTATAGCTCAGGTTCTTTACAATATTCAATGTAGCTTCAGAGCTGAAGCGTATCCGGTCGTTGAGGGCGGAAAAATTACCAGGCTGGTAAACCTCAGCACCTTTTACGAGCGGATTATTGGGCAGGGGCAGTAAAGTAGAATTATTGGTGGAAAGCGCACCGGGATTCCTGTTTTGGTCTGTACGGGAAATAGCCAGGGTATTATTAATGATCAGGGCGTTTTTCAGTGCGTTAAAGCTGGTATTGGCCATAATGCTGTACCGTTTAAATCCAGTATTGAACAGGATCCCTTTACTATCCATATACCCCATGCTGATGCTGTACTGTCCAAAATCGCCCGCCCCCCGGATAGAGCCGTTGTAATCCTGTGTAAGCGATGTTCTGTACATATAGCCCTGCCAGTCGGATGAATTGTTATAGAATGGATTGGTTACATCTGTATACATGGCAGGCATAGATACACCGTAAGGGGCATACAGATCGTACAGGCGTTTTACCTGCTCCCGCTCTTTGATACCTCCGGCAATATCCTGCAATTGCGGAACAAAATTGACCCCTGTCCGTATATTAAGATTGATCTGTGGCTTGCCTCTTTTTCCTTTTTTAGTAGTGATCAGGATCACCCCGTTGGCAGCCCTGGAACCGTAAATGGCTGCCGCTGACGCGTCCTTTAATACCACGAGGTCTTCAATATCGCTGGGATTAAGGTCTGCCAGCACGTTGGTGCTGGTGATGGCAAAATCACTGCTCATTTTTGAAATGATAGGCACTCCGTCAATTACGTACAACGGCTCTGAAATGGCGGAGGCATCGCCGCGGGTCACTGCTGCCAGTCCCCTTATAATGATGACAGGAGTAGCGCCCGGCTCCCCGGAATTTAGCTGGATATTCACACCCGCTATTTTGCCCTGCAATAAGGAACCGAAAGATTCCGCCGCCTGACCTTCTGTTATCTTGTCCATTTTAAGGGTAGAAACAGACCCGGTAATTTCCTGCCTGATCTGGCTTTTATACCCCGTAACCACTACATCGCTCAGGGTTTTGTTATCCTCGCTCAGCCTGATCGTAAGATCGGATGCTTTCCTGAACACTACCTGGCGGAGTTCGAAACCCACAGAGCTGCAAAGCAGCGTATCTCCCGCGCTGAGCCGCAACCGGAAAACGCCCCCGGCATCTGTGGTAGTGCCTGTATTTTTTCCCTTTATCGCCACCGAGGCTCCAACCACCGGCTTGCCATTAGAATCGTTTACTTTACCTGTCATTACCGATTGAGCATTCCCCGATACGGAAATCATCAGTACTGCGAAAAGGAAACAAACTCCTTTCATTAATGCCTTCATTCAATTTGTTTTTTTCGATTCAACTTTTTATAAACCCCATTAAGGATGCGACCAAAAATCGTTCTGGCTCAACGAATTCCCTTTTATACTGTTTGCCGAAAGCGGCCAATAGGCGGCGCCCTTTTCCACATCAGCTTCCGTAAAAGCGGGAATATATGAGCTTACTTCATCAAATCTTATCAGGTCAAAAAAACGCTGCCCCGTGCCCACCAAAAGGCGTTGCCGTTCAAGCAAAAGGGCGGCTCCGAATGTTTCTTCCGTTAATGTGTTGTAATCTTCCGTGGCGCCGGCTGCAGCGCTGATCAAATGTTCTTTGGCTTCTTCAAGTTGCCCCGACCGCCAGGCAGCTTCTGCAAAAAGCAGGTCAATCTCGCGACGCGGTAATAGATCCAATATACCGGCATCTCTTACGATCAGCGTGGCTATGTTTTGGCTTGCTGAAATATTAAACATGCTTCCACGGCGTGCATCGCCTGTTGGATAAATGGCATTCAGCCTGTCTAAAGGCATGCGCACAACGCTGCCGTTCAGCGGAGCTTCGGGAATATCGGTACGCCTGTCCTTTCCAACAGATAAACCAAAGCCGGACAGGCTGTCGGCAGTAGCGGCTGTAAACGTATTGCTCAGCAGGTTGTAGGCATTTTGGCCCTGACCCAACCACAGTTGTTCCTGGGCCAGCAGTAAGGTAACGGCTGTTTTGTTAAACCTTACTGCCGTTAAAGCGGCGCTCTCAATGCCATCGTCGTTGAGCAGTATCCAGGGCAGCAGCGCTTTGGCCTCGGCCGCCCATATAACAGCTTGGGTTATCACTTCTTCGCTGCTCAGGCGGCTCCCGAAATTATTTTTTTCGGCAGACGGAACAGCGCCCCATATACGGGCCAAATAGAAATAGGTGATTGACTTGAGTGCCAGCGCTTCGCCTTTGAACAAATTACGCTGATAGGCATTTAATGTTTCTTCATCCGCCGCCGCTACAATATCCAGCACATCGTTGGCATCTTTTATAACATCATAAAAATATCCCCAGTCAGTAAGCTGCGTTACAAAACGGTTGTCCGCGGTCAGTTCCTGGTTCAGCACCATTTCCTGGTAAGGAACAGTAACGCTCAGATCTCCCGCCCGTGCCTCACCATACATCATCCAGGCATAATTGGCCAGCAGCGCCCTCCTCAGATCCGCATATCCTCCTATAACCGCCTGCTGGATGCGTTGCGCCGAACTGTAATACCCTTCCTCAACCGTTCTGTTTTCCTGCTCAACCGTGAGCGACTTGCTGCACGAAAAAAGAAGGATCACTGATGCGATTGGTATGAACTTCCAACATTTCATATTGTTCATTTTTTTCATCATCATTTCTTAAAAAACCAGTTTTACCCCAAGCGCAACGGAAGATGGCAGGGGTGTTCCTGTATAACTCAGATCATACCTGCGGGAACCGGTAATATTTTCCTCTGCGTTAATGCCGCTGTACCTGGAAAGGATAAGCAGGTTATCGCCCCGCACAAATACTTCCAGGTCGCTCAACTGTGCCAGCTTTTTAGATGCCGAACTCAAATGCCAGGAAACAGCGGCCCTGCTCAGCCGTACAAAACTTCCGTCTTCAACGGTCCTGATGCCCTGGTAAACCGTGCGGCCGTCCGCATTCGTGCTTGCCAGGTAATAGGGCGTTTCCGCGCTCTTCAACGGGAACTCGTTTCCTACCCTATCTGCATAATACCTGCTTGTGAAAGATTCCGCTATAATGTTTGATCCCCAGGCATAAGTCCACACCATGCTGGCGGATATATTCCGGTACCTGAATGTGTTGCTGAAACCTCCAAAAGCATTGGGCTCACTGTTCCCTATCACTTTTGGCTGCTTGCCTTCATAAGCAATCAGCGAGGTTACAGCAGATCCCTTTGAAAGCGCCCCCATATACGCGAGACTGGTATTTTCAATATCGCCGGGCAACTCTTTTACTTTATTGCGGTAGAACGCGATGTTCAGGTTACTCGTCCAGCTAAAACGGTCCGTCTGTATCCATTTCGCGTCCAGCGCCCATTCAAACCCCGACAGTCCAAGTACTCCGCCGGTTTCATATTCATAGTTAATGCCGCTGATATTGGGAAGGAATCTCTGATAAGTGAAATCGCGGTAGGTCTTATTAAAATAATCTACAGAAAGATGGAGCGAGGGAAGTATAGCCACAGACAATCCCAGATCTACCTGGGTAACTCCAACGCTCTTTGCAGCGCCAAAGGCAGGATAAAGCTGCCCCACACCGAGGTAATTCCCTCCATAATAATCTCCATAAGCATCCAGCGCGCCCCGGTAAACTTCCGGTCTGCTCAACACGCCTGTTTTCCCGATGGAAGCATTTACTTTTACAGGTAGCTTCAGCTTATTTTCCAGGTCGTAATGGATGCCCAATGCCGGGTATAACGCCCATTTATTTTTGTACAGCGAGCTGCCATCGGCACGAAGCACCATGTTCACGCCAAGATCTTTTTTATATTTCCATTTCCAGATGCCGTAAAACGACAGCAGCTTTTCCCGTTCATGATCCGACAATGCATTCACCTGGTTGGCATTATATCCTGTCACCACCTTTACATAATTCGATCCGCCATCTTCCATGCTGCGGGCCCCGTTCACCGAGGTCAGCCTGTCATCCGTGCTCCTGATCTCGTTGCCGATCGCCATATCCAGCTTCAGCGCGTCCGAAAAATCATGCAAATAATTTAAAGAGGTATTCAATGTGATCAGCTGCCGCTTGTAAGCCACACTTGACGCGTAAATGCTCCCCTCGAGCACGTTTGAAGGAATATACGCGTCGCGGCTTGCACCTTCATACGACAAGCCGGCAACAGAGCTTACCTTAAAAGCGGGGCTGAACTGGTAGGTAAGCCCCATGGATGAAATGATACCGATGTTCCGGTTCTTATCCATAAAAAAGGTTTCGTCTGCAACAACAGGCAGGGTAATATCCCGGCTATATTCACCGGCATAACGCCCGTTACGGTTTGCCAACGCCAGGTTATTGTAGAAATGCGCCGAAAACTTGTCGGTAATATTATATTTCGCGTTCAGGAATAAGGACTGGCGTCCAAGCCCGGTATTTTGTATGATGCCTTTATCCTGGTGATTGGTTAATCCAAACAGGTAGGAACCGTAAGTGCCCGCGCCATCCACCAGCAAATTTTGCTCGTGGATCATAGACCCGCTGCCGTATACTTCCCTGCGGGCACGCGTATTAAAATTGTAGAAAGCGTCTTTATGATAGTCCATATTCTGCAGAAAGTTGACCCCGGCAAAAGCGCTGCCGCGCACATGGATTGAGCCGGACTCACCTTCCTTCATAATAATATTGAGCGCTCCGTTAGGCGCCTGCACTCCATAAGCTGCCAGGCGGTCAATGTCTTTGATCACTTCAATGCGTTCTACCTGTTCGGGTGAATAATAATTAAGAGGATTAATCCCTGTTACGTTTGACGGACCGGCAATGATGGGAACCCCGTTGATGAGGATAAGAGGCATGGTGGATTGATCGGTGGGATCGAGACTTAAACCGCGAAGATTGAGTGTGGATTGGGCGCCCGGCGTACCCGACCAGCTTTTTACCCTTAATCCGGCTACGCTTCCCTGCAGGATGTTCTCGAGTCCGCTCCGGTTGGAAAAGATCATACTATCCACCCTCACGGAATCCTGCGCCCATAAACCCATCGTGATGCCAAAAGACACGAGCAAAAAGAACAAAGCTCTCCCAGCAGGTTCAGGTAATAATCTCATAATTGTTGTTTCTTGGTTTACTTTAATCTTAAGGGAAGCCTCTCTTCGCCCGTTGCTGAACGCTTTATGATCTTCCGAATTATTTAGTAATAATAAACAAAGTTTACTATTACTAATACTTTTTAGTCACAAAAAGTTATCCACAAATTTGTTTATTTGCCTTGATGGGCCTATAAACGAATTGTTTAGCAATATTAAACACTGTTTATTAACGCTATATGAGCTAAAGATTAAGCTTTTGTAAAGTTTTTTGATGCGAAGCATCCCTGGGGTTCGGAAAAAAAGTTGGAGACCCTACGGCTAAAAAAGGATAATTTTCAATCATGCGCCATAGGCGCTACCGGAAGCTCGCCGGGTGCATTTACCCTGGTGAGAAAAGTGCTCTCCCGCCGCAATATGCGGGGAATTGGATTATACCATTTTCACATTTACATTTAGTATATTTGCGGTTTGTTTTGTGAAAAAGTTCATTAAAGGATTTTATTTTCACATTTGTATTCCGGGGCTGACCGGTTTTGACAGCAAAGTTCTTTGTACGTGTAAGCATGCCGTGCGTTGGATAATTAGCACGTAAATCTGAATACCCGAACTTTAAATGGCAATACTCAGTATGCCATGGCTGCCTAATCAGTGATTAGTTAGTCATTTGGGCCGCCGTCCAGGTCTGTCTGTTACCGCGGGCCGCCGCCGACTTAAAAAGAAAACGGAATGCTGTTATGAAAGGCTGTGATCATAACAAAAGACTATACAGCTAAGGAACAGGTTGGTTGGCTGATGTCCTGCCTGCTCCCGACAATTAATCATCAGATAAGCATGTAGAAAGCGTATGGCGGATTTGTTTGGACCAGGGTTCGACTCCCTGCAGCTCCACCTCAGGGGATTTTTGAGAAAAAGCATCAAAATACAACAGTTGCTTTTCTTTCAAAATCAATGTTTTTCGGGATAACAAGCGGGAGGGATAATAATGGACGCTCTTAATTACCATTTTTTCCATTTACAGCTTTCCCTTCTGCTTCTATCATCCTCATTTCTTTCACATCCTGTAAAAACTCTGACGCAAAGATGAAATCATTCAGCTTTTTACTTTTACTGTAAATGATCTGTTTATTGCTGCCCTCCCATTCTTTTTCTCCCTGGTACATGTAAATAATGTGATCTCCTATTTCCATCACACTGTTCATGTCGTGTGTATTGATCACCGTGGTCATGTTAAACTCCTTTGTTACCTCATGGATCAGCTTATCAATTACCAGCGAGGTTTGAGGATCAAGACCCGAATTGGGCTCATCGCAAAACAGGTATCTGGGGTTCAGCACAATGGCTCTCGCAATGCCCACCCTCTTTTTCATGCCCCCGCTTATTTCGGCAGGAAATTTTTTATTGGCGTCCTTCAGGTTCACTCTATCCAGCACTTCGTTTACTTTCTTCAGCTTTTCGTGGTGGTTAAGTCTTGTAAACATATCCAGGGGGAACATCACATTTTGTTCCACTGTCTGGCTGTCGAACAATGCAGATCCCTGGAACAACATTCCTATTTGCTGGCGCAGTTCTTTTCTTTGCTCATCTTCCATATTTGTGAAATCCTGGCCATTGTATAAAATATGCCCTTCATCAGGCTCAAATAATCCTACAAGGCATTTCATAAACACCGTTTTACCACTGCCGCTGGCGCCGATGATCAGGTTGGTTTTACCGGCTTCCATTACAGCGCTTACGTTATTAATTACAACTTTATCGCCAAATACCTTGCGTAAATTTTTTATCTCGATCATAAGGATATTATTGATTTACAACAACAGCGCTGCTAATATATAATCCGCGAACAGAATCATGATACAACTTGTTACAACCGCTGTTGTACTTGCTTTGCCTATTTCCAGCGCTCCCCCTTTTACAAAGTAGCCAAAATAAGCGGGTATGCTGGAAATAATGAACGCAAATGTATATGCCTTGTACAGGGCAAAGCTTACATTAAAAGGGAGAAAGCCGCTGAGGAGCCCTTCATCAAATTGTTCCGGAGAAAGAATACCGGATAAAATACCTGCCAGCCTTCCGCCCCATATTCCCAGCACGCCCGCTATAATCACCAGCACCGGTATCATTAAAAAAGACGCCAGTATTTTCGGCATGATCAGGTATGCCTTTGTATTGATCCCCATGATTTCAAGCGCGTCGATCTGCTCGCTTACCCGCATATTTCCCAATTCACTCGCAATTTTACTTCCTACAACACCCGCTAACACAATACAGGTAATGGTGGGGGCGAACTCAAGTATAACGGTATCTCTTACAATTTGAGCGATGGTTGATTTGGGTATGAGATTGCTTACCAACTGGTAGGCCGTTTGTAAAGTAGATACAGCGCCAATAAACAAAGCAACAATCACTACGATGCCCAGCGAACCAATTCCGATGTCCTGGCATTGCTTCATCAGCTCCTTCCAGTACATACGCCAGTTTTCGGGCTTTGTAAACATGCCCTTGATCATCAGCAGGTAACGTCCAAAATGATTAAAAACAGTCATCGATTCATGTATATTGAAACAAAAATACCTGAAAATGGTACATTATGCTTTTTTTAAGTGATTAACAACCAGTTCTCTTAAGTGGATACGGAGAATATCAGCCATACTTTCACATTCCATGTATTGCTCATTCCCGAAATACGCATACAGCTCGCGCGCAAGCTGCTGTGTTTTTTCAACAGGGGCCAGCTCATCCTTATCAACCGATAGCTTAAGATCGCGGAGACGGTGGCGTTGCGCCTTTATCCTTTTAAACAACTGGGCTCTTTCCTCCTGCTGATATTGCTCTATTACTTCGGGATTCAGGTGTTTGCGCACCAATTCTACAAAAACCCTGTTTTCTTTGAAAAATTGTGGTAAATAGAAGTTTTTTCGCCCTTCGTACGATTGCTGGTCAAAGTCTATGGCGCGGATACAAAACTGAACATCATCAAAATCGGGCGTAATGTCAAATACGAAATTATAACTGCGCATATCGCCCAGCAGCCGGGCAAAACAGCGTTCATTAAATTTTACGAACTCTTTGGCTATTCGTATGGGATTAAAATCTGCCCTTCCTAAAAAATCGTTGATGAACATATCTCCCGGTACCCCGGCAATATGCTCTTCTATAAGCGTATTATTATCTACCAGGTAGTTAATAGAGTAAGGAGACAAAAGGTGCTCCAGTTCCAGCCCCAGTATTCTCGATGCGTCTGCCACTTTTATATACAGGTAGCTATACACATCATTGTAATTATTCACCACCTTAACCCGGAAGGGTTGTGAATTGCCGAACACACAAAAATCAATGCGTTCCACATGCAGGTGATCTTCGGCCTGGTTAGCGCCCGCGGCTTTTATCAAAGAATAGATGCGGATCAGCGACTGGTGAATTTCAGGAGTAAGGGAAGGGTGATAGAAAACGGTTTCCCATAATGTATCCTCTCCTTTACTATTATAGCAGGGAATAGCAGATTGAAAATGCCGCAATGATTCGTAGGAAATAGGTATCTGCATCTCCCGTCCGTACCGTTTTAGATATTTCTTAAAACTTTTACTTACGGGGTATATGTTCTTCTTCTTCGAAATCCTGTTATGATGATCTTCTGTACTCATGTTGATATGTGGGCTTTCAGCTATCAGCCGTCAGCTTTCAGCTTTCAGCAATTTATAGTTTGTGGTTTTTTGTTTATAGTTGAAACTGAAATTTGTAACCATAAACTTCAAACCACAAACCCGCAACTTGAAACCTGCAACTACAAACCCAAAACCATAAATCTCCAATCTACCCCCTACACCATTTCATTCAATTTTTTATTTTTTCTCCACCACCAGTTTGTCTCATCAATTATTCCCTTCCGGGCCGGGATGCATTTTTGCTGTGCGTCTACAACGGCAATCAGCACCATGTTTACAATGGTTCTTACAGAGCTGCCCAGTTGCATGACATGCACCGGCTTGGCAAGTCCCAGCAATACAGGACCAATCGTATCAAAGCCGCCTATTTCCTGCAGGAGATTGTAAGCGATATTACCGGCGCTCAGGTTGGGAAATATGAGGGTATTTACATCCATGTCAACCAATTCGCTGAACGGGTAATTCTCCTTCAATATTTCTTTGTTGAAAGCCAGTATGCCCTGCATTTCACCATCCACTATCAGCTCAGGGCTTTTTTGCTTCAGGATCTCCCTGGCTGTACGAACCAGTATCGCTTCGGGTGTATTGCTGCTTCCAAAATTGGAATAGCTTAATAAAGCGATCCGCGGCGTGATACCAAATGCTTTCACTTCTTTGGCCACCAGCAGAGTAATATCGGCCAATTCTTCGGCTGTCGGGTTAAAATTGACCGTAGTATCTGCCAGGAATAAAGGGCCTTTTTTAGTAACAATAATATACATGCCGGCAATTTTTCCTACCCCGGCTTCCCTTCCTACAATTTCCAAAGCAGGGCGCACCGTTTCAGGATAGTTACGGGTCAGCCCTCCTATTACCGCGTCCGCATCGCCCGTATTTACCATCATGCAGGCAAATTTGATGCGATCCTTCATTATTTTAGACGCTTCATACCTGTTTACGCCACGTCTTTTCCGTTTTTCAAAATATAAAGACGCGTATTCATGCCTTATTTTATCCCACTTTTCACTCCGCGGGTCTATCACAGGTATTCCCTCCAGTCCAATGCCGTTTTCCATGGCGATCTTCAATATCTTTTTTTCCTCACCTAACAGTATCGGGTATGCGATGTTTTCATCCAGCACAATTTGCGCAGCTTTTAAGATTTTCACATTGTCCGCTTCCGCAAATACCACCCTCTTGGGATCACTCCGCGCTTTATTGCCTATTACACTGAACAGTTGATTGTTATTGCCCAGGCGGTTATCCAGCTCTGCTTTATATTTTTCCCAGTCTGTTATGGTGTGTTTTGCAACCCCGCTGTCTATCGCGGCTTTAGCAACAGCGGGCGAAATGGTCGATATCAGCCTTGGGTCCAAAGGCTTTGGAATAATATAACTGGCTCCAAAAACAATGTTCTTTTCATTATAAGCAAGATTCACAATATCCGGTACCGGCGTTTTGGCAAGATCGGCGATGGCTTTAACGGCTGCCATTTTCATGGCCTCATTGATCTGCGTGGCCCTTACGTCCAGCGCGCCGCGAAATATATAGGGAAAGCCGAGCACGTTGTTTACCTGGTTGGGATAATCGCTCCGTCCTGTTGCCATGATAATATCCTTGCGACATTCCGTTGCCGCCTCCCAGGATATTTCCGGGTCGGGGTTGGCCATAGCAAATACGATCGGCTTTTTGGCCATACTTTTCACCATATCGGCTGTTACTGTATTCGCCGCGCTCAACCCCAAAAACACATCCGCTCCCTTCATGGCTGCAGCCAGTGTAAGACCTGCTTTAGCAGTAGCTGAAAACCTCTTTTTTATATCGTCCAGTCCTTCCCGGTCTTTGTGCAGTACTCCGTCTTTATCAAACATGATAAAGTTGGAACTTTTAGCGCCCAGGGATTCATACAACTGAACACAAGCCATCGCGGCGGCGCCGGCGCCATTTACCACAAAACTTACTTTCTCAATTTTTTTTCCCTGCAATTCAAGCGCATTCAGCAAAGCCGCAGAACTTATAATAGCAGTACCATGCTGGTCATCGTGCATTACAGGAATGTGCATGCTTTCCTTCAGTTGCTGTTCAATGTAAAAACATTCGGGGGCTTTTATATCCTCCAGGTTAATGCCGCCAAAAGTGGGTTCCAGCGCCTTTACGATCTGTACAAACTTTTCAGGATCTTTTTCATTGATCTCAATATCAAACACGTCGATGTCGGCAAATATCTTAAACAACACCCCTTTTCCTTCCATAACAGGCTTCCCCGCTTCGGGGCCAATATCGCCTAAGCCCAATACAGCGGTTCCGTTGCTGATAACAGCCACCAGGTTGCCCTTAGCTGTATATTTATAAACATTCTCAACATTTGCATGTATTTCTTTGCAGGGTTCAGCAACGCCTGGTGAATAAGCAAGCGAAAGATCCCTTTGCGTTTTTGCTTCTTTCGTGGAAACAACTTCTACCTTTCCCGGCCTGCCTTTGGAGTGATATTCCAACGCTTCCTGCTTTCTCATTTCTTTAGACATATTCGGTTACGATTACTTACACAATATACAATATAAGAAGTAAGGTAGAGGGTTTGATGTTTGGGGTTTATGGTTTGTAGTTGGGGGGATAGATGCAGGATTTGAAATCCGCCACGGCGGACAGGTTTGAGATTTGATAGCTGCTGCCGGTTTCAGGTCTCAGGTTACAAGTTACAGGTTTGTGGTTTGTGGCTCATAGCTGACGGCTGACAGCTATGAGCTGATAGCTTTTTACCAGCTTCCGCCCGCGCCGCCGCCGCCAAAGCTGCCGCCGCCAAAACCACCGAAGCCACCACCTCCGGAGCCGCCGCCGCTCCAGCCTCCGCCGCCACTACGGCTTCCGCCACCGCCCGAAGGGAACCAGAATATGGGAGGAACACCCGTTTCGCGGTAACCACGCCGGCTCATGAATGAACCTCCGCCACCGCCGCCCATACGCGAAACGATGATAACAATGACTATAATAACCAAAATAACAACTCCAACGGGAACGCCTTTGGTTTTGCCCCTGTCTGCATAACCGGCAGGCGGCTGGTATTCGCCCGCAGCGGCTTTCATAATAGCATCGGTGCCTTCTTCAATACCGCGGTAATAATCATTGCCCCTGAAATTAGGGAGCACTTCATTTTCTATGATCTGTTTGCAGGTAATATCGGGCAGAGCGCCTTCGAGTCCATAGCCCGGCGCTATAAAAACCTTCCTGTCTTTGGTAGCTATTAAAAAAACCACGCCATTATTAAACGCTTTGTTCCCTACACCCCATTGGCGGCCCAAGGTTGTAGCAAATTCATATGGATCATAATCATGCAGCGTCTCTACAATCACTACCGCGATCTGGTTCGATGATGTATCATCGTAATTCTTTAGCTTATGCTCCAGCCTTTCTGCCTGCAGAGCGGTAAGTGTTCCTGTAAAATCGTTTACAAGTTTTGGGGGATTGGGTGCTGGAGGAATGTATTTATCAACCTGCGCATTCACTGCCAGGCTGATATAACATAATATGAATAGTAAAAATTGTTTCATTTATCAGCTTTCAGCCATCGGCTATCAGCATACATCTCGAATTGTACATTCTTTCATTTTCCAAACACTATCTCATCGGGAAGTTCATTCCTGTCGGTAGCAGCCGTATATGGAAAATGTTGCTGCAGGGCTTCTCCTACTTCCTCCACGATCCGGATAATTCCATCGGCATAATGTTCTCCATTGAACTCATTCATGATATGCTTTACTTCTTCATTCCAGAAATTACTGCCAACCTTATTATGAATGCCCTCATCACCATAAATTGCCAGCTGGTGATCTTTTAGAGCGATGTAAAGCAATACCCCGTTGCGTTGTTCTGTTTTTTCCATTTTTAATCCGTAAAACAATTCGATCGCCCTGTCTACCGGATTTACAAACCGGCACCTGCTCTCCACATACACACGTATCTCCCCGCTGGTAAGCCGTTCCGCTTCCCTGATGGCAGCTACGATCCGTTGATTTTCATCAGGCGAAAAGAAATGTTCTGTTTTTTTCCCGAATAGTGAAAACATAGCGTGCGCTCCTACTTGATATCAAAATTAATGTCGGGGGCTTTGTCTGATCCCGGATCGGCTTTGTAATATGCCTTTTCGGTAAACCTGAACAGGCTTGCGAAAATACTGCCCGGAAAAGTTTTTACACTTAAGTTATAATTATTCACAGTGGCATTATAGTCAACTCTTGCAGTATTTATCCGGTTCTCAGTGCCTTCTATCTGTGTTTGAAAATCGCGAAAAGCCTGTGTTGTTTTTAAATCGGGATATGCTTCTGCCACAGCCATCAACCTGCTGAACGCACCCTGCAGTTGCCCCTGGGCTTGCTGAAATCTTTCAAGCGATGCAGGGTCATCAATATTTACCGTAACCCGTGTAGCGTTCGCTCTGGCATCAAGCACTTCTTTGAGAGTTGATTTTTCGAAATTAGCCGAGCCTTCTATTGTTTTAATAACACTGTTATACAAGTCGGTTCTGCGCTGATATTGTGTTTCAACATTACTCCAGGAGTTTTTTACAGACTGGTCGCCTGTTACAAGACTATTATATTTTGTACAGCCGCAGCCGCCCAGTAAAAGAATAACACCAATAATAACAACGAGAGTGATTGTTTTTGTGCTCATATATAGCAATTTTATGTTGTAAAAATATATATAATCAAATGGAAAGCCGTAAAAAGTTTACCGGGTGCCCTGGAAGAAATCGCCGGCAACAAGATTGATTTCTTCATTGCTCAGCCGCTGTTTGCCGGTTGCAATCACAATCCTGTAACGGAATACAACCGATTGTCCCTGCTTTAAGGAAAAATTGAGCGTTTCTTTTCCATTGCTGAACACTTTTTGCCCCAGCGGATTAGCAGCAAACAATCCATATCCCCTGGCATGCCAGTAAGTAGGGTACCCAACATTTCTCGGGTGATCAATGATCACAATGCTTGCCGTGTCTTCCCCTATCTTTCCATACAGCATACACCATTGCGCCCTCGTTCCCCAAACATCATCCCCCTGTTTGCCTTCACTGGTAATGTAATTGCCGGACGGAGCATCGTCAGCATTTCCTTCCACTACGGTAACATTTCCTTTGTCGTCCTTGAATTCCTTTTTCTTTTTGGAAGGCATTTCCAGTTCATGCGCCACGCGCAGTCCCAGCATACCGTCTTTTATATCCGGCATGGTTACATCCTGTTTGGCCGTAAGCGTGGTGATGCGATCAATGATCCTTTTATTTTCATCGGCTTTAAAAAGGTAGGTAGTCGTTTCATCCAGCAAAACCTGCTGTTTTTGATTCTGCCATGTGGAAGCGATCCTCACTTCTCCCTGCTTTCCTCCTTTGGCTTTTACTATCTTCCCGGGCTTTATCCAACCGTATTTATCTTTTTTTTCCGCAGGAATGGCATAGGAGTTGTTCCAGAAATCAAGCCCGTTCACACTTTCATAATTCAGCCACAAACCAATATGATGAGGATGGTCGTCGGGCTCATTTTTGCGGGGCGCGAAAGGGAAGCCTCTTGTTATGATCTGCCCGTCGGGCGCATAGATCGGGTAAAGGAAATGTTTTTCAAGCGTATCGGTATAAATGAGTTGTGTGAATGGTTTGCCGTCAGCGGTAATGACCACCTTTTTTGCAACATCGTCTGCTGCAACTTCTATAGGGTAGGCCTGTATTTTATTTTTTGAAGATTGGGCAAACACCCGGCAGGGAATGGCAACTGCCCCGAATAAAACAACAACTATCAGAAAAAAGAGAAAGCTTTTTTTCATAATTAAACATTTATAAAGTTAGTATCCGGGCTACGGGATTATCTCTTAATTGCCATATCTTTAGCAATAGTATGCTGCAAAATACTATAATCCGGTTTGTTTAAGCGCATATAATTGTGAAAATCTGCTATTTCTTTCAATTTAAAAATCACTTAAATAAAGCATCACATCATGAAAAATTCACGCAGGGAATTTATTAAAAAGAGTTCAATGGCGGGGCTTGCCACTTATATGGGAACGATGGGATTGAGCGCCAGGAGTTACCGAAATATTATAGGAGCCAATGATCGCGTGAACGTGGGTGTAGTAGGTTTTTCAGACAGGTTCAGAGGGTCATTGCTACCCTCATTTAAAAGTTTACATAAGGAGCTGAACTTTGATATCATTGCTGTTTCTGATATATGGAAGAAAAGAAGAGAAGAAGGACAAGCCTATATTAAAAACGAGCTGGGACATGATATTACTGCCTGCGTAAATAACGATGCCCTGTATGCGATAAAAGACGTTGATGCAGTATTCATAAGCACCGCCGATTTTCAGCATGCATTACACACGGTAGAAGCGGTAAAAGCAGGCCGGGATACATATACTGAAAAACCGCTTGCGGAAACAATGGAAGATGCAAGAGCTGTTTTAAAAGCCGTAAAAGATTCGGGCAAAATTGTACAGATAGGATCGCAGCGCAGAAGCGGCGCTACCTATAAAGCCGCGTACGACTTTATTAAGCAGGGGAAATTCGGGCAGATCGTAATGGTTGAACTGATATGGAATGTTAATCAGCCCGGGCGCTGGCGCCGTCCTTCGCTGGTACCGCAGCTCCGGGAAGAAGATACAGACTGGAAACGCTATTTAATGAATCGTCCTTTTGAAAAATTCGATCCCCGCAAATACCTGGAGTTCCGCCTGTTCTGGCCCTATTCGTCCGGCATACCGGGGCAATGGATGTGCCACCAGATAGATACCGTGCACTGGTTTGCTGATTTGCCGCATCCACGCAGCGTGGCGGTGAACGGCGGCATATACATGTGGAAAGACGGCAGGAAGAACGCGGATACTTTAACGGCGGTATTTGATTATGGTCCGCTGGATGATATGTCTAAAGGCTTCCAGGTAATTTTCAGCTCACGCATGACCAATGCGTCGGGCGACGTAAAAGAAATATACTATTCCAACGGCGGTACGCTTAACCTGGATACCAATAAAATAAGCCCCGAAGGCGGTTTGCAGGAGAAACATGCGAATGCGATGGGCATGCAGGCCAACCTGCTGCCTGAAATGTCGCTGAATGAAATGGCAACCAAAGTTACAACAGACGCTAATACCGGCGGCGACGATCTTACGGTTGCGCATGTACGCAACTGGATGGAATGCGTACGCAGCCGCAGGCAACCCAATGCTTCCATTGAGGCGGGATACAACCATTCCATAGCAGTCATCATGTCTAACGCGGCTTTCCGCACCGGGCAAAAAGTAACTTTCGATGAAAAAACCCAGGAGGTAATTGCAGGAGGAAAGGCGTTCCGGTATTAGTTAAATCTTTCAACCCTGAAAGGATGAATGTCCATGCTGGGCTGCTCTTCGTTCACAATTTCTTTCACCAGCCTGCCGGTACCGGCGCCCAGGCTTAAACCAAGCATGGCATGCCCGGTAGCTACTGTTATATTTTTGAAGCTTTGTATTCTTCCTATGTACGGCAGTCCATCGGCAGAGCAGGGACGAAAGCCATACCATATCTTATCCTGTGCGGGGGCAGGTATATCGAACGCAGGGTAATATTTTTTAACCGCATTTAAAATCCCCTGCACCCTGTTATAACGGGGGGGGGTACTTGTTGGAACTACTTCCATCGTACCTCCAAAACGGATTTTATTTCCGTCCATGGGTGTTATAGCTACCCTACCTTCTATTAAAACTGCGGGATGATTTAACCGGTAAGGCGAATCTTCCAACGTAACGGAATAACCGCGTCCGGGCATCATCGGGATTTTTGTATCAACCAACGCTGCTATTTCCCTGCTCCATGCGCCGGTGGCAATAATTATTTCATCGGCATCGTAGGTACTCCCGGCAGTAACTACTTTCTTTATCGTTATTCCGTTCTTTTCAAAACCGGTAACCGGTTGGTTTGGAATTAATGTTACTCCATTCTTTTGCAACAATGCAATCAGCCCGCTCATCAGCTTCTGGGGATACAGGTGCGCATCGCATTTAAAAAGAATGGCGCCTTTTGCTATGATCTTTGTTTGAGGTTCCAGTTGCTGCAACTGCTCAGCATTCAGCAGCAATGTATCCAGTCCCAGTTCCAGGGCTTTTTCAACGGTATGATGTGCATGCTCCTCACCTGCCTCCGTCTGAAAAACTTCAAGCAACCCCTTATGCTCGTAGGCAAAATCAAAACCCGGCAGGCGGGTCCAGCTTTCATATTCTTTCTGGCTTAAAAAAGCAATATCCCGCAAAGGAATGGCCGCTTTTTTTACCTGCTCCTTATTGGCGCTTTTTACGAATTTTAATCCCCAGTCTATCAAAGCGCTGTTCAGCGAAGGCTGTACATAAAAAGGACTTTGAGCATTCAGCATCCACTTCAATCCTTTCCATACAATGCCGGGCGTAGCCAAAGGAATAAAATGACTGGGACATACATAACCGGCATTTCCGTAAGAGCAATTGTTTAAAAAATCTTCTTTATCGATCACCGTTACCTTGTGCCCGGATTGTTGCAGATAATATGCGGAGCTCAGACCTATGATGCCTCCGCCAATAATCACCACCTGTTTCATTGAAAAAGCTTGTTTGTATACTTTTAAAAATGCGCTATGGCAGGCGGCGGCGAAGTTCATCAATATTTTCAAACATTTAAAAATAAATACAGCGTAGGCGGATTTACCTGAGGGCCGTAGTATCAATGTTCCCACGAATAGTGCCCCGCAGGCGCTTCCAAAAGCTTTGTCTTTCTTTGATGGAAATAAAATCTTCTTTATACGCTTTATCGTATTCAATCAGCGGATCCGTCATAGCAGGCTCTATCATTTTCAGCGTATCTACCACCATAGGAATTAAAACAATATCAGGGCTTACCTTCTTGCGTATATACCTGCGCAGCATTTTGGATTGAAAGGGGTCGGAAGCCAGGGCTACTTTTTTAAATCCCAGCTTTTGCGCTTTCCTGTACCCGTAATAAATATTTTCAGTGCTATGCTCCGCCAATAATTCGGTATAAATGTTTCCTGCCGGGATGCCGATGCTTTGCGCATACAATGCCATTATTTTCGCTTCGTAATACGGTGTGTATACCGCCGCCCCGGAATACATGATATTCCTGGTTATACCTTTTTCAAACAAATACTTCGACCAGTAAATGCGGCCCTTCATCGTCCTGTCCCACTGCCCGTTTTTAAATTGAATGCCGGGTACTATGATAACATCGTAAGGCGCATTTTCTTCTGCCTTTTGTAAAAGCTTCTGACTCGCTTTACCGGAAAATGAACAGGACTGTAATAACCAGGTAAGAAGAAAAAACCATATGAAAAAGGCTTTCATTTTTGAATTCAATCTTTATCCTTGTTTTTCTTTCCCCCAAAAAGCCGTTTAAAAAAGCCTTTCTTTTTTTCAACGGAGGAATCTGTATTTATTTTTTCTTCTTTTTTGCCGCGCGCCTCTTTCAGTACTTTTTCCTCTTCTTCAGAGAGCTTGGACTCCGTAGTTACTTTTTCCCTTCCATCGCTTACAGGTACATCTATGTACTGGTTGCCCTCCCCGGTACCATTTTCACCCTCAATAAACGGTGTATCCGGCACAACCGGTTCGGTCCATTCCTGTATCTGTTCTTTGTAACTGGCCGGTTGTACAAAACGTGCATTCGGGTCTATGCCTAAAGTTTTGTCTTTATATAATTCCTGGAAAAAATAAGCCCAGATAGGCATGGCCATTTGGGCGCCCTGTCCTACCGAATTATTGGCAATGCGTAAAATAGGATCATCTGCGCCTACCCACGCTCCACCCAGCAATTGCGGTGAAAAGCCCATGAACCAGCCATCGGCGTTGTTATTGGTAGTACCGGTTTTACCGGCCACTTCGCTGGTAATACCGTAAGTGCCCCTGAGCGAGCGACCGGTGCCGATGTCCACTACGCCCTGCATCATCCGGGTCATAATATATGCATCCGCTTCACTGATCACTTCTTTATGCGTGGTATAAAACGATTCCAGTATATTCCCGTTCCTGTCTTCGATGCGGGTAATATAATAAGGCTTGGTATTCATGCCTCCTGCGGGGAACATACTGTAAACACTCATCATTTCTATCAGCGACAGATCCGCAGCACCCAGGGCAATGGAAGGGTATGGAGGGATTTTGCTTTCAATACCTGCCTGGTGTGCAAATTCTATCGTTCTGTTCACCCCTATCTCATTCATGAGTCTGGCAGCAGCCGGGTTAAGGGAGGCGGCAAGGCAATAACTCATGGGGCGGGTGCCGGAATATTTTTTATCGCTGATCATTTTGCCTCCCAAATCCACAGGATCCATTGATATCTGTGTTTCAGGCGTGTAACCATTCATTATTGCCAATGTATACAGGATGGGTTTGAACGTTGACCCTACCTGGCGTTTGGTATTAAGGTTGGCATGATCATATTTAAAAGTTTTAAAATCAATACCGCCCACCCAGGCTTTTACTTCTCCGGTCAATGGATCGGTTACCATAAACGAAGCCTGCAGCATTTGCTTATGGTATTTAATGGAATCCAACGGAGACATGACCGTGTCTTTCTCCCGTTTGTTGTTCCAGGCAAATACTTTCATAGGAACAGGTTCTTCAAACGATTTCCTGATGTCTCCCTCGCTTAAACCATCGTCTTTCAAGCTGCGCCAGCGGTCGCTTGTTTTCATAGCCCGTTCCAAAACCGCCTTCCCGTCTTTAGTCTTCCATACACTACCGGTTTTAATATTTTGCTGGGCATTAAACACTTTCTGCAGGTTGGGCATATGCCGCGCTACAGCCATTTCTGCATATAACTGCATACGAGGGTCTATCGTAGTGTAAATTTTCAACCCGTCTTTTACCAGGTTGTAATTTTCATTTGTTTTAGGATTTTTATGCTCCTTGCACCATTTACGCAAATCATTCTTTAGCACATCAATAAAATATGGAGCAAGGTTGGTGTTCTGATCCACTTTTTTATACTTCAGCTCAATGGGGGTTACTTTAATTTTGGCTGCATCTGCTGCGGATATATAGTTATTACGCACCATCTGGTCAATTACTGTGTTGCGCCTGTCCATCGAACGTTTGGGATTGTTCTTCGGATTGTAAATTCCCGTCCCTTTCAGCATGCCTACAAGCACTGCCGCTTCGGCTATGCTCAGCCTGCTGGCTTCTTTCTGGAAAAAGGTACGCGATGCATTGCCTATCCCAAAAACGTGATCGCTGTATTCTACCGTATTCAGATACAAGCCCAGGATCTCCTGTTTGGTAAAATTCCGCTCCAGTTTTATGGCAACGATCATCTCCTTCACCTTTTCAATTATACGCTCTATCTTATTTTTACTTCCCTGTCCAAGCATGTTTTTAGCCAGCTGCTGGGTGATGGTGCTGGCGCCGCCTTCCCGTCCAAAAAAGAAAACAGCGCGGGCCATGCTGCGTCCGTCTATGCCCGAATGCTCATAAAACCGCTCGTCTTCTGTTGCCACCAGGGCATTTAATACATTGGGAGAAATATCGCTGTACGGAACATTCGTTCTGTCGGTAACAAAATACTTACCCATTAACCGGCCATCGGATGCATATACTTCCGATGCTGACATAATAGATGGGTTTTCAAGCTCAGCCAGCGAAGGCAAAACGCCAAATACGCCCCAGCTTACCAGCAAAACAAAAAGTACACCTGCTCCTAAACCGATAAAAAAAATTCTCCAGAGATATTTTTTGGCCTTGGTCATAAGGATGATAGCTGTTTATTTTTTTTAATGAAGCAATATACTATAACATAAAATATACCAATTGCCGTTTTTTTGCATATCCATGTTTAAAATACAGTTTTAACCCTCATTGGTATGTTAAAGTTACAGAGGGTAATTGCTCTCAACGAAATTCTTATACTGCTCCAGGTCTTTTTTATCTTTTAATACCTCCAGATTGGGTTCAGAAATAACCGTAAAAGAATATTTACTGGCTGCCAGCCACGGAACGACCTGGCTTCCTGCTATCTTTTGTACTTTTTCAACGTATTCAATCGCCGCTGAGGCATCGGCAAAGCCGGAAAGCAACAATAATTTGTTTTCCTCGTCTACCGGGTAAATCGCTATCTCAATGGGCTGTCCATTATAGGTTTCACGATTGTACCGGCCGAAAGCATTTTTGGCTTCGTTTACATATACTACATCTACCCGGTTCAGGATAATCGCTACATAATGCACATCCGAGGGATTATAGGTATATCCACCCTGTGGTTGGACCGCAGGTTTATTGAATTTTGACGAATCAATGTTCGGCCGGGTTAAAGGCGGTTGTTTGCCCGCTGTTACATCGGTCGCTTTCGGTTGCTTACCCGCTGTAACCTTTTCCTTTACTCCTTCTTTAGGCTTTTCCTCTGCTGCAACCGGCGGTTCTTCCGTTTCCCCGGCAGGCTTCTCCTGTATCACAGCCGTACTGTCGCCGGCAGCCCGGCTCACTTCAAGACGGGTAAGGTATTCCTCTATCTCTTTTCTCTTTTTTAATACACGAATAATGTTTTCAGCTTTTTTTGAAATGGGCGCCTCCTTGTTGATCCGTATAAGACTTTGCAATGCTTCTATTGCCTTTTTATCTTCCCTTTGTTTAATGTAGTAGATCGATTCTATATACAGCAACTGCTGCGGCCAATATTTCTGTCCGTAAATGCTATCGGCATGTTGTTTTTGCAGCAGGGCCTCTTCAAAACTACCTTCAATAAAAAGGTTGTAAATCTTTTCGTAATTGCGGGTAGCTTCCTGCTCAAGCTTGTTTTTGCGCTGTTCAACGCCTTTCGGATCATCAATGTATTCCAGGTATTTGCTTTGTTTGAAATTAGTGGCCAACAAATCCCGGTATTGTTTTGCCTTAGCAGGCAAGCCCAAACGGGTATAGCAGTAATTCAAATCCAGCAAAGCCTCCTCCTTGTAGGAGGTTTCGGGAAACCGGTCCAGCAATGCTTCGTACTGCTTAACCGCCTCTGCATAATCTTCAAACTTATCTTTGAATACTTTACCCAATTCAAACAAGGCGGTTTGGATGGTATCATTCGAATTATTGACAGCTTCTTCTGTCAATGGAAGCGCTTTCAGCAAGCCTTCGTAACTAACGTCCCCGGGAGTGGTTTTACTGTTGACGGCTGTTTCATCCTCTTCGCCGGATTGTTGTGCCTGGGCAGCAGGCGCTTTCATCTGTACATTTACATCGGCCATGCGCCGCCAGTTATCAACATTCGGCCTGTTTCCCCATGCATTGCGGAATGCCGTAAAGCCTTTTCCTTTAGCAGTATTGTTATAAAAATACCAATCGCCTTTTTCATTAGTACCGGAAAAAAGATCGGAGCCGGATTTGTTGGCAAAGGGGTTATTGTTATTCATTCCGCTATTCAGCGCATCCTGCTCTTTCAATCCTCTTTCTTTGCCCAGTTTCTTTGCAAGCGCTTTTAATAATTTTTCTCTTTCGGCTTCCGGCAGGGCGGCTATCCTTTGCAAACTATCTTCTACGCGAATAATCTCCAGGCGCTCTACTACTCCCGCCAACGCTGTTTTACGGCTTGTAATCAATGAAGGGTCTTTGATCACGGGACTGCTGATATCCAGGCTATCGTATGCGCTGAAAGCAAGCTGATACTGCTTTTTTTCAAAAGCCAGGTCGCCCAGGTACAGGTACGACCGGTTTCGCTGGTTCAGATCTTCAGGATTGTATTTTACTCCTTTAAGCAAGAGGTTTTTTGCATTTTCAAAATTATCGCGCTGCATTTCCATCTGCGCAGCCATGTAATAAATAATGTTCCTGTAATTATAATATTTATCGCGTTTGGCCATCTTCAGCAACTGCTGAATATTTTCGTCAATTACCTTTTCATCGTTTTCGCCCTGCGCCAGCTTAATGATGTTCAGGCGTGCATATACCTCCAGTATCGGATCCACCGTATGTTTAATTGCATGGGCGTAATAAGTTTCTGCTGCTGTTTTGTTTTTAGCAAGCGTATATAGCTGGGCAATTAAATATTCCCACCGGGCCTGCTCTCCTTTATCTGCAGCATTATCCAAAGCAAGGGCCAGATAATGAGCGGCGCTGTCCCACACCTGGTTTTTGTAAAAAAGGTAGGCCTTCATTTCTTCAAGCGAGGCTTTCAGTCTTTCCGGAAACAATTCGTCGCGGCGCAATGTTTGTATCAATGCCGAGGCCTCGCCGTAGGAACTGTCTTCAATGAGCGTACGCAACTTCCACACCAGGGCGTCGTTGCGGCGGGGCGGCTCACTGAACACTTTTTGTACGATATCCTTTTTTTCTTTGGTGGAAACGGAATAAACATTCCCTTCATCGTTCAGGTTACTGCCTACAAATTTTTTGAACCCCAGCTCTTCCTTTTTTTTGGGCTGAAAATAATAGTTGAGATATTGAAAAGTAATACCGGCTGAATCGAACTCTTTCTTGAAAAAATAAGCCTTCCCCATTAAAAAGTACATGTCGTCGATCCATTCATTGCGCAGGTCGTGCAGTAAAATGCCGGCATTGCATTTTTGGAGCACAGAGTCGAGCTCGGTTTTTTGCGCAGCAGTGGCATCAAGCGTATAATTGTAAAAAGGCAATAGTTCGGTATAATCATCTCTAAACCCCTGTTTGGCGCCGGCAATTACATTTTCGATTTTAATATTGGCATTAAAGAAAAAATTATAATGTGTGCTCATACTTTGCATCAGCCTGCGTGGAACGGTATAGCGGGTCGTAAAGGTTTTATCCGATCCCAACACACGGTTTTCATATTTTTCGGGCTTTTCTACATCCAGTGTAGCGTCTTTTTGCGCCACAACCGGTGAAAAAAATACACAACAAAATAAAATCGTGCATACGGTCGTTAAGGTAATTTTACTAACAGGCATGAAGAGGTTGGTTCGTTCGTATAATTAACTAATTTTCAGCGAAATTATTTTTAATTGTTCATTTTTTACAGCTTTAGTTCTTTTAACCAGGCCAAAGTGGTTATTTTTAACACAAATAACTGATAATGGCAAAGATATTTGATGCTGACGGTACATTACAAAGGCTGCGCAACAGATACAGGCTGGTAATAATGAACGATGATACGTACGAGGAGGTTGTTACCTTCCGGTTATCGAGGTTAAGTGTGTACATTACTTTATGCACAATTTTTGTGGTATTGGTGGGGTTGACCGTGGCTTTGCTGGTTTTTACGCCTTTGAGATACTATGTTCCGGGATATGGAAGCGCGTCGGACCGCAGAGAAATGATCAACCTTAAATTGCAGGTTGATTCACTGGATCAGCAAATGAAGTACAGGGATAAATACCTGGAAAATATCCAGAATGTGCTGAAGGGAAACACCACAGTTGCGATGGATACTACCCTGTTAAATATACCCAAGGAAGAGAAAAGTACCGATTAATCATTTTTAAAAACCAATAACTATGTTCTCAACAAAATCCAAATCTGAGCTGGACATTCCGGCTTCTTCCGCAGGCACCAGTCTTATAGGCGCAGGTACAGTAATTAAAGGCGATGTGGTAAGCAGCGGCGACATTCGCATAGACGGCATTTTGAAAGGAAATATTTCCGGATCGGCCAAAGTGCTGATTGGCTCCGAAGGAGTGGTAGAAGGCGATATTGAAGGCCAGCAGGCAGATATATTAGGAAAAGTAACCGGCAGGATCGTTATCAAAGACTTATTGAACCTCCGCGGCAAATCGGTTATAAAAGGAAATATCAGTGCGGGCAAATTACAGGTAGAACCTACCGTTACATTTACCGGCAAATGTCATGTAGGCGAAGGAAGCGTAGCCAGCGTTGTTGAAATGAATACCAATGATGATGAAGAGCACGCTCTAGCCAAATAATTCTCCGCTTTCATCTATTATTTTATACACTTCCGCATCCCTGCACGGTCCCTACGGTCCGTTCAGGGATTTTTTAGTCGCAGACCTGTCCGCCGCAGATTCGCTGATATAATATGTATATTCCCGCTACCGGTCGGTAAGACATCAGAAAACATTTATTTTTATCCTTTTATCAATACCGCTTACCTGATTTTTATTTTAAAGCAACGCTTCTATGCAGCAACAGCCCCGTGCTAACCGGAGCACGATCATTTTAGCTATACTATTGCTGGCCGCCGCCGGCATTCATTGGTATGCGGCAAATGATCAAAGGGTAGAAGCTTCGTATGCAACAAAAATTTACCCGGGTATTGCTTCTTTTTTCAGGATGATATTGGGCGCTGTGCCTTTCAGTATAGGAGACCTGTTGTACGCCATTGTTTTTTTATTGCTGGTGTGGAAGATGACCCGGCTCGTTTTTTTGTGGAAAAAGAAAAGAATCAATAAAGTCCGCAGCATACGTTCGCTTCTTGTTGCTTTGCTTGGGGTATATATTCTTTTCAATATCCTGTGGGGACTTAATTACAACCGGAAAGCCATTCATGAGCAAATGGGCTTCGGGCGCAGCCCCTATTCAAAAGAAGAGCTGATTGCAATCAATGGCTTACTATTGCAACAGGTAAATGCCTGTAAAAATTCGTTAAGCAATGGCTCTGATTCTTATCCGACTTCCCGGGAATTGTTTTTAAAGGCAGTGAATATATACGATCGTGCAGCGCAGCAATATCCTTTGTTCACGTATAAAAATGTTTCTATCAAGCCATCCCTGTTCGGCTGGCTGGGCAACTATCTGGGATTTTCGGGGTATTACAATCCCTTTACCGGCGAAGCACAGGTAAATACACAGGTTCCCTCTTTTCTTCAACCCTATGTGGTTTGTCATGAAATGGCGCACCAGCTGGGCTATGCAAAAGAAAATGAAGCCAATTTTGCGGGATACATTGTAGCTACCGCCTCAGGCGATTCCCTTTTTATGTATTCGGCCTATTTCGATCTCTTTTTGTATGCAAACCGTAATTTATATCGTACCGATTCCGTTGCGGCCAACGCCCTGCTGCAACAGCTTACCCCGGAAGTAAAAAAAGACATGGAACTGCTGCGCCGGTATTACAAACGATATGAAAATCCTGTAGAGCCGGTTATACGCTGGGCATATGGCAAATACCTTGAGGCCAACCGCCAGCCTATGGGCATGCTGAGCTATAGTGAAGTAGTGGCAGACCTTGTCGGGTATTATAAGAAATTTGGAAAGATCGGGGGCGGGTAGCTTCCGTATCAGCTTTTCATTTCATCATTGTTGATGCTCTGCCCCGTACAAGCCACCCTTATTTGTCGCAGAAAAACGCCGTTTTGCAGCTTTTAGACATTCCGTCGCTGTAAGTGTGAATAGTTTTGTTATGCAAAATGATTCAGTTCATTATGCTATTTAAATGAAGACGGTATGAAGAAGTTTCTGATCATATTAGTTGCAGCAATCACATTGAGTTCAGCAGGTACACAAGCACAGGACAGGATACTGCAAAACCTGCCTCAGCAATGGAGCCTGCAGGATTGTATTGAATACGCAAAGAAAAATAATATACAGATCAATACATTGCGCCTGAACACCAGCTCAGCCGAACAGGATGTATTGCAATCCAAAGCAGCGAGGCTGCCATCAGTATCGGCCTCGCTTTCACAATCAGTGGTAAATGGCAAACAAACAGATGTGGTAGTGGGCGGACTTCAGTCCCAGGCAAATTTTTCAGGCAACTACGGCATTAATTCCTCCGTTACGCTTTACAACGGAGGTTATCTTAAAAATGATATTGCCGCCAAACAAATATCCCTTCAGTCAGCAAACCTTAGCGTTCAGGAAGCGCAGAATGATATTACGCTGAATATTACCGAATCTTTCCTCAATATATTGCTCGCACAGGAAACCATTACATATCTCGAAGATGTATTGGTGACCTCACAGGCGCAGTTGAAACAGGGGCAGCAACGGTATGATGCCGGCAGCATTTCTAAAAAAGACTTCTTACAATTTGAAGCGCAAACAGCCAGTGATGAATATAATCTTGTAAATGCAAAAAACAATTACAGGCTGAACCTGCTGACATTAAAACAAACCCTGCAGCTTCCTTCATCCTATGATTTTAAGATAGCCATTCCGGATAGTATAATTGTCCAGGAGCTTATGCCCAATCTCGCTGCCGCGCAGGATGCTGCACAAGCTACGCGCCCCGAGGTGAAGAATGACCAGTTGGGTATAGATCTCGCAAATATAAACCTGCTTAAAGCCAGGGCCGGGGTATTGCCTACCGTTAGCTTGGGAGCCAACCTTGCAAGTGGTTATGCCAATCTTAATGCAAGCAACAAATATTTTACGCAGATCAATAACAACTTTTATCAATCATTGGGTTTAACTGTTTCCATTCCCATTTACAGCAAAAGGGTAAATAAAACCAATATTGAGAAATCAAAAATTGCCATCGAACAGGCAAAGCTAACATTAGCTGATACAAAGTTAACGCTGAACGGACAGGTAGAGCAGGCTTATATTAATGTACAGAACAGGCAGGCACAATATACCGCGGCAGAAAGGCAAATGAACGCAAGCCAGGAGAGTTATGACATTACCAATGAGCAGTTGAGGTTAGGAGCGGTAAATATGGTGGAACTGCTGCAGCAAAAAAATCTGTATGTACAGGCGCTGCAATCCTATATACAGGCAAAATACAGCGCTATCCTGTATAACAAAATCTATAATTTTTATACAGGAGTTCCTGTATCATTTTGATAAAGATCATTGAATATAAAACGCATAAGCAATGAAAAAAAAGACATGGATCATTTTAATAGCGGCAATAGCATTAGTTGCAGCGGGTGTTTGGGTTTGGAAGCTCAGGGATGAAGGTTCTGTGGTGATATTGCAAACCGAGCAGCCGCATACAGGCACGCTGAGCAACTCCGTTACGGCAACAGGCACCATACAACCTGTTGATACGGTAGCTGTGGGTACTCAGGTATCAGGCACCATTAAAAATGTGTATGCCGATTTTAACGCTACCGTTAAGAAAGGACAGTTGCTGGCGCAGCTCGACAAATCTTTGCTTGAAGCGCAGGTGCAGCAAATCACCGCCAACCTGCAACAGGCAAAAGCAAATGCCGTATACCAGAAAAGCAATTTTGAACGCCAGGAGCAACTATTCAAAGTAGGCGCCATCAGCAGGGCGGAATACGAAACAGCTTTATACCAGTACAATTCCGGCAATGATAATGTAACCGGTATTGTTGCACAATTATCTTCAGCCAAAAAGAACCTTTCTTTTGCTGATATATATTCTCCTATTGATGGCACGGTATTATCACGCAGTGTAAGTGAAGGGCAAACAGTGGCGGCAAGCTTTAGTACGCCAACTTTGTTCAGCATAGCAAAAGACCTTACTAAAATGCAGGTGCAGGCTTCTGTTGATGAAGCGGATATAGGAAATGTAAAGAAAGGACAGCGGGTAACATTTACCGTTGATGCTTTCCCGGATGATTCCTTCCAGGGTACTGTGCTTGAAGTAAGGCTGAAGCCAACGACGTCCTCAAACGTTGTAAACTACACTACTATAGTTGATGCGCCTAATACCGATATGAAATTAAAGCCCGGCATGACGGCTAACATCACCATATATACGAAAGAAGTTCCTGATGCACTGATCGTTTCTGCAAAGGCCTTACAGTTTCAACCGGATTCTGTGCTTGGAAAAATATACCAGGTGCAGGGGGGCAAAATGAGACCTGTGCATGACAAACCAATGCCCGGTGGTAATGAAAAACCAGCTAATGCCCCGGTAATACATGCAGACAGCCCGGCAGGTGAAAACAAAGGATTGGTATGGGTAAAGAAGGACACCAGCATTATTGCTACACCTGTTACTATGGGTATGAATGACGAAACAGAAGTGCAGGTATTGTCGGGGCTTAATGAAAATGATATTGTAGTAACAGGCTATGAGCAGTTGTCGAAAAATGAAGCAAAGCAAAAAGGAACCGCTTCCAGCCCGTTCATGCCTAAGCGCCCGGCCGGAAATAACAGGAGAAGTAATCCGCCGCCACCGGGGGGATAGAGGTGGAACAATGGACGGTGGACAATGGATAATGGACAGTGGGCAATGAGCTTTGGGCTTCGGACAACCCTTTACCATTCACCCTTCGCCCTCTACCTTTCTCTAACATTTACAATCAACATTATGGCAAACGCAATTCTTGATATACAGCATTTAAAAAGGGAATTTAAAATGGGCAGCGAAACTGTTCGTGCATTGAAAGGCGTGTCGTTTGATGTGCAGCCCGGTGAATTTGTAACAATAATGGGTAGCAGCGGTTCAGGCAAAACCACGTTGCTCAATATACTGGGGTGCCTTGATCAGCCAACAGACGGTGATTACCTGCTGGATGGCGTGAATGTAAAAAAACTTTCACGTAATGAGCTGGCAAGATTACGCAACAGGAAAATCGGTTTTGTATTCCAGTCGTATAATTTACTGGCGAGAACTTCCGCATTGGAAAACGTGGAGTTGCCGTTATTATATAATTCCACCATTTCTTCGCAGGAAAGAAAAGAAAAAGCGATGAAAGCGCTGGAGGCAGTGAAGCTTGCAGACAGGATGGATCATCTTCCGAATCAATTATCAGGCGGGCAGCAGCAACGTGTGGCAATAGCAAGAGCATTAGTAAATGAGCCGGTGATGATACTGGCAGATGAAGCAACAGGTAACCTGGATACAAGAACTTCTTATGAAATTATGTCGCTGATACAGGAGCTGAATACCCGGCAGGGAAAAACGATTGTATTCGTTACCCACGAACCTGATATAGCCGCATTCAGCAGCAGGACAGTAACCTTAAAAGATGGCCGCGTAGTGAAAGACAGCAAAAATGAAAATGTGAAATCTGCAAAAGAAGCATTGGATAGCCTGCCGGTTAATGATGACTATTAAAACGAAGTAACATGAATGTAGTTAATCTTTTCAGAATAGCATGGAAGGCATTGTTGAGAAATAAGCTCAGGGCTTTTCTTACCATGCTGGGTATTATTATAGGCGTTGCTTCGGTAATCACTATGGTGGCTATAGGCCAGGGGTCAAAACAGAGTATACGCGACCAGCTGTCGGGCATGGGCTCAAACATGATCAATATACGCCCCAGCAGTAATGTTACGGTTGGCGGTGGCGCCAGGCTTGGCGCTTCAGGTTTACAAACCCTGAAGGTGGAAGATGTTGACGCTATAAAAGAAAAAGTGAATTTTATTACAGCCGTATCACCCGGGCTCCAGGCAAGCGGGCAGGCAATAAACGGCGCGTTGAACTGGCCTACCACCATACAGGGCGTATCACCTGACTATCTGCCTATTATCCGCGAATGGAAAATTAAGGAAGGTTTGAATTTTACGGAGCAGGATGTAAAAACGATGGCAAAAGTTTGTATAATAGGGCAAACTATTGTGGAGAATATTTTCCCGAACGGGCAGAACCCGATAGGACAGACCATCCGCTTCGGAAAGATCCCTTTAAAAGTGATTGGTGTGCTCGCAGAAAAAGGCGAAAATACTTTTGGGCAGGACCAGGATGACATTATTGTAGCGCCATATACCACCGTGCAAAAAAGAATACTGGCCGTGCCTTATGTACAAACCATTTATGCCTCTGCTGTGAATGAGCAAAGCTCAGATACCGCCACGCAGGAAATTACAGCAGTATTACGCAGGCAACACAAACTAAAAGCTTCTGATGAAGATGACTTTACCATACGTACGCAGGCCGAGCTGATCAGCACCATCAGCTCAACAAGCGAGCTGCTTACAGTGCTGTTAGCTGCCATTGCAGGAATTTCGCTGGTAGTAGGCGGTATTGGTATCATGAATATTATGTATGTTTCCGTAACAGAACGTACCAAAGAGATCGGGCTTCGTATGTCCATTGGCGCGAGGGGGATAGATATATTATTGCAGTTTCTGGTGGAAGCGATACTGATCAGCATTACCGGGGGAATTATTGGTGTGGCGCTCGGAATGGCAGCAGCAGAACTGATCAATATATTACTGCAATGGCCGATACTGGTATCCGAATCATCCATTATATTATCATTTATGGTTTGTGCCATAACAGGCGTTTTTTTTGGATACTACCCGGCGCAAAAGGCCTCAAAACTTGATCCTATTGAGGCGTTGAGATATGAATAAGCTATATTGCAAAAATTAAAAACCAATAAGGCTATTAGTAATGAAAATGGGATGGTTAAATAAACCCTGGGTAAGAGTTATATTTCATATAGCTGCCTGGATCATTGTATTTTCTCTCCCATTTTTATTGAGGCGTTACCCCGCCGGCGATATGCCAAAAGATCCGGACGAAAGAGGCTTTTTCCTGGTAAATAATTTAACCGCCCTGCTATGGATCGGGGTATTTTATTTCAACGCTTATATACTTACTCCCCGATTTATTTACACTAAAAAATATTTCTATTATTTTTTGATTGTTTTGGGGTTGTTTGCCATTATAATGGTTATTCACTCCTGGCTGTTTATATCATTAATTATACATAAAGAACTTTTGATATCAAGGTCTGTAGGATTCAATATTCCGCCATTCATGCTGGCTATTGCTGTAAGCTCTGCCTACCGTATGATTATAGACAAAAACAAAACAGACAAACTATTACAGCAAAAGCAGGAGGAGCATTTTAAATCCGAGCTTTCCTTTCTGCGCTCACAGGTAAGCCCGCATTTTATGTTTAATGTATTGAATAATATACTGGCGCTGGCACGTTTGAAAAGCGATCAGCTGGAGCCTACTATTTTCAAGCTTTCAACATTGATGAGATATATGTTGTATGAAACAGATGAAGAAAGAGTTTCCTTACAAAAAGAGATTGACTACCTGAACAGCTATATTGATCTGCAAAAACAACGTGTGGGCGGCAAGGTGAAGCTTGAGGTAAGTATTCCGCAGGCTGAAGCGCACCACGAAATTGCGCCTATGCTGCTGATACCTTTTATTGAAAACGCATTCAAGCATGGCACAGGCCATATTAAAAATGCACAGATAGACATCAACATGCATGTGGGGCAGGATACGCTTAATTTTGTTGTACGCAACAGGTATGATGCTGCCGGAACAAATGAGAGTAAGGATAAAACGTCGGGCATTGGCTTAACCAATGTGATACGCAGGCTTAAGTTGCTGTATGAGGAAAAGCACAACCTGCTTATTACAAAAGAAGATGGCTGGTTTGTTGTATCATTACAAATAAATCTTGTATAAATGCTGAAATGTATAGCCATAGATGATGAACCCCTGGCTTTGCAACTGATGCAGGATTATATCAGCAAGCTGCCTTACCTGCAACTTATAACAACCTGTAGCGATGCATTTGAAGCGAGCCAGGTATTGCAGGAACAGGAAATTGATCTTGTATTTATTGATATACAAATGCCGGGGTTAACAGGCCTGCAATTCATCAAAATTCTTTCGAACAAACCCATGTTCATCCTGGTAACTGCGTATGAAAAATTTGCTTTGGAAAGCTATGACTTACATGTAGTAGACTATCTTTTAAAACCGGTAGAGCTTTCCCGCTTTATGCAGGCATGTAATAAAGCCAATGAGCTATACCAGTTAAAGCATAAACAACCAGATACAGGCAGCGAATACTTTTTTCTGAATGTTGACTACAGTATGGTAAAAGTAATATTTGCTGATATTATGTGGGTGGAAGGCTTACGTGATTATCTGAAAATTCACCTTATACCACCCGCAAAGCCGCTTATTACCAGGATGAGCATGAAGGCTTTAGAAGAAGAGTTGCCGCCGTCTAAATTTCTCCGTATACATAAATCATTTATCGTTTCTATTGACCATATTACTTCTGTTAAAAAAAGCAGCGTATTTACAGGCGACAGGGAACTGCCCGTTGGGGAAACATACAAAGAGGTGGTTGAGATGATTACCAGGAAGAAAAAATGAAGGGCCCTGCTCCGCTGTAAACAACTCCAGGCTGATTTTCGTTATATAAAAAAATGTAATATTGCAGCAATATATTTCAAACATGAATTTTTCTATTGATCATAAGAATCATATTCCGCTCCATATACAGGCCGAAGAACTCCTCAGAAAAATCATTAAGCAACCCCAGTATTCCAAAGGCAAGCTCCTGCCAAACGAGGTAGAACTTGCCAAACAACTGGCCATTTCCAGGACCACCCTGCGGCTGGCTATCAACAAACTGGTATATGAGGGTTTACTGATCAGGAAAAAAGGAGTAGGCACCAAGGTAAGCAATAGTGTAGTGAGCTCAAAATCTGTAAACTGGCTGAGCTTTTCACAGGAAATGGAAGCACGAAAAATCCCTATTAAAAATTTTGAGCTCAAATTAAGCTGGGTAAAACCGGAAGAAACCGTATCCAATTTCTTCGAGATAAGAGCCAATAAAAAGATATTAAAGATGGAAAGGCTGAGGGGGCGCCCCGAGGGACCTTTTGTATATTTTGTTTCGTATTTCCATCCGCGCATTGGTCTTACAGGCAAGGAAGATTTTCTCAGGCCCCTGTACGAAATTCTTGAAAAAGATCATATGGTAATAGCCAATCTTTCCAAAGAAGAAATTACTGCCAGGGCTGCTGACAAGTTTGTGGCAGGAAAACTCAACCTGGAAGTAGGCAGCCCGATTCTATGCCGGAAAAGATTTGTTTTTGACCAGGGGGAGCGCCCTATAGAATATAACCTGGGCTATTACAGGGCCGACAGCTTTGTTTACACCATCGAAAGCCGGAGGTAGTTTTCTCTTTGGCATTTGAAATCAATTTAGCGAGATGAAAAAGCGCTGTAAGCTGTTTGCAATATTTTTTGCATTAACGGGTTCTGTTTATTCCGCCCATGCCCAATATGGGAAAATGCCGGATACGGTTATAAAAAAATGGGTGGGACTTACCCCGGTAAATAAGCACACTAAAATAAAAGCGCTCGCTTTAGGCATCACCCCTGCATTTGGTTTTGCAGACGAAGGATATATCAATATGAATGGATTAAACCTGGAAGTTGGCCCTTTCGGGATTATCGGAGGCATTTGGGGAATGATGTATGGCCTGGCTGGAGTTAAAGACAGCTCCGGCCACACAGCGAGCTTCTTTTCACGCTATGGATACCCGGATACAAGTGAATTACATTATATAAAATACGGTACCACCATCAACGAATTGTCAGCCAGCATGGGTGGTCTCACTGTGGTGAGCGTAAACAATGGTGTTTTCATAAATGGCCTGGCAGGCATGAACTACATGTCAAATGGTATACAGGTAAGCGGCTTAATTAACGCATTGCATAAATTCAATGGTGTTCTTATCGGGGGATTCGCCAATAAAGCCCAAAAGGGAAATGGGCTTATGATCGGGTTGATCAATAACTGCCAGTCCGGCAACCTGGTTCAGATAGGTTTGTTTAACCGGATCGGCCGCCGTGTAATTCCTTTCATCAACTGCGGGTTTAAATAAACTGGCAATGATATAGCGTATGTATTAATATTTATGCAATCTTGCTTCTTCCAGGTCAAGATTACTTTCCATAATGCGGATCACTTCGTCATCATATTTATGTTCCAGCCTGAACCGGTTCAACCCTTCTCTTCTTATGGCTATTAGTTCCAGCATAATTTTTCGATGCAGGTCACGCAGGGTTTTTAAACTCTCCCTGTTGCCTTTTTCCCCAAGACTGTCTTCCACGGCAGTAATATTGCTTACCAGCAGTTCTTTTATATGAGCAATGGTTTCATAATGTTCTATTTCATACATATATTTTGAATCAAGGTATTCTATCTGCTTTTTTCCTAACTCCAGCCTGATGGACTCCATTTGTTCTTCTTCGGGTATATGCTCATCAATTTCTTCCACTTTCAGCAGTTTAATGAACAAAGGCAAGGTAAGCCCCTGAAAAACCAGCGTGGCAAGTATTACCACGAAAGTGATAAAGAGAATAAGGTTTCGATGCGGGAAATCTTCGCCGTTATTCAGCACAAGCGGAATTGCCAGTGCAGAAGCGAGCGATACCACTCCCCGCATACCTGCCCATCCGATAATGAATGTAAGCTTTGCACCCGGGCTTCTCTCTTCCTCCCGCACCCGCTTACTTATCCATCGCGGCACAAATGCAGATAAATATACCAGTACAATTCTTATCACTATCACCATCAGACTGATCAGCAGGGCATAATAAATAGCCTCTTTTAAGGAGTACTCTCCCAGCCCTCCGATAATGACAGGAAGTTCCAGTCCGATTAATATAAACACGAACCCATTCAACAGGAACCCGACAGTGGCCCAAACTTCTTTTGTTTGCATCCGCGTATTAAAATTCAGAAAATCGCTTGAGCGGAACGAAAGAAACAGCCCTCCGCTTACAACAGATAAAACGCCGGACCAATGAAACTGTTCTGCCACTATATACATAAGGTAAGGAGCTATCAACGTCATGGGCGTGGTAATGCTCGATGCTTTCACCCAATAGCGCAATACTAAATAAAGAATGTGCGCAATCACCACACCAACAAACACTCCCATCACCGACAGCACCATAAAATCAACCGCCGCTTTCTGAAATACAAACTCACCGGTAAGTATGGCCGCAATGGCAAACCTGAAAATAGTGAGCGATGCCGCATCGTTGACCAGGCTTTCTCCTTCCAGTATGGTAAGCCCTCTTTTAGGGACCTGCATGCCTTTTAATACAGAAGTTGCCGCAACCGCATCGGGTGGTGAAATAATACCTCCCAATAAAAAACCCAGCGCAAGCGTAAACCCGGGAATGATATGTATTGAAAAGTATGCAATAGCTGCTGATGTTGCTATTACCAGTCCGAAACCCAGCAACAATATCGACCGTTTCCATTTTAATAACTGGCTCCACGATGAATACCAGGCCGCTTCAAAAAGTAGCGGGGGCAGAAATATCAGAAATACAAGATCGGGGTCAATGTTCAGGTGGGGGGTTCCGGGTATAAAACTTATCAGCAGCCCCCCTATTACAAGGAAGATGGGATAAGAAATTTTCAATCGCTGACTTAGTATATACAACAACGCCATCGCAAAGAACAATGCCAGTATAAGCAATAGTGTGTGGTGAATCAAAACAAAAAGCCTGGTTTAAAATTTAGTTTGCATTTAAATTGGGTTAAAGATAAGAAATTAGAAAAAAATTGCTCCTGTATAAGCAGCTACGAAGATTTGTGTCCCGATGGGGTCTTCACAACCAGGCAACTGTGCGAATGGTGAGACCCCGGCGGATCGCGTGGCACCGGGGTCTCATGGCTGCCCGCAATAGCCCTGGATGAAGCCCCAGTGAGACTTCATACTTTTCTTGAGTGCTGACAGCAAAAAATAAAACTCTTAAACGTCTCTGCGATACCGCTATAGGGTTGCATAAGTTAAAAAGATGCTGGTGCGGGAGAAGCAGTCCCAATGTGAGGCCAATCGTTGAGATTGCTTCTCCTCTCGTCATTTGCAATGCTTTTGAATCAATTTAGCGGCTCGCAATGACGGTAATTTTTTTCGGTTAAAGCGAACCCGACCTTCGGTTGGGATCAAGATAACAGGAAGTCAATGATTTTGTAACTTTATGCCCATGCCATCATCCATGTTACTCTCTTTAAAAAAAACGACACTTTCCGCCTGTTTCGTTTTCATAGCAGTTACTGGGACTACGCTGCATGCGCAACAATTCAACAACCTGCCCCGCGGAGTTCCGGAAAATGAAAATGTTTATTCCGGGCAGATTCTCCGCTTTTTGGAAGAGGTGCATAACAGCAAAAATGAATTTCACAGTTACATGCTGCTGCGGCACGGAAAGGTAATCAGCGAGGGATGGTGGGCGCCCTATGCACCTTCGTTAAAGCATACGATGTATTCAGTAAGCAAGAGCTTTACTGCTACGGCCATCGGGTTTGCGGTAACGGAACAACGCCTTAGCCTGCAGGATAAAGTAACCGGTTTCTTTACAGATGAATTGCCCGATACCGTTAGCCAATTTGTAAGGGATCTTACCGTGAAAGACCTGATCACGATGTCGGCAGGGCAATCTCCCGATCCGACAGGAAGCATATTAAAAAGTAACCAGTGGGTAAAACATTTTTTGTCTGTACCCATTGTAGACACACCCGGAACAAAGTTTCTGTACAATTCCGCCGCGACATTTATGTTGAGCGCTATTATTCAAAAAATAACCGGCGAAAGGCTGATTGATTATTTAACACCCAGACTGTTTGAGCCGTTGGAAATAACGGGGATAGACTGGGAAGAAAACCCCGAAGGAATCAATGCAGGCGGTTGGGGACTTCGTTTGAAAACAGAAGACATGGCCAAATTCGGGCAGTTCTTTTTGCAAAAAGGGAACTGGCAGGGAAAACAACTTTTACCGGCCTCTTGGATTGAAGAAGCCTCTTCATTTAAAATAAAAAACGCACCGGATACTGCGATCGCACTTAAAGCAAAGAGCGATTGGGCGCAGGGTTATTGTTACCAGATGTGGCGTTGCCGTAACGATGCATACCGCGCAGACGGCGCTTTTGGTCAATACATTATTGTAATGCCCGACCAGGATGCAGTATTGGCAATTACCAGCGAAACGGCAGATATGCAAAACATTTTAAACCTGGTATGGACTTACCTGCTGCCTGCTTTTGAAAATGAACCGATAAATGCCACTGCAACCACCATTGCAAAACTGGAAAAGCAAAATGCTCAATTGATATTGCCTGCCCCCGTTTTTAAAGCAAGCAGGTTGTCAAAAGAAATTGCAGGCAGAACCTATACGCTTGAGACCAACGACGCTTCCATCCACAATATATCTTTTAAGCTCCAATCCAAACGTTCAGGATACATCATCGTACAATTCAACAATATTTCCGATACCATCTATGCAGGAAGAAATCAATGGCGTACCAGCACCCTGCATCGTACGTCAGGAATTCCCTCTTTAACAGGCACTATGCCTCCTGCAGGGAAAAATGGACAGCACATACCACTGGCAGCCGCATATACGTGGACAGATAAGCAATCGCTCGAAATAAAACTGCGCTATATTGAAAGCCCGCATTCGGAGGTATGGCGCCTGGGTTTCGACAAGAATAATATCACCCTGCGGATAGACAACAGCCTGAAAGGAATGTCGCCCGGGGGAAATGATAAGAACCCGGTGATAAAAGGCAGCTATTAAACATAGCACAATAAATTTTCCGGAAGTTATATAATCCGTTGTATTGCCTTTGATGAGAAGAATTGAAATTTTCGTATAATCACAAGCTCTATATGGAAATCATTATTGCCCGGTTAAAATGTTAGCCAAAACGACTAAAGTCAGCGCTGTACTGATTTTCATTAAAGTTTACGGCATGCTCCACTTACCATTGGATATTCCACTTTTTTCTTGATAAAAAAGTGGAGCAAACAATCAAGCCCGCCTGCCGGTCAGGCAGGGCTTCGGAAAAATGGCTAAAAATTGTCTTTCCCGGCTAAGAAAAACAAGTTCAAGCAGCAGATCAAAACTCGGTAGTGATGCGACTTTTGAGCTAATTGCACTCCCTGACTTTGGCATATGGTGTTTTTCTTTTAACGCCGTCCAAGCCAATTTTCTTAACACCATTTTTTCGAGGCCGACCTCCCTTTGTATTTTACCGGACAATACTGTATTGAAGTTTTTCCTGCAGCAGACTATTCTGCAACGGCTATTGCTTTGTGCTGATTGAAAAGCGCCAGGCCCTTACCGGTTACCAGCGAATTCCAGCAATATACCCGTTTCAGGCCTGGTAATACATTTAACTTCTGCAATCCCTCATCATCCACCTTTGTACCCACCACATTGATATACTCAATGGCAGCAAGCTGCTGCAGCTTCGCCATAGCGGCACCAGTAATCGGCGTATGCGCGATATTCAAACGTACAAGATTGACAAACTGCGATATATCATCAAACGCCGCATCTGTAATACGGGTACCGTCTAATTTCAGTGAGACAATATGATCAGCAATTTTCGTCAGCAACCGCATTTTATCATCGTCAAACTCCGGGTAATTCACGCAGCTTATCTCCAGAAGGTTTTTATTTTTAGCTACCGGCGCCACTAATATGCCAAGGCTGGTCAACGTATCAATTGTCTTTTGATCTGCAGGGGGCAGTTCCTTATCAAAAACAGCGGAGAGCGCCGCCATACTATCGCTATTATTTGCAAGCGGAGCAGCAAAAGAAGCCAGTACAGGCAGTACAGAGGAATCGGGGGAAAGATCTTTCACCTTTTTGCGCGTGTCTGCGCCATGCTGTATCCACCACTTCAGCAAATCAATTTCTTCAGGAGTAAGTGGTTCCCGCTTCTTGGGAGGCATCCGTTTGTCATCCTCCTCAGGAAGCAGTATTCTTATTATCAGCTCACTTTCCTCAGCATTGCCCGGCCGGATGACCGTACCGTGCTTACCGCCTTTGAATAAAAGCTTTTCGTCATCCACTCTTAACCCGCCTTTTACTTTTTTGGCGCTGTGGCAACTGTAGCATTTATCACCCAATACATTTTGTACCAGGTCGGCATAAATATATGCTTCGTTCACATCAGTAATGGGTTTCCTGATAAAACGGGTCGTATCTTTATTTTCTCCTGTCAGCCATTGCGGCATTTCAGCAGTCAGGTAATCATCGCCATGCGTCATGCTCCCCCCGTTGTGCCCGGCTATCATAAGGAATAGGAATAACAATGCCATCAACACCGTATACAATGGCTTTGCTTTTGTCCTGATATCCTTTTTCCGCCTGGCCAGCCAGCACAATCCTGAAAACAATGCTACGCCTATCCCCATCCACTGGTGAACAGCAAGCGTACTTTCATCGTAGCTGCCTTGCTTACTCAGCAGCCACCCTGCTATGCAGGATGCCGATGCGCTGATGCAGCCCACTGCTAACATAAATGATACAGCCTGCCGCGGTGAAGGGATGGTTGTTTTTTTATAAAAACCCAACTCCATAACAAAGGCAAGTAAAAGGATACCTATCGGAAGGTGTACGATCACAGGGTGGAAACGTCCCAAATAAGCAAACCATTGATCGAGGCTGTCAGGCAACATCATCATCTTCCTTTTACAATCAGGCAATAATACTTTTTACAATATCGCCCGACACATCGGTAAGCCGGTAACGTCGGCCCTGGCTTTTGTAAGTAAATCGTTCGTGATCAATTCCCAGCAGGTATAAAAGGGTTGCCTGGAAATCGTGCACATGCACTTTATCGCGAACTACATTGTGTGCAAAATCATCTGTTTCTCCATACTGCATACCTGATTTTATTCCGCCGCCCGCCATCCATATACTATAGGCGTTGGGTAAATGATCACGTCCAAAACTTTCCCTGGTAAGCCTGCCCTGGCTGAAGCTGGTTCTGCCAAATTCTCCGCCCCATATCACCAGTGTATCGTCCAGCAAACCGCGTTGCTTCAAATCTTTAACCAATGCAGCCGAAGCCTGGTCTGTTTGCTGCGTTGCCCGGGTAATTCCGCTGGTAAGATTGCCATGATGATCCCAGCCCAGGTGATACAACTGGATAAAACGAACATCTTTTTCTGCCAGCTTTCTTGCCAGCAGGCAATTATAGGCGTAGCTGCCGGGTGTGGTAACATCCGGTCCGTACATATCAAGGATATGCCGGGGCTCATTAGAAAGATCCGTTATTTCGGGTACAGCCATCTGCATCCGGTAGGCCATTTCATACTGGTTTAAACGACTGTCAATTTCCGGATCCTGCCATTTGTCTTTTTGAAGCAGGTTAAACTGCCTGATAAAATCCAGTGCCCGGCGACGATCCATCCTGTCTACCCCATCGGGTGAAGAAAGATAGAGCACAGGATCTTTACCAGACATAAACTGAACGCCCTGGTGATGCGAGGGTAAAAAACCATTGCTCCATGCCAGGTTGCTGATGGGCTGGTCTCCCCCACCCTTTGATAACAACACAACAAAGGAAGGAAGGTTATGATTCAGGCTGCCCAAACCGTAGCTGATCCACGATCCCATACTTGGCCTGCCGCTTAGCTGGTTGCCGGTTTGTGTAAAAATAACCGCCGGCTCATGGTTGATTTGCTCGGTGAACATACTGCGTACCACGCATATATCATCTGCAATGCCGGCAGTATGCGGAATAAGATCGCTGAAGTAAGCTCCGTTGCTCCCATATTGTTTAAAATGTGTCATAGGGGCAGCCAACGGAAAGCTATTCTGGTTAGACACCATGCCGGACACACGACCGCCGCCAATCACGCTCGGCGGTATTTCCTGCCCGTGCATTTCATATAGTTTGGGCTTATAATCAAACAATTCCATTTGCGAGGGGCCCCCGCTTTGAAAAAGATAAATTACCCTTTTGGCGCGTGGCACAAAATGCGGATCAACCAAAGGTTGGTTTTCTGCATCAGGTTCAGCCACACTACCTGCATGCGCTACAGTTTTTTCGCGGTTGTTGCAGCCCAGCAGGGTTCCCAAAGCAATGCTTCCCAAACCCAATGCCGAACCCTTTAAAAAATCACGCCTCGCCCGGCTGTTTATTATTTTTTGAGCTTCATCCATATGAAGTGGATTAATAACATTTTTGTTGATTATCTGTTGCCAACCCGCAGTTTCCATCTGCGCATCAGCGGCTATATTATTTATTTCCGCGTAATAAACTCATCCGTATTTAACAACGCCATCGTTACGTTGGTATAAGCAGCCGCTTCCATCAATCCCTCCAATGAAGCAGGTTGCTCCATGTTTGCGTTCCCTACTGCTAATATTTTTTTCGCTTTATCAGGATGCTTTTTAAAAATATCACTTTCAGCCCGGTACATTTCCATCAACAGCGCCGATTCAGCTTTACCAGGCAATCTTCCCGTTACCAGCCTGAAAGCCAAAGACAGCTTATCGTCCACACTATTGCCGCCCTCCTTTATTGCACGTGTCGCAATAAATTTCGAGGCTTCAATGAATGTCGGATCATTCATTAATGCGAGCGCCTGCAGGGGCGAGCTGGAAACAGGCCTTTTTACCGTACAAAAATTCCGGTCGGGCGCGTCAAATATCAACATATAAGGCGGAGGACTTGAGCGTTTCACGATGGTATAAATACTCCTGCGAAAAAGATCCTCCCCTTCCGACAATTTGTACACATAGCGCCACGATTTATCACTCAACGCTTCCCACAGGCCGGGAGGCTGGTAAGGATATACACTGGGACCACCAATTTTGGGCGACAGCAACCCGCTGATCGCCAGCGCCTGGTCGCGGATCATTTCTGCGGGCATCCGGTACCGTGAGCTCCTGGCAAGCAATATATTTTCCGGATCACGTTCATGCAGCTCGGGAGTAATGACCGATTGCTGCCGGTAGGTCGCGCTCATCAGGATCATTTTCTGCAGTTGCTTAAGGTTCCAGCCGCTTTCGCGGAACAGTACCGACAGGTAATCCAGCAGTTCGGGGTGTGAAGGCATTTCACCCTGGTTACCAAAATCGTCGGAAGTTTTTACCAGTCCTCTTCCAAAATACATTTCCCACACATGATTTACCGCTACCCGGGCAGTAAGCGGATGCGCGGGAAGAAATAACCATTTTGCCAGTCCCAGCCTGTTTTCAGGAAGGCTGTCGGGAAAAGGAAGCACCGAAGCAGGGGTTCCGGGTCGTACTTCTTCTCCATAATTATCATATACGCCACGAAGAAGCACATGTGTGGTAAGCGGCTGGGGCAAATCACCCATCACCATTGCTTCTTTAACCGAATCGTATGCAGCAGCCAGTTGCATTCTGGCGTTCATTAAGCTATCCGGCTTTACATGCAACGGCGTGGAAGGATCGCGCTGTAAGGCAATACTCCTGCTCTTATAGAGCCATTCCGCTTCTGATTCATCCAGCGTATTATTGAACAAACAAAACTCATCCAGTGCCGCGCCCTTCATTGTTTTCTCCAGCACCCTGGCGCCAAAAGCAAGCCCGGCGAGGGGCGAGGCTTTGTGTATATCGGGAAAAGAACGGATATTTTTTTTCAGGTGATCATACTCTACAGTTACAGGAACCACTTTGCCATTAATGTAAATGCGCATACCGGCGGCACGGCTGCTGCCATCGTAACTTGCAGTGATATGATACCATTGACCCGCATCCATTTCCTGGTCAGCAATAATACTGAGAGCGTCGTGCGGATAGGCATGCATCAGCCGGAACCCTACTTTGTTATTGAACAACATTAAATCATATCCCTGGAATCCATACCGCCGCGAATCGCTGTGGTGGAGAATGGCAGACTCCTCGTATTTTTGAGGGACTTTAACCCATATACTAACCGCGAACGGTTCATATCTTTCAAAATACCCCAAACCGTAAGGCTGAAAGTTTACAAACGTTTCTTCATCCAGCAGCAGTGCATTGCCGGCAATGCCTTTTCCTGATTTCTGCCTGCTGGCAGCCGCAGGAAAAGCAGGCTGAACTGAATTACGGAAAGCGGTCGCCGTTTTCCCGGCAGAAATTTTTAATGTTTCTGTTTGATCGAACGACAGGTGGGCTACAATCTTTTGCGACAGGCTTTTTTCCGGGCTTTGAGATTTTACGGGCTGATTTTTTTGCTCAAGATATTTAATGACAGTATGAAGGCTGTCTATTTTATGGTCGTCTGCAGCGTCTGTAAGTAACAGGGTGGGGCCAGGCACCATGTTGTGATAATTGCCATAGTTAGAGCTTCCCAGCTCAAAGGTTCTGTTGAAGAAAGCATATAAAGAATAGTAGTCCTTTTGACTTACAGGGTCATATTTATGATCGTGGCATTTGGCGCAACCCAGTGTAAGCCCCAGCATCGCTGTGCCGAGTGTATTGGTTCTGTCCACATTGTATTCCACCCGGAATTCTTCGGGTATAATGCCCGCTTCGGTATTTTGTTTCTGATTGCGGTTAAACCCCGTAGCCAGTATTTGTTCTTTGGTGGCATTGGGTAAAAGGTCGCCTGCCAGTTGCCAGGTAATAAACTGGTCGTATGGCAGGTTTTTATTGTAAGCGTCAATCACCCAATCGCGCCAGGGAGAGGCATCGCGGTGTTTGTCATCGAGATACCCGTGGCTGTCTGCAAAACGGGCCACGTCCAGCCAGTAAGCAGCCATCCGCTCTCCGTAACGCGGAGATTGCAGGAAACGATCAACCATTTTCTCGTAGGCATTTTCACTATGATCGCTTAAAAATGCATCTGCTTCTGCTATAGAAGGGGGCAATCCCGTAAGATCAAAGCTTACCCTTCGTATCAATGTTTCTTTATCAGCTTCAGGTGACGGATTCAATCCTTCATTCTCCAGCTTTTGCAATACGAAACGGTCTATATCATTCCTGACCCATTTCGTATCATGTACTTTAGGTGGATTGCTTTTTCCCGGAGCCGTAAAGGCCCAATGCGGCTTATATACCGCTCCCTGTTCAATCCACTTTATGATAACAGCCTTTTCAGCAGCAGTAAGCATCAAATGCGAATCCGGCGTAGGCATCCTGTATTCAGGATCGCTGCTTACAATACGGTGAACCACTTCACTTTGCGCTACATTGCCGGGCTTGATTGCTTTAAGACCGCTTTCGGTCACTTTATTATACGCCGTTTCGGAAACATCAAGCCTCAGATCAGCTTTCTGCTTCTTGCTGTCAGGCCCGTGACAGCTGAAACATTTATCGGATAAAATTTTTTTTACATGAACATTATAATCAAGCCGGTCCGGAAGACCGCTCATTGCCTGCTGCACGTCTGCGGGAAACGTGATTTTTTTAGAGAACCCGTATATACCGGCAAACAATACTGCCAGTAATAAAAAAAAAGAAAACAATACAAGCCTCGTTCGTCGTGTGATCATCTTTCTACTCTGGTTAAACAAATAAGTGATAACGGGTATTCTGGACGCATAGGGTACATTCCAAATTGTCGCTGCATATTAATTGCCCTCACCCTTTTTATTCCCTCTCCACGAGCGGCGAGGGAAAAGCGGTGCAACAATTTGGAATGCACCCAACACATATCAATTCATCTTCTAAAGTTAGTTAATTTTAAGAAGGGAAGTACAACAGATCGGGCGCATTTCAAATTTTCGCACTATGCAAATTTTTCGGTCGGTGAGACACCATAGCCGTCAACTTAAGCCCGAAGGGCTTGAATTTGAATAGCCCCCAACTTTGTTGGGGGACAACAATGCCGAAGTTTTGTTGAACCCCTACGGGGTTCAATGTAAAATTGTCGCAAATATACCACCGGTTACACCGATGGCTATTCAAATTAAACCCCATTCGGGGTATTTAAGCGCCAGATTTCCTAAGTTGACGGCTATGGTGTCTCACCGACAAAATTTGAGTAGCGCGAAAATTTGAAATGCGCCCCTTTTTTCAATTATTGCAACATGGTTGCGATAATTGGTGTATTTTTACAAGCGCATAATCCGGGTCATGCGATCCTGAAGCAGCACAACCACAATGATGTTGCAAATAATGCAGCACCCAAAACAATTAATAAAAAATACAAAAGATATGAAAAAGGACTTTTTTAACGGCAGAAGAACTTTCCTGAAAAATGCCGGAAAAGCTGCACTGGCAATGGGTTTTACGAACATGGCAGTAGCTGCCGTTGCGCAAAAATCAGGTTATATAAGTGCAGGGAATCCTGTAACAGGTTGGCAGCAGTCTCCGATGCCTTATGCATACAATGCCCTTGAGCCGGTTATTGATGCAACAACAATGGAAATACATTATTCCAAACATGCATCGGCTTATGCAAAAAATATGGCAGAAGCAGCCAGGAATGAAAATGTGGCAACCCAAAACACCAGTGTTGAAGATATCTTATCCGGTATTTCTAAGTACAGCGTGAAAATGCGCAACAATACCGGAGGCCATTATAACCATGAGCTGTTCTGGCAATTATTGCGGCCGGCGCAGGCCGGCAATCATCCGAAAGGAACGTTAGAAGCGGCAATCATCCGGGATTTTAATTCTTTTGAAGCCTTTCAGAAAGCGTTTGCCAATGCAGCAACTACAAGGTTCGGAAGCGGGTGGGCCTGGCTGGTATATAGTAAAAGTAACAATAAATTAGTGATCGGTTCTACACCTAACCAGGATAACCCGTTGATGGATATCAGTGAATACAAGGGTGCTCCGGTATTGGGACTGGATGTATGGGAACATGCTTACTACCTGAAGTATCAAAATAAAAGAGCAGATTATATTAATGGCTGGTGGAGCATTGTTAATTGGGACTACGCCCAGAAGCGTTTTGAAAGCGCCCGTTCATAATTAAATATGCTCTTATTTCTTTTCCTAATTCATCAAACCATTCTCCTCCGCTTGAGGTAAGCATGATTATGCCCAGCCCTTCTTTCGGCATAAAAACATACTCGCTTGCATAACCGTCTAAATTTCCACCATGCCCGTAACGGACCCCCAATGTATCAACAAATTTTGCCAGCCCGAATCCATAATGCGCACCGGCAGTTTCTGATTTCTCCGTCAGGATGAGTGGGCTGTTTTCGTTGACACTTTTATTGAATTCCCGGTATGCCCGCATTTGCGCAATCAATAAGGTTGAAATATCTTTTATATTCGAGTAAACGCCACCGGCGGGTGTCAATTTTCCCATATTCCAGGGCAGTGATTTTATATTCCTGTTATCTTTCCTGTATGGCCACGCAATTAATTGTAGCTGTTTGCTATCCAAAACTACAGATGTATTCTTCATTCCATATTTATCAGCAATATACTTTTTTACCAATGCGGCATAACTCTGCCCGCTTGCTTTTTCGCAAATATAGCCGATCACCGCGTAGCCAAAATTTGAATAATTGAATCTAATGCCTGGCAAAGTTTCCAGTTGTACAGGGTTCAGGTCATTAATAATATCCTGCTCTGTATATTCCACCAGCATCGGTTCTCCATCTATTCCTTTTTGACCAGGCGCCCGATAGGGAATGCCCGATTTGTGAAGTAATAAAAGTCTGAGCGTAATGCCGCTTAGCTTATTTGCATTATTCGCTGAAACCACATCCCTTAAGTAAGTTATTACAGGTTCCTCCAGCTCCAGCTTCCCTTCTGCCACCAGGTTGTTAACAATGATGGCTGTAATTTTTTTCGTGTCAGATGCAATCTGGAATAAGGCATTGGCATTCATTTTAACAGGGCTTTCCCGGGTCAGATGCCCAAAGCCTTCCGCCCATGCAAGCTCATTATTACCAACAATGCCGATTGCTAATGACGGGATATTGCAGCTTCGCAACGTATGCTCTATTTTGCTTCGGATCCATGCGATTTCAGCATCACTTATTTTTTTACGGTCAGAAGAGCCGTTCTCTTTTGGACCTGAGATACTCGTACAAGCTATAATAGCCATAGCGACTAAAGCTATCCAAACATTTTTTTCCATATAAACAAAGATGCTATTGGTTTATAATGGCTGATAAGAAACCGTTCGCATAGTTTTCTGTTTCTGAATACAAAACGCTTTTATCTATTTAAAAAGGAGCCGACAATCTCAGCAATGACACTGCCAGCAAGACCAATCCTGTTGCCAGCAATACCAGTAGTGAAAAAACAACCTGCCTGTAATCAACCACAGGTTTAAATGTATACACAGGAAGGTTGTCAAAATCTGCTTTGGTAAACCGGTTGTTTTTAAAAAATATCCTGTCGTCTAAGTAACTGTTCCAGGTTTTAAAATAATGCCAGGATGCTGTATCAAAAGCATAGATCTGTTTATGGTCACTTGCAGCGGCACCGGTAAGGATGGATTGCATAAGCAGCGCCGGCGAACAGTAGTTGAATTTACCGGCAGTACGAATACGATCTTCCAGCACCCGGAGATAAGGCGTTTCCACCCGTTGCACTTTATTATCGAGCACTGCATGTGTAGCGCGTATCCACCTGGGGTTGTACCAACCGCCGGGAAGCGTATCACCGGGAAGGTTGTTGTATTGCGGGTGCATCGCATAAAAGCTGTCTGCCACGGCAATGCGGGGAATACCAAATACCTCTACATTCGCTTTTTGCACCGCAGACGCCAAAGCTATCTTATTGATTGCCGGGTATTTTGCGGTAAGGAAAGCATTAAAGGCAGCAGGCAGCAGCATACCAAAAACAAGCCAGGTACTGATAAGAAATAAGGCATTAAACCCGGATGCTTTTTTAAAAGACACCACCAATGATACAACGCCTGCCCATACCACACTGTAAAGCATTGTAGCAGCGATGAATAAAAATATTCTTGCATCGGTCACAGCTCCGGTTATAAGGGCTGCAGTTAACAACAGCAATATCGCCAGCATCGTAGTGATCAGCCAGCGTACAAAAAGCTTTGCAAAAAATATTTTCCTGGTCGAAACAGCCTGCACGGCAAGCAATGGTAAAGTACCTTCTTCTTTTTCCGCGCTCAAAATATTATAGGAGAGCAGTATAAAGTAAAGGGGAAGCAAAAAAACGATCACAAAGCTGAGATCAAGATGCCCTGCCAGTTGTTTTTGCGGGTTAGTGATCTCCCCGGATAAAGTTTTATTGCTGTAACCGGTGGCGTACTTATTATAATAATAGGTGCCTTCCGAAATCTCGATCGCGAATTTATGCAGGTCTCTCTGGCCGAAGGCCAGTGCCGCTATACCATCAGGCCGGTTGTAAAAAACCGTTTTGTATAACGGATCATATTCCCATGCCGTTGAATCGTGCTGCAGCAGCTCCCTGCTTAGTACATTCATTTTAACAGCAACGGAATCCTGCAACAGGGCAATCTTGCGTTGCTGCTCCTTTACCTCGCTTCTGCCATACCAGGCAGCATATATGCTGATAACAGAAAAGATCAATGTCAACAGCCACAATGTCCTGCTTCGCTTCAACTGCAGCCACTCATATATAATAATCGTTTTGATCGTACTCATTACGCGATATTTATTCTTTTGATTGATTGGATGAATAGCAGGCTTAACACCAGCCATACAAACAGGGAAATAAAAGCCACCGGCTGATGGCGGATACTCCAGATCAGCGAGGGCGCAGTATATTCAAAGGGTTCCACCATTTTATAGGTTTCAGTACCAAATTTTGTTCTCCAGTCGCCGCTTTTGGTATGCTTTGCCATAAAATCGTTCATGGTATTTACAAAATACAGGCGGTAATCTTCTGCCTTATCCTGGAAGTGGATGAAATGCGCATAGTCTGTACCGCTGAGCGCCATGCTGCAATATTGTACTGCCTGGTAGGGATTAATAAAAGAAGCGAGGAGACTGATATTGTTTTGTTTTGTGAAGATGTTCCTTACTTCGGCTATCCGTTTCCGGTATACTTCGGTGGTATACTTTTCACTCTCCATCATGGCAATGGCATCAAAATTTACAGGCAGCTTTGTAATGGTATCTACATTAAATTTTTTCAAAGTAACCCGTAAAAGATCTTCCCTCCTTTTATCTGAAGGGTCGTGGCCGTCTAACCCGTTTTCCACATCATGCTGTACAAGATTGGCATATTCAAACTGGGAAGGCGTTGCATGGAGTGTGCCGCCAATATTGCTGCTTACCTTCGGAACAATGATCACTGCCAGCATCCAAAGGCTTAACAGCTTCATCAGGGACGCCCTGCTGGTTTTACTGTAGGCAGATACAACCACACTGATAGTAGTGACGATACCGGCATATACAATATAACTCAGCAATATGCATGCAAACCGGTTTATGGTATCGCCATTGCTTTTGGCAGGTATAAAAAGCACTGCCATCAAGCTAAACAGTATGATCAGCCCGGAAATTAATGCCCAGTTACCCAATACTTTACCTGCTACAATTTTCGGCATCGGCGTGCCGTTGCCAACCAGTAGCCTGAGCGTATTATCTTCGCGCTCCTTACTTACGGCAGCGAAGCTGAGAAAAATGATCAGCAGGGGCAGGATGGTTTGCAGTATAAAGGCAGGTGTAAGCTCACCGAAACGCACCAGCGCATCAGCGTCTTCGGCCTCGCTGAATTTGAAATCATCCTGCTTGTGCGGTTCTAAAAAAACCTGTGAACCTGTATAGGTGTCCAGTCCTTTATCAAACAAGCTCAACGGCGTTTTCAACCGGAAAGCAAAATTGCCAAAATGCGCAGCGCTGTGAGGGTTTTTAGGAGATTGTCCCAGCCATTCGATACGGCTTAGTTGCTGCGCTTCCGCTCTTGCTTTGTTCAACTGCTTTTGATTAACAGCCGAAGTAACGAGTGCTGTTGCAAACAGCAGCAGCAACACAATAGCAACAACCCAGCATCTTTTTTCCCGCAGTAGACTTTTTATTTCTTTTATTGCAATGATTCGTATCATGACCTGTTTTTTACCAGTTATAATTAAGGCTCACCTGCACGCTCCTGGGTGCACCAGGGAAATAATAGCTTGTACCGAAGGAGCCAATGGCATATCGTTTATCAGCCAGGTTGAATGCGTTGACAGCCAGGCCAATTTTGTTGTATTGATAAGAGAGTAAAGCATCCCAGACGCTATAACCGGGTAGCTCCAAACCATACACGAAACGTTTCGTCGCCTGCCGGTACCCGGCGCCTGCCTTCAGCCCTTTTAATTTACCATTGAGCTGATAAGTCGTCCAGAGGCTGAATGCATCAGACGGCGTATCGCCGAAGCCTGTTCCTTTTTCTCCGGCAACAGTGCTTTTGCTGATGAATATTTTATTGTGCGCATAATTGGCGAGCACGTTCCATTGCTTAGTAAGATTCCCGGTTAAGGTCAATTCTATGCCACGGCTGGTCACTTCACCGGTTGTTACCTGCCTTACTCCTGTTGCATCTGAAGGATCAGGTTTTAACACATTTGCCTGCTTAATTAAATACCAGGTAACCGTCGGTACAAGACGTTTTTGAAAAAACGCTCCCTTAAAACCGGCTTCCATCTGTTTTGCTTTTAGTGGCGGAAACGGCCCGCCTGATGCTCTGCTGTTGGAATACTGCGGTTGAAACCCTTCGGAATAGCTACCGTAAATCGAAACAGATTGTACCGGTTGATATACCATTCCGATTTTTGGAACAAAGGCATGTGCTTTTGAACTGTCGAAATACTCAGAACCGCTGATGAGAAAATAAGACCTGTTGAGATAATCATCGTAACGTATAGCCAGCAATGCCTTCCATTTTTCGGAAAGGGAAATTTGATCCTGCAGGTAAACACCGGCAGAGCGGATAGGGCCGTACGCTTCGTTGTCGGCGTCGTAATAGTCAGGCGTAATACCCGTAGTATTGAATGCTGTATAGTTGGGATGGTTTATATCAATGACCGGCGCATACCAGTATTTTTCCCCTTTCGGGTAATACTCTGCAGCATTGTTGTAGTCAAAACCTGCGGTAATAAGATGGGTAACTTTTCCGGTGCGTGCTTTATAGCTTACAAAAGCATTGATACCATACCCTTTCAGGTTGCCTTCATAAAATGCTTTTATACGGGTAATGCTATCCGTACGCGGGGAATACCCGCCGGGCTGGTAAAAGCTGGCATCGGTTTTCCTGTTAGCTATGCTTAACCAGATATTAGCTGAAAGCTTATCGTTGAAATCATGCTTAAGACTTAGCTGCTCCTGTATACTGTGCGCATTGAATTTACTATCATCGCTGGCATACCTGAAGCTTACCGGAACTGCAAACAGGTCGTTTATACCAATCACCGGCAGTCCTGAGCTGGGCGATGTTTGGTTGTAAAACTGGACAATGGTGGTAGATTTTAATTCCGTTTTACTGCTGATGTTCCAGCTCAAAACAGGAGTGATGGTTATGCTCCTGTTTTTAAAATCTTTATAAAACGAGCCGCCGGTTTCGGCACCGATATTCAGCAGCGCTGATAATGTTTTTGATTTGTTCAGCGAACCGGTAACGTCGGCCTGTACCCGAAGTAATCCAAAGCTGCCGGCGGTAATATTTGCACTGGTTGCAAAGTCTTTCTTCGGTTTTTTAGTAATGATATTAATAGTACCGCCAATAGCGCCATTGCCAAATAATACGGATGACGGCCCTTTTAACACTTCCACTTTTTCAGCATAAGGAATTTGGGGCGAAGATGCCAGTCCGAAATAGCTGCTGCGCTGACCATTGATCATAAAGTTGGCGGATGAAGTAAGGAAACCGCGCATGTTCACATAGTTAAAATCGCTTTGTTCCGTAACGCCGGCGACATTCTTAAATACATCACTCAAACGATATACATTCTGATCGGCCAGTACCTGCCTGGGTATTACCTGTATGGCCTGCGGAACATCTTTCAGGTTTGCATTGCTGCGCAAAGCAAAGTCAGACGTGATCTGAGTATAACGCCTGTTTTTTATACCGGTTACCACCACTTCGCTTAATATATTCTGCGATCTGTTGAGCTGCAGGGAGAGTACCAGGTTCTTCTGTTCAACCGCTATATTTTGCTTAACAGCTTCTTTACCCGTGAAGGAGACCGCAATGGTATAAGAGCCGGCAGGAATTCCGGAAAGGCTGTAATACCCATCTGCATTGGTTATTGTTCTGTGAGCAGTTCTCTGTAAAAAAACGGTAACGCCTTCCAGGGGCTGGCTGGCTTCATCCACAATCTGTCCTGAAATGCCGCCGGTTTGTGCAAATGAAAAAGCGGCTGTAAATAGTAAAATAACAAGTAATAATTTTTTTTTCATTGTTGATTTTTATTAAAAATGATATTTTAAACTCAGCCCTCCGTAATAGTTAGCCGTTGCTGCCGGGTTGTAATAAGCGCCATAGGCGTCGTTATAGGCCAGCAGCCCGCTATAGCTGGTACTTGTTGCATTGTTGATACCTGCGTATATATTCAGCTCCCACCGGGCAGCGATATGTTTATTATAACCCGCTTTCAGGTTGAGCAGGCTGTAATCCTTAAAGCTGAAAGTGTTATCGTGGGTGAGGTATTGCTTTCCGTAGTAAAAAGCGGAAGCCGTAAAATAAAAGCCGGGAGTGGTATAGATGTCAATATTCCCCACCAAAGTATGTGGATTAATGCCCGGTACTTTTTTGCCGGTATAATCCGCTTTCTCCGGCCCTGAACCGTTATCCTTTACCGTTACAAAATCTTTATAGGTATAATTATTGTATGTATAGTTCAGTCTTACCCCGGCATCTTTAATGAAACCGCTGCCTGCGCTGATAATATTATATGTTATGCTCGCCTCAATACCCTGCTGACGCACCTTACCGGCATTGGCTTTTCTTTCTATAGAAATACCGGCGGAAGGATTGTATAATACGGGTATCAGCGCATTGGTGAGATTGGCCTGGTAAGCGGCAATATCCACATATAATTTACGGCTGAACAGAGAAGAGCGAAACCCAATCTCCGTGTTGTTGCCTTTAGTCGGTAGTATGTCTTTATTATAAGTGCCGTCATAATTATTGAAATCCGAGCTGTTGGGAGCATCGAACCCTTTACTGAAGCTGGCATATGCTGATGTATTTTCCGTTATCTTTTTCAGCAGCGCAACGCGGGGGCTGAAATTGCTGACAGTATTGCTGAACCAGGAAGGCAATATATGAGAACGTATCTGGTAATAAAAAGCATTATAGCTGGCTCCTGCAGTCAGTATCCAGCTTTGGGAAAAACTAAACTCACCCTGTGCAAAACCGATAGTGCTGGTAACGCCGGCCCCATTCAGCGACAACAGGGGCTGATCAAACCCGCCGTCATAATCAAATGATTTACCGCTGCTGTGTATGTGCTCCATACCAAAAACGATCTTAGATTGAACAGCCCCCCAATCATCTTTGTAAGTGACAGTATTCCGGAAAGTGAGATTTGAGCCGTTGTATTTTTCATAAATGCTGAAATAGGGATCTTTCATGGTGAATATCTCCCCATAGTTGTTCTCGTAATAGGCGGAGATGGAGTTCTGCCATTTTTTGTTAAAAGTGTATTTGTTATTTACTCCTACGCCCGAAAATTCCGGCCCGAATCCTTCCGAAGGCAACATCAGCGACTGGCGTGGATTTTCTTCCACCTGCGCTTTGGTGAGATTGCCAGCAATACCCGTGCGACGGTAATTGTAAGTAGCCAGCACTGAAGTGACAGATCTTGCACCATAAAACTGCGCATATACATTACCGTACTTTGCATGGGCAAAAGCGCCATCCCTGTAGCCATCACTTTGCAGGTTGGTGAACTGCCCGTATACCGATGTCTTATCGCCGGAAAGCTTCACCTGGGTGGTTATGCGGCGGGTATGATAGCTGCCCGCCTGCGCTTCAACGCTCACACTGTTTTCTCCTCTCACTGCTTTATCAGATTGTAGCAACAGCACACCTCCAAATCCGCCGCCGTACAGACTGCTCGCCGGCCCGCGGATAATTTCAATATTATTTAAGCTGTTTACATCAAAATTTCCTAACGATGAAGTGCCGCTTGCCGGGCTGTAAGGAATATCGTTCCAGTACATTTTATACCCTCCGTCATGCACGCTGGGCTGCGCCATTGAGCTACCGCGTATGCTTACCCTGTAATCGTTAGTGGTGTAGAAATCCATTCTTACGCCCGGCGACTGGTTGATGACATTTACAATGCTGATACCGTCACCACGATTAAGGTCTTTTTTTCCCAGCACTGTAACAGCTCCGGATGTTTCTAATAATTTCCGTCTTCCTTCATAAGCGCTTACCACTACTTCACCAAGCTGCCGGGTACTGCGTAGCAATGCTATGGTAAGAAAAGAATTGACTGCTTTCAGGGTGGCAGTTTCATAACCGGTCATTGAAACAGTGATCATTTGGGCTGGTTCATCCAGGGTGAACAGTCCTTCATCATTTGTAACGGTACTGGTTTTACCTTTTACGGTAGCGCCGGCTAAAGGATCTCCGGTTTGTGCATCGGTAACCCGGCCACTGATCTGTGCTGAGGAAAGAAATGTTTGAAATAATGCTGCTACCAATAAAAATTGTTTCATGTGAATATCATTTATAAAATGGTTTATGAATAGAGCTCTTTTAATTTGTTTGCTATGTTATTTGTCCTGCTCCTGTGTTTATAATCGTTCCTGCTCCTCTGTTTTTTTACCATTGCCTTTAACCAGGTCGCTTCCAAAATGATAGTGCAACGTAAAGCCTACCCTTCGCGTATCCGGTTTATCCCTGTAATAATAGTTGCTGATATCACTTTGCGAAACACCCCTGTACACATTGGTATTGAGGATGTCGCTGAACGAAAGCTGCACATCTAATTTTCCGCTGAAGAATGATCGCTTAAATCCTATGTCTGTATAGAAATAGCTTCGGGTAATATAAACACCACGGATAGAAGCAGAAGCGCATTGCGTTGATATATCCATTTTTATGTTGGCCGGCAGTTTAAACTGCTGTTGTGCCGACAGGGTGGCAAACCACTTAGACAATGTTTTATCGCCTGTAAGCAGGGATATGGGATAAGCCATATAGCTCACTACCGGCATCAATTGCATTTCCCAAAACGATGTTACCTGCAGGGGCAGTGATACCATCATGTCGAATCTTTGCATTACGCCCAGGTTATACGCCTGTGTTTTGACAGCGCTGCCGTCCTGCGTAAGTTTGCGGTTAATATAGTTGCTGCTGTGGTTGTAGGTAATGGTGAAAACATATTTGCGTTGTAAAGTATATGCCGTTGAAAGTATCCATGCTATTTCAGGAACCAGGTCGGGGTTGCCCGAATAATAAAAATACCGGTCGGTATACCAGCGTACCGGGTTTAATTCGCTGTAGGCGGGGCGGTTGATCCTCCGGCTTACGGAAAAAGTCATTTTGTCCCGTTCATTGAGTTCCTGCTCTATGGAAAGCGTGGGGAACAGTTTGCCATACTTCCAGTGGTTGCTTACATCCTGCTTTACCGTGTATCCGTCTGCTTTTGTATATTCCCACCGAAGTCCGGCAGTGATGCTTGTTTTATTGAATTTTTCCGAAGCGGAAATATAGGCGGCGGCAATCCCTTCTTTGTACTTAAAATGATTGGACATGCTGTCCATTTCTGTATACATGCCGTTGTGCAGCGAGTCGAACCGGTATTGATTGTCGTTGTTTACCTCCGCGTATTTCAATCCTGTTTTGATGGTTATTTTTTTGAAGGGCAGCTCCGCGTCTGCTTTCGCGGACTTAATTTTTATAAAGCCGGGCTGGTGAGAGCGAAGCAGGCTGCTGCCGGCAAAGCTTTCATCTGCATTGTATACATCGGTTGTTAAAACGCCATCGGAATAATTCCGGTAGCTGACATAATGGGTTTCTGCAGTAATCTTTTTCCCGGCGCTGTCTATATCAATGCGGTAATTGAGATTGAGCGCATCGTAATAATAAGGTTCAATAATAGCGTTGGAGGAACGGATGGTTGAAAGCAGGCTGCCGCTGCCATCGGCGCTTTTTATTGTTGAATGATTTCCCGATTTCCAGTCATCGAAGTAACCATTGTAATCTATACCCAGCCTGTGCTTTGGCAACACCTGCCACTCGCCTCCCACACGCCAGGAATAATACAGGGGGGTGCCTGAAGCCAGGTTCTGCCGCTGCAGGGTGATCAATTCGCCATCCTTGTGAATGGTATTGCCACTATTGCTGTTCCAGAAATAGCGAGGCATTTTAAAATCGAATGAGCCGTAAATACTGGTTTTCTTTGAACGGTGGCTCACTGAAATATTTTCATTGGCCATCCAGTATTTTCCTTTGCTGATCCCTGACCTGATATCCACCGCATATCCTTTTTTCAGATTTTTTTTCGGTACTATATTGATAATACCGGTATTTCCCGCGGCGTCATATTCAGCAGAAGGGGTAAGGTTCAGCTCTATTTTATTAAGATCTTCTGCGCTGATGCCTTTCAAAAAATTGCTTAACTGCCTGCCGGACAAATAGGTCATTTTCCCGTCAATCAAAACATTTACGCCGGATGACCCGCGCAGCAGGATATTTTCTTCCTGGTCAATCGTAATGCCGGGCAGCTTCTTCAAAGCATCAAAAGCAGTAAGCCCCGCTGTAGTAGCCATATTCTGCAGGTTGAAAATAATTTTGCCTTTGTCAATTTCTACCGGTTGTTTTTTGCTTTTCACGGTTATTTCCTTCAGGGTAGCGCTTTCTTCCACCAGCACAAAATGCCAGGTATAATTACTGGCAGCTATATTAACCGTTATGGTATCGCTCACCGCGCTTACATAACCTGTGTGTGATGCCGTTAATATATATCGTCCTGCTGAAAGGTTTTCAAACCGGTAATATCCCGAAGTGTCGCCGACAACAGAGATAAAATTTTTCTTACCTGAAATATTTTGCAATACAATAGTTGATCGTGATAGTTTTTCCTGCTGCCTGTTCTGAACAGTGCCGTCAATATGGTATTGCTGTGCAGGCAGAAAGCTGCCATGCAGCAGCAAAAAAATGATGAGCAGGAAATGTTGTTTTTTCATTTCACAAACTTTTTAGCCGGCAGTGCTTCAGGAGCCGCTAACAGCAGGACGATGCTCCCGGTTTTGAAGAATTTGTTTGATCCATTCTTCTAATGTCTTTATCTGTATTGCTACATTTTTTTCATCTTCCAGTGAGCAAGTCCCCACAAGATCAGGCCCCATCCTGCTAAAGTCAGCATACCGGTATATATAGTAATCCATCCAATTTCAGTTTTCATTAAAAAGCGTGGGCGGTTGTCATAATCCTTTGCAGACAGGGTTTTGTTCTTATATAATGGATCAGCATAGAAATGATACAATTCCTTATGAAACAGCGCCAGTTGCCTGTTATAATCCAGATAATATTGAATATCTGAACCGGAGATATAATTGAATAATTGCTGCGTTTGTAAAGCAGGCGAAATAATATTGAAAACGTTCACATATTTATCTCTCGACCTGATCAATTCATAATAGCTTTCAATCACGGGTTTATTCTCCTTATCCTTTAACGCTCCACCCATAGCATACAGTTTGGGAAGGTTATAAGGAGATTGTATATGATACTCCCTGTACTCCGGATATAGTTTATAATATTTTTCAAACAGCTCTTCCTGCCCGTGTTCGGTTTCATCTAACTGTACCCTGCGAATGGCATCGCTGATAAGCGTTTGATTGATGGGATATTTATTTACTGAAACAGCATTAAGGAAAGCAGGAAGCATAATGAGGAAAAATAACCAGGCGCCCAATAGAATTACCGCATTAACAGGCGATGGCTTGTTAAATGAAGCAATTAAAAGCGCTATAGCGCACCAAACGGCAACATATAATACAGCCACTACCAACCAGGAAAGAAATAGCCCGTCTATGGGCGACTTATTAATTATAGCAGCTATTAAAGACAACAAAACAACCGGTAAAACGGAAAGAAGAAACCGAAAGCCCATCCGGTACGCAAATAATCTTCGTACTGAAACTTTGCCTGTTTTCAGAAACGGATAAGTGCCGTTTTCCTTTTCACCTGATACCAGTCCATAACTCAATGCAATGATAAACAGGGGAATCAAATAAATAATGACAAAGGCCAGATCTAAATTTCCCGCCAGAAGCTTTTGCGGATTGACGATCTCATTTTTGAATACCTGCATATACAGGCTGTGTGAATTGAGCTTGTGATAATAAGGGAAGAGGTCTCTTTGCCCTAAAGAAAATGCCGTTAAAGATGCCGGGTAAAAAATAGCATTGTATCTGTGCATCCAACGTCCCAAACCTGGCAACATGGATCTCATATAGTCAGTCTTACCATCTTTAGTGGCAGTGTCTGCTTTAAACGCTTCGGTAATTTTATTGAATTGCTCCCGTTCGTTTTCCTCTATCAATGCTATATTGTCTCTTTGTTTTGCTATCTCCCGGTAGCCATAACCAATCGAATAGATCCCGATCACAAAAAGGAATACATAAAAGGCTACCTGTAGCCAGTTACGGTAAAAATGCTTCCATTCGTACTTAAATATCAATTGTATCATTAGCTAACGGATATTTTGTGTGAGGTGTAACGGACAAGCAGCAGGAGAATGATTATCGCTGCAAAAAGCGATAAAAATTCTATCCTGCTATTTCGCAATGTATCCGGCACCGATGGGTATTTGTATTTAAAGACAGGCACTTTGGCATACATACCTGGTTCAAGTTTGTAGGTAAAGAAAGTCCCTGCCTTAGAATGATAGGTCATATCGTCATTCAAAAACTTAACAAATTCTCTCCTGTATGCTTCTGCAGATTTTTGAAAATAAATATGACTGTTTACATCCGTAAGCGCTAATCCCATAGAAATATTACGGATAGCATTGTACGGATTTACAATAGCGGCATAAGAACTCCATTTATTCTGATTGCGAAGCGTTTGTTGCACTTTTCCAAAATGCAGGTCGTATACTTTGGAGCTGTATTCTTCTGCCGTTTGCATAACAATACCCTCTATATTGACCGGTAACTCCGGTAGTGAATCTACATTGTATTTCTTCAGCGTTGCAGCAATCAGCTCTTCTCTTCTTTTTTCATCAGGATTGTGCCCGTCTATCCCTTTTTTTATATCATTGCTTATTTTCGATTGAAATGCTTCATTCGATATTAGCGGGTTCGCATCAGCGCTTACATTGGCAATGGCTTTAGGAATAATAATGATGAAACAAATCCAGCAGCATAGTGATACCAATAATGACGACTTTGCATTTTTCACTAAAGCCGATATCCATACAACAATTATACTTAAAAGGAGGTAATACAAAAGATAGGCGGCACATAATAATGCTCCCCGTGGAAATGTTTGCATTGCATTGTTCCGGAAGTCAGAAGAAACTACAGGTAAAAGCAAAAATACAGGGAGTATAACAGCAGTAATTAATGCGAAACCGGCAAAAGCCTTGCCCGATATCAACCGGTACATTTTTGCACCCTGTGCCGTTAAAAGCTTCAGCGTACCATTTTCCCTGTCGGATGCAATGGAACCGAAACTCATAAAAATAATAAGTAACGGCACCAGCATCTGTAAGATTAAAGCAGGGGTCAATTCTCCGAAACGAACCGAAGCGTTTTGTTCCTGTGCAGATGTAAATACAAAATCATTTTGCCGGTGGGGCTCAAGATAAACATAATTACCCGCAAAAGCATTCACTCCCGGATCTATCTGGCTAAGCGCTAAAACGGGCTTAAAAACAAACTGACCAAAATGTGCCGCCACATGCGGGTGCTTGGGGTCTTGTTTCAGCCATTGCTGCTTTTTCAATACCAAAGCCGTTTCGACCTGTGTATTCGCCTGCTTTACTTTTACATGGTTTATGTAAAACGACAGACCCAGCAGCAGCCAGATCAACAGGCAAAGCAGCATTGCTTTGTTATCCCTGAAACTTCTCCTCAATTCATATCTGAATATCGACCGCATTACTTACCCGTTTTAGATTAGAAAAAAACTATTGTTTCAACATTGTGAAACCTGTTGTGCGTGAACCATCCAAAGTGAATTTTTTGGTTAAACTGCCGTTGGCAATGTTGTAAGCGTAAATGGCATTTTCTGTTTCCCCCGAAACAGAGAACAACAACTCACCCTCGGAGTATTTGCGTATAATACCGGTAGAGCTTCCCCATATAACAGGTAAGTTGCCCACTTTTCCTTTAGAGGCTTTATTTGTTATATCAATTTGATAAAACTCATAGTTTGCACCGTCCAGTTCATAAGGGTCTGCTACATTTACCACCCTGTTTACAAATGCAAGTCCGTTATTGAAGAGTCTTAAATTTCTGCAACTATTTCCGGTAACTTCATCAAGGTTCATAAAATAGTCCGGGTCAAAATCGGTTGCATCTTTTTTAATTCGGAGAATACCGCTGGGCCTGCTCGGAGAGCCTACGCCCATCACATACATATCACCGTTTTCGTCCACCTCTATACCATTTGCAGAAGAACCTCCCTGGAATATTGCAGCGGTACGCTCATCTTCTATCAGCTTTTCTACTGCGTCTGTTTCCAGGTTTATGACAGCCATATACGCTTTGGTAAGCAGCTCTAAACTACCCCCATAATAAACACCTAAAAACAGCTTTCCTCCACGCGCTTTCATTCCCAAATAAAAAGTTGAAGTAGCAGCAGGCTTTAATATGCTGTTCAAATTAATCTCCCCGGTTATCTGCATTGTGGTGGGGTTAAATTTCACTACTCTTGCCAATCCGCCACCAACTGAAGCGTAGGCTACATCGTCACTAATAAACTCAATAGATGAAAACGTATTTGCACCCGGAACGACAAGCTTTTGCTTTTGTGCCGCAATACCCTTATCGTCAAATTCATATTTGACCATGGAGGCTGGTGCACCGAACGCCGTAACGTAAACAGCCTTTTTATAATGCCACATCGAAGCAGAGCTTGGTTGCTCAGCCGCATTGGTATTACCCAGATGCGAAAAATTGAGATCAGCAGTCCCTATTATATAGGTGGTGAGGCTGGGGGCTACACCGCCTACCACAGCAAAGGCATAGTTAATCTCTTTTGGTTCTTCCCGCTTGGGATCATCGTTATTTTTACTGCATTTTGAGAATAGAACGACTGCACATAGTGCGAAAACAAAAACACCCGCTTTTTTCATTTGTATTAATTTATTTTACCTGATTAAAAAATTTAGTTTAATATGAAATGACCTGCCTGGTCGCTGTACGTTGAAATTGTCGAATGCCTTTTCATCAAAAAGGTTGTGTATCTCACCGGTAATCGTTGTCTTAATTTTATTTACCGCATAGCTCGCACCCATATGCTGCAGGTATTGAGACGGAATGGTTACTTTAAGATCAGGGTTGCCATCAGAAGCCCAGTACAGGTAAAATTCATGAACATAAGAGCCGTTGATCCAGCACTGGAATGTATTGCCGGAGGGACCGGCTTTGCTGCGCCAGTTGATTTCGGCATTTCCAAACAGGTAGGGTATATTCGGCAGGCGGTCGTTATAATATTTGGATTCAGGAGACGATGCGTATTTAGCGCCCGTCTTATTCCTGATGTCCTGGTAAGTTCCGTTTACCGTAATCTGCCAGCCCTCCGCAGGTCGTACAAGAAATGATGCTTCCATACCGGCAATGGCCGATTTCAGCAGGTTTTGATATTGAGCTGTGTACTGTGCGATCTGTAAATAAATGATATCATCTGTTCTCCTGTAAAAAGCATTCAGTTCGCCACTCCATACAGGTTGATTATAGCCAATACCGAGGTTGATATTGTGACTGGTCTCCGGTTTTAACTTTGCATTTTGTTTGATGAGCGAGAAATCGCCAAACAATTCTTCGGCATCGGGAATCCTTGTGGCATACTCATAGGAAACCTTAACAATAAGCGGCATAACAGGTTGCCATTTCAACGCCTCGCTGAATCCAAACCGGCTCCGCGACTGGCTGATTGGAATTACATTGTTGTTTACAAGGGAATAACCGCCCGCATTGAACAGGAAGAGCTTTGCCGCAGTTACAGCCGTGAGATTCAGCTTTTGAAATTTCTTTTCATATCCCAAACCTGCGGTCAGCTTTTTTAATGTAGTTGCATTTTCGTAAATGTCTTCTCCATAGTAATCAGCGGAATAATCATCTTTTCCGCTCCGGGTGAAATATCCACAAACGATATTCAGGTTCAGGGAGTTGATGTTATCCTTTGAATAGCTCGCATTGAACCTCGTTAAGAACTGACGGGTATGCAGCTTCAGGTTTGTCTGGATGGAGGAAAACTCGCCTCCGTAACTTCTCCTGTTGGCTATTTTGCCGTCCCACGTATAAGCGTTCAGCGTACTGTCTGTTAATTGCGACCGTTCATTGTTATAGCCTGCAAAGAAATTGAGCCGCGTATATTTTAAAAGAGAGTCCGCCATCCATTTTATATACACGGAATTATTATTGCTTTCTGTTGTTGCTGCTCCGTAAGGTTGTGTCATGATCAGGTTGTGCTGTATATCCTTATCTACAGATGCCGAATTGAGTGTTACAGAAAACAGGTCAGCCCAGCGTTGATTGATCATACCGGCTTCCGCATTGACCCTGAAACTGCTGAACCCGTCATGAAAACGTTTCACCCTTGCCGGCACAGGATTACCGTATTGGTTCGGGATTTCCACATCTATTTTGTAATCGTTTTTAGAAAAGTTGTAGAAAGAAGAAAGCGAAGCGAAATATTTATTGTTCCATGTATGTCTTCCGTTCACACTGGCTTTATGCGTATGAAATGACCCGAATTGATAAGAGGCATCCAGGTAATCGGGATGATCCCTCCGGCTAACGAGCTGTATTGCTCCGCCCAGGGCGTCTGCACCCAGCGAAACTGGCACTACTCCTTTGTATACTTCCATCCGGTCTATAATAATGGAAGGGATATTGTTCATAGCCAGCGCACTGCCCATAAATTCGAGAGGAATGCCGTCCAGGAAATAACGGACCTGCTTTCCTGCTATCCCGTTTAGTGAAATAGTAGTGTTACTGCCCAATCCTCCCTGCTGGCGTACTCTTACTCCCGACACTGTGCCTAATATATCAACAGCATTCATGCTTCTTGTATGGAATTTCTTTACATCAATGACGGATACGGAAAGTGGTTGTTTTCTTATCGCATCGAGACGATCTGCTGTAATGGTCACTGTCTCTAATTCTTTTGAGGCAGCAGTATCTGTTACGGAAGTGAGGGTATCTCTCACCTGTGCAAATACCGGTAACGAACAAACAAGCAGTACAGTTATTGAAAAATATTTACGCATTTCTTTAAAATCAGACGGGGCAATAATGGTCAGATGATTTCCGGGTAAAGCTTTTGCCATTCGTTTGTTGTGGTATCTTTTGTAGAAATGGTATGCAGCAGGCTGCCCCGTTTCATAATACCAGTTCTTATGCTCATGAAAAAAGAGGTGATTGGATACAATCAACCCGTACGGCGGGAGGCCATACTATATCAAATGCCGCAGATCAGGATAATGCCGGGGGGCTTTTATTGGAAAAAAGGAAACAGGAAGAGGAAAGATGCGTTGCTGCATAACAGCCATTTTCCAACGGACTGTAAACGATTGCCGGCGACAGTGTGGGAATAAAGATATCGCCATGATATGCAGCATATTTATGTGCACATACAGCACATCCGGCTTCAGAAAATACGCCATGACTTTGAGAAACCTCATCCTTGTCTGAATAAATTGCATGATGCTTTTCACCGGTAACAGGATGGTGATGCCAGAGCAATACCGGCGTAGCGATAAATGCGTATACGATAAGAAGTATAGCCGCAATAATTTGCCTGTATCGTGGTTGAAAAGTCAATTTTATATTTGCAACATCGATGCAAATATAAAAATTAGGATGAATCCGGCAAAAAAATCAGGAATGCTAAAATTTAACGCCAGCCCAATCCGGGTGCAACATGCTCCAGGATCGAAGACAGTACATGTACATTGTACTCAACCCCCAACGTATTGGGTATGGTCAAAAGGAGGGTATCGGCTTCCCGGATGGCTTCGTCGGCAGCCAGTTCTTTTACGAGCTGATCCGGTTCCGCGGCATAGCTTCTTCCGAAAATGGCGCGTTTGTCCTGTTCAATCATTCCGATCGTATCAACCCTGTTGGCCTCCTGACCAAAGAAATAACGGTCCTGGTCGGTTACCAATGCGAAGATGGAACGACTCACCGAAACCCTCGGTTCACGCCGGTGTCCCGCTTTTTTCCAGGCTTCTTTGTACAACCTGATCTGCTCTGCCTGCTGTACATGAAAAGGTTTGCCGCTTTCATCGTACTTCAGGGTAGAACTTTGAAGGTACATGCCGTTCTCGGCCGCCCATACCGCTGTAGCATTAGACGCGGCTCCCCACCAGATCCGTTCCCGCAACCCTTCGGAGTGTGGTTCCAGACGCAGCAGACCCGGCGGGTTCGGGAACATCGGGTACGGATTCGGCCGTGCAAAGCCGACCCCCTTTAACTTATCCAGGAATTCCAACGCTTTACGGCGCCCCATATCAGCATCCGTCTCCCCTTCGGCCGGCTCGTATCCAAAATAGCGCCACCCATCGATCACCTGTTCCGGCGAACCCCTGCTGATCCCCAATTGCAACCGTCCCCGGGAAATTAAATCAGCAGCTCCGGCGTCTTCCACCATATACAACGGGTTTTCGTAACGCATATCAATTACGCCCGTTCCAATCTCTATTTTGCTTGTTTTGGCGCCGATGGCCGAAAGCAAAGGAAAGGGTGATGCCAACTGAGCGGCAAAATGATGTACCCGAAAGTAAGCACCGTCCAAACCAATTTCCTCGGCAGCAACAGCCAGGTCAATAGACTGAAGCAACGTGTCGCTCGCAGTACGGGTACTATAGGCGGAATGGTCAGACCAATGCCCAAACGATAAAAATCCTATTTTTTTCATACCTCTTCTTTCTTGCCGAAAAGTAGCCAATTATTATTATCCATTTTTTATTTGCCGCAACAATTTTTTTATTCTTTCCGGCGCCAGGATATGTTCCCCATACCTGAATCGAACAAGTATCCTGTGGTTCGTAGCCACATGCTCTATCCATTGAGCTAATGAGGAAAATGTGCCGATGGCAGGGATCGAACCTGCAATGCTTTTGGCCCTGGTTTCTAAGACCAGTATGTCTCCCGGTTCCATCACATCGGCTTGCAGGGTGATCTACGGGGATCGAACCCGTACATACAGCAGTCACAATGCTGCGCTCTTCCGGTTAAGCTAAGACCACCGGTTGCCACTAAAAGAATCGAACTTATTCCTGCTGTGTCAAAGACAGCCGTACTAACCGGTATACCAAGTGGCAATAGGTCGGGTAACCAGGATTCGAACCCGGGAACTCCTGCTTCCAGGGCAAGCGAGGACGACCTGGCTCCTCCATTACCCGAAATAAAAAACCCCCGCATTGCTGCGAGGGCTGTAATAAGTTTTGAATATAACGCTTTAGTATATACACAAACGCTCACACAGCCCTGATCCGGGTTGCAGTGGTCGTTGTATATGGAGTACTAAATTCATAATGCAAAGATAGAAAAAATAAAATACAAACCAAATATTCCGGGGCGCATTTCAAATTTTCGCAGGCGGGTGGTGATACCCGCCTGTAGGACTCACTACCGGTCGATGCCCGCCTGAATGACGTAGTCGGGCAGGTCTCACCGACCGGAAAATTTGTATAGCGCGAAAATTTGAAATGCACCCAACCAAATATTCTAAGGGGCATTTACCTGCGGTGAGAAAAGTTACCTTCAGTGAGAACTATTTTCATTACGGCAAAATCAGAAATAAGCACATACCGCAATAAAGCTCAAATCTTTGCTTCAAAACAGGAACAAAAATAATGTTAGCGCTCTAAGGTTTATCGCGTAGTCCGGGAACTCTGCCTGCCAACAGGCAAGCTTATTACCTAAGTAACAGATCTGTACTATATATGCCCTACCTTATTACCTGATAGATTTTCTGACTGCAAATACATACTCTCACAACCTTATACCTTCCACCCTACACCTTACACCTTTTATCTTATTCACGTAACAATTGCATTGTATACGCCCTGCCATTAATAACAGCCTGCAGGATATATACACCCGCTGCAAATGGCGGAATATCATCCAGCAGGATCGTTGCATTTCCGGAATGCTGAAGCTTACGATGATAAACAAGCCTGCCATCCCGTGTATATAAAGAAACGCTTTCGGCTTTGTCTGACCTGCTTACATGCTGTATGGTCAATGAAAGCCGGTACCGGAACGGATTAGGGAATGCTTTTATTACAGGAGCTTTTGACCGGATATTGATTTTCTCAACGTTAGAATAGCTGTAGTTTCCGTCGGCATCTATCTGCCTTAAACGATAATAAAGCACGGGAGATTGCAATTGCGTTGCATTCCTGTCTGTGAATGTATAATTCTGCGTTTGAACACTGTTGCCGGCAGCCGCTACCGTTCCTGCATCTACAAAGTTGACGCCGTCTGTTGAACGTTCAATTACAAAATATTTTGTATTCTCTTCCGCCACAGTTCCCCATTGCAGCAATACATCTTCACCGGATTGTTTGGCATCGATATATAACCAGGTCAAAGGCAATGCCGTTCCATCGAGGTTCAGTGTTACGGCAAACTCACAGCCATTGATTTTTTCCGGTTCAGGGTTTCCGGTATGATCGGTTGCCAATGTATAAAAGCAATAGGAGTTGCCGGGGATGCCGGGGTATACAATGGAATGATCCGCAATCTTATCCTGGAACAATTCATAGGGCTGATTGTTTTCTGATACATACAGCGCGTATTCTTTTACGCCGCTGCCGCCTGCATCGTCTATACCCGACCAGTTAAGCGTAATGTCCCCGTTTTTGGCTGAAGCGGATTCTATTTTGCTAACCGGCGCCACCGCGTCAATCGTATTTTGCCAGGTATTGGTTTCAATGGGTTCATTGATATCGAACACAATACTTGCTTTTGCGGAAACCGTATCGCCGGTTTTAGCCACCGTACTATTTGGCACCACGTAAAAACTTACAAACCCCTCGCCTGCGCCGTAGGCAGCACTATCTGCTTTGGCAGTTGTATCATTAATGGCAAGAAATCCTTTCATTGCTTCCGTTGGAGCAAGTCCCGTAGCAGGATCAATGGAACGGAATATCCAGAATATTTCATTATTCACAATATCAATGCCTGATGTAAGATCAACGAACAAACCCAATGAATCTCTCAGGTCAAGACGCGCAGTGTGATAGGTTTTATCCTCCGGTACATCAAACCGGTAGATGCCGAAACCGAAATTGCTGAGCCGGAGTGAATTAATATTGATTTTTGGATCAACCGGTAAATGCACCGTTACATTTTGCGCCGGCGCCGTGGCAAAGTTGGCGCTGTTCTCAAACCGCACCGTAAAGCCCATTTTGCTTTTTACCGATACAAATTGTTTATCGGCATAGCCTTTGGGGCCAACAATATCGTTAGGGTCAATGGAGCGGACAACACGGATGAGGATATCAATATAGTTAGCGATATTTTTTGCAAGACTGTCCAAACCGCCGGAGCCGAATAGTCCATCTTGAATGCCCCCTAAAGGACAATTAGATGATGGTTGGGCAATAGAAGTATTAATAACAAAAGAAAAACAAACTATTATAGCTAATCGTAGTTTCATATTTACGATTTTTAAACATTTAGTAGTCAAAGTCTTGTAGACTGAAGCTTCAGTTATTTACTCGTCATTCATTGCATAATCGTATAGTTCTTTCGCCTTTTCTTCTATAGTTGGCTGATAGTCCAAGCTTGCCACCCAATCTTCTATAAACTCTTTTGCTAAGTATAAAAAATAATAGTTTTAAAAGTATTTTCACTTAGCATATATCGGTTGGTACTTTTTTGTTTGACAGCTTACTTTTAAATACAAACCTGTTACATATTTTAAAGTTTTAACGCAGTTCTCACTACTATCAAAAAAATATATTTTGGTATAATTTGAACCACAATACTTTACCTTAACACCGCAAGTAAATAAAATTTCAAAAAAATCTTTTATTATTAATTTATTATCATTGAAATCGCTGTAACTTAAATCTACTGCTTCATGGGCTCTGTCGATATTTATTTGAAAGTCATTTGAAGAGAAGATTATTTCAAAGCTTATTGAATCTGTTTTTTTAAAAGTAATTTTTAAATACTCTTCCCAACCCATTCCATCGACTATGAAGTTTTTGTTATTAAAAATTGGCGTCTCGTTGTATTTCTTCAACAATGAATTGATATAATCAACCATATGTATTATCTTATCTGAATACTTCATGATTATTGTCCCAGTTTAAATAACGATCGCTTTACTTGGATTGATGGATTAGCAAAACTATTCGGAACAAATGTTTTAGGAACATATATATGTCGCCATGCTTGATTGGGATTCCCAACTTTGCTACCAAAGCCAATTCTTAATTGCATGCCCCCACCATATTTACTTTGGGTAGACCATCCCATTTTGAATAAACCACCTTGATTATTCCAAGTGCCTTTTACACCAGTAATACTATTCGCAAATCTTTCAGATGTGATCCCAAATTTTTCGCTTAAAAATACTCTTTCTGCAAAACTTCCACCCTTAGCGGCTTTACTAATCTCTTGAGCGCCTTTAAAATATTTTAATCCTCTTACTGAACCTTGTACAGCAGTTTTTACGCCTTTAGATCCGAGCAAAAGATCAAATCCCCCCTTTCCCAAGATATATCCCCAATCTCTTGCCGTAAGGTTCGGAATATTTCTAATTGCATTAGTGATGGCAGCTTCTACACCTTCTGGGGTCAGAGAGCTAAGTCCTGCATAAACGTCCTTCCAGAACTGAGGTCTCCATACGTCGTTTAGGATGAAATCAATAGTTTCAAAAAAGCCATCCTTTACTCCTTCTCCAAAACCTCCAATAAAATCCGAAGCCTTGTTCCACCATTTACATAAGTCAACACCCTCCATCCCCATAGGATCAGCCATCACCGTTGCCGCGTTATTTACGTAAGTATATAACCCCAACCCGTCCACATAGCCCAACGGATCGCGTTGCATAAACCGGCCATGTTCGGGATCATAGGTCCTGGCGCGGTAAAAATAGAAGCCGGTCTCCCATTCGTATTGCCTGCCGGTATACGTATAGCTGTTGCCTATAGCTGAGCGAGCCAACAGGTTGTAATTCGCATCGTATACTTTTATCTTTCCGTAAACATCATATTCATAACGTTCGGTAACTGATCCGCTTTGATTGGTAATCGCGGCAATGGAGCCGAGGTGGTTGGCATGATAAAAATAATCCTGCCCGTTTCGCTGCATGTTCACGGCATCGTCTATCCATCCACCCCATGCGTAGGTTGCCAATACGGCATCAACGCTGTTGCGTTCTTCTATTACCTGTTGCCCGTCGTAATAATAAAAAACAGTGTCCGTTGCGGTTCTTCGCTGTATCCGCCTGCCTAATGCATCATACACATTCGCCAGTACGGAACCGTTGTTTACGGCAGTCATCCGGTTTTCGGGGTCATACCCGTAGGTAAACCGGCCATCGTTGGCCGTATTGCCATTCGCGTCATAGACCGGCTCAACGGAATTAGTGCCGGTAATGCTGCTATAGGCATTCATAGCATTTACCTGATAGCCGTAAGAAACAGCATTTATTTGCGCAGCACTGCGATTGCCTACAGCGTCGTAAGTATAGGTTGCATTGTTTGACCCTTGCTGGTAACCCGTTACCTGGTGCAAAGCATCATACGTATATTGCTCCGTGAACGAACGATGGGCAAATTGAACCTGCAAAGGATTGCCGGCTTTGTCGTAACTGTAGGCAAGGTTTACAAAGGATCCGGGCTGGTGCGCAACAGTTGCCAGTGTGCCCGTGCTGTTGTACGTATAACCGGATGAGGTATTATTAGCATATCGTCTGTTGGTCAGTTTTCCGCCGTTATCGTAACTGAATTCCGCCAGCAGCTTTTGCGCATCTCTTATATTGCGGATGCGGTTGCGGCCATCCAGCTCTCTTTTAATAACGCGCCCGCCGGGATAGACAATGGTTTTGGTATTCTGTTGAATGCTGTATTGATATGCCGTAACCTTCCCGTTCAGCGTTTCGGAAATAATGCGTCCCACTTTATCATACCTGAATGTGACCTCGGCATTGGGGTTTCTTGCAAGGATCATCCTGTCTGCATCATCATAATCGAAATTTTCGGTACTACCGGGATAGCGTCTTGTATTCAGCCGATCCCGCTCATCGTAGATATACTCCGTCGCCTGTCCTTTGGCATCTGTACGCTTAACAAGATTGCTGTTCTTATCATATTCATAACTGCGGGTGCTGTTATCGGCAAAGCGTTCTGCAGTTTTCCGGTTTACCGCATCATAGGTATACTGTGTCGTATTTCCATTGGCATCTTTAACGGATTCAAGATTGCCCGCCCGGTCGTAAGCTGAGTGGGATATATGATTGAGCGCGTCTTTTACCTGGATTTGCCGGTCATCTTCATCGTATACATATTGGGTAACGCGGTTATTGTGGTCGGTTTCCGTGAGCAGGTTATCGTTGGCATCGTATGCATAAAATACCGCGTTGCCGGCGGGGTCGGTAACAGAGAGCAACCTGTTGAGCGCGTCATAGCGATAGGTAATGATATGCCCGTTCCCGTTCCGTTCCGATTTCTTATTGCCGCTGGCATCGTATTCATAAGCGGCTATCAAACCATACTGATCACTCGTCTGTACAACCCGGTTCAGTACATCGTATTGAATGTTGACCGTATTGCCGTTGGGATAGTTGACCGCGATCCTGTTGCCATTGGCGTCATAGGCATATTGCGTACGTTCTCCCTCCGGGTTCACCTTTGTAATAAGGCGGTTCAGGTTGTCGTAGGTGTACTTTGTTTCAGCGCCGGTGGCATCAATGCTGGAAACAAGATTGCCAAAGGGATCGTATTGATTAATGGTGCTTTTGCCGAGAGCGTCTCTTACAATAACCGGGTTATCGTTCTCATCGTATACGTATTGTGTAGCATTGCCTTTTGCATCCCGCTCCAGCTTCACATTGCCGTTGCCATCATACTCCAGGCTTGTTTTTGCACCTGTGGCGTCTGTCTCATCTTTCAGCTGGTTCAGCTTTGTGTAGGTATAAGCAGTTTTATTATTCCTGGCATCGGTTTGCTCGCGCAGGTTGCCCCACGCATCATACAGATAGCTGTCGGAAAAGCCCAGGGCATTCGTTATTTTCTGCAGATATCCGTAACTGTCATATCCATAGGTTGTGATGAAGCCGCGCCCGTTTTTTGCTTTTATTTTATTGCCGTACTGATCGTATTCAAAAGTTTCGACGATATTCAACGGATGTGTGATCTTAACCAGGTTACCCCTTTCATCGTACTCATAGAAGGTTCTGTTCCCGGCTTTGTCAATATATTCGGTTACCTGGTTAAAAACAGGCTCATACCGGTATACTGCCGTTTGGTTGAGTGCATTCGTTTCCGAAACGAGATTGCCTGTTTTATCGTAGGTGTATTTCGTTTGTCTTCCGTTGGCATCGGTGATCGAAGCAATATTGTTGTACTCATCATACGTGTAGGCGTTTTTAAAACCGCAACAATTGCCTGCCCGCTGGATCAGCCTGCCCTTCTCATCAAATGAATAGGTAGTGGTTGTATTCTTGTTTTCCCCGCGCTCAATAAGGTATGTCTTCAGGTTGGACCCTTCATACATGATCCTTTGCTCTTTCCGGCACGACACCAGCTTTTCTACCGCTGTGTTTTTGTCATAGGTAATATTGATCAGGAACCTGTTAGGCGTCATCAGGCTCTGCATCATCCGGTTCGCATTGTAGGTATAATTGATCAGCCCATTTTCCGGATTACGTACGCTTGCCAAACAACCGTTAGAGGTGTAGGTATATTTAACACTTCTCGTTTCATTGCCGAGCGTCGCTCTCAGTTCCTGCAACCGGTTGCCATTCCATACCAATTCAACACTGCGACCCGATGCGTCGGCAATTGAGTTAAGGGCATTTCCGCTATATGATAAAATTATTTCATTACCATTCCTGTCACGAATGCGGGTGAGTTTCTGGTGTGCAGGATTTTCGAAAAAATATTGCGTGCCGCTTTTTGTACGGTAGCGGTATTTGCCGGTTTCATATTCCGTTAATTGGTCAAAGATTCCAACAGGCGGTATAAACGCCGCTCCTTTCTTTTCATACAGGTCTTTTCGCCCGTCTTCCCTGTATAAGCGTATGCTGCCGGTAGCGCTGTCTTTGATATAAAACTGATGATAAGAACATGTCCATCCATAGCCGAACCCAAGATCAAATGCCCGATCAGCACTGTTATAGGAAAAGGAAAGATCAATGGATAATCCCCTTCCGGGAATGAACATATCTGTACGCTGATAAAAAAGACTACCGGTAAAAGTGTTGACCTGCAAGCCTGCCGGTCCCTCGATATTCGGACGAACAATATTTTGCCCGTTTAAAGTGGAAGCAAAAAACATTGGGCCAACGATCCACACAAATACTTTTAACAGCACTGTGTAGATGCTCAACCTGTTTTCTATTTGTTTAGTCCGTTTCATACTTCCATTTTAAAATTTTTGCTCACAGCTTATTCCAGTAATCTGAATCGCAGGAGTTCACCTACATTGAAGGCTGCCGAATGAATGATAATTGTTCCTGCCGCTCCCGGGCGCAGGACTCCGCCTATGCCATCCGGGTCCTGGAACTCCAGGGATAACTCTGTTAATGCCCGTTCCAATAACTTGTCGCCAATAATTTTCAGGATATCCTCAAAGGAGAACGATATGGGTGCATCCGTCATACTGATCAACCGTCTTGTGGGTATGGGAATATCAACATTGCCGGAGTTGCCATACTTTATAACGATCGGGAAAATCCTGTTTACCCTTACTGCCGGCGGATAATCGGGCGTTATTTCCAATCCGCCATCCGCATCAAGATTCTGAATGGTACAGTAGAAGCCATCCGGCGCGTTGTTGCCGCCGGTTGAGCGGCCTCCTGATCCGGACACAACGGAAAAGCTTCGGTTGAGCGTTGCCGTTTCGTTACCGGGCTTTACGATTTTAATATCATACAGCCCGGTGTCGGCGCCTGCCAGGTTAAAGGTGGCAAAAAGCTCCAGGCTGTTTTTTACCGTAACGGCATGCGCTGTAATCGTGCCCAGCGTGGCATCCGTAACAGATACCTGCATGTTATTTTCAAACTTGGCGCCGGTTATTTTAACCGTAACTGAACCCGTGTTGCCGCCTTTATTGCTTGTTACAGCATGAATTTCAAAATTGATGATTTTGGCCAAAAGGTCCGCCTGCTTCTGCGACTGCGAAGAGCTCCCTTTCACCATTACATAATAAGTGCCCGCCCGGAGTGACGGAATAACAATATCCTGGTTCGCTTTAAACGGGTTACGGAATACAAAATCCGCGTCTGACGCCGAAGGCAATGATCCGTATTTTACAAAAAGCTCATTGCTGTTTTTATGAGACGTGTCGGCTGTAAGTAAAACCTGCAATGTTTCCGCAGCCACACTATCCGGCACTACAATTTTATAGTAATACTCATCATCTCTCACAAGAGTTGTATTCAGCACCGTGCCGATGTGCAGTTGGGGAATATTCACCCGAATGCTATCCGAACTCCGTACATTATTGGATTCATCACTTTCCAGTATGTTATTACTTCCGTCCGTACGCACTAAAATATGATTCCATCCATCCTGCGGCGCTTTCAGCTTAACATTGGTGCTGATCTGCATTTCGTTGAAAGGCGCAAGATTAACGCTATTGGAAACTGTTGACAGAACGATATCTTTTTCATCCAATACAGTGTCGGTAGATGCATAAATAATATGAGTGACCTGGCCGGCGGCCGGGTTGGCTCCGCTATTCCTTGTTGTCCATTTTACATTAATGGTGGTATTTATCCCGGCTTCAGCAACAGTTTCTACAGTCGATACTACGAGGTCTGCGGGAAGCTGGGGCTCAACAAATAATATCGAAGCGGCGACGTTATTTTCTTCACCATTATGCTCATAAACAATATTGTTATCATCGGTCTTAAGCAACAGGTAATAATTTCCCTCAGCCGTTAACGGGATCTTTACAACAATGCTGTCTTCGTAAAATTCACCGGGTTGAAGTTTTCCTTTAAATATATTTTCGCCAACGATGTAGTCCGCATAATCCGGCAAGCCGTCAAGAGAAATCCGAACCCTGTCCGTCCAGCCGCTTCCAGTTGTTGCCGCAACGCCATCATTAACCACCTTGTAACGGATTACAAAGGGTTGCCCGGCATACACAATAGAAGGCGCGTTAAATGAAACTGCCAGGTCTGAAGATGGCGGAAGCGTAACCTGTATCGGCTTTTTTATTTCCACAGTATCTCCATGATCGTCGGTAACACGCAATGACAAAACCTTATGATTATCCGAAGGATCAATATCATCGTTGCGGTTGTAATAATCTGCTACCATCAACACATAAAACTCACCCTGAATGCCATTGGGAATAGAAAGCACCATCTTTTTAGTGTAGCTGCTATCTGTTTCCAGGGGTCCGTAGACCACTGTACCGGTTAAACGACGGTCATTATTATCGGGTATACTGTCGGAAGACAGGAGTGGCATGTCTTCCCAATACTTTGAATAATAGCCCGTCCTTCCGCCTTTGTTTATAACTGTCCATTCTAATGTGATCTGCCCCCCTGCTTTCACCGAATCTACCGTACCCGAAACGGACTGCATGACCAGGTCAGCTCTTTGGGGACGGGAGACAAAAAATGGCGGCGTTACCGCTGTATTATTATCTTCTTTCCGGTATTCAAAAATATCGCCTCTCGAATCCGATACGATGAACAAGTAGCAGTCAGTGCTGTCAATATTTAACTGGCGCAACAGCAACGAACTTATTTCAACGGAGTCCTGTACATCGTAATAATCATTACGCAGCAGTGTACGGTTTTGCTCAATCGATTTTAGCCTATAGGCATCCCCTGCAGGCCATGTACTGCTTTTAGAGATGTAAATATTATCAATCCAGGATTTTGCTACTATATCCGTGTCTCCTGCATTCTGAACGCGGTAAGAGAAACCCAGCTTGTTGTCTGCTACGAAATTCCCTGCCGCTGCATGAATGCTGATCGCCTTCAGGTCGGGGAAAGAAGACAAAATAATTTGTACGGGAATGGCAGCACTTTTGTTGTTGGCTTCATCTTCCTCATACTGGGCGCGGTTATAATCGGTTTCTACCATCAAATAATGCAATCCGGAAAGTGTATCGGGTATCCTGACAGTTATTTCCTTATTAAGCACACTTCCGGTATCCATCGCTCCGCTAAAGCTCAGGCTCCCTAACTGCACAGCATTATGGTCGAAAGAAGGCGTCGTTGATATCCTGATAACATCCAGCTGATGCCTGTCGAGGCTTTTGCCCGCACCCTTATTTTTTATGCTGTACTCAATATTTACCTGGCTACCGGAATACACTGTTCCAGGCGCTTTTACCCCGGTGATTATAAAATCAGGATTAACGAGGGTGATCTTCCGGCTCATCACGTTGTTGTCTTCCTTATTAAACTCAAACACATTATCCTGGTAATCTGTATAAGCATGCAGATACCAATCGCCGCTTGTTGCTGCCGGAAGTGTGATATCAATTGAATTCGTGTAAGACTGCCCGGTCGTTATCAATGAATTATCCTTAATGAGCGCCTCGGGCTGTATGCTGCTACCTATTAATATAGCTTCTTCACGTTTAAAAACAGCGTTTCTTGATGCATACACCGCATCGTACCAATATTTCTCTGAACGATGGGGCGCCGACGCACCTTCGTTCTTAACCACTATGTCAACTTTCATTCCTGAACCGCTGGTAGCCCTGGCAGGAGCAATAAGATCATTTACAGTAAAATCAGGTGGCGGGGTAAGATATATTGCTATCGCTTCACTCGCGAGAGTGTTGTTCGTCTCAAATGAAAACTCCAACACCTCATTCTTTGCGTCGGTTACTATATGTATGTAGTGCCGGCCAAATATTTTTCTCGGTAAAGTCACGTTACACTGAACATCATAGCTGTCGTCTTTTTGAAGATACCCTTTATGCATCACTTCCCCGAGAAGAATGGCTGCATTAATATCCAACACTTCCTCTGTGCTCAGGTAAATCCTATCCATCCAACTATTAACACGGGTATCTCCTGTCCCTTTGTTAGCAACAGTATAATTCAACTCAATGGTATCTCCCGAAAATGCCTCTTGCTTTGCTACCACCTGTAAGACTTTAAGATCCGGGGGTGGCGTAAGATTGATATTGATCGCTTTCACAAAAACATTATCCGAAAAATCCGCCTCGGGCAGAGACCTGTATTTATTGGTCTCGGCAATCAGATAGTAAGTGTCGCTTACATTTTCGGGAATCGTAATGGGAATCGTAGTTGAGTAGCTTTCACCGGGTTGCAAAGCAGAAACACGCATCTTATCGCCCAGGAATTTATCGTCTATCCTGTCTGTAGTATCGTCGGTTGAAAACCAGACTGTTTCCCGCCAGTCCTTTTCACGGGTAGCCGCCTTCCCGATATTTTTAACAACTACCCCAATTTCGGTAGACTGCCCTGAGAACAAATCGTCCCGCACGGTTACGGATTCGATCACAAGATTAGGCAGGTCGGGCACCCTGAATGTTGAAATACTGCTCTGAACACTTTCACAGGCATTTTTTGCATGTACCTGCCAGTTGTATTTCCTTCCTGCCACAAATCCGGGAATCTGATAGGAATACAGCGCAACTCCTATCCGCTCAAGATTGCTGATCGCTGCTGCAGCCGGTTTAGCTGTTCCATCTTCCCATATGTATACATCATACTGTTGCGCGTTGGCAGAAGGCTGCCACGAGAGCAGGAAAGGAAAGTCCTGTATTAAAGTATCGTTCACAGGGTAGAGTCCTGAAATCTGCCCGGGCACAATGGCGCTGGATACCGCTATTGTAAACGATCTTGAAATTTCAGATCCGGGAGCACATTGAGCACTCGCAGTAACCGTTAGATCAAATGTTCCATACTCCGTCCAGTTTACAGTTATATTATTACCTGATGTATTAGAAACTGTCCCGCCTCCTGATAAAGTCCACTTAAATGTAGCACCGGGAATATCACTTACTGAATAGCGCTGACTTCCCTTACAAACATTTCTCATCCCGTTCAGGTCGCCAGGCATTCCCGGTACAACACAAAATACTTTTTCATCAAAAACCGGCAGGTAGTTGCTATTGCCATTTTGAACCGCCCGTACCTTTACCTCTCCTGCACCAATGAACAAGAGCAGGTTCCCCTCTACTTTAGCAGACCCGCTGACAACATAAAAAGATACCGGCAAGCCACTGCTGGCGCCGGCAGCCAAAGTATAAACAGAGCGTCCGTCAACACTGTCGGGCTGAGCCGTAAAATTGATAACCTGAGAAGCCTTGCTTACATTCAACGTCAGTCTTTCAACAGCCGGGCTGTATGATTCATTGCCGGGCTGTGAAGCTTCTATTGTAATGCTGCCTGCTCCCATAATTGTTACAGTATCGGTTGAAATAGTGGCCGAACCACTGATTATTGTAAACGTAACAGGCAAACCCGAAGAAGCAGCGGCGGACAATCTGAAAGCTGCATCGCCAAATGTTTTGTCAGGCACAGGAGTAAAAGAAATTGTTTGTGGCAATCCCGTACTTCCTCCCACAATAATACTTTCGGAAAAACTTCCTGTTCCACATGGATTGACATACCTTACGGTATAAGCTCCTTCCGTTCCTCCTGTTGCATAGGTACTGCCCGTTGCGTTCGCGATCAGTCCACCATCCCTGAACCATTGGTAGCCCGTAACGCCTTGTTCTTTTGTGCCAGGTGTTGCAGACAGCAAACCATTGTTATTGGTAAGCGTCGGCGTAATGCCGGGAGGTGCTTCAAATACATAGACCTCGATAGAGGCTTGTGTACCGTTTCCGCAATAATTTTTTGACTGTACAGAAAGTGTGTAGACTCCTGTATTACTCCATTGAACGGTTGAACTCGCTCCACTTGTATCGTAACTACTAACACCCGCCACAGACCATCGATAGTCAACACCCGGGCTGGATACTATGGAATACTCTTGCGCTCCAACACATGTTTCTTTTTCTCCACTTATTACTATTGTTTGGTTGGGAATTTTATTAATAAGTATAACATTGCTGACGGTACTTGTATCCGTAACGTTGGTAGATACAATGCGTATGCGGTAACCGATGCCATAAGTTATCGAAGCCGGAATAGTAGCACTAATTATTCCTGATGTATCCGATGCTAATGTTCCTATTTCGACAGGAGCACTGAATTGGCCAGTAGATGAAGATAGCTGTGCCTTAAAAATATTCCCGGCACTAAACTTATTAGACACTTTGAAAGGAATATCTACTGAACTACCTGCACAAATCCGAGAAGCAACTGAGTCAATCGAGATTTTTCTCGGTATTGCGCTTTGTACTGTAATTGTATCTACATTTGTAAGGCTCCATACATTCTTTTCATCTTTGGCTCTTACATATAATAGATGATTGCCCGCTGGCACACCATCAAGATCAACCTGAAAGATAATATCGCCGGGATTTGCAGCAGGCTGAGATATTTGAACAGGAATGCCATTTCCGAAACCCGGATCGCTATCAATGAAATATTCCAGTGCCGTAAGTTTCGCTGAGTCTTTTGTAGAAAAATTATTTTTAAAGAACGTTTTTACGGCAGTGTGTCCCCAATGGCCATCGGCATTTAAGAAACGCGTATACAGAAGATGAAACCCATCTGACAATGCTGCTATATCAACAGAAAAAAATAAGTCCTGGTTAGTCGAAATGCTGGTGCCAGGTATTGTGGTAGCGGCACCAAAGCCCGGATCTGTATCAAAAAAATATTCTCCCCGAATGATAGAAGACGGAGTGCCGGTGTTTGTAGTCAGCTTATCCTTATAAAATGATTTTACGCCGGTCAGTCCCCACCTGCCATATTCGTCTTGAAAGCGCATATAAAGACTGTGAAAGCCGTTATCCAGGGATTGTATACTCAAAGGGACATGCAAGCTATCCCTAGAACGCGGAGACAATAACACACGCGTCCCTTTTCCAAAGCCCGGATCGGTATCGAAGAAATATTCATAGGCATACAACATTGAGATGGCTGAAACCGGAATTGTTTCCTTGTAAAAACTTTTTGAAGCGGTGAGAGACCAGCCTCCTTTTGCATCCATATCTCCCAATGCAGAGCTCTCATGTGGTTGGAAAGTACGAATGTATAGCTGGTGCATCCCCGGAGTGAGGCCGCTTATATCCAACGAAAAGGGTCGCGTGTTATTCAGAAAACCAGGAGGCAACGGTATGGCATTTCCAAATCCGGGGTCATTGTCAACAAAATACTCTGCCTTAGTAATGGATTGGCCAAAACCAGCGACGGAAATAAAGCAGACCATTACCGACAGAATGAGGTTGTATGTTAATTTAGATGGAAGCAATTGAGCTGATTATAGTTGAGTATTATGCATGGTATTCCCTTATGAACTGATGTTTTATTTAGTTGAGTTTTAGGTGGCTTAATTAACAGATTTTGCTTTGATCGTAACATTGATGGGCTCTGTATTACTTCCGATAGGCGTTGCGTCAAAATAATAGATTGCCGGAACAGAGGGAAGCCCCGCAAGAACATAAGGAAGTTGTCCTCCAAAAATACCCGCATCAATAGGATTTTGAGCTGTACTTCCATAGGCAGCTCCTTTTGCGGGAGAATCTTCTTTTAAAACCCATTGGCGATCTGAATAAGGTGAGGTTCCAAGACCGACAAAGACAGAGGTCATGGTAATGTTGGATTTATTTCCATTCTCCGTTCCGAATTGGGTGCTGTTGCCAATATTATTAGTGAAGATGGTTGGAGAGGCGTTAAAGTTTCCACTCAGCATGATATTATTTTGAAAAGTGGAACCATTGCTTACAGAAACGGAGTTCCTGAATATATTATTCCTGATAATGGCATCGGAATTTGCATTCATTTCCAGGCTAGCCCCTCCGGAAATTATATAGTTGTTCGAAATGAGTATTCCTGAACAAGCATACTGAACGTCAATTCTGACGCCGTAATTTTGCAGGATTAAAATATTATTGACCGGTATATCTGCGCTTACAGTTCTCGGATAAATGTAGGCAACAAGGATTTGACCAATGTTATATTCCGGATTACCATAAGCATATTGATTAAATCTGTTTCGCTTGATAATTATTCCATCTGAATAGATTGCTAAATGAGCACCGTTAAAATCTAACCCCATCAATACAGAACCTTTCGATCCTGCATACATTTGAATAGTCCCAACTTTTGAACTTTGAGGTAAATATTGAGAATTGGGATTCTCTGCCAGATAATAACCGGCACCTATGATAACAAGTTTTTTTTGAATGGTGGCAGTTCCGTAACTGGTTGGTGATCCTTCCAGGTGAATCGTGTCCCCATTGCTCGCTTCATCGTGTGCTGCAATAAGGGTTGTGTATTGGGTGGCAGTTCCGGGATTGTTATTTACCCTGATAATCCGGGCAAAACTATTTTCTGCGCGGCACAGCATTGCCAGTAGAAATATGAACGTACATTTCTTCATAATGAATATATTTAATTCAGTGATGCCGCCAGGAATTTGGCTAAGCCTGTTAAAAAAGCTTCAAAAGGTACTATTGACTATAAAAGAAACTGTGGAAAATTGGATTGAAAACTGAATGCAGATGAGACCGTTAATTTTAATCCGATACATAAATATCTTACATTGAAAGTAACGAATCAGCTACATCATACAAATTTTATATTCAGTTTTTATTTAAAAAAATAATTCTTGCTATCATTGTCTTTTCATCCTAAGCCATGCCTTCATTTGTCTTCACCCGTTTCCTGTTCTTCCTATTTATACTTTCAGCCTGTCAGGCAATTGTCTTTTTCAATAATTGCCGGTTCATTGGATGACGCGTAGATTTTATTCTGCCTGAAGGGGTATTGCTTAAACAGCCTGTCGGACAGATAATCCAAACGCTTAACTTTTGTAGCCCCCTTTCCGGGTCTGCACATAACAGCGCAGTCTTCCGGAAGATGAAGCAGCTCTTTTGCCGGAATCTCTCCTATAATTTCGGCAAGTTCTTTTGCCATCAGGTGTGTACGGATACCATACGCCTGCAATACATCGCAGTTGTTGATCATTGTCGTCCACTCCTTTTCATATAAGAGCTTAAGCTGACCGATATCCTGAAAAATAGTCCATATCCTCAACCCGTAGCCGCGCATCAGGGTAATGGCCGAAATCAACGGGTCAATGCGCCCGAGATTCGCCGCCTCGTCAAGTATCATTAATGTCGGTACCCTGGGCCTCGTTTCTCTTTCTGTAAGTATCGAAAGCAGGCACATGATCCATAAACGCAGAAGCATGGCAAACGACCGAAGCTTATTGGGCGGAATGACAAGATAGATAGTAACAGGATCGCCCCTTATTAATGAATGGATATCAAAGGAAGAAGGCCCCGAAAGGCTTTTCATTACACATGGCTCTCCCAGAACAGAAAAGTACTGTTGAACCGTTGATAGCACGCTTGGCCTTGTTTTCTCACTGGGCATTTGCAGGTAAGCTGCAATCAGTTCATAAGCGTAGCTGCTTTTTATAACTTTGCTGTCCAGCAGCAGTGCAATGTTATAATCTGTATCATTATTAAAAAGCCTCTTTCGCACATTATTCAATTCGCGTTCCGTTTCCAGCTCGTGAATGATCAATCCTGCTATCAGCTCCAGGCTCTTGTGATCCCAAAACGGATCAGATGCAAAGGTGGGCTGTTCACCCATAATTGCATTTGCAAGCATTACCCCTTGCTGCTCCAAAGGATAGCCGGGGAGCGCCATATCCATTGGATTGAACCGGTCCGGCTCTTTTGTTACTACTTTAAACGGGTCAATGATCACTACATTTCCGTAGCGTTTTCTCACCTCAGCAGTAACATTTGCCGCCTCACCTTTCGTATCAATTACAATGAGGCTTCCGGGATAGGTTAGGCAGGTGGGTATGACGTTGCTCCTTCCCTTACCTGACCCTGTTGGGGCGATCGTCATAAGGTGAGCGTCTCCGTCATCCGTGATCAACTGATGGTCGGAAAACAACGCCGTCTCGTTTTGAACGAATCCGATCGCCGAGGTTTTCTTACGATCCGCCACCGTATAACCTAATAATATTGACATAAAAAATTGTTTTATATCAGCAATCCCATTCTATACCTTCGATTTCCAGGAATCAATATTGATAGCTGAAATGGCTTCCAAAACGGATGGAAAGCCCGAACTGGAACATGAAAAAGTTAGGTAAGTCGTTCGCAGCTTTCCTGCCGGAATGAAATATGGTTGACGTCCATGATCCGAACAGGTCAACCGGTCCGGCAATTCTATACCTGTAGCCTGCATTTACATACAAAGCCATATCCTTAATATTTCCAACGCTCGTACGTTCAACGATCTTTCCCTTTGTAACCCCATGCTTTGACATAATTCCTGTTATTATTCCCGCATCAAAAAAAAGAGCGTTTGTAGGGAAATTTCCGCCTCTTTTATACTCTTCAAAAGACCAGCCAAGGCCTGCGCTCATCAATTGCCAGGAGTAGGCCTGCGACATACCGCTGAATATGGGATCTTCTGCTGATTTAAATACAGCGCTGCTTTGAATAAAAGACAGTGGTATATAATTCCTGATTCCTGCCTTTCTGTAACCGGAGCGATTGTATGAGTTAAACACATAACTGATTGAAGCTCCATAAGAGGGCTGTGAAAAAAAATCAAGCCGCTGAATTGTTTTCTGATCACCAACGCCCTTAAACATGCGAACCCGGGTACCTGTACATGCGAACCCGGAAACCTGGAAAAAGCTTTTTAACTGGGGTTTTATATAATCGCTCATGTTTATGGACGTAGGTCTTATTCTACCTAATTGCTCCTGCGTTCTTTCTATGCATATATCCATAGCTACTGAAATTTCATTACTACGATCAAAATAAGACTTGATAAGCCCCTTCATCCTAACGAGCTTTATGTCTTGGGTCAGGTCTTTTTTCCAAATCTCAATCATACCATTAATAAAACTGTCAAGGTTCGCTGTTGGCAGACCAAACGCGCCTGCCACAATCCTTAACGATATAATGAAAAGTTCAAATCTCATTCTCTCTGCAAATAGGGCTTCCGCAAGACCAATGAGAACATGTACCCGTTCCATAAGAAACTTTTCCCTTACCGCGTCGTTTACACACAACACACTGTCAAAAGATTGGGCCGCTATATCATATATTGCGGAGACTGTTGTATTTTTAACATTGGAGCGCGATAGAGTAAAATCAACCTGCCTTGATGAATGCGGCCCTAAAATAAAAGGAGCCCTTTTGCCTACAAAAATATCTTTACTCGCGTCAGACAGGTTGGACACAATGATCTTGTCCCTTCCGGATCTTGATACCTGGATTTGAGAATAGGCAAAGGGAAAAGACATCATAAATAACAGGGTTGCAAAAAAGAGTTTCATATACATAAGTTTAGAAGTATTAGAGATCGGCTTTCTATACTTATTATGACAAATTCTTTTTTCTGCTATAGAAATATTAAACCTACTCTTCTGTAGTATTGAAAATATCAGGAAGCTGCTGTTACAGGATTATCATAGTCCCACGGAATATTGTATTCATAAGTAGATTGATTATAAAAATAGCTGGTTTGATGAAGTACCTCCGCCGAATTAGGCTTTTTTAATCCGGATATTTCAAGATTATGGATCAGAAGGGATAGCTTCTCTCTTTTAGACGAACCTTCTTCATGCATATCTCTTGAAGTTATAAGCTTCTTGAATAAAGCTTTAAATCTGTATTTTACAAAATCTCTTTCCCTGCTTATCGACTCGTTCATCCTGGCAGATTGCTTTTCGCCCAATATTCCCCGAACCACCTCCGATTCTTTTGCATTGTCGAATTTTTCATGAAACCCGGTATCCTGCGCTTCATAAATTTTTAAAAGGCGGATAATTTGTGAAATGGCGGTCCGGCCGTTCTCTATTTTTTTCTTTGCCGCCGAGTGTGTAAGGCAAACAGCCAGGTAGAACATCGGATACAGCCCTTCGTTAAAGGACTTTGTATGATTTGGCACCCCTTCTTCAACTGCATTATCTATATATGGTCTGTTTGATCTATAAAAACTCACAAGACATGCCACCAGTTCGGCATCCTCCTGAAAAGACTGCTCTTTTTTCAATTCAGTCATAACATGGCTGTTTTTTTCTTCCCTGTCCGTCAATTTAACCAGCTCGTGAGCATGAACGGTGAACCTGTATCGCGATTTAGCTGAACCTTTAAGGATATATTCGAGATATAGCAGACCCTGAACTATTGGAGAATTGGGATTATAAGGCACCTCGAAAACAGCTTCTCCATCCAGGATAATGCTAACCTTCGCTGTACCGAAAACAATTGTATTGGTTGCCCCTTTATTAAGCTTCTGCAAAACCTGGCGATTATCCCGTATCTTATTCTGGAGCTTCTGCATATTTTCTACCAGGTTGTCAACAAATACAGGGTCTACAGATTTAAGTATCCTTTCGTAAGCGTTTTTCTCAGCGCTCACCTGGAGGCTCCAGCCAAAATATATCAGGTCAAACAGCTTGCAAATTAAAGCCGAAGACTGGTCAACTGTAGCTCCAAACAGCCCCGATTCATGGAACATCGGACAACTGTCTGTTTCACCGTGAACAAAGTCAGCGAACCGGAACGAAGTAAGCCTGAATTCTATAAGGTATTTCCCGTCCAGCAGCTTTAAAGTATACACCGGTATATTATCATTATGAGGCCATTGGGGGAAATAACAGACTTCCGGTCCCTTATTTACATTGTATGAAACGGGGAGGAATACACTGCATAATACTTTTACAAATTTCATGACAAGTTCCTCCTCACTTGCTGATGCCGCCTTCCTGTCAACAAAAAGGGTCATTTCCTTTAATATTTTTGTATACAGGTATTTTGATACAATATCACGCGTCCTGAAATATATGGATATCAGCAGTGGATCCCTTTCCGTGTTCAGGAGCTCACTGTTAAGCACCACAATTACAAACGGTGTGCTTAACACGGGCAGAGGAATATAAGATACTTCCGCGCAGCCTGACCTGAACATTAATTGATCACAAGTATTTCTGTTCACTTCTCCCTTGCGCAGTGCATGGTAAAATTCCTGCCAGGTTTTCTTTTCATTGCCATCATACATGATCCCCGCACTATCGTACTGAATAATATTTTCAGATGGCACCCTGGTGAATAAATGATCAATTTTTTCGTAATCCGCAACAAAAGATGAGCTATGCCAGAGTTCTGAATAATACCGCGTATCGCAAAGCTTATTAAAAATATAGTCTTTTTGTTCCCGGGTAAGATCGCTTTCCTCAATGCTTCGGTTCCTGTACAGGGGCACCATCTTTATATTCATCTCACCTTCTTTTTCATCAGTGCCGGTTAAAAAGATCAAAGCCCCCTGCTCCGCCTTCCTGACTTTAGGAATACTGTCTAATATTTGCTTGAGCGTATTAATTACATTGGAGTACATCTGCTGTTCTCCATCCGCTGCTTTACCATTGCTCATAACCTGAAGAATTTTGGGTTGTTATATACTTATTCAACATACCTGGCACACCTCTATAATGCAGGGAGAATATCCGCCTGCAAAACAGGGCATAGAATATTTTTTCTGTGGCAGGAATTTTTATTCCTGTTCTTACAGAAGTTTCTATCGCATTGCTTTATATCGGAAGTGCCTTTTATGTTGATCCCCTGATCACTAAGCTCATGGCTGTAAGCATACAGGAATGATAAAAAAGCGGCATAATAAGTTGTGATTTCATAACGCAAGATTTAGGAGAAAAGAATTACCGGCCTATTTATAAGCCTTTAAAAAATGGGAGAAAATAAGTAGCGGATCAACCTGCGATCATGTGCACCTGATCAGCAAGGAAGGAAACGCGACTTCAATTATTACGCTTCACAATAACTGTGAACAGGTAAAATTGAATCTTAAATAAATGTACGATAAAGCCGGTTACAAATCAAGGATTGCAGAAAAAAATATGAAAAATTCATGAAAATATCTTTAATACCCTAAAAGGTGAGAATCAACACTTTTTAAAAAATTAATAGCCGTATTTTTACTAAAAAAACAAAGTATAAATACTTTTTTTCTCAGAAAATTGCAGCCCCTCTTTGATATGGATTTATCGCTCTGGACACGCGTCTTTTCACTTAAAACATATGCTATATTGGCGAACACAAAAAACGCAGCCCTTTGCACAGGGCATGATACCCCTTAACTTTGTGAGACTATCTGTTGTGGGTTCACAAGTGGCATTTTACCTGCTTCGGCATGAATACAATCTGCTTATTCCTGATACCAATACAAATTGACTAAGTTTCGTCCTGTGTGCAGTCTTATTATGACGAATACAATGCCAGTAAAGTAATAGCCGAAATGCAGGCGCAGCATGTTTTTTGAGATAGAAAATTTAAAACAATATACTTCCCCGGGCGGGAAAACTCTTTTACCTCCGGAGGTAATCATTAATATTGTGGGCGTTTCCATTTCGCATGCCAGAGCATTATTTGCAAAAAGCCTGGCCGGAACTTTATATGATAATGTGATGCTGCCTATTTTGAACCAGGAATCTGTCGCAGAACATTTTCCCGGGTATACTTTCAGATAGTCATCCGCCTGAAAGAATTATTTCTGGTGAACCCCAATAAGACCGCGGTCAAACATTGCCTAACTTTTTATCATTACGCTCTCATCATATTTATTTTTCCTCCTTACTTAAAGATTTCAGAAATTCTATTAAATTTAGTTTCAGCAGATTTTATTGGAATTAAACCCCGGGTATTAGTCCCTGTAAAAAATCAAATTATGAAATGTAAGATCATAGAAAAATATTTTTTTATTCTTTTTCTTATCTGTTTTTCCTGCTCAAAATCTTATTCAAATACAGTTCCTGTGGTACAACAATGGACTGTGTTTGAAACAGCTTTCGAATCGGCATACAAATACAACAATCCATTTACAGACATAGAAGTGAATGTCGTTTTTTCGAGTGGAGAGCAACGTTGGACAATACCGGCATTTTGGTCAGGTAAGAATACATGGTCCGTGCGGTTTGCTCCACCCAAAACCGGGGAGTACCAATTCACTGTTAAATGCAGCGACAGCAGGAATACCAAGCTAAACTCTAAAAAGGGATCGCTGAAAGTTGTTCCCTATACAGGTAAGAATCTACTATACATACATGGGTTTCCAAAGACGGTTGAAGGTAACATGCATTTTGAGTATGCAGATGGTACACCTTTTCTTTGGCTGGGAGATACATGGTGGAAAAACCTGTGTAAAAGAATGACATGGGAGGGATTTAAAAAATTAGCGGCTGATCGTAAAACAAAAGGATTTTCCGTCATCCAGATTGTATGTGGGCCTTATCCTGATGAAGACCCCTTCCAGCCGTCATGGGCCAACGAAGGAGGCATGCCATATACCAAAGAAGATTTCAGCGTGGTAAATCCCGCTTATTTTGAATATGCCGACCGTCGTATTCAGCACCTGGTAAACGAAGGGTTGACCCCTGCAATCGTTGGCGCGTGGGGAAGAGCCGATTGCGACGCTATGAAAAATGTGGGCATTGAAGGTTTGAAACGACATTGGCGCTACCTGGTAGCTCGTTATGGGGCCTACCCGGTAATGTGGATTGTAGGCGGAGAGGTGCCTGATGTAAGCAAAAACGGCGAGGGACCCTGGAGTGAACTGGGTTGGTATGTTAAAAATGCAGATGCCTATCATCATCCGCTCAGTTTTCATTCATATCCCGGGGTAGCACGGGCAGGCGACGCTGATAAGAAAATTATCAGTTTCGATATGATTGGCGCACACCATGATGAAGCAATAGCAACGACGCCCGAAACGCTACACCGTTTAACACATGCGCTCAGGGTTGAACCACCCATGCCTGCACTGGTAGGTGAAACCTGTTATGAGGGCCATATGCAGCAGGGTTTTCAATATGTGCAACGACACATCTTCTGGATGTACATGTTAAGCGGCGCCTCAGGGCATACCTATGGAGCGGCGGGCGTATGGCACGCCAGCGTGGAGGGTGATCCCGGCTGCGCGGCGAATGGAGCGGAGAAAAGGGTTTACGACTGGACAACCTGGGAGGAAGGAATGAACTATCCGGGATCTTTCCAGATAGGTATCGGCAAAAAGCTTTTGGAAAAATACGAATGGTGGCGTTTTAAGCCGCACGCTGAATGGAGCGATTCGATTTGTTTTGCATCAGGCATCCCTGGAGAAGTACGCTTTATATACTTACCCCGGCGCAACATTTATGACTGGAGTGGCCCTACAATAAAAAACCTCGACGCGGATGTTGACTGGCGTGGCTACTACTTTGATCCGGCTACGGGCAGGAAATTTGATATCGGCATCATTAGCTCATTGAAGGATACACCAGGAAAAAAGAAGGTCCATCCCGATTTCCAGAAAAAGCTGCCATCGCCTCAGGACTGGATACTTGTGCTCGAAAAAATAAAAAAGTAAAAAAAAGGCATGGTTGTTAACTTTTTTGTTAACCGGGGCGCTGTTTAAACTGGCAATGTTTTCCTCGCGAGATGGAAAAATGGCTATAGCTGCTGCTGTGCTGAATGTGAGACTATCTGTTGTGGGTTCACAAGTGGCATTATTGCATTATGCAAAAAAGTTCCTTTAAATGTTGAGAACATAATTCCTCTTGTAGTTGAAATTGAAATCATATTCAGCGTATCAGCAAGTCCTTTAGGAATTATATGCCTACCCATCTCATCCTTTGTAATTATCTCATTAAAATTCCCAAGAGCATAAATGCAGCTCGCCACCAGCGATCCGTATGTAAAAGTGCGTTCCGGATTTGTAATGTCAACATACACTATCGAAAATATTAAAGCTTTCGACTCATCAACCTGTGTTTGAATATTGATATTAAAATTGTAGTCAGATGTCGGATTCAAAGAGTGTGGCGCATTTATAGAACCGCTTAACAATTCAATTGACTGAAACTGCAATTGCGCATTTACTAATTTTTCCTGCTTCCGTACCTTTTTACTTCTTGACATATTCATTACTACGCTGAGACGTTTAAATGCTGAGATGATTTAGCTCCGGTGATTACCGCACCTTTAGCAGGAGGCTGCCAAAAGGGTGTAACATATTGTATACTTGACCTAACCTCATGAGCAACAAGAATTACTTCATATTTGTTGACTACTGTTACTTCTTTTTGTTCCATCAATCCAGGCAAACTCAAATCGAAAACAAAAGCGATATCTGATAATGTGTCCATGGTAAAGTTGTGGGTACCGCTCAACCACTTTGTTATTTCAGAAGGTTTTTTGCCAAGTTTTTCTGCAAAAAAAACTTTTGACCAGCCTTTCTCTTTAATCAGATCATCAAGCCTCGCAGCAAAAAGCATTTTGTTTTCTATGCGATTGGTTTCTTCCGCAGACGCTTCAGAAGTGATTTTTTCGATTATCGGACTTGAGTATTTTCTTGCGGTATTATTTTTCATCATCATTAAAGTTTAGTTCTCCCAATAGATGCATTTTATCGTTTGACCAGTATATATCCTTCTCCATCATTCTTTTAGTAATAGCCTCTGATATCTTCATCAATTTTTTAACTTCGGAGCTTAATTTTTTATCATCCTGCCATGCCCCTTACATTTTTTGGGCCGCCTCCACCTAATATTATCAGATTAAGTCCATATCTTATACAATATAACCGAAGGTTAGAATTTGGCAAATCGAATAAGGCGCAGACACCATCTCCAGGCACCCCTTCTCCACCTTTAAAATAGATGTCTCTTGCTCCTGTTTTGTTTGCCATAGTACGAATCCTTGTCTGAATATCTTTTATGGCATAACTGTATTTTTCATGATATTGAATTAAAAACTGATCATAAAGCGAGCAGTCGTCATCATCTATAATTACGGATAGATTGTGGTTTCTTTGCCGGACAAGTGCTTAAGTTCTACTATTTTGTAATTCACTTTTAGCTAAAATGATTTCAAGGTTAACGCTATTTTTTAGACAATTATTTCACTTTTGAGTGAAATTTTGGTTAAAAGTAAAACATTTGTTCCATATTTGAAACCGCAAAATCAAACATCCTCTCGCCCTCATCAATATGACATAAAAACACAATATATAATGGTGCTTTCAGAAATCAGCTTACCACTTTCCTAGACAGTCCTTTTATGATTTAGTGTGGAGCTACCCACTTTCAACAATATCACAACAGCTTAAAATAAGACAGGCGACTCTCATTACTTTTTGTGAGCAAATCAAGTTAAATATGACCGTTGAACAAGAATGATTATTAAAATCTATTGATCGTAGGGGCTGACCAAAAAGGTCGTCATTGCGATCCGCCGCGGCGGAGAAGCAATCCCAAATACTTGATCCGTTATCGTTCAATGGGATTGCTTTCCCGACACAGTCGGGATTCCTCCCTGCCAATGACATATCATCCAGTTTGCTATTTATCAACCGGTTATGAACTTCAATTTGTTGTTCCACAAACCCGGTTTTCCTTTCAACTACAATCCCTCCGCTTTTTTCTGTTACTTTTTTGCGGAAAAAAGTAACCCAAAAGCCGCCGGGAAATTATTACCGCAATTTCCCGGAACGCTCTGATGAAGCTTTAGTACTACTGTGAATTCAGCAACAGAGCCCTGATACGTTTGCTGATAACTTAGCCGACTTAGGATACTTACAAATCAGAAAGCTGTGACAAACAAATGCAACTTGTCACGGCGCAATGATGGAGGCGCCGCCTAATTAGTAACTCGCAATGACGTTCAGCGACCTTTTTGGTCAGTCCCATGCATTCAACAAATGGGAAAAAAACCTGGGTTACTGTCCGGACAGTAACTGAGTTAACAATTTGGAACAACAAACACAAACTTTACCTGGCAGGAAAGGAGGGGCTGGTTGAATTTAAAAAAAGTGAGACAGGCGGGTATAGATATCTAATTGAGTCTATTCACGAGAACTTCTTTCGAGCAAAGAAATAGTGATCTTCAACTTATTCCCATGTGATTGCCTATGCTGAAGCTCCGGCGGGCGAAGCGGGAAAGAGGGATTATTGCATGATCCCGGCGTGGGTGGCTTCAAGCCAATAAATGACCTGTTCGCGTCGCTCACCATCATTTTTGTTTGTCCGCATCCCCCAGGCAAGCCTGGTGCCGCTCCCAAACAAAAATGCCCCGCAATGCAGGGTCATTTATTGGCTTGCGGAGAGAGAGGGATTCGAACCCCCGGACCTGTTACAGTCAACGGTTTTCAAGACCGCCGCATTCGACCGCTCTGCCATCTCTCCGGCGCAAAAGTAGGGTGGCAGAACTAATTCTCAAAAAACTTGTAAAAATAAAAATGCTGATTTGTGCTGCAGCACATTACAATGCAGTACGGGCCTGCAACATACAGGGAAACAGCTTTTTCTTTCTTCCAAGAAAAGCAAATAAAAGGAGCGTCAGCTTAACCCAGGTCTATCTGGGTATTATCGCCAATATTCAGTGAACGGGTTTCACCTTTTATTTCGGTATCGCTGCCAATGAGTGAATCGTGCAGCACCACATCATATAAATTAGCAAAATCTCCTATAATTGAATCCCTGACTATTGAATAGGTAATCCTGGCTTCCTCCCCTATTGCCACATTGGGGCCTATAATGGAATTATTGATTTCGCAACCGCGTCCTATGCTAACAGGCGGCACGATAATTACATTTTCAAATACATGCTCCTGCGAAATCCTGCCTCCCAGCTTTTTCATGAGCGTAGCGTTGCTTTCAAGCAGGGTTTCAATGCGGCCACAATCAAACCAGTTCTGCACCTTAAACGGACGAAACACCACTCCTTTTTTGATCATACACTCCAGGGCATCCGTTAACCCGTATTCACTCCTGTTTTTCTGTCCCTCGTTTATCATTTCGGCCAAACAGGTAAACAAAAACGCCGTATCTTTTATCTTATACAATCCTACCAATGCCTGGTTCGATTTAGGTATCTGCGGCTTTTCCACCACCCGGGCTATTAAGCCATCCTCTCCTATTTCCGCCACGCCAAAATTCCTGGGATCATCTACTTTTTTTACTCCCAGCACCGAATCCTGGCTGTACAGCATTTCCGATACATTGTATTCACAAATGGTGTCACCCAATACAATGAAAACCTCATCGTTGGCTACAATATCTTTTGTAAGATAAATGGCATGCCCCAGGCCATGCCTTTCATTCTGCAATACAAAATAACATTCCAGGTGAGGGTAATGCTGTTTTACATAGTCCTGTATTTTATCGCCCAGGTAACCGATAATAAAAACAAACTCTTTAACACCTGCTTCTGCCAGTTGGTCTACAATAATGCTAAGCAGTGTTTTGCCGGCCAGTGGTATGAGGGCTTTGGGTTGAGTATATGTATGAGGACGCAGTTTGGTACCTGCACCTGCTACGGGTATTATTGCTTTCATGAATGCAACAAATTGAAGCTTTGAAAACGTGAAAATAACAAAAATCAGGGTATGAGGTGAAGGGTGGAAGATAAAAGGTGGGGGAAAGACATATCAGCGGGGTTGACCAAAAAGGTCGTCATTATGATCCCGACCACCCCGAACATTCGGGAGCCTTGATTAACCTTGTATTACTGTGATCTCAACAAAAGAATCTTTATATATTTTCTCTGGAATCAGAACGTTTCCAAACAAATACGAAAGCTGCAAAATACGAATACAAACTTGTCACGGCTCAATGATTGAGGCCCCTTAATTATATTAACTCGCAATATTCAACGACCTTTTTAGTCAGCCCCTGGCTAAACCCAGGGTATATCCCTGTTTTGCAGACACGACTGCTTCAACAATTTGAAATGTGCCTCCCGTAACCAATGTCACGGTTCCTTAACATTCAATGTTGTAAATTTGCCTGCCAAAAGCTGATTATCTATTCTGTTTATATTCAATAAACTGTCATGGCTACATTTGGAGAATTGATCAATGGAAATAAACCTGTGCTGGTAGATTTTTTTGCCACATGGTGTGGTCCATGTAAGGTGATGGCTCCTATGCTTGAAAAGCTAAAGGAGTCCGTGGGCGATACCGCGACCATTATAAAAATAGACGTTGACAAAAACCCGGCAGCGGCAAACGTCTACCAGGTGCAGGGCGTACCAACCCTTATTTTATTTAAACACGGAAAAGTATTATGGCGGCAGTCTGGCGTGGTGCCGGTTGACCAGCTCAAACAGATCATCCAACAACATTCCAATCAATGAAAAAGATTTTTGTATATACTGTTTTTTTCCTGGCTGCGTGCATTACAAATGCCTGTTCGCAATCCGGTAAAAACCTTCAGCTACTTTCCTCAGACCTGTTCAAAAAGGCGCTTGATTCCATCACCGACAAACAGGTTATAGATGTAAGGACTTCCGAAGAATTTAAAGCAGGTTACATACCCGGCGCAAGGAATATAAATATCTACGACGCTGACTTCCCTGAACAGATAGGCAGCCTTGATAAAAACATTCCCGTACTGGTATATTGCAAAGGCGGGGCAAGAAGCGCAGATGCTGCCAGGCAAATGCAAAAAATGGGATTCAAAAATATTTACGATCTGGAAGGGGGTATCATGAGCTGGGAGCACAATCATTTCCCGGTGGAAAAAACAGTGGAGAACAAAGTGAACGATTCGTTTACAATGGCTCATTTCGACAGTCTTCTGGCGCAACACCCTACCCTGATGATAGATTTTTACGCGCCCTGGTGCATGCCCTGCCGGGAAATGGAGCCTTCCATTACGCGGCTGTCAAAACAATACAAAGGGAAGCTGACTGTTTACCGGGTGAACGTCGATCAGGCAAAACAACTTGCAAAAGCGCTGAACATTGAGGGTATCCCGGTTATAGCCACTTATAAAAACGGCGTTGAAATAAACCGTGTTACAGGCTTTCAAAGCGCAGCCACCCTTCGCAACCTCGCCAATGAAGCAGTAAGGAAAAAGTAGGGGGTTATCGGGCGCATTCCAAATTAGCCCCGCAGGCCTGCAAAACAAGGGATATACCGTGGTTTTTTAGCCACAGATTCGCAGATTTAATCCGTGTATCTGCCTACGGCGGACAGGTCTGCGGCAATTTCTACATGGAGTATATATAATAATTGTAGCACCGTTTTTCCCTCGCTCCCGCTCATGCGGGATGCGAAGAAGGAATAAAAAAGGGGAGGGCAATTAAATATACAGCTACGATTTGGAATGCGCCCGTAATTTTTTCGCTTTTTATAAATTGTTCCGCTTCAATTAACTTGCAATCTTTAAAGCGAAACATGGCTTCAAAAGGCAAAAAGCATACGCTCTCCCCGGATGATACGGTTGTTGTAACCGGTGCAGCAGGATTTATAGGCAGTTGCATGGTAAGCTACCTCAACGAAAAAGGTTACAATAAGCTTATCCTCGTAGACGAGTTTGAAAGAGAAGACAAGGTCAGTAACCTCCTGAACAAAAAATTCCTGCATAAAATTGAAAGAGACCTGTTCTTTAACTGGCTGCACGATCATAAGCCTGACATCCGGTTTGTTTTTCACTTAGGCGCTCGTACCGATACTACAGAATTTGATTATGAAGTGCATGAAAGACTGAACCTTGAGTATTCCAAAGATATATGGAACGTTTGCGTTGTTCACGACATACCTATGCTATATGCCTCCTCGGCAGCAACATACGGTGCAGGTGAATCAGGCTATAAAGACGACCATGGCGTTGTTGACCAATTGCATCCCCTCAATCCATACGGAGTTTCGAAAAACGAATTTGATAAGTGGGCAATCAGGCAACATAGCTGTCCTCCGTTCTGGGCCGGGTTAAAGTTCTTCAATGTATATGGCCCCAATGAGTATCACAAAGGAAGAATGGCCAGTGTGATCTTTCATGCTTTCAACCAAATAAAAAAGAATGGATTTGTTAACCTCTTTAAGTCGCACCGGCCGGATTATAAAGACGGGGAACAGTTGCGTGACTTTATTTATGTGAAAGATGTTGTGCATGTTTGTTACTGGTTAATGGAAAATCAACCGGACTCCGCATTATATAACCTGGGCACTGGCAAATCAAGAACTTTTTACGATCTTGCTGCGGCTACATTTGCAGGATTGGATCAGCGACCGGACATCCGGTTCATTGACATGCCTGCCGACATAAGGGAAAAATACCAGTATTTTACAGAAGCGGATATGACCAAACTGAAAAATGCAGGATACGCTTCTTCTTTTTACAGTCTGGAAGAAGGCATCGGTGATTATGTTAAAAACTATCTGGCAACAGGAAACCATTATTAAAATGAATAAAAAAATAGCCATCATAGGCGGGGGCAACCTGGGATCTGCCATTGCAGAAGGATTAATAATGAGTGAGTTTGTACAGCCCGGGCAACTGCTCATCACCAAAAGGAATATACACACGCTGCATAGCCTCGAAGAAAAAGGCGTATTAGTGAGCAACGACAATGCAGAAGCCATTCGGTTTGCCGATCTTGTAATACTTGCCGTAAAGCCTTTCCAGGTGGACGATGTATTAACTTCCCTTCAGTTATTATTCGAAGAAAACCGGCATACGCTTGTTTCCGTTGTTACCGGCATTACTACTGCGCATATTCACGGTGTACTTGGCAAAAAGATATCTACTGTCAGGGCGATGCCCAATACTGCCATTGCCATACGGGAAAGCATGACCTGCCTGAGCGCCAGGGATATTACCAGTGAGCAGCTCAATTATGTGAAAGAACTATTTAACCAGTTGGGTAAGGTAGTGGTCATTGAAGAAAAGCTGATGGATGCGGCTACCGTACTGGCCGCCTGCGGCACAGCCTACGCCATGCGCTACATTCGCGCCAATATACAGGGCGGCATTGAAATTGGCTTTGATGCGGCCACTGCCAGTCTTATAGCTGCACAAACGGTAAAAGGCGCCGCGGAATTATTATTGCAGAAGAACTCACATCCTGAGCAGGAAATAGATAAGGTAACCACTCCGAAAGGATGCACCATCGCGGGCTTAAATGAAATGGAGCACCAGGGCTTCAGCTCCTCTTTAATAAAAGGCATCGTAGCGAGCTATGATAAGATCTCCACAGATCAATAATGAAGAGCAATAATGGCAATACCGCAAAACAATTCGCTTTAAACAAAATTACCCGGCTATGTTTCAAAAAGCAATGTTGTTGATCATCTCTCTTTTATCAACCTCAGTTTGGCTGAACGCGCAACAAAAGCAAACCTTTTACGAAATAAAGATCTATCATTTCAGCAGCAAGGAACAGGAAGCGCTGCTTGACAGGTATTATGAAAAAGCTTTTATACCGGCCGCCCACCAGGCGGGCATCAGACAGGTAGGCGTATTTAAACCGGTGGGCAACGACACGGCAACGGATAAATGCCTGTATGTTGTCCTTCCTTTTGCTTCAACGGAACAAATGATCGACCTGCCATTTCAGTTGGAAAAAAACAGTGCGTATACAACCAACGGGAACGACTACATCAACGCTCCTTATACCGCTCCTCCTTACAACAGGATAGAGTCTGTTTTGCTGAAGGCATTTAAAACAGCTCCTGTAATGCAATTGCCCCGCCTTCAGTCGGCAAAGGCAGAACATATATATGAGCTGAGAAGCTATGAAGGGCACACGGAAAAAATATCCCGAAACAAAATACATATGTTCAATGAAGGCGGAGAAGTGCCTTTGTTCAAAAGACTAAATTTTAACGCAGTATTTTACGGAGAAGTGATAGCGGGAAGCCGCATGCCCAACCTGATGTATATGACGAGCTTTGAAAACATGCAGGACCGGGATGCTCACTGGACGACCTTCCGGGCCGACAACGAATGGAAATCGCTTTCTTCAAAGCAGGAATACCAGAAAAACGTTTCCCGCTCGGAGATCATATTAATGAAAGCCGCACCGTATTCAGATTATTAAACCCTACCGTTTCACATTTTCTTCATATACCCTGATCCATTCCTTTACCGTCATTTTTTTCATGAGCGCTCCTATAAGCTCATAGGGTATGTGCTCCGGCTTTTTGAACCGGATGCAGCTTTTGCCCATATCAAGCTTACCGGTACTATGCTTCGGATATGCATCGGTAAACCACTTCATCAGGTCGGGTTTAGCATACAAGCCCATGTGATATAAAGCGATAAAATTCTTTTGTGAAGCGATATTCGCAAAGGGCAAGGGCAACCTGGGATCGCAATGATATCCATCCGGGTAAATGTCATGCGGCACTACATACCCAATCATACCGTACGACATCTCTTCTTTAAAGCCTTTGGGAAGGTTTTCCAGCACCGCTTTCCGGAGCCTGCTTACAGCTTCTTTCCTGTCGGCAGGTAATACATTGAGGTACTCTTCGGGGGTGGCAGCTTTGGAGGACATGTTTTTTCTTTAAAAATAATAAAAAAGGGGGGATGGATTTGAAATTTGAGATTTAATGGCTGTTACAAGTTTCAGGTTGCAGGGTTTATAGTTTGTCGTTTCGGGTTTGAGGTTGTGGGCTTCAACCATAAACTGATTGCTGATTGGGAGATTCCTGATTTGTTGATTTCTGATTTGAGATGACTATAAACCACAAACGATAAACATTCCATCCATTGTTCATGTCTGATACCTGACAGCCGGAATATTCTCTGTGTACCTTTGCGTCTCGGTGGCTTTGTGGTTCAAAAATGACTGATATCTGATTGCAAGCTCCAGGATATACATACCTAAACCATAAACAAAAAACTATAAACTATAAATTACTTACAGCTGATCACGGCTGATAGCTGATGGCTGACTGCTAACAGCTCAAAATGCATCCGTTACTTCTTTCAGGAACCTGTCATCATCCATCTTTCTCAACCCCAGGCGCACAATAACAAGTTTCTTGGAAGGAATGATATAAATGTATTGACCACCATAGCCCGATGCATAATACATATCTGCCGGCGCCGAAGGAAAAATACGGGTGGTTTTAGTAGCATCGGCAAATCCATTCAGCCAGAAATGATACCCATACTGTTGCTGCGGGTCAGCGTCATAAGGCTGCGTTGATTCTTTCATCCAGGTTTCCGGTAATACCTGTTCGCCGTTCCATTTTCCGTTATTGCAGCAAAACAGTCCAAAGCGTGCGAAATCGCGGGCGGTAGCATAACAATAGGAAGAGCCCACATAGGTACCCGAAGCATCCGGCTCCAGTTGGGCAGAGTACATGTTTATTTTATACAGCAATTCCTCGTAAGGGAATGCCTGGTAGCCCTCCTCGCCTACGGTATTTCGTATGATACGGCTTAATATATTGGAGTTCCCGCTTGAATAATTAAATACTGTTCCGGGTGGGTGCAGCAGCGGCAGTCCTGCTATATACGATGCCATATCTCCTTTTTTAAAAAGCATATTCACCGCTTCGCCGGGCCCCTTGTAGTTTTCCTCGTAATCCAGTCCCGAACATTGTTGCAGTAACTGCCGGATAGTAATTGCTTTTTTATTGTTGCTCTGCCATCCGGCAACCGGTGCGGGACTATTGATATCCAGCTTATTTTGTTTTACCAGAATACCTATCAGGGATGCAGTAATACTTTTCGTCATCGACCAGGCAGGCATCCTGCTGTTCCGGTCATAGCCTTTGGCATACTGTTCCGCTATTAGCTGCCCGTTATGCACAATAACAATGGCTCTTGTTTCCGATGGTTGCCCGTTGAACTTTTCCTGCATTGCCCGTTGCATGGTTGTAAGCAGGGCATTTTTATCAACGCCTGCAACAGTTGTATCGGCCAGCCTGTTACCGGCAGGCCAGGCAGCAGCATCTACATCAACAGCCGGAACCGGGGGTTTGTAAAACTGCTGTTGCCTTACTTCATTTTCCGAATAGTCGTTAATCACCGTTACTCCCGCGTTTTTCCTGTAGATGGCTTTCCGTTCAGCAAATCCCAATACTGATCCTGTTACTGAAGAATCATTTTCGTTAACGGTATAGCGGCCCAGGTAAAATGGAAAATCCGACAGGTCGTGTTGCTCAAACTCCGATGCTGTACGCTGCTGAAGGTAAATGCCGGAAGCCAGTGCTTTAGCCCCATAGGCGCTGATAACAGGGGCCAGCAGGTAAGCCAGCCAGCCAATATATATGATCGCGCCAGTGCATAGCAGCCGTAACAGTATGCCTGTAATTTTCCTGAGCTTCATGTAAATTAATGCCTACATCCGGCAAAATAACTGAAATATGCGCATGAAATATTGTGGAATAAAATCAACAATAACCCAGCAACCAGTAAATAATAACAAAAACAAGAATGGAGCCGAGGCATCCTCCTCCCCATTTATAAGCGCCATAGCCCGCGAGTAAGGTTCTTAACCAGTTTTGCATATGTATAATTTTGATTTAGAGAAATAAAAAATAATGCCAGTTAGGAGATGATGGATTTGAAATTTGAGATTTGAAATGTATAAATCAGAAATCTTCCTGTACCTGCAACCCGGAACCTCAAACCCCAAACTACAAACTCTTACAACCTAACCTCCGCCAGCTTCAGCTTTTCGATGGCAACGGTATATTTTTTTTCCCTCCAGTTCAGCGTGACCGTTCTTTTGGCTTCTGCCAGGTTCCACAGCAACACAAGGCGAATAGCGGGATACCAGCGGCATACTACCGGCTCATCTTCCTGTACATACGGAACATCCTTCCATAAGTGAAGCCGCTCGTTCTTCCAGCAGAACAATGCTTCGAGCTTTTCTTCTACACACATTCCTTTAAAGCCGGCGCCCTTTAAGCGATGCATGACCTGCACCGATTTCAATCCCGGCACCAATCCTTCCGTAAACGCCTGTGCATCTTCATCGCCCATAAATACCATATCTTCTTCAATAGTGGCAGTAGCACTTATTTCGAACGGGATACCAATCGCAAAAAACAAACTGTACGGGTTGTCTTTGCCCACATAGCGGGAATGTTCTCCAAAAAAACCTTTTAGTATACCCCTTGCCGTTACGCCCGCCACCGTTGCATGTATACGACGCTGCTCCTGCATGGCGGGAGTGAGCGTTCGCCAGTAAGACAGGGGAAAAGGCGTAAGCCCGCTCATAAACATGGTATTCCTTACATCGGCTAATGTGGAGATGCAGAGCTTGGCGCAGAGATTTTCAACGCTTAGCTGATCGTGCGGGAAGGCGGTAGTTTCGCTGTATGCCAATTCAGGGGTTGTAAACTGCCTGTGGAACAACACACTGAACAGTTCATTCGTTTTTGATTTTACGGAACGAAAGCTCTCATCATTAAAAGCGCCCTCCCCCACCCTGAACGGGAAGCCGGAATAATCCTTCAGTCGGATACCTGCTTTTTCCGAGCCCAGGTACATGACCATATTCCCGGTACGGTTGCGCGATACTTTGCTTATTTTTTTAAATGCATCAGACAATAAATCACACTGGTAATCAATGAAAGCCTTCAGCTTATAATCAAGCTTTCCCTGCCTGATATTGGAAAGCATCGTTTGCCAGTCGCGCTCATTGTAACGATGCGAGTTGAGAAAAGTTCTTTTTGCTTCATCATCAAAATTGCCTCCCACCTGCCCGGGACCGACAGCGAGACGGAAATCATCGTCGAGGAAAAAATCAGAAAAATCATCATCACGCAGTTGTCTCAACGCATCCAGGTTCTCATTGACCGCCCCGGGAAAAATATGCGTGCCACTGACCTGCCTGCCGTTTATATCGGTTTTCATTTCCCAGTGATGGGGAGGAGTTAATGGCACTTCTCCCGAACTGCTCCCCAACGAATCGCCGGGGTGGCCCAACGGAATGTTTATAATTCCTGTTGCGATGCCTGCATCGTTTAACAAACGCCGAGCCTTACGTAAAACAGCGGCTTTACTGTACCAGTACCCATACATAAAACCGGTTAACCAGACTTTATCAATACCGGCATCTTCAAACGCTTTTACATAGGCCAGGTTGGCTAATAGTATATCCGGGGCCATGCTAACGTGGTAACTCCTGTTTTGAGGCTGATCGAATGCCTGGGAAAAGCTGTCCTGGTAATTCAGGCAGCCAAGGGCAACAATGGTTTTTACAAAATCTTTCCGGTTCATAAATAGCGATCTCCCGTAAGCTCAACGGTAGTATACTAAGATAACTTTAATTAGCATCAACCGCAAGTTTCCTGTACTTCACTGATCACTTTACATTACGGGTAGTCCACCGCGGCGGAACCCCTCAGCACCAGGGTCTCTCATGGCTACCCGCAATAGCTTTAAATAAAGACCCCGGTGCGACTTAAGGGAGATCGGCCCCGGAAAAATGGCGTTAAGAAAATTGGCTTGGACGGCGCTAAGAGAAAAACACCATATGCCACAGTCAGGAAGTGCAATTAGCTCAAAAGTCGCACCACTACCGG